>NZ_OX336425.1:0-1388632 GCF_946903285.1 Flavobacterium collinsii
ATGACTAAAACTGCTCAATCGGTATGGGAAAACTGTTTGTCTTTTATAAAGGACAATATTCAAGATCAAGCATACAAAACTTGGTTTGAACCAATCAAATCAGTTGAGCTAACCGACAACGCGTTATACATTCAAGTACCAAGTAAATTTTTCTATGAATGGCTCGAAGAGCATTACGTAAAATTATTGAAAGTTGCGCTTACCAAAGAACTGGGAAAAAACGCAAAGTTACTCTATAAAATTAAAATGGAGAACACTTATGGAAATAAACAGCCGTTTACCGAGCAGCTGCCGAGTTCCAACAGAGTTCCGATGAAACCGCAAGAGGTTGACGCTCCGTTTAAAAACTTAAATCCTGAACTTAAAAATCCCTTTGTAATTCCGGGGATCAGAAATTTAAAAATTGAATCACAGTTAAATCCTAATTATAGTTTTGACAATTTCCTTGAAGGAGATTCTAATCGTTTAGCTCGTTCTGCAGGTATGGCTGTTGCCAACAAACCTGGAGGAACATCCTTTAATCCGTTATTGATTTTTGGAGGAGTTGGACTAGGAAAAACACACCTTGCACACGCTATAGGTGTGGAAGTAAAAGATAAATATCCTGAAAAAACGGTTTTATACATTTCTGCTGAGATTTTCACACAACAATATATTGATTCGGTAAAAAAGAACAATCGTAATGATTTCATTCATTTTTACCAATTAATCGATGTTTTAATTATTGATGATGTTCAGTTTTTATCTGGAAAATCAGGAACTCAGGACGTATTTTTCCATATTTTTAACTACTTGCACCAAAACGGAAAGCAGGTAATTTTGACTTCAGACAAAGCTCCTGTTGATATGCAGGATATCGAGCAACGTTTGTTATCTCGTTTTAAATGGGGATTATCTGCTGAGTTACACCAGCCGGATTACGAAACCAGAATTTCGATCTTAAAAAACATCTTATATCGTGATGGTGTTGAAATGCCGGAAGATATTATTGAATATGTAGCGCGCAACATCAAAAGTAACGTTAGAGAATTAGAAGGAGCTATTATTTCCTTAATCGCTCAGTCTTCTTTCAACAAAAAAGAGGTTACTATTGAATTGGCCAAAAGCGTTGTAGAGAAATTTGTTAAAAACGTAAAGAGAGAAATCTCTATCGATTATATTCAAAAAATTGTATCTGATTACTTTCAGCTTGACATTGAAACACTCCAATCGAAAACCCGAAAGAGGCACGTGGTACAGGCGAGACAATTGGCCATGTTTTTTGCAAAGAAATTCACAAAAGCTTCTTTGGCAAACATTGGCTCACAAATTGGAGATCGCGACCACGCCACCGTATTACACGCTTGCAAAACAGTTGATAATTTAGTTTCTACAGACAAACAATTCAAAAAATTTGTCGAAGACATTAACAAAAAACTAACGCTATAAACGCGCACCATGCCAGTAAAAATCTTAATGGTTTGTTTGGGGAACATTTGTAGATCCCCTTTAGCTGAAGGTATTTTAGCTTCAAAATTGCCCAAAAATAATTTCATCGTTGACTCAGCCGGAACCGGATCCTGGCATGTAGGCCACTCCCCTGACAAACGATCTATAGCAGTTGCCAAAAAAAACGGCCTTGACATTGGAAACCAAAAAGGAAGACAATTCAAAACTGCTGACTTCACTACTTTTGATTACATCTATGTGATGGATTCTTCGAATTATGACGACGTTATCAAACTGGCTCAGAACGAAGCACAAAAAAATAAAGTTTGTTTAATTTTAGACGAATTATTTCCGGGCGAAAATGTAGATGTCCCGGACCCCTACTTCGGTGTCACCAACGGATTTGATAATGTATATCAAATGTTAGACGAAGTAACCGATATCATTTCGAAGAAACTTATCGAAAAACACTTATAAGTTCTTCTTTTCCTAACAACATAAAAAGACAGACATGAAACTTCTCGGAAAACTTTATTTAATTCCAACAACAATGGGTGAAAGCGATCCGATGGATGTTTTACCTCAAACTGTTAAAAGAAGTATTGATTTTATAGACCACTATATTGTTGAAAACGAAAAAACGGCTCGTAAATCAATAAAAGCGGTATCTCCAGAGAAAAAACAATCCGAACTAATTCTTTTTACGCTTAACAAACGTACAGAGCCAAGCGAGCATTTAGACTTCATCAAACCTTTACTCGAAGGAAAAAATGTGGGTTTAATGAGCGAAGCAGGTTGTCCCGGAGTAGCCGATCCAGGTGCTGTAATTGTAAAATTGGCGCATGAAAAAGGAATTCAGGTAGTACCATTGGTTGGTCCGTCCTCTATTTTGTTAGCCATGATGGCTTCTGGTATGAACGGCCAAAGTTTTACTTTCAACGGCTATTTACCAATTAATAAAGACGAGAAAAAATCGGCATTAAAGTATTTTGAAAAACTGTCTCAGGATAAAAATCAGTCGCAGCTTTTTATTGAAACACCTTATAGAAACAACAAATTAGTCGAAGACATTTTGCAAATTCTGAATCCTTCTACGCATCTGTGTATCGCAACCGATATTACATTACCAACTGAATTCATCAAAACGATGCGTGTTTCGGACTGGAAAAAATTAAAAGTAGATTTACACAACAGACCAACCATTTTTATCATCCATAAAATGTAAAATTGACTTCTAAATCTTATTTATGAAAAAACTATCCGTTCTGTTATTCCTTTGTTTGACACATTGTTTTTCCTCTTCTGACACTAAAAAAGTATCAAAAAACACAACCGCAGAACAAAATGTTGCTACAGCTACTGACGATGAAAATACTGTTTCAGAAATAGATACCCATACAGACGATAGTGAAATTCAAATAAAAGAAGACACCACCTTTGAAGATACTAATGTTTACATGACACTAGAAGCATTAGATGTTAAACCCGAATTCCATGGCGGCTTAAATAAATTTCACAAATTTGTTAACGAAAATTTTATAAAACCCGTTGAAGAGCCAACATTAGAAGGAAAAATACATATTACCTTTGTTATCGAAAAGGATGGTTCGTTATCAGATATAAAAATAATAAAACATCTTGGCTTCAATACAGCAAACGAAGCTATCCGTGTTCTAAAACAATGCCCAAAATGGATTCCCGGAGAGCTCAATCACAAAAAAATAAGAGCTTTTAAAACTGACTCTATTATCTTAAAATAGTTCTTTCATATATCACTCACAAGTTTCCCCTAACCAAACTTCAACATGAGTAAACTCCCAAACATTACCACCAGTATTTTTACAGTCATGTCTAAAATGGCAACGGAACACAATGCGATTAATCTATCACAAGGATTTCCAAATTTTCCTGTAGACGAAAGATTAACAGACATACTGGCAAAACTGACAAAAGAAAACGTGCACCAATACACTCCAATGGCCGGTTATCCGCCATTGATGGAGCAAATCGCAAAATTGGTTCACACCTCCTATAACCGAATCATCAGGCCCGAAACCGAAATTCTGGTTACGGCCGGAGCTACTCAGGGAATTTTTACTACCATACTGGCTTTGGTAAAAACAGGGGATGAAGTCATTATCTTAGATCCGAGTTATGATTCGTATGAATCTCCGGTTTTATTGTGTAATGCAAAACCAATTCGTGTTGCGCTAAATGACGATTATACGCCTAATTGGGAAACGATAGCAAAAGCCTGTTCTTCAAAAACGAAGATGATTATCATCAATAATCCGCACAATCCGACAGGGAAAATTTTGACTAAAGATGATTTTCTTCAACTTGAAAAATTACTGGAGAAACACCCTGATATACTGGTATTATCTGATGAAGTTTACGAATACATCACTTTTGAAGAAAAACACATTTCGGCACATACCAAAGAATTTCTTTTAAATCGCTGTATAATGGTTTCTTCTTTCGGAAAATCTTTTCACATTACCGGCTGGAAAATTGGCTATACCGTTGCTCCGGAACATTTAATGAAAGAGATCAAAAAAGTACATCAATTTTTGGTTTTTAGCGTAAATAGTATTTCGCAAGCTGCTATCAGTCAGTATTTAGATGTTGTGGATATCATCCTGCTTGGGAAATTCTATCAGGAAAAAAGAGATTATTTTCAGAAACTGCTTCAAAACAGCCGATTTGAATTGAAACCGTGCGAAGGAACTTATTTTCAGGTCGCTTCTTATGCCGGCATTTCAAATGAAGACGATGTTACTTTCTGTAAAAATTTAATCACGGAACATGGCGTTGCCGCAATTCCAATTTCTTCTTTCTATTCCGATCACAAAGATCAAAAGCTAATACGTTTTTGTTTTGCCAAAGACAATGCTACCCTCGACGCAGCTGCAAAAAAACTATGTGATATTTAAAGTTTATCAAAAATTTATAACATTATTATGCGTGCATCCTATTTATTTAATTAATATTGTAATAAAAAGAAAATCATATGAGCTATACAGATAAAATGTTAAGAGATGACGCTTTAAAAGGCAAAGTCATTGTTGTTACTGGCGGAGGAAGCGGTTTAGGAAAAGCTATGACCAAATACTTCTTAGAATTAGGGGCTCAGGTAGCCATTACTTCAAGAGATTTAGATAAGCTTAAAAATACTGCTACCGAGCTTGAAGCCGAAACCGGAGGAAAATGTTTACCGCTTCAATGCGACGTTCGTCACTATGAAGAAGTGGAGAATATGCTTCAGGAAGTTTTAAAAACTTTTGGAAAAGTGGATGTTCTTTTAAACAATGCTGCCGGAAATTTCATCTCTCCAACAGAACGTTTATCTGCCAATGCTTTTGATACTGTTATTGATATTGTATTAAAAGGATCTAAAAACTGTACGCTAGCCTTTGGCAAACACTGGATCGATACCAAACAAACCTCTGCTACAATTTTAAATATTGTAACGACTTATGCCTGGACAGGATCTGCATATGTAGTACCAAGTGCGACTGCAAAAGCAGGAGTTTTAGCTATGACTCGCAGTTTGGCAGTGGAATGGGCAAAATACGGAATCCGTTCTAACGCAATTGCTCCAGGGCCTTTCCCTACAAAAGGAGCCTGGGACCGACTGTTACCGGGAGATTTGGCCGAAAAATTCGACATGGCAAAAAAAGTACCATTGAAACGCGTAGGCGATCATCAGGAACTGGCTAATCTTGCCGCTTATTTAGTTTCCGATTTTTCAGCTTATGTAAACGGAGATGTTATTACAATTGATGGTGGCGAATGGCTAAAAGGTGCGGGACAATTTAATCTGCTGGAAGCAATTCCTGAAGAACTTTGGGACCAGCTTGAAATGATGATTAAAGCAAAAAAGAATAAATAATTACAAGTGCTTACTAAATTCAGAATACTTTTTTAAAACTATACTGATTGCACAAAATCCCGATGGCCTTGCTATCGGGATTTTTTTTGTATAACTAACTAAAGCTCATAATACCAAAATGGCAGTAGAGGTATGCCTGTACGCATTTCCCTATATCACGTCCCTCATAGGAAAATCAAAATTGCGATTTGATTTACACAATTCACAATTTATCCAACCAATCCGTGATCTCTATTAAACTTCTGCTTATAAACTCAATTTTACAGTTCGGATTCCATTATCAATCCAGTTAAATTATTATTTTTGCCGTACAAATATATAACACAAATTTTATGCTCATTATTGGACTTGCAGGAGGAACAGGAAGTGGAAAAACAACAGTAGTACACCAAATCATGAATGAATTACCGGACACTGAAGTGGGCGTAATTTCTCAGGATTCGTATTATAAAGAGACTACCAATTTGTCGTTTGACGAAAGAGCATTAATCAACTTTGACCACCCGCGTGCGATAGATTTTGAATTACTGGTAAAGCACCTTAAAGCACTAAAAGCTGGCGAAACTATCGATCAGCCTGTATATTCTTTCATACAGCACAATAGAACTGATGATACGGTTTCAACTCACCCGAGAAAAGTTATGATTGTTGAAGGAATTTTAATTTTAACAAATCCAGAATTACGTGATCTTTTTGACATTAAAATCTTTGTTCACGCAGATTCAGACGAAAGATTAATCAGACGTTTAAAAAGAGACATCTCAGAACGTGGACGTGATATTGACGAAGTTTTAACACGTTATCAAAACACTTTAAAACCAATGCACGAACAGTTTATAGAACCTTCCAAAGCTTTCGCGGACATTATCATTCCAAACGACAAATACAATACCGTTGCAATTGATGTTGTCCGGGCTGTAATTAATCAACGAATTTTATAATTTTTATTGTAAATTTATTGCATCAAAATTAGAAGATCCATTTAATCTTTTGTGCCTTACACGGGCACAAAAGAATTATCACTTCTACCAGAATCAAAAACACCAATCGAAATTACACAATACAAGCGGTTAAATAAAAACTAAAATGAAAAATCCATATAAAAACAAAAAATGGTTCAAACTCCTGGGAAACAAATATGTTTGGGTGTTATTATTTTTTGTAGTATGGATGTTATTCTTAGATAATTATTCTTATTTTGATCATCGTTTTCTGGACAACCAAATCCACGAATTACAAGACAATAAAAAATACTATCAGGACGAAATAAAAAAAGATCAGGAACAGATCAAACAGCTTAAAAATCCTGAACAAATAGAGAAATATGCCCGCGAGAAGTACTTTATGAAAAAAGACAGCGAAGATATTTACATCATCCAATTTGAAGGAGACACCATTCAAGATAAAGAATAACCCGAAAAAATACCCAATGGCCACTACCCTATTCGACGATTTTAACCCGATTTCATCCAAACAATGGAAACAAAAAATTCAGTTTGAATTAGATGGAGCCGATTACAACCAAACTGTAATTTGGAATTCTCCCGAAGACATTCAGGTAAAACCATTTTACCACAGTGATGAATTCACAAAAGCTGCAACTGTACAAACTCAAGCTTCAAACTTTAAAATTTGCCAAAACATTTTTGTTTACGATATCGAGAAATCGATTCAAAGAGCTATCAATACACTTGAAAGAGGTGCTGAAAGCTTACGATTTACAATCGAAAACGAAACCACTGATATTGAAAAATTACTGGAAGCACTCCCTTTAGAAAATAGAATCGTTTACTTTAATTTGAATTTTATTTCAATCGATTTCGCACAACTATTAGACCGTATTTCAATTCAAAAGAAAGCGATTTTCTACTGTAACATTGACCCTATTGGTCATTTGGCGAGAGAAGGAAACTGGTTTACAACAGGCGAGAAAAGCAATTTTGAGACCCTCGAAAAAATATCAAAAACTGTATCCAATATTTCCATTTTAAGCATCGATTCCGGTTTATATCAAAATTCCGGCGCTAATATTACACAACAAATCGCTTACAGTTTAGCACATGCTAACGAATACCTGAACCGATTTCCCAATTCTTCCCAACCGATTGTTTTTGAAGTCTCAGTAGGAACCAATTATTTCTTTGAAATTGCCAAGCTTCGTGCATTGCGAATGCTTTTCAACTTAATAGCCGCTGAATACAATTCCGGTTTAAAATGTCATTTATTGGTCACTCCAACCAAACGAAATAAAACGATATACGACTATAACGTCAACATGCTGCGTACCACAACAGAATGCATGTCGGCTATTTTAGGCGGTGCAGATGCTGTAGTCAACTTACCTTACGATTCTTTGTACCATAAGGACAATGAATTTGGTGACCGAATTGCCCGCAATCAATTGCTGGTTTTAAAACACGAAAGTTACTTTGACAAAGTCGACAATCCGGCAGATGGAAGTTATTACATTGAAAGCCTGACTCTACAGCTGGCCGAAAAAAGCTTAGCCTTGTTTAAAGACATCGAAGCAAACGGAGGTTTCTTAAAACTTTTGAACGACGGATCAATCAAAAAGAAAATCCAGGAAAGTGCCGCAAAAGAGCAGGAATTGTTCGACTCTAAAAAAGAAATTTTGTTAGGTACGAACAAACATCCGAACAAAGAAGACAAAATGAAACATGATTTAGAATTGTTTCCTTTCGTGAAAGTAAAACCAAGAAAAACATTAATTACTCCAATAATAGAGAAAAGACTGGCTGAAAAACTCGAGCAGGAACGTCTAGAACTTGAATAAACTTTTAAAGTAATTAATTAAATCATACAACGAAGAGTCTCCATGATTAGAAAAGACCTTACACATATTACATTAGATGTCGACAGTGCAAAGTTAGACGTACAGAAGCCTGACTCAGAATCCCCACTTCAGAACTTCACAACAGCTGAAGGGATTGAGCTCAAAAAAAAGTACGCTGACAAAGATATTGAAGATTTAGAGTTCCTGAATTTCGGAGCCGGATTTGCACCCAATTTGCGCGGACCTTATGCTACAATGTACGTGAGACGTCCGTGGACGATTCGTCAATATGCAGGATTTTCGACCGCAGAAGAAAGTAATGCTTTTTACAGAAGAAATTTAGCTGCCGGACAAAAAGGACTTTCCATTGCTTTTGACCTACCAACCCATCGAGGTTATGATTCAGATCATGAGCGGGTAGTTGGTGATGTTGGAAAAGCCGGAGTAGCAATCGATTCTGTCGAAGACATGAAAGTATTGTTTGATCAGATTCCACTAGACGAAATGTCGGTTTCGATGACGATGAATGGAGCCGTTTTACCTATTATGGCTTTTTATATTGTTGCTGCCGAAGAACAAGGTGTATCTATTGAAAAATTATCCGGAACCATCCAAAACGATATCCTGAAAGAGTTCATGGTACGTAATACTTACATTTACCCACCAACTCCTTCGATGAAAATCATCGCTGATATTTTTGAATTTACGAGCAAAAAAATGCCAAAATTCAATTCTATTTCTATTTCTGGATATCACATGCAGGAAGCCGGTGCTACTGCCGATATTGAATTGGCTTATACCTTGGCAGATGGTCTTGAGTATATCAGAACCGGACTTTCAACGGGAATGACTATTGACGATTTTGCTCCAAGATTGTCTTTCTTTTGGGCCATTGGAATGAATCACTTTATGGAAATTGCCAAAATGAGAGCCGGTCGAATGATTTGGGCAAAATTAGTACAACAATTCAATCCTAAAAGTGACAAATCTTTAGCCCTGAGAACACATTGTCAAACCAGTGGCTGGAGTTTAACAGAACAGGATCCTTTTAACAATGTAGCCAGAACTTGTATCGAGGCCACAGCGGCAGCCTTTGGCGGAACACAATCACTCCATACAAATGCGCTAGATGAAGCTATTGCTTTACCAACTGATTTCTCGGCAAGAATTGCCCGAAACACGCAAATCTTTCTACAGGAAGAAACTAAAATCACCAAAACGGTTGATCCGTGGGGAGGAAGCTATTATGTAGAAAGCCTTACCGATGAAATCCTGAAAAGTACCTGGAAACTGATTGAAGAAGTCGAGGAACTAGGCGGAATGACAAAAGCCATTGAAGCCGGAATTCCGAAATTAAGAATCGAAGAAGCAGCAGCAAGAAAACAAGCAAGAATAGACAGCGGACAAGATATAATTGTAGGTGTAAATCAATATCGTTTAGAAAAAGAAGATCCTTTGCATATTCTGGATGTTGACAACCAAATGGTACGTAAACAGCAAATCGATCAGCTTACAACAATTAAAGAAACAAGAGATACTGAAAAAGTAAATCAATCACTCGAAAAATTAATTCATTGTGCAAAAACCGGAGAAGGAAACTTATTAGCGATTGCAATTGAAGCCGCCCGAAACAGAGCGACTTTAGGAGAAATTAGCGATGCTCTTGAAAGTATATTCGGCAGATTCAAAGCACAAATTAAATCCTTTAGCGGTGTGTATAGTGCAGCAATAAAAAACGACGAGAATTTTGAAAAGGCAAAACAATTAGCAGATGCCTTTGCCAAACAGGAAGGAAGACGTCCGAGAATTATGATTGCAAAAATGGGTCAGGACGGACATGACCGAGGCGCAAAAGTAGTGGCTACGGGTTATGCCGATGTAGGTTTCGACGTAGACATAGGTCCGCTTTTCCAGACGCCAGCTGAAGCTGCCAAACAAGCTGTTGAAAATGACGTTCACATTCTAGGTGTTTCATCACTCGCTGCCGGACACAAAACTCTGGTACCTCAGGTAATTGAAGAACTTAAAAAACACGGACGAGAAGATATTATGGTCATAGTGGGAGGAGTAATTCCGGCACAGGATTACCAATTTCTCTTTGATGCCGGAGCAGTAGCTGTATTTGGTCCAGGAACAAAAATTAGTGAAGCTGCTATTAAAATTTTAGAAATTTTAATAGATTAAAATGTAATATACAAAAGATAAACTAATTCCAAGAGAGACAAATGTCTCTCTTTTTTTATCCAGTATTTTCAATTTTCACTCCAACGAAAAACCTTTAACCTTTATCAGAGTCCTACTGTCATTTGAAATGACACATAGCGACAATTCACATCTAAAATATCATTCAATATTATCAATTAAAAGCAAGCATAAAAAAACCTGCTTTAAAAAGCAGGTTTCTTATAAAATTTACATTTTTTTAATGCTGTATTGTAGCGTTACTATCGGCTTCAATATAAGAAAGATCGTAACCTGCAAAGGCTTTCAGGTAACTTTTTAATGAAGTTCCGTAGGCATCTCTAAAGTGTTGGCCTCCTTTGTTCTTAAAAAAGTTTTTAACTGAACCGGCACCTCCAAGATGTGCAGCAGCTAAAATACCAGATTCGGTAATTTCAATACCATTGATCACTTTCCCTTCATACCTTTCAATTTCATTACGCAAAATCCACTTGTTCTTAGACAATAGCGCAATAAATGCTTTTTCTTGTAAGGCAGGATCTTTTAAAAAGGCTTTGTTGTTTCGAACACCTATGGCTCTCAGTGCCTGAGTCCCAAATTGATATTTTCCCATATAACCAAGTGAATTTACCAAACGATATTTTCCTTGAGATTCTTTAAAAGCGACGGCCTCTTTGAAACCAATAAGACGCTTTCCGGTAAATGGGGTGTTTAATTTGTGTAAGGTAGGATAATCATCCTCTTCCTGCGATGGAAATAAGTATTCAGATCCATCTGTTTTTTCTATTAGAAACCACGGTTTGGTTTCCAGATTAAAGGGTTTAAAACCCAAAGTCAAAAATGTAATAATAACGATCAAACTCGCATAAAAATACCACTTCTTTATCATAAATTGTTTTTCTTCAAAACGCTGTCACCTTTTTGAAATTTCTACGGTGCAAAGGTAATAAAAAACAAACAATATTGATAATCAACAAGTTAAGGTTTTCTAAAAATAGAAGGCATGTGCTTTAAGCCCTTTATTGGCGGAGTATTCGAGAGTTGGAGCCGGAATTTTTATCGTGTTAAAAACGGAAAAAATAGTTTTCAAAAAATGTGATTTTGTTTCAATTTTCGTCAAATCCACATCAAAACTAAGATAAATCTGACGAAATCTTTCAGGATTTTGAGCTAAATCGGGATTATCTTTTTGTAAATTTCCTGTTAACATTCCATCCGCTCCATAACCAAAAGCCAGATTTAACCACTTTGGGATTTTGCTTTGTTTTGCAAAAGAATGAAGGTTTACAGAAAGCCAATAAGTCTGCCCGTTGTAATCTTTTAAGACCTGTTCGTTTAACGAACTTCCCAATACCTTAGGTCTTAAATTTGCGTAATGTGTAGTGTGAAAAGAGAATTTTGGAGTAATGCGCTGTTCTTTCCAAAGTAATTCCTGAGAAACATATAAGGCAGTACCTGTTGCATTGGCAATAATATCTCCTGAAGAAGCACCCCATTCGGCCGAAAAGCCATCCAAAACTTCAACAGCAGTTAAAAAGGCAAAACCTAAACCTGCTCCATAAATCAGTTGCTTTTTTTGATTGGCACCACTCCAGTTCATCATTTCAGCTCCAAACCTACCTAAATGATACGCAGAATACATATGCCCTACTTTATCCATCTGAAGCCATTCGTTATTATCATTTATAAAATGAAAATTAGAACGAGGATAATCAGCATACCAAAGCTGGTTTAATCCTAGTAATGTTACTGAAGCCAAAGTAGCTTCAGTAACGATAACTGTATTTTGTCGCTTATTATTTAAAGTGTCCGAAGGCGTTAAAAAACTTTCGAACCTGCTTTGGGCGTTCACAGAAAAAACACCCGGCAACATCAAAACCGATAAGAAAAATATATTTTTAAAACTCAAAACTATCTTGTTACGCCCTGACTGGCAATCCAGTCTGAATATTTTTTTGCATTTACATTATGCTCGGCCAAAGTAGAAGCAAACTCGTGGTATCCAAAGCGTTCAACACTGGCACAAAAATAAATATAATCGTTTTTTTCCGGATTTAAAACGGCTTCCAGAGCTGTAATATCAGGCATAGCGATTGGTCCTGGGGGAAGTCCAATATTCACATAGGTATTGTATGGAGATTTCATAATCAAATCGTTATAAAACACTCTTTTGATTACCTGATCGAAATTATTGTCTTTTAGTTTTAAAGCATAAATTACGGTCGGATCTGCCTGTAGTGGCATTTCTAAACGCAAACGATTCAAATAAACACCGGCAATACGGGGTCTTTCATCTTTTTTTACTGACTCTTTATGAACGATCGAAGCTAAAATAGTAACCTGAACCGGAGTTAATCCCTGTTTTTTTGCTTTTTCAATTCTCTCAGCAGTCCAGAAATTATGGTATTCCTTGATCATTTTATCACGAAACTTCTCTGCAGAAGTATTCCAGTAAATTTCATAAGTATTTGGAATAAACATGGCAAAGACATTGTCTTCGTTGAAACCGTTTGCTGCTAAAAATTCCGGATCTTTAAAGGCTTTCATTAAAGATAAACTATCGGCCTCGATTTCAGAGCCTACTCTTCCGGCAAAATTTTCCAATCTCTCCTGATTATTAAAAGCTAATTTTACCGGAACATTAGAACGCATAGCACGAACCAAATCCATATTGTTCATGTCTTTTTTAAGCAAAAAACGACCTGGCTTTACATTTTCAGGATAACTTCTTTTGTTAGCCACCATTTCAAAATCTTCAAAATTCTTGATATAGGGCTCCAATATTTTCTTCACATCGGTGTAATTCGCTCCCGTTGGAACATACACGTACAATTCTTTCTCCTCGAATTTGGTATTGGCACTGAAGATTTTACTAATTAAAATAAATCCGTAAATCATTAAAACTGAAATTACGGCAACAGCAGTTAACGTGATGATTTTTTTTATGCTCAAAGTTTTAAATTTAAATTTGTTTGTTAATTAACTGAAACATTGCTTCGTCCTGATACTGGTTGTGGAGCAAAATCCAATCTTTCTTAATTCCTATTTTCTCAAAGCCAAATTTAGTAAAAAGAGCTACACTTGGTGCATTTCCCACAGCAATATTTGCATATAATTGGTGCAAATTTAAATTGTGAAATGCATAGTTAATTAAAAGCCCTAATGCCTCAGATCCAACTTTTTGATTTCTGTTTTCATCCTTTTGAATGACAATTCCAATACCTGCTCTGTTATTTTTTGGATCAAATTCAAACAAGTCAATTAATCCAATCGCCGGAAAGTCCTGATCCTGACAAATAGCCAAACGCAATTGCTTGGCTTCATAAATATCCTGTTGTGCATTTTCAAGATATTGGCGTATCAAAAACCTACTGTAAGGTGTCTGTGTGTTACTCACTTCCCAAATGCTTTCATCATTTTCCATGGCATACACAAACTCCAAATCATTAGGTTCTAATGCACGCAGATAAATCGAATCGCCTTTGAGTGTTATCATGTAATTTTAGATTTTAGATTGCTGATTTTTGAATGGTCTTTGTGCTCTTTGTGATTAAATTTCAATAGTTCCTTTGAAAACAAATTTAGCAGGTCCTGTCAAGAAAACATTGGTAAAATGATCTCCTGATTTGTCAAAAGAAACCACCAGTTTACCGCCTTCAACATTCAAATGAATTGAAGTTTCATTTGTTAAACCAATAGCATTCATCGCGATTGCTACTGCGGTTGCTCCTGTTCCGCAAGCCAAAGTTTCATCTTCAACACCTCTTTCATAAGTACGCAATGAAAAAGTACTGTCGTCTACTTTTTTCACAAAATTAATGTTACTTCCTTTTTCTCCGTATAACTCGCCATAACGAATTGCCGCACCATTTTCTTTCACATTGTACTGCTCTAAATCATCCACAATCTGCACATGATGTGGCGAACCAGTATTTAAAAAAGTATAAGAATCATTCTTTTGCACTTCATCAACATCAATCATCTGCAATGAAATAATAGCATCCTCCCCTACCGAAGCATGATGCAAACCGTCGGTCGCAATAAAAGTAGTTTTATCTTCAATCACCCCCAATTGATTAGCAAAAGCGACCAGACAACGACCACCATTTCCACACATCGAACTCTGATTTCCATCTGAATTATAATAGACCATTCTAAAGTCGGTTTCCGCATCATTTTCTAACAAAATAAGTCCATCCGCACCTATCCCGAAACGCCTGTCGCACAAGCGTTCAATCAATTTAATATTTTCTTTTGGGAAGAACTCTGATCGGTTGTCAATCATAACAAAATCGTTCCCTGTACCTTGGTATTTATAAAATTCTATTTGCATTTTTTTTACATTAATAATCACAAAAGTACGAACAAATAATTAATGAAATGTTAATCAATGTTAAAGAGCGTTAAACCGTTTTATCAAATAATTTTTTGAAGTATTTTTACGTTAAAATAACCAATAATATAAACTGTAATATGAAAAGATTTTCAACCTTATTTTTAGTTTCACTACTTAGTGGTGCAACTACCCTTGGTGCTTACAAATTATTATTTGAAAGCAACAATTCTTTTTTTGGAAGAGGAAATTCTGTTGTTACTCTTGCCCCAAATTCATTTGGAAGAAACGTAGCCTTATCTGCCGAAACGGTTGATTTTACAGCAGCCGCAGATAAAACCATTCACACTGTGGTTCACGTAAAAAATGTTTCGCGAAGAACAGTCAGCAACCCAATGATGGAATTTTTCTACGGTTACGGAGGTCAACAGCAACAAGAGCAAGTTGGAACCGGATCCGGAGTTATCATTTCGGAAGACGGATACATTGTAACCAACAATCATGTGATTAAAGATGCTACAGAAATCGAAATCACTTTAAACAATAAAAAGTCATACAAAGCTAAATTAGTTGGTACCGATTCTAAAATGGATATTGCCTTACTAAAAATTAATGCTGATGAGAAATTACCTTATACCGCTTTTGCCAATTCTGATTCTGTAAAAATCGGAGAATGGGTTTTGGCAGTAGGGAATCCGTATAATTTAACTTCTACTGTTACAGCCGGAATTGTTTCGGCAAAAGCCAGAAATCTGGATACAAACGGAATCCAGTCTTTCATTCAGACCGATGCCGCAGTAAATCCCGGAAATAGCGGTGGTGCCTTAGTAAATACCAGAGGCGAACTGATTGGTATTAACACAATGATATCTTCGATGACAGGTTCCTATGTAGGCTATTCGTTTGCCGTTCCGTCTAATATCGCCCGAAAAATAATCGAAGACATTATGGAATTCGGGAATGTACAAAGAGGTATCTTGGGTGTTGAAGGTGGCGAATTAAACAGTACCGCTTCTAAAGAATTAGGAATTACAGAAACACAAGGTTTCTACATTAGCAAAGTATCCAAAAATTCCGGCGCTGAAAAAGCTGGGCTTGGTAAAGGGGATATCATCGTTAAACTTGACGACCAAAATATTGCAACTTATGCAGATTTATCAGGTTACATCAACACAAAACGCCCGAATGATGTCGTTAAGGTAACCTATATCAAAGATGGAAAAACCAAAACAGTACCGGTAACTTTAAGTAAAAATGAATTTTTCAGTACCGAGTTTAAAGGAATCGAATTAGAAAATATCGATGCTTCGGATAAAAAGAGATTCAAAATTGATTATGGTGTAAAAATCAGAAGTATAACCAACGAAAATTTAATGCAGTATCAAAATGAACTGCAAGGCAATATCATCTTGAGTATTGATAATGTAAAAGCAACCAATATAGAAACGGTTTCTAAACTTTTAAACAGAAAAAATGACGGACAAAGTGTACGTCTTGAAATGATTAGTAAATCGGGTGAAATTCTCCGAATTATTATTTAAGTTTCCCTTTTGCAGTCTCAGTTTTCAGTCTCGATTTACAGTTTGTTTTCCATTGGAAACTGCCAACTGAGACTGAAAACTCATAAAAAAGTCATCTTAGAAATAAGGTGACTTTTTTGTTTTCCTTCACAAATGAACTCCCATTTTCATTATCATAAGCTCATTTTTTAACTAATTAGGAAAAAATATTTTTTATACAAATTTCAAAAATAAATCATAAAACAGTTTACGAAATCGATTGAAATGGGTACTTTTGCGCAAAATTTAAAAATATTCGTGTATTTATTTTTTCAATTTAATCAATTATGAGCAAAAAATCTTTGTACCAAAAAGAGGTATCATTACAAGTCGACCGAAGAAGAGCTGGTGTCGAATTAATTAAAATCATAAGCGATTTATGGTATGACAAATCCATTGAGATGGTTCTTTTCAAAAACCAATTACTGGATCAAAATGTCAGCGATATTATCAATTTGCATCAATATGCCGGTGAATTTGTAGGCAAGCCTATCACCATTTTTGATTCAGTTGAAATCGCCAGAGTAGTTTTATCTTTAGATCTTCCACCTGCAAAATTAGATCTTGGAAAACTAACTTATGAATATCGTTTGGAAGATGAAAAATATCCTGATGCGCGATATTTTGTAATCGACAAATTGAAAGAAGCAAAATCTTCTGAAGAAATTCAGCCAAAAGATGTTGTTTTATATGGTTTTGGAAGAATTGGCCGTTTATTAGCCAGAGAATTAATGTCTAAAACCGGAAAAGGAAATCAATTGCGACTGAGAGCGATTGTTACCAGAGATAAAAATGACGCTTCGACATTAGAGAAAAGAGCTTCTCTTTTAAGATACGATTCAATACATGGAGATTTTCAGGGGTCTGTTACAGCCGATCCAAAGAACAATGCATTAATTATCAACGGAACCACCGTTCATATCATTACAGCAAATTCACCGGAAGAAATTGATTATACTTTATACGGAATCAATGAGGCCTTAGTTATTGACAATACCGGAGCTTTTACAACAGAAGAAGCTTTAAAAAGACACTTAACTTCTAAAGGAGCCAGTAAAGTTTTATTGACTGCACCTGGAAAAGGAGTTCCAAATATCGTTCACGGAGTAAACCACAACGAGTACAATCCTGATGAAATTGATATTTTCTCTGCTGCATCCTGCACGACAAATGCTATCACACCAGTATTAAAAGCTGTTGAAGATACTTTAGGAGTAGTAAAAGGACACTTAGAAACTATCCATGCCTATACAAACGACCAGAATTTGGTTGACAATATGCATAAAAAATACCGTCGCGGAAGAGCTGCAGCTTTAAACATGGTCATTACCGAAACGGGTGCCGGAAGTGCTGTTGCAAAAGCATTGCCATCATTAGAAGGAAAATTAACATCTAATGCCATCAGAGTTCCTGTTCCAAATGGTTCATTGGTAGTTTTAAACTTAGAAGTTAAAAAAGCAACTTCGATCCCGGCTATCAATAAGATCATGAAGAAATACGCTTTGGAAGGCGAACTAGTAGAGCAAATCAAATATTCGTTGAATAACGAATTGGTTTCATCTGACATTGTAGGAACATCAGCCCCTTCAATTTATGACAGTAATGCTACAATTGTCTCTAAAGACGGAAAGAACATCGTATTGTACATTTGGTACGATAACGAATACGGCTATAGCCACCAGGTAATTCGTCTGGCGAAATACATTGCCAAAGTAAGACGTTTTACTTACTACTAGGATACCCCAAAACCATTAATACAGCAAAAGCCATCAAGTTTTCTTGATGGCTTTTGTATTTTAGTTTTAGTCACTTCAATTCTACTCGATTAAAACGAATCCATAGCACTTTTGTAAACTATATTGGTAAAACTGTAGTACTCTTTACCTCTGAAATTACAAAAACAGTATTGATAAGAGAAACCTCAGGAAGAACAGCTAATTTTTTCTGATGAAAATGATGAAAGCTTTCCATATCAGGAATGACAACTTTCAACATATAATCGAAGTTTCCCGAGACATAGTTACACTCAACCACTTCAGGCAGATTTAAAATAGACTGATTGAATCCTTCCGAAGTATCATAAGTCTGCTTCGTGAGGGTCACCTGACAATACACCGTTAGATTATTACCGAGTTTTTTCTTGTTTAAAATAGAGACATACTTCTCTATAACACCCTCTTTTTCAAGACGTTTCACCCTGTCATGAACCGGTGTCAGAGACAGGTTTATCTTGTTCGCAATATCCTTTAAAGTATAATGCGCATTTTCCTGTAAAAGTCGTAAGATTTTCTTGTCAATTTCATCTAAAGCCATAACGAAAACGTTTTCATTGATTAATAAAATTTAGTCATTTTTTCTTTTTAGAGGCAATTTACTTTCCGGAAACAGTATATTTTTCTGTAAAAGTATAAAATAAAATAATATTTTCTTATTTATTCCACATTAATCAATAATATATTCTCTATCTGTAGTTTTGTAAAACAATTTCAACAAAAAATAAAAAAGATAACAAAATGATAATAGGTGTTCCAAAAGAAATCAAAAATAATGAGAACCGTGTAGCATTAACTCCAGCAGGAGTTTCTGAAATGAAAAAACACGGACATACTGTTTATGTACAAGCTACTGCCGGTTTAGGAAGTGGTTTCGGTGACGATGAGTATGCAAATGCAGGTGCGGTAGTTTTAGGAACTATTGAAGAAGTGTACGCAATTGCTGAAATGATCATTAAAGTAAAAGAACCAATTGCTTCTGAGTATCCATTAATCAAGAAAGATCAATTATTATTCACTTATTTCCACTTTGCTTCATCAGAGCCATTGACTCACGCTATGCTTGAAAAAGGTGCTGTATGTTTAGCTTATGAAACAGTTGAAAAAGCTGACCGTAGTTTACCATTATTAGTACCAATGTCTGAAGTAGCTGGTCGTATGGCTATCCAACAAGGGGCAAAATACCTTGAAAAACCATTAAAAGGAAGAGGAATTCTTTTAGGAGGTGTTCCAGGTGTACCACCAGCAAAAGTATTGGTTTTAGGTGGTGGAATCGTAGGAACTCAGGCTGCTAAAATGGCTGCTGGTCTAGGTGCTCAGGTAACTATCATGGACTTAAGCTTACCACGTTTACGTTATTTAGATGATATCATGCCAGCTAACGTAAATACAGAAATGTCTAATCACTACAACATCACAAAAGCAATCGCTACAGCTGATTTAATTGTTGGTGCTGTTTTAATTCCAGGAGCAAAAGCACCTCACTTGATCACTCGTGATATGTTAAAATTAATGCGTCCGGGAACTGTTGTTGTTGACGTAGCTGTAGATCAGGGTGGATGTATCGAAACTTGTACTCCTACAACTCACGAAAACCCAACTTTCATTATTGATGACATTGTTCACTATTGTGTAGCTAATATGCCGGGAGCTGTTCCTTACACTTCTACTTTAGCTTTAACAAATGCTACTTTACCATACGCTGTACAATTAGCGAACAAAGGATGGGAAAAAGCTTGTAACGAAAACGAAGAATTGAAAAAAGGATTAAACATCGCTAATGGAAAAATCCTTTATAAAGGAGTTGCAGAAGCTTGGAATCTACCTTTCAACGAAGAATTAGTGTTAACAAACGCATAGTGTTAACATTAAAATAAGTGCTTACTAAAAACACTATCAAAAGGCTTTTCTTAATTGAGAAGCCTTTTTTTATACCTATAAAAAAACCTGTCATGAAAAACAAGACAGGGTTTTTTATTATTTTATAAGTATGAACTATTTTTCATCCAAAACTTCCTGCAATACTTTTGCTTCGGTTCCATTTGGAAAAGTCACTTTAATTTTTTGTGCTATTGTCGGAGCAATTTCTGTAATGGCTTTTTTATCATAGGATTCTCCTTTTTTAATGTGCCATCCATAAAAAATAGCAGGAACGTGAGTATCATAACTATAAGGCGTTCCGTGCGATGTTCCTGTCGTAGAATATTCAATATCTCCAGGCTTATCAAGAATAATCAAATCTCCATTTTGAGTTACATCGTACCCTTTTGCTACAAAATCAAGGTAATAATCTTTACCTGAATTGGCTAAAATTTCTTCCTCTGTATATACTCTTTTAACTTGTGGCTGTGAAATTAAAAACTCTTTAAAAGTCTGTTTCACTTTTACTAAATCAAGCCCTTTTTTCTTAATAATTTGCTTATTCAAAAAGATATTAAAGTTAGAATAATTCGTGATCAAATCCACACCAAATGTTTTTGTTGAAAAATCCTGCAGACTCTTCCTAACATCCTTAACTGGGTAATTATTAACATTATATTTTCTGTCTTTTAAGTAAATTACATTCTCAGCTCCTGCGTGATCCGCTGTTAAGAATAGTAAGTAGTTATCTTTCCCTACAGTCTTGTCCAAATAATTCAAAAAGTCAGCTATCGTCTGATCTAGTCTCAAATAAGTATCCTGAAGTTCCATTGATCTTGGCCCAAGTAAATGCCCTACGTAATCTGTAGAAGAAAAACTAACAGTCAGAAAATCCGTAATATCGTCTTTTCCTAATTCTTCCTTCTCGATAGCTTTCATCGCAAACTCTGCTAATAAATCATTACCGTACGGAGTAGCTCTTAAGATTCCTGCATCATTTTTCTCATACATAGTCTTCAAATCATATGGAAAAACAGGAGCGGCACTTCCGTACAACTTTCCTTCATATGGATTATCATCTGGCAAACTTTCATTATAAACTGAAGCTGGCTTATACAAATCCCATCCTTTATTGATATAAGGCATATAATGTTTCTCACTATTGAACGTTGAAACCCATTCCGGAAGCTTTTCTCCGTAGAAAGTACTTGAAATAAACGAACCAGTCTTACTGTACCAAAATGCCCAATTCGCAAAATGTCCAGCCGGTAAAATCGCCCCACGATCCTTAAGACTCATACCAATCACTTTTCCAGCAAAATTGGTTGCCATTCTAACTTCATCGGTAATCGTAGTGCTCAACAAGTTTTTCGGCGACATTGCCCCTTCTTCCACGGTACCATCTCCTACTGTTTTTACACCCGCATCGTCAGTACAATATGTTTCCTTACCAAGCGTTCTGCTAAACCATTCATTCCCTACAATTCCATGGGTTGCAGGCGTAGTACCTGTATAAATAGAAGCGTGCCCAGGCGCAGTATATGTAGGCATATAATTATAATGCATATTTTGAAAAGTATATCCATTATTCATCAATCGTTTAAATCCATTAGACGAAAAATCATCTGAGAACCGATACAAGTATTCCATTTTCATCTGGTCTACCACAATACCTACCACCAACTTAGGGCGCTGTTGAGCACTTAAATTTGAAATCACAAATAGTGTCAACAATACAATAGTTTTTTTCATACTTAAATTATAATGTTTCAAACAAAAATACTGATTCACTTTTAAAAAAAACCACCATACCAACTTAAAAAACTAAAATCGACTATAATTTAACAGAATCAAAACTAATAAGATAACTATGGCGTTTCCCTTCGGGTCGGGCTGTACGCTAAATCTTTTGTGATAGAAGTTTTAACTGATTTAAGAAAATGCCAGCTATCACAAAAGGATACCGCTGCCATCCCTAACGCAGTCAACGATAGAAAGAGTACCTAAAAGAAAAAGCCCTGAAAGGGCAAAAAAACTAATTCTTACTAGTTTTCGATAACCAAAAATCAATCTCTTCCAGGAAATACTATTCAAAATAATATAAATTCTTCTCTTTATGTTGAGGCTTCTGCCCTTTCAGGGCGAAAAATGATATTATTGCTATTTATTTCATAGCGCTTCGCACTATGCTTTCTGCTTTTCGGGCTTTCAGCCCTTATTAATATTAAAGAGTATTATGCGTAAATATTGCTCTGAAAGAGCAAATGCCAAATCTCAAAAGAACAACCTAGCCCTTAGCAACTAATACATAAAAATTAACAAAAAAATCCGTTCTAATTCGCGTTTTCGCATAGCGAATCAGTACAATCCGCGATCTGTTTTTTAACCGCAAAGTTCGCAAAGCATTACCCAAAGCACGCAAGAATTTAAAAAGCGCTATAAAACAAAAAACCCTATCCGATTTGGATAGGGTTTTAAAAAGAAAGGCGACGACATACTCTCCCACATAACTGCAGTACCATCTGCGCAGGCGGGCTTAACTACTCTGTTCGGGATGGGAAGAGGTGAGCCCCGCCGCAATAACCACCTTAAGGTCATTGTTGGCGGTTGTTGGTTTATGGTTGTTGGTGTTTCCATCAACTACCAACCTTCAACTATCAACTGCAGCTTCGCTGCAAATATCTTAACATACTGAGATAAAGAAAAGTACTTTTATTTACTATTTTAGAAAGTTTCTCCCCGTCCGCCTTAACGGACGGGAAAAGGTGTACATAAGCTTACGGATTATTAGTACTACTCGACTATGACATTACTGCCTTTACATCTATAGCCTATCAACGTGGTCATCTTCCACGATCCTTAAAAGAAATCTCATCTTGTGGTGGGTTTCGCGCTTATATGCTTTCAGCGCTTATCCCTTCCAAACGTAGCTACTCTGCGGTGCCCCTGGCGGGACAACAGATACACTAGAGGTTTGTCCAATTCGGTCCTCTCGTACTAGAATCAGATCCACTCAAATTTCTAACGCCCACAGTAGATAGAGACCGAACTGTCTCACGACGTTCTGAACCCAGCTCGCGTGCCACTTTAATGGGCGAACAGCCCAACCCTTGGGACCTTCTCCAGCCCCAGGATGTGACGAGCCGACATCGAGGTGCCAAACCCCCCCGTCGATATGAGCTCTTGGGGGAGATCAGCCTGTTATCCCCGGCGTACCTTTTATCCTTTGAGCGATGGCCCTTCCATGCGGAACCACCGGATCACTATGCTCTACTTTCGTACCTGATCGACCTGTATGTCTCTCAGTCAAGCTCCCTTATGCCATTGCACTCTACGCACGGTTACCAAGCGTACTGAGGGAACCTTTAGAAGCCTCCGTTACTCTTTTGGAGGCGACCACCCCAGTCAAACTACCCACCAAGCAATGTCCCCCACATAGCGGGGTTAGGCCTCAGATAAACAAAGGGTTGTATTTCAACAATGACTCCACAACGCCTGGCGACGCCACTTCAAAGTCTCCAACCTATCCTACACATCATTTATCCAAGGTCAATACTAAGCTATAGTAAAGGTGCACAGGGTCTTTTCGTCCCACTGCGGGTAAACGGCATCTTCACCGTTACTACAATTTCACCGAGCTCATGGCTGAGACAGTGTCCAGATCGTTACACCATTCGTGCAGGTCGGAACTTACCCGACAAGGAATTTCGCTACCTTAGGACCGTTATAGTTACGGCCGCCGTTTACTGGGGCTTCAATTCAATGCTTCTCCGAAGATAACATCTCCTCTTAACCTTCCAGCACCGGGCAGGTGTCAGGCCCTATACTTCATCTTACGATTTTGCAGAGCCCTGTGTTTTTGATAAACAGTCGCCTGGACCTCTTCACTGCGGCCAGCTTGCGCTGGCGACCTTTCTCCCGAAGTTACAGGTCTATTTTGCCTAATTCCTTAGCCATGAATCTCTCGAGCACCTTAGGATTCTCTCCTCAACTACCTGTGTCGGTTTACGGTACTGGTACTAATTACCTGAAGTTTAGAGGTTTTTCTTGGAAGCCCTTAGGCGCACTATCTCTTTGTCCGAAGACTCCGAGTACTATCGTATTTCCCCAAGATCTGTGGATTTGCCTGCAGATCTTATAGGTAGGTACTTCAACGAACTATTCCGTCAGTTCGCGGCGCTTTCATCACTCCGTCACCCCATCACAGTAATTAGTAGTACGGGAATATTAACCCGTTAGCCATCGACTGTCCCTTTCGGGTTCGCCTTAGGACCAGACTAACCCACAGCTGATTAGCATAGCTGTGGAAACCTTAGTTTTTCGGTGTGCGGGTTTCTCGCCCGCATTATCGTTACTTATGCCTACATTTTCTTTTCTAACCAGTCCAGCATACCTGACGATACACCTTCAACCCTGTTAGAATGCTCCCCTACCACTTACAGTCAGACTGTAAATCCATAGCTTCGGTAATACACTTATGCCCGATTATTATCCATGCTCGTCCGCTCGACTAGTGAGCTGTTACGCACTCTTTAAATGAATGGCTGCTTCCAAGCCAACATCCTAGCTGTCTGGGCAGACAAACCTCGTTCTTTCAACTTAGCGTATATTTGGGGACCTTAGCTGATGGTCTGGGTTCTTTCCCTCTCGGACTTGGACCTTAGCACCCAAGCCCTCACTGCTGAGAAACATTATATAGCATTCGGAGTTTGTCAGGAATTGGTAGGCGGTGAAGCCCCCGCATCCAATCAGTAGCTCTACCTCTATATAACTTTACGCTCAGCGCTGCACCTAAATGCATTTCGGGGAGTACGAGCTATTTCCGAGTTTGATTGGCCTTTCACCCCTACCCACAGGTCATCCGAAGACTTTTCAACGTCAACCGGTTCGGTCCTCCACTGTGTGTTACCACAGCTTCAACCTGCCCATGGGTAGATCACACGGTTTCGCGTCTAACACTACTGACTAAAGCGCCCTATTCAGACTCGCTTTCGCTACGGATCCGTGGCTTAACCACTTAACCTTGCCAGCAACGTTAACTCGTAGGCTCATTATGCAAAAGGCACGCCGTCACCCCACGAAAGGGCTCCGACCGCTTGTAAGCGTATGGTTTCAGGATCTATTTCACTCCGTTATTCACGGTTCTTTTCACCTTTCCCTCACGGTACTGGTTCACTATCGGTCTCTCAGGAGTATTTAGCCTTAGCGGATGGTCCCGCCAAATTCAGACAGGGTTTCACGTGCCCCGCCCTACTCAGGATACCACTATCTATTATACTCGTTACCCATACGGGACTATCACCCTCTATGGTGTCACTTTCCAGTAACTTCCGGTTCCTTGTACATAAAATATCGTGGTCCTACAACCCCAATCATGCCGTAACATCATTGGTTTGGGCTAATCCGCGTTCGCTCGCCACTACTTACGGAATCACTTTTGTTTTCTTCTCCTCCGCCTACTTAGATGTTTCAGTTCAGCGGGTTTGCCCACCTATCGGTGTACTATGTCTTCAACATAGTGGGTTGCCCCATTCAGGTATCTACGGATCAATCGGTGTGTGCCCGTCCCCGTAGCTTTTCGCAGCTTATCACGCCTTTCATCGCCTCTGAGAGCCTAGGCATCCCCCATACGCCCTTATTTTGCTTATTGTACCAATCTTAAAATTAATTAAGACCGTTTTTTTTTGTCTTTTACAATAAAATTGCAAAAAACGCTTTCTACTTTTTATTATTTTCTTATCTCAATATGTCAATGAACTTTATTAGCTGTAGGCTTTAAGCAATACGCTTTAAGCTTTCTTAGCTTACCGCCTAAAGCTTATAGCTTTCGGCTTTGTGGAGAATAACGGAGTCGAACCGTTGACCTCCTGCGTGCAAGGCAGGCGCTCTAGCCAGCTGAGCTAATCCCCCATTTTTAAATGATGAGTTATGAATTATGAGTTATGAATTCTCTCATAAACGCTCAACTTCTAAAATTTCCTTTATCTTAAGTATTTCAGTCTTTTTTAGTTTGTTGTTTTTTATTATAACTTATAATTCATAATTTACAACTCTAAACTCTAAAAAAGTAGTCCCGGGCAGACTCGAACTGCCGACCCCTACATTATCAGTGTAGTACTCTAACCAGCTGAGCTACGAGACTCTGTTTACTTAATTTTCATTATTTTTTAAATTAACAGCAAGAGTAAGTGAATGTTGTGATTCAGAACCTTCTAAATTAACATCTTTTTTCCTCAACGTGTATTACTACTAACATTTGAGGCTCTAGAAAGGAGGTGTTCCAGCCGCACCTTCCGGTACGGCTACCTTGTTACGACTTAGCCCTAGTTACCAGTTTTACCCTAGGCAGCTCCTTGCGGTCACCGACTTCAGGCACCCCCAGCTTCCATGGCTTGACGGGCGGTGTGTACAAGGCCCGGGAACGTATTCACCGGATCATGGCTGATATCCGATTACTAGCGATTCCAGCTTCACGGAGTCGAGTTGCAGACTCCGATCCGAACTGTGACCGGTTTTATAGATTCGCTCCTGGTCGCCCAGTGGCTGCTCTCTGTACCGGCCATTGTAGCACGTGTGTAGCCCAAGGCGTAAGGGCCGTGATGATTTGACGTCATCCCCACCTTCCTCACAGTTTGCACTGGCAGTCTTGTTAGAGTTCCCGACATGACTCGCTGGCAACTAACAACAGGGGTTGCGCTCGTTATAGGACTTAACCTGACACCTCACGGCACGAGCTGACGACAACCATGCAGCACCTTGTAAATTGTCTTGCGAAAGATCTGTTTCCAAACCGGTCAATCTACATTTAAGCCTTGGTAAGGTTCCTCGCGTATCATCGAATTAAACCACATGCTCCACCGCTTGTGCGGGCCCCCGTCAATTCCTTTGAGTTTCATTCTTGCGAACGTACTCCCCAGGTGGGATACTTATCACTTTCGCTTAGCCACTGAAATTGCTTCCAACAGCTAGTATCCATCGTTTACGGCGTGGACTACCAGGGTATCTAATCCTGTTCGCTACCCACGCTTTCGTCCATCAGCGTCAATCCATTAGTAGTAACCTGCCTTCGCAATTGGTATTCCATGTAATCTCTAAGCATTTCACCGCTACACTACATATTCTAGTTACTTCCTAATAATTCAAGTTTAACAGTATCAATGGCCGTTCCACCGTTGAGCGATGGGCTTTCACCACTGACTTATTAAACCGCCTACGGACCCTTTAAACCCAATGATTCCGGATAACGCTTGGATCCTCCGTATTACCGCGGCTGCTGGCACGGAGTTAGCCGATCCTTATTCTTACGATACCGTCAAGCTGCTTCACGAAGCAGTGTTTCTTCTCGTATAAAAGCAGTTTACAATCCATAGGACCGTCATCCTGCACGCGGCATGGCTGGATCAGGCTTGCGCCCATTGTCCAATATTCCTCACTGCTGCCTCCCGTAGGAGTCTGGTCCGTGTCTCAGTACCAGTGTGGGGGATCTCCCTCTCAGGACCCCTACCCATCGTAGCCTTGGTAAGCCGTTACCTTACCAACTAGCTAATGGGACGCATGCTCATCTTTTACCGTTGTGACTTTAATAGTAGAATCATGCGATTCAGCTATACTATGAGGTATTAATCCAAATTTCTCTGGGCTATCCCTCTGTAAAAGGTAGATTGCATACGCGTTACGCACCCGTCGCGCCGGTCTCTGCTTCCGAAGAAGCATACCCCTCGACTTGCATGTGTTAAGCCTGCCGCTAGCGTTCATCCTGAGCCAGGATCAAACTCTTCATCGTATATTTTTTATATTATATTGCGATGCTTTATATATCGGTTCTATTCGAATCTCTCGATTCATTTACTCTTATTCTTTTGCTTTAACATCTCTGTTAAAACGGCTGTCAATTCAATATGTCTACGAACGTGTTTCTTTTTATTGTTTCGCTTGTTTCTCAAAGCGGGTGCAAAAGTAGAAAACTTATTTCTAAATGGCAAGAGATTTTTGAAGTTTTTTTTTAAGAAAATTTCTTTCCTTTTTCCCTTCTCTCCCTACCAGTCTTTCAATGAGCTTCCCTTATTTTGCGGGGTGCAAACTTAAAATTTTCTTTCTTTACTCGCAAGCTTTTTAGAATCTTTTTTTGAAAATTTCTTTTCGTCTTAATTCGTTTGCTTGTCAGTATTTCAGTGAACGTCTATCGCTGTTGCGGGTGCAAAAGTAGTCACTTTATTGAGTTCTACAAGCTTTTTACCAAACTATTTTTGATCTTTTTTACAAGTTGCTGATATGACAGCTTTTACAGTCTAAAGTTTTTTACTTTCTTTTATTGTTTTGATCATTTGTGGCGATTTTGACCATTTAACCACGAAGACACTAAGACGTGAAGGTTCTTTTTCTGCTGTTTTACCGAGTTTTCACTAATCTCGCAAAAACACTAAGGCCATAAGTTTTGCTTTAGAAGCGTTTTATTTCTCTTTTATTACAGCAAACCTCTTTTAAAAGCCGCTCCCCTAGCCCTGATAGCAGTGAAAATCCTTTTGTGCCGGTGTTCGGCACAAAAGATTGAAACGAATAGCAGGAATAGCTCCTAAAACTTAAAACTAAATTCCAAAACTTAAAGACTTTGACTTTAGACAAACAAACATAGTTGCTATTATATATACAAACTGTCGGGTTCCCGGTACGAAACCTCACCTTATATATAAGAGACAACAAAAACCAACATATCCCCTCCCCAAAACCCTTCTCCAGAATCAATAAACACACTCTTATATATAATAGTAAAAAATACACTTGAGGATAATTATAGATATTACTCTTATATATTAGTATAAACATGTATATATGTATTGTATGTATTTTTGTAATGCGTTATATTTGCATTCACAAAATTATAAACAATGATTAAGATTACTTTACCCGACGGGTCAATTAGAGAGTTTGCTTCAGGCATAACTCCGATGGAGGTTGCGAAAAGCATTAGTGAAGGATTTGCAAGAAACGTGATTTCGGCATCTTTTAATGGTACAACAATTGAAACCGAAACTCCATTGACGACCGACGGTAGTCTTACTTTATATACCTGGAATGATGCTGAAGGAAAAAAAGCTTTCTGGCATTCAACCTCACACGTAATGGCACAAGCCCTTGAAGAATTGTACCCTGGAATTAAACTAACTCTAGGACCTGCAATTGCGAACGGCTTCTATTATGATGTTGACTTTGAAGACCAAAAGATTTCTGACGCTGATTTTAAAAAGATCGAAGATCGTGTTCTTGAGATTTCAAGAGGAAAACACGAATTTAAAATGCGTCCTGTTAGTAAAGCCGATGCTTTAGAGATGTACAAAGACAACGTTTACAAAACTGAATTGATCTCAAATCTTGAAGACGGAACAATTACATTTTGCGATCACGCTACTTTTACTGATTTATGCCGTGGTGGACATATTCCGAATACTGGAATCATCAAAGCAATGAAAGTGATGAGTGTTGCTGGTGCTTACTGGAGAGGTGATGAGAAAAACAAACAGCTTACTCGTGTTTACGGAACTTCTTTCCCTAAACAAAAGGATTTGACTGAATATCTTGAACTTTTAGAAGAAGCAAAACGTCGTGATCACCGTAAATTAGGAAAAGAACTTGAACTGTTTGCTTTCTCTCAAAAAGTTGGACAAGGTTTACCATTATGGCTACCAAAAGGTGCTGCCCTTAGAGATCGTTTAGAACAATTTTTAAAGAGAGCTCAAAAGAAAGCCGGTTACGAGCAAGTTGTTACTCCACATATTGGGCAAAAAGAACTTTATGTTACTTCTGGTCACTATGCAAAATATGGTGCTGATAGTTTTCAACCTATCCATACTCCTGCCGAAGGCGAAGAGTTTTTATTAAAACCTATGAACTGTCCTCACCACTGTGAGATCTACAATGTAAGACCTTGGTCATACAAAGATCTACCTAAGCGCTATGCTGAATTTGGTACAGTATATAGATATGAGCAATCTGGTGAATTACACGGATTAACTCGCGTGAGAGGATTCACTCAGGACGACGCACATATTTTCTGTACTCCGGAACAATTGGATGAAGAATTCAAAAAAGTAATCGACTTAGTACTTTATGTCTTTGGATCATTAGGCTTTGAAAACTTTACTGCTCAAATTTCTTTAAGAGATAAAGAGAACAGAGATAAATATATTGGTACTGATGAAAACTGGGAGAAGGCTGAAAATGCCATTATCAATGCCGCAGCTGACAAAGGATTGAATACTGTTGTAGAATATGGCGAGGCTGCTTTTTACGGTCCGAAGCTTGACTTTATGGTAAAAGATGCTTTAGGAAGACAATGGCAATTAGGGACCATTCAGGTAGATTATAATCTGCCAGAACGTTTTGAATTAACCTACAAAGGTGCGGATAATGAATTACACCGTCCGGTTATGATTCACAGAGCTCCTTTTGGATCAATGGAACGTTTTATTGCAATTTTACTGGAGCACACCGCAGGAAATTTCCCACTTTGGCTAATGCCTGAGCAAGCTATAATCTTGTCTTTGAGCGAGAAATACGAAATATATGCTAAAAAAGTTTTAGATTTGCTAGAAAATCACGAAATTCGCGCCCTAATTGACAACCGAAACGAAACTATCGGCAAGAAAATTAGAGATGCTGAGATGCAGAAAACTCCATTTATGCTGATTGTTGGTGAGGAAGAGGAGAAAAACGGAACTGTTTCTATCCGTCGTCACGGGCAAGAAGGAAAAGGTAATATTACAGTTACAATTGATGAATTTGTCGCTATTGTAAACGAAGAAATAAAAAAGACATTAAAAGTTTTTACAGTTTAACTTAAATTATAAAGTCATAGCAATAAGAAGCAACAGAGGTTACCAACCTCGAGTAGAAAAAAAAGATGCCCACAGAATAAATAATAATATTCGTGGCGTACAAGAAGTAAGATTAGTAGGCGAAAACATCGAACCGGGTGTATTTAAGCTTGCTGAAGCTTTACGATTAGCGGATCAATTTGAACTGGATTTAGTTGAGATTTCGCCAAATGCTGAGCCACCGGTTTGTAAAATCATGGATTACAAGAAATTCGTTTACGAACAAAAGAAACGTGATAAGGTGTTAAAAGCTAAGTCTACGCAAGTTGTCGTAAAAGAAATTCGATTTGGGCCTCAAACGGATGAGCATGATTACGAATTTAAAAGAAAAAATGCAGAGAAGTTCCTTAAAGAAGGTGCTAAGCTAAAAGCATTCGTATTCTTTAAAGGACGTTCTATCATCTATAAAGATCAGGGTCAGATTTTGTTATTACGTTTGGCAACGGATCTGGAAGAGCATGGTAAAGTTGAAGCGATGCCTGTTTTGGAAGGAAAGAGAATGATTATGTTCATTGCTCCGAAGAAGAAAAAATAATTATTTGCTTTAAGCAATAAGCAATAAGCTTTAAGCAAATAGTTTATTTAAACTCCTGCTTAAAGCTTAAAGCCTAAAGCCTAGAGCTTTTGAAGATATAAGTAAGTAAGAATAAATTAAAACACTAGGAAAAATGCCTAAAATGAAAACAAAATCTAGCGCCAAGAAACGTTTTAAAGTTACTGGTTCTGGAAAGATTAAAAGAAAGCATGCTTTTAAAAGTCACATCTTGACTAAAAAATCTAAAAAACGTAAATTGGCTTTGACACACTCAGCGCTAGTTCACTCAACAGATATGAAAAGCATCAAACAACAATTAAGAATTATCTAATAATTCTTTAGGTTAAAAAATTATTTATATAACCTTGGAGTACGGCTTTTAAGTTCCTTTGATTCAATTCAGGACGCCTGCTACAAAAACACATTAAAATTATGCCAAGATCGGTAAATTCAGTTGCTAAAAGAGCAAGAAGAAAAAAAATAATGAAGCAAGCCAAAGGTTTCTTTGGTAGACGTAAAAACGTTTGGACAGTTGCTAAGAATGCGGTAGAGAAAGCGATGAGCTACGCTTACCGTGACAGAAAACAGAATAAAAGAAATTTCCGTGCTTTATGGATTCAACGTATCAACGCTGGAGCTAGATTAGAAGGAATGTCTTATTCTCAATTCATGGGGAAAGTAAAAGCTAACGGAATCGAATTGAACCGTAAAGTTCTTGCAGATTTAGCGATGAACCACCCTGAAGCTTTCAAAGCAATACTTAATAAAGTAAAATAAACGTTTTATAAACTCAATTTAGATTACTTACTTATCATAGAAAAACCATTCGCAATGCGAATGGTTTTTTGCTTTAAACGGGTTTACCAAATTCTAATTTTTAAAACTACATTTGTATAAAACCTATAAAAATGTATACCGCTCTTTTTTCACATATAGAAAAGTTTGTATCCCTCGAAGCTTCTGAAATTGATCTTTTAGAATCAGCCCTAAGTTTAACAACTATTAAAAAGAAAGACCACGTACTCCGAGAAGGACAAGCTTGCAACACTTTGTATTTTATCGTAAAAGGATGTATGCGCCAATATATCATTAATTCCAAAGGAACAGAACAAACGTTGCAATTTGGAATTGAAAGCTGGTGGATTACAGATTATCTAAGCTACCACAACCACGTTCCTTCTCACTTTTATATCCAGGCTGTAGAGAATTCTGAGGTCATCGCCTTAGAAAAATCTGTACTGGAATCGATATTCATTCAAATTCCGAAATTGGAGCGCTACTTTCGTATTGTCTCACAGAAGTCTTTTGGAGCAGCACAGATGCGAATTAAATTTCTGTTCACCATGTCGGCAGAAGAAAGGTATCACCACTTTAATAATCTGAATCCTGAGTTCGTTCAGCGCGTTCCGCAATACATGCTTGCCTCCTACCTTGATTTCTCAGCTGAATTTATGAGTAAAATCAGAGCAGGAAAAGTTTAATTGTAAGAAGCTAAGGTTCTCAGATACTAAGCTACTTTTGGTTTTTAGAGTATCAAAAAAAATCCTGTCCTTTTATAAACATCGTTAGCGAACTCAGAACCTTAGTATTTCAGAATCTCAGCAACTCAATATTTTTCTTGAAGTAGTTCAAGTTTTTCAAAGTAGATATCCATGATCTTTGTATCAAACTTTTAAAAACACTTCAAATGAAACCAAGAATCCCTATCCCAACAGCAGCTCCTCAAGCATATCAAGCATTACTTAGCTTAGAAAAATACATTTCGACTACTTCACTCACGCCTGTACACAAAGAGTTGATTAAAATTCGTGCTTCCCAAATAAACGGATGTGCCCATTGTATTAACATGCATACCGTTGATGCACGCAAACACGGTATTTCTGAACAGCGTATCTACCTGTTAAGCGCCTGGCGTGATACTGATATTTATACGGAGGAGGAAAAAGCCATTTTAGCCCTAACGGAAGAAGTTACATTAATTAGCCATCACGTTTCGGATGCCACTTATCAAAATGCCGCAAGTTTATTCGATGATCAATATCTTGCCGAAATTATTCTGGCAATCATTACGATTAACTCCTGGAACAGAATCGCTATAACTACGGGATTGAGAGTTTCCTAATCAATTCCCGAAGAAATTAACCCACTAATACAGACAAAGCTTTATTTTATCAAAGCCTTGTCTGTTTTTTCTTAAAATAACCTCCCAAAATAAAAAATAAAAATTAAATAAAAACAGGTATTTATACGCTTTTTTAAGAACTATAATTCTTTACTTTTGGCTCATGATACCTTACAGAATGCGGACTTTCCTTTATATTATCTTTACTTTTTTATTTCTTTTTTCCTGCCAGAAAAAGACTTCAAATATCCCAAAATTACAAAATACAAAAGGTGAAGTTAACCAAACGCTGGTTACTGCAAATCGTTTTTATAATCAAAAAGAATTTGACAGCGCATTTTTTTACTACAATAAACTGAAATTCCTCTGTAACCCTGTAACAGATTCAGAAAACTACATTAACTCACTGAACCGCATGGCAGAGATCCAGCAAGATCATGCTGATTATGTCGGCAGTGAGAATACGATCAAAGAAGCATTGCCCCATCTAAAACATGCAAAGAAACAGTCACAAATATGGAGTACTTATGTTATTTTAAGCATCAACTACTTAAATACCTACGATTATAAAAATGCCAAACTTTATAATCAAAAGGCTCTACGGCTAAAGACAGAAGAGTGGAGAAAGCTAACTGCCAAAAACAACATCGCAGTGATCTTAATGGAAGAAAAAAAGTATTACGAGGCACTCCAGATTTTTCTGTTTTTGATAACAAAGAAAGAAGTTGTAGATAATAATCAATTCCAGGGAAAAGCATTAGACAATATTGGGTATTGTTATCTTAAAACACATAACTTAGATGAGGCTTTATACTATTTCAAAAAAAGTCTCGAAATAAGACAAAAACAAAATCTCTCTTTTGACTTAGGAAAAAGCTACCAGCATTTTGCCGAATTTTACGAAGAAAGTAATTCTGCATTAGCCAAAAAATATATGCTTTTAAGCTATGAGAGATTTAGGAGCATCAATAATATCGACGAACGTCTATCTTCTTTAAAACTAATCATCAAAAATAGCTCAGACCAAGAATTAAAAAAATACTCTATCATTTATGTAAACTTAATTGACAGTATTTTCGAAGTCAGACAAAAAGCCAAAAATCAATATGCTAAAATCAAATACGACTCCAGAAAAGAAAAGAACGAAAATTTAAGACTCAAAACGCATAAGGTAGAAAACGAAATACAACTTGAAAGACAACGAAACAGAAATATCATCTCTTATATTATTATTGCTTTCTGTTTAAGTTTAGTTACAGTTCTATATTTCTATTTGAGTTCAAAAGGGACTAAAGAAAAAATAGAAGCTACTTATAACAGCGAAACCCGAATTGCAAAAAAACTTCATGACGAGCTTGCCAACGATATCTACCATACGATGGCATTTGCAGAAAATAAAAACCTTGCACTGGCTGAAAACAGGAATCATTTACTGAATAATCTGGACGCAATTTATGCCAGAACAAGAGATATATCAAAAGAAAACACCGCTATCACTACCGACAAAAATTTTGCTTCAGTATTAAATGAAATGATTATAGGATTTAACACTACGAACATCAACCTTGCAATAAATAATTTAGATTCAATTAATTGGCAAGATATTGAAAAGAACACCAAAGTAACAATCTACAGAGTTTTACAAGAATTACTTGTAAACATGAAAAAACACAGTAGTGCTACATTGGTAGAAATCAATTTTAAAACCTTAGACAAAAACATCATTATTAATTATACTGATAACGGAAAAGGTATTGATGTAAATAACATGATATTTAAAAATGGACTTCATAATGTAGAAAGCAAAGTTCTGGCAACAAAAGGAGAAATAGATATTGATTCTGCTCTAGAAAAAGGATTTAGAGTTTTTATTAAATTTCCTTTTTAAAAGATGAGAAAGATTTTAAATTTTTTAAAAAATAAAATTGCTTTAAAATATTTATTCGCAATTTTAATCCTAATAATACTTGTAAGTACACTTTATCTCTTAAAATCAAACTCAAATCAAACTCAATTAAGAAGCAAAGATAATTCGTCCAAAATAAAAAGAATTCTCGAGAAAGCAGATATTCTGATGGATACTTATAAATACGACAGTTGCTATTATTATTACAACAAAGCCCAATCCCTTTGCAACCCTGAAACAGATTACGTAGATTATGTCTACGCTTTAACCTGTATGGCTAATGTAGAGCAATACCAAGGTGATTATATTGCTAGTGAAACGTCATTACTAAAGACCCTGCCTTATTTAAAGAAAATTAAGAAACCAAGGTTCGCAGCGAATGTTTATGAACAGTTTGCTGCTAATTACTATTATACTTTCGATTGCAACAACGCCCTCCTGTATTATACAAAAGCCTTGCATCTTAAAACCAGTTATTATAGAAAAATAAGTGTTCTGAACAATATAAGTACAGTTTATATCCGACAAAAAAAAATCAATCTTGCAATAAGCATATTAATTCCTTTATCAAAACTTACAACAATCTGCAAAACTGATAAAGTTCTAAATGATATTGAACATGCCCGAATACTAAGTCATATAGGATCCTGCTATCACGCACAGGGAAAACTCGAAGCTCTATATTATTACAAAAAAAGCTTGGCCATGCAATTAAAACTAAAGGAATATGATGGAATTTCGTATAGCTATCTACATCTTGCTGAATATTTTCAGACCCGTGACCTATCTCTAGCTACTACATATGCAAAAAAAGCATACTTTTATTCAGACAAAATAAATGATCCTGTTATCAAACTTCAGAGCTTAAAAACATTAAGCAAAACCACCAGCGGAAATGATTTAAAAAATTATTCAACACAATTTATTCAACTTGCTGATAGTATTACCAAAGCCAGTCATAAATCAAAAAAACAGTTCGCTCGGATTAAATATTATTTTAAAAAATACAATACTGAAAATCTACAACTTAAGGCCTACAAAGCAGAAAGTGAATTAGAAATAGAGAGACAAAAAATTTACAATATTATTTTACCCATTATTATTGCACTCATTCTAATTTTTGTGGCATTCCTTTACTTTCATTTAAAATCAAAAGGAAGAAAAGAAAAAAACAAGGCAATATTCGAAAGCGAATTACGAATATCAGAAAAATTAAGATGCGAACTCACCAATTATGTTTATCATAGCTTGACGTTTGCTGAAACTGCCGATTTAGAAAAACGCGAGAACAAAGAAAAACTGTTAAATAATTTACATACGATTTACACAAAAACACGAAACATTTCAAAAGAAAATGGCTTCGTACCCACAAATGAAAGCTTTTCTACCGCTTTAAAAGAAATGATTGCAGGGTTTAAAACAGCCGATTTAAATATTATCCTGAATGGTTTCGATCAGATTTCCTGGAATGAACTTGAAAAAAGTAAAAAGATTATACTTTACAGAATCCTTCAGGAGCTATTTGCTAACATGAAAAAGCACAGCCAGCCGACCTTAGTAAGTCTGACATTTAAAAATTTTGAAAAAAAGATAGTTGTACTCTACAGTGACAACGGGGTTGAAGCCTACAACAGATCAATAATTTTAAAAAAGGATTTAGTCAATATTGAAAACCGTATTCTAAATATCAAAGGAGAAATTGATATTCTTTCGATAACAGAAAGAGGTATTAAAGTAGAAATAAAATTACCATTGCGATAATGAAAACCACTTATTTCACAAAAAATAAAATATTCTTAGCATTCATTTTTGCTTTGTTGGTTTTGGCATCGGTCGCTGTGGCATTTTCGTATCAATTTCAAAAAACTGCAACCAACGAAATACGAATCGCAAATAAAAAAAAATCTGCCGAAATCAAAAAAAATATCGATCAGGGTGACAAACTATTCGACAAAGGAGCCTACGCCGATTCCTATTTTTATTACAAAAAAGCCATTCAGTTATGCAAACCTATAGATAATTATGCAGATGAGTATGTTTACTCCTATTTATCCATCGCTAATCTACAACAAAACATGAGCAATTATATTGCTTGTGAAGAATCGATTGCAATGGTTTTGCCTCATCTAAAAAAAACAAGCAAGCCAAAATTTACGTACAACACTTATACGCTCTTAGCGTACAATTACTATTTTACTTACGATAATCATAATGCATTAATCTACCATAAAAAAGCATTAAAATTAGCTACCTCTTCATACAAAAGGGCAGTAATTCTATGTGATATATCCAACATTTATCTCAATCAAAAAAAATACAAAAAAGTTATTGATATACTGGAACCTTTAGCAGCACGAAAAATCAGACATGAAAGCGATTCAGCAAAAACAGATAATGCGTACGCCATTCTATTAGAAAATCTTGGATACTGTTACTATAAAGTCGGAGATCCACGAGCCATTGACTGTCTTCAAAAAAGCGCGGCTATAAAACTGAAGTTGAACGAAGACTATGAATTGGTTAGTTCATACAATAATCTTGCTTTGTATTATTCTAAAACAAATCCCGCACTGTCAAAACTATATACTGAAAAGGAGTATCACACGGCCTGTAAAATAAATTCGGCTACATTTAAGGCAAACTCATTATCATCACTAATTACAAAAACGGAAGGGCCTGAATTAAAAAAATATTCACTGGCCTATATCAAGATAATAGACAGTATAACTATTGCCAGAAGAAAAGCCAAAAATCAATTTTCGACAATTAAATACAGTTCAAATCAGAATAAAGAAGAGAACCTGCAACTTAAAGGCCAAAAAGCAGAAAACGAATTACAGTTAGAGAGACAAAGAAAGCGAAATATTGTTTCATACATTATTATATTTTCCACTACTATGATAAGTTTATTAGTCTTTGTTCATCTAATTTCTAAAAGCAGAAAAGAAAAGAACGATGCTATTCTTCAAAGTGAAATTCGAATATCAAAAAAACTTCATGATGAATTGGAACAAGATGTCTATCAAACGTTAAAATTCTCAGCACATGCTGATCTAAATCAAGAAGAAAACAAAGACCAGTTATTAAACAACCTCAATAAGATTTATTCAAAAGCACGAAATATTTCTAAAGAAAACAGCTCAATTAGGACTGACGAAAATTATAGTAGCGCTTTAAAAGAAATGATTTCGGGATTTAAAACAGTCGATCTTAATATTATTCTGAATGGTTACGATCAAATTCCCTGGAATGAAATTGAAAAAAGTAAAAAGATTATACTATACAGAATCCTTCAGGAACTATTTGGGAACATGAAAAAACACAGTCAGGCAACCTTAGTTAACTTAAATTTTAAAAATATTGAAAAAAAAATAGTTGTCGTTTACAATGATAACGGGGTTGGAGCCTACAATAGATCAATAATTTTAAAAAATGGACTACAAAATGTGGAAAGCCGTATTAAAACCATAAATGGAAATATTATTTTTGACTCCAATTCTAAGACAGGTTTTAAATTAAGTTTCAATTTCCCCATATAAACAAAAAAATATGTTCACAAAAGTTTTAGTTGCCGAAGATTTAGACGGTATAAGCATCGCCGTAATTCAAGCACTTGAAGAACTAGAAGTTCCGATAATTGATCACGTCAAATATTGTGACGACGGATTAATTAAAATTAAAAAGGCAATTAAAGATAATGAGCCGTACGATTTGTTAATCACTGATTTATCTTTTAAACAGGATCATCGTAAAATTAATTTAAACGGTGGTGAAGAGCTAATTGAAGCGGCAAATGAAGTACAGCCCAAATTAAAAAAAATAGTATTCTCTATTGAAGACAAATCTTATCGTATAAAATCACTATTTTTTGATTTAGGTATTAATGCCTACGTCTCTAAAGGACGAAATAGTATTGCCGAATTAAGAAAAGCAATTGAAGGAACCTTTAGAAATGAAGAGAGAATACTTTCTTCAGATCTGTCTTTTAGTTTTAACGAAAAAGTACTGTTTGAAATTGAATCTTACGACATTTCAATTTTAAAACTTCTCGCACAAGGTTACATATTAGATAATATATCAAACGAATTTAAAGCGTCGTCTATTACTCCAAACGGAACCAGCAGTATTGAAAAACGCATTAATAAATTAAAAATTTACTTTAAGGCAAACAACAATGTGCATCTAATTGCCATTGCTAAAGACTTTGGCTTAATCTAATTTTTAACCTATTTTACGGTTTCCCGTAAGGAAATGGATTTTAATAAATCTACTTTTGTGTGGAATCTATTAGTCAACTAATGAAAATCAAACACAAAAATAGTTTTAAAAGAAATTTTCTACAGGTTTTTGTTTCGAAGATTAATACAACCAAAAACAAGATCATAATGAAAACAATGTTACTTTGTCTTTTTCTGTCTTTAAGTTTTGCTTTCGTTTCTGAAAAAACAGGATGGTTAGAAGTAGACTGGAAAATTATTTTTATACCAGCACTACTTGTTTTGCAAATTATAATAATTGGTACCGCTTTAAAAAACAGGTATAAAAAGCATTAAACATAAATTTACTGATACTGAAAACTTCAATGAGAATCTGTCAAAGAAAGATTCTCATTGAAATTAAAAATACTATTTACTTACACAATAGTCAAATTTCGAAATGCTTATATTTGAATTTTTAAATACAGCATGAAACATATATTTAGCTTTACTTTCCTCTTTTTTTCAGTTCTCACCTACTCACAAACTAAAATTCTATCCTGGAATATCGAGAACTTAGGAAAATCAAAATCCGAATCCGAATTAAATTTCATAGCAAGTACTGTTCTTGCTTATGATATTATTGCAATTCAGGAAGTCGTTGCAGGATACGGTGGTTCACAGGCTGTTGCAAAACTTGTTGCACTTTTAAATAATAAAGGAACTAAATGGGATTATACCATAAGCAATCCTACTAGCGGTAACAGTTATAAAACAGAACGTTATGCTTTTATCTGGAAAACCAGTAAAGTAAAACTGAAAGGAAATGCCTGGCTGGAAAAAAAATATCATTTAGAAATTGATCGCGAACCTTATCTGGGAACTTTTGAAATCAATAAAAAAACGGTTACATTGGTTAATTTTCATGCTATTACTAAAAAAAAACAACCCGAAACTGAAATCAAATACTTTAAATTGCTGCCAGACGAATATCCTAATTTAAATTTGGTATTTATTGGTGATTTCAATTGCCCACAATCTCACTCTGTATTTACTCCGCTAAAAAAAATGGGATATAATTCTATTTTACAAAATCAAAAAACTACCCTAAAACAAGAATGCAAAGAAACAGTTTGTCTGGCATCAGAATTTGACAATATTTTTTATCACAAAAATTCACTAACCTATCTTAATTCCGGTATAGTTTCATTCTACAAAAAATTCAATTCGCTCCAGGAAGCGCGAAAAATATCTGACCATATTCCAATTTGGATCGAATTTTCACTGAATTAAACTATGTTTTCAGCTTTTTCTTTTTTGCTGCGGGAAACAAAACATTATTTAGAATTAAACGATACCCGGGAGAATTAGGATGTAAATCTAAAACAGTAGGAGGATCTCCCACCTGATGTTGGAAGTCTTCAGGATCATGACCTCCGAAAAAAGTAAACATTCCTTTTCCTTTTTCTCCATGAATGTATCTTGATTCTCCATTCAGCTCGCAAGTTCCCATTATTAAAACATTAGATTTTATCAAATCGGTATCAAATGAGGTGGTTTGTCCCATAAACCCTTTCACCAACTGTGTATGATTCTGGCATAACATACTAGGTATTGGATCCCATTTTGCAGAAAACTCCATTAAAGAAAAATAATCTTTCTCCATAGGAATCTTACGTTTTGAAGTCATGTCAATATCTGAGAATTCATAAACCTCTGGTCTACGTTCTAAGGTAAAATCTTTAAATGCAAATGAATTTCCGTAATTCAATTTTGATTGATAATTAGATTCGCTGGCATCACCATCAAACATAGCTTCACAAATATCTACTCCATCTGCCGAAAGCGCAATATCAAAACTATCCGTGGCAGAGCACATTGCAAACATGAACCCGCCTCCAATTACAAAATCTCTAATTTTTTTTGCAACAGCGCCTTTTTCCTGAGAAACTTTAGGGTATCCTAATTTTGCAGCCAAAGCCTCGGCATCTTTTTTCTGCTCAATGTACCAGGGCGTATTTTTGTAAGCAGAGTAAAACTTACCATATTGCCCGGTAAAATCTTCGTGGTGCAAATGCAGCCAATCATAAAGAAGCAGCTGATCACTTAAAACCTCTTCATCATAAATTGGTGTAAAGGGAATTTCGGCATATGTTAAAACTAATGTTACAGCATCATCCCAAGGCTGTTTCCCTTTGGGTGTATAAACTGCAATTTTAGGCGCTTTTTCTAAAATAACAGATTCCATATTTTGGGAAGGACTTGAAATATCATTTAATATGGAAGCCTCTTCAGCATCCGAAAGAATTTCAAAACTCACACCTCTAATCTTACATTCTTTACGAATTTCATCGGCATCCGGAAGCAAAAATGAGCCACCACGATAGTTTAAGAGCCAACTTGCTTTATAATCTCTACTTAAACACCAGTAGGTAATTCCGTATGCTTTCAGATGGTTCTGTTGTGTAGTCTCGTCCATTGGAAGCAAAATAAACGAGGCCTTTGCTGTGAACGAAAGTAGCAATATGAAAATATAAACTAAGCACTTCTTCATTAGAATTTTATTTTAGTAAAGATATAAAGGAACCTTTGAAAAACACAACAGATGTTTTGGTTTTATAAGGCTAAAAATGTTAAAAAAAACTTGAAAATTATTATACCCAATTGCTAAAATCACGTAGAAACACCTATTTCACAAAAGCACATTATCCTTACATTTGCTCTCCCCGGTCATCAAAATAATCAATGAAAAAGACAAAGGCATGAAGCTTAATGATGGTAATAAAGAACCAAAGGGATTGAATATGATACAAAAAATAGGAATCGTTGTACTTGTGTTAATTATAGTTTTGTACTACGCACTTTCAATACATTACTTAACAAGCTAATAGACTTAGATTGTTAAAACAGCAATTTCATTCTGAATTGCATAGACTACCAAACCGGCAATATTCTTAGATTCAGTTTTAAGTAGTAAGTTGTTACGGTGTCCTTCTACGGTTCTGGGACTCAAATACAGATGGTCTGCAATTTCTGAAGTTGTTTTTTGCTGACAGATAAGTTGAAGAATCTCTATTTCACGCTGCGAAAGAAAGCCCGTTTCCAGGTTTCCTTTTGGAGTCTTGCTGGAGATGATTGTTTCCTGAATAGTTTGAAGCACGCTTTCATTATAATAAAAGCCTTTTTTGGCAACCTGATTGATGGTATGAATTAAATCTTTTGGAGTAGTATTTTTTATTAAATAAGCCACTGCTCCCACCTGAATCATATTGGCAATAAATGATTTTGTGTCATAACTGGTAAGCGCAATAATTTTAATTTCAGGAAATGATTTTCGGATAATTTTTGTAGCCTCGACACCATTTAAAATTGGCATCTTCAAATCCATGATAATAATTTCTGGTTTAATCACGCAATTATCTAAATTAGACAGAAGTTCTTCTCCGTTAGATGCTTCAAAGATAATATCGATATTATCTTCTCTTTGCAATAAAAAAGCAATTCCTTTACGGAATAAAACTTCGTCATCGACTAAAGCAATTTTAATAGCGGCACTCATTTGATTTTTGTTTTTGGTCGTTTGGTAAGCCGAAATTACAAAATATGAAGCGAAAAAAAGTACTACAACCGCATTATATTAAGTAAAAACCCAATTTATTACCATATTTTAACCTAAAAAGTAAAAACGACGCTAATTCCATTGCCCGTTTCAGAATGAATTTCGATTGTTCCTTTCAAAAAAGAAATACGGCTATCAATGTTTTTCATCCCCAATCCTTTCTGATTTTCAGAATTCTCGGTATCAAAACCAATTCCGTTATCTTTATAATAACAAGTCTGAATTTCATCTTCCATCTTAAAATCAATCCAAATTTCAGTTGCTTTTCCGTGACGTAAAGAATTGTTCATTAGTTCCTGCAAAATTCGGAAAACATGCAAATGACGATCAATATCTTTAGGTTCAAATTCAATTTCATTGTAATAATGCACTTCTACCTTCTTGCTGCTTTCAAACTCATCACAGAGTTCACGTACACCGGCATTCAGCCCAAATTTTTCAAAAACAGGGGGCAATAAATTATGTGCAATTTTTCGAGAGTTCTCGAGTGCTCTTGCGGTAAGACTTATAATGGTTCCCGTAATCTCACTGATCTCCGCTTCGGTTAAGTTTGGCGACGAGAGTATATGTGAATTTAATGATACAATATTCAGCTTAGAACTGATATCATCATGCAAATCCTGTGCAATTCTTTTTCGTTCTTCTTCCTGAGTTACAATAACGGCATGTACTTGTTCTTTACGGTATTGAATTTCCAGATCTCTTTTTTCTACTTCTTTCTGGATAATTTTCTTTCTGGAAAAATAAAAAAACGCTATTAAAAAAAAAGCCACAATCATAAAAAAACATGATGTGTACAGGATTATGGCAACTATCTCTTTTTCGTAAACCGGGCTTGCACTCATATCTGGTTATTTATTTTCTTTTTTTGGGTTAAAACTTACTTTCCATTCATATAAAATAAAAAGATAATATACCATTACAAAAAAAGCATTTAATCTCCATGTAAAATATTTCAAATCATCACTTAATCCGAGGGTAAGATTACCAACTAAAAAAAGAACTGTACTTACCAGTAAGTAAAAAGACAATCCAATTGTAAAGTAATAATACTGCCTGTCATCCGTTAGCATATTATAAAAATGCAATAAAGCATAAACAACGCTTAATAAAGAAGTTGCTGTAATAGCAAACAAGTTAAATTTAAAAAATTGATCTGTATTAATTAAACACTGAATAGCCAGAACTAATAACATAAACGTCAAGCTCCAGTCTACAAATGCTTTTTGTCTTTTAATTCCTAAAATTGATTTATAAAACAGGCCTAATAAAACCATTTGTCCGATAAAATAAGTATTTACGAGGAACAAATTAATAATCTGAAAGCGATACAGCAGCTCCATCGTGAATTGAATAACAAACAAAAACACAACATAGGCTGTAAAAAAAACATTAGCTTTTTCCTTTAGGAAAAAGCTATATGTATATAAAATCAGGTTGACTAACAGTACAAAATAACCTGAAAATATTAGAAAATTATCCATTTATTATTGGTTCATTGGACTATCCGGATCAGTGTATGGCGGACATGGACGAGATGCATCGTAAAGAACATCTTCTCCATCACCAGCAGTTCTTGCACCTGCAAGAGATTGCTGTTGTTTGAAAACATCTACATAAATACCTGTTTTTGGGTTCAGTTTTGTACCAACAAGCATTAAATTTTGCTCTCCTGCATTATTAATACCCACATAAGCACGTACTGCATCAATATCCTGATCCAATACCAGTTTTATACTCTCTAATGGAATTAAATAAGCATCAACTTTCTTTTTATTATCTTCTTTCGCATTTCGAAATTTTCGGGCCCATTCCTGACCTACAGCTAAACTGACTTCAACTGATCCTAAGTTTTTTTCTTCTGACATAATTTAAATTTGTTTTTGGGTTAAAATTTAATTTAAAATTGCTTTGTGCAATTGTTTGGCTAAACTACAGAATTTTCTAGGAAAAGTATTAATATTTATACATAAAAAAAGCCTCAAAATGAGGCTAAATTGTTTTATTAAAACGGAACATCACTGTCATCGTCGTCGTCGTTTAAGTTACTACCAAAAGCTTCATTGGCAGAAGGCAGGTTTTTAGTTATAAAAGGATTATCCTCATGATTCATTTTAGACGGTAAATCATCATAGCTTCCTGAAAAATCATCAAGGTTATCAAACTTACCAAGATGTCCGATAAATTTCAATCGAATATTCTCGATACCACCATTACGGTGTTTAGCAATCATTATCTCAGCCTGACCTGTAGTTGGCGATGCTTCATCATCGTCCCATTCTTCAATTTTATAGTATTCCGGTCGGTATAAAAACGATACAATATCAGCATCCTGCTCAATCGCTCCAGATTCACGAAGATCTGAAAGAAGTGGACGCTTACTTGATCCACGCGTCTCAACAGCACGTGATAACTGCGAAAGTGCAATTACCGGTACATTTAACTCTTTTGCCAGAGCCTTTAAGTTTCTGGAAATTGTAGAGATTTCCTGCTCACGATTTCCTCCTCCTTTATTATTTCCTCCGGCAGTCATCAATTGCAAATAGTCGATGATTATAATTTTGATACCATGCTGTGAAACCAAACGGCGGCACTTTGCCCTTAAGTCAAAAATAGAAAGTGACGGTGTATCATCAATAAACAAAGGAGCTTTTTCTAGGTTTTTCACCTTGGTACTCAACATTTCCCATTCGTGAGGCTCTAATTTACCTGTACGTAGTTTCTCTGATGACAATCCTGTTTCGGAAGAAATAAGCCTCGTAATCAGCTGAACAGAGGCCATCTCCAGCGAGAACAAAGCCACTCCGTGCCCGTACTGAATTGCGATATTTCTCGCCATCGAAAGTACAAATGCTGTTTTTCCCATCGCAGGTCTCGCTGCAATAATAATTAAATCGCTGGGCTGCCATCCAGAAGTCAGTTTGTCCAGATTAGTAAAACCGGTCTCAACACCACTTAAACCTTCTTGTTTCGCAATTTCTTCGATCTTCTTTTTAGCCTGAAGTACTAAACTCTGAGCAGTTTCAGAACTACGTTTGATGTTTCCCTGTGTTACTTCATACAATTTTGATTCGGCCTGATCCAGCAAATCAAATACATCTGCAGTTTCATCATAAGACGCTTCGATAATTTCAGATGAAATTCGAATCAAACTTCTTTGAATGAATTTTTGAAGAATAATACGAGAGTGAAATTCGATATGCGCCGAAGAGGCAATTTTTTGAGTCAGCTGAATTAAATAAAAATCTCCTCCGGCCAATTCTAATTTTCCATTCTTCTTCAATTGAGTCGAAACAGTCAACAAGTCAATTGGCTGTGTTTCGGTAAAAAGCTGAACGATCGCTTCAAAAATAAATTTATGTGAATCTTTATAAAAAGCATCAGCTTGCAAAATATCAATTACATCATCAACCCCTTTTTTATCAATCATCATTGCCCCAAGAACAGCCTCCTCTAAATCAAGAACTTGCGGTGGAAGTTTTCCTTTTTCTAAACTAATAATTGTGGTTTTATCTACCTTTACAGGATTTACATTTTTGAAATTTTCCATATAGCGAAAGTAACAAAATTTAAAAAAAAATTGCTATTGAGTTATAACTATTAATTGTTTATAAATATGTTTTTTTTGTTCATAACCAAAAAAAAATCCGAAACTGTAAGGCTTCGGATTTTAATTAATTTATAAGAATTTACTCTTTATACTCCCCCATCTTACTGTATTTGTCCATTCTTTGGGCAATCAGATCATGTGTTGATAAGTCTTTCAATTCATTATATCCTTTAGTGATGTACTCCGCCACTGTTTTAAAAGTAGTTTCGCGGTCGTAGTGTGCTCCACCTAGTGGTTCAGGGATCACATCATCTACTAATTTTTGTTTTTTCATATCAGATGAAGTCAATTTTAAAGCATCCGCAGCACGTTCTTTGTACTCCCAGCTTTTCCATAAAATTGAAGAACAAGATTCCGGAGAAATTACAGAATACCAAGTATTCTCCAACATGTATACTTTATCTCCAACACCAATTCCTAAAGCTCCTCCCGAAGCTCCTTCACCAACAATGATGGTGATAATAGGAACTTGTAAACGAACCATTTCAAAAATGTTTCTGGCGATCGCTTCTCCCTGACCTCTTTCTTCGGCTTCAAGTCCTGGGTATGCACCCGGAGTATCTACTAAAGTTAAAACAGGAATTCCAAACTTTTCAGCCATTTTCATCAAACGTAAAGCTTTACGGTATCCTTCAGGGTTTGCCATACCAAAATTACGATACTGACGTGTTTTTGTATTAAAACCTTTTTGCTGACCAACAATCATAAACGACTGACCATTTATTTTTCCTAATCCGCCAACCATCGCTTTATCATCTTTAAAGTTTCTGTCTCCATGAAGCTCTAAAAATGTATCTCCGCAAATTGCTTTGATATAATCTAAAGTATAAGGTCTATTTGGATGTCTTGACAGCTGAACTCGTTGCCAGGCTGTAAGATTTTTGTATATTTCTTTCTTTGTTTGTTCTAATTTCTTGTTGATTTCCTTGCAGGTAGGTGTTACATCAACATCAGATTCTTTTCCAATTATAACACACTTTTCTAACTGTTCTTCAAGTTCTTTTATTGGAAGCTCAAAATCTAAATATTCCATGGATTTTTGAATTTTGTTTGTAAATCGAACCGCAAATATAAAAATATTATATCATTGGTTGAATTAAATCGTATTTAAAATATAAAAATGTAATTTAAAAATAAGGAAATTATTACACTTCTTTCTTATTTTTATAATGTTTAAAAACGCCATTTAAGATAACTGTAATTACGATTATCAGGGCGCCAATATAAAATTCCGTGCTCATTTTTTCTTTTCCGCCAAGAATGAAATAGGCCAGTACAATTCCGTAAACCGGCTCTAAATTAGTCGTTAACATCACCGTATAGGGAGTTAACTTCTGCATAACTTTCACCGAAGCTGTAAAGGCATAAGCGGTACAAACCGAAGCCAAAAGAAGTAATAAACCCCAGTTGTTTAGCGACAAGGTAAAAAAGTCAGCATTGAATTTTCCTTGTACTAAAAAATAAATTGAAATAAAGAAAACTCCCGCAGCAAACTCATAAAAGGTAATTACCGAAGGATCATGTTCTGTTATTAATTTTCCGTTCATTAAAGTAAATAAAACACCCAGAATAATAGCTGCCAACGCATAATACATACCATTCAGATACTTCACCTCTACCTTCATTATTAACGCTAAACCTGCTATAATAATCAATCCGAAGAATACCTCGTAGAATAAAATCTTTCTTCCGTAAAAAAGCGGTTCTAACAACGAAGCAAAAAAAGCACCTAAGGAAAATATCGAGAGCGTAATCGAAACATTGGAAACATGAATGGCTCTAAAAAAGAAAATCCAATGAAGAGCAATCAACAGTCCCACAAAAATTAGCTTCGCAAAAGAGCTGGCCGAAATTATAAAAGATTTTTTCTTGTACACAATAAAAGCAGCTAGAAAAACTCCTGCAAGAAGCATTCTGAACCAAACCAAATTTTCGGCATCAATGGTTATTAAAGCACCCAGAATGGCCGTAAAACCCCAAATAAAAACAATTAAATGAAGATTTAAATAACTTTTTAAATTATCGTTTCGCATTACGTAGTAGGTAAACTGCCAAAATTCCGAAAACAATATTCGGAAACCAAACAGCTAATAAAGGTGAAAAGGTAGATTTTTCGGCAAGTGTTCCAAATATTTTATCAAAAAACACAAATGAAAAGGCTATTGCAATTCCGATAGCCAAATTGGTTCCCATACCACCACGACGTTTCATTGACGAAACTGCCACAGCAATAATTGTGAGGATAAAAGCAGAAACGGGTACACTGTATTTTTTATAAAGTACGACTAAATAGGTATTAATATTCCCAGAACCTCTTTTACGTTCTTTCTCAATAAAATCAATTAGTTTGCCCAATGGAAGGGTCTCTGCAATATAAACTACCGGAGTTAAATCGGCCAACTCAAATTTGAAAGCCACCCTTTTTTCCGGATTTTTTTCGATCTGATCATTTAATTCTCCCAGCGTTCTTTTTGTATAATCGTACAAATTGTAGGTCTTTGTTTTAGGATCCCATTTAATACGGCTTGCGGTAATTTTATACGTTAACTTTTCACCTTCAAAATGCTCTAACGTAAAATTAAAAGCTGTTTTAGATTCTTCATTAAAGCTATTGACAAAAATAAAATCGTTGTCGTTAATCTGTCTGTATACGTTTGTATTATTACCAAGCATTTCTACTTTTCCATTACCTTTTAGATAAGTATATCTAAAGTTATTGAACCCTTCGCTGGCTGCAGGAACAATAAAAAATCCCATTAAAAGCACAAAAACCGAAACGATTGAAGCACCAATAATATAAGGTCTTAAAAAACGTGAAAACGAAATTCCGGAACTTAAAACCGCAATAATCTCTGTATTATTTGCCAGTTTTGAAGTAAACCAGATTACCGACAAAAACAAAAATATCGGAAACAGAGAGTTCGCAAAATAAACCGTAAAATTGTAATAATAGATTGCAATCGCGCTAAACGGAATTTTATTTTCCAACATCTTATTCACCTTTTCAGAGACGTCAATTACAATTCCAATCGGAATAAATAATAAGATCATCACCGAAAATGTGGCTAAATATCTTTTTAAAATATACTTATCTATTATCGTTAACATAGTAAAGTTTAATCGATTATTTGTTTAACCGTTTAACCGAATAAACGATTAAACAAATCAACTTATTTTAAAGTCTTTGACTCATATTTTTAACCATCATTTCTTTCCATGGTCTAAAATCGCCTGCTAAGATATGTTTTCTGGCTTCACGAACCAACCACATATAGAAACCAAGGTTATGAATTGTTGCAATTTGTTTTCCTAAATATTCATTTGCTGCAAACAAGTGACGCAGGTAGGCTTTTGTATATTCTGTATCTACAAAAGTATGCCCCATTTCGTCAATTGGAGAAAAATCAGCTTCCCATTTTTTATTTTTGATGTTAATGGTTCCGTTTGCAGTAAACAACATACCATTTCTGGCATTACGGGTTGGCATTACACAATCGAACATATCGATTCCTAAAGCAATATTTTCCAGGATATTAATCGGAGTTCCAACTCCCATTAAATAACGCGGTTTGTCTTCCGGCAAAATTTCACAAACCACTTCGGTCATAGCGTACATCTCTTCTGCAGGCTCCCCCACAGACAAACCTCCAATAGCATTTCCTTGTTGTCCTGCATTTGCAATATACTCTGCTGACTGACGACGCAAATCTTTATAAGTACTTCCCTGAACAATTGGAAAAAAGGTCTGCTCGTATCCATATTTATAAGGTACTTTATCCAAATGGTTGATACAACGATCTAACCAACGGTGGGTCATGTGCATTGACCGCTGTGCGTATCTGTAATCACATGGATAAGGTGTACATTCATCAAAAGCCATAATAATATCGGCTCCAATGGTACGTTGAATTTCCATTACACTTTCCGGTGAAAAAAAGTGATAAGAACCATCAATATGTGATTTAAACTTTACTCCTTCTTCCTTAATTTTTCTGTTATTTGAAAGTGAATACACTTGGTACCCCCCAGAATCAGTCAAAATATTACGGTCCCAATTCATAAATTTATGCAATCCGCCTGCTTTTTCAAGAATTTCAGTCTGCGGACGTAAATACAAATGGTAGGTATTTCCAAGGATAATATCCGGATTGATATCCTCTTTAAGTTCTCGTTGGTGTACCCCTTTAACAGAAGCCACTGTACCAACAGGCATAAAAATAGGCGTTTCGATTACGCCGTGATCTGTAGTAATACTTCCCGCTCTTGCTTTAGATTGCGGATCTTTTTGTAATAAATCAAACTTCATCTGTTTCTTTTTTCAGTCGGCAAAGATAAGCTAATTTCAGAGAAAACTAATTAGATAATTTGGCAATTAGAAAATTAGATAATTTACATTGTTGGATTACTGGATTGTTCGATTTTTAAACAGTCCTATTATTTAGACAACTTTATTTTTGATACAAAAGAAACCTGAAACTTGAAACCATAATGCGTATTTATCATGAAAAAAATCTAAATTTGATAAAACAGAAAATCCGCTTAATCTCCTCTATAAAAAAAGACAAATACAATGAATTTAGCGCAAAAACTTGGATATCCCGAAAACACCAAACTATTAATCATTCATGCCGACGATGCCGGTTTATCCCATTCCGAAAATCAGGCCACAATAAAAACACTTCAAAATGGTTTTGTAAATTCCTACAGCATCATGACCCCTTGTCCGTGGTTTTTCGAGATGGCCAATTTTGCCAAAAACAATCCCCAATACGATTGTGGCGTCCATCTCACATTAACCTGCGAATGGGAGAATTACAAATTCGGCCCAGTTCTTCCGCTTTCAGAAGTTTCAAGTTTAACCGATCAAAATGGCCATTTCTATAAATCCAGAGCTGATTTTAAAAGTCATGCAAAACCATCAGAAATCAAAAAAGAACTAACCGCTCAAATCGAAAAAGCATTACAATTTGGAATACAACCTACCCATTTGGACTCACACATGTGCAGTATTGGTGTAACTCCTGAGATTTTAGAAATCTACAAAGAACTTGGAAGACAATACAACTTACCGGTTTTTATCAATAAACAATTTCTTGAATCCATTAGCTTATCTAACGAAGAGTACAACTTCGACGACATGCTTTTAACCGATAATCTTTTACTTGGATATTATAACGATTTTGAAAAAGGGGAATTAAGAAATTCGTATTCCAAAGCCTTGGACAATGCTATTCCGGGTTTAAATGTATTCTTGCTACATCCCGCCTATGACGATTTTGAAATGCAGGGCATCACCGTAAACCATCCTAATTTTGGTTCGGCCTGGCGCCAAATCGACTTTGACTTTTTCACTAGCGAAGAATGCGGCAGAAAACTAAAAGAAAACAACATTCAATTGGTTACCTGGCGAGAGATTGGATCAATTAGATAATTAGATAATTTGACAATTAGCCAATTCCTCTTTGAAATCATGGCCTTGCCTTTTTTGTCTTTACAAAACCAAAACAACCCATTTTTTCTCCATATTGACGCAAAAAAGTGGGATAATTTCATCATTAGCGCAAACTAAACCGGAAAATCATTTGTCTCCCCGCAAAATAAAAATTACTTTTGCACCAGTTTAACTTTTACACATAAAATGAAGCCTAACACACAACAATTAAGCGATTTAACTATCCAAGTAAGAAGAGATATTCTTCGAATGGTACATGCTGTCAACTCAGGTCACCCAGGTGGTTCATTAGGTTGTACTGAATTTTTGGTAACACTGTACCAAAACATTATGGAGCGTAAAGAAGGTTTTGATATGGACGGAATTGGAGAAGACATTTTCTTCCTTTCAAACGGACATATTTCTCCTGTATTTTATAGCGTACTAGCACGTAGCGGTTATTTCCCTGTTTCAGAACTTGCCACTTTTAGATTACTAAACTCACGTTTACAAGGACATCCAACAACTCACGAAGGATTACCTGGAGTTCGCATGGCTTCTGGTTCATTAGGACAAGGTTTATCTGTAGCTCTTGGTGCAGCTCAGGCAAAAAAATTAAATGGTGACAATCATTTGATTTATACTTTACACGGAGATGGTGAATTACAAGAAGGTCAAAACTGGGAAGCTATCATGTATGCTTCTGCTAAAAATGTAGACAACCTTATTGCAACTATCGACGTTAACGGAAAACAAATTGACGGAACAACTGACGAAGTTTTGGCAATGGGAAGCCTTCGTGCAAAATTTGAAGCTTTTGACTGGGACGTTCTTGAAATTAAAGAAGGAAACAATATCGATGCTATCATTGCAGGTTTAAACGATGCTAAATCAAGAACAGGAAAAGGAAAACCGGTTTGTATTTTGTTATATACAGAAATGGGGAACGGAGTTGATTTTATGATGCACACACATGCATGGCATGGTAAAGCACCAAACAACGATCAGTTGGCAAGTGCTCTGGCTCAAAACACATCAACTTTAGCAGACTATTAAAAACAGCTTTAAGCCTTAAGCAGTAAGCTTTATGCCTATTGCCTACAGCCTATTGCGTACAGCAAAAAAACAAAAATGAAAAAATACGAAAATACAGGAAGTAAAGATACTCGCTCGGGTTTTGGAGCGGGAATGACTGAACTAGGTCAAAAAAACGAAAAAGTTGTAGCATTATGTGCTGACTTAATTGGATCATTAAAATTTGATGATTTCAAAAAAAATCACCCAGAGCGTTTTTTTCAAATTGGTATCGCTGAAGCAAATATGATTGGTATTGCTGCAGGTTTAACCATTGGAGGAAAAATTCCTTTCACAGGAACTTTCGCTAACTTCTCTACAGGAAGAGTTTACGATCAAATTCGTCAATCAGTTGCTTATTCGGATAAAAATGTAAAAATTTGTGCTTCTCACGCTGGTTTAACACTAGGTGAAGACGGAGCAACACACCAAATCCTTGAAGATATTGGATTAATGAAAATGTTACCCGGAATGACTGTAATCAATACTTGCGATTACAATCAAACTAAAGCAGCTACTTTAGCATTGGCAGATCACCATGGTCCTGCTTACTTGCGTTTTGGCCGTCCGGTTGTACCTAACTTTACACCTGCTGATGAGCCTTTCGTAATTGGAAAAGCAATTTTATTAAACGAAGGAACTGATGTAACCATTGTTGCAACAGGACACTTAGTTTGGGAAGCCCTTATCGCTGCTGAAGCTCTTGAAGCAAAAGGAATTTCTGCTGAAGTAATCAACATCCACACTATTAAACCTCTTGACGAAGAAGCCATTCTAAAATCATTGGCTAAAACAAAATGTGTGGTAACTGCAGAAGAACACAACATTCTCGGAGGTCTTGGAGAAAGTGTTTCAAGAGTATTAGCTTTAAACAATCCTGCACCGCAAGAATTTGTAGCTGTTAACGATAGTTTTGGTGAATCTGGAACTCCGGAACAACTAATGGAAAAATACAAATTAAACAACCAGGCGATTGTTGAAGCTGTAGAAAGAGTTATCAAAAGAAAATAATTATTTCATTTTCTTACTTTATAAAAAACCTCGAAAATTACTTTTCGAGGTTTTTTTTCACAACTGATTGTCAAATCATTAATACCAGGATACATTAACAGGCATTGCATGCCCTACCACCGTACAAATAAATGTACCAGAAATAGCATAATTTATATGCGGATTAGCAACAGGAGCTATAAATCTCCACTCTGCTAACAGATACATCTGAGAACCTGATACCGTTGCAGCGGGAAAACTTAACCTATTAGACCAAAAAGAATGTCCGATATCACAAACTGAACAATGAAAACCAACTGTCGTCAAAGTTCGTGGATACATATTCTCTTTCCAACTACATCTCCAAGTAGAGCAAGATCTATATTGCATCGTAGTTCGCAAATACATTTTGCTCGTCTGAACAGAATTAGTACCACTAAAATAAATGGTTTCATTAAATATTTCAACAACATTTCTATGCCTTGTACCATTCACATTAACTTCTTCACTGACAAATGTTTTTACCAAGTTCTCATTTGGCATAATCCCTCTCCCTGTTCTTTTCCCAGCAGAATCTGCCATACCCAACAACTGCCCGTACACCTCCAATTTATCTTTAAGACTAAAAAGTTCTTCTGGAGTTTTGTTAACTTCATTTTCTGATAATAAATAAAAACTACGCTCGTTAAGCCATAACATTTTATTTCCTATCTTCACTTTTGATTCTGCATTTAAAATTGATTTTAATGCATCTGAATAAATCAATCTGGATTTTGATATAATATCTTCCTGTATCACCACTGAATCATTTGAAGTATTCAACAATGCAGTTACTTTTTTATCAGAAATCCACTTTTGAAGCTGATCTTTACTTAAGATTGCTAAATCCGAATACTCTTTTACAAAAGATTCCTCATCTTTAAATGATAACATTTTACCATCTAAAACCGACTCAGAGCTTACTGCAGACTGAGCAACATTCTGATTTTCCTGATCCTCACTACCACATGACAAAGCCGTCGCCACTAAAAACAATGCAAATAATTTTTTCATTTCATTATATTTAAATATTATCCTACAATAATACATAATAAAATAAGATTACAACTACATAAACATGCAAGTGTTTTCAAATAATCAGAAAAAACCCACTTAAAACACTTACAAAGAGACGATTAAACCAAAGTGCTTTTTCAAACTTTAACACAATACTATTCTTAGATTTTAAACAATTCGTTAGGCATTAGCCATAAAAAAACCTCGAAATCACTTTCGAGGTCTTAAAATTTGCTATAAATTAAAAATTAATTCTGCTTATAAGGAAAGGTTTTATCCAAATGAATTCTTTTTCTACCTGACTCTGTATAATCTGCATCTATGTATTTTCTCGAATTCGTATACGATTCTGGCTTGGTAGGATCTGCAAGCGCTCCTCTTGGCCTTCTCGGAATACCCCTTGGTTCAGTTTCATCTACATTAGGAGTTAATGGATTATCTACAACCGGCTCCCAAGGGTAATATTTACTTACACCATAATTAATACCATTTACAATACCAATTTCTCCTGCAGGCTTTGTAATTTCAAATCGGGTTGAAAAACCATCTCCATCATCATCAAAGTCAAGAAAATCAGAAATCCCGTCACCATCGGTATCATACACTTTATCATTTTTTGGCGGATTGGGATACTTAGTCTTATTCAGGCTATAATCATACAAGTAACCATCTCCATTAAGATCTTCCAGATAATCCGGAACCCCGTCTCCTACAAAAACCAGACCCGTTGAAGAAAGAGTATACTCATTATCCATTCTTTGAAGATCGAAAAGCTTAAAACTAAACACTAAGGGAGAATAGGCCGGAACACTATTATCTGGAGGACTTCCAAAATACCCTAATCCTGACGGCAAAAACATAACCCCTGCGCCATAACCACTATAAGTAATAACCCCATTATTATCCGTGCTTGAGGTACCGGTCTTAAACTTCGGAAAAATCTCCGACCACCCTTCAATTACAGTTCTCTCAACTGCATATGGAAACAAATTAAAATATTTCGGGAAATTATTCGAAGTATCAAACAACGTATTATTCAACAAAGTCCCAGTATAAGAACATACAATTTTATCCGTATTGGTGGGAGCACTACCAGTTCCTTTTCTTAAAGTTAAATAATAAACTTTATAGTTGACATCATTACTATATACGTTTCTTGTCTCTAAAAGATATGTCTTTTGATCCCAAATAGAAACATTTCCATCACCTGCGACTATTTTTTTAATCACCACATCCTGATCTTGAGGAGTTCCCGGGCTATTGATAACAGTTATATAATTTGTCTTTAAATATTTCTCAATAGAATCATTATCAGCTTTATATTGCGTAGCATAATCTCTTAATGGCACAGTCACCACCTCATCATCATCCTTTTTACTACAAGAAACCAACGAAACACCCGCAAGCAATAAAATAAAATAATATTTAAATTTATTCATTATTGTTAATTTTTTAGGTGCGCAAGATACAATATTGATTTATTTTTGTAAAGATTTTAACTTTGATTTTAGAAAAATTATGAGAATAGACAAATACCTCTGGTGCGTGCGATATTATAAGACCCGAAACATGGTTACGGAAGCCTGCAAAAAAAACCATATCACTGTAAATGGACAAGTTGCAAAGCCATCCAAAGAGGTTTTTCCTACTGACAGAATTACCTTTAGAAAAGATCAGATCACACAAATTATAACCGTACTCGACATTCCTGAAAGCCGTGTAGGAGCAAAACTGGTTGACATCTACCGAAAAAACGAAACTCCCCCTGAAGCTTATGCACACCTGGAATTGCTAAAACTATCCAAAGAGCATTATCGCAAAAGCGGAACCGGAAGACCTACCAAAAAAGACCGTCGGGATATTGATGAATACGGCAATGAGATTTTTGACGAGGAAGAAGAAGTTTAAATTCAAATTTCTAAAATTCAAATTCCAAAATTTATGTCTGCAAAAACTTTAAACAGGTAAAATACTAAAAATCAAACCTCAACACTATGATTTCAAAATCCCTTCCCCAACATTGGAATTCGGGATTTAAAAAATTAAAAATTCCATTATCAAAATTGGAATTTGAGTTTTTTATATTGAAATTTAAATTTAGTTATATTAGCAAAAAATTAAATCATGAGCAAAAACATCATCTTAACCAATCAGGAAATCGAACACAAAATAAAACGTATCGCTTATCAGATATATGAAACTTTTGTAGATGAAGACGAAGTTGTAATCGCCGGAATAGCTTCAAACGGCTCTGTTTTTGCTCAAAAGCTCGCTTCGGCCCTAGCCAGTATTTCAACGCTTAGAGTTTCGCTTTGCGAAGTTAAGGTCAACAAACAAAATCCACAGTTCCCTATCACTACATCATTAGCTAAAGAAGAGTACGAGAACAAAGGCCTGGTATTGGTTGATGACGTCTTAAATTCAGGTACTACATTAATATATGCTGTTCGTCATTTCTTAGATGTTCCACTTAAGAAATTCAAAACAGCAGTACTGGTAGACAGAAATCACAAAAAGTATCCTGTAAAAGCCGATTTTAAAGGAATTTCCTTGTCTACTTCTTTATTAGAACATGTACAGGTCGTTTTTGATGAAAACGGCGACAACTATGCTTTCTTAAGCTAAAATCGCTAAAATATCCTGAACCGTTTCTTCGACAGTTTTATCATCAACCGTAACTTTATATTGCGCATGGTTATAATAAAAGCTTCTGTCGAATAAATGTTTCGCGATAAATTCTTTCATTTCCTCTTCATTCATATCAGCGATTAACGGTCGTTTGCTTTTATTATGAATCAATCTTCCATATAAAGTTTCTATCGAAGCCTTTAAATATATCGAAACAACACCCTCTCCTTTTAACAATTCATGATTATTGGCATAACACGGTGTCCCTCCACCTAAACCAATTATACTATTCTCTGAAGATTGGAGCAATTCTACAAACATTTCGTGCTCTAATTTTCTAAAATAGATCTCTCCATGCTGCTCGAAAATCTCATTTATTGATAAATTGACTCTATTTTCGATACATTTGTCTAAATCCAGAAACGGAATATTTGTAATTTTCGACATATTTTGGGCAATCGTTGACTTCCCGCAACCCATATATCCTAACAATATGATTTTTTTCATTTTAATAATACCTTATAAACTAAGAGGTTGTAAATTTTGATTAAAAAAAGACAAATTTATAATAAATAAGCTTGGAAATAATAAAAAAAACTTCTTATATTTGCACCCGCGTTCAAGAAGCGAATATGACTCGATAGCTCAGTTGGTAGAGCACATCACTTTTAATGATGGGGTCCTGGGTTCGAGCCCCAGTCGGGTCACAAACTGTGATTCACAATATAAGTTTCTTGATAGCATTGACTCGATAGCTCAGTTGGTAGAGCACATCACTTTTAATGATGGGGTCCTGGGTTCGAGCCCCAGTCGGGTCACAAAGGTCGAGTATTAATTTACTTGACCTTTTTTAATTTTTGGCCACGTGGAGAAACGGTAGACTTGCCATCTTGAGGGGGTGGTGCTCGTAAGGGCGTGTGGGTTCAAATCCCACCGTGGTCACTAAAAAAGGTAAAATACGCAAAACGTACTTTACCTTTTTTTTTTGCTTACACCCTCCATTTCAACGTATTAATTCTTTACTTAAATTTAACTTAAAAGAAGGTTGGATATATCAAAAATAACTTCTTATATTTGCACCCGCGTTCAAGGAAAGAATATGACTCGATAGCTCAGTTGGTAGAGCACATCACTTTTAATGATGGGGTCCTGGGTTCGAGCCCCAGTCGGGTCACAAAATTTGTGATTTAACAAAATACTTTTCTTGATAGCATTGACTCGATAGCTCAGTTGGTAGAGCACATCACTTTTAATGATGGGGTCCTGGGTTCGAGCCCCAGTCGGGTCACAAAAGGTCAGATATTTATTTATCTGGCCTTTTTTTATTTCCTGTCCAGTCATGAAATAACACAACCATTCTCTATTAAAAACTCAAACTAACATAAAAGACAAATTTTTCCCGTCTCTAAATCCTAATCTTTAAAAATTGCTTTTCAGGCCCTTTTTTCTACAGGTAATATGAGAACGCTTAAATATGACCCGATTGGAAATCCATAAGAGCACCTTACACTGCAAAAAAAGCAACATTTTTATATTTTACCATCATTTCGATTCCATACTTCAAATGTTGCTTTTATTAAATTTTTAAATTTTAGTATCACAGCATAGAAACCAAAATCTTTCGTTCTCCCTGAAAAGGCTCCCTGCCATGAGCTGTTAAAACATTATCAAGAACAAGCAAATCTCCTTTGTTCCAAGTAAAATAAACACTATGTTTTCTTGTAACTTCTCTTATTTCATCGAGATACTCCAACGGAATAAAACTTCCATCACCAAAACATGCATATTGAGGCATACTCAATACATCATCCTCATAGCAATCCATCAAAGCTTCGTATATTTGCGGCGGATTAGTTGAAGGATGAAACTGATCCGCCTGATTGAACCAAACCCACTCGGAAGAAACATCATGTTGAACTATCGCCTGTCTATTTTCAATTAGCTGCAAGCTATTATTACTACGCCATTTTATATCAATTTGATTTAATCTGCAATGTTCTTCGACCTCATATTTATTATCTGTTTCAAAAGTCTTCTGCCAGGAAACACCGGCACCGGCACCACCATTAAGATTTCTGATGTACCGAACACCCTTAGTTTTAAATTCGTTTAACAATTCCTCCGAAAGATCATTATATATCTTTCTACTATCAGCAATGACCGTACTCCCTCCAGTATGTGAAGGAACAGAACAGCAAAAAAATATAAACTTAGGCCAGCTACTTGCATAAGAAAGCTCATTGTGGAGAGAAATGAATAAATTTGGCGGATACTCAGTTGATGTATATACTTTATTATGCAGTTTGGTTCTTGGAGAGTTTCCACCAACATAATCCAGGCCATTCCCAGGAAAACTGGAAGTACACTCCTCCAAAGAAATTTCATTATCAACATCAAATCCTCTAAACAAAATTGCCCCATTGGTATGAGTAAATTTTATTATGACATCCATTTCTTCTTTAATAATTTCCTGAAGACTTCTTTTATCATCTTCTTTTTTATACCATATAAATGGCATATTCTCTTCTTTCTCTGACAACATTTAATATATTTATTTAGTTAAAAAACAACAATTTACTCCTGTCTTAGCATACCTTTTTACTTAGTTCTTTTTCAAGAACCACTTAAGTATTATTCCTTCCTTAGATCTGTAATTTAAAAGAGAAAAAAAAGCATATTTTATTTTAAAGAAAAAACGTAAGAATAAACATTCTATAACTCAAATATAAAAGAATAATCAACATTAAAGAATAATCCTGCAAAATATTCACTCGTTACTTTCTTAAGCATGCAGTCCTTCGGAGAACAAAAAAGCAATACACCATTAATTATCAGTATTTTACAAAACAAAAAAATCATCCCTGAAAACTAAAAAATAGCTCAAAGCACCGTACATAAATTCATTAAAACGATACCTCATTAAAACAATGTCCATTTTTCACCAAATACTATCTTCTACAATAATTTTAGATATCTTTGAATATTGAACGCCTTAGCTGACTCAAAACATATCAACCAAATTAATACGCTGAATAAGAAAACTTAGAAATACGAAACTTGTCATTGCAATAGAAATAAGACCAATTCTGCAATGAAACAAAACAATGAAAAATAGCTTTTAAAACTCCCTTACCAACAATAAGCCCAATCATTTTCCGTTCGACAATCTAATGAAATTCTACTTTTCGCTACTTCTTATTTTTGTTCTCCCGTATTTTTGCATTGCGCAGATCGACACGACGTACATCAAGCCTTTTGAAAACAAAGCTTCCATACGAACCTATTTGTCGATGAAATTCATTTCATTACAACAGGAAACAGATGGAGACATTAAAAAATTTATGCCCAACACCCCCATGAGTTTCGGTCTTGGTCTCTCTATAAAAAACACCATAATTGATTTTAGTTACGGACAAGGCCTAAGCTTCCTGAAAGACAAGGAAAAAGGAAAAACCAAAGCACTCGATTTTCAAATCCATAATTACGGACGAAAGTTCATTATTGACCTTTTCATTCAAAAATATCATGGGTTCTACACTGCCGACGATGCCGACAAAAACATACAATTATTCCCTGATCTAAAAATTCAACAATATGGAGCCTTTGGACAGTATGTCTTTAATAACAAAAAATTCTCCTACAAAGCTGCTTTCGTACAAAACGAAAGGCAATTAAAATCTGCAGGAAGCTTTCTGCTTGGCGGAGGCGTTTATTTTTCAAAAATAGGTTCCGACAGTTCTTTTGTATACAAATCCAGAAACTCATTGCGCAATTTTCAATTTGGTATCAGCGGAGGCTATGCTTATACCTGGGCGATCAGCAAAAGATGGTTTACGAGCGGATCGGCAACAATAGGCGCCAATATTGGTAGTGAAAGAATAAACGATTTTGGCAAACAAAGAATCGAAGTTTACCCAACATTTTTCCCCAGAGTTGCTTTTGGATACAACAAAGAGAGATGGTCTCTCGGGTTATCCTATATCAATAATGCTACCTTCTCCTCTTTCTCTGACGACAATAAAAATAACATCGGTTTATCTTCGGGGAATTTCCAGATTAGCGCAATCTGGCGATTAAACACCAATCCTTTTTCAAGTAGAGAAAAATCAGAATAAAACCCAGCATTCTTCGTCTGAAGCTAAAAAACGAACTCCAACCTGAAACTCCAATTTATCAAAAAAGGCCTGGTGTCTATTTACGATTGATCAAAAATTCTGCTACAGCCTCATAAGCAGGCAAAGAATAAGGATCATTTGCAGCATTACCAGCAACTGGGTTAGATGCAAAACGCACAATAACCATATCAGCTTTCGGATCGATGTAAATGACTTGTCCATGTACACCACGCGCACAAAACGCTCCATGTGCATTATGAGTAATCCACCACATATTTCTATAACTCCATCCTTTTAAGAGAGAATATCCAGCTTTAGTAAATGCTTGTTTATTACCGCCTTTCTTAATGTCGTCGATTGCCGCTTTAGGAATAATCTGTTGCTTGCCTACTTTGCCATTGTTTAGAATTAACTGACCAAAACGTGCCATGTCTCTCAAACCAAGATTAAAACCACCTCCGGCAAAAGGTGTCCCAATCACATCAACAGAAAAATAACCATCTTGCTCCGCTCCTATTTTTCTCCATATTTTTTCAGAGAGCACCTCAGCCACTGTTTTTCCGGTAACTCTGGAAATTATCCATCCCAAAACATCCGAATTAACGGTTTTATACCCAAAGCTCTCTCCATGAACTCCTTTTTTCTTAACCGTTGGCAAATATTCATAATATGTTTTTGGCCCTGTATAATCCTTAGGTTTTGGCAATGGATTTCCAGCTGCCGAAAACTTCCATATTTCGGCACTAGGATCAGCATAGTCTTCGCTAAACTGTAGAGCAGTTGTCATGTCCATAATTTCTCTCACAGAAGCATCACCAAACGCCGATTCTTTAAGTTCGGGAATGTAATAGGAAACCGTTTTTGTTGTATCGATCAAGCCTTCTTTTGCCAATATAATACCAAGTGTACCGGTAAACGATTTTGTAACCGACATCGCTGCATGTTGTCCGTCTACCGCTAAGGCTCCAAAGTACTTTTCGTATACAACTTTCCCATGATGCATCACAATCACACCATCCGCATAGACTTTTTGCATAGATACTTCCCAGGTCATCGCTTTTGTTTCCCCCAGAGGAACAAACTTAATCTTGTCAATATCTTTATTGCTGTTTTTTGTTAGTGGTACTGCCGTACCCAATCCACGCGAAACATTTACTGTTGGCATAAACTGGCGCATATGAGCCACGCTCCATCGAAGAGCCGGAAACTGAAAAAAACTTCCATCCTCAAATCGCGGAATCTTATTATCCGGCGGAGGAGAACCTTTCATCCATCCCATCATTATTGGATCACTCTGTGCAGCATCCAAATACATTGTTTTTTCCTGTGCAGCGGTGCTGTTACTCCAAAAAAGCATCAAACTAAATAAAAACGGAGGCAAAAAAAAGACTTGTTTCATGTTATTCTAAATTAATTAAGGAACAGTAAAAAACAGGAAAACATAACGACATATGCTAAGTTAAGAACTTAATTTCAAACACCTTATGAATCCTATCAAATTTCTACCTCTAACAAGTGTATAAAACCTCTAGATTTAGCAAAAAAATAATGAATATTTCATAAACGAACTTCTCTTACAAAACAAAAACTTCACTAAATTCGTTTCCGAATTATTAACCTACTAACCTAATCCCAAATTGGTTTATGAAAAAATTTCTATTATTATCATTTCTGATGATCACTTGCTCGACCTGGGCACAATCCGCAACCGGCTATTTTGACAAAGCCATAAAAAAGGCCGAAGCCGGTAATACCAAAGGAGCAATTGCCGATTACACAAAAGCCATCAGTATGAATTCAAAATTTGTCGAAGCTTATCAAAATCGTGGTGTTGCAAAGCTAAAGCTCAACGATCTCAAAGGAGCTCTGGCTGATTTTAGCAAAACCATCGACCTGGATAGTATGAATGCCGATGCTTTTACCGGAAGAGCCAACGTGAACTATAAATTAATGAATTTTAAAGAGGCTGTTGCAGACTGTACCTCATCTCTAGGGTTGAACCCTAAAGATTATATCGCTTACAATCTGAGAGCTTTGGCTTATAACAAAATGGGCGACCAAAAAAATGCCTGCAAAGATTTCACAAAAGCAATCGAATTAGGCAGCCAAAGCGCTATCAAAAACAAAGCAACTTTTTGTAAATAGAGAGTAATCTTAAAACAATAAACACCAAAGCAATCTGTAGAAATTATATTTACAGATTGCTTTTTCTTTACAGCCCATTTTCTGGTCTGAAAGATATTTTTACTTTTGTTACTTAAACCAAACAGCAATGGCACTTCTCAAAAAAATAAACCAAAAAGCACAAACCGACATCAATTCTGGTTTTGGGTCGAATGCAAACAGCTACGGAGGTCGTTTTGTAAACAAAAATGGAACTCCAAATGTCGAAAAAAGGGGGATGCACCTGCTTCGTCGTATTAGCTGGTACCACACCATGATCGACATGCCAAACTGGAAATTCATGTTTATTTTGTTTGCTTTTTACATTGGAATCAATTTTCTTTTTGCAATTGCCTATTATGCGATCGGAATTGAACATCTTGACGGAATCAAACAGTCTGAAAGTGTACTGACTCAGTTTGGACAAGCTTACTTTTTTAGCGCGCAGACTTTTACTACTGTGGGTTACGGACACATTAGCCCTACCGGATTTTTAACGAGTGCTCTTTCTTCCGCCGAAGCCCTGATTGGGTTACTGAGCTTCGCAATAGCAACGGGCTTATTTTTTGGAAGATTTAGTAAACCAACCGCTTTTTTAAAATTTGCCGACCATGCCTTAATTTCTCCTTATGGCGACAAAAAAGGTCTAATGATACGCCTTGTTCCTTTTAAAAACACCAATTTTACAGATGCAAAAGCCAAAATGACTCTAGGATTAAACCTGGAAGAAAACGGTATAAAAACCAACAAATTTTATAGCTTAGATCTGGAACTTGAACATATAAATGCACTTTCATTAAGCTGGACTCTCGTGCATCCCATAACCGAAAACAGTCCTTTGTACAATTTTACTAAGGAAGATTTTAAAAAAACACATGGTGAAATATTGGTTTTCATTACCACTTTTGACGATATGTACAGTAATACTGTTGCTGCAAGAACTTCCTATACTTTTGATGAACTAATTTATGGGGCCAAATTTGAAACCATGTACAACAGAAGTAAAGATGGTTCCAGAACCATCCTTCATTTAGACAAATTAAACGATTACCAATCGGTAAACCTCTAGCAATCTATGATTTCACTCAAGTTATAAAGGTAATTTGAGATTTTATTCTATTTTTGTTCAATAAATAGCCAATAATGATAAACAACATTAAAACTGTTTTCAGCATAAAAGATCTTGAAAACTTATCCGGGATAAAAGCGCATACCATTCGTATCTGGGAAAAAAGATACAATATCTTAGAACCCATGCGTACTGACACCAATATCAGGCTTTATAATTTACAAAATCTGCAAAAACTCTTAAACATAACATTATTACACGAATACGGCTATAAAATATCCAAAATAGCGACCTATCCGGAAGAAAAAATCCCGCAACTGGTTCGCGAAATTATCTCGAAGAAAAACTCACAGAATTATGCCATTACTTCTTTTAAAATGGCAATGATGAATTTTGATCAGGAAATCTTCTTCAATACTTTTGACTGGCTTATTTCCGAAAAATCATTTCGGGAAGTTTTCAAAGACCATTTTCTTCCTTTACTAAAAGAATTGGGATTATTATGGCAATCCGAAACCATAACTCCGGCCAATGAGCATTTCATGAGTCACCTCATCAAGCAGAAAATCTTAATTTATACCGAGAGCCTTCAAATTCTAAAACCAACTAAAACCAACAGAATTTTTGTACTCTCGCTCCCTCTAAATGAAATTCATAAAATAGGGTTGCTCTATCTGCAATATGAAATTTTACTAAATGGATACAAAACCATCTATTTAGGCGAAAGTATGCCTATCGAAAACCTGCAGGATTTAACCAAACATTTCGAAAACATTACATTTGTATCTTTCATGACTATTCAGCCAGATCGCAACGTAATCAATCAATACGTAAAATCGATGGGGCAAAAACTACTTCAGAAAAACAATGAAATCTGGCTTATGGGTAATATGGTAGAACATATCGATCAGAAAGTTTTATCCGAAAGAATACGAGTTTTCGATTCAATGGAAGAAACTATCAGCATGCTGTAATATTTTTGTTTAAAGTTTTTGTATATTTGTTAAACAAATGAAAAAAACAATAGCAATAATAGGATCAGGCTTCTCTTCTCTAGCTGCTGCATGTTACCTCGCACAACAAGGTAATACGGTAACTATTTATGAAAAAAATGAGACTATTGGAGGCAGAGCCAGACAATATAAAAAAGACGGCTTTACTTTCGACATGGGACCAAGCTGGTATTGGATGCCGGATGTTTTCGAACGTTTCTTTCTGGATTTCAATAAAAAAACGTCTGATTATTACGAACTCATAAAACTCAATCCAGCTTACAGAGTCTATTTTGGTCTAAATGATTTCATTAGCATCTCTGATAATTTAGACGAAATAAAAAACACCTTCGAGCAAATCGAAACCGGAAGCGGTAAAAAACTAGAAAATTTCATTCGTCAGGCACAAAGCAATTATGATATTGCCATTAAGAATTTAGTGTATCGTCCCGGAGTCTCAGCACTCGAATTAATTACACTCGAGACTACTTTAAAACTAAATCAGTTTTTAAGTACTGTAAGTACCGACATCCGAAAGCAATTCAAGAACGAAAAACTAATACAAATTCTGGAATTTCCTGTTTTGTTTTTAGGTGCGAAGCCTACAAAAACACCTTCTTTTTACAATTTTATGAATTATGCCGATTTTGGTTTAGGAACTTGGCACCCAAAAACCGGAATGTACGATGTCGTACACGGAATCGAAAAACTGGCATTACAATTAGGAGTCACCATTAAAACCAATGTCGCGATTGAAAAGATTGTGGTAAAAGACAAAACTGCAACAGCGCTTTTAATTAATGGAAAAACGATAGAAGCGGATGTTATTTTAAGCGGCGCCGACTATCACCATACCGAAACTTTACTGGATACTGAACATCGCGCTTATTCGGAAAAATATTGGGAGAGTCGCACTTTTGCTCCCTCTTCGCTTTTATTTTTTGTGGGATTCAATAAAAAAATAGAAAACGTCACACATCACTCTTTGTTTTTTGATGTTGACTTTAACCAACATGCCATTGATATCTACGACGAACCGAAATGGCCTGACGAACCACTATTTTATGCCAACTTCCCTTCTAAAACAGATCCGTCTGCTGCGCCACAAGGAATGGAAAGCGGTTTTTTCCTCATTCCGTTAGCACCTGGAATACAAGATAATGAAGTACTTCGTGAAACGTATTTTGAAAAAATAATTTCCAGATTTGAACAATTGACCAATCAACAAATAAAAAATAACATTATATTTAAGAGATCTTTTTGTAAGAATGATTTTGTTGAAGATTACAATGCCTATAAAGGAAATGCCTACGGAATGGCTAATACATTATTACAAACCGCTTTTCTAAGGCCAAAACTAAAAAGTAAAAAAGTTCGTAATTTATATTTCACCGGACAGTTAACTGTTCCCGGACCAGGTGTTCCGCCTGCTTTAATTTCAGGAAAACTAGTAGCTGACCTAATTCAAAAATCTTTTAGATCTTAACCAATGAAATCACTATTCGACACTGTTTCTTTCAAATGCAGTAAACTGGTTACCCAAAGTTACAGTACCTCATTTTCACTGGCAGTTAAAATGCTGTCGCCCGGTATTCGTGATGCGATTTACAGCATTTATGGATTTGTACGTTTTGCTGATGAAATTGTCGATTCTTTTCATGGCTTTGAAAAAGAAAATCTCATCTCTGATTTCGAAAAAGAATATTATAAAGCGATGCAAACAGGGATCAGTCTTAACCCTATTCTCAACTCTTTTCAGCATACCGTAAAACAATACAATATCACTGACGATCTAATTCAGGCATTTTTAAAAAGCATGAAATTAGATCTTATCAAATCAAGTTATCCTACTCAAACCGAATATGAAGAATATATTTATGGCTCAGCCGATGTGGTAGGTTTAATGTGTCTGAAAGTTTTTGTAAAAGGAAACGAACATAAATACGAGCAACTCAAAAATGAAGCAACACGACTGGGATCAGCCTTTCAGAAGGTTAATTTCCTAAGAGATTTGAAAGAAGATAATTTGGTTCTAAATCGAAATTACTTCCCGGGTGTAGATTTAAATTCTTTTGATGAAGAAGCGAAAACCACCATCATAGCCGAAATTGAAGAAGATTTCAGAATCGCATATCAAGGTATCATAAAACTGCCTATCGAAGCCAAATTCGGTGTTTATACTGCCTATATTTACTACAGGAAACTGCTTCAAAAGCTTAAAAACACGCCTTATTATGAGATTGGAAATTCGAGAATCAGAGTATCTAACTATACGAAAGCCGGCCTTTTAGCACAATCGTTTGTAACGTATAAATTAAAATTAGTTTAAAATCAATTTCGAACACATAGAAACTATACAAAATGATTTCTTTTCTGATCTTTTTAGGTGTCTTTTTATTCATGGAATGTGTGACCTGGCTTACACATAAATTCGTCATGCATGGGTTTATGTGGTATTTTCACGCCGATCATCATCAGCCTAAATACGAACACCCTTTTGAACGCAATGATATCTTTTTTGTCATTTTTGCTATTCCGAGTATCGTCTTGTTTTATTTTGGTGTTCAGGGCGGATTCAACTATTTATTTTTCATTGCCTGCGGGGTAACACTCTATGGCGCCTGTTATTTTTTAATTCACGATGTCCTTATACACCAGCGTTTTAAATGGTTTAAAAACACCAAAAACAAATACTTGATTGGCTTAAGAAAAGCACATAAAATGCATCACAAGCACCTAGGCAAAGAGGACGGAGAATGTTTCGGAATGTTGTTTGTTCCTTTTAAATATTATAAAATTTAAATTGATTTTATGAGAGTATACAAAATAGAAACCGTACAGCATGTAAACGCTACTGTTGAAGAATGTTGGGATTTTTTTTCAAGTCCGAAAAATCTCCAAACGATAACACTCGATAATATGAGTTTCGAAATTCAGGATTTTGACAACAAACGCATGTATCCCGGACAAATTATCACCTATACTTTAAAACCTCTTTTGGGCATTAAAATTAACTGGATGACAATCATCACTGTTTCAAAGGAAAACCAATATTTTGTCGACGAACAGCGATTTGGCCCTTACGCTTTATGGCATCACAAACACTTTTTCGAGCCCACAGCAACCGGAACAAAAATGATTGATGTGGTGCATTACGCTTTACCATTAGGGTATCTGGGTAGGATCATGAACAGTCTTATTGTTAAAAATAAACTCAAAACGATTTTTGATTATCGCTACAATAAAATTGAAGAGCTATTCAATTCAAAAGCTTAAATCAGTATAAATCTTTTAGCTGAGATAAAAAATCTAGCAGAACATCATACAATGACAAAACAAAAAGTTTCCTTTTTCTGGTTCCGACGCGACTTGCGATTAGAAGACAATACCGGATTATTTCATGCCCTGCAATCGGATTTTCCAGTAATTCCGCTTTTCATTTTTGATGATGAAATTCTGGAAAACCTTCCCAAAAATGATGCACGCGTTCAGTTTATTTTTGAGTCACTTCAAAAAATAAACGAACAACTAAAAGCAATTGATTCCTCCATTCTCATTAAAAAAGGAACTACAAGTAAGGTTTGGGAATCACTTATAACTGAATTTGACATTCAGCACGTTTTTTTCAATAAAGATTACGAGCCTTTTGCCATCCTACGTGATACCTCTATTCAGCAATTGTTAACGCAAAATAATGTGGCAGCTCACTCCTTTAAAGATCATGTAATTTTTGAAGAGAAAGAAATCACAAAGGCCGACGGACTTCCGTACACCATTTATACGCCTTATAAAAACAAGTGGCTTGAAAAATACCATCTTTTAGGACAGGCGCCTGAGTTTGACACAAAACCCTGGTACGGAAACTTCAGCAAAAATCAGTTTACCTTTCTGGAACTAGCCGAAATTGGTTTTGAAAAAAGTATTATAAAAGTGCTTCCTCCCGATTTAAGCCAAATTTCTAATTATAAAGAAACACGTGATTTTCCGGCTGAGGACAGTACTTCTTATCTTTCACCGCATTTGCGTTTTGGAACGGTTAGTATTCGCAAACTCGTAAATTGGGCCAATCGAAAAAACCAAACCTTTTTAAGCGAGCTGATTTGGAGAGAATTCTTCATCCAGATTTTATTTAGCTTCCCAAATGTTGTGAACCACAATTTTAAATCGGCTTACGACGGCATTCAATGGCGTAATAATGAAGAAGATTTTAAACGCTGGTGTTCCGGAACTACGGGTTACCCAATGGTTGATGCCGGAATGCGTCAGCTAAACGAAACGGGCTATATGCACAATCGGGTTCGCATGGTGGTAGCCAGTTTTTTATGTAAACATTTGCTCATTAACTGGCAATGGGGTGAAGCTTATTTTGCCGAAAAATTATTAGATTTCGAATTGGCTTCCAATGTAGGCAACTGGCAGTGGGCAGCAGGAACAGGTTGTGATGCTGCACCTTATTTCAGAGTTTTCAATCCCGAGATTCAACAAAAGAAGTTTGACGAGAAAGGAATCTACATACGTACATGGATTCCGGAATTCGATTTAGGATATAACGAACCTATGGTGGATCATGCTTTTGCACGGGATCGGGCGATCGAAACTTATAAAAAGGGAATTTTGAGATAGCTTTTTTTTGTTTCAGGTTTCAGTTTTTTTGTAACGTGAAACTTGAAACCTGAAACAAACCTTTTTTAATACTTCACATAATTCTCTACAACAATCTTCGCTTTCAAATCAAACATCAGATTGTACAAACCAAAGAAAGTTCTGTTCATGTAGATAAAATGTTTGGAACCGCGGTTTCCGTTCATTTTTTTAAGATTGGTATCGTTGGTAAATCGCTCCCCTAATTTGGCAATATTTTCAAAGAAAGTCTCATCGGCAAAATCAAAAGTCTCGTCCTGAAAAGGTTTGGTAAAAAGGGACAACAGGTCATGAAACATTTCTGTAAAATATTCAATCTCTGACGCAGAATCATCGGGACGAAGGATTTCCAATTCGAATAATTTTTGATTGAAAAGCTTTTCGTCTGTGATTACATTTTTATTAATTAGTTCAAAGTATGGCACATAAAAATCATCCGGAATTTGCTTCATACAACCAAAATCGAGCGCAATTAGCTGGTTATTGTCATCCACCAGAAAATTTCCGGGATGCGGATCGGCATGCACTTTTCTTAAAACATGAATTTGATACATATAAAAATCCCAAAGCGCCTGACCTATTTTGTCTCCCACTTTCTGATCTGTATTTTTAGCAGTGAACTCTGAAAGATGTATTCCGCTCATCCAATCCATCGTGATGATTTTCTCCGAAGAGAACTCAGGATAATAATCAGGAAATAGTATGTTTTCGATTTTACTACAAGCTTCTACCACTTCTTTACTCTGTTGGAGTTCCAGCAAATAATTGGTTTCTTCAATCAGCTTGTCTTCAACTTCTTTAAAATATTTATCAGAATCTTTTCCTTGTAAATTAAACATTCTAATCGCGATAGGCTTTACCAAAGCCAAATCAGAGGAAATGCTATTGGCAACACCCGGATACTGAATTTTAACTGCGAGTTTTTTACCATCTTTAACCGCCAAATGCACCTGACCAATACTGGCAGCATTGACAGAATTAGCATTGAACTCATCAAAAATCTCGTAGGGTGTTTTTCCAAAATTGGTTTTAAAAGTTTTCAAAACCAAAGGGGCTGATAACGGCGGAACAGAAAATTGAGATAACGAAAATTTCTCTACATAGGCCTGGGGCAAAAAATTCTTGTCCATGCTCAGCATTTGAGCGACTTTAAGTGCGCTTCCTTTCAGGCTTTTGAGGCCGTCATAAATATCTTCTGCATTATTTTCATTCAATTTATCACGGGTCAAATCTGAGTTCACCATTTTCTCAGCATAATGCCTGATGTAATTTACTCCAATCTTTGCCCCGGTTTGCACTAATTTACTGGCTCTTTCTATTTTTGAGGTCGGTATATAATCGATCGTTTTCATTACTTGCTGTATATTTTCTCTTTAAACAGAAATTTTCCAAAATCTATTAAATGGTTCATTGGAGCAACATTCATCAGTTCAAAAGAGGCATTAACTGATTTCTCAATAAAAATATCAGTTTTCTCAAATGCCGCAGACGAATCCTCTATCCAAAATTTTATGGTCATCATCAATTGCAACCAAGCCGATTCCTGAAGGGCTTTTTCCTGAAATTTTTGAAATTTTTCCTGTTCAAGTCGGTAATCATCGGTCAATATTTCCGATACATATTCTTTGAACGCCTCACGAAGCGAAGTCAATTGTACTAAATTTTTAAGTGGATTCCTGTCAGTTTTCAGAGCTTGCAGGACATAGCTTCTGTTGGCCGTTAAAATCTCAAAAAAAGTAAAGTAAAAACTCAGCATTTTATTTTTCATGTCATACTCCTGATAGTCCGTATTTTTATGCAACAAATCAATCGTATTCGCAAAAAACAATCTAAATATCTCTTTTTCTAAACCTTCTAATGTTCCAAAAAAAGCATAAAACTCAGCTTCCGTAAAATCATTTTCTTTTGCAAAATGATACACCGATTTTGGTTTCTGCCCCTTTTCTAAAACTTCATCCATATATTTTGAAACGATATCTTCTCTTGTAATAGTCTTATTTTTAGTCGCCATTTCATTAAAATTTAGAATTTGCCTTAAAGGTAAGGAATGTTTAAGTACCTTTACTTTGCCTTAAACAAAATGCACTGTTAAATATATTATAAACTATCATGGCAAAGAATGTTTTACTAACCGGAGGCACTGGATTTGTTGGAAAACAACTAACCGATCTACTCATTGACAGTGGTTTTACGGTATCGATTTTGAGTCGTACTGCCCGAGAAAACACCTCATTAATCACCTATTATAAATGGAATTTAAAAAGTGATTATATCAACGAAGAAGCTATTCTTCAGGCTGATTACATCATTCATTTAGCAGGTGAAGGAATCGTTGAAAAAAGATGGACCAAAAGACGTAAAAAAGTCATTTTAGAGAGTCGTGTACAACCCATCGATCTGATTTTTTCAATCTTAAAGAGAAACAATAAAGTGCTGGATGCTTTTATCTCGGCTTCGGCCGTTGGAATTTACGGAGCCGTTACCAGTTCTACTATTTGTACAGAGGATAGCCCTCCCGCAAATGATTTCTTAGGCCTAACCTGTGTTAAATGGGAACAGGCAGTAGATAAAATTAATGCTTTAGGTATCCGAACTGCTAAACTAAGAACCGGAATTGTTTTGGGAAGAAATGAAGGCTTTCTAAAAAAACTTGGGCCTAATTTCAAAAATGGTTTTGGTGTAGTGCTGGGCACCGGAAAACAATACCTTCCCTGGATTCATATTGAAGACTTATGTCAGGTTTATTTAAAAGCGCTTACAGACGAAAATATAAAAGGTCCGTATAATGCCTGCATCACAGACAATACTACGAACCTTAGTTTTTCAAAATCACTTGCCAATTTATACGGTTATAAAATCTGGCTCCCAAAAGTACCTGCCTTTATTCTTAAAATTATTTTAGGCGAAATGAGCGAAGCTGTCCTGAAAGGGCAACGGGTTTCATCTGAAAAAATACAAAAAACGGGATTCGAATTTCAGTTTACCGATTTAGAAAGCGCGCTGGTTAGCTGCCTGAATTAGGCTTTACTTTAAAGTTAAATACATTGGATCTCCACCTCTGACCACTCCGATTAATTCGGTATTCACTGTTTTAGAAATCTTAGCTGCTATTCTGCTCGGAATTTCTATATTAAAATCAGAGATTAAAATAGGGAAATCTGAAACAATCTGGATTCCGTCTCCCACTTTTTTAATCAATGCGTTTACCATAATCTCTTTCGATTTTCCCCGTAGTACCAGCTTGCCTTTGATTTGATATTCTTTTTCGATTTCGTCTATATCTTTTAGATCAAATTTTTCAATTTTCCCTTTAAAAACAGCTTTTGGGTAACGATGACTCTCCATATAGTTTTCGTTAAAATGTTCCTGCATCAGGTCTAATTTAAATCGAAAATCTTTAACAACAACGGTACAAATAAATGTACTTGTTCGAGGCTCCACAACAATTGTGACCTGTCTGTTTACCGCTTTTACATCTTCAAAAAAGGGCACCGAAGCTTCAAAATTTATGCTTGCGGTACTGGTAAAAAGTTTATCCTGGGCAATAACGGAATAAGCAATAAACAGTAAAACTAATAATGTAATTTTTTTCATAATCGTTAAGAATTAAACAATTATGTCATTCGATTTTTTCTTATTTTAAGAAGAGAAATAACTGGACTTAATATGAGCTTAAAAAAAATAGAATGGCAGTACTCCGTGAAAAAACAGTAACCCAATCATTTATACTTAAAGTTACGATTTTTTCGGCAGTACGGTTGCCGATTTTTACTAAATATTTGTGAATGTTTCACTTACCCAAAAGAACTCCTGAAGGGCTACCGTGTGGACGCAACTATAAAAAATTACACCAATTGCTACTAATCTGTTTGTGAAATTAACTTCACAAACATGGTTAACCGATTAAATTTGTGCAAATTCGTGGAATTTGTGTTCTGACTTTAGCCCTAAAGAGACCACACAAACTGCCATCAATAGAACTGAAGCTTCATAACGCTCTTACTGAACAGGAGTACAGATTTCGATTAAAAACCCGTCCAAATCACGCACATAAGCGACAATTTGTCTCCATGGTTTCTGAGTAGGTTCCTTTACTAATAGCGCTCCTGAAGAAGTTGCTTTCGCTACCAAATCCTCTACATTATCGGTTACAAAACCCAATTCGATAGCAAAAGGTTTCTCCTCCGGTTTGCTTTCGATAAAACCATCTTTTAGATTTTGCGCAGCTAATTTTTTTGAAGCAAACGAAATTGTGGTTTCGCCTGTACTCAATTCGCCATAATCTCCCTCAGGAGTTACAAATTTTCTTGAAAATCCAAATGCTTTTTCATAAAAAGACACGGACTTTTCTACTTCTTCGACATATAAAATTGTATATCCAAACTTTACCATTTGTATTTGATTTAATTTGATTGTAAAATATATTAATTGGGTCTGACGCACATAAAAAATCTTCTAACACATAGAAACATAGATTCTCTAACCGAAAAAGGCGTTTCACTTGTAATAAAACGCAGAGCGTTATGCCAAAGGAATGTGTTTCTTTTGTAAATATTTTTCACATCTCACATCTCACATCCTAAACCCTTATCCTAGTGAATCTCTAAATGCACATTATACTGGTCTAAACTTGCGAGATCTTCGATAGAATTAACATCTGTCATTCGTGCGTGTTCTTCGACTTCTTTCTTAGATTCAATTTGTTTGATGCATTTTCTAAAGCGTCTCACCTCTTCTAAATTGGATAATATAAGTCCCGGAACAGGTACACTCTTTCCTTCGTTGTCTTTAGCCACCATTGTAAAATAGGAAGAATTGCAATGTTTGATGGCTCCGGTCTGAATGTTTTCGGCTTCCACACGAATCCCTACAATCATAGAACTTCTTCCAACGTAATTTACCGATGCTTTCATGGTCACCAATTCTCCAACCTCAATCGGTTTTAAGAAATTTACAGTATCAACAGAAGCGGTCACACAATAATTACCGCTAAACTTTGAGGCCGATGCAAAAGCAATCTGATCTAATAGCTGCAAAATATATCCTCCATGGATTTTTCCGCTAAAATTGGTATGCGATGGCAGCATTAATTCTGAGATACTTATTTTTGATGAAGAAACGGGCTTAAAATCTGCAGTCATATATTTTTATTTGTAATTAAACGGAGAAGTTTTTTATAGACAGTCCTGATGAAACCACATCCAGTGTCAAGACTTTTATATTTCTATTTTAGTTTAAAGATTGATTTTCATCTGAATTTGAAGCTCTTGCAATAATATTTTCAGGAAGTGACTTTTTGGCCTTCGCTCCCATTTTCTTTAATTTTTCGACACTTGAAATTAAATTTCCTCTTCCGTCTACGAGCTTGCTCATGGCATTTTCGTACTCCGTTTTGGTGTCTTTTATTTTATTACCTATTCGCACCAGATCTGTTACAAAGCCTTCAAATTTATCGTACAGCGCTCCTGCCTGTCTGGCAATTTCAAAGGCGTTTTCCTGTTGCTTTTGGTTTGTCCACATACTGTCAATCGTTCGTAAAGTCGCCAATAAGGTTGTAGGAGTAACAATAACAATGTTTCGGTCAAATGCTTTATTGTACAAAGTCGAATCTTCGTTTAATGCAATCGCAAACGCAGGTTCAATCGGAATGAACAGCAACACAAAATCCGGACTCTCAATTTGATACAAATCATGGTAATTTTTACTCCCCAATTGCTCCACATGTCTTTTAATTGAATTTACATGTTCTTTGAGAAAATCTATTTTAAGAAGCTCTGATTCTTCATTGATCCATTTTTCGTAGGCTACCAGAGAAACTTTAGAATCAACGATCATCTTTTTACCATCGGGTAAATTGATTACAACATCGGGTAAAACCCTGTTCCCTTCCGCATTGGTAAAGCTTTGCTGCACTTCGTATTCTCTTCCTTTTTCTAAACCTGATTTTTCTAAAACACGTTCCAGAACCAATTCCCCCCAGTTTCCCTGCATTTTACTGTCGCCTTTCAAAGCTTTGGTTAAATTTAAGGTCTCTTTACTCATTTGGGCGTTCATTTCACTCAGTCCCAAAATCTGCTGGCGCAAAGCCGCATGGTAATCAATACTCTCTTTGTGTGTTTGTTCTACCTTTTGTTCAAAACCCTGAATTTTATCCTGTAACGGCAATAGGATACTTTTCATATTTTCACTGTTTTGTTCGGTAAATTTTGCTGATTTTTCTTCCAGAATTTTATTGGCTAAATTTTCAAACTCCTTGGTAAACTTCTCCTGTAGTTCGCTTACTTCGTTCTTTTGTTCTTTGTGGCGTTCCCATAAGTTTTCAAAATCTACTTCTTTTTTAGAAAGCTGAATAGCCAAACTGTCTTTTTCGGTTCGTATATTTTCTTTTTCTGAACTGTTGGAATGAAGCTGTTTCTCAAAACTTCTTCTTTCGTTTTCAAACTGCTCTTTCTGTACCTGTAATTGATTGACAATTGCCTTCAGCCTTTCCTCCAGACTTACTTTTTCGGTTTGAAATCGTGCGGCAAACAACAATTTCCCTAAGTATATCCCTAAGCATAACGCTACTACAAAAGCCAACAAGTACGGAAGAAGTTCAGACATAATTTTGTTTTTATACGAAGTAAAAGTACGCAATTCTACATAGTCCCTAATTCTAAATTAGAAATTTCACGATCTCCTTTAAAATAAAAAAAAAATATTTTTCACGCAACCATTTCAAAAAAAAGGCATCTACTAATTATAAACTATTAAAATTTTATCATGAAAAAATTAATGTTAAGCTTGTTTATAGCTTTTGGATTCAGTGCCTGCTCCTTAAATAATGAAGATATGAATGTAGCTTGTGGAGAAAGTGAAGACTTAGCTTTTACAGGAATTCCACTTTTATGCAACTATAGTGTTAAATCTTTACCTACCAATCCTGTCGCATTTTTAGCCGGTTCTGAAGAAAGACTAAATGCTTACTTCACCAAAAAAGAAAATACTTGTCCAAATGCCACGATTATACCTATCGATTTTACCAAGGATATGGTTGTTGGTATTTTCGCAGGAATTAAACCTACAAGCGGTTATCAGATTAAAATAACCTCTCTTGTACAAAACAAATGCGAAGTTTTAATCAACTACTACGAAAAAGCACCTGAAGTGGGCGAAGTTATTGCTCCGGGAGCGACATATCCATCAGATTTCATTTTGATTCCAAAAACAACCAAAACTATTTTGTTTAATAAAGTCGCAGAAAACCGTGATGGTATCATAATTGGTAGCTTTAGCGGCCAATGTACTGGCGCAGATTGCCAAAAATTTTATCAGATCAATGATTTTAATATTCAAAAATTCCTAAACGTTAAAGCCGGTGCTTATGATTTTAATCAATACCGATATACCGCAACAACTAAAAAAGGAGATTATACATTATTCTTAAAAACGGTACCTGCAGAAATTTTAGCCTTAAAAGGGCAAACAAAAACATATGGTTCTCCTGATTCTGCAGATCAGGGAGGTATTTACTTTGAACTTCGTCAGGGAATAAGCGTTACTAAAATTTTCATTGACAACAACGACACTACTGATCAAAGTGCCGAAGTAAAAGCTTTCAAAAAGGCGATTAAAGACAAAATAACAAGTTTAAAATAATTAGATTTATGAAAAAATATTTCTTGCTTATTATTGTATGCTGTCTCTTTTCGTCGGCATATTCACTGGAAGCTACAAGTATCAATTCCGGTTCAATTGTGAATACTTGGATTTGGGAAAAATCAATTGGAGGAAGCGATAATCCTTATACGGCAACTCCAAAGACTATCGGGTTTAACAAAAAAATTGTTTTTACGCCTAACGGAAGAGTGATCACGTACAAAAATAATGTTGAAATAAGAAATAGCACTTATAAAATCGAAAAAGGAATTGGTTACTTTGATCAGGCCGAACATGACTTAATTACCTTTGAAGGGAAGACATACCTCATAGAAAACCTTGACAATCAAAACCTAACAATTGTTAGTAATAACACTGATGCATCTCGTACTATTTACAAAAGATAGTTTTATAAGCTTATAAAAACTATTTTTGCAAAACCAAATAAACCACTTTTTTGAAAGACGATTTAGAAAAATACATACGGCTGTGCATCAAAAATGACAGAGAGGGACAACTGAAAATCTATCAGTTGTTCTCTCCTGTTTTATATGGTATTTGCCTAAAGTATATGAAAAATGAAGACGATGCCAAAGATGTATTTCAGGAAGCTTTTGTCATAGTATTTCAAAAAATCGGCCAATATAAATTTGAGGGAAGTTTTGAAGGCTGGCTAAAACGTATTTTCATTAATAAGCTGATTGAAACCCTGAACAAGAAGAAAAAAGAAAGTTTCTTTTTGGATGTTTTTGATCCGGATACCGATTTTGTTGAAGAAGAGGAATTAGATATTGCTCCGGTCGAACAGGAAAAACTGCTGGAATACATTCGGGATTTACCCGATCAGTACCGTACCGTTTTTAACCTGTATGTTTTTGAAAAACTAAAGCATAAAGAAATAGCCGAACTTTTAAAAATCTCTGAAGGAACATCAAAATCAAATTTAAATCGGGCAAAGCACATTTTGCAAAAAAAAATAATGAGCATAAAAAATTTTAAAATAGCATGAAAAAGCAAAATATAGAAGATATTTTTTCATCGATGGAAAACTTTTCAAGTGTTCCACCTCCTGAATTATGGAGTCAGATTGAAGAAAAATTAGACCAGCCAAAAAAGAAAAAGAAAGCGATTCTTTGGTGGTCAGCTGCTGCATGCTTATTATTAGGCTTGATGCTTCCTTCTGTTTTACATTTTAATTCTACTTCAGAAATCAAAACAATAAAAAATGGTTCTGTCGAAAACAATGGTATTGTTCTCGATGAGAAAAAAAACAATACAAATTCAAATCCTGCAATTCAAAATAAAGACAATGGAGCTGCCGTAAGTACTACGCAGCAAAAATCAAACGGTACTGTTGACAATCCTTCGCTAAAAAACAATACCGATCCAGCCGGTCTTTCTATAAAAAATCAAAATCAAAAAACGGCAGTTGCTCAGGCTGACGCATCAAACAAAACTAATTCGGAAAATACTGTTCCAAATTCAACCGTTACAAAAAGAAAAGAAAATCAGACTACAGCCGAAAAAGCAATTGTTTCAGCAAAAACAAATACCTACCAATCCAATCAGTCGAATGCGTTTAATTCCGTTTCAAAAAATCAATTTTTAAACACGGAGAGAAAAGCTACTCATCAAAATTTAGGGGAGAAGACTTATGTTTACGGCAAAACCAACGGGTTCAATCCAAATTCGAAAAATCAGCTTCTAAGTGCTGACAAAAAAGCGGCTAATCAAATTTTAGCCGAAAAAACTTTTAACGCCGGGAAAACAAATCCATTCAATTCAAATGTAAAAAATCAGGTATCCGGTTCTGTTTTTGAAGAGCAGCCGGGTTCTAAAAATAACTTTGGCATTGCTTTAAATACCCCAGGCTCATTGTCAAGTAATAATCCCAAAACTTCAAATGAAAATGCAATCACTGGCAGAGAACTAACGGGCAATTCGAAAAACAATTCAAAATTTACCGCTGTTTTAAGCAAGCAAGATTCCGTTCAGCTCGCAGAACTTCAAAATTTAGAGAAAGGCATTATTAGTCCGGAAAACAAAAAAGAAAAAGAAGAAAAAACGACTATTCCGAAAGGAGAAAAATGGGCTGTGGAAGTCTTTGCCGGAGTAGCCAGTTCAGAAAATTACAAAAACGACAAAACGCTGGGCAATGTAAACGATTCTAAACAAGGCAACACGTACGGAGTTAAAACGAAATATAAAATTAATAAAAAATGGGCTGTAGGTTCAGGTTTTAAAATTAACGAATTAGGACAAAGCGTTGCCGATGTATCCTATATCAGCAATGGACCTCCTAATACTTTTATGACTTCTAATGACTATTTCAATCAAAATGCAACAGTAGTTGCGGCATCGCCTCAAATCAGCACCAATACAGGCTACATATTTGTTTCTAAGACAACTACAAATGCATTGAAGCAAAATAATATCGAAAGCAATACGATTGAAAGCGGAAACTTAGACCAAAGTTTACGATACATCGAAATGCCTTTGGAAGTTTCCTACTCTGTTTTTAGTAGAAACAAGACCACTATCAATCTGAATACAGGTGGTTTTGTAGGCAAGCTGATTTCAAATAATATGGCCTTAAATGGTAATTCAATCGGAAAAAACGTCAACGCCAACGATTATATCTACGGTTCTACTTTAAGCAGTACCCTACAATATCGTGTTTACAAAAAAACAAGCGTTTTTGTCGAACCTGCGATGAATTATTACATTAATCCGTTAAACAGTCAATCTTTTAATCAGTTTCAATGGGGATTGAATTTTGGATTAAATGTTTCTTTTTAAAGTTCTTTTTGTGGTAATTTCACCAAAAATTATTTAGAAAAAAACGATAAAATGACAATCAAAAACAATTGGACTGATCTGAAATTACTACCCGGAGATCTTATTATCGCCAAAGAAACACTTTATGACTCTTGTAATTTTGATGTAACGCAACCTCAACCGGAAGCCGAAAGCCAAGAGTATGATGCCTATCGTTTTCAATTCAATCAGAAGCAGATCTGCTACAGAACAGCCAAAATTACGCCTACGAAAACGGGACAATTTGTAACGTTATGGAAACGCAATGCAACAGGTATTATTGAGCCATTTGATTTCTCAGACCCTATTGATTTTGTGATTGTAAGTGTTAGAAAGGATGATTTGTTTGGACAATTTGTTTTTCCGAAAACTGTTTTATTAGAAAAAGGGATTTTTACGACTCTAACAAAAGAAGGCAAAAGAGCCACCCGAGTTTATCCGCCCTGGGATGAAACCACAAGCAAACAGGCCCAGAAAACACAGCAATGGCAATTGAATTATTTTCACACCATCACCCCCAATACAAACCTGACAGCATTCAAAGCATTATTTTAAATATAAAAAAGCAGCCCAAATTACTTTGGACTGCTTTTTCTTTTTTACTGAAAGCTATTGGTAAACTGTTTCAAAGAAAGTACAAATCACTTTCCTTTTCACATTTCACATTTTACTTCTTAATGATCTTGCCTTTGTAAACTATTTTATTGTTTTCGGTTAGTGTGTAAAAGTAGATCCCCGATTGCAGGTAACTTACCGGAACGGCTGTTGTGTTTAAATCCTGAGTCGCATTTATTTCAACAGGATTTCCAATTAAATGACCTGAAACGTCGTAGAATTTCAATTTCAGTTTTTTATCAGTAGCTGTTTTCACTATCACGTTAACCACATCGGTAGTTGGATTCGGATAAGCTTGAACAAAATAACCGTTCTTCGTTTCAAAATCGATCACAGACAATGTTGGTTTCAGCTCAAAGCGGGCAATTACAGGACCGTGGTCTGAAGTGGTATTGGTATAATTGGCGATATCGTTACGCGGATCATAAACCGCAATTGAATTCTCAATATACTGATCGTTTAGTTCATTCGAAATCATAATGTGATCTAAGAATCCATTTGAACTTAAATAACTGAAAGCTCCCGCTTTACTAATTTCTAAAGTAAGTGGCGTGTAATTGGTTTTATCGTCTACAAACATTTTATAAGTTGACGGATTTGGACTGATAACAGATTCATCTACATCGTCGTTATAGTCTCCTAAAATAATCAGGTTCGAATTGGCATAATAACGATCTAAACTGTCTTTTAACACTTGCGCATCGTATTTACGCATGTTGTATTTGTTCATATCAGATCCGCTGTTAGCACGTGCATGAAGGTCTACTAAATTAAGTAGTTTTTTTACTCCTCCAACATTGGTTTCAATTTGTACCATATAAGGCAAACGGCCTGAAGAGAAAAAATCTCCATCGTCACCATCAGGGCTTGGATAATTATTTAGTGTAACCGTTTTAGCGCGGATTTGATCGTACAAATCTTTAAACATTACTCTGGTATTTTTTACCGTCGCTGTTTGTGTATTGTAAATTACTACTAATTTCTGAGGAGGGAAATTTGGATCTGTCGGTTTAAAAGAGTACGACCACGAAGGTGAGATTACTTTGTCGAATGTTTTACCGTTAACACTAATTTTTTGTACCAAAGCATCTAAAGCCGGTTCATCTGAAACTTCCTGCACTACATAAACATCGGCATTTAATTTGTTCATTACTTTAGCCACATTTTCAATTTGCAAAGCATCGTCTATAGGCCCAAATTCTTTATTACTCTTGTCTTTTACATCGGTTCCAAAAAACTCAAGGTTATAGGTTACTACATCAAATGTATCTGCTTTTGGTATAGACGACCCCGTAAACGATCCAATTTGCTTGTTTAAAGCAGTTCCGGTTACGGTTAATACTCCTGAAATCGTTAATTTTTTTACCGATGGTACAAATCTCGCATAAATCTTTTTAGATGCTACGGCATCGGCTGCATTAACTACAACACTCGACTGAAATAAATTATCATTTAAAGACAACTGATAATCCGCAGGAGCTGTTAGTGTAATATCACCATGCCCTTCTGCTTTAAGTAAGAAAGCCTGACTTCCAGAGGTTGCGCTTACATTTACATCTCCAAAATCCAATACAGGATTTGCATCTACATAACCAGTCTCATTGGTAATGGCAAAATCATCAAATGACCATTCGGCCGCATTGTTTGTTCCTCCGGCTGTAGTTTCATATACCCATGCCAAATAGGTGTGACTCGTTTTGTACCCCTCTAATTTAATGTATTGCGATTGTGCATAAGTTCCTGTAATAGTTGGGAATTTACCATCTAGCTCAACCCATGTTGCAGTTTCTGGATTACTCTTTCCGTCATAATTCGTAGAAACCATTAATTTCAAATCGGTACCTGCATAAAATTTACGGGAGTAATAAGAAAGCAGGATCATTTTATCAAATTTAGCCGTATTGTCCAGACGTAATTTTGGAGAAATCAACCAGTCTTTACTCGCTCCACTATCTGAATATCCGTTCATGATTACTGCTCCTGCTCCCGAATTTATATTTCTGGCCACAGTAGTTGTAATCCATTTATTTGCAGTACCGGCAACATTATACTGTGTCCATCCGCTATTGGTTAAAACATTCGCATCGTTAAAACCTTGCGTGTACGGATCAATTCCTGTTCCGCTAAGCGCTACTGTTTTGGTTGCTGCTCCAAGATTCTTATTTTCAATTTGTCCTGAAAAACTTCCAAGAGCATCTGGTGTAAATCTGGCATAAACAGTTGGTGTTGCTCCTGAAGCGAAGTCAGACGCAGCATAAACAACTGAAGTTCCAAACGCCGTTCCATCTTTCGAAACGGTGAATTTTCCGGTAGCCGTTACGGTAACATCGGTTGTGATGTTGGTTCCCTGAATTTGATAATTAAAATTATCTGAGTTAAATCCTGTTTCTGAAAATCCAAAATCTAAAGCAGAAACCGTTGTTACCATAGAAGGAACAGGTGCACTTAAAATTGAAGCATCAACTTTGGCAGGCGTAGCCAATAAATTTCCAAAAATATCTTCGGTAACAGAGAAAACCGTATAATTGGTATCCAGTGTTAAACCCGAAAAAGTTTTAGTGTATACCTGAGTAATATCCGTAACATCTAAAAATCCTGATTGCAAAGCGGCAGCACTATTAGCATCCTGACCCGCTTTTATTTGTGCGGCTGTTGGTGCTGCACTTCCTCCCGGTACTAAAACATAATACGTCTTTCCTATCTCGTCTAATTTATCCGAAAAGTCAAAACTTTCCGATAAGATATTATCCGCTTTTGGATAGCCAACTGCGCTTACTGGTGCAACAATATCTTCTCTAATATCTAAATCATCAATCGCAAATGAAGGACGTGCACCTCCACCAACATTCTGTTTAGCGATCCATCTAATCTGAACAATTGGTTGATTGTTACAGGTAGCAGGTAAATTAGTTTTAATTGTCCTACTATTAATTGGTTCAGTCTTATTTACATCCAATGGAACCGTCTTGTCACTTAAATAAGCCGTTTCCGGTATGGTGATAAAAGGTCCAGTAGTTCCTATTCTGTATTGCAGTGCCATTTCATAAATACAAAGATTAGTCGTTCCGTTATAAGGATTACGGATGACCATAGCATCATATTTCACCTGGATATTTTTACTATTGGTAGCTACAAACGCAAAACCTATTGCTGCATCTAAACTGTTTGTATCCAAGAAGCCAATCTTCCCGTTATAATTGTGAACACCTCCTGAATTGGTGTTTGCGGTACTACTGGCTCGAAGATTTTGGTTCGTCGCAGTTAAGGCTGTATTATAGCTTGTCCCCGGGGCACCGGCATTAGCAGTCCAACCCTGAAAACCTGGTGGATAAGTTGTTGATCCTGCAGCTAACGTACTAAAATTTTGTACAAATTCAGGCGTTATAGATTGGGGTGTAGGCATGGTTTGGGCAAAAAGATTCCCGAACCAACAAAAAAAACTTAAAAAAGCCATGAGATGGCGTACAGAGTAATTGTTTTTCATACAGTTTAAAAAAATAGAGTTTTTAGAAATCAAATTTATATTCTTTAAAGTTAACAGAATATTGTGAAAACTTAAACTTATCGTATCACGCTTTTGTGAAAATTTTCAAGCAAAAATCAAATTTCACGTCAGTTCTTTCCATTATTCTTAGATTTGGCGCGACTTTACAAGATATTTATTTTTTGTACGAATTAACACGGCTTTGCTTTTTATTCAAGCATTTCTTACTTAAAATTATGCATCGAAAAAAGGAAAAATGCCAGCTCCGAATAATTACAGCCGAAGTTTATGTCCTTTATGAAACAACGTTATCTTTGCAGTCAAAAAATACAGCATGCACCAACATTTCCTTCTTTTTAAACCTTACGGCTATCTGAGTCAATTTATATACGAATTAAAAAGAAAGAAGAAACTTTTAGGTGAGCTATACGATTTTCCCGAAGGTACCATGGCAATCGGCAGACTTGATGAAGATTCCGAAGGATTACTTTTACTGACAACAGACGGAAAGGTAAGCGAACTGGTGAGAAGCAAAAAAGTGGATAAAGAATATTACGTTCAGGTCGATGGCCTTATTACTCCTGAAGCAATTGAGGCATTACAAAAAGGCGTTGAAATAGGTTTTGATGGCGGCAAGTACAAAACCAAACCCTGCTCTGCTTTTATCGTTACCGAAATTCCTGATTTCGGCCCGCGAGCCAAAAAAATAAGAGACGAGCGTCATGGTCCAACTTCCTGGGCTTCGATTACCATAAATGAAGGCAAATTTCGTCAGGTTAGAAAAATGACGGCAGCTGTTGGATTTCCAACTTTAAGATTGGTTCGTGTTCGCATAGGAAATGTATATTTGCAAAACTTAAAGGCAGGAGATGTCCTCGAAGTAACTGATTTTAATTTAGATAATGTGACTATTTGTAAATGAGAAAATTATTATATTATTTTAGTTCTAAAACACACATACCCATTTCACATCTCGAATTTCACACCTCATAATTCATAACCCATAACTCAAAAAAATGCTAAACATAGTCCTCGTAGAACCTGAAATCCCTAATAATACCGGAAACATTGGACGTTTGTGCGTTGGTACAGAAAGTAAATTACATTTAATTCACCCTTTCGGATTTGTGATTAACGATAAAAACCTAAAACGTTCTGGATTGGATTACTGGGTACATCTTGAGGTTACAGAATACCAAAATATTGAGGAGTGGATTAAGCAGATTCCCGATCAGTCAAGAGTTTTTCTGATGAGTTCTCATGCCGAAAAATCATATTTGGAAACTGACTTTCAGGATGGAGACTGGTTGGTATTTGGTAAAGAGAGTGTTGGCTTGAGCAAAGAGGTCTTAGCACGTTTTGAGAATCACCTGACTATCCCAATGTCAAAATTAATCCGAAGTTTTAACATTGCCAATTCTGTGGCTTTTGTGGTTGGCGAAGCAAAAAGACAAATTGGGTTAAAGAATATTTAATTGTTTACTCTTTCGGCATTTTATCTTTTTTTGAGATTGGTAAAGAACTCCATCAAATTTTCTAAGTAATCACAAACTTTCCTTTTTCGGCATCAAAAACAATATGCTCATCCTTAAATAAGGTTGCAAAACTTCCTTTCGAAATTAAGTTGCAAGGCTCGTCCTGTACCACTAATTCAGAAGTCATAATGATCATTTCATCGCTTAACTGAATCGCCAAATCGATATCATGGGTCGAAAACAGGATGCATTTTTGAGTTTCCTCGGTTAGTTTTTTGAGCAATTTAAACAACGAAACTTTGTGCAGTAAATCGAGATGTGTCGTAGGTTCATCCAGAATAATCAGTGGCGTATCCTGTGCAAGTGCTCTTGCGATTAAAACCTTCTGCAATTGTCCGTCGCTAATTTCGAAATGTTTTTTCTGAGCCAGATGTTCTATTTGAGTTAACTCCAAAGCTTCCTGAACTTTCTCGATATCGGTTTGACTTAAAGTACCAATCCAATTGGTGTACGGCTGACGCCCCAAAGCCACTAATTCGAAAACAGACAGATTACTGGGTGGTAGTTTCTCCGTTAAAACTAAACTTAAATTTTGTGCTAATGCTAAAGGTTTATAGGTGTTTATATTTTTATCATTTAAAAAAACATGTCCTGTCAACGGTTGCTGAATTCCGGTAATCGTTCGAAGCAAAGTCGATTTCCCAATTCCGTTTGCTCCAATTAACGAAATAAGTTTCCCCGAACTTAAACTCAGATTTAAATTTTTAGCAATGGTCACAACTCCTTTCTTGGACTTGTAGCCGATGTTTAAGTTCGTGGTCTTTAAAATAGTAGTCATTGTTTAAAGGTACTAAGGTTCTAAGCTGCTAAGGTTCTAAGTTTTTTCACCGCTTTTAATTTTTAAAATTAATCTGTAAAAATCCGTTGAATCCGTTGAATCTGTGGCTAATTTATTTACTGAAAATTACTTTTTCGCATGAGTAACCAGACGACAATTGGCGCACCAATTATAGACGTAATTGCATTAATTGGCAAGGTGGTATCTAATCCCGGTAATTGTGAGGCCATATCGCAAAACAACATGATTATTCCTCCGTAAAAAAAAGTACTCCAATATAAAACAGCATGATTACTAGTCTGAAAAGTCAGCTTTGCAATGTGTGGCACCGCCAGACCTATAAAGGCAATTGGCCCGGCAAAAGCCGTAACACTTCCAGCCAGGATACTTGTCGCAAAAATAATCACCAGTCGTGCCCTTTTGTAATTTAGTCCCATACTTTTTGCGTAATTTTCACCTAAAAGCAATGCATTTAGCGGTTTGATACTTCCTGCACTCAAAAACAGTCCGAAAGCAACACAAACTGCCAAAATCGAAATCGAGGTCCAGGAAAGATTCCCAAGACTTCCCAAGGACCAAAAAGTAAATTTTTGCAATTGTTCCGCTGAACTAAAATAGGTCAAAACTCCAACAATAGCGCTGGTAAAACTCCCAAACATTAATCCGACAATTAAAATTGCCATCGTATTCCGTAAACGCTGCGCTACTAGCAAAACCAGCATTAAAACTAAAATACTCCCTGTGGTAGAAGCCAGTACGATTCCGTATGGTGATAATAAAATCGAATTTAAAAATGAGGGTAGAAAACCTGCACCCAGAATTACAATCGCGACCGCCAGAATTGCTCCCGAACTTAGTCCAAGAACATCGGGTCCTGCCAACGGATTTCGAAACAGCGTCTGCATCAGCAAACCACTTACAGACAATCCCACTCCAACCAAAACAGCTGTAATTGCTTTAGGCAGGCGATAATTAACAATAATGTATTCCCAGGTCGATTTACTGGCGTGGTTTCCGGTCATACTATTATACACTTCCTTAAAAGGAATGGTGACTGACCCCAGACTAATGTCTAAGAAAAACATAAACAACAGCACCAGACCGAGTACTGAAAACAGTATTATATTTCGTTTTTTATGAATCAATGAACTTAGTTTAATTTAGAAGCAAAAGTAAATTCATAACTTGGTAGCAACTCCGGATGAAAAATCTTGATATAATCTTTTAGCACTAAATCAGGACGGCTTGGAGCCAGCTCATAATAAACCGTTCCTCCCGTCGCTCCGGATTTACCTTCAAACGTATAAACATTTTTAGATTTAAAAGCATCAAACTCCATGTAATGCGGATTAATTTTTCCGAATTCGTCCAGACTCTTAAAGGAGCCCGAAGCAATCCAGAAATTAGCTGCTTTTGCTTTCACTAATACTTTCTCGAACGACAAACCTTCGCTTCCCGTACCTTTTAAATCGGCCCATAAATAATTGGCCTGCGCATCTTTCATAAACTGTGCTACCCAGCTGTTTCCTTTCGCTACATACCAAACATCTTCGTACATAGTACCGTATAAAACACTTGAAGTCGCCGCTTTACCTGCTACTAATTTCTTAGCCTGCTCATAACTCAGCACAATCTTATCAAACAATTCCTTTGCCTGTTCTTCTTTACCAAATAAGGCCCCGTAAAGCTTAATCCATTCTGCTTTTCCAAGAGGAGATTGCTCCATCCAGTCGGCCTGAATCAAAACATTTAAACCGCTCTTTTTCAAATTATCAAGCATCGAATTGTTATTGTCTACTCCAAAAGTTACTATTAAGTCTGGAGATAATTCTATTAATTGTTCGACATTCAGTTTCTCGTTCTGACCAACATTTTTAACCGCATCCTTATCTATTAAAGCTCTTGTTTTTTCAGAAGAAACGTAATCGGTATGCGGGAAACCTACCAATTTATTTTCAACTTCCAGCATTTCCAAAAACGGAATATTAGTGGTTGAAGTTACTACGATGGACTCTAAAGGAACTTTGATTGTCGTATACTTTTGTAAACTGTCTGGTACTTTTGCTTCTTTTTCTTTCAAAACATAAGTAAACTTTGCATGTGCATCTGGCCACGGATCTGAAACGGTTACTACTGAATATCCTTCGTGCTTTACGATCGAAAGTCCGGAGGCATACTCGATACTGTTTTTTGCAATTTCAGTTTTTACAATTTCAGGAGTTTCATTTTTTTTACATCCGACAAAAAGAAAAAAAGGTAAAATAAAAATCAATTTAGGTAGTAAATGTCTCATATATAGGTTCTATTATTTTTTCAAGGAAATCCGGCTTCATTCTTCTGCTTTTATGGCATGTAATTTGAATCGTATTCCTTTTAAATTTTACAATTTCATTACTGACAAAGGTAACGCAATTTCTAAATTTTTTGTTTACTTTTATTCTTACAAAACCAAATAAACCTCATTTTCCCCCCATGAATCCCATAAAAACAAAAGTCTGCTCAAGCTGTGAATCTTCTTTCAGCTGTGGAGATACTTCAAATGAAATCAAGTGTTGGTGTAATGATTTTCCCCCTATTTTTAATCTTTCGTCTGGTGGAGACTGTCTTTGTCCCGTTTGCTTTAAAGAAGCCTGTGAAGATAAAATTGATGCCTACGTAGAAACTCTTACCCCTCAAAAAGCACTTAAAAATAAAGCAATATCTTTACCCAAACAAGAGAAACTAATTGAGGGCATTGATTATTATATCGAAAACGGAAATTATGTTTATAAATCGTGGTTTCACTTAAAAAGAGGAAGCTGCTGTGGAAACGATTGCCGACATTGCCCTTATTGAAAATTATGAGTTTTGAGTTATGAATTATTACACACAAACACCCCAAAACTCATAATCAACATTTTACATTTTACATCCAACAATTTACAATCAACAATTAAAATGATCTACCTAATTACCGGCGGCGAACGATCAGGAAAAAGCAGTTACGCCCAAAATCTGGCCTTACAACTTTCAAACGCACCTATATATGTAGCGACAGCCAGAAAATGGGACGACGATTTTCAAAACAGAATCGACAGGCACCAACAGGAACGTGACGAACGCTGGACCAATATTGAAAAAGAGAAATACTTAAGTGAAATTGACTTTTCTGAAAAAGTGGCTTTAATAGATTGTGTAACCCTTTGGCTGACGAACTTTTTTATCGACCACAAAAATGATGTATCCCTAAGTTTAGAGGAAGCAAAAAAAGAATTTCTGTCGATAGCCCAGCAGGAAAATGCTACATTAATTATTGTAACCAACGAAATTGGAATGGGTGTTCATGCCGAGACTCACATTGGGAGAAAATTTACCGAATTACAAGGCTGGATGAATCAGTTTCTTGCCTCAAATGCAGATGAAGTAGTCCTAATGGTTTCCGGAATTCCTGTTAAGATAAAAGGATAGCGATGAAAATAAATTCCAAATTTTTAAATTCCAAATTCCAACACTATACTTTATCTTTACTTAAACTTTAAAATTCTTATTTGAATTGATTTTTACAATCGATTTCGAAATTGGAATTTAAAAACTTGGAATTTAAAAATTATGAGCCATTTAGACGATATATTAAAATCACGTCGTGATACCCGCCACTTTACAAATGATGAGGTCCCTGACGAAGTGATTCAAAAAGCATTACAAGCCGGGCACTGGGCTCCATCTGTTGGATTAACTGATGCAACCCGATATTATCTTATCAAATCGGTCGAAGTCAAAAGCGCCATCAAAGAACTTTTTTTAGAGTACAACAAAAAAGCTGAAGAGCTTACCGACAACCCTGAACAAAAAGAACATTATAAGTCCTTAAAACTAGAAGCAATTGAAGAAGCACCTATCGGACTCATCATCGCCTACGACAGATCGGTCTTAAACCATTTTACAATTGGAACAGTGGGCAGCAACGAAGCAGTAAAATTTAGTTCAGTTTGTGCGGCACAAAACATTTGGCTCTCCCTAACAGAACAAGGTTACGGAATGGGCTGGGTGTCTATTTTGAATTATTATCAGTTTAAGAAAATTCTCGATTTACCTGAAAATATAGAGCCACTGGGTTATTTCTGTATCGGAAAACCTGCTACAAATTATGATAATCAACCCATGTTACAGCAATTACACTGGAAACAAAAATCAGAGGTTCCGGATTGTAAAGAGATTAAAAACATCGTTCAAAATCAGGTGTCGGATTTTCCTTTAAAATCTAAAGAAGAAAACAGTACAATTAGTAATTTCAGTACGCTGCTACAGGAGAAAATAGATTCTAAAACCAAACCCATTGGTGCTTTAGGAACTCTTGAGACTCTTGCTTTTCAGATGGCGACTGTTTTTGAAACTTTAAACCCTAAAATTACAAATCCTTCCATTGTTGTTTTTGCTGCCGATCACGGCATTGCCAATCATGGTGTCAGCGCCTATCCGCAAGATGTTACAAGACAGATGGTCAATAATTTTCTGGAAGGAGGGGCTGCCATTAATGTTTTCTGCAAGCAAAATGATATTCAGTTATCAATCGTCGATGCCGGTGTGAATTATGATTTTCCAACAAATGCCAATCTAATCAATGCCAAAATAGCCAAAGGAACCCAATCCTTTTTACATATTCCGGCAATGAGTGAAGCAGAATTACAATTGTGTTTCGAAAAAGGAAAATCGATTGTGGAAGACCTTGCGAGAAAAGGCTCCAATTGTATTGGCTTTGGAGAAATGGGAATCGGAAACACCTCTACTGCCTCGGTATTAATGAGCCTTCTAACCGGATTCTCTATCGAAGAATGTGTAGGAAAAGGAACGGGTGTTGAAGATGAAAAATTACTTCAAAAACAAAACTTACTGCGAAAAGCCATTGAAAATTATACAGGCCCTGCAGAATTAAACCAACAACTGGCCTATTTTGGCGGTTTTGAAATCATGCAAATTGCCAGCGGAATGTTAACCGCTTTTGAGAACAATATGCTCATTCTGGTCGATGGCTTTATTTGTAGTACAGCCTTTTTGGTTGCTTCAAAAATAAATCCCAACATTCATAAAAATGCTGTTTTCTGTCATTGCTCCGCCGAAAAAGCACATCAGAAATTATTGAATTATTTAGACGCGAAACCAATTTTAAATCTGGATTTGCGTTTAGGCGAAGGTACAGGCTGCGCGATTGCTTTTCCTATTATCAAATCGGCTGAAGTTTTTCTGAATGAAATGGCCAGTTTTGAAAGCGCAGGAGTTAGCAGGAAATAGTTTTCAGTCTCAGTTTACAGCTTACAGTTTTATCCTTTAATTTTGTCCTAATCAATTATCTTAAATGAAAAAAGAACTCCATATTTTCTTTACCTGCTTAATGTTTTATACCAGAATCCCATGTCCTAAAAACATCAATCACGATCCGGATTATTTAAACAAGGCTACACGCTACTTTCCTTTTATTGGCTGGATTGTTGGAAGCATTTCTTTCCTGACCTTTTACCTTTCGTCACTTTTTCTATCTACAGAAACCGCTGTTCTTTTAGCTATAATCGCATCGATACTCACAACCGGAGCTTTCCATGAAGATGGTTTTGCCGATGTTTGTGATGGTTTTGGAGGCGGATGGACCAAAGAAAAAATCCTGCTCATTATGAAAGACAGCGCGATAGGCGCCTACGGAGCAATTGGTTTGGTGCTGCTTTTTTTACTAAAATTCAAATTACTTGCTGAATCCGTTTCCCTTTTCACTAATAACATTTTTCTAATTTTTCTTTTGTTTATTTCTGCTCATTCTTTAAGCCGTTTGGCAGCAATATCTATCATTTTTACCCATGAATATTCTCGTGATGATGCTACGAGTAAAAGTAAGCCAATAGCCAAAAAACACAGTTGGAAAGAAATTACAGGTTCCTTTTTCTTCGGATTGATTCCTTTACTGGTGTTTTCTTATTTTGAGTATAAATTCCTTTTAGCTATAATTCCGGTATTTATTATGCGTTACTTCTTAGCCCGTTATTTCCAAAAATGGATTGATGGTTATACCGGTGACTGTCTGGGAGCAACGCAACAGGTTTGTGAAGTAATATATTATTTAAGTATTCTTTTGATATGGAAGTTTATCTAGTTCGCCATACCGAAACCACTTGCGAAAAAGGAATCTGCTACGGTCAGTCTGATGTAGATTTGGCAGCTCCGTTTGAAACTATTTTTGATAAAATTGTTTCGCAATTACCCTCAGAAGCCCTACTCTTTTCAAGTCCATTAAAACGCTGTGTCACGCTGACAGAATACATTCAGAGTAAGACAAACCCTATTTCCTTTATTAAAGACGATCGTCTGATGGAAATGAATTTTGGCGATTGGGAATTGAAAAACTGGGAGGCTATTCCTTCAGAGCAGCTTAATCCCTGGATGGAAGATTTTGTCACCACGCAGGTACCCAACGGCGAATCGTTTACAGCACTTCATGAAAGGGTGGGTGCTTTTTTAAACGAGCACATTTTAAACCCTAAAAACACTCCTGTAGTAATTGTCTCTCATGCGGGTGTAATCAGAAGTATTTTATGCCATCAGTCTGCATTGCCTCTGAAAGATGCCTTTAACAACAAAGTAGCCTTCGGACAGGTTATTAAAATAGAGTATTAAATTGCGATTTGTTTAGAATTCCTTCTAAAAACTAAAACAAATTTGAAAATTCAATAATTTTAACTTTATCTTTGCACAAAATTAAGGTTGTGTTCATTCATACACATTAAAAGGGAATCAAGTAATAAATCTTGAGCTGTACCCGCAACTGTAAGCTTTGTTCTGAAAAGAATGCTTGTTGTTAACTACAAAACCACTGCTCGCTCTGGCGAATGGGAAGGTAAACAACAAGACGCAAGCCAGGAGACCTGCCTTTGTAACCAATATCGAGCTCTCGGGAAAAAGAGTGTAGAAATTATGGCTTTAAAAAAACTTTTTGTCTTTTACTTATTGTGCTTGTGTCAGATTATCTCGGCGCAAAGTGATTCTATTACTAAACTTAAAAATGTTGTCGTTTCCGACGCCAATCTTAAAAAATACTCCAGTTCGCAATCGGTTTTAAAACTAAACGATTCTGTTATTGGCAAGAATGAGGCTTTACTGACTGATTTGTTAAACTTTAATTCGACTATTTATTTTAAAGAATACGGTCGTGGAATGCTTTCTACCGTAGCATTCAGAGGTACGACCTCATCGCAAACAGCAGTAATCTGGAACGGAATCAACATTAACTCTCAAATGAATGGAAGTACCGATTTTAATACCATTCCCGGCTCCGATTATAATTCGATCAGCGTAAAAGCCGGAGGAGGAAGTGTTATTTACGGCAGTGGAGCGGTTGGAGGAACGGTGCATTTAAATAACGATCTGGCCTTTTATAATCGATTTGAGAATACTTTAAAACTGGATTACGGAAGTTTTAATACGATTGGAATTAATTACAAAACCAATATTTCAAACGAAAAATGGAGCGCTCAGATTGGTTTCTCTAAAAACAGTTCGACAAACGATTACAAATATCTCAATCAATACAACTGGAAAGGCGAACAGCGCTGGAATCAAAACGGTCAATACGATGTTATATCGCTAAATGCAAATGCAGGTTATAAAATTGATGCTAAAAACAGTTTAAAATTATATACCCAAACTTCCAACACAGACCGAAATACTTCACTGGTTTCCGAATCTGAAACGAAAAGCAAATATGTCAATGGTTTTAATCGAAACTTATTAGAATACGACGGCGATTTTGGCAGATTCAAAACCAATTTTAAAACGGCCTACATTTTCGAAAACTATAAATATTATGCCGATAATTCGAGCAATATTTATACCTACGGAAAAACCGAAAGTTTAACTACAAAAGCTGATTTGGGCTATCAATTATTAAAATCCATACAACTAAATGGTATTCTGGACTATAACCGAACCAAAGGATACGGAAGTGGTTTTGGAGATAATGTGAGAGAAATAAGTTCGGCAGCTTTACTTATAAAACAAGATGCTTCCCCTAATTGGAAAAACGAATTTGGGGTTCGCAAAGAGTTTACAGACAATTATAAATCTCCTGTATTATTCTCAGCGGGTTCTTCATATCAGTTTGGAAAACTGTATAATTTGAAATTGAATGTATCCCGAAATTTCAGAATTCCAACTTTTAATGATTTGTATTGGGAAGAAGGCGGAAATCGTGATTTAAAACCGGAGAGTTCTTATCAGGCGGAAATTGGAAATATTTTTACCGTTCAGAACTTTTCTTTGACTCAGACTTTTTATTACATCAAAATAAAAGATCTGTTGCAATGGGTTCCCGGAAATAATGGTATCTGGAGGCCGCAAAACACAGACAAAGTGAACAGTTATGGGGCCGAAACCTTATTGAGCTGGAAAAAGAGTTTTGGCAAAAACAACCTGACTGCTAATGCGACTTATGCTTATACAGTTTCAGAAAATGTCGAAACCAAAAAACAATTGTTTTTTGTCCCTTTTCATAAAGTTACTGCTACCGTTGCCTACTCCAGAAACAACATTTCAGCCCATTATCAATTTCTCTATAATGGCTTTGTATACACACAGGCAGACAACGATCCCGAAAAAATCGTATCGGCTTATACAGTTTCAAACGTTGGTCTAGATTACGATTTTAAATTTTTATCTTCTTTCAGGGTAGGTATTCAGGTGCTGAATGTATGGAATGCATTTTATCAAAGTCTGGAACACCGACCAATGCCGGGAAGAAATTACAACCTGTACTTAAACCTTAAATTTTAATATAATGAAACTGACTAGATTATTTTTATTAGCATTAAGCGTATCGCTTTTTGTTTCTTGTTCTAATGACGACGACTCCGACAATCCTAAAGGAGTTTATGATAATGGAATTTTCATCTTAAATGAAGGAAATTCTACTGATGGTGGTTCTGTTTCTTTCATCTCTGACGATTTAAACACTTTCAATAAAGATGTTTACAAAACGGTAAACACTACTGATTTTGTTGGAAAATTTCTTCAAAACATCTTTTTTGACGGAGACAAGGCCTATATTATTGCCGGTGGTTCAAATGTTATTAATGTAGTAGACCGTTATAGCTTTAAACTATTAGCTAAAGTTGAAACTGGTTTAAACGCACCAAGATACGGTGTTGTAAAAGACGGTAAGGCTTATGTAACGAATGCTAATACGTATTGGTCTAAAACAAACCCGGCTGGTAACACCGATGATTTTATCGCTGTAATCAACTTAGCTACCAACAAAGTAGAAACAACAATACCGTTAAATACAACTGCAAACCATATCGAGCTTCACAACAACAAGCTTTATGTAACAGAACCTTACAATAATGACAAATTACTTGTGGTTAATCCGGCTACAAACAAATTGGAAACTTCATTAACTATTGGTTTTGGAGCAGATACTATGGAAGAGAAAGATGGTATTTTATATGCAATCAGAAGTTCTTATGGAGAAAGAAGCGAAATTGTAAAAGTAAAATTATCAGATAACTCTATCACTAAAATCACTTTCCCGGAGTCACTTGACGGCGTTAAAAACTTAGACATTTACAATAACAAAATATACTACACCTTAAATACGGCAGTTTATGCAATAGATTATACTGCAACTACGGCTTCAACTACTCCAATTTTCCAATATACTTCAACTTCTGATTACGGAAAAATGTATGGTTTTACTGTAAAAGATGACAGAATTTTTATTGCTGACGGAGGTGATTTTAAATCAAACAGTAAAGCTTACATCTACAACTTAAGTGGAACATTACAAAAAGAATTAACAGTTGGTGTTGGACCAAACGGTTTCTACTTCAACGATTAATTTTTAAAATTAGTTTTGGTTTTTGACCAAAAAAAAAGGCTTTCAGAAATGAAAGCCTTTTTTTTATTTCAATGCTCGTAAAAGTCCTTCGGGAGCTTTTTCAAGATACATTTGATTTTTAATTCCGTCCATTGCTTTAGCATCTGTAAAGCCTTTCAAAGTTACCCCACTGTCCTCGCCTGTTTTTTTCGCACTTACTCCTGTTATTTGAGATACTGCTACACTCAACAATGGCTCTGTAGGATCTCCTAAAACTCCTAAATTAGTAATACGCTCCAGTTTTTCATACGTTGGTTTTAAACCGTCTGTGTACTCTCCAAAATCAGCAGCATTCACAATTTTCAACACCAAAGGCTGCATCGCATACTTGTGATTTGGGTTTCGGTTTGTTTTTCCAAAAGTTGGAGAATCGTATAAGGTCACCGATCCTACGTTTTTCCCAACAGTAGTCTCTCCTACCTGAATTACTGAAATATAAGGCACTAACCCATTGATCACCAATTCACTTGCAGAAGCCGTACCACTTGTTGTGATAATATAAACTTTGGTCAGGTTCAAACTATTAATCGCAGTTCCATCAATTTTATCTACAAATTTATTAAGCAATGACTCAGGGTCTTCGCTTTCATAAAACTCATTAATTTTAGCATTCCATCTTTCTTTCGAAAAAACCTTATTAGTAAACTGTCCCGTAATCATACTTGCCAAACGTGTTGCCGTTTGTATCGAGCCTCCTCCATTGTATCTTAAATCTAAAACAAGATCTGTAATACCCTGTGCTTTTAGTTCTCCAAAAGCTGCATTAAGCTGTGCATCATAATTGGCATAAAAACCATTGTACATTAAATAACCTATTTTTCGGCTTCCGGATGTAATCACTTTATTTATAAAAACAGGGTTTTCATCTAAAGTTGTTTTTACTAATGCAACTGTTTTTCCATTGCTATCAAAACCGGTACCGTTAAAAGTAGCCATATTCAATGTATAACTATCAGCTGCCAAGAGCGACTGATAATTTGAAACCGTCAAAGACGTTCCATTAATTCCCGTAAAGAGATCTCCTCTTTTTATATCTTTTTTAGAAGCGTCAGAATTTGGGATGATATAACGTACATAACCCACTAAATCAGTAGTACTTCCGGGTTTGTAACTAAGTCTGAAATCCACACCGGCATTTTTTGAAGTTCCCTGAAGTTCCTGTTCTAAAACAGTATAATCGTCTACAATCCAGCTAAAACGATCAATTGCCTGACCTTTTGGGAATTTGCTTATTGGTTTATTCAATAAATCCTGAAATAAATCCTGCGGTTTAGAATATCCTCTCAAAAATGCATTTAATGCTTCCTGATTACTAAAACGGTCATCTGCCAAATTAGGAACATCAGCTTGCCATAAGTAAAACTGATTCAGGCCTTTCCAAACAAAATCATTTACCTGCAACGAGGCTGGAGCCGCCACATCATCCTGATCTTCACAAGATTGTAAAGAAAAAGCAAGCAAAAATAATAACAGTACGCTTCTTAATATTGTTTTCATATAGTGGTATCTATGTACTAGTAACGTAAAAATACTATCTTTAGTTTTAACTCTAAGAATTTTATTGTTTTTTATTGTAAAAAAAATTGAATACACCGTGTAACAAAAATAATAGTGTCTCGTCTTCACTATATAAGCTAACGAATAACCAACAAATTTTATGAATCAGAATGTGTTTATAGAATTAATAAATCCTTTTAAAGACAAAGTTTTTCGTCTGGCAAAAAGATTATTAACCAGTACCGAAGAAGCTGAAGATGCAACTCAGGAAGTAATGGTAAAGTTATGGAACAAAAAAGATACTCTGGACACTTACAATAGCGTTGAAGCTATTGCAATGACAATGACCAAAAATTATTGTCTGGATCAGTTAAAATCAAAAAGAGCCGGAAATCTTAAAATTGTCCACAATAACTATACCGACCGGGAACCACAATTGGATAAGAAACTGGAAGATTCGAATAGTTTAGAATGGGTTGAAAAAATTATAAGTCAATTACCCGAGCAATTACAAATATTAATTCAGTTACGGGATGTTGAACAATATGAATTTGACGAAATTGCGAAAATTGTCAATATGAACGAAACGGCTATCAGAGTAGCCCTTTCAAGAGCGAGAAAAAAAATAAGAGAATCAATGGTTAATACACACAGTTATGGGATACAATAAAATAGAAGATGTATTAGAAAAATACTTTGAGGGAGAAACAACTATTGCCGAAGAAAATCAATTAAAAGAATATTTTTCTTCACCGGATGTTGCGCAGCATTTGGAACAATACAAACCTATGTTTGGTTATTTCTCTCAGGTAAAAGAACAGAAATCGACGCAGACAATACCACTAGAAACTAAAAAACGAAAAGTAGCGTGGTTATCGATTGCAGCTTCAGCTGTTGTTTTACTAGGAGTTGGAACCTATTTTTATGTGAGCGAAAAAGATGTAACTCCAGTTACAGCGCAAACAGAATTAGGAACCTACGATAATCCGGAAGAAGCACTTGCCGCAACGCAAAAAGCTTTGGCTTTATTATCAAACAATGTTAATGTAGGTATTGAAAGTGTACAGTACATTAAAGAATACGAACAATCAAAAAACAAAATTTTTAAACAGTAATTAAATCTCAATCAAAATGAAAAATTTCATCATAACACTAGTTTTAGCATTCGTTAGCCACACTTTTTATGCTCAGGGAGCATTTGACAAATTTGATGGTCAGGACGACGTAACCTCAGTAATCGTAAACAAAAAAATGTTCGATTTAATGAGCAAGGTAAAAGTTGACGCTTCAGATAAAGAAACCCAACAATACATTAACTTAATTAAAAAGTTAGATTACTTAAAGGTGTTTACAACCAAAAATCCAAAAATCGAAGCCGATATGAAAGCTTCTGCTGATAAATACATCAAAACAGCCGGATTAGAAGAACTTATGAAAGTAAACGACAGCGGAAAAAATGTACGTATAATGGTAAAATCAGGTGCAAGCGATACACAAATTAAAGAATTACTGATGTTTGTTGACGGCGCAAAAAGCAATGAAAGCGTTTTACTTTCCCTGACAGGTAATTTTGACTTAAACGAAATCTCAGTACTTACAGACAAGATGCAGCTTCCAGGTGGCTCTGACTTAAAAAAAGCTTCTAAAAGCAAAAAATAAGATGAAAGCAAACGTTATTACCTCAGCCCTTTTAGTTTTATTAACTTTAGTAAGTTGTAATTCTACTCCTTCATTGCAGAAGTATTTTGTTGAAAACACAGACAATAAAGATTTTATCGCACTTGATATTTCGTCAACAATCTTAAATGTGGAAAAAACAAAATTATCTGCAGAACAAAATGAAGCTCTAAAATCATTCGACAAAATGAATATCCTGGCTTTTAAAGAGACACCTAAAAATCAGGCACAATTTGAAACAGAACGCAGCAAACTAAAAGAGATCCTGAAAAATCCAAAATACCAGGAATTAATGAAAGTTGGTTCAGGTAAAGACGGAGCCTCCATAAGCTATGTGGGACCTGACGACAATATCGAAGAGTTTGTAGTTTTTGCTAACAAAAAAGAAAGTGGTTTTGTAGTGGTGCGCGTACTAGGCAAAAACATGAATCCTAACAATATCATGACCCTGATGTCGGTTTTGAAAGAATCAAAAATTGACATGGAACAATTAAAGCCTTTACAGCAATTGATGAAACCATAACATCTTACTTATATTAAAGTGAAAAAGCTCCAAATTATGGAGCTTTTTTTATTTAACATTTTTAGAAGATTATACTGAATAATACCACTTGTATTTGTTTTGATATGACCTGAATTTATCTATATTTGCCCATCAACCAAAATAAAATTATTAAACTAATTATGGTACAAAAAACATCGAATGCCTTTATAGCGGCATCTTGGGTAGCTCTTGGAGCAGGAACAGTTGGATTTATAGTAGGGCTTGCAAGAGCCGAAATGCTTTTAAACGAAAAAGGATACTATTTCACCGTTTTAATGTTTGGACTGTTTGCTGTAGTTTCATTACAGAAAAGTGTAAGAGACAGGCTGGAAAACCTTCCGGTAACTGATATCTATTATGGAATCTGTTGGTTCGGAACCCTTTTATCTATCGTATTACTAGTCGTTGGCCTTTGGAATGCCACTATTTTACCAAGCGAAAAAGGTTTTTATGCTTTCGCTTTTTTATTAGCTCTTTTCGGTGCTATTTCGGTACAAAAAAACACAAGAGACAATATGGCATTTAGCCAAAATAATTAAAATCTTATAAAGATTGTGAATTAACAATTAAAAAAGCTTTGTATTAAAAGTTTTTTTTGTTGCAAAATTTACGTCTCTTTTTATTGCTTACACTCTTAAATGAAGAGAAGTAAAACAACAATAATTCTACTATTTTAATAAATAAAAAAAAACAATACCTATACTTTCTAAGCAAAAGCATAACTTTTGCACTGAGAGTTTTTTCTTTAATTGAATTTAAATTTAAACAGCCCTATATGAAAAAAATTTTACTCTTTACATTATTATCAACAGTAAGCATCAATGCACAAACCCCTACAGATTATGTAACTACAGGGTTCAATACTCCAAGCGGAATTGCTTTTGATGCATCTGGAAACTTATTTGTTGCCGATTATTACACTTACAAAGTAACTAAAGTTGCACCTAATTTAGCACAAACCAATTTTGCTACCGTAAATGGTACTCCGCAACAAATAGCTTTTGACGCAGCCGGCAATCTTTGGTTAGCAGGATCCGGTTTTATTCAGGAGATTGAAAAAATAACGCCTGCAGGAGTTATCACAACCTACTCTGCCTCAGGAAGTCCATACGGAATTGCAATAGATGCATCTGGAAATGTTTTTTATTCGGAATCTAATTCTGGTGACATAAAAAAAAGAACTCCTGAAGGAGTAACTACTACATTTGCTTCAAACTTCATTCAACCTAACGGCCTGGCATTTGACAAATCGGGCAACTTACTTGTTGTAGACAAGTTAGACGGGGCTGTTAAAAAAATAACTACTGATGGCGTTGTTAGCAAATTGATTTCAGGAATGAACAATCCGACGAATTTAGTAGTTGCGCCAAATGGTGATTTGTATATTTCTACAGGATCACAAAATAGAATTTTCCGTTTTCCTGCTGGTGGTGTAGATGGAGATCAGCAACAATTTATCAGATTCAACATAAACTACGACACTCCTGCACAAATGGCAATTTACAATGGCGCACTTTACGTAAGTACAGGTTCCCATACTAAAAAAATCATTAAAGTAACATCTCCTTCTTTAGGCTTGGGCGACACAAAAAAAACTATTAATAATAGTTTAGCAATTTATCCAAACCCTGCAACAGATTATTTACATATCGAAAGCAATAGTGATGTTACAATAGAAACTATTGACTTATATGATATGACCGGAAGAGCTGTTCAAAACTTCAAGCCAGCTGATATTCAAAACAATACAATTAAAGTATCAAATGTAACTTCAGGAAATTACATTTTAAAAGTAAATAATACTTCTAAAAAGATTATTATTAAGTAACCGCTTCTTTTAACATACAAAAAAAGGGAAGTCTCATAGCTACGAGACTTCCCTTTTTTATTTATAGATTTGAGATTATTTACTCAAATACATCTTTCTTCTTGAATACAATTCGTAGAATTGATCGTCTTTTAAGTCATCAATAAACAAGATGCTTTCTCCTGTTGATTTCATCTCAGGTCCTAATGCTTTATTTACATTATGGAACTTACTGAAGGAGAAGACCGGCTGTTTAATAGCATATCCTTTCAACTGTGGATTAAAGTCAAAATCTGTTACTTTATTGTGTCCTAACATTACTTTTGTAGCGTAGTTCACATAAGGCTCTCCGTATGCTTTCGCAATAAACGGTACTGTTCTTGAAGCTCTTGGATTTGCCTCAATGATATAAACTGTATCGTCTTTTATTGCAAACTGAATGTTGATCAAACCAACTGTTTTTAAAGCTCTAGCTATTTTTTTCGTATGATCTTTGATCTGCTGCATTACGAATTCTCCTAAGTTAAAAGGAGGCAAAGTAGCATTACTATCTCCAGAGTGAACTCCACAAGGCTCGATATGCTCCATAATTCCGATAATGTACACATTTCCGTCAGCATCACAAATCGCATCCGCTTCAGCCTCGATTGCTCCGGCCAAATAGTGATCTAAAAGCAATTTATTTCCTGGGATCGTCTTTAACAAGTTGATCACGTGCTCTTCCAGTTCTTTCTTATTGATTACAATTTTCATTCCCTGACCGCCTAATACGTAGGAAGGACGAATTAATAAGGGAAAGTCTAAAGTATCAGCAAGTGCCGAAGCTTCGTCAGCCGTTTCTGCAATTCCGAAATCCGGGAAAGGAATGTGTAATTCTCTCAATAAATCAGAGAATCTTCCTCTGTCTTCGGCTAAATCAAGTGCATCAAAGCTGGTTCCGATAATCTTCACTCCGTATTTAGATAATTTTTCAGCAAGTTTCAAAGCGGTCTGCCCACCTAACTGTACGATAACACCTTCCGGTTTTTCATGCTGAATGATGTCATAAATATGTTCCCAGAAAACCGGTTCGAAGTATAATTTATCAGCTGTGTCAAAATCAGTCGAAACCGTTTCAGGATTACAGTTAATCATGATTGTTTCGTATCCGCATTCTTTAGCTGCCAAAACTCCGTGTACACAAGAATAATCAAACTCAATTCCCTGTCCAATTCTGTTTGGTCCGGAACCTAAGACGATGATTTTCTTTTTCTCAGTTACAATACTTTCGTTGTCTACGTAACGCTCACCATTTGCTTTTTCTATTTCTGCCTCAAAAGTCGAATAGTAATAAGGTGTTTTTGCCTTAAACTCAGCCGCACAAGTATCGACCAGTTTAAACACACGGTTGATATTTTTATCCATACGCAAAGTATGCACTTCACTTTCCAGACAGTTCATCATGTGTGCAATTTGTCTGTCGGCAAAACCTTTTTGTTTTGCTTCCAGTAAAAGTTCTTTCGGAAGAGTCGTTATCTTGTAATTTGAAATTTCTTTCTCTAAAGTATAAAGTTCTTCATATTGTTTCAGGAACCACATATCAATTTTTGTGATTTCATGAATACGGCTCAACGGAATTCCCATTGCGATGGCATCATAAATTACAAAAACACGATCCCAACTTGCAAAAGTTAGTTTCTCGATAATTTGCTCGTAGTTCTTATATCCTTTTCCGTCAGCACCTAAACCGTTTCTTTTTATTTCTAAAGATTGGGTAGCTTTGTGTAACGCTTCCTGGAACGAGCGTCCAATTCCCATTACCTCTCCAACGGATTTCATCTGAAGTCCTAAAGTTCTGTCGGCACCTTCAAATTTATCGAAGTTCCAACGCGGTATTTTTACAATTACATAATCTAAAGTTGGTTCAAAAAGAGCCGAAGTCGATTTTGTAATTTGATTTTGCAATTCATCCAGGTTGTACCCCAAAGCCAGCTTGGAAGCAATTTTAGCGATTGGGTACCCAGTTGCTTTTGATGCTAAAGCTGACGAACGGGACACACGAGGATTAATCTCGATGGCTACGATATCTTCTTTTTCATCTGGCGAAACTGCGAATTGTACGTTACAACCACCTGCAAAATTTCCAATACTACGCATCATCAGGATTGCATAGTCACGTAATTTTTGGAATGTCGTATCTGATAATGTCATTGCCGGCGCCACTGTAATCGAATCTCCTGTATGAATTCCCATTGGGTCCATATTTTCGATCGAACAAATGATCACAACGTTATCATTTTTATCTCTTAAAAGTTCCAGCTCATACTCTTTCCATCCCATTAAAGCTTTGTCAATCAAAACCTCATGTATTGGAGAAGCTTCAAGACCTCTTGTTAAAAGCTCATCAAAATCTTCCTTTTTGTAAACCACTGCAGCTCCTGTTCCCCCAAGAGTAAACGAAGGACGAATTACTAACGGAAAACCAAATTCCTGAGCAATTTCTTTTCCTTCTAAATAAGAAGTAGCCGTTTTTGCCGGTGCAGTTGGAACATTAATTTTTTGCAAAAGCTGCTTAAATTGCTCTCTGTCTTCTGTAATATTAATAGCATTTACATCAACCCCGATCAATCTTACTCCGAAATCCTGCCAAATTCCTTTTTCGTCAGCTTCCAAACATAAATTCAATGCAGTTTGCCCCCCCATTGTAGGCAAAACAGCATCAATTTGTGGATGTTCTTTCAGAATTTCAATAATCGATTTTGTAGTTAAAGGTTTCAAGTAAATGTGATCGGCCATACTTGGGTCGGTCATAATTGTCGCTGGATTCGAGTTTATCAAGATAACTTCAATCCCTTCTTCACGAATAGAACGTGCAGATTGAGAACCTGCATAATCAAATTCGCAAGCTTGACCAATAACAATAGGTCCTGACCCTATTATTAAAACTGATTTTATTGATGTGTCTTTAGGCATTTTATTTGTATTGTGTAGTTATATAAAGTACTTTAAAAAACATTCGTAGTATATTCTAAACTAGAACGTTGCGGATTTTTTACCGACAAGGTATAAAAAAAGGCGATACTAAAAAAGTAACGCCTTATTTATGTTTATAGAAACATTATTTCTTGTGTCTAGGTTCGCTAGAAACAGTTAATTTATGTCTTCCTTTAGCTCTTCTACGCGCCAGAACTTTTCTTCCATTCGCAGAAGCCATTCTGTCCATAAATCCGTGCTTATTTCTTCTTTTTCTTTTCGATGGTTGAAATGTTCTTTTGCTCATTGTTTTGTATCTTTAAAATGGTATCTAATATCTGTTTTTCTGTTTTGAATATCATTATTCCAAAACCGAGTGCAAATATACAAAGACTTTTTTTTCTGGCAAGTAGTTTTATAAAAATATTTTTAATTCCTTTTACTATCTTTGCAATCACAAATTTACAATAATTATGTTTCACAAAAATATTAAACTTATTTTGGCCGGACTTCTAGTAGTCGCAGGCGTTTGGCAATTTACAGAGAGTAATATCGGAAATGGAATTTTCCTTATATTGTTAACTGCAATTCCTATTTTCCTTTACTTCAAAAACGAATTTATCCTTTTAGCTTTCCTTAAATTAAGAAAACAAGACTTCGAAGGAGCTAAAAAATGGCTTGCATATATTAAAAACCCTGAAGCTGCTCTAGTAAGAAAACAACAAGGATACTTTAATTACCTACACGGCATCATGTTGTCTCAAACCAATATCAATCAGGCAGAGAAACATTTCAAAAAAGCAATCGAACTTGGATTGTCTATGGATATGGATCTTGCAGTAGCAAAATTAAACCTTGCCGGAGTTGCAATGTCACGCAGAAGAAAACTAGAAGCGACTAATTTATTAAATGAAGCTAAAAAATTAGACAAACAAGGAATGCTGAAAGAACAAATCTCAATGATGAAAGAACAAATGAAGAAAATATAAATTCTTCAAATTCGACTAACATAAATTCCAATATTTTAAATCCCAAATTCCAAAAGAGTTTGGGATTTTTTATTTTAGATTGCAAAGTTTAGACTTTAAACATTTTTAAATTTTAGAATCTAATAAGAATAAGAAGCTATTTCCTGCTATCCGCTTGTATCTTTTATGGCGAACCCCGCCACAAAAGGATACCACTACTATCAGGGCTAGGATTTTAGTCTTCATTAGAAGATTTGGTATAATTGAAATTTATTTTGTCATCCCGAGAAAAGAGGAATAACAAGGGATCAATACGAAAACCTGTGGATTTATAAAATTGGACATAAGTATTAGTGAGTCTAGAAAAAATCAGGTTCAAAAGTTCTGGAGTGATAAAAATAGTATTCTCTTTACCATAAAGGACTTTTAGGAATGAAAGTGGCAGCCTTTTGCAATCTTTTAAAGTTTTACATTTTCCTAAAATTTCTTAATTGTAAAAATAATAATTTACAGCTTACCCTATAAGAGACAAGCATTTGGAATCTGTTGCTCTGAAAGAGCCTTAGCAGTAACATGGCGCGAAGTGCCATGAATAATGGTGAACACTTCTTTAAGCCCTGTAAGGGCAAAAGCATAACCTAAAAAGCACATATCTTATTTTATGACATTTCCAAAAGTTAGCAACTTTTAATTAAGATCTTATGTTTTATTTATAACTGCTTATGCCCCTTCAGGGCATTATGATTCATCATCTTAATTTATAGTGCGTTGCACTATTTTTATGCTTTTGGGCTTTCAGCCCTTTTTAAACATTTCAAATATTTATACCCAAAGAGAACACTAATTATAAAATCAGCTGTAATAAAATGATCTCTTAAATGAAGAGCTGAAATCGTTAATAAAAGGAATAACTTCTATCAACCCCACAACATTTTGTATTGATCCATAACAAGATTGCGGATAAAAAATTTGCGTACAGATTGCACATGGACCTTTGTCAAAGTTTAAAACTTTGACAAAGATTTCTAATCGTAAAGCATTGGAATTTGAAACTTAAAAAATTGGAATTTTAATTTTCCAAGATGATCGAAGGCAAATTCTCATTCAGCCATTTGTATTTATTAAGAATCATAATATGTGTTCCTCCTTTTACTACAATACAGCTGTTGATATACTTTATAGGAAAAACATCGTCCTGATCTCCATGAATATGGATCACATTAGAATCAATTTCATTCCTATCCCATAAAATAACTGATTCAACCGCCCATTGTAAATAATTAAGATCACGCACTGCTAAGAACTTCTCATACAACTTAATGCGCTTATTTACTTTTTCTCCAAAAGAGTACTTCGCCAGGTTTTCGATATTCAAAATTAATTTCATCGGAATAAGCTTATAGGCTTTTGTTGATTTTCCAATTTTCATTCTTCGTGGAAATTCCGCATTACTTCTAACGCTCGAAATAATAATTACTTTTCGGGTCTGAATGTGTTTGGCGATTTCCTGAACCAAAATCCCTCCAAAAGAAACACCTATCAAAACCGGATTCTCATGTTTAATATTTTTAGAAATTCGAAGAGCGTAATCAGACAGTGATTCTTTTGGTTGTGGAAGCTCCCACTCCAACAAACACATCTCAAAAACAGACTCGTCTAAATTGATTCTTTCAAAAATAGCGGGACTCGCCGCAAGACCGGGCATAAAATATACAGGAATTTTACTCATTTGACAGAAAGAGAGTTAGGGTTATAGCTTTTAATTTCAAGCTAAAATTACTTTTTTTAGCAACATGCATTGCAAATCTTGCACCAAAAATCACTGTCTAAACCAAATAAAAGCAACAAAGACGCGCAATTCAAGATTAAAGCAGAGGTTAAAAAAAATAATTCCATATTGAAAATCAAATGATTACCTTTGCAATCCTATTAACTAATATCGAAACATTTTTCCACAATGTTCTTTATAAAGTTACCCAATGTTCTTTTTATTATTTTTTTTAATTCAATCCCCAAAACATGACTAATATGGAACCTATTGAAACTATGGAAATCAAAGACAATACTTTTGCAAGACAATTTGAAACCATAGTCCCTGAAGGATTACTTTCTGTGGAGTATTCTTTTCAGGAGAAGAAAATTTTCTTAACCAAAATCAACACCCCTGAAGGCTTTGACAATCAAGCTACAATTGATGCTTTACTTAAAAGCATCATGGAAATTGTTATTGAAAAGAAATTTAGAATAATGCCTATTTTCCCAAGAATTGTATTGTTTATTAAAAAAAATCCTGAATATAAAGAATTACTTCCTCCGGGAATCCGAATTTAAAAGTCACCAATTAATCGGAGCCACAACCCTCCTATCACCATATAGATAAAGAGCATAACCAAACCGGTTATCAAGCCTTTGACCCACCAGCTTTTCAGGTCGACATAACCACTTCCGAAGAAAACTGGTGCTGGTCCATGTCCGTAATGTGTTAAAGTTCCGTAGATAGAACCTACAAAACCCAACATAAAAGCCAAAAGCAAGCCGGGAATTCCAAGCGAAATTCCGACACCCAATAATGCTGCATACATTGCCGCCACGTGAGCCGTTGCACTTGCAAAAAGATAATGACTAAAAAAGTACACCAATACAATAATAGGAAAAGCCATTTGCCAGCTTAAACCACCAATTTCAGCTTTTACCAAATTACTAAACCAGCCAATAAACCCAAGTTCATTGAGCGAACTTGCCATCATAACCAAAACCGAAAACCATACGATGGTATCCCAGGCCCCCTTCTCGGCTTTTACATCATCCCAGGTTAACACCGAAGTCAGCAGTAAAATCACCAACCCGATAAAGGCTGTAGTTGTAGCATCAATAGAGAACAAATCGCCTGTCATCCAAAGAAATAAAAGAATAAAAAAGGTTAACAGCATCATCCACTCATTGCGGGTAATTGCTCCCATTTCTTTCAGTTTTTGAGCAGCGATTTGTGGAGCATCTCCGGTTTTTTTTAATTCCGGCGGGTAAATTTTATATAACACAAAAGGAATTACAAAAAAAGCAACCAGTCCAGGAACTATTGCCGCTGTTGCCCATGAAATCCAGCTAATTTTTATTCCCAGATTAAGTGCAAATTTCTGGCACATTGGATTACTTGCTGTTCCCGTTAAAAACATTGACGAAGCGATCAAATTTGCATTGTAACTGCTTAATGTAAGATATGATCCCAATTTTCGATGAGTTTCGGGCTGATCCGGCATCGAGCCAAAACTCATTGACATTGATTTCATGATAGGATAAATAATTCCACCCCCTCTTGCTGTATTACTGGGTACCGCAGGCGCCAGCACCAAATCAGCAAGACCCAGACCATAAGCCAATCCTAAAGAGCTTTTTCCGAATATCCTGATGAATAAAAAAGCAATTCTGTTTCCTAAACCTGTTTTTATAAATCCCCTTGCAATAAAAAACGAAATCCCAATTAGCCAAATTACCTTATCACCAAATCCTTTCAACGCCAGGGTAATAGATTTTCCTGCATCTCCGGGAGCCAGAACTTGCGTAAAAGCAGTTAATGCAATTGCAATCATACACATAGTTCCCATGGGAGCAGCTTTTAAGATGATTCCAAGAATTGTTGCCACAAAAATCGCAAACAAATGCCAAGCTTCATTAACGACACCAGCTGGTGCAGGAATAAACCAAATTGCAAGCCCAACTGCAAGTGTTATCAGGGTTTGAGGTATTTGCACTTCTTTCATAAAAAAGGGATTAAATTAAATTATATTATAAACGGAGTTGTAACTGAAGCAGGAACAGATCATCATTATAAAATGAGGTATCGGGAATATTTCTGTCGAAGCGATCAATTTCAAATCCTACTTCTATTCTTCCCGTATAAGCCTTACCAAATTCAAGACTTAACATTGGCGTATAAGTCTGACGAACATTTGAATTAATTTTATAATTGTTATCAAAAGACTCAAAACGACAGGACAACTCAAGAGAAGTTAGTTTTTTATAATCAACCAAATATCTCAAATTTGGCAAAAAATAAACTCCTCTCATTTGATAATCATCAACATTTGAAGTCCTGGAATCGGCAGGCAATGAAAAATACAGGTTATGATTGGTTCCCTGCTTGTATTCAATTTGCAGATCAAAAGTAAATCGGTCGGTAAGCTTAAAATCACTGGTAATATCAGCTCCCAAAGCAAAAACTTTTTGATCTGATCTTTTTCCAATTCCACCATTTAAACCCAAATTAATTTTATGCTCTTTAGACAAACTGAAAACCCACCTTGTTGCATACAATTTTCCATTATCGTTATCCATTTCCTGATTTTTTCCGTTACCATTTAAAACAGAAATAGCATAATTTACAGGGATTTTTCCAAGATCGAATGCCCCGCTTGCCGAAGCACCAATTTGAAAACTAGTCCAGCCATTTTTACCAAACTCATAATATTGATTGGAAAAATCAAATGATTTTATAATATCTACCGGAACCAGTTCCTCAATACCGAATGCCGGACGAAACTGACCTCCTGTTAAAGCCAGATATTTACTAAAAGTATATTTTCCATAAGCATTTTCAAGAACCTTCGATTTCGGATCCGATTTAAAGTCAGCTAAATTTACCAGAATCACAACCTCAGTAGCTTCACTTAATTTAGTATTAAGACCGACACGCATTCTTTTAATGTCAAACGAACTTTGTGTTACTTGACCTGTAGAATGATGAGCCCCTAAAACATCAACATTTTTACCGGAACTTTCCAAATAGCGCGCTTGAAAAATCCCCTTAAACTGAAATTGCGGATATTTAACCACACTTTCAGCATTAGCCGTCGGTTGGGTGGCGGCATTTTGTGCATTCAAAAAAAATGGCATTACAAAGAAAAAAACAATTTTTAGCAGTAGATATTTATTCATAAATGCTGTAAATCAAAAATTAATCAAATACTCACAATCTAACCTTGTCTTCTATTAGGACTGGAACTTCTATTGGATGCCGGTCGGGTCGCAGGACGTGTTACTGGTTGTGTTGGCCGTGTTACCGGTCTGGCTGTTGGATTCGTTGGCCGATTTACCGGTTGCGTTGGCCTCACAACTGGTCGTGTTGATGGGTTTGTTGGCGTTACCGGACGAGTTGTTGGCCTTGTTATCCCTGGCCTTGTTGACGGATTAGTCGGTCGGCTTTCCGGCCTGGTCATCCCAGGTCGGGTTGATGGATTAGTCGGACGTGTCCCTGGCCGTGTTGTAGAAGGTCTATTAGGCCTTGTATTAGTAACTGGAGCAGGTCTTCTATAGTCCCTTCCATTATAAGTTGTATTGTAGCGTCCACTAGCTCTGTAATTTCGAACTACTGCCGATGTATTTCTTCTTGATACATAATTATTATAATACCTTTGGTTTCTTACCCTGGCCGTTCTTCGATAATACGGATTTCTGTAATAATGCCCATGATATCCCCAATAATCGTGATAATAAACCGGGCGCCACGGACGCCAGTAAGGAGGATAATACCCCCAATACCAAGGAGATCGATACACTACATATACTGGAGAGAACAAGTACAATACTACCGGCCATATATTTACGTCTGCAGTTACATACCCGCTGGTAGTAGTCGTATTATAATTATTCGTTGTATTATTATTTACAATTACGTTAGCATCTCCCTTATACCCGGGATTTGGTGTCCCTCCCACGGTATCTGAAGGCTCTACTATATAATTTTTCCCATATAAATCCTGATCTCCAATAATCTGAACATGCACATTATTCTTTTTATCTTTATCTACTTCGATAACAGCTACATCCTGTTTTTCTTTACTATTTATAGCTACCTGAAGCACAATCACATGTGTATTCCCTTTCTTTTGGCTTTCAATTTCTATATAATCAATCTCGCCATCATTATTTAAATCTAAATTATTAACCTTACTGTCCTGTTCATTCAGTACTCTTTCAAATTCCTCTAAAGTTTTAGATTTCTGAAAAACATCCAAAACGGCATATAAATTAAGATTATCTCCTGGCAAACCTAAAGCGACTGGTTCGTTATCAGTTTGAGAAAATAGGGACAAACTAAATAAATAAGTCGTCAAAACTGCTAAAACTAAAAAACTCTTTTTCATGTTAAAAATAAGTTAATTTGGAAATACATTTACTAAGGTATGAAAAAACAGACAAACTCCAATACTCCCCCATAACTTTCTGTTAAACAAGTATAAAATACTAAAAAAGTTTTAAAAGCTACTTATCTTTTAAACACCTTGAGAGCACTAATGTAAGACTTATATTCTTAACTTTGTAACAATCGGTCTTTAACCGCCTCCCAATTCTTTGTATCATCTTACAAAAACTATCTTACGATTTGTCAAATAACTGAAACAAAAATTGCAATGAAAAAACATTTATTTCCTTTTCTTTTTTTCCTTTCTTTCAACTTTATACACAGTCAGATTGCTGTTTCCTCCACTTTGGAAGAGGCCATCCAGAAAGCTATTGAAAAAAGCGCTTCCTTAAAAGACAAAGATTTAGAAATTGAAAAATTAAATCTTCAGGAAAAAGGAGTCTGGAACAAATACATTCCAACAGTCGAAGCTAGTGCGCTTTACTCCTATTTTGATAATAAACTTACTGTCGATCTTCCTACCGCCACAATACCTATTGTAAACTATCCTTTGTTTGATGGAAAAACAGCTTTTAAAAACTACGGTAACATTTTTAACGGAAGTGTAATGGCAAAAACCGTTTTGTTTAGCGGAATGCAAATCCCGAACGGAGCTAAAGCAATTGAAGAAAAAACGAAGGGAACTGTATTTCTAAAAGAATCTGAAAAAGACCAAATTACAAAAGAGGTCATTAACACTTTCGATCAGTTAGAATTACTAAAAGAAATAGACAAACTAATCAAAGAAAGCGAAAACCGACTCGATACGGAAACCAAGCGTGTTACAAAGGCAATCGAACAGGGACTTGCCATTCCGTACGACAGAGATAAGATAAAATTAGCGGCACTCGAACTTGCCTCCAAAAAGATTGAACTGGATGGAAAACGAAAACTGATTTACAAAAAAATTCAATACTTAACTGGTTACTCAGTTGCCGATATAGACAATGTCCAATATTCTTTAACACCTTATTTAATCACTGATGAAAAGTTAAGCACGCAAAACAAACAGGAAATAAAAGCACTGGAATCTTTTAAGTCAGCTTATGAATATTTATTAAAGAAAGAAAAAGGAACTTATTTACCCACTCTGGGAGCTTTTGGAGGAGTTTCCTATTCGAGTTTGTTCAATGCAAATGCCACGACCCCCATTATTACCGGAATCAATCAGGCTTTGTATTTAGGACTCAATGAACTAACCATAAGTCAGAACTGGGTCGTTGGAGCTGCTATGAAATGGGAGGTTTTCTCAGGTTTTGAACGAAAACACAAAGTACACGAAGCCAAGATCAATATCGAACAGGTACAAAACCAAATTGACGATACTAAAGAAAAGCTTGAACTGCTTCTTGAAAAGAATTTGGTCGATTATACCGTTTTAACGCAAAAAATAGACATTACGCAACAACAGGAAAAAGTAGCCGGCAATAATTTAAATCTTGCCATTAAGCAGTACAAAGAAGGTCTTATCAATATATCGGAACGACTTGAAGCAGAGAACGACTCTTATAAAGCATCTGTAAACAAGACCACTACTTTAATAGAGCAAAGACTTGCCGCTATTGAAACCATAATTGCTACCGGCGATTTGTCCAAAAAACTATCCAAATAAAAGTTCTGTTTTATGAAAAAAGTAATCATTAGCATCACAATCATTTTCCTTTTTATAGCATGTCAAAAAGCAAAAAAAGGAGATTTAATTCAGGGAAAAATAGAAAAAGAACAAATTGCCGTTGTGAGTAAAATTCCGGGTAAGATCCTAAAAATATTTGTCAAGGAAGGGGATCAGGTTCAAAAAGGAGACACACTTGCCATACTGGATATTCCTGAAGTTGACGCAAAAAAAAGCCAGGCAGAGGGAGCCGTAGTATCTGCAAAAGCCCAGTACAAAATGGCCGTAAAGGGAGCTACAGAAAATCAGATAAAGCAATTGGAAGCTAAAAAGATGGGGTTAAAAGAACAATACGAATTTGCGCAGAAATCAATCAGACGACTAACCAATATGCTCAAGGACTCCCTCATATCACAACAAACTTACGACGAAACTTTTGCGAAGTATCAGGGAGCACAAGCACAATACAACGCTGTTGTTGCCGAGTTAGACGATGCTAAAAAAGGTGCACGAATCGAACAGCAAACAATGGCACTCGGACAACAGGACCGAGCACTTGGAGCGTTGCAGGAAGTCGAAACTGCCGACAAGGAACGTTATATCATTGCTCCGCAAAACATGAGTATTGAAACCATTACTTTAAACCTTGGCGAACTGGCATTGCCCGGTTATACCTTATTTAATGGCTATATCTCCAACAGCACTTATTTTCGCTTTACAATTCCCGAAAAGCAATTAGGCGATTTTAAAAAAGGACAAGAAATCACTGTTCATGTTCCCTATAAGAAAGAAAACATCAAAGGAACCATTTCAACTATAAAACAATTAGGGGCCTACGGAAATATCGCGACCGCCTATCCTGATTATGAAATGCAGGAAAGCTTGTTTGAAATAAAAATAACGCCTTCCAACATTGAGCAAACAAAAGATCTCATCACCAAAACAACCGTCACTTTATCTCTTTAACTATGCAAAATTTCTCTTCATTGCTTAAACGGGAATTTCAGTTATTCTGGAAAAACAAGGTCCTTAGAATACTTTTCATTGGTGCTCCAATCCTGTATGGCGTTTTATTAGGTTATGTTTACGGAAAAGGCAAAGTTACTGATTTACCCATTATTGTGATTGATCAGGACCGTTCTGAATTAAGTTCAAAAGCAATTCAGATGTTTGAAGACAACGAAGTGCTATCTATTGCTACTATTTTGTACGATCAAAACAATCTTTCTAAAATTGCCATTCAAAAAGAAGCTACTTGTGTGGTTATTATTCCGAAAGATTTCGAAAAAACGACACTCACCAAAAAATATCCTGAAATTACAACGATAGTAAACACCTCAAATGTTTTAACCGCTAATTACGCCTCAACAGCGATACAAATTTGTTTGGGAACTCTAAAAGCAGGTGTTCAGATTGAGACCTTAAGAAAACAAGGTGTACCGGAAAACTTACTTGCTTCCCAATACGAACCCTTCAAAACTACTTTTATTAAAAAATACAACCGAAGCACGAACTATATGTATTTTCTTTGGCCGGGAGTTTTAGCAACCGTGCTTCAGCAGGTTTTACTTTTAGGCCTGGCATTATCATTTGCTTCAGAATTTGAAAATGGAACATTTAAAGACCTTGTAAAAAAATGCCCATCAATCTTAAAAATGCTAGCTGTAAAAATTATTCCGTACCTAATAATGAGTTTCGGAATCTGGATTATCTACTGGCTTTTTACTTTATGGTTCCGATTACCATTTTATGAAAACTTAGCCCCATTGACTTTCATTGCCGGAATATTTGTACTCTCTGTTTCTTTTATCGGAATTCTAGTGAGCATCATAGTTCCCAATCAATTAAAAGCGACCGAGATTCTAATGGTAATTGCCACTCCAAGCTTTATTCTCAGTGGTTTCACCTGGCCTTTAAGTCAGATGCCTCAGGCAGTACAGGCCATTGCCAATGTTATTCCACTCACCCACTTTTTGAAAGCATTCAGGATACTAATTATAGAAAATGGCTCTTACTCGCAAACGACAACAGCCGTCTGGAATATGATTCTTATTGGGTCTATCTGTTCTGTTCTTGCCTATATCGCCTTGTACTTTAAAAAGAGAACCGTTCTTAAAGAAATTTAATTACTTAATCAATAACCATAAAAAAAGCACAAGAATTGAATTTCTTGTGCTTTTTAAGGTATCGTCTAGATTCTTTTCAGAGATGTAACTATACTTCTCACGAATTACAACCCATCAATATAGTTCATTAAAATATCTTATTTTTCTATTTCACGCATAGAATCCATTTTCTTGTGTGCCAGGAAGCCTGCAACATCTTCGAAATGTTCTTTCACGCGTTTGTTTCCAAATTCAAAAACTTTAGTCGCCAATCCGTCAAGGAAATCACGGTCGTGAGAAACCAAAATTAAAGTTCCGTCGAAATCTCTTAAGGCATCTTTAATAATATCTTTGGTTTTCATGTCCAAGTGATTCGAAGGCTCATCCAGAATCAATAAATTAACAGGTTCCAACAATAATTTAATCATTGCCAATCGTGTTTTTTCTCCACCCGAAAGTACTTTTACTTTTTTGGTAATATCATCACCCTGAAACATAAATGCCCCCAGAATGTTTTTGATCTGAGTACGAATATCTCCCACAGCGATAGCATCAATTGTTTCGAAAATAGTAGCATTTTCATCCAACAAAGAAGCCTGGTTCTGCGCAAAATATCCAATTTGAGAATTATGACCAATATCTACGCTTCCTTCATCAATTCCGATTTCTTTCATGATCGCTTTGATCATGGTAGATTTTCCTTCACCGTTTTTACCAACAAATGCTACTTTTTGTCCTCTTTCGATCACAATGTTTGCATCTTTGAAAACCACATGATCTCCGTAGGATTTTGACAAATCTTTAACCACAACCGGATATTGTCCGGAACGTGCTGCTGGTGGGAATTTTAATTTCAATGCCGAATTATCAACTTCATCAACCTGCACAATAACTAATTTCTCCAACATCTTAACGCGAGACTGAACCGCATCTGTTTTAGAGAAAGTTCCTTTAAAACGATCAATAAACGCTCTATTGTCTGCGATCATTTTTTGCTGCTCATCGTATGCTTTTTGCTGATGAATACGACGGTCTTTTCTTAATTCTAAGTAATGAGAATATTTTGCTTTGTAGTCGTAAATCCTTCCCATTGTTACCTCAATAGTACGATTGGTAATATTATCTACGAATGCTCTATCGTGCGAAATTACTACAACTGCTTTTGCAGAAGTCAATAAAAATTCCTCCAGCCACTGAATACTTTCAATATCCATGTGGTTCGTTGGCTCATCCAGTAAAATCAAATCCGGTTTTTGAAGAAGAATTTTAGCCAATTCGATACGCATTCTCCATCCTCCCGAAAATTCAGAAGTCTGACGAGTAAAATCTTCACGCTCAAAACCTAAACCTATTAAAATTTTCTCTACTTCGGCTTCGTAATTTACTTCTTCAATAGCATAATATTTCTCACTTAAATCTGAAACTCTTTCGATCAACTTCATGTAAGCATCACTTTCATAATCCGTGCGAACCGTTAATTGTTCATTAATCTCATCGATCTCAGCTTTCATTTTAAAGATCTCACCAAAAGCTTTAGAAGCCTCTTCCATTACAGTTGAACCATCTTTAGTCAATAAATGCTGCGGCAAATAAGCCACTACAGCATCTTTTGGAGTTGAGATACTTCCGGTAGAAGGTTTACTTTGACCGGCAATTATTTTTAAAAGTGTCGATTTTCCCGCACCATTTTTACCCATAAGGGCAATTTTATCATTTTCATTGATAGCAAAAGAAACATCGCTAAATAATGTAGTTCCGCCAAACTGAACTGAAATATCGTTAACTGTAATCATTATCTTCTGTGAATTTGTTTAATCGGTTAATCGTTTTTTTGACCACCCATTTTTTTCGTGGTGCAAAGATAGATTAATTAGAGTATTAGACAATATTATTTAGACGACTGTCGCTTCAGATTTAAAAATCACCTAAATATTCTTACACTTTATCAAATTTTAGTATTATCTTGGATAACAATTTAAAAATCAACAAAATATGAAACCAAAATTAAACTTGATGACTTGTCTAATTGCAGGATTATTATTTGGATTTTCTGCTTACGCACAAAAAACTGTGATTAAAAAAGAAGTTTTACCGGCAAACGCACAAACTTTCTTAAAAACTCACTTTGGCTCTAAAAAGCCCAGTTACATACTTCAGGACAAAGAATTACTCTCAACGGAATACAAAGTTCAATTTGACAATAAAATTGAAATCGAATTTGATAAAAAAGGAAACTGGAAAGAAGTTGATGGTAAAAACTCTAAAATCCCTGCTTCTATTATCCCAAAAAAAATCACTTCGTATGTAAAAACAAATTTCCCTAAAGAGAAAATAACCAAAATAGAAATAGGTTCTTCCGGATACGAAGTAAAACTAACCAACGGTTTAGAATTAAAATTTAACCTGAAAGGAGATTTTACTAAGATAAACAAATAACAAACGATTTAAAAACAACAAACCCTACAGAATATTTTAATTCTGTAGGGTTTACTTAATTATCTAATTGACCAATTATTTAATTTAATCTTTTCTCCATTTTTTAGTTTCCTCAAAAATATGCTCTAAGATTCCCGATTCTGTCTCATCAAACTCGATGTTACGTCGTCCCATTACTAATTTTGCGGTTTCAAAAGCTTTTTTGGTTACATAAGTTGTAAAGCCAGCTGCTCCACCCCATGAAAAGCTTGGAACAAAATTACGTGGAAAACCACTTCCAAAAATATTAGCACTCACTCCTACTACTGTTCCGGTGTTGAACATCGTATTGATTCCACATTTACTATGATCTCCCATCATTAAACCACAAAACTGAAGCCCTGTTTTAGCAAATCCTTCTGTTTCATAGCTCCATAATTTCACTTCTTCGTAATTATTTTTCAGGTTCGAATTATTACTGTCTGCTCCAATATTACACCATTCTCCCAAAACAGAATCTCCCAAGAAACCATCATGTCCTTTGTTTGAATTAGCAAAAAGCACCGAGTTCTTAACTTCTCCTCCAATTCTTGATCCCGGACCTACTGTTGTCGCTCCATAAACTTTGGCATTTAGTTTCACCTGTGCATTTTCACATAAAGCAAAAGGACCTCGAATTACGGTTCCTTCCATAATTTCAGCATTCTTCCCTATATATATAGGACCATTTGAAGCGTTTAGCGTCACAAACTCTAATTTTGCTCCTTCTTCAAGAAATATGTTTTCGGGCGCAATAACATTTACACTTTTCGGGATTGGCTGCGATTTTCTGTCTTCAGTCAAATACTGGAAATCTTCACGAATCGCCGCATCATTTTTAGAAAAAATATCCCAGGTATGTTCTACTGTCAAACAATCCTCATTGTACTGAATGATTTCGTACGAATCGAAATCAACTTCTTCCTGATTTTCATTGGTAAAAAAAGCAATTACATCATCACCTTTAAAAATAGCCTGATTTGTAGCCAGATTAGAAACCAATTCAGCAAGCGCATCATTTGGCAAATACGCTGCATTGATCATTACATTTTCTTCCAATTCTACCATTGGGAATTTTTCTGACAAGTAATCTTCGGTAATGGTAGTAATTGTCGAACCCAGACGTGCTTCCCATTTCTGGCGAATCGTCATAATTCCAATTAATATATCGGCAACAGGTCTTGTAAAAGTAAAAGGTAATAAAGCATTCCGGACGGGACCGTCAAAAAGAATGTAATTCATAAATAATTAAATTTGATACTTGTTAAAATCTTGATTTGGTTATCGGGTTCAAAGTTACAATTATTTTATTTGTGTCATTTGTACTGCAGCAGATATAGCACATTTTTTTTAACCGCTAAGTGCGCTGAGGTTTTACGCAAAGTTCGCAAAGCTTTGTAAATAGAGACCTTGATGACTTTACGTAAAATCTTGTACTTGTTTCGCTTAAATAAAAAAAGCCTCCCGAATGGAAGGCTTTTGTATGATATAGAAACAGCTATTATTTTTTAGCGTGTTTTGCATATTTAGTTTTGAATTTATCAATACGTCCTGCAGTATCGATAAGTTTAGATTTACCAGTATAAAATGGGTGAGATGTTCTAGAAATCTCCATTTTTACAACTGGATACTCAACTCCGTCAACTTCAATTGTTTCTTTTGTATCTGCAGTAGATTTAGTGATAAAAACTTCGTCATTTGACATGTCTTTAAATGCAACTAATCTGTAATTTTCTGGGTGAATTCCTTTTTTCATCTTTTTATTTTATTTATTGTTTAGAGCAATTTTATTTTGAAGCTTTTCCATGGTTAGAAAAAGGTGTAAACAACGCTACTCTTTTTTGTTTAAAACTTTTAATTATTTTTAAGTGTGCAAATTTACAACTTTTTTCGAATTAACAAATCTTTTAATCAATAATTTTAACGGCCTTGTGATTTGTATTAATTTTTTTAATATATATCTAGTGTGTATTGGGAATTACTATATTTGTGGATTAATTTTAAAACATATAAAAATATGATTAATGAAGTTATAAAAAAGAATGGAATTACTTACGGTGTAATGATTGGAATTGCATCTGCATTATTTACTGCTACAATATATGCAATCGATTTAAATCTGTTCACTGCCTGGTGGATGGGCATTATCGGCATCGTAATCAGTCTGACAATCAGTATTATTTTACTTTCTAAAACCAAGAAAGAATTAAAAGGAGTTTTTTCGTTCAAGGAGGCTTTTACAACTTACTTTTTGGCAGCTGTAATTGGCGTTTTAATTTCTACCTTATTTAACATTGTTTTATTTAACGTTATTGATCCGGGTGCAAAAGACACTCTAAATGAAATCATGATCAAATACACGGCAAACATGATGCAGAAATTTGGAGCTCCTGCTTCGTCTATCAATGAAGCCATTAGCAAAATGAAAGAAAGCAGCCCTTACTCGACTTTCGAATTATTAAAAGGATCTGTTTTTGCAATCGTTATCAGTGCCATTTTTGGATTAATTTTCGCAGCATTTTTTAAAAGCAAAACTACACAAGAATAAAAAAAATAAATGAATTTATCTATACTTATACCGCTTCTAAATGAGGAGGAATCACTACAAGAACTCTATTCGTGGATTATTAAAGTGATGCAATCTAACAATTACTCTTATGAAATCATTTTTGTAGATGATGGAAGTACAGATGATTCTTGGAATATTATTGAAGGTTTTTCTAACGAAAATCCGAATGTAAAAGGAATTCGTTTCATGAAAAACTTTGGGAAATCGCAGGCTTTACATGCGGGTTTCGCCAAAGCACAGGGTGATGTTATCATTACCATGGATGCTGATTTGCAAGATAGCCCGGACGAAATTCCAGGCTTATATGAAATGATTACAGCTCAAAAATTTGATTTAGTTTCAGGCTGGAAGAAAAAACGTTATGACTCGGTTGTAGCAAAGAATCTTCCTTCGAAATTATTTAACTGGGCTGCCAGAAAGACTTCAGGCGTTGAGCTGAACGATTTCAACTGCGGATTAAAAGCTTACAAAAATGCCGTTGTTAAAAACATAGAAGTTTCTGGTGAAATGCACCGTTACATTCCGGTTTTGGCAAAAAACGCTGGTTTTAATAAAATCGGTGAAAAAGTGGTTATTCACCAGGCCCGTAAATACGGGGAAACTAAATTTGGAATGGAACGTTTTATAAACGGCTTTCTTGATTTAATTACAATCTGGTTCTTATCACGATTCGGAAAAAGACCAATGCACTTATTTGGCGCCATTGGATCTTTGATGTTTATAATTGGTTTTTTACTGGCAGGTTACATTGGAATTTCAAAATTATACCATATGTATAATGGAATGAAATACAGTCTGATCACCAGCAATCCTTGGTTTTTTATCGCTTTAACCACTATGATTCTGGGAACACAATTGTTTCTGGCCGGTTTTCTGGGCGAAATTATCCTGAGAACCAAAAGCAACGAAGCACGTTATAAAGTAGCCCGAGAGGTTAATTTCTAACACAAAACTGTTATTAGGAATCTGGTTCTTCTTGCGGCTTCCAACCGTAAAAAAAACAGGCAAATTCCAAACAACGCATAAAACAAACTTATAAAAATAAATAGTTCCCGAACTCTATTATTATTTAAATATAAAAAGACACGAATGATGAATATAGCACCTAATATTCTAAATGTAGTAAACGAATGGTTAACACCAACCTTTGACAGCGAAACACAAGCTGCTGTTAAAGAATTAATGACAACTTCACCAAAGGAACTTGAGGAAAGTTTTTACAAAAACCTTGAATTTGGAACTGGCGGAATGCGCGGTGTGATGGGGGTTGGAAGCAACCGAATTAACAAATACACACTTGGAAAAAATACTCAGGGTTTATCTGATTATTTGCATGTCGCTTTCCCTAATCAGCCTTTAAAAGTCGTTATCGCTTATGATTGCCGTCATAACAGTAATACTTTAGCCAAAATTGTTGCTGATGTTTTCTCTGCAAATGGAATCCATGTTTATCTGTTCTCCGATTTACGACCAACTCCAGAATTATCGTTTGCACTTAAATATTTAGGCTGCCAATGCGGGATTGTACTAACAGCTTCTCACAATCCACCGGAATATAACGGTTATAAAGTGTACTGGGAAGATGGCGGACAAATTGTACCTCCACAGGATGCTGCAATTATCAACACTATCGAAAGCTTAGGTTACGATAAAATTAAATTCAAAGCCAACGAAAGTCTGATCGAGTATATCGACTCCGAAATCGACAAAGCTTTTATAAAATCGTCTATTGAAAATGCCAGTTTTAATACACCGGCAAAAGCAAAAGACGACTTGCATATTGTTTTTACATCTTTGCACGGAACATCGATTAAATCTGTTCCTGAAACTTTATCACAGGCGGGTTACAAAAATGTACACATCGTACCGGAACAAGCCATTCCTGATGGAAATTTCCCAACCGTAAAATCTCCAAATCCTGAAGAACCTGAAGCTTTGACAATGGCCTTAGCTTTGGCCGATAAAACACATTCGGATATTGTAGTCGGAACAGATCCTGATTGCGATCGTCTTGGTGTTGCCGTTAGAAACAACGAAGGCAAAATGATTTTATTGAACGGAAATCAAACGATGGTTTTAATGACTGCTTTCTTATTGAAACAATGGAAAAAAGCAGGCAAAATCAATGGAAAACAATTCATTGGTTCGACAATTGTCTCAACTCCAATGATGATGGAACTGGCCACAAACTATGGTGTGGAGTGCAAAATAGGATTGACCGGTTTTAAATGGATTGCCAAAATGATTAAAGATTTCCCGGAACTTCAGTTTATCGGAGGTGGCGAGGAAAGCTTTGGTTTCATGGTTGGCGATGCTGTCAGAGATAAAGATGCCGTTGCTGCAACCTTATTAATTATCGAAATTGCCGCTCAGGCAAAAGCAGCCGGAAGTAGTGTTTACAAAGAGCTTTTACAGCTTTATGTTGAAAATGGCTTCTACAAAGAACACCTGGTTTCTATAACTAAAAAAGGAATGGAAGGTCTGGAAGAAATCAACCAGATGATGATCAGTCTGCGCGAAAATCCGTTAAAAGAAATCAGCGGTCAGCGTGTTATTATGATGGAAGACTACCAATCGTCAATTGCCTTAAATTTATTGAACGGTGAAGAATCTGTTATGGATGTTCCAAAATCAAACGTATTGATTTATTATACTGAAGACGGGTCTAAAATTTGTGCAAGACCAAGCGGAACAGAGCCAAAAATTAAATTCTATATCAGTGTAAATGCAGAATTAGAATCAGTTCAGGAGTTTGATGAAGCAGAAAGCTATTTAGACGGAAAAATACAAAATATCATTGCAGGAATGCAATTGAAATAAAAAAATGAGTGACAAACCTGACACAAATAACAAACCTGAACTATTAGATTCAATAATTGGACTAATAGATCAGAGTCGTCATTTTGTTGCTAAAACAGTTAATCAGGAATTAACACTTCTGTATTGGAAAATTGGAAAAACGATCAATGAAGAGATTCTAAAAAAGGATCGCGCTGATTATGGAAAGAAAATCATTCAAGGTTTAAGTTTAGAATTATCCAAACGATACGGTACAGGATTCAGTAAAAGAAACATACATAGTTTCATAAAACTAAACTCTGTTTTTCAAGACTATACAATTGTGCAGACAGTGTCTGCACAATTGAGCTGGTCACATTTATACTCAATATTAAGTACAGAAAGCGATATAAAACGTGAATTCTACATCCAAATGAGCATTCACGAAAGATGGAGCGTGCGAACCTTACAAGAACGCATTGACAGTATGCTTTTTGAAAGAACTGCTATCAGCAAAAAGCCGGAAGAAACAATCGTTAATGATTTAACTTCACTAAAAAACGAAAAACAAATTAGCCCGGATTTAACTTTCCGCGATCCCTATTTCTTAGATTTTTTAGGACTACATGATACTTATTCTGAAAAAGATTTAGAAAGTTCGATCTTAGCTCAATTACAAAAATTCATTACTGAAATGGGGAGCGAATTTGCTTTTCTCGCCCGCCAAAAAAGAATAACAATTGATGATGAAGATTTTTACATCGATTTACTTTTTTACCATCGTGGTCTACGCCGTTTGGTTGCCATTGACTTAAAACTAGGAAAATTTAAAGCGGGTTACAAAGGCCAAATGGAGCTTTATTTACGTTGGCTAGAGAAAAATGAACAAAAAGAAGGCGAAAACAAACCAATTGGATTAATTTTGTGCAGTGAAAAATCTCCCGAGCAAATTAATTATTTAATGCTGGATAATGACGAACAAATTAAAGTTTCAGCTTATTTAACCCAATTACCAGAAAAAAAATTATTGCTAGAAAAACTCGAAAGAGCCATTGCTATAGCAGAAAATAACATCCATAAATAAATGAGTAATTTTAAAAAAATAGTTCCTTTTATATATCCGTATAAAAAATACGCATTCCTAAATATCTTTTTTAATATTTTGTATGCGCTTTTTAGCACACTTTCTTTCATGGCATTAATTCCTATGCTTCAGGTTTTGTTTGACAAAACAAAGAAGAATTATGTGATGCCAACTTATGACGGAATTACCCATGCAAAAGAATTTGCCGAAAACTATCTAAGCTATTACATTACAAAAAATACAGACCCTAATAATCCCGGCTTTATACTTTCTGTAATGGTCGCTCTTATCATTTCAATCTTCTTATTGAAAAATTTAGCCGATTATCTCGCTATGTTTTTTATTAATTTTTTGCGAAATGGCGTATTAAGAGACATGCGAAATGCGTTGTATAAAAAAACACTGGAATTACCATTGGCATTTTATTCTGAAAAAAGAAAAGGGGATGTTATTTCCCGAATTTCTGCTGATGTAAATGAAGTCCAAACTTCGTTTTTAGCCATCTTAGAACTTATCGTAAAAGAGCCATTAACTATTGTTTTTACGATATGTGCTATGTTAATCATCAGTGCCAAACTTACCTTATTTGTCTTTATTTTTATCCCTGTTTCGGGTTACATCATTTCCTTAATCGGAAAACAATTAAAAAAACAGTCCGGAAAAGCGCAACAAGAACAAGGAAGTTTTTTATCCACTATTGAAGAAACAATTGGAGGATTAAAAGTCGTAAAAGGATACAATGCCGAGAATTACTTCAATACTATTTTTCAAAATTCAACAGAACGCTTTTTCAAACTATCCAACAGTATCGGGAATCGTCAGAACTTAGCATCACCTGCCAGCGAGTTTATGGGAATCACTGTAATTGCAATTTTACTTTGGTACGGAGGACAAATGGTTTTAATTGAAAAAACACTTGACGGCCCTTCTTTTATTGCTTATATGGGATTAGCCTACAATATTCTAACCCCTGCAAAAGCAATCTCTAAAGCTTCCTACGGAGTAAAAAGAGGTAATGCTGCTGCTGAACGCGTTCTTGAAATTTTAGAGCAGGAAAACACGATTACATCAAAAGATAAGGCGTTCGAAAAAACATCGTTCGACAATAACATCAGCATTAAGAACATCAACTTCAAATATGAAGATGAAACCGTTTTAAAAGACTTCTCTCTTGACATCAAAAAAGGGCAAACCGTTGCACTTGTCGGACAATCCGGAAGTGGAAAAAGTACGATTGCTAATTTGCTGACACGTTTCTACGACGTAAACGATGGGACAATTTCAATTGACGGTATCAACATCAAGGATATCAATTTGCAGTCTCTTCGCAGTTTGATGGGACTGGTAACTCAGGACAGTATTTTATTCAATGATACCATCAAAGCTAATATTGCCTTAGGAAAACTCGACGCGACAGACGATGAAATTATCGAAGCACTTAAAATCGCTAATGCTTTTGAATTTGTAAAAGAACTTCCTTTAGGCATTTACACCAACATTGGCGACAGCGGAAACAAACTTTCAGGAGGACAAAAACAACGATTATCAATTGCCAGAGCGGTGTTAAAAAACCCTCCAATTATGATTTTGGATGAAGCAACATCAGCATTAGACACCGAAAGTGAAAAATTTGTTCAGGTGGCTTTAGAAAACATGATGCAAAACAGAACTTCGATTGTAATTGCCCACCGTCTTTCGACCATTCAGAAAGCAGATGTAATCGTAGTTATGCAAAAAGGAAAAATTGTCGAACAAGGAACACATGAAGAACTGATTGCGCATAACGGAACATACAACAAACTAGTGACCATGCAGTCTTTCGAATCATAAAAAAAAAAAAACAAAGGCTTAGCCACAGATTACCCGGATTACCAAAGATTATTTTTCTATCAACGAATTAAAATCTTATATTTATCTGTGTAATCTGTGGCTTTTTTATTTAGTACCCCTTAAATCTGAAAACATGTATCTCAACAATCCGAATATAAAACTTCCAGATGATCCGGATACAATTGTCTGGAAATACTTAGACTTGTCTAAATTCCTTGATTTATTATTGTCTAAAAAATTATTCATGTCACGCTCTGACAAGTTTGAGGACCAGTACGAAGGCACGTTTAGCGAACCAACATTCGAAGAGATTAAAAAACTAGCCATAGACAATCCTGCTTTTTTAAACTACTACAAAACCCATCGCGAACAGGTAGCCATAAGCAGCTGGCATATCAACGAATATGAATCCTTTGCTATGTGGCAGATTTTCACCAAAAATAATGAGGGTCTTGCTATTCAGTCTACCATAAGAAGATTACAGAATGCTGTAAAACCGGAAAACAATTACGATCAATATATTGGCGAGGTAAATTATATCGACTACAAAAAAGAGTACATTCCGTTTGAAGATTTATTCTTTCCCTTTTTATTTAAGCGTAAAAGCTTTCAATATGAGCGCGAAGTTCGAATTCTTACCGATACCTCAAAAAGTGACATTAAACTAAACGATGGCTTAAAAATCAATGTTGACCTAAAGCAATTGATCGAAAAGATTTACATTCATCCAAAATCCGAAAACTGGTACAAAAAACTGGTAATCGATTTAACGGAACGCCTGGGATTTGATCTTGATATCGAGAAATCTGATCTGGAAAGTGATATTTTGATATAGTTTTTTTTAAAGGTGCTGAGGCTCTAAGGTACTAAGGTGCTGAGTTTTTTTACCACAGATTGCACAGATTAAAAGGATTTTAGCCATCATCTTAAAAGTAAAATCCCTTTAAAAATTAATTGACTTAATTTTTAAAGGGATTTTACTTGATCTTAAAACCTTAGCATCTTAGAACCTCAGCACCTTAGAACCTCTAAATAGGCTTATAACTTTTAACTTCCCATTTTTTTGAAGCTAAATCAATATAATTGTAATGTAAAACATCGTTTTTATCAAACTGCCCATTTTGATTGGTATCTTCAATCGTTCTGAAATACAAACGATTTCTTGATTCGATTAAACTCCAATCTACCAATTCCTGAAAGTCTTCTGAAATTTTAGTAAAACGCTCACCACTGATGTTACTTAAATACAAGGTTTTAATATCGCTGGTATCAATTTTACCGTCTTTATTGGTATCGGAGTCTGCTAAAGTATAAACCATAATCTGGTTCTGCGTTTTATCCGCAACCGATTTTAAATAAGTAGCCGTCAAAATCAGGGCTGGTTTATCCGTCAAAGGACGTATAGAATCTGAATCGACTTTCTGGAATTTCAGGTTTTGCAGATAACCGGTTATTTCAAATTCACCTAAATTTGAAATTGTAAAACTTACATCATTCACACTCGAAGATCCGTAACGTGCTTTTGTTCCTTTTTCAAAAACGCGCAGATCTCCAACCGGATGAATTAAATAATTTGTCCCCTCCATTTGAATAGGCAAATCGGCTATTTCGATCTGTGTTGAATCGGTTTTTGTAACAACATTGGTTTTATTGGCCGTATCGTAAATTACTTTCGGTTTCTTTACTTCATCTTTACAACTCACTAGTGTTCCGATGATTGCCAAGGCTATATAGGTTAAGGACTTTTTCATGTATGCTAATTCTATTAGGATATCAAATATAGTATTTTTGATTGTATTATCTAGTTTTATTGAATTTTACTAGCATAAAGATACTAAGCAATACAATGCCAAGATAACCTACAAATATACCCCATTGCTGTTTTAGGAAAGAAAGTTGAAAAACATCAAGTTCTTTTCTTTTAACTTCTTCCACTATTCTAATTGTATTTTCTCTTGAATACTTAGGTGTCCCACAAAAAAACCGACGATCCTTTTTAGGCTTTGGTTTAGCACTCGCTAATACATAAATATCATCTTTATACGGAGCCCAGGTTGGAACCTCCTCTACTTTCAAAATATCAATAACATTTACAAAAGTATTATAATCTGTTTTTGACCCAAAATGAATTTTTGCTCCATTCACGGTATCATATTTCTTAACTAAATCCCGAACAAAATACCTTAGTTCCTGCAATTTTAGTTCTTGCGTTTTGTCACCATTAAAAATAAAATCTCTGTATTTTCTTAAGTCTTTAACCTTGTACTTTTCAAATTCTTCTTTATCCGGAACTAAAGAAATATCCAACACCCCAAAAACCTTAAAAGCACCAACTTTATAAAAATGATAAAAACAAAACAAAGGAATTAAGATTAAAGAAATCATTCCCGGGACGTAAAAAATCTTCTTTCGTTTTTCACGTTTTACAATCATAGTCTCGCATTCAGCTTCACATTAAAAACCCTTGAAGTCATATAATTTGGAATGGCATACTGATTTTTAGAATATACATCGCGAACCCAGGTATTGGTAATCGCATTCTGATTATTGAAAAGATTAAAAATCTCAACTCCTACAGACAATTCTTTAAAGTTTTTCAACCATTTTGCTTTCGCAACTTTAGTACTGCCATCTACAAAAACTTTAGCAAAACCAACATCAGCTCTGCGATAATCATTCAGTCTGCTTTGATACAGGTACGGATCTGAATAGGCCGGAGCTCCTCCCGGCAAACCGGTATTATACACCAGGTTCAGGTATAATTTCACACTTGGTATGCTTGGCATATAATCCTGAAACAGCATCGCAAATTTCAAACGCTGATCTGTAGGCCTCGCGATGTAACCTTTGTTTTCATAATTTTCTTCGGTTTTTAAATACCCAAAGCTAATCCACGATTCCGTTCCGGGTACAAACTCGCCGTTTAGCCTGAAGTCAACCCCTTGAGCGTATGCTTTTGCATTATTATTGGCAACATATCGAATTCTAACATTATCGATTGAATACACATTTACGTCCGAAAGCGATTTGTAATAAAGTTCCGTAACCCATTTGAAAGGACGATTCCATATTTTAAAATTATAATCATTCCCTAAAACAATATGAACTGATTCCTGTGCTTTCACGTTAGGATTCACAACGCCATTCAAATCCCTAACTTCCCTGTAAAAAGGAGGCTGATGATAGAGCCCTCCCGAAAGTCGGAAAACCATATCCATATCCCAATCCGGTTTTAAAGCGAACTGGGCACGCGGACTGAAAACTGTTTGATTTTTACCCTCTACAGCAGCTCCGGAAACATTCCAGCTCTGAAAACGAGCTCCCAGATGGTACCAAACCTGACTGGATCCAATCTCAGCTTTTTTATTCCACTGTGCGTATCCCGAAAACCTGTTTATAGTATTAAAATTTGTTGCCCGCACATCCTGATAAGGCAATAACGGACCAGTATAAGGGGTGTACGGTTGATTATTTTTAGGCAAAAAAGCAATTGGCGGATTAATCGAAAACCCTGCCGAATCGATCATCTCCCACTCTGTAATTCTATCGCGAATGGATTCCCGGGTATATTTCAAACCAAATTCTAACTGGCTGTCATTTTTCCATTCTTTAAACCCTTTGATCTCTGCATTTGCAATTAAAGCATCCAGATCATTTCGGGCATGACTCAATTGCGAACCTATTCCACGCGTAAAATCGACATTTGCAACATCTTCATTTTCTATAGTTCCCAGACGATACTGAGCCAGTATATCAAAATGCTCTTGCTCTACGGTATGAAAAAGAGAACCTATGAATTTTAAAGTCAGACTCGGAGAAACTTTGTAAGTCGTTTTCAGAGCACCAAAATACGTATTGTAGCGATCGCGCTCTTTACCTTCATAATACACCGCCAGTGCCATAGGCTGATCGATCGTTCCAAATTTTGTTTCGCGGGTCAAAGGCTGATACAAATATTTGTTTTGAGAAATATTCCCTAAAAAACTAACCTGCCATTTTGCAGAAATATCATAATTAACATTCGTTTGAATATCCGCAAAAGTTGGTGTATAATTAGTTTGTGTATCCTGACTGTTAACCAGTAAACTGTTATTTCGGTAACGAGCACCGGTTACAGCAGACCATTTTTTATTTTTGGAAACCGCGTCAACGGACACACTTCCACCCAGCAAACTGGCTTCCAAAGAGACTCCAAACTGAGTTGGTTTTCTGTAGGTAATATCTAAAACAGAGGACAATTTATCGCCAAACTTTGCCTGAAATCCTCCAGCCGAAAAGTCGACATTCTGAACGAGATCAGTATTCGTAAAACTCAGCCCTTCTTGTTGTCCCGAGCGAATTAAAAACGGACGGTAGACTTCGACCTCATTGACATACACCAGATTTTCATCGTAATTCCCACCACGAACGGCATACTGCGTACTCAGTTCATTATTAGAATTTACACCAGGCAGTGTTTTTAAAATATTTTCGATTCCGGCATTGGCTCCAGGAATTTTTTTGATGGTGGCGACATCTACATTGGTGATTCCCTGAACTCTTTTTTTATTTTTAGAAGAAACAAAAACTTCTCCCATTTGCTCTTCCGAACTACTCATTAGAGGATTAAAAACAAAAATCTCGTTTGATGTCAGATGTACCGTCAGGCTCATCATCTTCAAAGAGACGTGCGTAAAAATCAAAGAAATCTTTTTACCTGATGGCACTATGATGTCATAAAAACCATTAGAATCAGACTGCGAAACATTCCCGGAAGAGCTAATATTTACACCCGCAACAGGCTGTTTCTGACTATCCAGAATTATACCTTTAACATGAGCCTTCTGAGCAAATGAAATACTGGTCATGCATAAAAAAAGAAAAACGACTATTAACTTATTTTGATTCAAATGCTTTGGTTTTATTTTTGTTGGCTCCTAAAAAAATGAGTTTCAAAGATAGCAGAATTTCCTACATTATCAATCACTTCTATTTTTAAATCATTTGCTCCTTCTGCCACAAGGCTGTCATCAAAAGTATGGGTGATTTTTCTCGTTTTACTTTCATATTCAAACAAAATCCAATTTCCGTTTAAATAACCATTATACGATTTGATTCCTGAAGAAGCATCGTTGATTGTAAACTCTATTTTTTTCGTTCCGGTAATCCATTTATCCTGAATTGGCTTTGCGATTTTAATGGTTGGCGCAATGGTATCCAGGACCAAACCATACTGTCCTAAAATTTTTGACTTGGCCGTAAAAACATCTCCTTTTCTTACCGTTCCATTATAACTGGCGTTATTTCCGCCAAATCTTCCAATAAAAAGCTTGTCCTTTAAAGCTTCCGGAAATGAACTGTCTTTAATTGTAATGGTAAAATTGGAATGCACCGGAACAGTATCGTCATGAATATAAATGCGATTATTTCTAACATCAAAGTTTAAATTGAAATCGTCATAAAAAGTTCCTGCCGGAAAAAATACAGACATATTATCTTTCTCAAAATTCGAATCTTTATTGACTTTAATAAAGTATTTTGAAGTTATCGGCTCTTCTTTTACAATTGATGTTGCAGTGTCGTACTCAATTGGAACAATAACAGAACTTAAATTTCCGAAATAATCAGAAACCTCAATTCTGTAAGTCGAAGCTAAATTTGGTTCAGCCGAAACAATCCCACGCAATGAATCGGTTTTAATAATACTCAAACCATAGGGTGTTTTCATGAAAAGTTTCTGAACACGCTGACCTGATTTTTTATATTTACCATAATCAATGAAAGCATTTATATAACGCATTTCGTCAAAGGAATAGGTATTAAACTGATAATTGTAATTTAGATTACCGTTCACAAAAGTAGAAACATTAAAAACTCCGTTTTTATTGAACGAAACATCGTCATAATCTACAGCAGAAATCCCAAAACCAATTTTGCCATTGGCTTTTACTTTACTCGCCAGATAGGTTCCGTCTTTTTGCAAAGCAACATTTAACAACAAAGGTTGTCTGGACTGATTTACAGTCGTATTCTCTAATGGAAAAACATAAACACTCGAAATACTCGGTTTTTTTGTGTCTTTTATATTTTTATCGAAACCAAAAAATATCGGATTAATAACAAACTCTGTTTTGGTATCGCGAATTTCAAAGTGCAAATGTGGCCCTTCTGATGAACCTGTATTCCCTGAAAGTCCGATCAACTGACCTTTTGTTACCGGTAATTCATTGGGTTTCGGAAACATTTCGATCTCATAAGCCTTTTCTTTATAGTGCGTTTTCATTACATAATCCAGAATTGGTCCAACTGGTGTTTGCAAATGTCCGTACACCGAAGTATAGCCATTTGGATGCGTTATGTAAACGCATTTACCGTTTCCGAAAGTAGAAATTTTAATTCTGGATACATATCCATCGGCTATTGCATGCACATTTAATCCTTCTCTTTGATTTGTTTTTAAGTCAAAACCCGCGTGAAAGTGATTCGGTCGCAACTCCCCGAAATTACCGGAAAGTTGCATCGGAATTTCAAGTGGCGGACTAAAATAATCTTTCGGATATTGCGTCTGAGCGAAAATAAACGGGCAAAAAAACAGACTAAGTAGTGAAAATCTCATAAGTAACATTTTTGCTAAGATAAAAAATTAAGAAGCGAAAACCGAGTATAAAGCCACAAAAATACAATCGATTGAATTTCATCTATTTGTTTATTTTTAATGTAAAAAAATCGATAAAAAATTGCATTAATAAAAAGGAATACTAACTTTGTAGGATTAAGTAATGAATAGGATTTATAATGAGTGTAATTGCCGAAATAATTGATACTCTTGAATATAAAGTCGAAAAGCTTTTTGAGAAATCAAAAGGCTTAGAGAATAATAATCAGGCTTTACAATTAGAATTAACCAAAGCTGCGCAAATTATCCAGAAACAATCTGAAGAAATTGAAGCTTTGAAAAAGCAATACGAAACACTTAAGATAGCCAATTCGTTGCTCGGCAGCGACAATAACAAGAGAGAGACAAAGCTTAAAATAAATTCATTAATTCGCGAAATTGATTACTGTATAGCACAGCTATCAGATTAAAATAACGACATGGACGGAAAGCTTAGAATTAAAATATCAATTGCAGACAGAGTTTACCCTTTAACGGTAGAACCAGCTCAGGAAGAAGGACTTAGAAGTGCTTCTAAAAAAATTGATGCTATGATCAAGCAATTCGAAGAAAGTTACGCGGTTCGCGATAAACAGGATGTTCTGGCGATGTGTGCCCTGCAATTTGCATCACAAGTCGAACAAAAACAAATTGATAACGCAATCGATGGTGAAGAAACTATCGAAAGAATTAAAAGATTAAATTCGCTATTAGATCAATATCTCGAAAATTAAACGTTCTTTTACAACAACTAAGATACTGCCTACATTAGTTCACAATTGGTAAACTCAACACTAACAATTTAGAATGAGCAAATCGTCGCTACTATAGTATGCCATGCTTCGGCTTGGAAACTTGAACAGTGAGTTAGCTCAAAACTTGTCTTTACGAGTTTATTCAAGCAATTAATGTAGGCTTTTTTTATATATAAATTTTAACAAACATGGACATAATAACGATCATTATTTCAGGTATTATAGGAATTGCAGCAGGTTTTGCAATTGCTAAAATTATCGAAAAAAGCAATATTTCTAACCTCATTAAAAACGCAAAAAAAGAAGCAGCTTCCATTTTAAAAGATGCTAATTTAGAAGCTGAAAATATCAAAAAAGATAAAATCCTTCAGGCAAAAGAGCGTTTTATCGAACTAAAATCAGAGCACGAACAAGTTATTCTAGCAAGAGACAAAAAAGTAGCCGAGGTAGAAAAAAGAGTACGTGATAAAGAATCACAAGTTTCAAACGAACTTTCGAAGGCAAAAAAAGTAAACGACGATTTTGAATCTAAAACACAGGAATACAATAACAAAATTGAAGTTTTAGACAAAAAACAAACTGAAGTTGACAAATTACACAAAAGTCAATTGCAACAGCTTGAAGTAATTTCAGGACTTTCTGCTGAAGAAGCAAAAGAGCAATTAGTCGAAGGTTTAAAAGCTGAAGCTAAAAGCAAAGCAATGTCTCATATTCAGGACACGATCGAAGAGGCTAAACTTACTGCTCAGCAAGAAGCGAAGAAAATCATCATCAATACAATCCAGAGAGTTGGAACAGAGGAAGCAGTTGAAAATTGCGTTTCTGTTTTCAACATTGAATCTGACGACGTAAAAGGTAGAATCATTGGTCGTGAAGGTCGTAACATTAGAGCACTTGAAGCTGCAACAGGAGTTGAAATTATCGTTGACGATACACCGGAAGCAATCATCCTTTCTTGCTTTGATCCCGTTCGTAGAGAAATTGCCCGTTTATCATTACACAAGTTAGTAACTGACGGACGTATTCACCCTGCAAGAATCGAAGAAGTAGTTGCTAAAACAGCCAAACAAATTGACGACGAAATTATCGAAGTTGGTAAACGTACCGTTATTGATTTAGGAATTCACGGTTTACACCCTGAACTTATCAAAGTGGTAGGTAGAATGAAATATCGTTCTTCTTACGGACAAAACTTATTACAGCACTCCAGAGAAGTTTCTAAACTTTGTGGTATAATGGCTGCCGAATTAGGCTTAAACGTAAAACTAGCTAAAAGAGCCGGTTTACTTCATGATATTGGTAAAGTTCCGGATACAGAAAGTGACTTACCTCACGCTTTATTAGGAATGCAGTGGGCTGAAAAATATGGTGAAAAAGAAGAAGTTTGTAACGCCATTGGAGCTCACCACGACGAGATTGAAATGAAATCATTACTTTCTCCTATTGTTCAGGTTTGCGATGCTATTTCAGGTGCAAGACCAGGTGCAAGACGTCAGGTTTTAGACTCTTACATTCAACGTTTGAAAGATCTTGAAGAAGTAGCTTACGGATTTAGCGGTGTAAAAAATGCATACGCAATTCAGGCCGGTAGAGAACTTCGTGTGATTGTAGAAAGCGAAAAAGTTTCGGATGATAATGCTGCAAATTTATCTTTCGAGATTTCGCAAAAAATCCAAACCGAAATGACTTACCCGGGTCAGGTAAAAGTTACTGTAATTAGAGAAACCAGAGCGGTTAATATCGCGAAGTAATCTTCTCACTATTTATAAAAAAAGAAAGGCTATCAAATGATAGCCTTTCTTTTTTATACTAACTTAATATTTTAAATATCGTTAAAGATAATTTTAAAACTAGTTCCTACCCCTACTTTACTTTCTACCGAAATACTTCCCTTCATCGCCTCTATCTGATTTCTGGTAATATACAGACCAATTCCACGTGCTTCCTGATGTTTATGAAACGTTTTATACATCCCGAATAAAAGATCACCATAAACTGCCAAATCAATCCCTAAACCATTGTCTGTAATTTTTAAGGATTTATAACCTTCCGGCTCAATTGAAAAATCAAAAACAACTACAGGATCCCTGTCCGGATGCGCATACTTTATCGCATTTGTTGTAAAATTCAAGAGAACACTTTCCAGATAAGCCGGATTAAAATTAATCGTCAGATACTTCGGAACATTGTTAACAATCGTAACTTTTGTTTGTTTATCATAGCCTTTAATAGTTGTAATCGTTTTCTCTATATATTCCGAAAGCCTCAAAGGCGCCACAGCGATATTGATATTACTTTGTGTTTTTACAATCTGGGTTAAATTTGCGATCGTATCATTCAAATCATTTGAAACTGTTCGCAAATGTTCTAACATTTCGTTTATCGTTTGCTTATCCACATCTGCGTCAATAAAATCTAAAATAGATTTTATATTTCCGGCCTGAGTATTTAAATTATGCGAAACAATATGTGAAAAATTTACCAAGCGACTGTTTTGATCACTGTACAGTTTCATCGTTTTCAAGAGCTCTAATTCTTTCTCTTTTTGCAAAGAAACATCAGTATGTGTACCAATTACACGCAATGGCCTTCCGTTACCATCCCTTTCAATTACTTTTCCCCGATCTAAAATCCATTTATAATTACCACTTGAAGTCATTACCCGATGGTAGTTTTCGTAATAGGGAATTTTATTATCGAAATGTTCTTGAATATCTGAATAATACTTTGGAAGATCTTCCGGATGCACAATCTTATCCCACCGTTCCGGATCATCAAAAATATCCGTCGATTCTAACTCCAGAATCTTTAAGGACAACGACGAATAGAAGACCGTATTAGTCACCATATCCCAATCCCAAATTCCAGCCGTAGAAGCCTCAAGAGCAAACTGAAAACGTTCTTCGGAAATACGCAGCTTTTCTTCTTTGTCCTTTAGTTCCGTAATATCCGAAACATGCCCGAAAAAACTAACTCGTCCGTCTGCAGACCGTTCGGTTTTGGCCGAAACCTTAAACCACCGCAATCCTTTTTTAGGCAAAAGGGCTCTAAATTCAACATTCCAAGGTTGCACTTCTTTACGCGATTTGACCAAAGATTGAAAAAAGAGATCACGATCCTGAAGAGAAATCCGATCGTAAATAACCAATTTTACATCATTGGTAAAATCTTCTACACTAAGCTCAAAAATATCATCAGCAGATTTGCTGACCAAAGGAAAAGAATACCTGTTATCGCTGTCGATAACAAATTGAAACAGCAGATCCGGCATCTCGGCAAGCAATTTTTTATAAAAATTATTTACCTCTAAGCAATTCTCATTTCCATATAAATCAAAAACCATATATCACTTATTTATGTAGATTGAAATATTAAAACAATGATCTCAATAGCAAGAGCAAAAAGCTAAAATTGACACTTTTAGACACTAACTAACACAAAACTTTACACAATATATTACTTTTTGATTTAAAAATGACTTTCCGCTTCAAAAATTATTTCCTTGGATGAAAAGAAAACATCACTTCTTTCAGAAAACTCCTATCCAAATGCACATAAATTTCGGTAGTAGTAATAGATTCGTGCCCTAACATCAACTGGATCGATCTTAAGTCGGCACCATTTTCGAGTAAATGAGTTGCAAAAGAATGCCGCAAAGTATGCGGACTAATACTCTTATGCAGGTTGATTTTCACAGCAAGATCTTTTATAATGGTAAAAATCATGGCACGTGTAAGGTGATTGCCTCTCCTGTTTAAAAACAAGGTATCCTCACAGCCTTTTTTTATTTTAAGATTCCCCCGAATCTCCTTCTGATAAATCTGTATGTATTTTTGAGTCACTTTTCCCACAGGAACAAAACGCTCTTTATTTCCTTTTCCGGTAATTTTCACAAAACCTTCATCAAAAAATAAATCTGAAATTTTTAACATAACCAGTTCGGAAACCCGAAGCCCACAGCCATATAAAGTTTCGAGCATAGCACGATTTCGTTCGCCTTCATTGGTACTTAGATCAATTGCCCCAATAAGAGTATCTATCTCCTCTACAGATAGTGTATCGGGCAATTTTCTTCCCGTTTTGGGAGTCTCAATCAATTCCATTGGACTGTCATTTCTACAATCTTCAAATACCAGATAATTAAAGAAGCTTTTTAGTCCCGAAATAATTCGCGCCTGCGAGCGTGGATTGACTTCTTTAGCGACCGCATAAATAAACTGCTGTACCGTTTCATCATCAATTTTAAGCGGAGAGATCTCTATACTATTCGTTTCCAAAAAAAGACACAGCCGTTCGATATCAAAACCATAGTTTTCGATAGTATTTTTAGACAAACCTCTCTCAATACGTAGATACGACTGATAATCTTTTATGTAACGGTCCCATTTCATATGTACAAAGTAAAACATTTTTAGGCATAAAAAAACCTTCCCGATTAAAGGAAGGTTTTTCGATCTAATCTAAATTTATTGAACTTTTGACGGCTCGACAGTAATTGAATACAATCCTGAATTATATTCCCTAGTTGCATATGTATTTGGTTGCCTACTAATAATTACATTATCTGCAAAATTTACAATAACATCACCAAGCAAATCATTTCCTTGCGTAAAAGTCCTTTGAACAGTACTAACAGCATTAACTTTCTGGCTTGTTCCATATTTAAGTCCAATTTTCACATAATCTTTATACCCCCCACTTACGTCCACACCAAAATTAGAAGCAAATTCTACATTTCTAGATTCTGTCAATATCGTTGTTTCTGTTAAATCTATTTCCTCAATATCAATTTTAATTGACGAAGCATATTGATCTAAATCCCAATTAAAAATTGGAATATTCAAGCTCATATGTTTTAAAAAATTAATTTTTAATTCATAAACCACATAAGCAGGCCAACTTTTTCTAATGGCAACAAAACTATAATCAAAGAGATCATTCCCATTCGCATTAAAATATTTTATAATTTCACTACCAACACCGTTCTTTCCATTTACAATGATTCTAACCTTAAACTCAAAATTACCCCCTGTCCAACCGGTATTAAATTTATAATTGCCAGCGATAGAATATCCACCTTCAGCAAGTGTTGGATCACCTGTTTGATCAGCAATTTTATTATAGGCTGCCCTAGGATCACCTTGTAAAGCAAAATCTTTTATCGTTTCTTGAAAGTCATACTTAAAAGGCCCTTTAGGAGAATCTGGCGTAATGCCATAATAAATATAATCTCGTTGCCAACCATCTGTATTAAAGTAAGTACCAAAAGCTGTAACTAGCTTAGGATCTAAGAAGGGTAACGGAACTATTCTATTAGTCTTATTTTTTTCATTTTTCGCATGATCAAAACAATCATCCAAAAATTTATAATCACATCCATTAATATTCGCAATCTTGCTTGTTTTAATATTTTTACTAGTTGAACTATTACCTGAAATTATCCTTTCGTTATCCTTTAAAACTACAACAGGATACCCTGGAACATATTGACCACCTAATATCTCTTCACTACCATCTTGATTAATAATAGGAACGTCGTTACTAGTTGTAAGTCTAATAGCAACTTTAGGAATTTGATTTTCGGTATCCCATAATTTAGCAGAAAAAGAGTTTTCAGGCAATTCAGGAACTAATATAGTAAGCAACGGATTGTTCGTTTCTATAGCATTCAATAAACTCTCGCTTCCTAAATTTTCAAGAATAAGCTGTCTAACTGTTAAATTTTTCTCTACCCTCTCATTTTTAATCGTTTGATATAAAACTTCATAATCATTATCAAACATTTTTAAAGACTCATTTTTAATTAAATCTCTTAACATTTTACTTTCATTCAACGATTTTACTAAAGCTTTTCCAAAATCTCTTTTCAGATTCGAATTTGCATCATACAATTTATCAACTTTTAATTCATTTGCATTCTTATCCGATAAATCAGAACTATTGTCATTCTGATTTTCACAACTTGAAAAAATAGATAAGTAAAAAATACTTAACAAGAATAATCTCAAACTGGTTTTCATAAAATTAAATTTATATGTTTAATAATCTTACAATAACAACAATAATGACGCATAAAATAAAATTTTTCTTTCAAAATATACACAAATAAAAAACCTTCCACCATGGGAAGGTTTTTTTAATAATATCTTTAATTGAGATTAGAACTTATATCCTAATGTTAAAGCTAAAACACTATTTTTTGGACTATCTAAATATTGTTCAGTATTATCGACCTCATAATCTGCAATATTTGACAAACCTACGGTATAGCGAAGATTTACAGAAACATTATCTGTAAAATTATATCCGGCACCAAAATTAAACCCTGTATCTACAGATTTAAAAATATCTTTTGCATCATGACCTTCTCGCTTAGCAGATACTAAAAACCCTAATTGCGGACCTGCTTCCACCGTAAATTGTTTTGTTATAAAAAATTTAGCCAAAACTGGAACATTTATATAGTTTAATTTATCATCGAAATCACCAAAATTACCTTCCAGTTTAGCTCCTTGAGTAGAAAACAAAACCTCTGGCTGAATAGCTAATCTTTCAATAACTTTAATCTCAGCAAAACCTCCAACTTGAAAACCAACCAAAGATTTAGCATCCCAGTAATTTCCTCCGGCAAAAGTTGTAAGATTAAGACCTCCTTTTACTCCAAATCTTGTTTTTTGCGCATTAGCAAATCCAAACGCCATTACTGCTATAGCAGCCAAAATTATTCTTTTCATTACAATTTGTTTTTTGGGTTATTCGACATCAAATATAAAGATAACCTTATTAAAAACTCATTTTTATTATAGGAAATAAAACAGTACATACAATTTACCTCTCTTAAATTTGAAAATATATTATAATTTAGGAGATCTTTTCGCTCCATTCAAGTGCAGAATTTAAGTTTGAACATCATAATTAACTTACGAAATAAAACAGTCTTTATTTTTAATTTGAAATAAAAATCCGATTAAATTAAAGTTTCATAAGCAAAAACATATTATCAATAAACTTCTTAAATAGAGTTAATTACAGACTAAAAACCAATAAACATGGGAAATTTAGTAATTATTTAAACCAAAATATAAAACAATAAATTCCTAATTCTGTAGTTTTGACTATTAGATAACATTTAAAACATCAATTTTAAAAACACTTTTATGAAAAAAATAATCTTAGCAGCTGTCTTGTTCATCGCAACTTCAGCTACAATTCAGGCTCAATTGGTACAATTTGGAGTTAAAGCAGGCGTTAACTTTGCAAGTCAAACCGGAGACGCTGGTCTTAACGGAGTTGCATTTGACAAAGATGGTATTACAAGTTACCATGCTGGTGTAGTTGCCGAAATAAAACTACTTGATAAATTTGCTATTCAACCTGAGCTTTTATACTCAACACAAGGTGCAACTTATAAAAATGCAGTTAGTGAATTTAAAAACAAATTAGGCTACTTATCTATTCCAGTAATGGCTAAATTTTACCTAAATGATACTTTTAGTGTAGAAGTTGGACCTCAGGCTTCGTTTTTATTAAGCGAGAAAAACAAGTTCGACGTTAAAGACGCTGAAACTTTTGAATTTGGTCTTAATGCAGGATTAGGAGTAAAACTTACTAAAAGCATCTTTGTTCAGGGTCGTTATGGTTTAGGATTAACAGAAGCGTCTAAAAATGCAGATGTTAAAAATTCAACTTTCCAAATCTCAGCCGGATTCTTATTCTAAAAAATATATCACATACTTTTACAAAAACCGTTCTATTAATTGGAACGGTTTTTTTATTTTTACAGCTATGCAATGGCAAAGATCAATGACATTGGCAAAAGTCAATAGCAATGAAAACACCAATTGCATATCACATTTCAAAATTTACATTTCACATATTACACTAAGCTCATGAAAATTGCCATCATCAACGGACCCAATTTGAATCTTTTAGGAAAAAGAGAACCGGAAGTTTACGGAAGTCAAACTTTTGAAGATTATTTTGAAACGTTGCAGGTCAAATTTCCAAACCTTGAACTTTCGTATTACCAAAGCAATATTGAAGGTGAATTGATTGGAAAAATCCAGGAATTCGGTTTTTCATTTGACGGGATTATCTTGAATGCCGGAGCTTACACTCACACGTCTATAGGATTGGGCGATGCGATGAAAGCTGTTACCACTCCGGTGATCGAAGTTCATATTTCTAATACTTACGCCCGTGAAAGTTTCAGACATCAATCCTATTTATCCGGAAATGCTAAAGGTGTTATCCTTGGTTTTGGACTAAAAAGTTACGAACTGGCGATTCAATCTTTTCTGTGAGATGTTAGATGTAAACTGTAAAATGTGAAATGTGTGATCTGAAATATTTTACCGTTTAAATTGTAAATCCAGGAGCATTGTACATTTGATAACGTTTTATGAATCAGAAATCGTCAATCAAAATTATACTGGTAAAATTAACCTGTTGCTTACATTTTACAGCCAACATTTCACAACTTTTAATTTAACAAATTTTTAATATCCTCATTTTTAACTTATTCTATTTTTGTGAGAGAAACCACTTTCATGAAAAACTATACTCTACTTGCCTTTTTATTTTTTTCAATTTCAAACTTCGCCCAAATTAAGGGAACCGTAACCGATGAAAAAGGCACACCTTTGCCTTTTGTTTCCATCTTTGAAGAAAACACCTATAGCGGAACAACTTCTAACGAACAAGGGAAATTTCAGCTTACCATAAAAGAACCCGGCAAAAACAAAATCGTTTTCCAGTATCTCGGGTATAAGACTCAAAAAATAACAATTCCAACTGATGCCAAAACAACACTTCCGGATGTAAAAATGTCTGAAGAAAGTTTTGCCTTAAATGAAGTAGTAATCGATCCAAAAAACAATCCTGCCAACGCCATTATTAAAAGTGCCATTGCCAGCAAAAAAGACAACTCCGACAAAGTTATCCGATATACAGCCGATTTTTACTCCAAAGGGATGTTTAAGGTCAAAGATTTGCCCAAGAAAATTCTCGGACAAAAAGTAGATCTCGGTGATGATATGGCTTCCAATTTAGACTCGACAGGAACAGGGATTCTATATTTATCTGAAACCATATCTAAAGTTACTTTTGAAAAACCCAACAAGTTAAAAGAACGCATTGTCGCTTCTAAGATTTCAGGAAACAATAGAGGATACAGCTATAACACTGCTTCCCGATCGACTTATGATTTTTACGAAAACACTATAAGCTTCGATACTAAACTCATTTCTCCTATTGCAGACAATGCTTTCGCTTATTACAAATACAAACTTGAAGGCACTTTTTTCGATGACAACAAACAGCAGATTTATAAAATCAAGGTAATTCCAAAACGTGATAAAGAGCCTGTTTTTGAAGGCTACATTTACATAGTAGATGACAGCTTTGCCATTTATGCAATTGATCTGGACATCAAAGGCTATCGTATGAAAAACGAATTCACGGAGGTAATGAATCTAAAACAAAGTTTTAGCTACAATACGAAAAATAAAATCTGGATCAAAAATGCGCAAACCTTAGATTTCACAGCCGGTATTTTTGGCATTAAATTTTCCGGAAAATTTGCCTATGTATATTCCAATTATGAATTTCCTGCTTCGTTTGAAAAGAAAACATTCGGAAATGAAATTGTCTCATTCGAACTCAATGCAAACAAAAAAGATGATGCCTTCTGGAACAACATTCGTCCAATTCCCCTAACGATCGAAGAAAGCACTGATTATACAAAAAAAGACAGCCTGCTGGTTATTCGCAAATCTCAAAAATACATAGACTCAATTGATGCCAAAAACAACAAGTTTAAAGTATTGGATGTGTTGATGGGGTACGATTACAAAAACACCTTCAAACGACATTCTTTTGACTATAAAGGATTATTGAATCTGACTTCTTTAAGTTTTAATACGGTTCAGGGCTTTAATTTAGATTCTGGTTTTTCTTTTAAAAAGTGGAGTGAAGATGAAAGCAAAACGACTTCCATCAGTACCACTTTTAATTATGGTTTTTCAGAAGATCGCTTTAGAGTTATTGGAGAATTCAGTCATAAATTCAACAATATAAATTATGCTTTTATCAGAGTTTCAGGAGGAACTAAAGTGGCACAATTCAATAGTGCCGAACCAATCAGCAAGCTGATTAATTCTGTGAGCTCATTGTTTTTTAAAGACAATTACATGAAACTGTACAATCTGGAGTTTGCACAGATTAACTATTCACAAAATATTCTAAATGGTGTAAATCTGAATGCAAACGTAGCTTACGAACAACGCAAACCGCTTTTTAACACTACAGATTATACTTTCTTTAAAAAAGAGGACTTCTACTCGTCAAATAATCCACTCGCACCAAACGATTTTACGACTCCGGCATTTAGCCAACACCATTTGTTTAAAACTTCTTTAGGCGCCCGAATTAACTTTGGAAACAAATACATTTCAAGACCGGACGGAAGATATAATTTTAAAGACGGCAAATTCCCAACCCTTTTCTTGTCTATTGAAAAAGCATTTGCCGCCAGTGAAAAGAAATATGAATTTGAAAAAATCGGAGCGGCCGTATTCTACGATTTATCTTTGGGTAATAAAGGAGTATTAGGCATGAGTTTTAAAGCCGCAAAATTCTTTAACGCCGATAACATTTCATTTATCGATTACAAACATTTTAACGGAAACCAGACTCATATTGGAACCAGTGACCGTTATCTGAATGTTTTCAACCTAATGCCTTATTATACGAACAGTACTAATGACAGTTATTTTGAAATGCATCTGGAGCACAACGACAAAGGTTTTATCATGAATAAAATCCCGCTTTTGAATCTTTTAAAATCAACTATGAACATTGGTTTCCACTCTCTGGCCATACCGGATCGAAAACCTTACACGGAGTTTACTGCCGGTTTAGACAATTTAGGATTTGGCAAGTTTAAGATCTTCCGACTAGATTATGTACATTCCTATCAGGGAGGCATCCAACAAAATGGAATTATTTTTGGATTGAAGATTTTGAATGCACTAGATTAAAAAAAGGTGCTTAGGTTCTAAGGTACTAAGATCCTAAGACTAGGACGCTGAGTAAAAAACTTAGAACCTTAGCTCCTTAGTAGCTCAGAACCTCTTTTTTAACAATGATAATCATCCGGTTCAATATGAATCAGAACATTGCCTAATTGTGGGATTTTCTCTTTTAAGGTATCTTGCAGTTTGTGTGATAATTCGTGTCCTTCTCTCACCGAAATCTTAGCCGAAACAATAGCGTGAAGATCTACATGATATCGCATTCCTGCCTTACGAATAAAACATTTTTCGGTACCAAGAATACCAGGAACAGTTAAAGCCTTTACGCGGATTTCTTCGACTAAATCATCATTCAGATTTTCGTCCATAATCTCACCCAATGCTGGTCTGAAAATTTTGTAACTGTTGTATAAGATAAAAAAAGCAGCAAAAAGTGCCGCCCAGTCATCTGCTGATTCATACCCTTTCCCCATAATCAATGCGATCGAAATTCCACCAAATGCCGCAACAGAAGTAATTGCGTCACTGCGATGGTGCCAGGCATCTGCTGCCAATGAAGAGCTATTCGTCTGTTTACTTCGCTTCATCACCAAACGAAACGAGTATTCTTTCCATATAATAATAGCTCCCAGAACATAAAGCGTCCAGGACTTTGGCAAATCGTGGGGTGTCTGAATATTAGCGATACTTTCATATCCAATAATTGTGGCGGAAGTAATCAAAAAACCAACCACCAAAAACGTGATTAAAGGTTCTGCACGACCGTGTCCATAAGGATGGTTCTCATCTGCAGGTTTATTAGAATATTTGATTCCGAATAAAACCAAAAAAGACGAAAATATATCAGTCGTAGATTCAATTGCATCGGCAATTAAGGCATAAGAATTGCCAAAAAAACCTGCCAGCCCTTTTAAGATGGCTAAGCAGGTGTTTCCTATAATACTGAAATAAGTAGCTTTTACAGCTTTTTGTTCATCTGTCATTTAGACTATTTTTTTTCGCCACGAATTTCACGAATTACACTAATTTCAGATTTTAAAAATTAAATACCACAAATTTTATTTTAAGAAATTTGCGTAATAAAACACGATCTTAATATTTGTGTAATTCGTGTAATTCGTGGCTAACCTTTTTTTACGCTCTCACGATTTTTGCTCCAATTGCTCTCAAACGCTCATCGATACGCTCGTAACCACGGTCAATTTGCTCGATATTTTGGATGGTACTTGTGCCTTTTGCTGAAAGAGCGGCAATCAACAATGAGATTCCTGCACGAATATCAGGAGATGACATGGTTGTTGCTTTCAATTGAGACTCAAAATTATGTCCCATAACCACCGCTCTGTGCGGGTCGCATAACATAATTTTTGCTCCCATATCAATTAATTTGTCAACGAAAAACAAACGGCTTTCAAACATTTTCTGATGAATTAAAACGTCGCCTTTTGCCTGTGTTGCCACAACCAGAACGATACTCAATAAATCAGGAGTAAATCCTGGCCAAGGTGCATCGGCAATTGTTAAAATAGAACCATCAATATCTGTTTTTACTTCGTACCCATCTTTATGAGCAGGAATGTAGATATCGTCATTGCGTTTTTCAATAGTAATACCAAGTTTTCTAAAGGTGTTTGGAATTAAACCTAAATTTTCCCAGCTTACATTTTTGATTGTAATTTCGCTTTTGGTCATAGCAGCAAGACCAATCCAGGAACCGATTTCAATCATATCCGGAAGAATTCTGTGCTCGCATCCACCAAGACTTTCAACACCTTCGATAGTCAATAAATTCGACCCTACTCCGGTAATTTTAGCTCCCATAGAGTTCAGCATTTTACACAATTGCTGTAAGTAAGGCTCACAGGCAGCGTTGTAAACAGTAGTTTTTCCTTTAGCCAAAACAGCAGCCATAACAATATTTGCCGTTCCGGTTACCGATGCTTCATCCAGTAACATATCTGTTCCGGTAAGACCTTCTGCCGGAGACTCAACTCCATAAAAATGATCTTCTCTGTTGTATCTGAATTTTGCACCAAGATTAATAAACCCTTCAAAGTGAGTATCTAATCTGCGACGTCCAATTTTATCCCCTCCTGGTTTTGGAATATACCCTTTACCGAAACGAGCTAAAAGTGGCCCAACAATCATAATAGAACCACGAAGCGCCCCACCTTCTTTTTTGAAAGCCTCTGTTTCTAAATATCCAACATTAACTTCATCTGCCTGAAACGTAATCGAACCCGGCTCATTTCGTTGAATTTTAACTCCTAAATTACCCAGTAAAGTGATTAGTTTATTAATGTCAATAATATCGGGAATATTATTAATTCTCACCTTATCTCCTGTTAGAAGCACGGCACATAAAATTTGTAATGCCTCGTTTTTTGCTCCTTGCGGAGTGATTTCTCCTTTTAAAGGAATTCCTCCTTCGATTTTAAAAATTCCCATATTTCTTTTTTAGGTTCTGAGTTACTGAGGTTCTAAGGTTCTAAGTTTTTCTTTAAAAAAGACTTAGCAACTTAGCTTCTTAGATACTTAGCAACTTTTTATATTTAGATTCTGAGTTACTGAGGTTCTGAGGTTCTAAGATTTTTTTGAGAGAAAAAACTTAGCTCCTTAGCTTATTAGAACCTTAGCCCCCTTTCTTTTACTTCTGATTATTATTTTTCTGAAAAGGCTTAGCTTTCCCCGGACCTTTGTTGTTTTTATTACTTTGGATTTTTGGCTGTCCTGCCGGTGTGATTTTATTTGACATACGTTTATTGGTACGCAATAAATCCGTTGTATTTAAAAGCTCTTCTGAACTTTGCAATAAATTGATTTTACCTCCTGACAACTCATACAGATGCTCAAAAATCACATCATCTTTAACAGTATCTTTGTTCCAGCTTAAATAAGACTTTTTCATGTGATTGGCAATTACCAATACCAATGCATTTTTCATCTCGCCATCCTCCCATTTATTAGCAACATCTATCATATATTTGATATTATTACCATAAAATCTGTATTTTGGAAAATTCTGTGGATACTGCAAAACATCAGGTTTCAACTGCAGGACATCGCGAGACGGAATTGGGTATGGCGAATCAACATTCAATTTAAAATCAGACATAATAAAAAGCTGATCCCATAACTTGTGTTGAAAATCCGGTACATCACGCAAGTGCGGATTCAGACTTCCCATTACCTGAATAATGTATTTTGCCGCTTTATTACGCGTTTCAGCATCTTCAATTGCGGTAGCCTGATCTATCAGTTTTTGCAAATGACGACCGTATTCTGGAATGATTAATCGTTGTCTTTCAGAATTGTATTCTAAGTTAAAAACAACATCATTCGCGACTTCTTTTCTATATTTTTCGTTCATAAGTTATAATGAAACTATACCTTCAATGGTAGAAACTTCTTTGTATTTGCTAATCACTTCGTCAGCACTATGCATGGTAACATCAACTGAAACACTGGTAAACTTACCAGTTTTCGATTTTGTTGTTTTGATAACCGCACCCATATTGTTAAAAGCTTTTTCAACTCGCTCTACATTATCGTCTATTGAAGGTACAATGAATTTATATAAGTATTCTGCTGGCCAAGTATTTGAATTATCTAACTCGACTTTTAATCTCTCGTAAAATTCAGCGGTGTTTTTTTCTTTATCGTTCTCCATTCGTAATTAAAAATAAACGCAAATATACGATTTTGATTTCAGACTTTTGATTTTAGATTTTAGATTTTTTTCAGACTTAAAACTTTGTTTTAAAGGAGCAAAGTTACAGAGGTTCAAAGGTGCAGAGAAAAAAACTTTACAACATTATCTCTATGTCAAATTTCATCTTATATTTGGGAATTCATCACAAAGAAATTTGCTCACAAAGTCACAGAGTCGTACCGTTTTAAACTTAGAACATTTTCTTTATGACTCTCCAGAATTGAACAACAATCCAATGAAAAAAATCATCATCTTATTTTTTACTATTCTCACTTTTCACCATATTCAGGCACAAGAAGTTAAAACCATGACTTATTTCCAAAATGACACGATCAAACTGGATTTAGACTTATACTTACCTCAAAAGAAAACAAACGAAAAAACACCTTTAATCCTTTTTGCTTTTGGCGGAGGATTTTCTGGCGGAGAACGTACAAGCGAAAAAGACTTCGGAATGTTTATGGCAAAAAACGGCTACGCAGTTGCCAGCATTTCATACAGTCTATACATGAAAGAAAAAGATTTTGGCTGCAAAGGAACTTTAACCGAGAAAATAAAAGCAATTCAAATTGGCGTTAGTGATATGTGGCAGGCCACTTCGTTTTTAATTCAGCATGCGAATCAGTACAATCTCGACACTTCCAAATTCTTTGTTTCCGGAATCAGTGCGGGTGCCGAAATTGGTTTTCATGCCTCTTTTTGGGATTACAAACTCATGAATTTATACGCCGGCAATTTACCCGAAAATTTTAAATACTCCGGTTTCATTGGAGGCTCCGGAGCCATTATGGATATTAATTTAATCACCAAAGAAAAAGCAATCCCAATGTTACTGGCGCACGGAAATATCGACACAACAGTTCCTTATAGCGCAGGTTCACATCGCTCCTGCCCGACCAATGCTTCAGGCTGGTTAATTTTGTTTGGGTCCTATGCGGTGTACAACCAAATGAATGACCTTCATAAAGATATTGAACTTATTACATTCTGTGGCGGTGGGCATGAATATTCCGGCTACCTTTTTCACGACGGAAAACAATATGTTCTGGATTTTGTAAACGATGTTTTAAAGAAAAAGAATTTCACATCACATATTATCATTCCTTCAAAAATGAAAGAGATGAGTTCCGGAAAATATTTATTTTGCAAGTGAGTATTTTAGGCAGGGGTAACGAAAATTAACCCACTAAAAAACTGCCTTACCTGGCAGATCGAAGTAAAACCCCTTTATCCTTTCCCTTTAAAAAACCCAATATCATAGCGAGTAGCAGGATCTTTATTTCTTAAAATTGCGAAATCGTCCGCTTAAGGCAAAATAATCTTTTTAAATACCAATAAGTTTAGGTAAATTTGCGCTTTATTTTTAGAAAGTGCAAAAACAAATCATAGTTCTCATTGGTGGCCCGGGAACGGGAAAATCTACTCTTATCAACGAATTGGTAGCTCGTGGCTACTGCTGTTACCCTGAAATCTCAAGACAAGTTACACTCGAAGCACAACAAAGAGGCATCGACCAATTATTTTTGGAACAACCTTTATTGTTTAGCGAAATGCTATTGAATGGCCGAATTAAACAATTCGAAGACTCGCTTGAAGAACCTGACAATGTAGTTTTTATCGACCGCGGAATTCCTGATGTTGTAGCCTATATGGATTATATCAATGACGATTACCCGGAGAGCTTTGTAAAAGCCTGTGAGGATTTTAAATATACTAAAACATTTATTTTACCACCTTGGGAAGAAATTTACGAAAGCGACACAGAGCGCTACGAAAATTTTGAACAGGCACAAAAAATTCAGAAACATCTTGTTGATACCTATAAAAAATACGGCTACGATTTAATCGAAGTACCTAAAGATACGGTTGAGAACAGAATTCTTTATATCTTAGATAAAATTTAGGCATGTTTTAAAGTTGCAAAACTAGAAACTGATTTCTAAATTTTTTAACTTTAAAACAGGACCAATGCCAGAAGCGCAAGAAATTCTTTTAAAATACTGGAAACACGACAGTTTTAGACCGTTACAAAAGGAGATTATTGACTCCGTTTTGAATGGTCAGGACACTTTTGCATTACTCCCCACAGGCGGAGGGAAATCGATTTGTTTTCAGGTTCCGTCTATGATGAAGGAAGGCGTTTGTTTAGTCATTTCCCCTTTGGTTGCCCTGATGAAGGACCAGGTAGCCAACCTACAGAAACGTAACATCAAAGCGATCGCGCTTACAGGAGGCATACATACCGAAGAAATTATTGATCTTCTCGATAATTGCCAATACGGAAATTACAAGTTTTTATACCTCTCTCCTGAAAGACTACAATCAGACTGGATATTGGAACGTATTAAAAACCTTCCCATTAATTTAATTGCAATCGACGAAGCCCACTGTGTTTCACAATGGGGACACGATTTTCGTCCAGCCTACCTCAAAATTTCAGAACTGAAGAAATATTTTCCAAAGATTCCTTTTCTGGCTCTAACAGCAACCGCAACCCCAAGAGTCATTGAAGATATCAAAACAGAGTTAGGACTCAAAGACCCCCTCCTTTTTCAGCAATCTTTTGAAAGAAAAAACATTGCTTATATGGTCTTCGAAGTCGAAGACAAACTGTACCGTACCGAACAAATCTTAAAGAAAAATCCGCAACCTTCTATTATATATGTACGAAACCGAAAATCTTGTCTAAACCTATCAACCCAACTCCAATCATTAGGATTTACCGCAACTTACTACCATGGAGGGCTTTCGTCTAAAGAAAAAGACAAAAACATGCAACTGTGGATGTCTGAACAAACGCAGGTTATCGTAGCCACCAATGCGTTTGGAATGGGGATCGACAAAGACAATGTAAAAACGGTTATTCATACACAGCTACCCGAAAACTTAGAAAACTATTATCAGGAATCCGGAAGAGCAGGACGAAATGGAGAAAAAGCATTCTCGGTATTACTTTTCAACAACTCAGATGCGAACCAGACTGAACAACAGTTTCTAAGTATCCTGCCTGACAAGAAGTTCCTAAAAACCATGTACATAAAACTCTGTACTTATTTTCAAATCGCTTACGGAGAAGGTTTAGACGATTCTTTTTCTTTTAAACTGAATCATTTTTGCCACAAATATGACTTCCCTACTTTAAAAACATACAATGCATTGCAATTTTTAAACCAGCAGGGAATCATTACCATGTCACAGGAATTCTCAGAAAAAATCACCTTGCAATTCTTAATTGAATCAAAAGAAGTGATTCGCTACATGAGCCTGAACCCAAATGACGAAGAAATCATATTAGCGATCTTAAGAACTTATCCCGGAGTTTACGAAATGAAAACTCCTTTCAATCTTTCACTGATTGCAAAAAAATCACAGCATACGGAAGAACAGGTTTCCGCCCTTTTAGAAAAACTAAAAGAAAAAGAAATCATCGAATATAAAGCCAAAAATAACGACGCAACTATATTATTCAACGAAGTCCGCGAAGATGAGTTAACCATAAATCGCGTCTCAAAATACCTTGAAAAACAAAACGAACTCAAAAAAGAACAGCTTTCCTCTGTTCTATATTATATAAAAGAAAACAAAACCTGCAAAAACCGACTGATCCTGGATTACTTCGGAGAAGAAACAACCGAAAACTGTGGCGTTTGCTCCTATTGCATTACTCAAAAGGGAAAAATTACCGAAGCCGATTCGATTGCCGATAAAATTCTGCATTTACTAAAATCAACCGCTTTGACTTCCAGAGAAATTCAAACTCAGATAAAACTGGACACCAATGATATTATTCTGGTGCTTCAGGAATTATTAGAAAACAATCATATCACCGTACTGGCGAATAATAAATACACTTTAAAATCATAATGGAAAAATTGAGAATTATTTTCATGGGAACTCCGGAATTTGCTGTTGGCATTCTGGACACCATTCTTAAAAACAATTACGACGTTGTTGGCGTGATTACTGCAGCAGACAAACCTGCAGGACGTGGACAAAAAATAAAATATTCCGCAGTAAAAGAATATGCACTGGCGAACAACCTCACCTTACTACAACCAACAAATCTAAAAGACGAGAGCTTCTTAGCCGAGCTAAAAGCCCTGAATGCCAATTTGCAAATCGTGGTTGCTTTTAGAATGCTTCCAAAAGTAGTTTGGGAAATGCCAAGTTTAGGAACATTTAACCTTCATGCTTCTCTATTGCCAAATTACCGTGGTGCAGCCCCTATTAACTGGGCAATTATTAACGGAGAAACCAAAACCGGAGTTACAACATTCTTCATAGATGACAAAATAGACACCGGAGCAATGATTCTAAATTCGGAAATCGCAATTGAACCGGAAGAAAATGCCGGGCAACTACACGACCGGCTTATGTTATTAGGTAGCGAAACCGTGATTGAAACTTTAAAGGTGATCGAAAACGGAAATGTGAACACTACCATCCAGGAAGATACTGCCGAAATTAAAACCGCCTACAAACTAAACAAAGAAAACTGCAAAATCGACTGGACAAAATCAGGAGCCGAAATCAACAATCTGATTCGTGGCTTGAGTCCGTATCCGGCATCCTGGTGTTTCCTAAAAGACAAAGAGGAAGAACAAAGCATCAAAATATACGAGGCAAAACTACTTTCCGAAACACATTCACATGAGACAGGAAGCCTGATTTGCAGTAAAAAAGAAATAAAAGTTGCTGTTCAGGATGGGTACATTCAAATTTTAAGTTTACAGTTGCCGGGAAAAAAAAGAATGCAGGTGACAGAATTGCTAAACGGCATCACTTTTTCAGATACGGCAAAAGTCTATTAAGCTCAATAAAACAGGGGTTTCTACCTGATTTTGACCCACTAACGTCCTGCTTTATGAACAAAAAAAGCAAGTTATTAACAATTTTTGCTAAAATTAAAGAAAACACTTGCAAGGAACGGATTTCCTACTAAATTTGTGTATTAACAATTTTTTTTAACCAACAATTAATAACTAATATTATGAACAAATCAGAATTAATCGATGCTATCGCTGCTGATGCAGGAATAACAAAAGCTGCGGCAAAATTGGCTTTAGAATCATTTTTAGGAAACGTAGGAGCTACTTTAAAAAAAGGTGGTAGAGTTTCGTTAGTAGGTTTTGGATCATGGTCAGTATCTGCTAGAGCTGCTAGAGACGGTAGAAACCCACAAACTGGAAAAACTATTCAAATCGCTGCTAAAAATGTTGTAAAATTCAAAGCTGGAGCTGAATTAGAAGGTGCAGTGAACTAAGTAAGAAAGTTCTCTAAACTTATAATATAATCAAAACCTTCCTTATGGAGGGTTTTTTTATGCGGTTTAACGATTTTATTTGGGATTTTAGAAATTTTATGATTAAATTTAATAAAAATTGTAGCCGTATGATTTCAGAAAAATTAAAAAAAGGACACCTGCTTATTGCCGAGCCTTCGATAATTGGAGATTTATCATTTAATAGATCGGTAATTTTATTAGCAGACCATAACAAGGAAGGATCAATAGGTTTTATCATTAATAAACCTTTAAAGTACACTATTAATGACTTAATACCCGAAATTGATGCCACTTTCAAAATATATAACGGAGGTCCTGTTGAACAGGATAACCTTTATTTTATTCACAATATTCCTGAACTAATCCCAAACAGTGTTGAGATTTCTAACGGGATTTATTGGGGAGGTGATTTTGAATCAACCAAAGACTTAATAAACGACGGATCTATCAGCAAAAATAACATTCGTTTTTTCTTAGGGTATACTGGTTGGGACGAAAATCAGCTTGAGAATGAAATGCAGGGAAATTCCTGGATCATCACCGATAATAGTTATAAAAACAAAATTATCGGAAAATCGACCACCCATTTTTGGAAAGAGCAAATCATTGAACTTGGAGGCGACTATGTTATTTGGTCAAATGCACCTGAAAATCCATATCTGAATTAATTTTCAGAAATGGATTCATTTAGTTTTTGCACTAATACATGAGCCAAATTACTATCAAAATCTTTTTTTCGATATTTGGTTATCGGCTGTACCCCCATGATTACATTAGTCAGAAATAATTCATCTGCTTTTTGAAGATCAAACGGCGAAATTATTTCCTCTACTACTTCTATGCCTTCTACTTTTTTAGCCAAAGTTAAAACCTGTTTGCGCATTATTCCATTTAGGCAACCTTCAGAAATTGGCGGAGTGATTAATTTTTTACCCACAACCATGAACAAATTTCCTTGTAATACCTCAACTACATTTTTAGTATCATTTAGTAAAACACAGTTGGCCAAACCATTTTCATGAGCAAAAATACTTCCAGTCACATTTATCATCTTATTTGTCGTTTTAATAGACGATAATAATTGTTTGGTCACATAGAAGTCCTTATACAAATCCACCTCGTAATCAGCTGTATTTAAAACATATAAAGCGTTATCAAGTGGAGTCGCATGAATCAAATAGGAAACCTCATTCGTTTTAGGCAAATAAAGTCCACCTTCTTTTCTAAAAACTGTAATTCTGGCTCTGGCAGACGCCTGAATACCTTTTTGCTGCGCTAGGCTTAAAACCTGCTCTTCAAAATATTCCATGGTAAAATTCATCGGAATCTCCATTCGAACCACTCGCATAGAAGCCATTAATCGGAAATAATGATCTTCAAGGAACAAGATTTTATTATTGACAATTTTTACTGTTTCAAAAACACCATCTCCATATAAAAATGCTCGATTTTGAGTTAGTATATTATCTTCTTCTGCTATTATAGTTCCGTTAAAATTGATCATAAAAAAACCCTGAATTTTGTTCAGGGCAAATATAAGGCATAAAATAGAATTTTACTAAACAGATCCAATAAGATGTTTCAAATCTGAGATCTGATTCTCCCACAATTGTTTAGCTTCTCCTACTTCTTCTTTTTCAGCAAAATCGACTACCATTAACGACACATCTTTGGTTAGTTCATCAACCAGAATATGCAGTTCAAAAAAATATTCTGTGTCTTTACTACTTTCATCCACCCATTTGAATTTGACTTTTTCACCTGTTTTTTTGGAAGCCAAACGCGCTTTTTCCTGCGAGTCATTCCAGATAAAAGTAAAGAACTCACCTCTTGAGTTTACATTATCGGCGAACCATTCTGATAAACCTGAGGGTGTTGATATATATTGATACAATAATTGTGGCGAAGAATTGATCGGGAACTCTATTTCGTAACGTATTTTTGAATCCATGTGCTACTTTTAATTTTTTTGGAAATATAAGAATATATGTCCAAAAACAATGCATTTTTAAAAATATTTTTTTTTCTTCATTTTATGCTTGCAACAATTAATATTATTTCTATCTTTGCACCCGCAATGAGGAACACGGTTCACTTGCAATCTTGGCGAGGTAGCTCAGTTGGTTAGAGCGCAGGATTCATAACCCTGAGGTCACGGGTTCAACTCCCGTCCTCGCTACAAAAAACAAACCCCTAATCATCAACTGATTAGGGGTTTTTATTTAAAACCAACCCCTTCAAAGTAAGGAATTGGAGCGAGTAATTTTAAAAAAAGCACCTACAATTCGAACAATATAAACAATACGGAAGCAGACTTCAGACTCTGTACAACTTTTTTTTCTTAAGAAAAAGCATACAGTCAAGTTAGAATAGTATTTTGCCAACTAAATCATTTATAAACCATATGGATATAGTTAAATTTAAAATCACGTCAAAAACAATAAAAGTAGAAGTACGTAATTCAAATAATTATGTTTTTAATTTTAATACTGCTTTAGAAATCGAAAAAGAGGACAAAGAGGTTTTATTAAGACTTTATAATGCATTAGATCTTCTTTTTAAAAAAGAAACTCCTACTGAAGCAAAAAACTATATCTCACCCAATCAAACCAATATATTGGATCAGATTTCGGCTGCTGACAATCTGGAAGAAGAAAAATAAAACATCGTTAGTTTTCCTGAACATGATTAAAATTTAAAAAAGAAGAGAAAATCTCAAAGTTTTGAGATTTTCTCTTCTTTTTTACTTCTAAGACTCCCACATCCTGACAAAAATCCATTATTTCACTCGCCCTATCTTAAGAAACAAGCTGCCGAAATCTTTCCTTGGAAATCTCTAATCCATTTGAAAACTCAGAAACGACGTTTCCCAACTCTCCTCTAAATCAAAATCAGGTATTTCTACTTAGTGTACTAATGCATTAAAAAACGATTTTTGTCACGGAATACGTAAAACCGTAAGTTATTCTCTAAAAACTAATCTAATTTAGCCAAAGAATAAAGAATATAATCACAAAAAGAAAATTATAACACATTTAACCAAAAAATTAAAACCAAAAAAAAAGAACCATGGAAAATCTTTGGTGTTGGCGTTGTAAAATGGAAGTTCCTATGTTACACACAGAAGAATACCTAATTGCAACCAAACTCTATCGTGATGGCTTTGAACAAGGAAAATGTAATATGACCAGGACAGAGCGATTCAGTGAACTTCTTGATTACTATAAGCAATTAACCGGATTTAAAGAAACCAACCCTAATGCTATTATGCATCACCGGATTGAGCTTTACGGCCCACCTTGCGAAAGTTGTACAAAACCTTATCGAACTCCACATGCAAAATTCTGTGCTGCCTGCGGACACAAAAGAGCGGCCGCTGTAACCAACTGCATCCACCCTTCCCCTTCTCCTTCTCCTTCAATAAAAGAAGAACAAAAGTGGTGGCAAAAACTGCTGGTTCCAATTAAAGTAAATCACCCTGCACCTGCTCTCTATTCTTTAATTACAAAACTTCACTTAAATTTATAGAAGACAAAAGAATGAAACTCAATTGTAAAATCCATTTTTAGTTTGCTAAAAGTGGATTTTTTTATTTTCAGGTCTTTTTATTTGTTTTTTTAATGTCAAAAATGCGTTAAAATACCTTACCGACAGTAATTTTTCGACAATTAAAAATACTTTTGTGAGAACAAGAACTAAGTGATTCTTTCATCACAAATCAGTAACCGGAAAACACAATGGTATGGATTACGAAAAATTCATCTTCTGCCTCGAAGGTGTTCCTGACGTAGAAAACAGCACTGTTACCCAGGTGGTAAAAAACCTGGAAGAAATAGCTATCGATCAAGGTATTGCCAGCATTTACAAAACCTGCGATACGATTGAAAGCTTAGAAGAGAGCCTGAACGTGTTACTTTATGAAGACCATAATTTTAAGGATTATGAGATTATTTATTTAGTAATGCCGGGCGAACCTAACAATATCTGTCTTCATGATTACTATTACAGTCTGGAAGAAATTGCAGAGTTGTTTGAAGGAAAGATGAAAGGAAAGATTATTCATTTTGCCAATTTAAAAGTACTTGATCTAAACGACGACGAAGCACAATACTTTTTAGATATTACCGGTGCAAGGGCTATTTCGGGCTACGGCTCTACCTATAACAAAATAGCCAGCTGCAGCACAATCGATAAAGCTTTCTTTAGTTTGTATCAGGAAAATGATGATCTCACAGAAGTCGTAGAAGAACTCTATCAAAAACATTATGCTCTGTGCAAATTACTCGATTTTAGACTGTATTACTAAATGATGAAAAACAAGACAGCCGGAACGATAAAAACATACGGTGCAAAAGGATTTCGGGAAAAGTTTCTGGGACTGGAAAATCCAATACAACTGTTGTTCAGATCGAATTCTGATCATTTTTTTTGTTTAAAAACAGAAGAAATGATGCAGCTTCGTTATGCCGTCCCTCCTTCAAAACACAGCTGTCATACTATAATTTTCGTAACCTCAGGAGTTCATTTTGTAAAAATTGGTTTCGAGGAATACCAGACCCATCCCAATGAAATGATCATCGTTCCTGCCGGGCAGATTTTTTCTATCGAGCACATTAACACCAAACACGTTGGTTTTATTTGTCAGTTTCATCCGGATGTTTTAATCGGGAAGTACGGCAACAGCGAAATGTTAAATGATTTTGATTTTCTTAAAATTGGAGGCAATCCTAAAATCGCAATCTCTGAAGACAACTTTCATTTCATAGTCAATCTTTTTAATCGCTTACAGGCAGCCTATCTTGAACCCGAAACCAACAATTCTGACATTGTTCAGGCTTATTTAATAGCTTTGTTTTTTGAAATGAATAAAAATGCCCCTAAAGCATCCAAGAACAGTACTGCTGCGGCTGTTATTGCTGCAAAATTCAAAAAACTCATTTACGAGAACATCAAAACACAACATCAGGTCAATTATTACGCCTCTTTGCTAAATGTTACGCCCAATCATCTAAACAAATCCGTCAAATCAGCAACTGGCAAGCCTGCAGCCAAATGGATTGACGAGACCATTTTGACCGAAGCAAAATATCTGCTCTATCAAACTACTCTTTCTGTAAGTGAAATCGCAATGCAGGTAGGACATGAGGATCATTCTTACTTTAGCCGTTTCTTTAAAAAACATGAAGGAATTACTCCCATTCAATATCGAAAATTGATTGATAAGTCCTAATTATTGCCTTTTACATCCTATAAAATTGGAAAGCTTTTTTTGAAATTTGTTCCGTAAAAAAAAAGCAATTTTATGATCTACGTTTTCAAAACTTCAATTGATACAAAATCAAAGCTGGAACTCGCGAATGCATTACTTGATGAATTACTGCCAAATGCGATATGGAATTTTGACCTGGAGGACTGCGACAATATATTAAGGATCGATAGTGAAGCTGAAATAACCGAAAAGATTCTCAAAAACGAAATTTTCGACTGTATCGAATTAGAATAAAACTGCATTTCCCCAATCATTACCCTTCACTCTCAATTTATTATTATTATTATTATTATTATTATTATTATTATTATTATTATTATTATTATGGAAGCCGCTTTACATCAAAACAAAACCTTTGACACGATTGATTATTCTGATCAGAAACTATCAGATAACGAATTTGTAAACTGCGATTTTATCAACTGTAACTTTTCCAAAAGCAATTTTACCTCTATTGATTTCTCAGATTGCACTTTTAATAACTGTAATCTTTCACTCGCTATACTTAAAAATACAGGTTTTAAAAATATCAAATTTATTGGCTGTAAATTAATGGGGCTCGATTTCAGTGCCTGTAATAGTTTTTTGTTCTCGATGTCTTTTCAGGACTGCCTTATTGATTATTCTACTTTTATCTACAAAAAGCTAAAGAAAACCAATTTCGTTGAGTGCTCTTTAAAAGATGTCGATTTTTCAAATACTGATCTATCGCAGACCGTTTTTAAAAACTGCGATCTTGCAAATGCCACTTTTGTGGAATGCATTTTGGAGAAAACCGATTTTAGAACGTCACGAAATTATGCTTTTGACCCCTCAGAAAATAAAATCAAAAAAACTAGAGTGTCTCACGCCGCACTTGCCGGTTTATTAGAAAAGTTTGATCTGGATATTGAATAATTTTCCTCATTATCTTAAACAAAAAAGGGACATCATTGATTTGACATCCCTTTTTATAAACAACCTTTGAACTAACTATGGCCTCCATTGCGGATCTCCAATTTTTTTATCAATTAGAACTTGATTTTTAATGGTAAAATTTCCTGCAGCGCTGTTTACAAACTGAGGATCTAAAGTCCCGTAAGTTCCTGAAGCATCATATTTTACTGCCGCTATACCAGCCGTATGCAGTGCAGTCGAATTAAAATAATTATTATTTAAGAACGTTGGCGCTGTAGTTGAAGCCTGATTGGTATACATTGCCAATGGTGTATCAAAAAGTGTGTTGCGAATTGTGGAAGAATTACTAGCAAAACGCACATACAAAATTCGATTCGAAGCGGTCATCGCTTTATTTGAAATGGTACAGGCATCTACCAAAACGGTCGTTGTTAAACCTGTTCCCGTAATATTAAGCGCATTATCGATACGGATGAAATCCCTGCCCGTGGCACAATTATTAAAAGTACTGTTTCTAAGGATAAGCGATGCCAGATGCGAGGTTCTGAAATCGATACAGTCGCCCTGAACAGTCAGAATATTGGTGACCACAGTATTTTCAACCGTTACCGACGCAATTTTAGTAATACCGGTCGCTGTTTGCGTTATAAATGATTTTACAAAATCATGAACATTACAGCCACTAATTAAAAGCGCCCCGTAAGCCGTACTTACGTCATTGTATTTAACCGCATCACTTTGGGTTTTATCTCCGTTAAGATCCAAATCGATTAAACTTACCGTTGTAGCTCCCGCATTCAGTGTAAATTTATTATGAAGCAAGGGTTTATTATCTGTTCTTAAGCCTCTGATCGTAACTGGTTTGTTCAGAATAATTTCACCAATATAAACATTGTATTCCCCAGGCATCAATACCAATACAGCTCCCGGATTTGCAGCTGCAATTTTCGCATTCAAATCGTCTGTAGGTTTCACCAAAATACCCGTTCCAATATCAATTCCTGTGGTAAAAGTAACCACTCCTCTTTTTTTAGCTCCGTTAAACAAAGTAGCGGTATAGGCCGTTTCTCCTGTAAGTCCGGTAACTATCGCTGCACCGGCCGTTTTTTCAGCAGCCGTAATAGTGTGTCCAATCCCACCCGGACCCGCAGTAATTTGGGTAACCGAACTGTTAGGCGTCCATCTTAACGTCACTTGTTTCGCTTCGATATCGGCAGGCTGCACAGGGAAAAAGATTTGCTCCGTTAATGTTGCTGCAGTTGTTACAGACCATTTCGAATCGACAAGTCCTGAAGCACTTACCCCTTTAACTCTTATCGAATAAACCGTTTCCCCTTCTAACGCCACTTTTACCGGAAGTTCTTTTGCGGTAACATTAACTGTTTTGTAAATTGTTTTGAAATCCGGATCATCAGCACTGAATTCTACCGTATAATGATCAACATCTTCCTTAGCAGTCCAGTTTAATTCCACCGTGGTTTGATTTCTCACTACCGCTTTCAGTTCTATTGGAGAAAATACTCTATTTGCTCCTATATCTTCCAGCACTGCTTCATTGTAACTTTCGCAACCGGCAATTACCAATAAAAACATAGCCAGCAATCCTTTAAATATATCTTTTGCGTTCATAATTCTAAAACTATAGTTTATTTGTTAATTGTTTTTAGTTTCCGAAAACCCAGTCATTTACTAACTGACCATTGCTTCCGTCAATAAACGTTTGCCAGATAGGCCAAAATTGTCTTTTATCAGGATTCACTCCGGCTTTGTACAATGTGGTTATTTTATTGTCCTCCAGTTTATCCCAGCTTTTTGAAGTGTAATCAGCACCCTGCGCCTGTGTTTCACCACGGTTCAGCCCGTAAACTTCCAATGTCGTATTATCTGCTTTGTATTTGTAATATAAGGTCAATGGCACAGTAGCATATTCATCGCTGCGCGCTTTCAGACGTGCCATTTTAACTTTAGCCTCGTCTAATTTTGTTTTCAATAAATTCCAGCGAATCAGTGCAAATTTGCGTTCCATCTCTCCCGTAAATTCATATTTATTTTCCTCGATAATAGCATTCATCATGGCTTGTTTGCTTGTAAAGCTATCTACATACGCATCTACTTTTACAGCTTGGCTTCCGGAAGCAAAAGCTCTGCGGCGAATTTCTTTTAAATAAACAGCAGCTGATCCAGGCCCTTCTAATTCGTTTGCGGCTTCGGCAGCAATTAAAAGTACCTCGGCATAACGCATATAAATTTTATTCACACCATCATCATTTGGTGCTGTAACAATACGGTTCATCCACTCAAAACGATATTTACCAAAATACCAGGTTTGTAAATCTGTAAGTTCCTGTTTTGCTTTACCATTTACTGCAGCTCCCCATTTGTAAGGAACACAGGTAACATCTCTGCGGCTATCAGCCTGATCGTAGTCATAAAAAACAAAAGGTAATGGCCCGTTCACTCCTCCTTTATTTGTTCCCATCTGCTGAAACTGATCGACAGCATCATGACGCACCGCAAAAGTAAATAAGACTCTCCCTCGTGTAGCTCCAAAAGGAATTTCCCAAAGAGATTCTCCTCCTGCTGCGATATTTTCCTGATTGTATTTTCTCCATAAACCTTCAAAAGTCGGTTCTAAATGTGCAGAACCACTCGCAATTACAGAACGACATTCGTCTAACGCCAGTTTATACATAGTGCCTACCGAAAGCGCAGGATCTGTACTTCTTCTCACCCCATCTGAATATTGCTGAAAACCACTGGCCGTCATAGCCAAACGAGCTCTAAGACCTTTTACGAAAGCCTTGTTAATACGCTCTGTACTTGTTGTTGCTGCAGTCTCATTAGGCCATGCCACCAAGGTTCCGGCTTCACCCAAATCAGCGATTAATTGCTTGTAAATTTCATCACGGCTCGCTTTAGGCACATAAATAGTCGAAGTAGAAACAGGTTCAAAACGAGCAGGAACGTCTCCCCAATTTCTTATCAGATCGACATAATAAATAGCACGCAAAGTCAATGCCTCTCCCAACAACTGTCCCATCTCGGTATTCGGTAATGGATTACCATATTTACGCAGACCTCTGATACACAAATTCGCACGCTCAATTCCTTCATACATCATTGCCCACGCATTTTTTGGAGAGTTCATTTCAGTGTTATCAGCCTTGGCATCGTAAACCACCAAATCAGATTTAGCATTGTCACTCGAAGATGCTAAAAGCCATTCTGTATCGGTATTTAATCCCTGATAGGTCAAAAGTCTTCCTCTGTAAGACTGTTCCTCTCCAAATGATACTTTTATTCCATCAACAGCTCCCTGCGCTAATCCGGCCGTAGAAAAAATAAGCTGTTCGTCTAATGTTGATTGTGCAGGAGTATCAAAGTATTCCTCTCCTAAATCCTGACAAGAAGTCAACAGACCTGAGATTATCAATCCTGCTATTATTACTTTATATTTCATTTTGCGATAAGTTTTAAATTAGAAATTAAGGTTTAAACCAAAAACCAACTGTCTGCTACGCGGATAAGCTGAATAATCAACTCCCGGTGTTAACGGATTGCTTCTTTTTGTTGACACTTCAGGATCCGGGCCAGAATAATTTGTAATTACAAACACATTAGTTGCCGTAAAGTAGAACCTTAACTTACTTACGCCTAGCTTAGACGTTAAAGCTTGTGGTGTACTATACCCTAAAATCAAAGTATTCAGCCTAAGGAAGGAGCCATCTTCTACTGCCCAGTCCGTAAACATAAATTTCTGCATGTAAGGAGACCACATTGTGGTGTTGGCATTCAACGCCTCTAAAACCGTAGGATCTGTTATCAATTGTCCAGAAGTTGGATCTAAATTTGTCCATCTTTTACCATCAGCCATTTCAGTACTTAAATTTTTGTACTGCCCATTTCTATTTGAAGTTGAAAACTCAGCTTTATTGGCGTTGTAAATATCATTTCCAACACTCCAGTTGAAAGCAGCAGAAAGATCAAAACCATAAGCATTTGCATTAATGATTAAACCTCCTGTGTTTTTAGGATTAGAATTTCCAATCACTTTTTGATCGGATGCAGTAACTTTATTGTCGGCAGAGCCATCTGCATTTTTCAACTTCATCATTCCCGGCTGTAAAGCTCCTAGAAGGCTACTGGCATCGGCAACACCTGCTTTTAAAGTGTATTTGCCCCCCACATAATCAAAGTCTGAAACTTCGTAGCGCCCGTCATTTTGGTAGCCGTACATTAGGCCTATTGGAGAACCAACATTTACCGCATAATCGCTTCCAACATCCGTAGATGCCCAGTTGGTATTTTGTACAAAATTGTCCATTACACCAAGAGAATTAATTTTATTTTTATTAAACCCAACATTCACAGAAAAACTTAAACCAAAATTCTTCTTTTCGATAGCTATAAAATTCAAGGTCGCTTCAAAACCAGAATTTTGCGTTTCCCCCATATTTCTAAACTGCGTTTTATACCCTGTACCACCAACTGGAAATTCAATCAATAAGTCCTGCGTTACATTTTTATACACATCAAAAGTCCCGTTTAAACGATTTTTAAAAAATCCAAAATCAAAACCAATATTTTGCGTTACGGTAGTTTCCCACTTCAAATCCGGATTAGCTAAAACGCTTGATGGAGACCAATAGCTGTCAAACCCATTTATAAAAGAATTTGTACTGGACAGATAACTCTGAACCGTTTGACCAACTGGAATATTATTATTCCCTGCTTCACCATAACTCAGTCTTAATTTAAGAAGACTCAGCCAAGAAGCATTTTTTAGAAAATTTTCTTCAGAAATTTTCCATGCTGCTGCTGCTGCCGGGAAATATCCCCAGCGGTTGTTTCCTAAAAACCTACTGGAACCATCGGCACGAAAAGAAGCCGTTAAAAGATAACGATCTTTGTAATCGTAATTTAAACGTCCAAAAAACGACAATAATTTATCATCAGGGCTGTAAAAATTATCAACTGAAAAAGGAGTTCCCTGAGTGGTTAATTTCTTAGCCTGATCCAAATCAAAGAATTTAGGATAATTTAGCATTGTTGTTGTTACTTTGTTTGAAGTCGTAGTAATCATTTCTTCTCCCAAGAGTCCTGTCAAATGATGGTTTTCTCCAAGAATATTTTTGAAATCATAATTTAAGGTATTCGCATTTCTAAAACGGACATCTTTACGATCGCTCATCACCATACCCGGTTTTCCAGCTCCAATTTTAGCCGTGCTTGAGAAGTAAGTAGAAGAACCATAAAAACGATAATCGGAATAATTGGAATTATCCAATCCTAAATCACTTTGAAATTTTAAATCTTTAGTTAGTTTCCACCCAAAGCTTCCTAATAAATTGTAATTTTTTCTGGTCTGCTGACGGTCATTATCCGTTACCGCTAAAAATGGATTTACCAGATAGCTGTTCACAGACTGATCATCATTATCTGTAGTTAATCCCGGCATCGGAATTGGCGCATAACCCACACTATGACGCAAACGGCTATCAAGCGATGAGGCCTGATTTTGATCGTTCGCACCTCCACCATTCACATTTGTATCCGAGTAACGTACTGTAAAACCAAGATCAATTTTATCACTTGCTTTATTTTTTAACGCCAATGAAAGGTTGTTTCTTTTAAAATTCGAACCCACCATAATAGCTTTCTCATCGTAGTATGCGTAATTAAAGTTATAGCTCAGTTTTTCATTCCCTCCGCGAATTCCTAAATCACGGCTGTTTACTTCACCACGACGGCCATAAATCTGCTTTTGCCAATCGGTACCTTTTAATCCGTTGTACAAATCACGATCCTGCCAATTGCCAAAATACTTCGTATAAGAACTTGGATTGGTCATAATAGTCTTATCTGTTTGATCCAATAAAGCATATTCGTATTGCCATTTCACAAAATCATCCACCGGAAGAACATCAATTTCTTTAGCCATGGTTTTCATACCATAGAACATATTATAGCTCACCGCCATTTTTCCGTCTTTACCTGTTTTTGTCGTAATAATAATAACCCCGTTTGCTCCTCTGGATCCATAGATTGCCGTAGAAGAAGCATCTTTCAATACGGTCATCGATTCCACATTAGAAGCAGCAATATCGCTCATGCTGTTTACCGGAAAACCATCCACTATAATTAAAGGCGAAGCATCTTGTGTTAGAGACCCGCCACCACGAATTCTGATTTTAATATCAGCATCCGGTGAACCCTCGCTCGAAGTAACCTGAACTCCGGCGATTCTACCTGTTAAAGCTTCGGCTATATTAGAAACCGGAACTTTCTTCAAATCATTTCCTGAAATGGAAGAAACTGCTCCTGTCAAATCTGATTTCTTAACTGTTCCATAACCCACTACAACAACCTCATTTAAAGCATTTGAATCTTCGGTTAGAACAATGTCTACTTTCGCTTTTCCGGCAACATTGATTTCTTTGGTTTTAAAACCTATAAAAGAATACGTTACTATCGCTTTGGGATTGCTAAGTTTTAATTTGTAACGTCCGTCAAAATCTGAAGAAGTTCCGTTTTTTGTTCCTTTCTCTAAAATATTAACACCTGGCAATGTGAGTCCTGCAGCGTCTTTAACGGTTCCTTCAAGTGTAATACTCTGAGCATTCATTTGATTGCTTGCCAGTAAGCACAATAAGAAAACAACTGCAAAGCAACAATTTGCTCCTTTGTTAAATAAATCTTTAAAATTCATGGTTAATTGTTTAAGTTATTAATTGTTTAAGTTATTAATTGTTTATTCTAAGTGGTTATTTAGTTTTTATCACGCTACTCCTTTTTTACTGATTATCAAAGCCTATTTTCTTTTTCAACAGCCTCTATTTCGAGCTGTTTTTGACCTTTCAAATAACGCATTTTTTTAACATTTAAAAAATTTGTAATCGATTACACAAACTTAAATATTTTTTTGACATAAAAAATTAAAATTCCTAAAAATTTCCTAAAATAAATAAAATATGAAAAATATAATTGCTTTTTTATGTGACATGTGCAATTTAATCTCTGTATAAATATTAAATATATTTTTATTTTTTCAATAATTGTTACGATTTCATAAAAAAAACAATCGATTACACGACAACTCGTTATCATATTATTAAGTTTCGTTTTTACATTCAGCGATGAGCTACTTGTCAAAAAAATACTCCAAGAAACTGCTCAACAAAAACGGATTTTAATACTCGGGAAGCAATATTCCGCCTACAACGAAATCCGATTCTTACAAAATATAAATACAGCATACCACTACGATGCTCTGGATGGATTAAAAGTAAAATAAGAGATAAAAAAAGAGTCTTTGAACCAGAAAGTTCAAAGACTCTTTTTTTATACTAGAATACCTTTTAAAAAACTCAGATCAAACTACTCTAAAAAAGCATGAAGAATAATTAAGCTTTTTGGAGCTGTAAATTCTCTTTATGTTTTTGCATTAGGGCAAAAGTAATTACCATTCCACTTAGCGCCATACCCAGACCAATTAAATTTGGAGAAGCATAACTGTATCCTGCAGACAAAGGCAAACCTCCTAAAAAGGCTCCCAAAGCATTTCCAATATTAAAGCTTCCCTGAAGTGCTGCCGAAGCAATCATCTCAGCACCCTTAGCCGTTTTGATCATTAGCATCTGAATTGGAGCGATCACCGAAAAAGAAATGGCTCCTGTTAAAAAGGTCAGAAATAAGGACACGTATTGATTGAAAGAGAAAAAATACACCAGAATTAAATCAATTGCCATCACAAAAAGCAAAGCCAATACGGTAGGTGCAGGAGAATATTTATCAGCCAGTTTCCCTCCGGCAAAATTTCCTACTACCATTCCTAAACCAGCCAGAATCAAAATGTACGATACATCCTCTGCTTCAAACTTAGAAACATTGGTCAGCAAAGGTGCGATATAACTAATCCAGGCAAAGAGACCGCCAAATCCAATGGCTGTAATTCCAATAATCAGCCAGGCTTCTGTTTTCTTAAAAAACAGCAATTGGGTTTTCATATTTACATTCCCGCTTTTTTCCAGATTGGGCATCCACAAAGAGATAAACAAAAAGGTGAGCAAACCTACCGCAGCAATTAAAACAAATGTATAACGCCAGATAAAATTATGTCCTATATAAGTACCAATAGGTACTCCAATTAAATTGGCTAAAGTTAAACCCGAAAACATAATCGCAATTGCCTGAGCTTCTTTGCCCTTATCAGCCAAACGGCTCGCGACTACCGCTCCAACTCCAAAAAAGGCACCGTGCGGTAGTCCGGAGAGAAATCTGGAAGCGAATAAAAAGTTATAGGTAGGCGCAATAATCGAAAGCGCATTAAAAACAGTTAGCATCAAAGCTAATATCAAAAGCATTTTTTTGGGTGCTAAATTTCTTCCCAGGATTACCAATAGCGGAGCACCAATGACAACACCCAGTGCATAAGCAGAAATTAAATATCCGGCAACCGGAATGGAGACTTTCATATCTGAGGCAATATCAGGCAACAAACCCATCATCACAAATTCGGTAATACCGATTGTTAAACCTCCTAACGAGAGTGCAATAAGACTTTTTTTCATTTGTTTAGATTAGAAACGGATAGTGTTTCTATGCTGCAAATTTAACACCGTTAACCCTAAAATAAGTTGTACATTTGTGACATAAACTTGTAAATTTAAGTTATGCCGAAATTTAATCAGTTTGAAAAGCTTGTGATTCATGAATTTGAAGATGATGTATTTCCTCATGTTCCGCACACCCACACCTATTATGAAATTATTTACATCAAGAAGGGAAACGGGATTCACCACCTCAACCACAACTTACTTCCTTATAAATCGGGAGATTTGTTTGTCATTTCTCCCGAAGACGAACATTATTTTGAGATTAAAAAAAGGACTCGTTTTGTGTACATCAAGTTTACTGACAATTATTTCGATTCCAACAAGAATCTTTTCTGCGACGATTTACTGCTCAATACACCCGAGGATTTTATGCGGAATAAATTATTAAAGGAGATCCTTTTAAAATTAGACGATCCCTGCAAGACCATTTTAAAAAATACCATCGAAAACATTACAGCCTACAATTGCAAAGCCGATGTTTCGAGTTCGCCTATAGTCTTTTATCAAATTCTTTCCATTTTTGGTTTGATTAAAGAAACCATCCGTTGCATGAACCTGCAATTGAAACCGGCCCCTATCGATAACGAACAAATTACAACTTACATCCATCAGAACATTTACCATCCAAAACTGGTTCAGATTAAGGTTATAGCCGATCATTTTAATATCGCCCAAACCTATTTCAGTGCCTATTTTAAAAGGACTTTTGCAATCAGCTATCGCGATTACATTCATAATCTGAGAACCACTTTAATCGAAAAACGAATTCACAACAATCAATTGCCCATTAAACAAATTGCCCACGAGTTTGGTTTTACTGATGAAAGCCACCTTTCCAATTATTTTAAGAAAAGGAAAAACATGAAACCTACCGATTATAAAAAACTGTAGTCATTGAAATCTTAAAAAAAACTTCACGGTAAAAAAAAATACCTAAATTTGTATTTCTAAATTATTTTCGTTGACAAGAAAAGTTCACATAGTATTCCTATTCTTAACCTTTGGCTTCTTACTGATGTCAAATGCAAGTTATGCCTGTGGAAAAACTACTAAAAAAACTACTTGTGAAAAGAAAGCCGTTTCTAAAAAAGAGGTATCGGATACTAGCGAAAAAAACTGCTGTAAAAAAGAGGACAGCTCCAAAAATGATTCGCACGGCTGTAGTCGAAAATGCGATCATTCCGGCTGCACAACTTCCGGACTTCAGTTCAGCATAATTGCAATGAATGAGTTTGAATTCAAACAAAATAGATTTAATTTCTCCGTTGAGAAAACCACTCCTTATTACAAAAACATCAGTATTTCTGATGGTTTTACTTCTATCTGGGCACCCCCAAAAATAAAATAATTGCATTTCTGACGGCCCTAATTGCGTTTTATAGCGAACGTTTTAGGACTTACAGAAAAATTACTCTCTGTGTCTCAATCCATTTTTGAGGCCCTAATATGCAATAACAATCTTAAATTATTTAACTTAGAGGAAATTTAATCCTCTACTAAAATCTTATAAAATGAAAAAATCAATTTCAACTATAGTAGTAGTAATCTTAGTAGCTTTCTCTGCTAATATTATCCTGGCCACTTCAATAAAAAGAGAAACAACAACAGTAGAAGTTACGGCTTCAAGTCAGTTACAAACGGTTTATGATGCTTATTTTACCGTGAAGGATGCCTTAATTAAAAGTGATGCCAAACTAACTTCGGCGAAAGCCAAAGATTTACTGACTGCCATTACAGCTGTAAAAATGGACCAATTGAAAGGTGACGAACACAACGCCTGGATGAAAGTCCTGAAAAAAATAACTGCTGATGCTAAGAATATTTCGGCTACAACAGATCTTAAAAAACAGCGCGAAACTTTCAAATCACTTTCAAAAAACACTTACGAACTTCTTAAAGTTTCAAAATCAGATCAGGCTGTATACAAACAATATTGTCCAATGGCTGATGCAGACTGGTTAAGCAAGGAAAAAGCAATCAAAAACCCTTATTACGGTTCGTCAATGCTAACGTGTGGAAATGTGGTAGAAACGATCAAGTAAATATGAAACTCTACATCAAAAACATGGTGTGTGGACGTTGTAAAATGGTTGTGAAGTCTGAGTTTGAAAAACTCGGACTTCACCCTATTGCTGTTGAATTAGGCGAAGTTGAACTACAGGACTCCATTTCTAAAAGTCAAAAAGAAATACTGCTTAAAAATTTACAAGCGCTGGGTTTTGATTTTATCGATGACAAAAAAAGTAAAACTGTTGAGAAAGTAAAAAACCTCATCGTGGATCTGGTGCATCATAAAAACAACGACCTTAAAGTTACTATGTCTGATTACTTAATCAAAAATCTCAATCAGGATTACAGCACACTAAGCAATTTATTCTCGGAACTTGAAAACACTACTATTGAAAAGTACTTTATCAGCCAAAAAATAGAAAAGGTAAAGGAGTTACTCATTTACAACGAATTGTCATTGAGTCAAATTGCAGATACGCTAAACTATAGCAACGTCGCGCATTTGAGCAATCAATTCAAGAAAATCACAGGCTTTACCCCTACCAGCTTTAAACAATTGAAGGATAAAAAACGCATTCAGATTGAGAATTTATAAGATTTTATTTCTCGCAAAGACGCAGAGGCGCTAAGTTTTTCTTATTTCAGAGAACCAGAAGTTTTACTATTGGTCCCAAAAGAAAAACGCTGCGACTTAACTTCTTTTTGAGATTATGAAAGCCTTTTAAGTATTTGCTATAAAAACCAGACTTCCCAAATCTTACAAATCATTCTCAAAATTGTACAACCCAAAGTAATTGTTACTTCGGAGATTTGCATTGTAATAATTAAACTATTGATACAATGACTCTTCACTATTTCATTTCAGGAATGTTGTGTGAGTACAAAATCTAAATCTTTAAAAAATTAGCATGAGACTACATACTATTATACTCGTCTTTTTAATAGCTTTTAGTGCAAAAGCGCAAAAAGTAGTTCGTTATGATTTACATGTTCGTGATACTATTGTGAACTTTTCCGGAAAAGAAAAACGAGCCCTTACTGTTAACGGACAAATTCCGATGCCAACGCTAACTTTTACAGAAGGTGATGTTGCGGAGATTTACGTCCATAACGATTTAAAAAAAGAGAACACCGCCCTGCACTGGCACGGATTGTTCCTTCCGAATAAGGAAGACGGCGTTCCCTATTTAACGCAAATGCCTATAAAACCGGGAACAACGCACAAATACAGCTTTCCTATTATTCAAAACGGAACGTATTGGTACCACAGTCATTCAGGATTGCAGGAACAAATTGGTTTGTACGGACTTTTTATCATCAACAAAAAGAAAGACGATACAACCATTAGAAAAGGAATCGACGATTTACCAACGGTCCCTGTTATTTTAAGTGAATGGACAGATTTGAAACCAGAAAATGTACAACGAATGCTGCACAATGCAAACGATTGGTTTGCCATAAAAAAAGGAACTACCCAAAGTTATGCAGAAGCTATTAAACAAGGACAGTTTTCAACAAAAATAACCAACGAATGGAAACGTATGAATGCCATGGACGTCAGTGACGTTTATTACGAAAAATTTCTAATTAACGGCAAAAACGAACAGCAGCTTTCGCAATTTAAAGCTGGCGACAAAGTCAGACTGAGAATTGCCAACGGTGGTGCCTCGAGTTATTTCTGGCTGACCTATGGAGGCGGAAAAATAACTGTTGTGGCCAGTGACGGAAACGATGTTGAGCCGGTAGAAGTCGATCGATTAATTATTGCAGTTTCTGAAACCTATGATGTTGTGGTTACCATTCCCGAAGACAAAAAATCTTTTGCTTTTCTGGCTACAGCCGAAGACCGAACCGGATCAGCTTCTTTATTTTTAGGCGAAGGAGCCAAACAGTCTGTTGCCCATCTTCCGAAATTAAAATATTTTGAAGGGATGAAAATGATGAATGACATGATGAAAATGAACGGTGAGATGAACGATATGGGTATGAAAATGTCTTTGAATAAGATGGATATGAATGCCGTTATGTATCCAGAAATTACCGGAGGAGGTGAAGCTGAAAAGATGGAAGATCATTCCAAGCACAATATGGAAGTCATGGACATGGCTGCCGATACAACGGAAGTTGCCGGAATTACGACACTCAATTACGGGATGCTGAAATCGCCAACCCCAACAACACTGCCCAAAGACGCTCCGGTAAAAGAGCTTCGCTTCGAGTTATCCGGAAACATGAACCGTTATGTATGGAGTTTAGACAACAAAGTGGTTTCTGAAACCGATAAGATCTTAATTAAAAAAGGAGAAAATGTTCGAGTTGTATTGTACAACGGATCGATGATGCGCCATCCCATGCACTTACACGGGCACGATTTCAGAATTCTGAATGAACATGGCGAGTATTCACCGCTAAAGAATGTGATTGACATTATGCCGATGGAGACCGACACGATCGAATTTCAGGCCAATGCCGACGGAGACTGGTTTTTTCATTGCCATATATTGTATCACATGATGGCTGGAATGGGTCGGGTTTTTACTTATGAAAATTCAGCACCGAATCCGTTAATACACGATCCTAAAATGGCTTATAAGATGTTAAAGATGGACGACCGCATGTTTCATTTTATGGCTGAAAATGATTTTGCCTCCAATGGAAACGACGGAGAAGCTATGTTTGGCAACACGCGCTGGAGCATTGGTACCGAATGGAGATTGGGTTACAACGACAAACACGGTTATGAAACGGAGACACATATTGGCCGCTACATTGGCAAAATGCAATGGTTTATGCCTTTTATTGGTTTTGACTGGCGCTACAGAAGAATGGGAATGGACGAACAGGAACAGAATTTATTTGGACAAAAAAACACCAAAGACAATCGTTCGGTTCTGAGTGCCGGTATCGAGTACACCTTACCTATGCTGGTAAAAGCACAGGTCGAAGTCTATACAGATGGAAATGTGCGAATACAGTTTGAACGAAAAGACATCCCTCTTTCCAGGCGTCTGCGCATGAATTTGATGTGGAATACAGATAAGGAATATATGGCAGGGTTAAAATATATCGCCGGAAGAAACTTTGGAATCACTACACATTATGACAGTGATATGGGAGTTGGTTTTGGAGTAAATCTGAACTATTAACTAAATTGTGTTTTTACTTTAATCTGTAACTAAAAAAACAATTTATTACAAAAACATTAACTAAACTGTAAGAGTTAACACAGGAAACTCTTTTTATATTTGAACCACTATCTTCAATTAGAAAACAAAATTACAAAACCTTAAATTAAACAAAAAATGAAAAAATTATTTACCGTTTTAGCTCTTGCTTTATTTACAATTGGTATTCAGGCGCAAGACACTAAGCCTGCTCCTAAAAAAGAAAAAGAGAAAAAAGAATCTTGCTGTAAAAAAACAGATACTGCGAAAAAAGACGATGCAAAAAAAGATAAAAAATCATGTTGCGTTAAAAAATAAACGAAACTTGTTTCAACAAAGAGGCTGTCCGAAAAGTACGGACAGCCTTGTTTTTATAAATAATTTAGATTGAATTATAATCCAAAAGCAGTTTATTTGGTCGGCAAAAATTATACGTCTTAATTCAACACTGATTTGACAGATTCGCTATCGCGAAGACACTGATAAAAACGGATTCAAAAATTAAAAAAACTTTTAAATGAGGAAAAAAATCTGTTTTATCCGCGTCGAACTAAAGTAGAGATTTTAAACAATAACATAATAAGAGGAAGTTCATACTTTTCGGACAGCCCCTTTTTATTTCTTAGCAGGACCCAACCAAAGGGAACGGAAGAAGCAATCGTCACAAACTAAATCAGATATTCAGCATTTGGCTTTAAATTTTATACTAATTCGGGACAAGAATGCCTGTTTTCACAAGCCTTAACAAAGTTCGAAACTTTATTAAAGGTTATTAATGTAAACTCCAGATACCTGAGCATTTAGCAAAAAATAGTCCGTGAAATCACTTCGCCCGTTCCCTTAGGCCGGATCCTGATGAAAAAACTATTTAATTCGAACACTCCACTCAAAATCCATTTCAGAAACCTGAGTACCACTCTCATCCGTTCCAATCGATTTCATCCAGAAGGTTTGCCCCTCACCTGTTTCGATTGTCCTTTTTATTGCATCGGCTATTAAGTGTCCGTCATTACAAACAAATGTTATTCTTCCTGTCGCCTTTTTGGTAAAGTTTCCTTTATTGTTTGCGACTAACATCGAAATCTTTTTTCCGCTTTGTTGAATCTGAGAGATCACTAGTGCTCCGGTAGTTAGTTCCGCTGCCATTGCCTGAACGGCAAAATACATCGAGTTAAAAGGATTTTGGTTGATCCATCGGTGTTTGACACTTACCACACATCTGTCTTTGTCGATTGCCTTTACACGCACACCACAAATGTAGGCCGATGGTAGTTTGAATAATACAAATTTATTAAGTTTAGAAACGGATAATGCCATGGTATTTATTTTTTTTATGTAAAAATACAAAAAAACTATGCGTGCACAATAAATTTAAAATACTTTCCTGGATTACCAATAAAATCAGGTATTCCGAATGGTTTTCAGTCCATTATAGTGATCTTTAAAATTTTAATCTTGTTAATATTTTGTTAATATTTGGTACTATGCAAAACAAGATACTGTCTTTTAGATATATATTTGCATAAGAAATTACTATATACTTTTAATCATGGAAACAACAACACCACTCATCATGGAAACAACCTCAGAAAAGAACACTGCAACGTTCACACATTTAAGCACATTAAGTCAGTACATCATTCCGTTTGGGAATTATATTTTCCCAATATTGATCTGGACGAGTTACAAAGACAAATCAGAATATGTAAATCATCACGGAAAGCAAGCTTTAAATTTTCAATTGAGCCTTTTGCTTTATACGTTAATTCTGGCTCTAATTGCAGTTCCGATTTTCATCACCGTTTTTTTACAGAATCTTCCAATGGAAGCTGTTTTTAACGACGAAGATTTCATCATCAGAAATTTTGACTTTAATGGAAACATTGCCTTAATAAGCATCGGAGCAACAGCAGTTTTACTTTTTGGAGTATTAAAATTTGTTGAATTCTTTTTAGTGATTTATGCTTCAATAAAAGCGTCAAACGGAGAATTATACAAGTATCCGTTAACGATTCCTTTTATAAAGTAAGAGGCTAAAAGTTAAAAGTTATAGTCGAAACTTTAATTGACCATCATCAGAAAAGTTTCGAAATCAATCATCAATCATCAATCACCCGAGCCGGAAGGGCAAACCGGCAACTCAATCATCAATCAATCATCATCAATCAAAAAACGAATTGTTCAATCTAAAAAAAACAAAATGAAATTATGAACATTGAAAACACAAAAGCACAGATGCGCAAAGGTGTTCTTGAGTTTTGCATCTTATCAGTACTAAAAGAAAAAGACGCATATACCTCAGAAATACTAGACACTTTAAAAAACGCAAAATTACTAGTTGTTGAGGGAACAGTTTATCCACTTTTGACTAGGCTGAAAAACGACGGTTTGCTTAATTATCGATGGGAAGAATCTACATCAGGACCACCAAGAAAATATTATGGATTAACCGAAATAGGACAAACATTTTTAAACGAACTTAGCGGTACCTGGACAGAATTGTCTGACGCCGTAAAACTAATCACCAATCAAAATCAATAAGTCATGAACAAAACAGTAAATATTAACTTAGGCGGTATGGTTTTTCACATCGATGAAGACGCATATTTAAAACTGACACGCTATTTTGACGCTATAAAACGATCTCTTACCAACTCTTCCGGACAGGATGAAATTATTAAAGATATCGAAATGCGTATTTCTGAATTATTAATTGAGAAACAAAAAAGCGACAAACATGTTGTAGGACTGAAAGACGTTGATGAGGTGATTACCGTTATGGGACAACCTGAAGATTATATCCTTGAAGACGAAGAAAAAACAAACCAGTCTTTTAGCGACTACGGAGCAAGAAAACACAAAAAATTATACCGTGACAAAGAAAAAGGTATGATTGGTGGTGTAGCAACCGGTTTAGGACACTATTTTGGAATTGATGCCGTTTGGATCAAGATCATTTTCTTAATATTTGTTTTCGCAGGTTTTGGAACAGGAATCTTAGCTTACTTTGTTCTTTGGATTGTAACTCCGGAAGCGATTACTACCTCAGAAAAACTAGAAATGACAGGCGAACCGGTAACTATTTCGAACATCGAAAAAAAAGTTCGCGAAGAAATTGAAAACTTATCTGATAAATTCAAAAATGCAGATTATGACGCGATGGGAAACCAGGTAAAGTCGGGAGCTGAGAGAATAAGTAGTTCATTTGGAGACTTTGTCATGACGGTTTTTAAAATATTCGCTAAATTCTTAGGAGTGATTTTAATTATGTCAGGAATCAGTGTTTTAATCATGTTACTGATTGGTGTTTTCACTTTAGGAACCAACGTTTTTGTTGATTTTCCATGGCAAAATTTTGTAGATGCCGGAAACTTCACTGATTATCCGCTTTGGTCATTTGGTTTATTAATGTTCTTTGCTGTTGGAATTCCATTTTTCTTCCTGACACTTTTAGGTTTCAAATTGTTATCGCCAAACCTAAAGTCTATTGGAAATATTACTAAATATACTTTGTTAGCGATTTGGATTATTGCAGTTGCTATCGCAATCAGCATTGGAATCAAACAGGCAACTGAGCTTTCTTATGACAATAAAATGGTAGAGAAGAAAGCAATCAACATTACAGCAAAAGACACGCTTTATGTAAAATTCAGATACAACGATTATTATGCAAAAGACCTGAACCACCATAGTGATTTTGAATTTGTACAGGACTCAGCCAATAATCAGTTAATCTATTCCAACGATGTTCGCTTGCATGTTTTACATACAGATGAGGCTGCACCTTACATTCAAATTGAAAAAACAGCCAGAGGCAACTCGTTTATCAATGCCAAACAAAGAGCAGAAAAGATCAATTACAAATTTCAGATTAACGGAAATCGCTTAATTTTAGATAATTATTTTCTGACAGATGTAAAAAACAAATTCAGAGGACAGGAAGTGGATGTATACCTGTACTTACCTGAAGGACAGCTATTCAAACCAGATGCATCTGTACAAGATTATGACGATTCTGAGAATGATTTTTTCAACTTACATTTTAGCGGTAACTACAGCTATAAAGTAGAAGGGTCTAAAATCAAATGCCTTGACTGTCCAGCAGATGAAAATGATTACGAGAATGACTACGAAAATAACTATGAAAATGACAGTGAAGAAAACAACATTGAAAACGACACCGTAAACGAAGTTTCCATTAAAGTAAATGGAAAAGAAATTTTAAACGGAAAAAAAACCAAAGGAAAATTAACCACTGATAAAAACGGAGTTATAATCAAAATCAACTAGGCCATGATAAAAATAATCATTCATATTACAAAATTCATTATTGCAGCAGTTACTGCATTATTGTTTGCCTCTTGTAACTTTAATGTGAATACTATTAAAGGAAGCGGAAATGTTACTACTGAAAAAAGAATTGTTCAGGGCAATTTTACAAAAGTATCAGTTAGTAATGCAATCGATCTGATTATTATCCAATCTGATTCTACAGAAATTGTTGTTGAGGCAGATGATAACATTCAACAGGAAATCACAACAAAAGTAGAGAATGGAACTTTATATGTTAAATGTAAACAAGGCTCTTTTCGTGATATTACCAAGAAAAAAGTAACCGTAAGAATGCCTGTAATTGACAAATTAGAGTCTTCAAGTGCTGCCACTATTATGAGCAAAGGTCTGATTCAGGGTCAGGATATTAATCTAGAAGCCTCAAGTGCTTCAACATTAGATGTAAATATCGAATCGGATAACATTACTTGCGATTCAGACAGCGGAAGCTCTATTGGACTGGAAGGAAAAGCATTAAAAATGCAGGTCTCAGCTTCAAGCGGCGGTAGCATCAATGCTCATAAATTATTCGCAAATGATATTCATGCTGAAGCCTCGAGCGGAGGAAGTATAAATGTTCACCCAATTGTAAACCTGAAAGCTTCAGCTAGCAGCGGCGGATCTATCAATTATGACATCACTCCAAAAACAATTGAAAAAACTTCAAGTTCAGGAGGAACGATTAGTAGGTAATAAACCTTATTTATCTGTTAAATATAAAAAAATCATTCATCGAAAGTGGATGATTTTTTTATATTTGTCAAAATCAAATCTTAGAATTAATGAAAAAAAATACAGCCTTACTCCTATTATTATTGATTACTACTTTAACTTTTGCTCAACGAAGGGAAAAAATAAAAGGTTCTAAAATTGTAACTACCTCCGTAAAAGAAGTTGGTGCATTTGATGGCATTGAAGCTGATGACAATTTAGAAGTATACCTGGAACGAGGTGAGAAAAACGAAATTAGAATCGAAGCCGATGACAACCTGCACGAGATCATTGGAATGGATTTAAGAGAAAAAGTGCTTCGCCTGTACACCACCAAAGAGAGTACTATTTTCAAAAAACTGGTTGTTCACGTTATCTATACAAGTTCATTAAAAACGGCAATCGCTAAAAATGAGGCTGTAATTTATGCGATTCAGGAGCTTCAGTTAGATGATATCACTTTCCACAGCTTTGATTACGCCAAATTATTACTAAACGTAAACTCTAAAAAATTCAGTTTGTTTGCAGATGATAAATCTAAAACTGAACTGAACTTAAAAGCCGAAGATGCTGCTTTACAGCTAAGCAAAAATTCTTCGATTAAAACATTAGTTTCTGCTATAAAATTTAAATGTGATTTATACCAAAAAACAACGGCCGCTATTGAAGGTATTGCCGAAAAAGCAACTATCCGTTTAGACAATAACTCTGTTTTTACAGGAATTAAATTTACTTTAAAAGAAGCCAATATTACCACCGAAGGTTCTTCTGTTGCAACTATATTAGCTGAAAACACGCTGGCAATTGCAGCCGGAGACAAATCAGAAATCTCTTTATTTGGTAACCCAAAGATCGAACTGACCCGTTTTAGCGAGGAAGCCAAACTGATAAAGAAACCAAGTCCGGTAAAAGCTAAAGCAGCTACGCCATTGCAGGGGTAGATTATAGATTATAGATTATCTCCATAAAAAAATCCATTCGCTACACGAATGGATTTTTTTATGGAGAACCTTTGTTCCTTTGTTCCTTTGTTCCTTTGCATCTAAAACTTAGAACCTCAGAACCTCAGCCCCTTAGAACCTTTACTCCTTAGCAGCAAGATATCTCTCTGCATCCAGAGCAGCCATACATCCGGTACCCGCAGCAGTAATTGCCTGACGGTATACATGATCTGCAGCATCTCCGGCTACGAAAACACCTTCTACATTTGTTTTAGAAGTTCCCGGAACATTTACGATATAGCCGGTTTCATCAAGTGTGATGTAATCTGCAAAAATATCTGTATTTGGTTTATGACCAATAGCAACGAAAAATCCGGTTGCTGGAATGTCAAAAATTTCGCCAGTAGTTTTGTTTTTTGCTTTTATAGCATGTACAACGCTATCGTCTCCTAAAACTTCAACAGTATCGTGATTCATTAAAATCTCGATGTTTTCGGTTTTGCGAACGCGCTCTTCCATGATTTTTGAAGCTCTGAATTTTTCACTTCTTACCAACATCGTTACTTTTTTACAAAGTTTAGACAAGTAATGTGCTTCCTCACAAGCCGAATCTCCTGCCCCAACAATAACAACTTCCTGATTACGGTAGAAAAACCCGTCACAAACAGCACAAGCCGAAACTCCGCCTCCCATTTGCAAATAATGCTGCTCTGATGGCAAGCCTAAATATTTAGCCGAAGCTCCTGTAGAAATAATAACGGTTTCACAGTGTAACTCGATTGTATCGTTAATCCAAACTTTATGAATATCTCCTGAAAAATCAACTTTAGTAGCCCATCCATCACGAATATCAGAACCAAAACGTTTTGCTTGTTCTTGTAATTGAATCATCATCTCCGGTCCTGTAACACCATCAACATAACCCGGAAAATTTTCTACTTCATTTGTAGTAGTCAATTGACCACCTGGTTGCATTCCCTGATATAAAACTGGATTCATATTTGCTCTGGCAGCATAAATAGCAGCAGTGTAACCCGCTGGGCCGGAACCAATAATTAGGCATTTAATTTTTTCGATTGTATCTGACATAATATGATTGTATTATTAATTAATGGTCACAAAAATAAGTTTTTATTGTCGGAAATAAGAATTCATTTAATTAGTTTTAACTATTCTCAAATAGAGAATTTAATACTGTAAAGAATTTAAAAATCTTTTCTCTCTTTCTCTTTATAATTAATCGATAAGATCATTTAAACTTCACTCAGAACAACAGACCAATTTCTGTTTAAAATTCCTGTTATTTCAGCGCTTTTACCCCCTTGAGACCTCCTCTACAACCAAAAGAACCCGCCACTTTTAAAATCTGAATTTGATTTTTAGTTATATTTGACATGACTACTGATCGATTGTTCGAAAACAAAACACTAGATATCAATATGAAAACAAAGGGTTATTTTTTGTACTTCGTATGGTGTATGATCCAGATTGTATCTGGACAGTCCTCACAATCAGACAAAATTCGCTTTTTAGATTTCACTCCTGTCATTGACGGAAAACTGGATCGTAAACTGATACATTTTGAGCAAAAGGAATTTAATCATTTCTTTCCGTTCGACAATCCGGCTGCGAGTCGTGCTAAGATCACTTACCTAATAGCCTATACTCCAACGCATCTCTATTTGTATATTGAGACTCCAGCTGATAGTATTACCTATCGGGACAGAGGATTTATTAATGGTGACGGATTCAAATTACTGCTTGCAAAACCCCAAAAGAACTCCCTCACTGACGAATACTATGATATTGCATTTTCGCCTTCAAAGGACAAAAAATACTGGGCAAGAAAAAGAATCTGGGACTACAATAGAAATCAAAGCCATGGAAAAAAGCTAAGTACCGAAACCCGTTTTGAGGAAATAGTTTATAATGGGAAGTGCGGTTTTGAAGTTTTATTAGCCTGGAAAGATGTCGATCCCTATCATCCCTGGTTTTCAGAGCAATTGGGATACAACCTCTATTTTGCGAAAGCAATTGCAAACGATGCTGCTACTGGTTATTCGGTTGTTAAAGATGAGGGAATTTGGGATGAGGAAATTCCGAAAAGAAACTTCATTCCATTCGTTTTTGAAAAACCAAAAAGGATCAATAAATCCGTTTTGATTGCTAAGCTCACCAGAAGAAACATCCGTGTTCATGATTCTTTGCCCGTAGATTTGATGACGCTATCAAAAACAACTGAAATTCGGCCAGTTCAAATCACTATTCGAAACGATTCTTCAAAAATAATTCTGGATACAAAAATCGACTGTAGTCTTAAAAACAAAACACAGCACAAACTTACTTCCCTTAAATACAGTATTTTAAAAGCAGGTCTTTATCATTTTTTTAGCCGCTCAGGCAACGATACCATCGGACAATATGATTTCGTTGTTTTTCCTAAATTTGATTTTGACAGCATCCGTTCGCAAATTATACAAAATCAATATCGCTTAGAGTACGGAACCGTAAATACCTTATTATTCAAAGCAAATGAGGTTGAGAAGCAGCTGCACCAATTAAAACCTTATGAAACCGGAAAGAAAATATTGGACAAATACTTCCTTTTTGAGGCAGAATTACATTCTTTTTTAAAAGGAAACGATCCCTATAAAGGAATTACAAAGCCTTACAGAAGGGCATTTAAATCAAAATACGATAACAGCTTCCAACCTTATACCATAAAGCTGCCCCAAGACTACTCCCCCACAAAAAAATACCCTCTTCTGGTATTTCTCCATGGCAGTGGGCAGGACGAACAAGGAGTGCTGAATCAGGCCAGAAGCGGTGGTGATTTTATTGAAGTTGCTCCGTTTGCCAGAGACATGTACAACTGTTACGATTCCGACAGCTCACAAAAAGATATTATGGAAGCCATAGAAGATGTAATGGATCATTTTCCAGTCGACAAAAGTAAAATGGTTATCGCAGGATTTTCTATGGGTGGTTACGGTGCCTTGCGAACCTATTATCAGCACCCTGAGCTTTACAAAGGGGTGGCTGTATTTGCAGGCCATCCGGATTTGGCAAATGAGTGGCTGGGTTCCGGACATCCGAGTTTTTTAGAAGACCAATTTCTTGCTCCTTTTTCAAAAATCCCTGTCTTTGTTTACCATGGAAGAAAAGACGGTGCTCTACCGGTTGCCAAAGCAGAAGAATTAATACGTAAACTTAAATCGAATGGAATTGTTGTAACCGAAAGAATAATGGATGGCAAAACCCACGAATACCCTGATGACGAAACAAATAAAATTTATTTTGAGTGGTTGACCAAAATCACCGAAAAATAAACATCCTGATTTAAATAACACCCAAAAAAACATATCCCCCGGTACATATTTTAAGATTCTTATCGAATAACAATCATTCAACCTAAACAAAGTCCAAAAAAACAATCCTAAAAAAATTAGACCAAATCTTATTCTATAATAAATCTTATTCTATAATAAGTTTCTCGTTTGATTCCGCTCCATCCTGTCTTACTTTGAGGATATAGACTCCTTTTTGTAAGCTCTCCATATTTACTTCTCTATTTGTAGTTGAAACAAAAAAAACCATTCTCCCCGACATATCAAATATTTTTACATCCTTCATAGCAGTCGATTTAGTTTCTATATATACCTTTCCTTGTTGTACAGGATTGGGATAGACTACAAAACCTTCGATCTTATTACTGATCACTCCCAAACTTTTTTCGGTTGTAATGGTATACGTTTTTGCTGTACCATCCTGAGATGTAACTTCTATCGTAATAACGGTACTGGTTCCAGAGACCAAATCTATTTTTTGTGAAGGATTTCCACTGGTCACCGCTACCCCATTTACTTTTATCGTTGCATGACTATCAGTAGTGACCGGCGTTACAGTTATACTGCTGGCTCCGTTAGGCACTTTGGCCGTATAAGCCATAGTTCCGAAGGAGAAAACCGGATCTAAAGTTCCTGTACTCAGACTCACATTACTCAATGTAGCAACATTGCTCAGCGCGGTGACTGTTGCCGGATTACCCGCAGCTGTTACGGTTAAAAAGGATGGATATCCCGGCCATCCATTAAACTCCTTTACCATCGCCTGATAGGTCTTTCCCGGAGTCAAACCGGTTATCTGTACCGTATTTTGATTATTAAACTTAACAATAGTATACCAGCCTGTTGTACGGATCTGATCGCCTAAACCAAAAACCTTATTCTCTGCAAAATAAATATTATCCGGTACCGGAACAGAACCCGCCTCTACACCTTCACGCATAAATACCGTTCTTCCGCTTCCATTCCCATTGGTCCAGCTCAATGTAGTACCGGTCGCGGTTGTATTGGTAAAAGCAAGCCCTGTAGTCTGAATCGTTGGAGCCGGCATAAGTCTGCGAACTTTTATGATATAGGTTTTTACCGTACCATCCTGAGCTGTAACTTCTATTGTAATACGGCTAGAATTAGCCTCTGGATTATCTACTTCGAAATTACCAATCACTTGCGAAGGATTTCCACTGACCACTGCTACCCTATTTACTTTTACCATTGCATGGGTTTCGGTTGTAACTGGTGTTACCGTTATACTACTAGCTTCATTAGGTACATTGGCTACATAATCTGTCGTTTCCGAAGAAAAAACTGGAGTAAGCACTCCCGCACTCAGACTCAAATTACTCAAAGTAGCCACATTGCTCAGCGTAGTAACTGTTGCAGGATTACCTGCGCTTGTAGTAGTCAAATAAGAAGGATAATGTGGTAAACCGTTAAACTCCAACACGATTGCCTGATACGTCTTTCCCGGGCTCAAACCGGTTATTACTACCTTATTATTTTGATTAGTTTTAAAAATAGTATACCAGCCTGTTGTACCTATCTGATCGCCAACACCAAAGACTGTATCATCTTTAAGATAAATATTATCCGGCACGGGAACGGAACCTACACCTTCACGCATAAATACAATTCTCCCCTCTCCATTCCCATTGGTCCAGTTCAATGTCGTTCCGGTTGATGTGGTATTGGTAAAAGTAAGATTGGAAGCTTCTATAGTAGGCACTGTCTGAGCATCCACCATTTGAAAAATTGATAAAAAAGCGATCACATAAACCAAAAAAGGCTTTTTCGAAAACAAGAAAGTAAAAGTACTATTCATATCAAATTATTTTTTTTAAGTTTTTAAATTACAACTCCAAACTTCGTCAAGGTTATTTTTGAAACTTTTGATAGTACTGCAACCTTATTCATCAAAGTATAAATCATTCTATCCCGAAGCAAAGTAACGTGTAAAAAAACAAGACACATGCGCAATTCAATAAATGGCGCAATAGGTGTAATAACTGGAGTATTCATGTAATAACTGGATGATTTACTCAAATAAATGAGAAATAAAAAAAATAGAGTACCAGCTATTTTGGACTGTTTATTTGTAAAAAAGGAACCAACGGAGATGTGAGGCAAGTTGACTTTACTCCACAAGACAATTATCGTCAATAATGAATTTACATTATCTGCTTTTTTTTGTGAGGTTATTTCCAGAAGTCCCTTTCGTCGAAAAATAAATAGGATGGTATGTACCTTTTATTAAAGACTTCATCTTTTTTAAACCGGAGGAGGTTTTAAAAGCTAATATGACGTAATCAAGGATCAATACAAAATATTGAAGGCTGATAAGAGTTATTCCATCTATTAACGATTTCAGATCTTCATTTAAGAGATCATTTTATTACCGCTGATTTTACAATTAGTGTTCTCTTTCTGTATAAATATTTGAAATGTTTAAAAAAGGCTGAAAGCCCAAAAGCATAAAAATAGTGCAACGCACTATAAAGTAAGATAATGAATCATATTGCCCAGAAGAGGCATAAGCAGTTATAAATAAAGCATAAGATCTTGATTAAAAGTTGTCACCTTTCGGAAATATCATAAAATTAAGACATGTGCTTTTTGGGTTATGCTTTCGCCCTTACAGGGCTTAAAGAAGTGCACACCATTATTCATAGCACTTCGTACCATGTTACTGCTAAGGCTCTTTCAGAGCAACAGATTCCAAATACTTATCTATTATGGGGTAAGCTGTAAATTATTATTTTTACAATTAAGAAATTTTAGGAAAATGCAGATCTTTAAAAGATTGCAAAAGGCTGCCACTTTCATTCCTAAAATAATCTACGGTAAAGAGAATACTATTTTTATCACTCCACAACTCCCCAACCCGATCCTTAATCAATGCTTTTGCAGGCTTCTTCATAAAGCAAAAAAAAAGTCTTTTCAAAAAATGAAAAGACTTTTGTCGGGGTGGCAGGATTCGAACCTGCGGCCTCCTGCTCCCAAAGCAGGCGCGATAACCGGGCTACGCTACACCCCGTAAGCGGGTGCAAAGATAGAACTATTTTTTACTTATCCAAAACAATTTCAAAAATTAAAAGCATTTTTTATTTTCCAAACAAAACCAAGGCTTCAAAAGACGAATGCTTTTTACTAAATTAATACGAAAAAAGCCAAAAAGCCCTCATCGTATCAAAATGTTATTATATTTACAATATCATAATATTAAACTCATTTCCAAATGGAAGGTTTTCTTTTAGCCCTGTTATTTTGCTTTTTGTTCTATATCCTTAATACCATAAAAGGTCGTTTTGATCATCTTGAAGATGATATTCAAAAACTCAGTAAAAAAATTGATTTATTAAAAACAGCAGAAAAAACAACCGAAAATATTTCGGTTGCTCCAATTCCTGTTGTTAAAAAAGAAGATTTCAGAACAATACCGGAACAATCGAATCAAAATATTCCTGAACCTGTTAAGCCCGAAGTTGTCGAGGAAAAAATTTCTATTGTAACACCAACAGAAGAAATTAAGAATTCGGAACCTGAAAAGCCCCTTTCTCCGACAGCATTACAACCTGCTCCAGTACCTGAGAAAATAACTCCGCAACAGATTGCTCCTGCAGTACCTGAAAAATCATTTTGGGAGAATTTCAAAGAAAAAAATCCGGATCTGGAAAAATTTATCGGAGAGAACTTAATCAATAAAATTGGAATCTTGATTCTGGTTTTAGGAATAAGCTATTTTGTAAAATATGCGATCGACAAAGACTGGATTAATGAACCCGCACGTGTTGGAATCGGTGTTTTATGCGGAGCATTAGTTATGGGAATTGCGCATAAATTGCGTAAAAACTATGCTGCATTCAGCTCTGTTATTGTTGCAGGTGCCATTGCCATCTTTTATTTCACCATCGGAATTGCTTTTCACGATTATCACCTGTTCAATCAAACGGTTGCTTTTAGCATCATGGTAATCATTACCGCTTTTAGCGCCTTAATTTCGTTATCGTACGACAGAATCGAATTAGCAGTACTTTCTCTTATTGGAGGATTTGCAGTTCCTTTTATGGTGAGTACCGGTGCAGGAAACTACGTTGTTCTTTTTACCTATATTGCGATTTTAAACATCGGAATTTTAGCTATTGCCTCTTATAAAAAATGGAATCTGGTTAATATTCTCTCTTATATCTTTACGGTTCTCTTATTCGCAGCTTGGTTATCGAAGGATTTAAATTCTGACAAGCCGCATTACGCCGGAGGCTTCCTGTTTGGATTCCTCTTCTACTTTATCTTCATTTTAATGAACATCATTAACAATATCAGATCAAAAGGAGAGTTTTCAAAAACCCAGCTTACTATTCTGGCGAGCAACACGTTTTTGTTCTATGCAGCCGGAATGACCATTTTAACCAATTATCATGCTGAATTAAAAGGTTTGTTCACCACGGCTTTAGCGCTCTTAAATTTAATCTATGCCTGGTTCTTATACAAGAAATTTGAACTCGACAAGAAAGCTGCTTATCTGCTTATCGGACTAACCCTGACTTTTGTAACATTAGCCATTCCTATTCAGTTTGAAGGAAATTATATCACACTATTTTGGGCTACCGAAGCCGTTTTATTATTGTGGCTGGCACAAAAATCAAAAATAACGAGCTATCGATTTGGCGCTGTAATTGTTCACATCTTAATGATTTTTAGTCTGATCATGGATTGGAATCATTACTACAATAGCGATCTTCCTTTAAGTATTGTCATAAACCCAATTTTTATAACCGGTGTTTTTGCTGTAGCTTCTTTGTCTGCAATTTGGTATTTGTTAAAAAATGAAACCGAAGATTCAACCCTCTTCAGTATCACTTTCAATCCGAAAACGTACAAGAAATTCCTCGCTGCCGCGGCTGTTGGAATAGGTTATTTTACCGGTTTATTTGAAGTCATTTATCAATCTAATCATTATATCGAAAACCTTTACAGTTCGATTGCACTCCCAATTTTATATCACTTACTGTTCTCTGCATTATATACCTCATTTCTAATCGGGAGAAAAACGGCAACAGGATATCAGGGCGCCTTGTTAATAGCCCTGTCAAATATAGTTTTATTCACATTCTGGTTTTCCAATTATCCGTTTTTAGAACACCGAGATATTATTACTTCGGGTGTTGGAACATCCATTGCTTTTTATCTTCATTATATTTCGCTGCTTATCACCATTTACTTTGGTTATCAATTGTTTCAGATTTACAAAAAAGTAAATTTCACTTTTCTTCAGAGCCCATATCTCATCTGGGGCGCCGCTTTTTTTATCTTGTATATTACCAGCTTAGAAGTGATGTTGCATGGCCTTATTATAATGAACTCTCCCGTAACTCCTCATGACTTACAAACAAGTATCTATACAGAATACAAATCTAATTTGCCTTATCTGCGTGAATTAATGGCTGGAGACTCTATTCATGTGGCCAGTATTAAAATAATCAAAACCGGCTTTCCTATTCTTTGGGGAATCCTTGCCTTTCTATTTTTAATCATCGGAATCAAAAAACAACAAAAATCTTTACGAATTATCGCTTTATCTTTGCTTGGATTAACCATTTTAAAATTATTCCTATACGATATTAGCAACATTTCCGAAACCGGAAAAATTATATCCTTTATCCTCCTGGGAATATTAATTTTAATTATCTCCTTTGTATATCAAAAAATCAAAGTCTTAGTTATTGACGAAAACAAGCCAAAAGACAACAATGAAACTAAATAAATTTATCTTACTCCTATTTTTTGCAAACCTTTCTTTTGGGCAATATCAAACTACCGGAAAAATAAAACCCATTTCAGAGAAAGGTTTTCATGAAATTGTTTTGTCTCCCGAAATAAGATCTTATTCCAAACAAGATCTTAGTGACATAAGATTATTTGACTCAAAAGGAAATGAGGTTCCGTATTTTATCCAGACTCCTAAAAACAATACGATAAACACTTTTGAAGAGTACACAATTACCTCAAAAACAGCTACTCCAAAAAAGCACACCTCAGTAATTATTGCAATTCCGTCTGATAAAAACCACAATCAGATCTCACTTTTTATTGCAAATTCTGATGTCGAAAAAAGATATACGGTTTCCGGAAGTGACGATCAAAAAGAATGGTTCGGAATCTCCAATGCTCAAATTTTAGATGAGCTAAGCAGTGCGTCAGAAACCAGCGTTATTAAAACTATTACATATCCATTAAACACCTACCGTTACTTAAAAATTGATTTTGACGATCAAAAAACGCTCCCCGTTAACATCTTAAAAGCCGGTAATTTCACCAACCAGACTCACCAAAGATCTTTACAGGAAATCACTTCCGGCAAATCAACTGTAACAGAAAATCATTCGAAGAAAGAAACACAAATTCGCGTCCTTTTTGATGCCCCGCAAATCATCAACCAAATTTCATTTGAAATTACAAAACCTACTTATTACAGCCGTAAAGCTGTTTTATACAAAAAAGGAAAAAGACAGTTAAAAAGAAAATCAACAGAAACAGAAGAAGAAATCGCGACATTCGAATTAAATTCAAATGTAAAAAACACTTTTGCGATCTCAGAAATATTCGAAAAAGAGCTTTTTATAAAAATAGAAAACAACGACAATCCCCCACTATCAATTTTAAAAGTAAAATTTAGTCAAAACCCGGTTTCGATGGTTGCCGAACTTAACTTAAACGAAAATTATATTCTTAAAACCGGAAACAAATCCATGACTGCTCCGGACTATGATTTGTCTGCTTTTAAAAACAATATTGCCTCAAACTTACCACAAACCTTTGTTTACGCTATTCAGCAAAAAGCGACAGTAAAAAATCAAACACAAAACAAATCTTTCTGGCAACAATCCTGGTTTATGTGGCTGTGCATTTTGTTAGGAGGTGCAACCATTTTATTTTTCACAACAAGCCTTGTAAAAGATTTGAAAAAGAAAAATGGGCAGTAAACTTTTCTCGATTTTTAATTCTATTTTTCTGACTAAAGTAGAATTCTGTTCTTTTTCAACTAAAAGAAAGCAAAAAATAGAGCGAAATTTCGTTCCTGATTTTTCATTATCCTCAAAATAAATTCCAGAAAACACGCACCATACAACGATTAGCCGAAGTTTCTTAAATGTTAACAAAATAGATTTTCAGAAACCATAAATAATTGTATTTTTACGGTTCAAAATTCAGAAAATAAATGGGCAAAATCATTGCGATTGCTAATCAAAAAGGAGGCGTTGGAAAGACTACTACATCTGTAAATCTTGCAGCCTCATTAGGTGTTTTAGAAAAGAAAGTATTATTGATCGATGCCGATCCACAAGCCAATGCTACATCTGGCCTTGGGATTGATGTAGAGTCAGTTGAAGCCGGAACTTATCAAATCCTGGAACACAGTATAACACCAAAAGAAGCCGTTTTAAAATGTACAGCTCCAAATGTTGATGTGATACCTGCACACATTGACCTTGTTGCCATCGAAATCGAATTGGTTGATAAAGAAAACAGAGAGTACATGCTTAAAAAAGCATTGGAAAGTGTAAGAGACGAATATGATTATATCATTATTGACTGCGCACCTTCTCTTGGTTTATTAACCCTGAATGCTTTAACAGCGGCTGACTCAGTAGTTATCCCAATTCAATGTGAATATTTTGCACTTGAGGGATTAGGGAAATTATTGAACACAATAAAAAGTATTCAAAAAATACACAACCCGGATCTTGACATCGAAGGATTGTTACTAACCATGTACGATTCGAGATTACGTTTGTCTAACCAGGTTGTAGAAGAGGTTCAAAAGCACTTTAACGATATGGTTTTTGACACCGTTATTCAGCGAAATGTGAAATTAAGCGAAGCACCAAGTTTTGGAGAAAGCATCATTAATTATGACGCAACCAGCAAAGGAGCAGTTAATTACATCAATTTAGCTCAGGAGATTATAAAGAAAAACAGCAAATAGTTTTTATGACAAAAGCAATTAAAAAACAAGCCTTAGGAAGAGGATTATCAGCGTTATTAAAAGATCCGGAAAACGACATTACATCAGTAGAGGACAAAAATGCTGACAAGGTTGTTGGAAATATCATTGAGCTTGAAATAAGTGCTATCGAAATAAATCCGTTTCAGCCCAGAAGCAATTTTAACGAAGAGTCGTTACGTGAATTAGCCACCTCTATTAGAGAACTTGGTGTAATTCAACCTATTACTGTTCGCAAATTAGATTTCAACAAATACCAGCTAATTTCTGGAGAGCGTCGTTTGCGTGCTTCGACTTTAGTAGGACTAACACATGTTCCTGCTTATATTCGTATTGCCAATGACAACGAATCATTGGTTATGGCTTTGGTTGAAAACATTCAGCGTCATGACTTAGATCCAATTGAAATCGCACTTTCATACCAGCGTTTGATTGACGAAATTCAACTGACACAGGAGCAAATGAGCGAGCGTGTTGGAAAAAAGCGTTCTACTATTGCCAATTATTTACGTCTTTTAAAACTGGATCCGATCATTCAAACCGGTATCCGTGATGGTTTTATCAGCATGGGACACGGTAGAGCCATCATTAATATTGAAGACTTGGATGTTCAAACGGATATCTACCAAAAAATAGTAAGTCAGAACTTGTCCGTTCGTGAAACCGAAACTTTAGTAAAAAATTATCACGAAAGCTTAAAGCCAAGACCAGAAGGAAAACCTAAAGCTGACTCTTCTTTTGTAGTTAGAGAAACACAGAAAAACACCTTCAACGATTATTTTGGTTCGAAAGTTGATATAAAAGTTGCCGGTAACGGTAAAGGAAAAATCTCCATTCCTTTTGATTCGGAAGCCGACTTTAACAGAATAATAAAATTAATAAACGGATAGTGAATAAAATTGTCCCCATAAGTCTATTGTTCTTTCTCATAGGAACCGTTTCTCTTTTTGCCCAGGTAAAAAAAGACACGGTTTTGGTCGTTAAAGACACTAGCAAATTACAGGAAATCGATCCGCTTACGCCTGCAAAAGCAGCATTCTACTCGGCGATTTTACCTGGTTTAGGTCAGGCTTACAATAAAAAATACTGGAAGATCCCTTTAGTTTACGGAGCGATCGGTACGAGTTTATACTTCTATCTTGACAATAACAAAAAATACAACAATTATCGCGACGCCTACAAACGAAGACTAGAAGGTTATAATGATGATAATTATAAATTTCTGGACGACAGCAGACTTATTGCCGGTCAGAAATTTTATCAGCGAAACAGAGATTTATCATTACTCTTCGTAGTTGGTTTTTATGCCCTGAACATTATTGATGCCAATGTCGACGCTGCATTGATTCAGTTTAACGTAAACGAAAGATTATCATTACGTCCGGAAATTTATCCCGACATGATAACTTTCAAACCAAATGTTGGACTAACTTTTAATTACCACTTTTAGATAACTTTGGTTATTTGAATTTAAAAAAATACACGAAATGAAAATTGCGCTTTTAGGATACGGAAAAATGGGTAAAGTAATCGAGCGAATTGCTTTAGAAAGAGGTCATGAAATTGTTTTAAAGAAAGACGAATTCAGTACTTATGACGGACTTTCAACAGCCGATGTTGCTATCGATTTCAGCGTCCCAACTGCTGCCGTTGACAATATTTCAAATTGCTTTCATGCTAATGTTCCCGTAGTTTCAGGAACAACAGGCTGGCTAGAACATTATGATGAGATGATAACACTTTGTAACGAAAAGAAAGGTGGTTTTATCTCAAGTTCTAACTTTAGCTTAGGAGTTAATATTTTCTTCGAACTGAATGAATATCTGGCCAAAATTATGGCTCAGTTTGATTCGTATAAAGTTACTATGGAAGAAATTCATCATACTCATAAGCTGGATGCACCAAGCGGCACAGCAATCTCTTTAGCCAAAGGCGTGATCGAAAACAGTAATTATACCAATTGGACTTTAGACGAGGCTAAAGACAACGAAATCTACATTGAAGCCAAAAGAATTGGAGAAGTTCCGGGAACTCATACCGTAGCTTACGATTCAGCTGTAGACAGTATCGAATTGAAACATACCGCACACAATCGTGAAGGTTTTGCCCTTGGAGCCGTGATTGCTGCAGAATGGCTTGCCGGAAAAACGGGTATCTATTCTATGAAAGACGTATTAAATTTAAAATAAACAGTTATAAAGGTTGAGGTAATTTTCAAATTAGACCCCTGCCCTGAAACTTTAAACAAAATATTATGACACTATATTATTGGTTTGTATTTTTCTTAGCCGTTCAGATTATTCACTTTTTGGGAACCTGGAAACTGTATCAGGCTGCCGGAAGAAAAAGTTGGGAAGCTGCAATTCCGGTTTACAATTCAATCGTTTTAATGAAAATAATCAGTCGCCCGACCTGGTGGACTTTATTACTTTTCATTCCAATTATCAACCTGATTATGTTCCCTGTTGTTTGGGTAGAAACATTAAAGACGTTTGGTAAAAAAACAACTCTGGATACTCTTTTAGGAATCTTCACTCTAGGTTTTTATATCTATTATGTAAACTACACTCAAAAATTAGTACACAACGCCGACAGAAAATTGACCTCAGAAAATAAAGCAAGTGACACACTAAGCTCTTTACTTTTTGCAGTTATTGTGGCAACACTTGTACATACTTATTTAGTGCAGCCTTATACAATTCCTACTTCGTCTTTAGAAAAATCATTATTAATTGGTGACTTTTTATTTGTCAGCAAAGTAAATTACGGCCCAAGAGTACCTATGACTACCGTTGCATTACCGATGGTTCATGACTCTATACCTTTTGTAAAACAAAAATCTTATTTGAAATGGCCACAATTGCCTTATTTCAGATTACCTGCCTTAGAAAAAATAAAACGATCTGATATAGTGGTTTTTAACTGGCCTGTCGATACGGTTCATTATTTCTACGAACCAAAAGGAAGACCAGGAGTTATCAAACCTATTGATAAAAAATCAAATTACGTAAAAAGATGCGTAGGTATCCCGGGAGACAGTTTATCTATTAAAGACGGATTTGTTTTCATTAACGGAAAAAAATTAGTTTTACCGGAAAGAGCAAAACCACAATACTCTTATTCAGTAGCCATAGATCCAAAAATACCTATCGATTTTGAATCTCTGGTAAGAGAACTTGATATTACAGACGGAGCAGGATTTAAAAGCGAAAAAAGAGATACTCTTTATTTCAGAGCTTTAACCGAAGCCAGTGCAGAGCGCCTTAAAAACACTCCGGGAATTACGGCTGTAAAAAGAGAAATTGACAGAGGAAATGACAATGCTATTTTCCCTCATATTAACAAATGGAATCAGGATAATTTTGGTCCTATCTATATTCCGGAAGCAGGGAAAACAGTTGCTTTAACCAATGAGTCACTGCCTTTTTACAAAGACATCATTACCACTTATGAAGGGAATACTTTGCAATTGGACGGTTCTAAGTTTTTAATCAACGGTAAACCTGCCACTACTTATACCTTCAAACAAAATTACTATTGGATGATGGGAGACAACCGTCACAACTCTGAAGATAGCCGTTACTGGGGTTACGTTCCTGAAAACCATATCGTAGGAAAACCGGTTTTCATCTGGATGAGCTGGGATACTAACGGTAAAGGAATCAACAAAATTCGTTGGAACAGAGTTTTCACAACTGTTGATGGTGAAGGACAACCTCAATCATACTTTAAGTATTTCTTATTTATTCTTGCGGCTTACTTTGTTGGAGAATATTTCTGGAGAAAAAGAAAAGAAAACAAAGCATAAAATAAAAAAAGTTATTTTTGTCTCAGGTTTCAAGTTTCAGGTGCATTCAAAACCTGAAACTTGAAACCTGAAACTTTTAAAGCAATTAAAGATGAACTCTCTCTTACTTCCTACTTATTTTCCATCGATAAGCCACTTTGCAGTTATGGCTCAATCTGAAAATATTACTTTTGAAATGGAAGATAATTTTCAGAAACAAACCAACAGAAACCGTACGTACATCTATAGTCCAAACGGGATTCAGTTACTAAACATACCGGTTAAACATTCAAAATCTGCGCATCAGAAAACGAAAGATGTTTTAATCGAGAATGAATTTGACTGGCAAAAACAACATTTCAAATCACTGGAAGCAGCTTACAGAAGCTCTCCTTTTTTTGAGTTTTTTGAAGATGATATTCGTCCTGTTTTTGAAAAGCAGCACACTTTTTTAATGGATCTAAATCTGGAAGTACTAGACATCACTACTAAATGTCTACGAATGAAATTAGAGTTTAGCAAAACGACAGAGTATTTTCATGAAATAGAGAACATCTCCGACTTCAGAGTTTTGGCTAACGGAAAAAAAGATGTTAATACATTTGAAAAATACACTCAGGTTTTTGACGACAAGCATGGTTTTATCAATAATCTAAGTGTTTTGGATTTACTTTTCAATGAAGGTAAATTTGCTATGGATTATTTAAAAACACAGAAACTACTGGTTTAAGATTTAGGTTTAACCGCAAAGAACGCAAAGATATTCACAAAGTTCGCAAAGCTTTATTTATGATAGCTTTGCGAACTTTGCGTTTGTATAAAATCTTATCATTAAAAATCCTTGCGTTCTTTGCGGTTAAACCAACAAGAGATTCTGATCAGGCATTTTCTTTTTAATTTAGTTCCGCTTTATCGTCAGACGCTTTTAGCTCCAGCCATCTTGACAATGTTTCCATAATTCGTTTTCGATCATTCTCCGGAAAATCTTTCACCCTCGTAGTATGACTACCAGTCGGAAGAACCATTTTTAAAGCATCCAATTTCGGATCAGGTGTTGGTGCGCACGAATACCAGGTATCATAACCGCCGTAGATATACAAAATTCTGCTTCCTTTATTTTCTACGTATTTACGCACTTCTTTGATGTATTTCGGATTGTATTTTATTGCCACTCCTTTGGGTGCGAACCGATCATTAGAAGTACTCTTTACCACCTGTAACAAATCAGCTACCGGAGAAAAATCAAAACCATAATACCCCAGTTCTTTTAAATGCTGATAATAAGACGGCAGATAATGAAAGTACATCTTGTCATTGTAGGTTCTAACACCTGAAACCTCATCCAGATAATCAAACAGTTCTTTTGGAGTAGCGGTCACTGCCGGAATAGCCTCACATTTTCCTCCCCATTGCCAAAAAGAAAAAGGAAATTCTAAAACCGCATATTCCAATGCTTCGGCCAGAGGAACTTCTGTAAAGGTCATTTTCTTCGCTTCAGCATATTGTTTAAATTCTTTCAAAACTGCTTCCCTATTTTCTAAAACAGCTCTTTGAAAAGCCGTAATTTTAGCTCTGCATTCTGCTGTTCCCACTGTTTTTGTATGTTCTACCGTTCTGGGATCCTCCGTAGTATTAATTAATGGTGCTACATAAGGCATAGCCACATCAACATCATTTGGGTATTTTGACTTATAAATCAGAGCTGTTTCCCCTCCTTTACTTATTCCGGTTGAAATCCATTTTCCTGTGTAGATTTGCTTGAGTTTCGTTACAAGATCATGATAATCGGCAATAGCCTGATCGTTTGTCAAGTATTCCCACGGAAGTGGTTCCGGTCTTGACTTGCCGTAAAAGCGATATTCAACCGCAATTTGATTCGCATTTAACAGCTTACTTACCTCACTTTTAATATTGTTTGTATTATATCCATGAGTTTCAATCACCACAGGGCTATTAAAATTAAGATGCGAGAGATAAACGTAATGTTTGAATGTTCCTTTTTGAGGATTTTTATGATCTAATGGCTCGTCTAAAATTAATTGGCACGATTCTGAGTAACCTTCTAAATTTTCTATAACCGTAATTTCGGCTTTTGGAAACAAGGCTGTGAGTTTCTGATGTAAATCGGATGTACCTTGTGCTGAAGCAAATTGTAAACTCAGCACAACACACAAGAGCAATAACAAACGTTGTATATTTTTCATTTTTTAAGGTTTAGTAGATTTTCTAAAAATACATGCATTGCAACCCAAAATACAATAGTATATTACCCTTAAATTATTATATTTTACCTACTTTGAGTTAAAATAGCACTATCCGGAAATATTGACTTATTTTTAATCCGAAAAAACAAAAAACAACTAACCTTAAAACAAAAGATATGACTATTGGAGTTGGCGGATCTAACGCAATTGCAGAATTAGAAAAAATACAGGATATGACACTGAATGTGAAAGCCATTCAGCCGGAAGAATATCAAACGCGAATTGAGAAAGCAGTATCACTTATCAAAACAACAGGCTTTAAAGCTTTATTTCTGAATGCCGGAACCAATTTGTATTATTTTACCGGAACGAAATGGAACCCATCTGAAAGAATGGTAGGAGCATTATTGTTTGAAGATGGTAGCCTGGAATATATCGTTCCGAAATTTGAGGAAGGCACTTTTAGAAAATTCATGCAAATCAATGGTCACCTGAATTGCTGGGAAGAACATGAATCACCGGCTGTTCTATTTGGAAAAATACTACACGCTAAAGGCTTCAATAGCGGTAAGATTGCATTGGATGATTCTGCCGGTTATTTTTTAATTGATGCTATCGTGAAAGCCAATCCTAATTATGAATTTGAAAATTCCCAACCTATTACTACAGGCTGTCGTATTCAGAAATCAGCAAACGAAATTGCCATTATTCAGCAGGCCAAAGAAATTACCATGGTGGTACAACGCGCTGCCGCCCGCATCTTATATCCGGGTATAAAAGCCGAAACGGTGGTCGATTTTATCAATAAAGCGCATATCAAAGCCGGAATTCCTTCGGGATCTTATTTCTGTATTGTATTGTTTGCTGATGATTCCCAATATCCGCATGGCGTAACCACTCCGCAGGACTTAAAAGACAATGATGTTGTACTTATTGACACCGGCTGTCGTCTGGAAGGTTATTTATCCGACATCACCCGAACTTATGTGTACGGAACTCCAACCGAAGCCCACATAAAGATTTGGAATTTAGAAAAGGCCGCTCAAAAAGCAGCTTTTGATGCCGCACAGTTAGGAGCAACCTGTAGCTCTGTTGATGATGCCGCACGTAAAGTAATCGCTGCAGGAGGCTTAAGTGCCGATTATGAACTTCCAGGACTTCCTCATCGTGTAGGTCACGGAACAGGATTAGACATTCATGAACACCCATACCTTGTAAGAGGCAACACTACTGTTTTACAGGAAGGAATGGTGGTAAGCAACGAACCTATGCTTTGTATCCCTGGGCAATTTGGAATTCGTCATGAAGATCACTTTTATATGACTGCTGACGGCCCAAAATGGTTTACCACTCCTATGCACAGTATTGACAATCCGTTTGGGATTGGTATTGATTAAGTTTTATTTTAAAGACATAAAAAAGGGGAAACGTTATCGTTTCCCCTCTTTCTTTTTACAACCAAATTATTTATTTAACCAATAATTTTTTAGTATCTGTGAAGCTTCCATCTGTAGCTACCACAATATAAACTCCTTTTCTAAGGCGATTTACTTCATAAGAAGCTGCATTTCTTACTACATCCACTACGTTTCCTGCACTGTCGTAGATCGTAATTTTGATATCCGACAAGTTTAGATTAGAGAAGTTAAAATTAACAACATCCGTAGCCGGGTTTGGATACAATGTAAATGATCTTGTAGCGTCAGTCTGAACTGCTCCGGCACTTCCGTTTTGCAAATCAATTGAAAGCGGGGCACTCCAATCACTGGTATCAGTGGCATTTTTAGCTCTAACTCTAAACTGATAAACCGTTTGTGTGCCTTGTTTCGGAATCCACAAATAATAAGTAGTAGAAGTTCCGAAAGTTGTCCATCCTGTACTAGCATTATTCAGCTGCACTTCATAGCTTGTAGCATTAGCAACGGTGTTCCACGAAGCATAAAATCCTGATGTATATACTCCTGAATTACCAATATTAGTTGGTGTAGGCAATGTCACCGGATTTGGTGCTGTACCCGCAACGACTGTATAATCTTCTACTTCCCCATCGCCGATGTTACCACAAGCTGACGGATTCGAATAATACTTCATTACAATACGCATTCTGGTCGTTCCCGTAAACGTAATCGGAGTAAAACTTCCCGTTGCAGTTCCAGTGGAAGAAATTCCATCAATTACTTTTTCGGAAGCGTCGAAAACATTGTTTTTGTTATAATCGATCCATACTCCCCAGTATTCTAAGTAAGATCCTCCTGAGAAACCTGCTGCCAGACTCACATTTGTGACTGTTCCCGGAGTTACTGTTACCGTTTTAGAAGTAAAATTGGCATAACCACCTGCATCTTTACCAGATGTGTTTGTAAAACTTCCGATCGTTACTGAATTAATATATTCGTAATTACTATTAGCCTGAGCAGTACAATATACCGAACCTGCAGTAAGAGTTGCCGTTACTTCATTTGAATAAGCTGAATAAACCGTATTTGCTTTTGCACGTACTCTGTACTTATAAGTATTTCCGGCTGTTAAACCTGTGTTGGTGTATGTAAGCGCTGTACTTGGTAGTGTTGTTATTTCAGCAAAAACATTATCTGTTCCTGCTCTTTCTACTACGATATTCGTTGCATTTGTCGCATTATTTACCCACGTCAACTGTACTTGTAAGCTGGTGTTGTTAACAGTAGCCGCAAGACTTGTAGGAGCCAAAACAGTTGTAGTTGTCTGAGTTCCCGCCTGAATTGATTCGTTTGGTTTGGTATTGTAAGCAAAGTCTAGAACAGAATAACCAACGCCTCCTGCTTCTACTTTTACATGCAGCCAGCCGTAGCATGTACGTCCTCTGCTTTTGTATTCAAAACCAATATAACCTGTTTGATTGTCCCAGGCTGTATACGTTGCCGTTCTTAAATCTAACTGATCCGGATATGCTGCTCCCGGAGTTACAAAATTACTTGATGCTCCAATTGTAGTCCCCTGAGCAATCAAACTGATGTTTCGGGTACCTGTTGGTCCTACCAATCTTTTACCATATGTTTCTACTTTTAAAGCTGCAGCTGCAAATTGCCACGCTCCGTATTCTGTATTGTCTCCGATTCCTAAGTCAAAATATTGCCATGGTTGTGCTGCCGAAGCAACATAATCGGAATTGTTTACATAAAACACACCATAAGGCGCATCAAATTTCAGATTGATTGTTTTTGATGCATTATCAAGTGTCGAAATCCCTCCTGTAATAGCAGCATCTTTGAATGTAATTGCTACCGCGGCATCATTTGCAGGAAGATGTGCTGTTGCTTTTCCGGTGAAGGAAACAACTACTTTATTATTTCCTGAAAGCGTAAGAACTGCTGTTAAACCTGAAGGAACTCCTGTAATGGTATAATCAGTTCCTGCCGTTAAAGTTCCCGTACTTTTAGTAAAAGTTCCGTTGTTAGTGGATAACGAAATGGTGCTGGTGGTCGTAACACCTCCGTCATTAGCTTCGGCTTCATACAGTAAACTTTCAGATAAAACTACTGCCGTTTTGTTGGTCATACCTGTATAAATAGGAGTATTAGGCTGCGTATTATAAGCATATTCCGAAACGGTGTAACCATCTCCGTTAGCCGCAACATCTACCTTGAACCATCCATAACAAGTTAGTCCGTCAATTTTATATTCGAAACCAACATATCCTGATTTTCCGTCCCAGGCTGTATAATTTGCGGTTCTTAAATCCAGCTGATCCGGGTATGCTCCCGGAGCTACCATATTACTAGCTGGTCCAACAGCTGCATTTTGTCCTAATAACGTAATATTTCTGGTTCCACTTTCGCAGACTAATTTTTTACCATAGGTTTCAATTTTCAGAGCATTGGCCGCATAACGCCAGGCTCCAAATGAAGTATCATCTCCTTTTGCAATATCAAAAGGTTTCCAGATTAAAGCGGAAGAAATATTAATGTTAGGCATGTCTACAAAAAAGATTCCGTATGGATCGGTAAATCTCAAATTGTAAAACAAAGAAGTACAAGACAAACCTGTGATTCCTCCGGTAAATGCTGCAGGTAAAAAGCTGATCCCTGCAGTTGAATTTTGTGCTGCTGCATGATTTGTTGCTTTTCCCGAAAGCGTTACCGTCACTTGTCCGTTTGAGTTTACAGTAACAACCGGTGTGATCCCTGCTGGAAAAGTGTGAGTAAAATGAGTTCCTGCAGTCATTGTTCCTGAACTTAACGCAAAGGTTTTCCCTCCGCTTAAGGTAACCACTGATGCCGTATCAAAAGCTCCGTCATTAACAACTGTTTCCTTAAAACTAGTTCCGGTTGCCACTAAACTGCTCTCGGTAGAATTCACTCCCGTATCAATTAAGTTTTGTGGCTGCCAGAGTGTGATCCTGGCAGGGTGCTGTAAAGCTGCCAGCATTCTGTCGATCTGCCCCTGGGTATACATTTTATAACAGCCTTGTGCACCATTGTACCCCATATAGTTTTCGATGTTTACTTTATCTCCTGTACAATTGGTTCCCGGTGTACAAGCCAGAGTGTGCTTAGCGTCTTCTGCAGGAGTGTCGGCAACTTCATCTGTACCGGAGCAGCCTCCTTCAAAAGTGTGAATCAGGTTTAAGAAATGTCCAAACTCATGTGTCAGCGTTGCTGAAAATTCTTTGCTGTAGGAGTTGTCATAAAGGTAAGCTCCATTAAAGACTACACGTGCTGTATTGCTGGCAGTCATTTCTGAACTTGGATACCAGGCAACTCCCGAGTTGTTAAAAACTCCTTCGTTATACAAATCGTTCTGAATATAAACGTTCATGTATTTTTTATTGTCCCAGGCATCGGCGGCAATCTGGTCGTCATAACCTCCGCCATTTCCGTAACCGTTTTTAGCGGCATGAAAAACAACTCCGTTGGTACATCCTCCGTTCGGGTCTTTTTTTGCCAGTTTAAATTCGATGTTTAGAGTTCCTCTTCTGGCCTGAAAAAAGGGTTCAACGGTTTGATAATCTGCATTTCTTCCGTTAAAATCGTCATTTAATTGTGCCAGATGATTGACGATTTTTTCATAGGTAATGGTTTTTCCGCTTTGTACATCTCCATAAATATGAAAAACAACGGGAATAGTGTAGGTAGTTACTGCTGCACTTTTTGAAGTCTTGCTTTTACGCTGAAGTGCGAAATTGTTGGTAAAGGTTTCAAAGTCTTTTTTTTCCTGAAGTGATTTGGGGCTACTCCGATACATTTTGGCGTTTTCTTCAGTAGTCCGGCAAGGAAGTCCCTGCGCGCTCATTTTTCCTATCGAAAAAACAAGCATTAATACTAGTAGTTTTGTTTTCATTTTTTTTGGGTTAATTTGTTGGCATCAAAATTAACAGCATAGGTTCTATTTTACTGATACTATGTTATTTAAAAACAATATATAATTAACAACTTTTTAACTTTAAAAAAACACACTATTTAAAAATATTCTATAATTAATGAGCTTTCACAAACAAATAAGCATTTTCACTAAACAAAAACCAAACACACAACAAAGATCAGGTCAAGAATAAAGTCGCTAATTTTATTAAGCAGTAATTTGCTCACGAAGCGGTTTACATCTTACAGTTTACATTTCACAGTTTACATTTCACAGTTTACATTTCACACTAACCTTATACATCCCTATTTATTAAACCAAAAAAAAACCGGAACCCAATTAAGGGCCCCGGCTAAAAACAAGAAAACTAATTCAAATTAAAATTTATCCCAGAAAATTTTTGTAGTCATTAAATCTCCACCTATAGCAGAGGCAGCTGCTTCATAATTTTCTTTATTTAAAGTTTTATCAAAGATCGAATAGATAGTACGAACCGGTACTTTTCCCTTAGCAGCATCGACTGCAGTTGAAGGTGCTACTAAAACAGGAAAATCTAATCTTCTGTATTCTGTCCATGCTTCAAATCCTCTGTTGTAATAAGCGATCCAAAGCTGGTAGGCTACTTTTTCTTTAGCTGTTCCGGCAGCAGTTGCAAAATCAACATCTGCTCTGTTCAAATAGGTTTGGGCATCTGCATTAGAGACTCCCCAAAATTTCATGCTGGCCTGAATTCCTTTTTTATAATATTCTTCTACGGTACCTCCTACACTAAAACCTCTGTTAGCAGCATCAGCTAAAAGGAAACATGTTTCAGTGTAATCAAAAAGTACTCCTGGGTTTGTTTTTTCTTTTAATCTTAATCCCATATTAGAATAGTCCCCATATGTTACCTGTTTTGCATAAGGTGCTCCTTTATAGCTACCTGACTTTTTAGAGGCTGGATTAAAGAAGGTATCACGTCTTGGGTCATTTTTAGCATTCAATTCATCCACAAAAAAGGCTGTAGGTATGGTCTGACTTTCATTTACTAAGGTGTCATACAAAGGATTCATGTCTACAAGTGAAGAGAAATACTTAAACAATGCCGTTTCAGCTTCGCTTGTCATTACTCCTGAGTTATAAGCACTTTCTACTATAGCTTTTGCTTTTGCAGGCTCAACGTCAGCAAGGTGTAATCCTAGTTTTAGTTTTACACTGTTGGCTAATGTTTTCCATTTACCCACGTCTCCTTTATACACTAAGTCAGCTGAACCAAAACTCTCTTTACTGGCATCCATGCTGGCAATTGCAGCATCCAGTCTCGTAGCAAGATCAAAATAAATGGTTTTGGCATCGTCGTACTTAGGATAAGGATATACATCAATATTCAATGCTTCACTGTAAGCCACATTCCCAAACAAATCAACAAGGGTTTGATAAGCCATTACAATCTGAATATCAAGTATTGCAATTTTGTTTTTCTTAATTGCAGTTTCAACAGCTCCTAATGCTTCTTTACTTGCAACTTGTTTTTGCGCATTTACTAAATCCTGCAATACATCGCGGTATAACAAAATGGCATGAGAGTTTCCTAAGTTTCTTCTTTCCATATTGTAATTCACCTCATCTGTATACGTTGTGGTGCTCCAATATTGAGCATATCCTCTAAAATTATTGCTGTTTACCGAAGCATTGGTCAGGAAGAACGCATAGTTTACCTGTGCACTGGTCATAAGCGCGCCCGGTAAAACAGTAGTATACGCTTTTTTATCCTGATTTAAATCTTCTAAGTTATCACATGAAGCAACCGAAAGTAAAATGGCTCCTGCAAAAAATATCGTTTTTACTATTTTCATTTTTTTGTTGTTTTTTAGAATTGAACTTTCATATTAAAGCTGTACTCTTTTGATGTTGGTAAAACTCCTGTTTGGAATCCCTGAAGATTTCCTGAAGAAAGTCCCGCTTCCGGATCAGCATAAGGCAAATTTTTATGGATGATCCACAGGTTACTTCCATTGACTGCAAAAATCATATTGCTGATAAAAGTTTTCGCCAGAAATTTTGAAGGTACTCTATAGCTCAATCCTAACTCACGTAGTTTCACATAAGAAGCATCGTAAACATATTGCTGCTCTGGCATTGAGTTATAGAAAGAATATCCATCTGCGCCTTCTACACTAACCACCTTATCATTTGGAGTTCCATCTGCCTTAACACCTGCTAACAAAATCCCTCCGCCATTGGCAAGGGGCTCTCTTTGTGGATTCCCTAAATGGTTGTTAGAAACTGTACTTTCGTAGATTCCCGTAGTATGTCCGAAACGTTGATCTAACGAATAAACGTCTCCTCCTTTTTTCACATCAATCAAAAAGTTTAACGAAAAGTTCTTGTATGTGATTACGTTATTCAAACCTCCAATCCAGTCCGGATTTACATCACCAATTGTTGCACCGGCTGTTTGCTGGTATCTTCCATTTGAACGAATTACTTTTTCTCCGTTCAGATAGGTAAATCCTGAACCGATCATTTGTCCAAGCGGTTTCCCTACCTCAGCAACATATCCTACTCCCTGGAAAGATCCTAACGAAATTCTGTCAGCTCCTCCTAATGAGATTACTTCATTTTTGTTCGTAGACCAGTTTACTTTTGCTTCCCAAGAGAAATTTTGTGTTTTAACCGGGATTACAGATAAGGTTACCTCAAACCCTTTGTTCTGAACATCACCTGCATTTATCCAGGCTCTTGTATATCCGGTTTGTGTAGGAGTTTCAATAGAAAGAATCTGATTGGTTGTATTGGTTTTGTAGTAAGTAAAATCAAACCCTACTCTGTTTTTAAACAGTTTAAATTCAAGACCTGCCTCAAAACCTTTCGTCTGCTCACTTTTTAAGTTACCGTTGCTTTTGTTATTTTCTGTAGAAAAACGAATTCCTTCAGGTCCAAAATTATCATTCTTCGGATAAGTCGCAATAATCGTCCCAAATTGTGCATCGTTACCTGTATCCGCATAATTCAAGCGTAATTTTCCAAAAGAAAGCCAGTCGGTCTTAATGTGATTACTAAAAATATAAGTTCCTGTAATCGATGGATAAGTATAAGTACTATTTGCAGTCGGCAATGTCGAAGACTTATCTACACGGTATGTCCCTTCAATGAAATAAGTTTCACGGAAATTAAATCCAGCACTTGCATAAACACTATTTGTACCAATAGTTACCTGAGTCTCACTTGGGCTGTTTATTTTATCAACTGAATTATTCAAAGCATAAATACCAGGTACTACCAATCCTCCATTTGTTGCAGCAAAGATTGAATTACTAATAGAACGTCTTGAATTACCACCAAGCATTCCGTTAAACTTAATATCCTCGGTAATATTAGTTTTGAAGTTCATGATCAAATCAAAGTTGACCTCTCTGAATGTTTTATCAAACCTGGTATACTGACCGCGTGCATTAGGCGTTCTTTTCGATCCCACAGCAATGCGCTCTTCCTGCAACTGGTGATAAGAATCTACAGATCCTTTACCAATTACATCAAACCAATTGGTGATTTCTGTACTTAAAGCGAAATTTCCGAAGAAACGATCACGATTTAAAGTATTGTAGTTGTTGTACCTTTGGAAATAAGGATTGTCGTGAAACTGAATCGCTAAATCCGTTGGTCCCGCCACACTCCAGGTAGTGTTTTGTCCTGTAAGATCGTAAGCATCTTTCAAATCCTGAAAATCTACACTTGTAGAAAACCATTGTCTCACGCTGCTCAGGTAGTTGTTTCCACCATCACCATAACCCGTCTCATTCATTCCTTTGGCATTTGCTTTTAAATAGTTGGCAGAAACCGAAAGTTTAGTTTTTGGCAGGATGTTATAACTTGCCGAGAAGTTAAAATTATCTTTACGATTATTACTGTTTGGCAAAATCCCCTGATTCATGTTATAGTTGGTATAACCAAATCTAAAATCACCTTTTTCACCAGATCCTGTAAAAGCGATATTATTGATATAGGTTAAACTCTTCTGATAGAAATCATTTGGATTTTTCTTAACTGCTGTCCACGGTGTTGCTTTTCCATAACCCGGTAATTCAGGATAAAAAGAACTCCAGTTGTACACCAATAAATTAGGATCAAATCTAGGTCCCCATGAAGCATCATCGGTTGCAGCATAAGGATGAACTCCACTTCCTAAATCAACTGTACCATAAAAATCACCATATCCTCCACCGTATTGATTTTGATATTCCGGTAAAGTTTTTTTATCGACTACCCCAACGGTCACTCCGGAATTGAAACTTACACCCAGACCACCTTTAGATTTACTTCCTTTTTTCAACGTTACCAAAATCACTCCACTTGCAGCCCTTGAGCCATACAATGCAGAAGCCGCAGATCCTTTCAAAACGTTCATGGTTTCGATATCATCAGGATTGATGTCTGAAGCAGCATTTCCGTAATCGTATCCACCAGTGTTACCCCCGCTTTTTTGATCAGCACTATTGGTATTATCATTGTTCAAAGGAATACCGTCTACCACCCATAAAGCCTGGTTGTTTCCGGTTAATGAAGTTGTACCACGAATCACTACGTTTGTCGAACCTCCAATGTTGTTATTGCGTCTGATTTGTACACCCGCAATTTTACCCGAAATAGAGTTCGCTACGTTACCTGTGTTTACTTTTGTCAGATCCTCTCCTTTGATTTCCTGAGTGGCATATCCTAAAGATTTCTTTTCTCTTTTTAGCCCCAAAGCGGTAACGACAACCTCCCCAAGCTGCTCTGATGCAGGAGATAAAGAAACATTGGCAGTATTCCCCGTAACGGTTACCTCTACAGCCTTCATCCCAATATAATTAAAGACTAAAACAGCATTATGACTTGTCTTAATAGAATATTTACCGTCAAAATCTGTTTGAGCTCCCGTTTTTGTTCCTTTGATCAATACACTCGCACCCGGCAAAGGCATTCCTGCATTATCTGAAACAATTCCCGATACAACCCGCTCCTGTGCGAGCGCAAATTGTGCTAGCAGTACAAAAAAAAGTACTACCGTTTTTCTTTGAAAAAACTTGAATTTCATAAAATGGTTTTATAATTAGTATTGGCAAATGTTTTGCTTTTTTGATAATTTTTATGATAATATATTATCGCAAAAACCTATTATATTACCCTTTTATTACATATTTAATATTTTACATGTATTATCTTACCCTTTTAAATTTCAATCAAATAGGTGTTTATTTTCTTACTTTTTATGATTTTTTAATTAATTTTAAACCACAAAAAAAGGGAGAAATCTCTTTTACAGAAATTCTCCCTTTTTTTGTGCTTCTAAAACTACTCTATTTTGTTCCCGAAGGACATTTTTCTTCTATAAATTTTAGAAAAGTATCTACTAAATGTTTTCGGGTTCCTTCGCCTTCATTTATACTATGCGAACGATTTGGATAAATCATGAGATTAAAAACTTTGTCGTATTTTATGAGTTCATCAATCAAAACTTCCGCATTTTTGTAATGTACATTATCATCACCAGTCCCATGAATGTATAGCAGGCTCCCATTTAAGTTCTTAGCGTGTGTTACGGGAGAAGCCAGAGTGTAAGCTGCTCCATTTTCACCCGGCAAACCCATATAACGTTCGGTGTAAATATTATCGTAAAAATGCTGATCCGTAACCGCCGCAACCGCTACGCCTGTTTTGTATATTTCAGGATACTGAAACATTAAATTTAAAGTTACTGCTCCACCTCCGCTCCATCCGTGTACTGCAACTCTATTGGTATCAATAAAATCCCATTTCAGAACTTCCTTTGCTGCCATCGCCTGATCGCGGGTATTGATAATTCCAATATTTTTATAGATCGATTTTCTCCATTTTGTTCCTTTCAAAACCGGAGTTCCTCTGTTGTCCATTGCAATTCCGATGTATCCTTTCGGAATCAATAAACTTATCATCCCATTAAATAAAGGCATATCATTAGCTACCGAAGCCATTGGCTCTCCATACACGAAGAAAAACAACGGATATTTTTTTGCCGGATCAAAGTCAAGCGGTTTCGCCATGATTCCATCCATCTCAACACCATCAACCGTGGTTACTTTGAACTTCTCCAAAGAAAAATCACGTTCCGGTTTTGTAAAAGCATCTGCTTCTTTTGGTAGTATTTTTTTATGGTCTGATAATGATACCAGACGCGCGTTGAAGTCACGGTTGATATTAGAATTGGTATGTTTTGCATACGATCCGTCAGTAGAAAACTCATACTCATTAGTCCCTTCAAATACTTCCGGAGTTATTCTTTTTGTTTTGCGTGAATTCAAATTTGTTTCATACAAATAACGCTGCGTTGCATCTTTAGGACTTGCGATATAATAAATTGATTTTGTTTTATCATTATAGGCTTTAAAATAAGCATCAAAATTTCCGGTGGTAATTAGTTCTTTCTTTTTTCCGTCACGGCTAATTTTATAAACATGCATCCAGCCATCGGCATCTGAACTCCATAAAAAAGATTTACCGTTGTCTACAAACTGACAAGGGAAACCATCGTACACGCCTGAAGAAACATCAAAAACATCAATCCATTCCGCCGATTTTTCCTGATAGATTAAACTAGCTTTTCCTGATTGCGTATTACAATTGTAAAAAGAAACCTGATTTTGATTTCTATTCAGCTGTATTACCATTACCTCATCTTTAACAACCCATTCCATTCGAACCAAATAATTATTATCAGGTTCTCCCGGAATATCAAGCCAGTTTGTTTTTACAGAAGCGATATCAATGACCCCAATTTTTACAGAAGAAGGTTTTTCTCCTGCCTTAGGATATTCTACCGGAACTACAAATGGATACAAGGCATCCGTATTGTTAATCATTAAATGAAACTTTGTTTCTGAAGCATCTACGCGCCAAAAAGCAATGCTTTTGCCATCGGGACTCCAGCGAAATCCATCACGCGCTGCAAGTTCTTCTTCATAAACCCAATCAAAAGTTCCATTAATTACCTTGTCCGTTCCGTCGGTGGTTAAAGACGTTATTTTGGCTGAAGCCAGATTTTCAAGATAAATGTTATGCTTTGAAACATACGCTACATTTTCGTTATCACTGGAAAACTTAGCAAACATTAAAGAAGACTCTTCTAAACTGGCGCCTAGTTTTCTTCCTTTTCCGGTGGTTAAGTCAAAAAACCAGTAATCACCTTTGGTATTAGCTCTCCATACTTTTTTTGAATTGGTATACACCAGCACTTTGGTTTTGTTCTGATTCCAGACCAATTCTTCGACCTCTCCTTTAAATCCTGCATTTGTTAATTGCTGTTGGGTTAAAACAGTGGTATTCTTATTTAACTGATCGACATCATAAACCAAAATGTTCCCTCCTGAATTTACCCAAAAGGAATGCGAATTAGGCAGCCATTTTAATTCATTAATATCAATGTCTTTTTGAGCCAGCATGCCCGAACAGACAAAAAGAAGCAATAAGAAGTATTTTTTAATCATGGTTTATTTGGTATTTATTAGCTGTTCTATTTCTTCAATTTCAATGGGCATTTCTTCAGATAAATTGATGTTTCCGTCGTCTGTCAACAAATAATCATTTTCCAGTCGGCACCCAATTCCTTCTTCGCGAATGTATATTCCGGGCTCACAGGTAAGAACCATTCCTTTTTCAAAAGGTTTGGAATACAATCCGACATCATGAACATCAAGTCCGAGGAAATGAGCTGTTCCGTGCATGAAGTACTTTTTGTAAACCGGATTATCAGGATCCTGGGCCGCAATTTCTTCTAAAGTAATCAATCCCAGTTTCACCAGTTCGGTTTCAACAAGGCTTGCCATCTGCAATTCGTAGTCCTTTGATAAAACGCCAGGTTTCAAAAACTTTGACCCTTCTTTAAGGCAATGCAAAACCGATTGGTAAATTTCTTTCTGACGAGGCGAAAATTTTCCGTTTACCGGAAGACAGCGCGTGGTATCTGAATTGTAATTGCCATAACAAACACCAAAGTCTACCAAAAGCATATCGCCATCCTTACAAACCGAATCATTGGTGTTGTAATGTAAAGCACAGGCATTTTTACCCGAAGCAATAATAGGTTTGAACGCATGACGGTTACCTCCATTTTTAATATAATGATACGCCAGTTCAGCCTCAAGTTCATATTCTTTTACATCAGGTCGTACGGCTCTCAACAGTGCTTTGAATCCGTCAACACTTATCGCAATTGCTTTTTGGATTAAAGCAATCTCTTCGGCTGATTTTACCGTTCGAAGTTCTCTTGTTATTTTTGCAACACGTTCGTATTGATGCAGTGGGTATTTTTGTCTGCACCACTGAATCATTCGATCCTGACGTGTATTCATTTCTGCAGTTATTCTTTTAATGTGTTCATTGTGCCCTAAGTAAATCGCATCCGCTTCAAAAGCAAAAAGTTGTATCGCTTTTTCAAATTCATGCACCCACTTTACATTTTTAATTCCTGAAATGGCGGTAACTTTATCTTTGGTCAAAAAATCTCCGTCCCAGATTAATGTATGCTCACTCACTTCTTTTACAAATAAAATGGCTCTGTTTTCTTCTTTAAAAGCATCGGGATAAAGTACCAAAATGGTCTCGTCCTGCTCAATTCCGGACAAATAAAATAAATCATTATTTTGGGCAAAACCCATTACATCATCGGTATTATTTGGCATCACATCATTTGAAGTCAGTATAGCCAAACTATTTTTTTGCATTTTTTCGACAAACCTCTTTCGGTTATTTTCAAATAAAGAAGCCGGAATTGAATCGTATCTCATAGTTTATAATTGAAACATTTTAGTGTCAACAGAAGTTGTTTTGCCTGAAATAATCTCTGTGATTATTTTTCCAGTTGCCGGTGCGAGGCTTAATCCCATCATGGCATGTCCGGTGGCGAAAGTCAAATTTACAACTTTTTTTGCACGGGTAATAATCGGCATTCCCGAAGGTGTACAAGGTCTGAAACCAAACCAGGTATCCTTATTTTCAGGCATTTCAACCTGCATGTCGGGGTAAAACTCATTAATACTGTTTATAATTCCCTGCAGTCTGTTTTTATTAATTTTGGTATCTCCGGTATGCGTAATTTCCATAGTTCCTCCAAAACGGATATCATTATTCATAGGTGTCACCGCAACTTTACCTTCACACAAAATAGATGGAATCGAAGGTTTGTGATTTTTATCCTTCAGGGTAAAACTATATCCTTTTCCCGGTAAAATAGAAACCGAAACTCCCAGTTTTTTAGCCAGTGAAGGACTCCAGGAACCTGCCGCCAATACCACTTCATCGGTAGCAAATATACCTTTGTCTGTTACTATTTTTGTAATTTTATGATGATCGAAAACAAAATCCTGTACGGTGGTACCGGAATGGATTTCTACCTTTAATCTTTTTAATTCTTCTTTGATAAATTGCATGAATTTTTGCGGATACAAATGTGCATCACCTTTGTAGTGTATCCCACCCAAAACATCAGTTTTGGTGCCATTTTCTAATTTTGCAATCGCTGCTCCGGAAAGATAGTCTACTTCCAAACCTAACTTTTCCGCTTCTCTTGCTTCATGAAACATTTCATGGGCTACTTTATCCGTTTTATACAACATTAAAAGTCCCTTTTCTTCATAAAAGAAAGAATTGTTTTCTTTGGCAAAATCCTGATACAGTTCTTTACTTAGCAACGATAAATCGCGAAGTGCAGGCATTGCTTTTTCTACATGTTTTTCATTTGCATGTTTGTAAAACTGAAGTCCCCATTTGATCAGATTTGCATCCAATCTCGGTTTTACATAAAACGGACTCTGACTGTCAAACATCCATTTCATTCCCTGAGCAATCATACCGGGTTGTGCGAGCGGAATTATATGCGACGGAACTATCATTCCCGCATTTCCATAAGAACAGCCATCATCCATAGGAGACTGATCAAAAATAGTTACCTCATATCCTTCTTTTGCCAGATAATAAGCTGTACACAAACCTATTATACCTCCTCCAATTATACTTACTCTTTTCATTTGTTCGAAATTAAAAAATTCATTGAAGAAGAATCTTATCCTCCTTCAATGAATCTGAATTTTTAATATTTTTTTAAATTACCTGAAATCCATGAGCATACGGATCATTTGCTTCATCAATGATGATGGTATTGTAACCGTATACTTTTGCCCAGCCCTGAATACTTGGTACAATTGCCGGAATATCTCCAATCGAAGTTTCCTCTACAACTTTCCCAATAAACTTGCTGCCAATGTAACTTTCGTGGATAAAATCTTCTCCAACTTTAAGTTTGCCTTTAGCGTGTAACTGTGCAATTCGTGCCGATGTTCCGGTACCGCATGGAGAACGATCAATTGCTTTGTCTCCGTAGAAAACCGCATTTCGGCCCGAAGAGGTTGGATCTAAAGGTTCCCCTGTCCACAACATATGACTAACATCACGGATGGTATCATTTTCGGGATGAATAAAATAATCCGGATATTTGGCATTGATTCTTTTACGGACTTCCTGGCTCAGCTGGACAATTTTACCAGCCGAAAAGTCCTGAATTCCTGAAAAATTCTGTTGTGGGTCTACAATTGCATAATAGTTCCCGCCATACGCAACATCAAAAGTAATTTCGCCCAGCTCAGGACAATCAATTGTTAATCCTTCTGCTGCTAAGTATGATTTTACATTGGTCAGACGTACCCAGTCGACTTTGTTTCCAGTTTGCTGGTACTCGATATTCACGAGACCGGCTGGTGCTTCCATTCTTATTTTCCCTGGTATTTTTGGGGTAATCAAACCTTCTTCGATGGCAATGGTTATTGTACCAATTGTTCCGTGACCACACATCGGCAGACAGCCTGAGGTTTCGATAAACAAAATCCCAAAATCGTTGGCAGGATCACTTGGCGGATATAAAATACTTCCGCTCATCATATCATGTCCACGAGGTTCAAACATTAACCCTTTACGGATCCAGTCAAATTCTTTTAAAAAATGCTGGCGTTTTTCACTCATATTAGCGCCTGTCAAGTTTGGCCCTCCTCCTGCCACAACTCGTACAGGATTTCCGCAAGTGTGCGCATCTACACAAAAAAAAGTTTTCTTTACCATTTATTATATCTGGGATTTTGTTTGAATATTATTTAATGTTCTTAAAATCTGTAATGGATTTTCGTTTTGCAATTCTGCAGGCAATAACTCATTTGGCCAATTCTGGTAACTAAACGGTCGTACCCAGCGATAGACAGCATGAATTCCAACCGCTGTAAATCTGGAATCAGAAGAGGCCGGATAAGGACCTCCGTGAATCATTGAAGGACAAACCTCAACTCCCGTAGGAACGCCATTAAAAATCAATCGCCCTACTCTGTTCTGCATAGCCGTAATCAGCTCTTCCTGATTTTTTAATTCCTCTGGCTCTCCTATAATTGTTCCTGTTAATTGTCCGTCTAACTGATTGACAATTTTTAAGAGCTGTTGCTCGTCATCACATTGCACCAGTACCGAAACAGGTCCGAAAACCTCATGACTTAAAGTTTTATTCTCTAAGAAAGTTTTTCCGTCTACAGTCAGTACTTTCTGCACTCCGTAATTTGGCGCTGCTTCGCCTTTATATTCAGCAATTTTAACAACTCCATTTTGCGCTATCAAGGTTGCTAATCCTTCTTCAAAACCATCTTTCATTGAAGGGTGCAACATACAAAATGGTTCAATTTTTTCAATAGCCTGAGTCAATTCTTCTGAAAATTTATTTAATTCAGCTCCTTTAATTCCAAACAGCAATCCCGGATTGGTACAAAACTGTCCTGCTCCAAGCGTAATGGATCCCGCATAGGCAGTCGCCCATTTTTGACTGTTTACTTCTACTGCTTTTGGCAAAAGAACCACTGGGTTCACACTTCCCATCTCGGCAAAAACCGGAATAGGTTCTGGTCGTTGTGCTGCAAGATCAAACAAAGCTCTTCCGGCACGAATACTTCCTGTAAAACCAACTGCTTTCACCAATGGGTGTTTCACCAATGCAGTTCCGAGAGTTGTTCCTCCTCCAATAAGATTAGAGAAAACTCCCTCGGGCATATTTGTTTTTTGTGCTGCTTTGATAATCGCTGAGGCCACCATTTCACCGGTTCCTATATGCATCGAGTGACTTTTTACAATCACGGGACAACCTGCTGCTAAAGCTGAAGCCGTGTCTCCTCCAGCTGTTGAAAATGCAAACGGAAAATTACTGGATCCAAAAACCACAACGGGTCCAAGGGGTACCAAAATTTTGCGCAAATCTTCTTTTGGTGCAGGAACTCTGTCTATTACTGCCGTATCAATTGCAGCCTGAACCCAGCTCCCTTCAATGAGCATTTGGGCAAACGCGCGTAGCTGACCAACCATTCTTCCGCGTTCTCCCTCTGCTCTGCCCATTGGAAAGCCGGATTCACTGCAATACTGAACTAACAAATCATTTCCTAAAGCTACGATTTCATCTGCAATCGCATTCAAAAAACCTGCTCTTTCAAGACCTGAACTTTTTTTATAAATACCAAACGCCTGATGCGCCAAAGCAACTGCTTCTTCAATTTCTTCATGAGTTGCTTCCGTAAAAACCCAGGGATTTTCGACATTAAGCTGCGGGTTAAATGTTTTAAATGTCTTATTACCGGCAGCTTTAAGTGTACTTCCCACGTAATTTTTTCCTGTAATCATATTTCTTTTGTGTTGTTTGAATAAATACTTTACAATTCTTAGAGTCTGTTTGAGATTTATTATCAAAGGATTTTCGAGAGAGAAGAGGCAAATTTTAATAAAATAGCAGTGCTATTGTATTAAAATTTAACGGCTTTGCAGCCGAAAATCATCATAAGAAAGCCAACAAATAAAATTTAAACAGACTCTTAAAGAAGAAATTTGTAAAACCAATTGTTTTCAGCGTACGGTTACAAATTTTTATAATCAGGCAAAGTTGGTCTTGATTCTAAAGATCTGGTAATAATTCCCAAAACTTCTTCTCTATCTGCTCCCTGAAGAGGCAATCTAGGTGCACGAACATATTCTGTTCCAATACCTGTTGCTACTTCTGCCAACTTAATATTCTGTACTAAAAACGAATTGATATCCAACTCTAATAAAGGAAGGAACCATCTGTATATTTTTAAAGCTTCGTCAATTCTGCCTGCTTTGGCTAATTTGTATATCGCAACTGTTTCTTTTGGAAAAGCACATACCAAGCCCGAAACCCAACCATCAGACCCCATTAGTAAACTTTCTAAAGCCAGTGTATCTACTCCTGATAAAATCTTTAATCGGTCACCAAAACGATTAATCATTCTGGTTACGTTCGAAATATCTCTGGTTGATTCTTTTACAGCCTGGATGTTATCATATTTTAAAATTTCTTCAAACATGTCCAGCGTAACTTCAATTTTATAATCTACCGGATTATTGTAAACCATTATAGGAAGTGAAGTATTTTTGGCCACTTCAGAAAAATACGTTACTGTTTCAAAGTCCGAAGCTTTGTAACGCATTGGAGGCAACATCATCAACCCTTTTGCTCCATCTTTTTCTGCTTTGTTGGCTGCTAAAATTGCAGCACGTGTAGTTTGTTCTGCAATATTCATGATTACAGGTACCTGGTTGTTCACCATGCTAACGGTACCTTTTACCAATTCACTTCTTTCTTCTTCTAAAAGAGTGCTTGCTTCTCCAAGTGTACCGCCAAGAATTATTCCTTCAACACCTGCTTCTAATTGTGCTTGTAAGTTGACTTCAAACATTCTGAAGTCTAGTTTATCATCTGCAGTAAATTTAGTCGTTACCGCCGGCATTACGCCTTTCCATTGAATACTCATAATATCGATTTTAATTAAGACCAAAATTATTTATATTGAACAAAGCAGGAGGCTTAAAAATTACCTCAAAACAATATTATATTACCCTATATAAACCAATTACAGAAAAAACCAACTAATATATTGCTATTTTTTTGACAAAATAAAATATATTTGAATTAACTAACCTCGACCAACCATGAAAGTTTTTCCATTTAAAATCCCTAAATCGGGAGAAGATCCTCTTATATATCAAGAGGATAGAGAGATCGTTTTTTACGACAAACTCCATCAACACGAAGAAATTCAAATTAGCTTTATCGAAAAAGGACAGGGTGCCATTTTTGCCGGCGACACCATTTCGCACTATCGCGAGGGAGACATTCTAATGATTGGCAGCAATTTACCTCATGTTTTCAGAAGTGAGGTATATGAAAATGAATCTTCGATCATGCGTACCTTATTTTTTACGACAAACTCATTTGGAAAAGAATTCTTCACGCTTACCACTTTTAAAAACATACACCCTTTTTTAGAAAGTAGTAAAAATGGATTTATTATTCACAATGCACCCAAAAAAATTACCAAGTCGTTTAAAAAGCTAAAAAAAGCCGACAATTACGAACGATTCATTTTGTTTCTTGAGATCATAAAGTGGCTCTCTAACAGCGACAGAGAACAACTCTCGAATCATCTGTACGACAAAAAAATTACCGATAATGAAGGCAAACGAATGCAGACCGTATTCGAACACGTTATGACCAACTATCAAAAAAACATTAACCTGGACGAAATCGCTTCGATTGCTAATATGACGAAAAATGCTTTCTGCCGGTATTTTAAAGTCCGGACCAACAAGTCGTTTTTCCAGTTTTTAATCGAAGTGAGAATTGAACATGCCTCGAAGCTATTGGCCAACAACAGTGAGCTTTCGGTTCTCGAAATTGCCGAATTATGCGGCTTTAACAATATTTCCAATTTCAACCGAAAATTTAAAGAACTAAAGCAGTCCTCCCCGCTGCAATATCGAAAACTGAATCTATAAGTAGTTTACTGTGGCTTAACCGCAAGGGAGGCTAGGATTCTTTTCTTATTAGATTTTATATAAACGCAACGTTCGCAAAGCTTTACTCTATAGCTTTACGAACTTTGCATTTTACTTGTAACTTAAAATAAAAAAACTTTGCGCCCCTTGCGTAAACCTAAGCGTACCTTGCGGTTAAAAAAAACTATTCAATTGAAAGCCTCGTCATAATAGGATAATGATTTGAGTTTTCATTGTCTGTAAAATATAAACCGCAAGGAACGCAAGGATGGTTTTCTTGTTAGATTCTATATAAACGCAAAGTTCGCAAAGCTTTACTCTATAGCTTTACGAACTTTGCGTTTTACTTGTAACTTAAAATAAAAAAACTTTGCGCCCCTTGCGTAAACCTTAGCGTACCTTGCGGTTAAAAAAAACTATTCAATTGAAAGCCTCGTCATAATAGGATAATGATCTGAATTTTCGAAGTCAGAAAAACTTTCAAATTGTTTCACTTTCATTTTACTGTCTGTAAAAATATAGTCAATTCGTGCCGGGTAATAACGGAACTTATAGGTTGCTCCAAACCCTTCTCCTGCTTCTTCAAAGGCATCTTTCAACTTTCCTTTGATACTTCGGTACACATACGAAAACGGACTATTGTTCATGTCTCCACAAATAATAATCGGGTTCTTGCACTGTTTGATATTTTCTTTAAAAATCTCGGCTTGCTCCTGCTGCTGTCTGAATCCTTTACTAATTCGGGTATAAATTAACTGTGATTTTTCCTGATTGACATGATCAATATTATTTGAAATATCACTCACATCCGGCGAAATTTTTATGGATTGCAGGTGCATGTTGTACACACGAATAACATCTTTCCCTCTTTTAATATCCGCATAAATAACGTTATTGTCTGAGTTTGGAAAGACAATATTCCCTTCAAATATGATTGGAAATTTTGAAAAAATCGCCTGACCGGTTTTGATTTTATTCCCGTCAATAAAAATATAGCGGTGCGGATAAACTTTTAAATCCAAATGGGCTGAATTGGAATATTCCTGAATGCAGAGAATATCCGGATCTTTTTCGTCAATAAAAGCTTTAATATTGGAAGGAATATCATCGCGATCGAGCCATTTAAAAACGTTAAAAAGGCGCACATTATAACTCATTACCGAAAAGTCTCTTTCGTCCTGAACATATTCTTTTGCTGAGAATTTATAAAATTTGCTGATAAAGGTAATTCCGGTTAACAGTACCAAACCGGACAAAATAAGACGTTTTTTAAACTGAATCGCCCAGTAAACGAAGAACAAACCATTCAGAACGAAAAAAGCCGGCATAAAGAGCGTTAGAACCGACAAAAGCGGAAAACTCTTTGGTGCCAGGAAAGGTAAAATATAAATACTAAACGTCAGTACAGTTAGCACTATATTCAAAAAGAACATTATTTTATTAAACCATGAAAGGTTTTTCATATTGTGGCCCTAAAACGATTATTTTCCAGCTTTAAATAAAAACTCTTTTTCTTCTTTGGTTAGACAATCATAACCGGACTGGCTAATTTTATCTAAAATTTCATCAATCTGTTGTTGCGTTTTATCTTTCGTAACAATTCTTGACGTCACTTTTTCTGTAGGTTTTTTGTAATTTTTATGAACTTTGGTGAAAGGGGTCGATGGGGATTTTCTAAAAAGATTGCTAAAGAAATCTAGGGTTCTGGAAACAATTTTACTAAGATCTGTACCGTTTTGCAACAGCTTCATAAAAAGAAATCCGAAGAACGCTCCTGCCAGATGCGAGATATGCCCACCGGTATTGTCTAAACGAAACTGCATTAAGTCTAAAATCAGAATAACAGCGGTAATGTGCCAAAGCTTAACATTTCCGATAAGCAGCAAACGTACATTCATTAAAGGCTGATAGGTGGTAACTCCAACCAAAATGGCCATAATTGCAGCCGATGCTCCTACAATAGGTGCCGAAATATTTAAAAAATAAAAACTTAAAGCAAAGACGATACCTGAAAAAATGGCTCCTAAAACATACAATCCGAGATATTGCTTCTGAGTAAAGAAAGTCAGGAACAAATTACTCGCAAAATTTAAAACCATCATATTAAACAAGAGATGGAGAAAACCATAATGAAAGAAAGCATACGTTAGAAACGTCCAGGGTTTAAACATAAAAACCGAAGGATCTGACGACAATGCCAACCAGTTTGGAAATACAAACTGAGCATTAGAAAAATTATAAAAAAACACCAACGAAATCAGGAAACAGCCAATGTTCCAATAAATAACACGCATGGCTATCCCGCCTAATCTGTATTGTAGTTTTAAATCGTCCAGAATATTCATAAAAGCTTTCTTTAGTTTCTATTTGCAATATTAAAGTTAAAAATTAATTCCAACGATTTTTATTAAACTGATTTTTTTTCCAGTACCACATGATCAAAAATCCAAAGAGCGCTCCCCCGATATGAGCATAATGAGCCACACCGGATTCGATTCCTAAAAATGAGCTTCCAAAGATACCAAAGAAGCCATCAAAGAGAAGCATATAAACCGGAACAAAATATTTCGCTTTAATTGGAATTGGAATAAACATAATCCCCAATTCGGCATTAGGAAACATAAAGGTAAAGGCAATTAAAAGTCCGTATACTGCACCAGAAGCACCAACTACCGTTCCTAAATAAGCTTCTGTAAGATGCTTAAATTCCGAAACCGACAATATCTGCTGCCATCTCGTATCTATTTTTCCTTCATTTAGCAAGGCCAGTATGTCGGCCTTATTAAAACCATTGGCCAATAAAATATTCAATCCATCCTGATAAAAATAATAATTGACTGCAAAATTTACCAGGGCTGCTCCCAATCCGCAGGAGATATAGAAAAATAGAAATTTCTTTCCACCCCAAAAATGCTCCAATGTAGATCCGAAAGAATACAGGGCGAACATATTAAATGCAATATGAGCAAATCCACCGTGCATAAACATATGCGTGAGCGGCTGCCAAAATTTAAATCCCGGATTTTCAGGAAAGAAAAGTGCTAAATACTCATAAGAAACCGGCACTAACTGTGAACCAATAAAGAAAATAATATTGATTATCAATAATTGTTTTACTACGGGAGTTATTTTCATCATAAGGCAAACTTTTTATCAATATCTTCCACACGCATGGTGATGAAAGTAGGTTTTTGAAAAGGTGAAATGTTTGGATCTTTACAGGCAAATAATCCGTTTACCAGATTATCCTGTTCTTTTTCGGTTAAATACGATCCGGTTTTAACCGCTAAACTTTTAGCCATTGACTTCGCAATGGTATCATTCTGACTGTAACTATTGGCCGGAATTCCGTCCTGTAAATCACTCAGCAATTGTTCGATAACAAGTGAAACTTCGCTTTCGGTAATATTTATCGGAATACCCGAAATCACAATATGATCGGTCTGTGCATTTTCAAAAACAAAACCAGTTGTTTCCAGAGAAGGTTTTAGTTCTTCGATCAGTTTCATTTCGGCCGCGGAATAAAATAAATCCAACGGAAACAACAGCTGCTGGCTCGAAGCCTGATTGACGGTCATATTCAGCAAAAACTGCTCGTATAAAATACGCTGATGTGCTCTTTGCTGATCGACAATCACCATTCCGGATTTGATTGGCGAAACAATATATTTTTTATGAATCTGATATGTTCCCTGACTGGCCTGTTCAATTTCATTATCGTTAAACAGTGATGAGGTCACTTCTTCATTTTCGAATGTAAACGGAGAACTCTCAATACTCTCAGTTTCTAAACCTACGTACAAACTTTCCCAACTTGCTGTAGGTTCTACTCTTTTAGAATAACCGGAATAAGAACCTCCTCCTGAGCTAAAGCCCGAACCTGAGCCTGATCCAGAACCTGATCCGGATATAGAACTAAAACCAGAGCCTGATCCCGATTTCGAATAATGCTGATTGGTCTTATCATCCGTAAAGGGATTAAAAGTACCATCTACCTGAATCGTTGGCGTTTCGGCTTCTAAATCTTTATAATGGTAAGGGGTATCTAAATTAGCATCGCGGTCAAAATCTAAAACCGGCGCCACATTAAACTGCCCTAAACTGTGTTTTATCGAGGCTCTTAAAATAGCGTATAAGGCTTGCTCATCATCAAACTTAATTTCCGTTTTAGTTGGATGAATATTGATATCAATGGTATTTGGAGGAACTTGCAAATACAGGAAATAACTTGGTTGCGAACCGTCTTTCAAAAGCCCGTCATAGGCCGCCATTACAGCGTGGTGCAGATAACCGCTTTTAATGAAACGATCGTTTACAAAAAAGAATTGTTCTCCTCTGTTTTTCTTCGCAAACTCAGGTTTACAAACAAATCCCTGAACGTTGATTATTTCTGTATCCTCACTAACCGGAACTAATTTTTCGTTGGTTTTACCGGACATGATTCCGACAATACGCTGACGATAACCTGCTGCAGGCAAATTATACATTTCACTTCCATTGTGATAAAAACTAAAATGAATATTGGGGTGCGCCAAAGCCACACGCTGAAACTCATCCATCACATGACGAAATTCAACGGTATCCGACTTTAAGAAATTACGACGGGCAGGAATATTAAAAAATAAATTTTTAACCGCAAACGAAGTTCCTTTTGGCAGAACCGCCACTTCCTGAGACACAAATTTACTTCCTTCGATTACAATATGTGTTCCCAGCTCATCCTGTTCCTGCTTGGTTTTCATCTCCATGTGCGCAATCGCAGCGATAGAAGCCAGTGCTTCTCCGCGGAAACCTTTCGTTCCAAGCGAAAACAAATCTTCGGCCTGGCGAATTTTTGAAGTAGCATGACGTGCAAAACACAAACGTGCGTCTGTAACTGTCATTCCAACTCCGTTATCAATCACCTGAACTAACGATTTTCCGGCATCTTTAATGATCAATTTAATGTCAGTTGCCTTCGCATCAACAGCATTTTCTAACAGCTCTTTTACAACCGAAGCAGGTCTTTGAACCACCTCTCCGGCAGCAATTTGATTCGCAACGTGATCAGGAAGTAATTGAATGATACTCGACATTAAAAAATTGGGGTTAAAGGTTGTCCCTTGATTTAATTGAAATTAATCTGTAAAATCTCGGGGTAATATTATTAATTTTCTCCTGGTTTTTTAAACCAAGGTGTACAAATTTAATGAATTTCTGTTGGGTTTCAGAATAACAGCTATCATAAAAAAAACAAAAAACCTATACTATTTTTACACAGTATAGGTTTTAGTATCTTTAAAACAATTGTGTTTTATTCTTTCTCAATTTTAATTGGTGTTTCTTCGATCTGAATTGCTCCTGAAGACAACAAAGGCTGATGAAACGGATGTGACAGAGAAGCCTGTTGACGGATATATGCCATTTTGATTGCTGCAATGGCAGCCTCAGTTCCTTTGTTTCCGTGAATTCCTCCACTTCTGTCAAGTGATTGTTGCATGTTATTGTCTGTTAAAACACAAAAAATAACCGGAATATCAGTCTGAACATTCAGGTCTTTTATTCCCTGAGTCACTCCTTCGCAAACAAAATCAAAGTGTTTTGTTTCGCCCTGAATTACACATCCAATCACAATTACTGCATCTACATTTTGTGTTTGCAGCATTTTTTTTGCACCATAAATCAGTTCAAAACTCCCTGGAACATTCCAACGAATAATTTGCTGAGCCGGAACATCACAATCTGTTAAAGCATCAAAAGCGCCATTGTAAAGTCCTTCTGTAACCGTTTCATTCCATTCAGAAACAACAATCCCAAATCGAAAATCTTTCGCATTTGGGATTGTGTTTTTATCGTATTCTGATAGATTTTTATTTTGAGTAGCCATCTGTATATTTTAGATTTTAGATATTAGATTTCAGATTGCTAAAATACGAATCTAAAATCTAAAATCGGAAATCTACAATTAAATTTATTGTGCTAATCCGATCAACACATCAACAGCAGCAGCTTCCGGAGTTGCATCGTAATTTTCTTTGATATCGGTTAAATATTTCAAAGCATCTTCTTTTTGACCTAAAGCCAAAGCTGTTTTACCTGCTTTTAACAAGAAACGAGGTGTAGTGAAATCGTTTTTATTTGATTCAGCCGCTTTTACATAATAGTCTAAAGCTTCTTTTTGTTGGTTCTTTTGAGAATAAGCATCTCCAATCGCACCAATTGCCAAAGCACCTACAATAGCTTCTTTTGATTTGAACTCTCCTAAATACTTAATTGCATCATCATATTTTCCAATATTTAAAGAAGCAATACCTGCATAATAGTTCGCTAAATTTCCAGCATCAGTTCCAGAGTATTCGTCAGCAATTTTAATGAATCCGAATTTACCTTCAGAACCATTTAAAGCCAATTTGTATAAAGAATCGCTTGCTACGCCGTTAGTCGCTTTTTCAAAATTTTGTTGAGCAACAAACATTTCGCTTGCAGCTTCATCCTGCTTAGGAGCTTCGATAAATTTTTGGTAAGCCAAATATCCAATAGTAGCGATTGCAATACCAGCAACTAAACCAATAATGATTTTTTGATTTTTAGCTACCCAATCCTCAGTTTTTGAAGCAGTTTCATCTAATTTAGAGAAAACTCCAGCTGTTGTGCTGTCTTTTTCGTCAATAATTACCTGTGTTTCCTCATTTACTTCTTTAACTTCTTTCTCTTTTGGTGCTTTATATCCTCTTTTATTGTAAGTTGCCATTTAAAATTAATTTAGTGAACGGCAAAAATAAAATTTTTATTGAAACCGACGTAAAAAAAATCAATTTTATCACTATTTTAAAAAAAATAATTTCATTAATACCAAGTCCTCCCTCCTCAACCGGAAAATAATTCATCCTCAAACACATCAAAAGCCTTTTATATCGATAATTTTCGATAATTTGCACCCTCAAATTTTTGATGATTTTAAATAACACTTTTCTAAGCCAAAACTATATTTTTAGCACTGATTTCGCAGATTTACACCGATTCAAGGAGTCTCAATATAAAACCCTTTTAATCATTTTAATCTGTGGCAGAAGAAAAAGCTCAAAAGAGTTACTTAGAAAACATCAAATTTTATCTTAGAGTTTCCAAAAAAATGCATTTAAACAAAATTTCTTTATTCAATTATAAAAATTTCTCCGAAATCAATTTTGATTTTGACCGCAAGATCAATTGTTTTGTCGGCAAAAACGGAATTGGCAAAACCAATGTGCTCGATGCTATTTACCATCTTGCTTATGGAAAGAGCTATTTCAATCCGCTGGCTGTTCAAAACATCAAACACGGAGAAGAGTTTTTTGTGATTGATGCCGAACTAGAGAAAAACGACAGAACCGAACAAATCGTCTGCAGTTTAAAAAAAGGACAAAAAAAGGTTTTAAAAAGAAACGGCAAAGCCTATGATAAATTTTCCGATCATATTGGGTTCATTCCGTTAGTCATTATTTCTCCGGCCGATCGCGATTTGATCGTAGAAGGAAGTGAAACACGCCGTAAATTTATGGACAGTGTGATTTCGCAATTAGACGCTACTTACCTGCATCAACTTATTCAATATCAAAAAGTAATTGTACAGCGCAATGCCTTATTAAAGTATTTTGCTTTGAATCATACTTTCGACAACGACACTTTATCTATATATAACGAACAGTTGAATGTTTTTGGACAATCGATTTTTGAAAAACGAAAAGACTTTCTCGAACAATTCATACCTATATTTAATGTACACCATCAGGCCATAACCGGATCGGAAGAAACGGTACAGTTGGTCTACGAGAGTCATTTATATGAAAAAGATCTTTTAACCCTGTTACGCGAAAACATTAATAAAGACAGAGCGCTCCATTACACCAGCGTGGGCATCCACAAAGACGACCTGTCGTTTGAAATTGATTCACATCCCATAAAAAAATTCGGATCACAAGGTCAGCAGAAATCTTTTCTGATTGCTCTGAAATTGGCCCAATTCGAATTTCTAAAAAAACAAAGCGGTGTAAAACCACTATTGTTATTTGATGATATTTTTGATAAATTAGACGAAAGTCGTGTTGCCAAAATCATCGAAATGGTAAACAGTGAAACTTTTGGACAGCTTTTTATCTCCGATACTCATCCGGAACGTACCGAAACTATAGTAAAATCAACACATCAGAGTTATAAAATCTTTAATTTGTGATTTTTTTCGCCACGAATTCCGCGAATTTGCACCAATTTTCTTTGAATAAAAACCTAATCTTAGATTTTAAGACCAAACGAAACCTGCTGGTATAATTTAAAAAAAATATTCAACACATAGAAACATAGATCTTAGGCTACAAAAGAGAACAAAAAAAGAAATCTATTTCACTCACAATAAGAGGCTATGTGTATTTCAATGAAGTAAAACGCCTTTTTTTAATCATAGAATCTATGTTACTATATGTTAAAATAATTCACAGCCAACAACTTAAGCAGAATTAAAACTTTGACACCCCCAAAAGCTTTTCTTAAATTGACCGACCACGTAGCTATCTAAAAATTCGTCCAATTTATGAAATTCGTGGCTAACCTTTTTTTCACTTTCTATTAGGAATTCGAAAGTTGAAAAATCATTACTTTAGCAATTCTATAATCTAAAACTCAATGTTATGAAATTTCCTAAAATTCTATTTCTTATAGTTTCAGTTGTATTACTTTCCTGCAACGAAAAAAAATCCGGTACTATTGAAGAGATAACTCCAAAAGATTTTGCAGAAAAAATTAAAACAACCGAAAACCCTCAAATACTGGACGTTCGAACTCCCGAAGAATTTGAATCTAATCATATTGACAATGCTGTAAATGTAAACTGGAATGGTGATGATTTTGCCGCCAAAGTTGCAGCTTACGACAAATCAAAACCTGTTTTTATCTATTGTTTAAGTGGAGGAAGAAGTAAAAAAGCAGCCGCAAAATTGAATGAATTGGGCTTTACCAACATTTATGAATTAGAAGGAGGTATCATGAAATGGAATGCGGAAGGTTTTTCTAAACCTTCAACAGCTCAGGTTGGAATGACTATGAGTGATTTTGACAACCTTTTAAAAACAGACAAAAAAGTACTGGTTGATTTTTATGCCGAATGGTGTGGTCCATGCAAACAAATGGAACCTTATCTTTTGAAAATGCAAAAAGAAATGGCCGACAAAATAGTTATTGTTCGCATTGACGTAGACAAAAACAAAACTTTGGCTACTCAAATGAAAATTGAACAGCTTCCTACTATGGTCTTATATGAAAACAAAGCTGTAAAATGGCAAAATATTGGCTTTATCAAAGAGGAAGACTTAAAAAAACAACTGCAATAAAACCACAGATATGCTAACGAAAGAATCATTGCAATTTTTAGAAGACTTAAGAAAAAACAACAACCGAGATTGGTTTTTAGATAACAAAAAACGATACGAGATTTTCAAGAAAGATTATCACCAATTGGTCAGTGATTTACTCGACGTAATGAAACCTATGGATCCTTCACTGGAACTATTGGAAGTCAAAAACTGTACGTTCAGAATCAATCGTGATATTCGGTTTTCCAAAGACAAATCACCTTATAAATCCCATTTAGGAATCTGGATGTCTACCGGAATCAAAGGACTGAATCGTTCCGGATATTATGTACATATTGAACAAGGAGCCAGTTTTATTGCCGGAGGTTATTACTCACCTGAAGCTGAAGATCTAAAGAAAGTCCGTAAAGAAATTGCTTTTTTCTATGAGGATCTCGAAGCCATCCTAAATGACAAAAACTTTAAAAAAGAATTTGGCAGTCTGGATGTAAACGAAAACAATTCACTTAAAAATCCGCCGAGAGGTTACGAAAAAGACCATCCTGCAATTGAGTTTTTAAAATTGAAAAGTTTTACCGCAACCCAAAAATATGACATCAACGAGGTGACTCAAAAAGACTTCGTTTCGAAAATGAGCAAAAAACTCATCGCTTTAAAACCCTTAAATGAATTCATCAACCGTGCTTTAGACACTGAGGAATTCTAGAAAAGATACATTGCTACGAATTCACAAATTATTTAAATTAATTCGTGAATTCGTGGCGAAAAAAAACTTCAAAAAAAGACATACTGCTACCCAAAAACAAGAGATAAAGTTTGGCAACAGATTTCACAGATTGATATATCAAAAAATCCATTAAAAATCTTTTAATCTGTGGCAAAAAAATTAAGTTTGCCGAATGAAAAAAAGGAAGATACTTTTTCTTGGAGAATCTTATCGTGCTGACGCCATTACGTGGATGAACGGTTTGAAAGAATTTGGCGATTTTGAAATTTGCACCTGGGAACTTCAAACGCCTAACAACTCAAAGTTCAACCGATTCAAACGTATTGTAGAATATCTTTTTTCTCCCCTTTCTATTCGAAAAAAAATCCGACAGGAAAAACCCGATATGGTAATTGCCGAAAGAACCACCAGTTATGGTTTTCTGGCAGCAATTTCCGGAATGCATCCCATTGCAATTGCACAACAAGGCCGAACTGATTTGTGGCCGGAAGACTCAATCCTGCTTCCTTTTAAAAAAATCATTCAGAAACACGCTTTCAAAAAAGCCAATTTAATACACGCCTGGGGGCCTGTGATGACCGTTTCGATGAAAGCGATTGGTGTAGAAATGAGTAAAGTATTAGTACTTCCAAAAGGAATTGACTTATCACTTTTCTCTCCTTCAATCAACAACTCTAATAAAATCGAAGCTATAGTCACACGTTCTTTACAACCCGAATACCGTCATGATTCTATTCTAAAAGCTTTTGGTATTTTACACCAAAAAGGAATCGACTTTTCATTGACCATTGTTGGCGACGGAACCCGACTGCAATCTTTAAAGGAGCTGGCCATAGCACTTCAAATTGAAAGCAAAGTAATTTTCACCAGAAGAATTCCGAATACTGAACTTCCTAAATTATTGCAGCAATCTAACATTTATATCAGCATGCCCATTACCGAAGGCGTATCGGCATCCTTATTTGAAGCGATGGCCTGTAATTGTTACCCTGTAGTTTCCGACATTCCCGGAAATCAAAGTTGGATCAGGCATCGCGAAAACGGACAATTGATTGAAATCGACAATATCGAAATGCTTGCCGAAGAATTGATCTGGTCTTTTGAAAATTCGGAATCCCGCCATCAGGCCATTATTCGAAACAGAAAGTTTGTGGAAGAGAATGCCAATTATAATATTAACATGAAGATTATTTCTGATAGGTATCATGAGTTGCTGGATTTTCGTAAAAATCAACCGCAAACTTCACAAAACTAAGATCAACATAAAGCTTTGTCAACTTTCCATTTTATAAAACCGCATTTATAAAAAATCTTGTGAATTTTATAACACAAAAAAATCACCTTGGATAAGCCAAAGAAACTTTCTTTTGAAAATCATCATAAATCACAAAGTGAAAATTGCTGTTTTCCTGCACAAGAATAACATCACCATACTTTTCTTTTTTTGAAAAGACAACTTTGCAATTAGAAAAATCAATCCGTTTTTCTGAATCAATACAATCTTTTACAATTTCTTCCCGGTTGTTCCCTTTGGTATTATTCCAAACAAAATCATACAATCGCCAATTAAAAGAATCCATCAGTTTATTGTACAAAATTTTATTTTTATCATCTTCCAAAACTCCATTACTTTCAATTAATCGAACTGATTTTGAATCTTTATAAATATAAAAAATCCCTAAATCCCGACTCAAATCTGATTCTAAATTATGAACTTTATTATAATTCCTTGAGGAAGTTTGTTGCAGAATAAAGCGAATATGAGTATCGTCAATTAATATAAAATTACCAAAAGTATTCAGGAAAGTATCATTCCCGCATGAAGGCAAATTTCTACTTATGAATGTTCCATCCAGATTCAATGTCAATAAATGTCCCGAACGATTACTCTCCTCTTGTTTAACCATAGAATATTCTTTAATATCAGAAATTCCAATAATATTATCAATTCTCCAATCTCCAAACATATTAATTTGGGCATTAGAAACGATTGAGAAAAATAGAATCAAAAGAACTGCAACTTTATTCTTAGAAATTGATTTAAACATCACGATATCCTTATAATTTATATCCAAACTTACAAAAAGAAAATATAAAAACACCTTGTAACTTTTCTCCTACCTCAGCGACTTACATTTCATCACATTGTTTAATTTAATCTAATAGAGAAATGAGTAACAGAAGAATCTGGCTAAAACAAATAGGTTTAGGCACAATAGGATTAGGCTTTGGCCAGTTTGAAACCTTTGCCAATGGCACTAATGAATACATTTTACCCGACTTAGCAGACCATTCTCCCATCTTACTCCGCTCCAATGAAAACCCTTACGGTCCGTCTCCAAAAGCGCGATTGGCAATGGCAAAAAGTGTCAACATCAGCAATCGATATGGCTGGAATCTTTCACCGGAACTAATCACTCTCCTGGCAAAAAAGAATACGGTTTCAGACAACAATATCCTTTTGGGTGCTGGCTCCACTGAAATTTTAGATTTAATTCTTCAATATACTGCTCTAAAAAAAGGCAACTTTATATTGGCCGAAACCACATTCGATTACTGGACAGCTCCTGCTGAAAAACTAGGAATAAAAAAAATCACTGTTCCGCTAACCAAAGACAAAAAGCATGATTTACCGGCCATGTTAAATACCATTGATGCCGACACCAAAATGGTTTACATCTGCAACCCAAACAATCCGACAGGAACACTGTGCCAAAGAGAAGAACTGATTGCTTTTATAAGAGAAGCCACCCAAAGAACAATCGTTTTTGTCGATGAAGCTTATATCGATTTTACAGACGAGCCATCGTTAAGTGATTTGGTTGTTTCCAATAAAAACCTGATTATTACCAAAACTTTCTCCAAAATGTACGGCCTCGCAGGTGCCCGCATTGGCTACGCTGTTGCACATTCTACGGTCATTGATGAACTTAGTATTTTAAAATCATCTCCCAATTTATCGATAAGTGTCATTTCTATAGCTGCCGCAATTGCTTCTTTAAATGATGAAGATTTCATTCGTCAGGTACGCACCTCCAATCAGGAAGCCAAAAAATATACCATAGCACAACTTACACAACTCAATTTAACCTGTATTCCTTCTTATTCCAATTTTATTTATTTTTCTTTAGAAAATTACAAAAAAGACTATTTCAAACAATTGCAGGACCACAATATAGTGGGAACCAAAATTTACGAAGAAAATGGCAAGTGGACCAGAATTACAATAGGCACAATGAAAGAAATGCAGCGGTTTATTGAAGCTCTAAAATAAGACGCCTCAAAAAACATTTCCAACGAAGCTTTGTTGTCTTTTATTGGTTGTTATTTTTTAGAAAGCCAATTCAAATAAATTATAATCCTTACTTTTGGAGTCAGAATTAATTCTTCAAAAAAAGCCTTTTATTTATGGAAATCCAATCCAATTTTTCTTTAAAAAACTACAATACTTTTGGCATTGAAGCCAAAGCAAGACAATTTGTTGCCGTACATAGTGTAGCCGAATTGAAAACCATTTTAGAAGAAAATAAAAACGAGCAAAAATTCATTTTAGGCGGAGGAAGCAATATGCTTTTAACGCAGGATATCGATGCTCTTGTTATTCATATTGATTTAAAAGGTAAAAAAATCATCAAAGAAGACGATGATTTTGTCTGGGTTGAAAGTCAGGCCGGCGAAACCTGGCACGATTTTGTACTTTGGACTATCGACAATAATTTTGGAGGTTTGGAAAACATGTCACTCATTCCCGGAAATGTAGGCACTACGCCGGTTCAGAATATCGGTGCTTACGGAACAGAAATCAAAGATACTTTTGTTTCGTGCGAAGCGATGAATATTACCTCTCAGGAAATGAAAACGTTCACCAATGCCGAATGTAAGTTTGGATACAGAGAAAGTATCTTCAAAAACGAAGTAAAAGATCAGTACATCATTACCGCTGTAATTTACAAACTAACAAAACGCAATCATAAAATCAACATTTCTTACGGAGATATTACGGCAGAACTAGCCAAAAACAACATTACTTTTCCAACCTTAAAAGACGTAAGCAATGCTGTAATTGCTATAAGACAGAGCAAATTACCGGATCCAAAAGAATTAGGAAACAGTGGAAGCTTCTTTAAAAATCCGATTGTACTAAAATCCGATTTCGAAAAAATACATCAGAAATTCCCTGAAATGAAATATTACGAAGTTTCAGAAACCGAAGTAAAAGTTCCGGCTGGCTGGTTAATCGAACAAGCTGGTTTCAAAGGAAAACGTTTTGGCGACGCTGGAGTTCATAAAAACCAAGCCTTAGTTTTAGTAAATTACGGAAATGCAACCGGACAGGAAATTTTGGCCGTTTCCAAAGAGGTTCAGAAAACTGTTTTTGATACTTTTGGAATTCAGATTGAAGCAGAAGTCAATGTAATCTAGAAATTAGATCTTTAGATTGTTGTATTTGAACCTTTGTCCCTTTGACCCTCTGAACCTTTGACCCTAAAAAAGAAAAAATGTACACACCAGACTTATACAAAAACGAAGATCCGGAATCGATCCGAACTTTTTTGAAAGAAAATAGTTTTGGCATCCTGATCAATCAGACACACGGAAAATTATGTGCGACACATATTCCGATTGAGCTGGAAGTCAATTCGGATGGGAAAGAGATTTTACAGGGTCATCTTTCCAAACTCAATCCGCAAGCCGAAGGTTTCGCCGAAAACGATCAGGTTCTGGCTGTATTTACAGGTCCGCACAGTTACATTTCATCGTCCTGGTACGATCACGAAAATGTTCCAACCTGGAATTATATCGCTGTACATGTTTACGGACGAATCAAAATTGTCGACGAAGCTACATCAATCGAGCAGCTTAAAAAATTAGTCGACAAATACGAAGTCAATTCCGAAAATCCGGTTCGCGTTGAGAATTTATCAGCACGAACAATGCGTGAAGCCAGAGGTATTTTTGGCTTCGAAATTGAAATCGACGAAATTCAGGCAACCAAAAAACTCTCTCAAAACAGGGACGATCACAATTATAAAAACATAATTTCGGAATTAGAAAAAACCGAAAACCCTCAGGCTATTGCTGTTGCGAAGGAAATGTCAAAATGCCGAAAGTAAATTCATTTTAACCATTGAAAATTACGATTTCATGAGTACATTTGCACTCGCAAGATTCAGAAATTAAAAGACATTAAAATCAGATGCTTATAACTTTATTTTACTTCTTTATTGCTATTGTTTTCATTCAGATTTTCTACTATTTAGGAATTTTTGGAAAGTTTGCTTTCGGCAAACCACAAGAAATAACGCCGAAAAAAATTCCGGTATCCGTTATTGTCTGTGCAAAAAATGAAGAAGAAAATGTTAAGAAATTCATCCCCTTACTTGCAGAACAAAACTATCCTGATTTTGAAATTGTTTTAATCGATGATGCCTCAAGTGATGAAACCCTTGAAGTATTTGAAGAATTCGAAAAGCAGTACAACAATATTCGTTTGGTTAAAGTACAAAACAATGAAGCTTTCTGGGGAAACAAGAAATATGCTTTAACTTTAGGAATCAAAGCTTCAAAAAAAGAATATCTGTTATTTACCGACGCAGATTGTTATCCAACTTCAAAAGAATGGATTACAGCAATGACTTCACAATTCACTATGAACCGAACTATCGTTTTGGGTTATGGTGGTTATGAAAAAATTGAGCGTTCGTTATTAAATAAAATTATCCGTTTTGAAACCGTTTTAACAGCGGTTCAATATTTTTCATGGGCTAAGCTAGGATTCCCATACATGGGAGTGGGACGAAATTTAGCATATAAAAAAGAAGAATTTTTTAATGTAAATGGCTTTATCGAACACATTCAGATTCGTTCGGGCGATGATGATTTGTTTATCAATCAGGCAGCAAACAAAAACAATACAACCATTGCTTACACCCCTGAGAGTTTTACTTACTCTAAACCCAAAGAAACATACAAAGAGTGGTTCACGCAAAAAAGAAGGCATATTTCTACAGCAGAACATTACAAGTCTTTTGACAAAATGCAATTGGGATTGTTTTTTATCTCGCAATTGTTTTTCTTTTTGGCAGCAATCTTATTATTAGCGTTTCAGTTTCAATGGATCGCTGTGTTAGCTATTTTAGCAACACGTTACACTGTAGCATGGACTGTTATAGGATTTTCTGCAGGTAAACTAAAAGAAAATGACCTAAAAGTTTGGTTTCCTGTGGTTGAAATCATCCTTATATTCACACAAATTAATATCTTTATAACTAATATCTTTTCAAAACCGGTATATTGGAAATAAATTCTAAAATAGAAAAAGCGAAAAAAGGCGATCAGATCGCCTTTACTTTTTTATTAGATTATTTCTGGAATGAAGTCTACGGCTTTATGCTAAAACGTACTGAAAATGAAACCATTGCCGAGGATATTACAATCGAGACCTTTTCTAAAGCTTTTGACAAAATAGCCAGTTACAATCCTGAATTCCAGTTCAACACCTGGCTAATTGCCATTGCAAAAAATGTTTATATTGATTTATTACGTAAAAAGAAGACTAGTCTTTTTATAGAAATCACAGACAATGAAGACCAACAGGCTTACAATATTGCCGACCCTACTCCCTCTGCCGAAGACGCTTTAATTAAAGAGCAAAACCTTTCGCGCTTACTTCAATGCATCAAAGAATTAAAACCTCACTACCAGGAGGTCATTCAGCTGCGTTACTTTCAGGAAATGACTTATCAGGAAATAGCCCTGAAAATCAACGAGCCATTAAGTAATGTAAAAGTAAAATTACTTCGCGCTAAAAAATTACTAGCAGAAATCATCGAACGCAACAGATAATTTATTATCTTTAGGTAAAGAACAAAATATCCATGTGTTTTTTCTTAAAAAACCTAATTATTCACATACTAAAACAACAACTCCTGCGTTGTTAGCTAAAACCAAAACCGTACTGCCTATGATTTAATGTTACTTAACCTTAAAATCCATAAATCATGACTAAATCAAACATCTACGAAACCAATTGGACCGATCTTGTTTTCGAAGACAAGAACAAAGAGTACGGCGCGTATCAATTACGCCAGGAGAGTTCAAAAACTACAATTACAGCGCTATTTATGGGATTGCTATTATTGGCAGGTCTGGGAAGTGCGTCGGTGTTGATTAATAAGTTTGGGTCGCATGGCCCTGTAGAAACAGAACCAACTGTTCTTACTGACCCCATAACACCTGTAGATCTAACTCCGATTCAGGTACAACCTGAACCACCAGCTCCAGCTGTACCTCAACAAAGCGCAGCTACGCCACCCGTTACTAGTATACAATTGGTAAATCCGGTTGTGACAACTACAGCCCAGGCTACTCCTGATGTTATTGCACCAAATACAGACAATCATCCTGTAGTTGACAATACAAATGCAGGAACAGGGCCCGTTACTGCAAATCCTATCCCAGGAAATAATGGTGGCGGAGAAGTTAAAACTTCAATAGGCGAAAGTAAAGACCCCGTGAATGTAGCAATCTTAGACAAACTACCAGAATTCCCTGGAGGAATGGCTAAATTTTATACTTACGTAGGAAACAATTTCAACAGACCAGAATTGGATGCAGAAAGAACATTAAAAGTATATGTATCGTTTGTAATCGAAAAAGACGGTTCCATTACTGACATTATGGTAAAAAACGATCCCGGGTACGGAATTGGAAAAGAAGCCATCAGAGTATTGAAATCCTTAAAAACAAAATGGAGTCCGGGTATTTTAAACGGAAATCCCGTTCGAACTGCCTATAATCTTCCAATCACAATAAAAACGGAAGCAGAATAATAAACACGAAAAAGCAGAACTCAGGTTCTGCTTTTTTTAAGCTCTTTTTCGAAAGCGCTTAAAAAAAACAGTTTTTATACACACAGCCACAAAAGAACCAAAACTTTGTGGCTGTGTGACTTTCCTTGAGATCACCAACTGTCTCTTTAAATTCAGTATTGAATTACACTTTTGTGTTTACAAAAACTATTTCCATCCTTTTATTTTTACTTACTTTTACCACTCCTAAAAAGGAAAATCAAATCTATTAAATTTAAAAACTAAAAAATGGGAATATTTTCAGCTATTCTAGGCAACGCTGGCTCTGTTAGTCAGGAGGAGTTATTAAAAAAATACGGGCAGCTTTTAACGGACAGGGAAGAAATCGAAATGGGTTTTAAACTACTTCGTGATACTTTTATCTTCACAAACAAAAGATTAATTCTGGTTGACGTGCAGGGAATAACAGGCAGCAAAACAGAATACAAATCAATTGCCTACAAAAGCATTACACGTTTTAGCGTAGAAACGGCTGGAACATTTGATCTGGATGCCGAACTAAAAATCTGGGTAGCAAGTGAATTACAACCAAGCATTGTAAAACAATTTAACAAATCTGTAAATGTGTACGATGTACAGAAAGTACTTGCATTTCACGTTTTAGGTTAAACCTTATACAGCAAGCCCGACAGATTTTAAAAATCTGTCGGGCTTAGTTATTAGATTAAAAAAGATTATTTTTTCTTTTTAGCAGGTGCTTTCTTAGCTGGAGTTGCTTTTTTTGCCGGAGCAGTATTTACAATTTTTTGCTGTACATACGGCTTATACAAACCATCTTTCTCTGCTCTTTTCTTAGCATCTTCAGCTCTTTGTTTTGAATCCGGGTGTGAACTCATCATCTTATCAATAAATGACGCTTCATTTCCTTCACTCATCTTAGCCAAAATTCTAAAAGCAGATTCTTCGGCATTTACATTGTAACCATTCTTTTTCAGGAAATCATAAGCAAACAAATCAGCCTCAGCTTCTTGCTTGCGACTAAATTTACTGTCGATAATCGCACTTCCGATTTTACCCAACTGGCTATCGGTAACACTTGCAATAGTTGCCGATTGTGAAGCTGCTCCTTCCAGCAAAGCTTCTTTTCTATAGGCAGCTTTAATAGCATCCTGAGAATCATGATTGGCTACGTGTCCAATTTCGTGACCAATTACCGCAAGCAGTTCATTGTCATCCATGATATCCATCAATCCCGAATACACACGTACACTTCCATCGGCAGTTGCAAAAGCATTGACTTCTTTTAATTTATAAACTTTATAGTTTAACGTGTATCCGTCACCCGTTGTATACTTTCCAAAAACTCTGTTTAATCTTAAAGTATACGGGTCAGTAGAAGCTGCAACCTGATTTTCAGCATCCATTTTATCTACAGCTGCTTTTGATAAAGCAGCAGCGTCAGCATTACTAAAAGTAAAACCGCTAACACCTTTTTGAACAGCACTCATCGCTTTTTCACCAAAATTAATCTGCGCATTTACTTTAGTAAAACCAAAAGTGGCAAACAAAACTCCTAATACTATAAATTTCTTTTTCATGTTTTATATGATTACAATTTAACAACAAATGTAGTACAAAGCCAATTCCGTTTTGATTCGGTTTCAACTATTTTTTTAACAAATAAAGATATAAATTTTAAATACGCAAAAATGAGCAGTCAACCAAAATCACTACTCTTATTCAATTTGACAAACAAAAATCAGGTATTTTAATAAGCATCAATGTCTTAAAAATAATAATTTAACACCCTCGCAAGATTATCACCAAAAGTGCGTTATAAAAACTCTGTGCACATCAATACCAAATTAAATCTTAAACGAATCTCCAAATAAACTACATTGCTTATCTTTGTACTTTGAATTTTGATATATGGAAACAGTCATTGAAAATATACCAACGGGAAAACCTAAATGGTTAAAGGTTAAACTTCCTATTGGACAAAAATATACTGAACTACGTGGTTTGGTCGATAAATATAGCCTAAACACTATTTGTACCTCCGGAAGCTGCCCAAATATGGGAGAATGCTGGGGCGAGGGTACAGCCACTTTTATGATTCTGGGAAATGTATGTACTCGTTCCTGCGGATTTTGCGGTGTAAAAACCGGACGCCCTGAAACGGTTGATTGGGACGAGCCTGAAAAAGTAGCGCGTTCTATCAAAATTATGAACATTAAACATGCCGTAATTACCAGTGTGGACAGAGATGATTTAAAAGATGGCGGATCTATTATCTGGATTGAAACTGTAAAAGCAATCCGAAGAATGAATCCTAATACTACTCTTGAAACTTTAATTCCGGATTTTCAGGGAATCGAAAGAAACATCGACCGAATTGTTGAGGCCAATCCTGAGGTCGTTTCACATAACGTTGAAACGGTTCGCCGTTTGACCCGTGAAGTACGTATTCAGGCCAAATACGATCGCAGTCTCGAAGTTTTACGCTACCTGAAAGAAAAAGGAATCAACAGAACCAAATCTGGAATTATGCTGGGTCTTGGAGAAACTGAAGAAGAAGTTTTTCAGACTATGACTGATTTACGAAATGCAAATGTTGACGTTGTTACTATTGGTCAATACCTACAGCCAAGTAAAAAACATTTGCCTGTAAAAGAATTTATAACGCCTGATCAGTTTGCTAAATATGAAAAATTTGGCCTTGAATTAGGTTTCCGTCATGTAGAAAGCGGCCCACTGGTTCGTTCTTCTTACAAAGCACAAAAACACATTTTATAAAAAAGTCTAACCGTTTATTTGTTAAATCGTTTAATCGTAAGTACGGTTAAACCAATCGACGATTAAACGATGTAACAAACAACCGAAAGCTTGAAAACAAGAATTGCTATAAACGGTTTTGGAAGAATCGGCCGAAATTTATTTCGCTTACTTTTAAACCATCCTGAAATTGAAGTAGTTGCCATCAACGACATCGCCGATAACAAAACCATGTCGCATTTAATAAAATACGACAGTATTCATGGAGTCTTACCTTTTAAAGTCAGTCATGACGAAGAAGGAATTATTGTTGACGGAAAACACTTTTTCTTTTTTCACGAAAAAAGCATTTCCAATCTGGACTGGAAACGTCACGACATCGATCTTGTAATTGAATCAACAGGAAAGTACAAAACGCACGAGGAATTAAACGCCCATATTGAAGCCGGTGCCAAAAAAGTAATTCTTTCGGCGCCATCAGAAGTTGACACCATTAAAACAGTAGTTTTAGGGGTTAACGAAATGATTCTGGACGGCAGTGAAAACATTGTTTCGAATGCAAGCTGTACGACAAACAATGCGGCTCCTATGATCAAAATCATCGATGAATTGTGTGGAATTGAACAAGCCTATATCACAACCATACACTCTTACACCACAGATCAGAGTCTTCACGACCAGCCACATAAGGACTTACGTCGTGCGAGAGGTGCAAGTCAGTCGATTGTTCCAACAACAACAGGTGCAGCTAAGGCATTAACAAAAATTTTCCCTAACTTGCATCATAAAATCGGAGGGTGCGGAATTCGCGTTCCCGTTCCAGATGGTTCTTTAACAGATATCACATTTAATGTAAAACGCGCTGTTACGATTGAAGAAATAAATAAAGCATTTGAAGAAGCCTCAAAAACAAATTTAAAAGGAATATTAGATTACACTGAAGATCCAATTGTTTCAGTTGATGTAATTGGCAATACGCATTCGTGTTTGTTTGATGCTCAATTAACTTCGGTTATTGACAAAATGGTAAAAGTTGTGGGCTGGTACGATAACGAAATTGGCTACTCATCAAGATTGATCGATTTGATTTTACTAATAAGAAAAACTTAAAGATTCATTGTAAAAGCATAGCCATACATGAAACACTATCTTTTTATTGTTGTTTGTCTATTAAATTCGTTTTTGTACTCTCAAGCTAAAAAGAGTACAGACAGTGTCTTCTATTACAACAAATTAACAGACGCCAGTCTCAGCAATAAAAATTACGGCAAAGCTATTTTTTACACCAAAAAGTCTATTGACTTTTGCGAAACAAACGATAAAGTCGAAAACCTCGCTAATCAAACTTTTAAGCTTGGGAAGATTTATTACAGCCAAAAAAATTATGAAGAAGCCCTGAAAAACTTTCATCGAAGTGTTTTTCTATTTCAAAATACAAAACCAACCTGCACCAAAGCTCTGGCTTTACATTATATTGGTTTGACAAATACTGTAAAAGGCAATTACCAGGCAGCGGAAATCTATTACAAGAAAACAGAAGAGCTTTTAAACCAATTAAAAATTAAAGATCCGGCCGAAGTATTAAGCTATCAGAAAGCGATAGCCTTAAAAAACAACAAAAATCTGCCCTTAGCAGCCCAATCTTTTCGAAAAATAACACAGGAAACAGACCTTCCGGCAAACATAAAAGCCAAAATCGATTCCTACTACCAACTTGGTTTAATTGAAACACAACTCAAACGAAATGATTCCGCTATTGTTTATTTCAACAATGCTTTAAGCTATAATGCCAAAACCAATAACCTGGCTCAAAAATCAAAAATCATCTTAGCGATCAGTCAGTACTACAGACAAAATAAAAATTTTGACCTAGCCTACTCCTATCTGGAAGAACATTATCAATTAGAGAATTACATCTTAAAGTTAAAAAACAACAAAACGGATCGGAATGAATTTGAAAAATTCAAAAAGAACGAATCCTTAAAAGACAGTATTAAAAAGGAAAGCGAAGAAAAAATCCAGTTAAAAACCTATCGCTATTCTAAACTGGTGAGTATATTAGCGATTGCCCTCATTTCGATTTTGTCTCTTTTGAGTCTGGCTTTGTACAAAAACAACATTATACGAAATCAAAACAACTTACTTCTGAGAGAAAAAAACAAAGAGCTCATACTGGCCAAAAATAAAGCGGAAAAAGCATCGAAAGCGAGATCCGAATTTTTATCAACGGTAAGTCATGAACTGCGGACGCCATTAAACGCCATTAATGGAATTACCCACTTGTTACTCGAAGACAATCCTAAAAAAACACAATTAAAATATTTAGAATCGTTGAAATTCTCAGGAAATTACCTGACCACTTTTATCAATGAAATCCTGGAAATTAATAAAATCGATTCCACAAAAGTTGAAATAGAGAACATTAGCTTCAATCTTAAAGAGTTACTCTTTAATATTCAGAGTTCTTTAAAGGAATTAGCGACAGCCAACAAAAACTACTTTAACCTTGAAATAGATGAAAGCATCCCCGATAATTTAATTGGAGATCCGACAAAACTGTCTCAGATCATTCTGAACTTAATCAACAATGCTCTAAAATTTACTCAAAACGGACATGTGAGTGTCATCGCAAAATTATTCGAGCTGGAAGGCGACAATGCAACCGTTTACTTTGAGATTGTTGACACCGGAATTGGCATCCCCGAAGACAAGCTTCAAACTGTTTTTGAAAGCTTTTCGCAAGGGTCCATAGAAGTAAACAGAAAATACGGCGGAACCGGCCTCGGACTTACAATTGTCAAAAAACTAATTGAACTTTTGGGTGGAGAAATCAAACTAAAAAGTGAAGTTGGCAAAGGTTCAACTTTTACATTCAAATTAAACTTTAAGATTAACAAAGAGCAATTGAAAACTATTGAAGAAATAAAACCATATAACGATACGCAATTAAAAAACAAATCGATTCTACTGATTGAGGACAACAAAATCAATCAGATGATTACTCGAAAAATGCTCGAGAACAAAGACATTACCTGCGAAATTATCGACAATGGTGAGGATGCCGTTGAGCTTTTAAAAGTAAAACGTTTTGATATGATCCTAATGGATGTTCACTTACCGGGAATCAACGGAACTACAGCTACAAAATTAATCAGAGAGTTTGACAAAACAACTCCGATTATAGCACTTACTGCTATTTCGCTTGATGAAAACAGAGATATGCTACTATCTTATGGCATGAACGATGTTATTACGAAACCATTTGTTCCAGACGAATTTTACAGCATTATATCCCGATTTTTCTAACGTCAATACTTTCTTAAGACGGTAAATTTGTTTTTACATACTCAAGAACGGTGGTGTCAAAATTTTGCTGGTGCTTGATAAATGTACTTTTGATAGGAAGGTAATACAAACCCGAAATCAATTTTGAATCTTTTAGACGTACATAATCTTTCTCGGTCGTAATAACCCTTTTATTCTGTGCCTTATTCTGAATTGTTTCTAAATCAGCATCCGAGAAATGATGATGATCCGGAAAAGTCAGGCATTCATCTTTTTCATTTTTTAAATAATCGAAAAACGGACTTGGTTTTGCAATTCCGGCTAAAAGTAATTTTGATTCTGATTTAACAATACTTACAGCCATTTTCTCATCTATACCATAAATAAAATCATCATAATCAATAAAAGTAAAATAAAGCTGTTGGGAACATTTGAGCTTTAACTTCAATCTGATTTCCTCCTGTTTTTGCTCCGATAGCTCTTTTGGACATTTTGTGATCACCACAATATCAGCTCTTTTGGCCCCACTTCTACTCTCGCGAAGATTTCCAGTTGGCAGCATAAAATCATCAGCATACAAATCATCAAAAGAACTTAATAAAATATAAAACCCGGCTTTTACTTTTCGGTGTTGGTAAGCGTCATCTAACAAAATTACCTGCGGTTTTTCAGTTTGCGAAAGCAATTGCGTGATTCCGTTTCTTCTATTGGCATCAACAGCTACCTGAATATTTTGGAATTTCTGATAAAACTGAAAGGGTTCATCTCCCAAAATTTCAGCGTTAGAAGTTTCACTGGCCAATACATAACCTTCTGATTTTCGTTTGTAACCACGGCTTAAAGTAGCCACTTTATAACGATCCGATAATAATCGGATAAGATATTCTATTTGGGGTGTTTTACCTGTTCCCCCAACACTAAGATTTCCAACTGCAATAACCGGAATATCAAATGAAGTAGATTTTAAAATTCCTTTATCAAAAAGAAAATTTCTTACACTAGTAATCAATCCGTACAAAATCGCGAACGGGAAAAGTATTTTTCTAAGTACATTCATTTTACGAAAGTATAATATTTTTCGTTAATTTGTTTTATGAATCTGTTTCAGGTTCGACGTTTCAAGTTTTCCCCTCAACAGGAGACTTGAAACAAATAAAACCCGAAACTTCAAACAAAAAGCAAAAATGAAAATCAAAGATATAATAGTAGTCCTGGAAGAAATGGCTCCTTTGGCTTATGCCGAAGATTTTGACAATGTAGGACTCCTAGTTGGCAATACCGAAACTGAAAGTACAGGAGTTTTAGTTTGCCACGATGCATTAGAATCTGTTATTGAGGAAGCAATTGCCAAAAATTGTAATCTGGTGGTTTGTTTTCACCCTATTTTATTCTCCGGAATTAAAAAAATCACAGGTAAAAATTATGTAGAACGTGCCATTTTAAAAGCAATCAAAAACGACATCGCGATTTATGCCGTCCATACGGCGTTAGACAACCATTCTCAAGGGGTTAATAAAATATTCTGTGATGCATTGGGCTTAATCAACACAAAGGTTCTGATTCCGAAACAAAATTTCATTCAAAAATTAGTCACCTATACCACTCCCGAAAATTCCGAAAAAGTTAGAAATGCAATGTTTGAGGCAGGTGCCGGAACGATTGGAAATTATGACAATTGCAGTTTTAACACAGAAGGTTTTTTTACTTTTCAGGGAAATGAAAACAGCAATCCGGTCATTGGAGAAAAAGGAAAATTACACACAGGAGCCGAAATAAAAATTGAAGTTATTTTTGAAAAACATTTACAATCAAAAATTCTGAAAGCACTTTTTTCCAGTCATATCTATGAAGAAGTTGCCTATGAAATTTACGACATACAAAACGCACATCAAACTATTGGACTGGGAATGATTGGCGAATTTGAAACAGAAATGAATGAAAAGGACTTTCTGCTTTTTGTAAAAGATAAAATGATTGCTGACGGAATTCGTCATTCAGCCTTTTTAGGCAAAAAAATCAAGAAAGTAGCCGTTCTGGGGGGCTCTGGGAGTTTCGCCATAAAAAATGCCATTCAAAGCGGAGCCGATGCTTTTTTGACTGCCGATTTAAAATACCATCAGTTTTATGAAGCAGAAAATCGTCTACTTTTAGCCGATATTGGTCATTTTGAGAGCGAACGGTATACAAAAAACTATATTGTTGATTATCTTCGAAAAAAAATCCTTAATTTTGCAATCATTTTATCAGAAGAAAATACAAATCCAGTTAAGTACTTATAGAATATGGCGAATACGAAAGAATTAAGTGTTGAGGACAAGTTAAGAGCAATATACGATTTACAGCTTATTGACTCCCGAATTGACGAAATCAGAAACGTAAGAGGAGAACTTCCTTTAGAAGTAGAGGATTTAGAGGATGAAGTTGCAGGTTTAAGCACGCGTTCAGAGAAACTGAAAAGTGAACTTGAAGTGATTGAGGATCTTATCAAAGCAAAGAAAAACGCTATTGATGAGCACAAAGAGGTTATCAAAAAATACACAAAACAACAAGAATCAGTTCGTAATAACAGAGAATTTAATTCTTTGACTAAAGAGGTTGAATTTCAGGAATTAGAAATTCAATTGGCTGAAAAGCAAATCAAAGAAATGAAAGCTTCTATCGAACATAAAAAAGAAGTTATTTCTAATTTAAAAGAAAAACTTGACGCAAAAAGTTCTCATTTAAAACATAAAAAATCTGAACTAGATGCAATTATGTCTGAAACTCAAAAAGAAGAAATCTTCTTAACAGAGAAATCTGCTGAGTATTCAGGTCAAATTGAAGAGAGATTATTAGCTGCTTATGTAAGAATCAGAAGTAGTGTTCGTAACGGTTTAGCAGTTGTATCTATCGAAAGAGGAGCTTCAGCAGGATCATTCTTTACAATTCCACCACAAACTCAGGTAGAAATTGCTTCAAGAAAGAAAATCATTACTGATGAGCACTCTGGAAGAATTTTAGTTGACAGCGCTTTAGCTGAAGAAGAAAAAGAAAAAATGGAACAATTGTTCTCTAAATTCTAAATACAAGTCCCGATCCAATCGGGACTTTTTTTTTGCCGTTAAACGGTATTTTTTCTCGCCACGAATTACACAAATTTCGCCAATTTCTCTTTTGACACATTAAAGAATAAAAATTCGTGGTAAATTTGTGTAATTCGTGGCGAAGCTTTTTTAGATCGATTCCCGAATATTATTTTTATCACTAAATTATTTGTTTTGGGAATTAAAAAAGGAATACGTTTCATCACATTAAAATCGGTCGGATCTTATATTAACTTTTTAAGTTACGTTCGCCCACAAAAAGCCGTTGAGCTTTCTTATGCACTTTTCAGTCAGCCCAGAATTGGAAGACTTCAGAAGGACAGCCTGCCCAAAGTATTAAGAAATACCGAAACAGAAACGTTTCACCATAACGAACATCATTTTCAAACCTATATCTGGAAAGGTAACGAAACCAAAATATTGCTTGTTCACGGCTGGGAAAGTAATGCTTCCCGCTGGAAAAAAACACTACCACACCTACAAAAGTCAGGAAGTACCATCATTGCTATTGATGCTCCTGCTCACGGACAAAGCAGCGGTAAAGAATTTAACGTTCCACTTTATGCCGAATTTATCAACAAGGCTGTAGAAAAATACCAGCCCACCATTATTATCGGTCATTCTATTGGGGGGGCTGCCTGCGTTTACCACCAATATTTATTTCCCAACACCAGTATAAACAAAATGGTTGTTCTTGGTGCTCCATCTGACCTAAAAACACTGATTGATAATTATATCTCAATGTTGAGTTTAAACACCAAAATGTTTACCCTTTTAGAAGGTAAATTCATGAATCGCTTCAATTTTAAACTTGAAGATTTTTCAGGACAACGGTTTGCCTCCCAATTTAATGTTTCGGGTCTAATCGCACACGACACTACAGATAAGATCGTTGCTTTTGAAGAAGGAAAAAAAATTGCCAGCAATTGGAAAAACAGTCAGTTTATTGAAACTAAAGGCCTCGGCCACGGAATGCATGACGACGAATTGTATCAAAAGGTTATTGAGTTTTTGTTTTCTGCTAAGCAATAGTGCTAAGGTACTGAGGTTCTAAGAAACAAAGGTCCAGAGAGGCAAAGACACAAAAGTTTATCTAAGATTCTAAGTCGTTGAGAACCTAAAATCAAAGCCAAACAATCCAACAATCCAACAATCCAACAATCTAAAAACCTAAAAATCTAAAAAAATGATCGCTGTAATTTTCGAAGTAATTCCGAATGAAGGAAAAAAAGAAGAATATCTGGATATTGCTGCAAGTCTGCGTCCCGAATTGGACCATATTGAAGGCTTTATTTCGATAGAAAGATTTCAGAGTTTTAGTGACCCCGGGAAAGTTTTGTCCTTGTCATTTTGGAAGGATGAAGAAAGCATTCAGCAATGGAGAAATCTTGAAATGCATCGTCATGCACAAGCAAAGGGACGAAATGAAGTTTTTAAAGATTATCACTTACGGATTGCCTCAGTAGTTCGTGATTACGGGATGTTTGACCGAAAAGAAACACCTTCGGATAGTTCGGATTTTCATTCCACGTAAAAGGTTCAAAGCAGCAAAGAGACAAAGATGCTAAGGTTCCAAAACTCTAAAGTTCAAATAGAGCTATCCAATAATCTAAGAATCTAATGATCTAAAAATCTAAGAAGTCTAAGAAGTCTAAATTTTAACTACTTTTGCAGTATGGAAGAGAATTTAAAACGTCTGAATAAATTTATAGGAGAAACTGGGTATTGTTCTCGTCGTGAAGCCGATAAACTTATTGAAGAAGGACGCGTAACAATAAATGGTGTCGTACCGGAAATGGGAACAAAAGTTTCACCCGATGACGAAGTACGTATTGATGGAAAACTAATTGTAGAAAAGCACGAAAAAATGGTGTATTTGGCGTTCAACAAACCTGTTGGAATTGAATGCACCACCAATCTCGAGGTTCGAAATAACATTGTAGACTATATTAATTACCCTAAACGCATTTTCCCAATTGGGCGTCTGGACAAAGCGAGTGAAGGATTGATTTTTATGACAAATGACGGTGATATTGTCAACAAAATTCTGCGCGCCAGAAACAACCATGAAAAAGAATATACGGTAACGGTTAACAAACCTATTACAGATCGTTTTATTCAGCGAATGGGAAATGGTGTTCCAATTTTAGACACTGTTACCCGAAAATGCAAAGTAGAACAAATAAGCAAATACACTTTCAAAATTATTCTGACACAAGGTCTAAACCGTCAGATTCGTAGAATGTGCGAGTATTTAGGATATGACGTAACAGCTTTAAAACGTATCCGAATTATCAATATTTCACTGGATATTCCGGTGGGGCGTTACCGCGATCTGACTGATGGCGAAATTAAAGAACTAAATCGCTTAATTGAACCTTCCAGTAAAACAGAGGAAGCGAGTTTGCCAAAAGAAGAAGCTCCGAGGCGAAGAACTGAATTCATCTCCAAACATGATCCACGATTTAAGAAAAAAGGAGATTATTAAATAAAAAAAAACATTGGTTTATAACCAATGTTTTTTTTATTTACATATTGTCTAGTCCTGAAATAGCGATACACAAAAAGTATCATTATGGAAGTACCTCAAGAAATACGCTATGTAAAGCGTACACAAAAAGACTACTCTATGTCTTTTAAATTACAAGTTGTTCAGGAAATAGAACGCGGAGAACTCACAGCAACGGAGGCTACAAAGCAGTATGGCATCCAATGCAAAAGCACAGTTGTCCAATGGCTTAGGAAATTTGGTAACTTTGATTGGGAAAACCAAACCTCTATGAAAATGGCAAAAACACCTGAACAAAAGATTATGGAGCTTGAAGCTCAAGTCAAACTTTTAGAGAAACAAAAGGCACTCCTGGAAAGACAGGCTTTTGTTGCAGACAAGAAAGCAATCTTATTTGATATGATGATTGATTTAGCGGAAAAAGAATATCATATTGATATCCGAAAAAACTCTGTGCCCGAACAATCACCCATTTCAAAGAAAGAGAACAACAAACAATAGGATTTACCTGTTATTTGTTCGGGATAGACAGACAGGTTTATTATCGAAAAATTAAAAGAACAACAATTAAACAAAATAAAGCTAAAGAAGTTGTTTTAATGGTTAATGATCTTAGGCAATTAATGCCTAGAATAGGTGCTAGAAAGCTCTATTATCTTTTATTGGATCAACTCCATTTGATGAAGATTGGAAGAGATAAATTCTTTGATATACTTAGAGCTAATCATTTATTGGTACAACCTAAACGTAGTTACCATATAACCACAAATTCACATCACCGGTTTAGAAAGCACAAAAATCGAATTTTAGATTTAGAAATAAATCGCCCTGAACAAGTTTGGGTATCCGATATTACTTATATCGGAAAAAGAGATAATCCGTGTTATCTAAGCTTGATCACAGATGCTTATTCAAAAAAGATAATGGGGTATTATGTTGCTGAGAATCTCAATACTCAAAGTAGTTTAAGAGCTCTTAAAATGGCTCTTAAGCAAAGAACGCATAATACATTAACTCTAATCCATCATTCAGATAGAGGTTTGCAATATTGTGCACATGAGTATCAAAAAGAACTTATGAAAAATAAAGTATTATGCAGCATGACCCAAAATTCAGATCCTTATGAAAATGCGATAGCAGAAAGAATTAATGGAATTTTAAAACAAGAATTTATGATCGATAAGTATCATCAAAAAAGAAAAATTACAAGCTTAATAATAAAGGAATCTATCAATATTTATAATAATCTCAGACCTCACTATTCTAATTACATGTTAACACCAAATCAAATGCATTCTCAAAATCAAATTCAAATGAGAAGATATAAAACAAAAAACAGTTGCAAGAGGGTTCTTGCAACTGTTTAATTAATTATTTTTATGTAATAATCTGTATCGCTTTTTTAGGACGAGACAATTTATATATCAAAAAACCATATTGCTATGTGTTTTTTGCAGTAAACACATTGTCAGAACCATCTTCTTCTTTTAAATAGAAATGCCCCACAAGAAGACAAAATAACAGATATAAAAAGCAAAATCCAAAAACCGAACTTGCTTTCTTCCAAACCATTTGGCACGTTCATTCCGTACAAACTGGCTATCAAAGTAGGAATCATTAGAATAATAGAAATCGAAGTCATTTGCTTCATAATGTTATTCATGTTATTAGAAATCACCGAAGCATAGGCATCCATCATTCCCGTCAAAATATTACTGTAAATATTAGCGGTATCCTGCGCCTGACTTAATTCGATATCTACGTCTTCCAGCAAATCAGGATCAAAATGCTCTCTATGCGCCTTTAGATTTTTAATTCTATGAAATAAAACATCGTTTCCTTTTAAGGAAGTAATAAAAAACACCAAACATTTTTCGATTTGCAAAAGTGCCTGCAACTCTTGGTTTTTAATTGATTTTTCCAGATTATCCTCGGCCAGTTTTATCTTTTGATTGATTTGCTTCAGATATTTTAAATACCAGACACTTGACGACAATAACAATCTTAAGACTAAATCGAAGTTGTCTTTTATTAGTATATTTTTCCTTTTGGTGTATTGCACAAAATCAGAAATGATTTGTGTTTCATAAAAACTAATAGTGACACAAACATCTTCTTTAAAAATCAAACCCATCGGAATAGTCTGAAAAGGAAGTTTAACGTCGTTACTTTTTATAGGTACGCGCATGATAAACAGATTCCAGCCATCTTCAGACTCCATACGAGGTCTTTCATCAATATCTTCAATATCATTATAAAAGGCTTCAGGAATTTGAAGTTCGTCCAGTAAATACTTTTTTTCAGTTTCTGTTGGAGATTCAATGCTGATCCAGCAGTTTGGAGTCCATTCCTGAGTCTCGACTAATCCGTTATTGTTTTTGTAAAAGGCTTTCATTTCAAAATTGCAGAGGTTATTGCAGCAATTTGAAAAAATTCAAAAAGCTACTTTAATTAAATACTAACGAATCATAATCGTCCATTGGAGAAGTTTTTTTTAAGTGCTGCAAAAGTATCCTTTATTTTTATAACCAAAAACAATTGGACATTAAAAAACCGTCTTAATACCATATTAAGACGGTTTTTATCAACTATTTAGTATTCACAAATTCATAATAGAGCGCTTTCGACAGAAAAGGATCATTCTTGTGGTCTTCTACACGATTCTCTTCCAGATACCCCTGTCCTTCACCAACAATATTTATGGTTGAAAAGTAAGCATTTCGGCTCTCATCATTAAAGTGCAAGCTCCTTAAAAACCAGGGCTCCACTCCTTTATTTACTGATACATTATAATTTGTAATTAGATTTCCCCAATTCACAAAACTACATAACAGTATCGTTCCATAAAAGCACCAGACCATTTGATTGATGAGATAAACATTTGTTTTTTGTCTGGTAATTTTTAAAAATGTAAAAATCAAACCAATCACTGCCAGAATCAAAAATGCATAAACTCCCAATCTTTTGTAGGTTAACCCAAAGAATGAAACATACTCTGAGTTCTTAATAATAGTGCTGACAATTAAAACACCATTTAAAACAATCCATATTTTAGCCAGTTTTTTAAGAGAAGCCGCTTTTTTATCAAAATTAAATCCTCCTTTAAAATAGAACAGTATCACTCCAACCGCCATAATAATCGAAAAGATTACGGCATTTACTCTATCGTGAGTTCCTGAACTGAGCTTAGAAGTCTCAACAGTTTCAAAAAATTGTTCATAATTATAGGTAATGATAAAAACCAGAAGCATGAAATTCAACAAGACTAATGTAATTTCACCACTCTTTCTTTCAAAATCCAAATCCAGAAACGAAAATGTCTGCTGATTTTTGATTTCGGTTATGTTATTAAATTCATTATCTAAAAGTTCATTTTTTTCATAACACACTTCAGGAATCCAATAATTCCAAAAACTGAATGAAATATAAAACCCTAAAGTTCCAATCAGAAGAGCCTCGAAAATATCAAGATCTAAAGTATAATCCGTTAGCAGAGATGAAAAATGTTCACTCCCAAAGGAATAAGCGGTAAAAAATACGCCCAGAAAAATCAATGGAATAACAAAATAAGCCACTAGTTTTTTCGCAAAATTATTATGGATTTTTCGTTCCGGAAGCCATTGGTTGAACATAAAAACACGCCCTAAAGTGGCAAATGCGTTTAAAAAAACAAGTGGAAAAACCTGAATCAGTTTAAGATCTGAATCCTGTGTTCTGAATTGTAAAAATAGAACCGACATTGAAAGCGCCAAAAATGATGCAAAATCTCCGTACCAGGCAAAAGCCAGACATGATAAGACCGAAGTTACAACCAAAATCAAATGAGATCTTTCGGTAAACCTGTCCTGAAAAAAGTAACAGATTAATCCAATTAATAATAATCCAAAAATAGCGAGGTTAACTCCCATTGATTCATTGTAAAAAAGCAGTAAAAAAATTAAACTGCAGGCTGGGATAATTTGATGTTTTTTCATAAGTATTGCGTTAAGTTAATAGGATTCCAGTAGGTTATCGCCCTTTCTTTATTGCTTTTGTTTTGCTTTTTTTAGTGGCGATTTTATTGTTTTATTCTTAAAAGTACTTTGCGTTTCAAAGTATATAGGTAAAAAAATAGAGTTATTACGATTTCATCAATTTTTCAAGATAAGAAAGGTGCTCTTTGAAAGCTGCACGTCCTTTAGGAGTTACCTGATAGGACGTTTTAGGCTTTTTGCCCACAAATTCTTTTTTTACTTCAATATATTCTGCTTTTTCAAGTGCTGAGGAATGACTCGCCAAATTTCCATCGGTGATATTCAGGAGGCTTTTCATCTCCGTAAAATCCACCCACTCGTTCACCATCAGTATGGACATTATACCCAATCTTACACGGCTTTCAAAATCTTTATTTAATTTGTCAATAATTCCCATGGAATGGATTATTTATATTTTTTGAACATTATTAATCCGTACAAGATATGCAAAATACCAAATCCAATGATCCAAAAAACCAAACCATATCCAATAAAAAAAAGAGAAATAAATCCTAGAACCAACTCACAGAAACCTAAATATTTAATATCCGAAAAAGTGTATTTTTCAGCATTGATCAAGGCAAGTCCGTAAAAGATTAAAGTAGCCGGTGCAATTAAGCCATAAACCTGATGATAAATTAATGCAAGACAAAATATGCCTCCCGCTAATAAAGGAACTATCAGATTAAAAAGCATATGTTTAGTAGCCGAAGTCCAAATAGGCAAATTATACTTTCTGCTTTTTCTAACTGTAAAAAACAGACCGAAACTAAAAGCAAAAATCAAAATGATCAAGCCTGTAAAAACTAGTTCCGATACTAAATCAACAGAATAATGTTGTTCATACTCTGCACCAAAATACTCGAGCCCTTTTGCTTTAAATAATTGATAAACATACAATCCACCAATCAAAGCAGAAAGTCCTGCAAATACCCCCGAGAGTCCGCTTAACGATATAAATCTTGAAGAACGCTCCATCATGGAACGAATATGTGCTAAATCTTCTTGGTGCTTCTGATTCATAAATAAAGTACTTTGAGATACAAAGTTATATTTTATTTTGAATTGACCATTCTAAAATGATCTTTTTTTTACTTTTTTGATCAAAATTGCAACTTTATAAAACATGTGTAGTCCCTACGGGACATTTTTCCGTATGAATTTTATTTTTTTTTCTACCGATATCTGACTCCTAGCGGAGTTTAATATCCTAGAGAATAAATAATAACAATACAACATTAAACATAACTTTTTTTCTCACGATGCCTGACTCCTCGCGGAGTTTAATATCCTAGAGAATAAATAATAACAATACAACATTAAACATAACTTTTTTTCTCCCGATACCTGACTCCTAGCGGAGTTTAATATTGTAGAGAATAAATAACGAGAGCGACAACAGATAACACACCTGTTTTTCTGCCGGTGTCTAACTCCTGGCGGAGTTTAATATCCTAGAGAATAAATAATAACAATACAACATTAAACATAACTTTTTTTCTCCCGATGCCTTACTCCTGGCGGAGTTTAATATTGTAGAGAATAAATAACGAGAGCGACAACAGATAACATACCTTCTTTTCTGTCGGTGTCTGACTCCTGGAGGAGTTTAATATCCTAGAGAATAAATAAATAATAACAATACAACATTAAACATAGCTTTTTTTTACATTAGCATTATACTCAGAAAAGAGCTTATCCCGAAGGGATCAAATAGAGGTAACACAAAAACTAGCCTGACCCGCCTTGTCCCGTTGGGACTACACCTCGAGATTCCAACAATAACTTCACTCCATCCAAAAAGAATAGCCTGTTCTCTCGAACAGGCTATTATATAAAATTTATTTCTACACTATTAATTTTTAGCGCTTCGCATCTTTCTTGCTAAAAGTGTATTTTTAAGTAGCATTGCAATTGTCATTGGTCCTACTCCACCTGGAACAGGTGTGATAAATGACGATTTTTTACTTACACCGTCAAAATCAACATCACCGGTAATAACATAACCTTTTGGATTTGAAGCATCTTCAACTCTTGTAATACCAACGTCAATTACCACTACTCCATCTTTTACCATGTCGGCTTTTAAGTAATTCGGAACTCCTAATGCAGTGATAATAATATCGGCACTTCTGGTGTATTCTTCGATGTTTTGAGTTCTGCTGTGTGTTAGTGTAACCGTCGAATCTCCCGGATTTCCTTTGCGGCTCATTAAGAGACTCATTGGTCGGCCAACGATATGACTTCTACCAATAACAACAGTGTGTTTCCCTGCTGTTTCAATGTTGTAACGCTCCAACAATTGCATAATTCCGAATGGTGTTGCAGGAATGAAGCTATCCATCTCTAAAGCCATTTTTCCAAAGTTAGCAGGATGAAAACCATCCACATCTTTATCCGGATCGATAGCCATCAGAATCTTTTGCTCGCTGATGTGTTTTGGTAAAGGTAACTGAACAATAAAACCATCCAGGTTATCATCTTCATTCAGTTCTTTAATTTTTTCCAGTAGTTCTGTTTCAGTAATTGTTTCGGGTAAACTCACCAAAGTCGAATCAAAGCCTATTTGCTGGCAAGATCTCACTTTACTTCCTACGTAAGTTAAACTTGCTCCATCAGTTCCAACGATTACTGCTGCCAAGTGAGGCACTTTCCCTCCAGCATCTTTAATCGATTGAACTTCGGCTGCAATTTCGTTTTTAATGTCTTCAGCTGTTTTTTTACCGTCTAGTAGTTGCATTGTTTATTTTAGTTTCAGATTTAAAGTTTCAAGTTTCGCATTAAAAGCGAAACACCTATTTATATTAATCAAAAAAGTTTCAAGTTTTAGTTTCATAACCTGAAACTTTAAACTTGAAACTTTTTTATTTTATCTCGGCATTCCTCCCGGCATTCCTTTCATTCCACCCATCATCTTCATCAGATTTTTTCCGCCCGGACCCTGCATCATCTTCATCATCTTACTCATTTGGTCGAACTGCTTCATTAACTGATTCACCTGCTCGACTTTGGTTCCGGAACCTTTAGCGATTCTGGCTTTTCTTTTTACGTCGATAATCGAAGGTTTGCTTCTTTCTATCGGGGTCATCGAGTGGATGATTGCCTCAATATGTTTAAACGCATCATCTTCTATCTCTACATCTTTCATGGCTTTTGAAGCCCCCGGTATCATTCCAACCAGATCTTTCATATTACCCATTTTCTTCACTTGCTGAATTTGCGTAAGGAAATCATCAAAACCAAATTCGTTCTTAGCGATTTTCTTTTGAAGTTTTCTAGCTTCTTCTTCATCAAATTGTTCCTGCGCTCTTTCTACAAGCGACACAACGTCACCCATACCTAAGATACGCTCGGCCATACGATCCGGATAGAAAACATCAATTGCTTCCATCTTCTCACCTGTACCTACAAATTTGATTGGCTTGTTTACAACCGATTTAATCGAAATTGCAGCTCCACCACGTGTATCACCGTCTAATTTTGTTAAAATAACTCCATCAAAATTCAGAATATCATTGAAGGCTTTAGCTGTATTTACAGCATCTTGCCCTGTCATGGCGTCCACAACAAACAAGGTTTCCTGTGGCTGAATTGCTTTATGAACACGAGCAATCTCATCCATCATTTCCTGATCTACTGCCAAACGACCTGCCGTATCGACGATCACGACATTAAAACCGTTTGCTTTTGCATGTTTAATTGCGTTTTGAGCAATTTCAACAGGATTTTTATTCTCCGGCTCTGAGTAAACCTCAACACCTATTTGATCTCCCACAACATGTAACTGATTTATCGCCGCAGGACGGTAGATATCACACGCTACTAAAAGTGGATTTTTATTTTTCTTTGTCTTTAAGAAATTGGCCAGTTTTCCTGAGAAGGTAGTTTTTCCCGAACCCTGAAGTCCTGACATTAAAATAACTGAAGGATTTCCGGAAAGATTTACACCGGCAACATCACCACCCATTAATTCGGTAAGTTCATCTTTAACCAACTTAACCAACAATTGTCCTGGCTGAAGCGTGGTTAAAACATCCTGACCAATTGCTTTTTCTTTTACTTTGGTTGTAAAATCTTTAGCAATTTTAAAGTTAACATCGGCGTCAAGTAAGGCACGACGAACTTCTTTTAAAGTATCGGCAACGTTTACTTCTGTAATTTTACCGTGTCCTTTTAATATATGGAAGGCTTTATCTAACTTATCACTTAAATTATCAAACATACTTTTTTCTTTATTTGAAGTGCAAAGATAATCTAATTAGACATTTCAGGCAATTTTTATTTAGGGACAAAGAGCGTTTTGATTTTACCGTAAAGTGCGCGAAGTTTTTTTGCTCGCAAAGACGCAAAGTCGCAAAGTTTAAATCTATAAGTAAGAAAAAAACTTTGCGACTTTGCGTATTTGCGAGATTAATTAATCCTTCTTTAAAATTGGAAATAAATAAACGGCTGTGAACCTGCAACTGCTGTTGCGTAAACGATCCAATATACGAATCCTAGTATGATTGCTTTTCCAATCAGTGGTGTTTTATCAAAGACCAATTTCATTTTAGAAGTAATCACTTCCGGTAAGAAGTGCCACACGTATCCGAAAAGCATTAATAAAAATACATTTTTATATCCTAACACGATTGCCTGCCAATTCTCCGGCTCGAATGTTAACTGACCAATATTATTGATTACCTGCAAGGCTGTTTCAAAATCTCTGGCACGGAAAAATATCCAACAAAATACAACAAAATGGAACGTAACGATTATTGAAAAGAATTTCCATAAAAACCCGGGACCTTTACCATCTTTTTTGGACGGAAAAAATTCCATGAAAATTTTATGAACCGCTAAGGCCAAACCATGTAATGCTCCCCAAACGATAAATTGCGCACCGGCTCCATGCCACAATCCACCTAAAAGCATGGTGGTAAACAAATTAAAATTGGTAACCAGAGTTTGGTTTTTCTTCTTCGAAAGTAAAAATGTCAGACAAAAAAGGACTATTGCACCAATCGCTATTCCTAACGGAATAAAACTCTCGTTTATGTTTGAAATCCCCCAAAGGAGCAATCCAAAGAAGAATAAACTCGGGAACAAAAACCCCGCAAATGTTCCTTCACGGTTTCCTCCAATAGAAATGTATAAGAAGTCTTTCAGCCAGGTCGATAATGAAATGTGCCATCTTCTCCAGAAATCTGTAATAGAAGTTGACTTATAAGGTGTTCTAAAGTTGGCCGGCAATTTAAATCCTAACAGCAAAGCGATTCCGATTGCCATGTCTGAATATCCTGAAAAGTCGCAATAAATCTGAATGGCGTATCCATAAGAAGCCATTAAATTTTCGAACGAGGTATAATTCATCGGTGTATCAAAAACACGATCGACGAAGTTTATGGAGATGTAATTTGAAATTACGGTTTTCTTAATCAATCCGCCAATAATCAGGAACAAAGCGTTGTTTACATCTTCCTTGGTCAGGTTTAATTTTTGATAAATCTGCGGCAGGAAGTCTTTTGCTCTAACAATTGGCCCAGCTACCAGCTGCGGAAAAAACGAAACGAAAAACAAGTATTCGATGTAGTTTTTGGTTGGCTTAATTTCTTCACGATAAATCTCAATAATATAACTCATCGACTGGAAGGTATAAAATGAGATTCCAACCGGAAGAAAGATATCATGAAGTTCGTAATTCCCATGAAACATATCATTGAAAGTAACAATCATGAAGTTCATGTATTTGAAATACCCCAATAATCCCAGATTCAGGATTACACTGATCACCAGGTAAATTTTCTTTGTACTGTCTTTTGCTTCTCTATAAATAATCTGACTGAGACCATAATCAACAACAGACGAAAGTAGTAATAGTAAAAAGTAAATACCGCTTGACTTGTAATAAAAGAAAAGCGAAAAGAGAATGACGTATGTTAATCTCAAATAAAATGTTTTGCGTAAAAAAGCATACACAAAATAAAAAACGAGAAATAGTCCCAGGAACAAACCAGTGTTAAAGAGTAATTTTTCTTCAGGATTGTATATAAACCAACTTTTGACCTGCTCTAAAGTAACTTCGCCAAAATTCTGAATAAACCAATTATTTATGCTATCAATTGTAATCAACTTAATTCTTTAATTTAAAATTATCGTATGCTTTTAAAAATGCTTCTGTAAACAAGTTTCCTTGTTTTTCGTATCCTTTTTTAGAATAATGAACCCAATCCGGCCCAATTAATCCTGCAGATTTTAACCCCCGGATTCCATCCATCCCTCCAAGTTCGTCGTATAAATCCCAAACGGCAAAACCATCTGTCTTTGCAATTTCAATAATACTTTTTGCATAATCGCGGACATAAACATTAGGCCTCCTCGCTTTAAGTAAAGACGGAGGCGGAGTCATTACAATGATAGAAACCTTACTATTTTGTTCTTTTATATTTTTTATAAAATCACGCAGTTCCTTTATATAAGCCGAAGCTTCCATGTGATCGTAACTTTCGTTTGTTCCTAACGACAAAATCATAAGATCGGCATGCAGCGCTTTTAGTTGTTCAAAAAATAATGGGTATTTATTATAATCGGAAAACTTCGCTCCGTTGACCCCGATACTACTGTAGATTAAACCCGGGGTATCTTTTTCTAAAACTATCCCGTTCAGTTCATACTTTGATGCCTCTTTATTTGGAAGCAAAAAAATACGATTCAGTGTCTTTTCAGAATTGTAATAATGAGTAAACGAATCGGACTCCAGATTTAGCGGAACAAATTCGGAACTCGTAATATTTCTGGGTTTGGTTTCGTTGGTTCTGATTTTCAGTGTTCGTCCCGCCCGAATATTGTTAGACTTTAGATGATTATCTCTTCTGATATCGGCCACCGAAACATTGTACTTGTCTGCAATTGTAGAAATAGCCTCCCCTTTTTTGATTTTATGCGTGATCACCTTTCGCTCTGTAGACTGAATTGTTCTGGTCTGAGAAGATGTTGCCAAATCAAACATATTCTGATTCTGAGGCGTAATAATCTTAATGGTATTGAAATTATACGCTGCATCTTTAATATTCAGCTCAAGCGTAAAACCGCCATTGTCTCTCCAAAGTGCAATTCCGCTTAATCCAACCGGAACATTTTTGAAAGGGTGAATGTTTCGATAACTTTCCCATCCTCTGTTCGAACGGAACCGCTCGTTATAAGAACCGTTTGTTTTGGCCAGCTGATGCGGAAAAACAAGTCCGCGACCGCCATTACCAAATTTTTGTTGCAGGTTTTTCCTAATCTCATTTGTCATTAAATCACTCTGAATATGAGAATCTCCTATGTGAACAATATTAATTTTTTGACTATTTTGAGTTTCGCTCGACTTTAATTTCAAAAAAAACGGCACCAGAACTTCTGCATTATAGATTCTGTCTCCCGAAAAAGAATCAACAGCTGCTGTATCGACTTTATGAATCATATTTTGTGGAATTGGAATTGGATCTGTTTTTGGTGTTTTATCGTTTGTTGAGAAAAAAAGACAACAAAAGAAAATAATTAGTCTATTCATCTACGCTATCTGTTTTTACAGCTACGGAATCTGCATTAGTTTTTCTGACTGCTTTCCGCTTAGTCGCATCAGTTTCTCTATTTACTCGTAATACTTTATATTGCTCGTATCCTTTATTTAATTGATCGTATAATAATTTACCAATAGCTTTTGCTCCACGTTGGTTAAAGTGCGTGTAATCTTTATTGGCTTTTGCCGGAGATTCATCTACCCATTTCACCATAGAACCGTCACCTCCCATTAAGGTGTACAAATTCACAAATCCAGATTCCGTTTCAAGAGCGTATCTTTTTTGCGCTCTCATTAATGGAACAACAGCCGAATCGGTTTTCATCTCCAAATCGTATTTGGTCGATTTATCTGCGGTCGAGATAATCAAAATAGAAACTCCCGGAAAAGATTCCTTAATTTTATTAACGGCTTTGGTCATACCTCTTTGGTACCAATTGTAATTCTTGGTTCCATAATTTAAAACGTTGGTTCCGTAGTGCAAAATAACCAGGTCGTATTTCAGACTATTGTTGAATCCCTGCATCACATTGGCATTAAACATAGAAATTGGCAAACCTGAGTTCCCTCTTTGTGAGAAGTTGTCTACGTGAATTCCGCTTCCGTTATCAAAATTAAATCCGTAAATTGGAATCGAATCGGCATGAATAAAGTTAGCCTTGAATGCTTTTATACTTCCTGAAGTTACTTTCAGTGTATTAATCAGATTGTTTGGAACAAGGCTTTTACGCAATGTATCTCTTCCTACTATGAAATTTACATTTCCTTTTTTAGATCCCCTTCCATAATACAATGTTGGATTGTCTAAAGTCGTTGCATATTTATTCAAACCGGCTTCATATTGAACCCAGGTTGTATTTGATTTATCATTTGCAAAGAACACATGCCCGTTTACTCCAAATGGACTCGTTGGATGTTTTACGTTTAGATACGATTGCATTTTCCAATTCTTGGAAGCCGAAGACTTCACTGAACCTCTTGACGCAGCAGATTCTGAATTAATAGAAACAAAACCAACTCCGCTTCCACCAAAACGCTCCTGGTAATTGGCACGAACATCCTGCACAATTAAATCACCATCAGTCATGGAATCTCCGTAGTAGGCAATTCTGACTTTGGCTTGCGGATTTTTTTCAAGCTGGTATAATTTTTCGTAAAAAGAAATCAGGTATTGATATCCTTTATAGTTATCGAAAGTTTCCGATGGAAACTCAATTCCTTCTGAAGCGTCAAAAACAATCTTCTCCCTCATTTCATTTTTCTCCTCTTCGGTCAGACTGTCTCCATCCTGCTCCAGAGAATCATTTGCGACTGACTCCAAAAGCAGACTATCGATAAGTACGTTTTTAGAATTTACTTTACTATCCGAAAAAATTTTGTCGGGCAAGATTTGCTTAAATCCAATGAAAGCGATGAATGCCAATGCCACAATTGCAAAAGACTGAAAGAAGTAAGATTTTGTATTCACTCGTAATAATAAATTTGAAGAAAGGATTCGTTAAAAATTTCATTTCAAAATTCCTACTAATTCCTTATAAAAAAGTACGGGCAAAGATAGAATTAAACAATTAATTTCTAGGTTCTTTTTAACATTAAAATAATACAAAAAAAAGAGGCTGAACGAATCCAGCCTCTTGATCAAAAAAAAAATAAAAAAAACAAAGTTAATGATTAACTAAATTTTAAAGTGAATGGAGCCTAATTGGCTCAATGTATTCTTATTGAACTATAATTTTACCTGTTTTAATTTCTTCATTCCCTGAACGGATTTTGTAGAAGTAAATTCCTTTTGCATAACCCGAAGGAATATTCCAGCTTACCACCTGATTTGGTGTCACAGTGCCTTTAAAAACTGATTTTTCGTTTCGTATTGTTTCAGAATAAACTACTATTTCAATTTCTTTATTGGTTGAAAAATTAGTAACAAAATTCACAACTTCGGTTGTTGGGTTTGGATATACCAATATCGAATCCTCTTCTGATAAAGTTCTTAAATTTTGTTTTTTAAGTGCAGAAACTCCATACAAGTTTATTTTGTTACTTGTCGAACTCTTTATTGACCTAACAATTCTAACTAACATCGCAGAAGGATCAGTCTGCAAAATTGAAATAGCACGGAAATAAGGTGCCAGATTTAAATCTTTACTAGTTTCTTCAAACCAAATCGGATCTTCTTGACTACCCAAAAACCATGAGTATCTATAGTCGCCGCCACCGCCTGTCGGCTGGCTTCCCGTTACTTGATATCCATTAATTGCAATTGTATTATTTTGTATTTCCAAAACAGGCAAAGAAATAGGAGGCACTTTAACACTTCCGCTAACAATAGTTTGACTTCCTGATTTTATAAATCTTTTTATAAATGCATTGGGATACCAAAGTAAATAATTATAAAGACTTTCAGAAAGTTCTAAATCCTTACCTGTTTCCGGAAAAGTATAAGGGTCTTCAGCCCCCAATAACATCCAAGAGTACTCATAGTGACCAAGCCCACCTGTTGGCAGACTACCACTAATAATTGAGCCATTTAATGTAATTGAATTGTTCTTTAATTCTGGTGCTGGATTTACAGTAACAGTTCTCACATTACTATCAACTGTACTAGTAATACCGTAATGATGATACGTTACCGTTCTTTTAAATTTCGTAGTTACCAAAACTTCTTGTGGATAGTAGTGCATACTTGTTGCTCCTTCAATAGGTACAAATACCCCACCACCTGTTTCTTTACTCCATTGATAACTATAACTATATCTCTGATATAACTTCCCTAAAATTTGGTCTGCATCGGTACCAACTATAAGAGGTACCGACTCACCTTCATTAATAGTTAAGTTAAATTGACTAAAAAGATAATCAAAACTAATAATATTCCAATTAGAGTTAGGAGTTGTTGGTGTAGTAGGAGTTGTAGTAGTCGCTTTCGTAACATTTATTTTATTGCTTGTATAAGATACTCCTGAATAACTCTTATACTCTACGTATAAGAATCCATCTGTGTTATCAAATTCAGATGCATTTAATGCAAGCTGAAAGCTCCTTATCGCACTATACCCCCCTAAAAAAAAGACTTGCCCTCCATTCCCTCCAGAAGGACTAATTGGCGATGCTGATAATGAAGAATTCCTTTTGTAATATACATTTACACTACCAGGGGCACTATCACTAGGTATTGAACCCGCACTAATATTTACAGTTAAAGCTATATTGACTTGGGATATATTAGTCCCGAAATTTATTGCCGTAGCATTTGTGTTATTAACAGTCATGTTAGTAACATTAACATTAAACTGACCATAAGAAAAAATACTAAAAAGAAGCAAAAAAACAAGTGTAATTTTTTTCATGTTAAATCGAATTAAAGGTTAAAAAATAACCCCGAACCAACTAAATTTAGCTAGTTCGGGGTTACTATATTATAGTATTATTTCAACAATGCATATTGAAATTTAGGAAATCCTCTCTCACCATCTTCTTTTGTTCCACCAGTAAATTTCAATTTGTAGATATTTCCAGCAGGATCTTTAACTACATAGAAACGATCAGTTCTTAAAACAAATTGCGAAACTGGAGTACCATTAGGACCAACGACACTTGTTCCTCTCCAGTTAGATCCAATATTTCTTTGATCGTCATTAAACTTTGAAGTTTCTACATTCGCTAATGCAAAATTGTCATATGAAAAAGCACTTGTAAGAACTTGATATGTTTGCGCCCCACCTTTTACGTTATTAACAACATAATCAGCAAAAAGATAAGGTGACGAACCTGTCGGGCCAGGAATTACATTTGTAAATGAAGTGAAGTTAAGATCCCATTGATTCTTTTGTGGCTCAACATTAACCGTTTTCTTACCCAATAAACTAAAGAATGTAAAATTGTATGCACTATTTTTCGAAATTACAATTTCATCATGCGTCGTAGCAGCTATATCTGCATATTGAATCTTATAATCACTTCCGCTTTTCAGAACTCTAATTTTTTTCCATCCTCTAGAAGTTCCAGCTCCAACACCTTCAGAACCTAAAGTTGCAGTAGCAGGGTTACTTCCCATGTTAATTAAATAAACTTTATTTTCAGAATCAGTTGATGAAACACCTGCAATAGCTGTATGAAGAATATCCCCTGCCGGACCGTCAACTTGACTTACAATTCCATTTCCAGGAGTAATAATCATAGTTTCGTCCGGTGTTTGTACTTCATCAATATTTGTTGTTGTCAATTTCTTTGCTGACATTTTTAATGAACCATTCAGTACTACTCTAAAATCTGAACCAGAATAAAAACCTAAGTCCCAAGAAGTTCTTACAACTGTTGTTAATTTTCCTGTGCTTAAATCAACATAAACCTGATTTGGTTCTGCAGAACCTCCAACCAAAGGAGCCAAAGCTGTACCTAATGAAGCTGTTTCATTAAAGTTTAACTGTATGGTTTTATTCCCTACTATATCAATATTAATAGAAGAACCATCAATTGTAAAAATTACATTCTTAACCTCCGCACCTACTGCATTTTTAATTTTATTAAAAGTGAATTCAGCAGACGTCGCATTTTGAGCAAAAGGTATTACTATTTTATTTGCAGCTGCTGCGGGAGCAGTTGTAAAATCTGTAGTATAAGCTGCAGCCGTAACCGTGTACGAAACTGTAATTGTTCCTGCAGAAGGTGCCGGAGTGGCAAACTTAATCTGAACTGGAGTTGCGGCACTTGTTAAATTATAGGAAGACTCCGCAAATGCGACAGCCACAGATTGTCCGTCATTATCATCATTATTACAAGCCGTAAAAGCCAGCAATACGAAAGAGAGTATTAAAATAAAGTTTTTTTTCATGATATATATTAATTAAAATTTAGATTATACGTAAGTTTAATAAAGTAAGAGCGCCCATATCCAAGCATTAAGTCTGAACTTGTGGAACCATGTGCCCCTCCGGTTGAACCTCCCCCATTCCTCACTGACTGAACGTCTGTAATGTTAAATAAGTTTCTGGCGCCAACCATTACTTCAAACTGATTTTTGAAAAACAATTTGCGAACAGAAGCATCCATCCAACTATAGGGCTTTATTTCATTTAAAAAGAATTTAGCACTTCCATCCGTATCTGTTCCTGCCACAAATTGCTGTTGCTGTCCATTATACTTATAGTACAATGCTACTAGAGTGTTCCATTTCGGGATATTATAAGAAATACTTGAATTTAACTGAAATGAATACAGATACTTATCATCAGTAGTCAGATTTAGTGCCGCCAAATCTAATTTTCTGGAAACACCAACTAAAGCCGCCCCAATTTTTACGTTCCAGTTTTTATATGAATATTGCTCAGTAGTTGATGCATTCCACATTTTATAGGCATTGATATTAACATATCGATAACTTAATGAAGGAACAACTTGAGTCAAAACCATATCGATTCTATCATCGACATTCATAAAGGTAAAGGCTACATTATTTGAAATTTGTGCTCCAGAACGAAGTTGACAAGATCTTTTAAAACTAAGCTCATATGAGGTGCTATTCTCAGGAACTAAATCGGGATTCCCCTGAACATTATGATTAGAATCTACAAAATAAGTATAAAGCTCATCAAAGTTAGGAGTACGGTATGATTTACCCATTGAAGCTCTCGTCTCTAATCCCTGTTTAAAAATATATCTTAATCCTAACGAACTAGCATACTGATTGTCAAAATTAGATTGAATCGAATAACGAAGTCCTGGACGGATAGAAAATTTATCGGTCAGATTAACCTCCGCCACAGTAAAAATATCATAATTTTCAAGTCGCTTTCTTATGTCTTTAAGCTGTTGCTGATCGTCTTTAAAAGTGCCTGCAGTCGCATCATAAAATCCATTTTCATTTGTAATTTCATAACCCAATTGAAAATCGACCTTTTTACTATTGAAAAAATTACTCAACGTTCCTGTAGAATAGAAAACTTCTTTTGATTGGTAAGTCTGCCTGTTATTATCAAACTCTTTTCCTGTTTCCATTTGATAGTTAAACCTTTCTAAATCACGTTCTTGTTTCTGATGTGAAAGAGAAACATTATAATTTAACTTCGAAAACAATTTTCCGTTAGAATTTAAATGATGATAAAATCTATTGGTTATAAAACGTTTATCATTTGCATAATAGGTTTCAGGAAAAGGGTAATTATCTTGTGGAATTAAAATTGGATTATAAAAATGAACATCCTCACCATAATAATCAAATTTGTAAAATATTTTAAAATTTCCTTTTTGATAACCTAAAAGCCCATTACCAACTAACTGATCTTTCGGAAGCCATTTATATCCTCGTGACCCATTATTCATGGCATAATCTTTCCCCTTCATATTATCATAAAAACCGGCAAAATCATTACGGTTCCCACCTATATTAACGAACCAGTTTTCGTTAAAATTATGAGCTATTTTGGCTGATTGAATATGACGGCCTTTATCAAAAAGAGCGTATTCATTACCTACAGTCTCTTCCTGAACAGTCGTGCTGATCTGCCATCTGTATCCTCCGCCTTTTTTAGTTATGATATTCAAAATACCACTTACAGCATTTGCTCCATGAGTTACTCCCATTGAACCTTCAATAATTTCGATACGTTCAACATCGTCAAGATTTACTTGTGTTAAATCGACATTAGTTCCCATTCCGGTATCACTTACTAATGGAATGTTATCAATTAATATTTTAAAATATTGCGAATCCAATCCAAACATAGAAACGGTTGAACGTCCATCACTCCCGCTATTCCTAATTGTTATATTTAAGTACTGATTCAGAACATCTGCAAGATTGTTTGCTGCCAATTGCTTAATATCTTCCTTTGAAATCACACGAACATTAAACACTGATTTTTTTATAGACTGAGGTTCTAACTGCCCGGTGACCACCACTTCAGAAAGTTTATTTACAGCCGTGGTATCTTTCTTTTGTGCAAAAGTTATTTGACAAAAAAGAAAAGCTGCAAAAAAGATAAATTTGATTTTCATTATTTTTATTCATTCTTAATAATGGCGCAAATATATAAACTATTTTTATTTGTTCTAAATAAAATACATATATTTGCGAAAATTTAAAAACAAAATAATACGTTATGATTTCAAAAAGCCTCTATTTTTCAGCTGTTATGGCTTTGACTTGTAGCCTTGGTTTCAGTCAGGATAAAAAACAACAAGACATCAAATCCATCAAATCTATGTGTGGTTGCTACGAAGTGAAGTTTAATTTCGCAGAAACTTTTCAATACGCTAAAGATTCAGCAACTTATAAACCATCAGAAACGAAACACGAATCTGCTTTGGAATGGGTTGAGTTATTAGAAGACACTCCTAACAAAATCGTAATGCAACACTTATTAATAGTAAGTGACGATATGATCATCAAACACTGGAGACAAGACTGGTTGTATGAAAACACTGATTTATACAGTTTTGACAAAGGAACTTCATGGAAATATAAAAAACTGGACAAAAAAGCAGTTAAAGGACAATGGACTCAAAAAGTATATCAGGTAGACGATAGTCCGCGTTATGAAGGATCTTCAACTTGGGTACATGTAGACGGACAAAACTACTGGGCAAACATTGCTGATGCGCCACTACCAAGAAGAGAGCAAACAAAACGTAACGATTATAATGTTTTAAAAAGAAGAAACATTCACGAAATTACTGCTACAGGTTGGAATCATGAGCAAGACAATGACAAATTAGTTCGTGATGACAGCGGAAAAGATGTTTTGTTAGCACAAGAAAAAGGGATGGATGTTTATACTAAAGTAGCAGACATTAAATGTATCGCCGGTCAAAAATGGTGGAAGGAAAACAACGCTCTTTGGAAAAATGTTCGTGACAAATGGCAAACACTTTTTGACAGACACCAAGATTTAAACTTAGAAGCTAAAGTAGACAGAAAAGCGCTTTATTCTCTTTTATTTGATTTAAAACCAACCGCTACAAAAGCAGAAACTGATGCGATCATCAACAAGTTCGTAAAATAAAAATAGTTGTGTTAGTTACAAAAAGCCGATAGTTATTGAAACTATCGGCTTTTTTATGCATAAAAAAACCGTCTGAAAATGAATTCAAACGGTCTATTACCTTCTATGTTTAATTAAAAGCTATTAGCTTACTAATTCAAAACAGCATAAATTAACTAATAAAAGGTGAATATCTTTAATCTTTTGTAATAGGTATTGGGATTATTTGCTTTGGATACAACAGAAAAAACTCTTGAGGTGGTGTTTAGAGTCTGTAAATAAAGGCATTAAGATTCCATTATATCCCTTTATTTAAAGTAGGAAAATTAATATATTATTTATTGATACACAAATAAATCTTAGCCTTTTTTTTATATTTTTATAGAAGACTAAAATCCAGCATTTTGACTTCTAAATATGGGAGAAACTAAATAAGAATCGACAAAAGAGCTAAAACAAAAAGAGCCGATAGTTTTACAACTATCGGCTCTTTATTTCTTTCAGAATCAAAAACTAGCTTCCTATAAAAATATTAGTTAGTTTCTGCACATTCAGAATACAAAACAATGTGTTTTGTTAAATCTGTCCATTTAGGCTCAGGATTTGCAGCAATTACTTTCTCACAACTTCCCCATAATGGCACGAATTCTTTTTTATAATCTCTTTTCTTTAATAAAAATACCGGTGAATCTTTTTTAGCTACGTAGTAAGATTTTGCATCTCCACCAATAAATTTCACTCCGCCAACTCCTAAAGAAGTAGTTTCTTTTGCATAAGGATCACAGTACACTTTAAACTCTTTACTGAATGAAGGATTAAGCAACTGCATTAACAATTTGCTGTTTTTCTTCTTGATTTTTACATCCGCAGTTTCAAAGTAAGCATATCCATCATTTAAAAAATCCTGGTTTAACTTAGTATCATTCCATTTTTTGAAATCCTCAAGAAAATTAAGTTTCTTTCCTAAGTTATCCAATCCACTTGGAGGTAAGTACATAAATTTAATATCTTCTGGTTTTAGTTTGTGTTTTTTTCCAGCTCCGTCTTGTAATTTGATGTACTCGATCAAACCTTTGTCTCTATCAATATCTTTAATAGTACCATTAATTTCAGTACCATCAGCCAAAGTAATGTAAGCTGTTTTACTGTGGGAAAATCCATAAGAAGGCGAAATCAAATCTTGCGCATTTACCGTGCAGCACGCTACCAGAAGCACTAGTAGTAAAAAGGAATTTTTAATCATTTGTTTTTTGGTTAAAATTTTTGCCTACTCTTGCTGTTTTCGGCTTACTCGATTATTTTTTTAACAGAATTCTCTACGTGACACCCTGTATTTACTGACTTTACAAATCTTTTTTATAAATCATTTTCTTACTGTAAACATAACCATAAAAACGAGATTTACAAATGTTAAATTGTATTTTTTATACGAAAATTCAACTCAAAAACATTCATTATTTTCGTCTTAATTGCTTTACATTTTTGAGTAAAACAATAATCTAGCATATAGAAACATAAATTTTAAAACGTGTAAAAAAACACAAAAAAAAGAGTCGATAATTTCAATTATCGACTCTTTGCATTTTATCTATTGGGCAAAAAAATTACATTCGCTCCGGAACTTCAATTCCTAATAAAGTAAACGCTGCTTTAATTACCTCAGCAACTTTTTGCGAAAGCTGCACCCTGAATACCTTTTTAGTTAAATCCGTCTCTCCTAATATATGTACCGACTGATAAAACGAATTATACTCTTTTACCAAATCATATGTATAATTAGCAATCAGAGCCGGGCTGTGATTCTGTGCTGCATTTTGAATTACTTCCGGGAAAAGCTCGATTTGTTTTACCAGCTCTTTTTCTTTTTCGTGTAATTCTTCGGTATTGGTTTTAGCAGAAAAATCAAAATCGGCTTTACGGATTATCGACTGGATTCTCGCGTAAGTATACTGAATAAACGGCCCTGTATTTCCGGCAAAATCAACAGATTCTTCCGGATTAAACAAAATACGTTTTTTAGGATCTACTTTTAAAATATAATATTTCAACGCTCCCAGACCAATGGTTTGGTACAATTTTGCTTTTTCTTCCGCCGAATAACTATCCAATTTTCCTAAATCTTCCGAAATTTGTTTGGCTGTGTCCGTCATATCCTGCATCAAATCATCGGCATCTACAACGGTTCCTTCACGGCTTTTCATTTTTCCTGAAGGCAAATCAACCATTCCGTATGACAAATGATACAAGCTTGAAGCCCAGTCAAAACCTAATTTTTTCAAAATCAGGAATAATACTTTAAAGTGATAATCCTGTTCGTTACCCACTGTGTAAACCATTCCGCCCACATCCGGCATATCTTTTACACGCTGAATTGCGGTTCCGATATCCTGTGTCATATATACAGCAGTTCCATCTGAACGCAAAACAATTTTACGATCCAAACCTTCATCGGTAAGATCAATCCAAACGGAACCGTCCGCATCTTTTTCAAAAACTCCTTTGTCCAGACCTACCTGAACTACGTCTTTTCCTAGCAAATAAGTATTGCTTTCGTAATAGTATTTATCGAAATTAACGCCCAGATTTTTATAAGTAATAGCAAAACCATCGTAAACCCATTGGTTCATCATTTTCCAAAGCGAAATTACCGCTTCATCTCCCGACTCCCATTTTTTAAGCATCTCTTGTGCTTCAATAATAATTGGAGATTGTTTTTTGGCTTCCTCTTCGGTTTTACCAGTTTCCATTAGCTGAGAAATTTCAGCTTTATAAGCTTTATCAAACTCGACATAATATTTACCTACTAATTTATCACCTTTCAAATTTGAACTTTCGGGAGTTTCACCATTTCCAAACTTCTGCCAAGCCAGCATCGATTTACAAATATGGATTCCACGGTCGTTAATAATCTGTGTTTTATATACTTTTTTTCCTGATGCTTTGATAATTTCAGCTACAGAATATCCCAACAAGTTGTTACGCACGTGACCTAAATGCAAAGGTTTATTTGTATTTGGCGAAGAATATTCGACCATAATTGCTTTGTCCTCCGGATTTGGTGTTACATACCCAAACTTTGTATTGTCTTTTATTTCATTGAAGAAATTCAAATAATAACTATCGGCAATGACGATGTTCAAAAATCCCGAAACCACATTAAATCGAGCTACTTCTGAAACATTTTCAACTAAATAATTTCCAATTTTACTGCCTAGTTCGGCAGGATTGCTTTTGATCACTTTCAACAAAGGAAAAATCACCATTGTGATATCGCCTTCAAATTCTTTTCGGGTAGTTTGAAATTCGATTTTTTCAACAGTAACATCAAATAATGCTTGTATTGCTTTTTGTATAGAAGGAGTAAGAATTTGTGATAATGACATGTAAACTTATTTTAAAGTGAGCAAATATACTGCTTATTCGTCAATTACAGAAAATCAAAAACATATTAAATCATATAAAACAATTCTAATTTCTTAAAAACTCTTCGTCTTTAAGTGTTAAAATTATCCAAAAACAAAAACGCTAACCTCTTATAAAACAGCCAGTCTTACAAAATTTTATTTTTTTTTCACTTTTTCTTGTAACATATCTTTGGCAAACGAGTCTTAATAAAGACTTCAAATTGGTTTGAAGGCAAAAAACAAAAACAAAAAAACAATCATCATCAATCCATCAAAAAATCATTATTACATTATGAAACTAAAATTCTTTCTGTTTGTATTACTGGGTGTAATAACAACAGCAAATGCACAGAATTCAGGAAGTGTTTCCGGAAAAATTACTGAAAAATCAAACAATGCTCCTATTTCTTACGCGACCATCTCGGTTAAAGAGAACGGAAAAGTAGTCGCGGGAGTTAATTCTGATGATCACGGAGATTTCTCTATCAAAAACCTGGCTTTAAAAAGTTATACGATCGAAATTCAATATATTGGATTTAGAAAATATATAGGTTCTTTAATTTTGAGCGACAACAAAAAAACAGCTACAATTAATGTATCGCTTGAAGAAGAGGCAACTCAACTTAAAGGAGTTAATATCGTAAGCGAGCGTTCGACAATCGAACAAAAAATTGACCGAAAAGTAATTACTGTCGGAAAAGATTTGACTACTGCCGGAGCTTCGGCATCTGACATTATGAACAACATTCCATCTGTGAATGTAGATCAGGACGGAAAACTTTCGCTTCGCGGAAACGATAATGTTCGTGTATTGATTGACGGAAGACCTTCGAATATTGATCCTGCTCAGTTGTTGAAACAAATTCCATCTACCTCTATCAAAAAAATTGAGTTGATTACCAACCCAAGTGCCAAGTATAATCCGGAAGGAATGTCAGGTATTATCAATATCATTTTACACAAAAATAGCAATACTGGTTTCAACGGAAGCTACAGTGGCGGAATCACTTTCGGAGAAGTTGCGAAATACAATCAGTCTTTAGATTTGAACTATAAAACCGGAAAAGTAAATTTCTTTGGTAACGTAGGACAAAATTTCGGAACTTATTATAACGATGGTTTCATCAACAGATACGATCAGGACATTCGTCAGAAAATTGATGTTGTGAACGAAAATGATTCTTACCTGTATAAAATTGGAATGGATTATTTTATCAATGACCACAATACTATATCTTTTTATACCAATCAGAACAAATCAAACGGTAAGTTTTTTGTAGACACGAATATTGATTACAGCAATGTAAGCAGTTCTGACATTAAGAATATGTTACAGAAATCAAAATATACAGGTCCGGATAACGTAGGAACTTACAATTTGGCTTACAAACATATCTTTAAAAAAGAAGGTCACACTTTAGATTTTGAAGCCAACTACAGCAACAATAAAGAAACGCAAAATGCTGGTTTTGATACACAAATAAGAAAAAAAGACAATACTACAGACAACCAGTCTTATATCGATTATATTGCTGGTACTCGTAAATTAAGTACTTTAAATGTTGATTACGTAAATCCATTAAACGACAAAACAACTCTTGAAGCAGGTGCCGAAGCCAGAATTACAAAAACGGATAACGATTATATCACTGGTAATCCGCTTGCAGCACTTCCAGTTTCTAATTACACTTACGATACTGATATTTACTCTGCTTATGTAACATTTGGTCAGAAATTTAAAAAATTCAGTTATCAGGTAGGAGCTCGTTTTGAAAGCTATAAAGTTGTAGCCAACTTAAATCATGGTCTGGATAAATTTAATGATGATTATATCACCTTATACCCATCTGCTTATTTGACGTATAACCTTAATGAGAAAAACACTTTCCAATTGAGCTACAGCCGTCGTGTTGACCGTCCGAGTTTAGAACAAACGAAACCTATTCGTGAATTTTCTACGCCGTTAATCACAGCATTAGGAAATCCTGAATTAAGACCTCAATTTACGAATTCTGTTGAAGTAAACTATACTAAAACTTTCGAAAAAGGAAGCTTTACGGCAGGTGTTTTTGTGAGAAGCATCAACGACCAAATCAGCAGAGTTTTACTTCCGGATGACACTGACCCAAGTGGTAACAAACAAATCCTGACGTATTCGAACTTTGATAACAATACTTCTTATGGTTTTGAAGCTTCGTTCACTTATAAAATTGCAAAATGGTGGGATATTTCACCATCTATTGACTTCTCAAGCATTAACCAACAAGGTATAGTGTTTGTATACGATCCGGTAACTCAAAAAAGCAGCCCTCTGGATAGAAAAATTACTGTTGGTGCTTTTAATGGGCGTATGAATTCAAACTTCAAAGTAAATAAACGTTTAAGCTTTTTATTATTCGGATTTTACAGAGGAGAAGTTGAAGGTCTTCAAAATAACAGCCATGCAATGTATAAAATGGACATGGGTTCCCGTTATACTTTGTTAAACAACAAAATGAACATTAGCTTACGTTTTAACGACGTATTCAATACAATGAAATATGCTTTTGATTCTCAGTATCCTTATTCACACTCAGGACAATTTACATGGGAGAGTCAGACGGTTTATTTAGGTTTAACATACAACTTTGGAGGGGCGAAAATCAAAAACCTACAACGTAAACAAAGAGAAGACAATACGAATAAAGGCGGTGGAGGATTATTCTAATCTAACATTACCAATCGATTTTAATAGTTTTGTATAAAAATGAAGAAGCCTGGAGTTTGCCAACTCCGGGCTTTTTTTATGAGTATTGGACAACTTTAGTTAAAATTGAATCGCTGTTTTATTCCTGCCATACTTACAATAATTAAGACTCGCCTCCTGTGTTACCTCCTTATTCTATTGAAGAAAATAAAAAATCATCCGGAATCTAAACCTACAAATTGTTAAAATTATCAAAAATTTAAAAACTAATTTACTCTAAAACAGCACCTCACAAAAAATACACTTTTAATTTTAATTTTTACTGTAACATCGGATTGGAAAGAAGGTCTCTACTGATACATTTTGAAATATTTCAAAAGAAACAATCATCAATCAAATCAATCACATGTTCATGAAATTAAAATTACTTTTACTAGTCTTACTGACTACAATGACAACTCTTCAGGCACAAACTTTCGGAACTGTTTCCGGAAAAGTTACCGAAAAATCAAACCATGCTCCTATCTCTTATGCTACCGTTTCACTTAAAGACAATGGAAAAATTGTCTTAGGAGTTAACACTGATGATAATGGCAATTTTACCATTAAAAATCTGGCTTTAAAAAATTACACGATCGAAATTCAATATATCGGATTTAAGAAATACACGGGATCTGTTATTTTAAGCGAAAATCAAAAAGAGGCTATTATCAAGATCGCTCTTGAAGAAGAAGCAACTCAGCTTAAAGGTGTAAACATTATTAGCGAGCGTTCAACCATTGAACAAAAACTGGATCGAAAAGTAATTACAGTTGGTAAAGACCTGACCACCGCCGGAGCAACAGCTTCTGAGATTATGAATAATATTCCATCTGTCAATGTAGATCAGAACGGGAAAATTTCACTTCGTGGCAATGAAAATGTAAGAGTATTAATTGACGGAAGACCCAGTAATATTGATCCGGCTCAATTGCTAAAACAAATCCCGTCTACCTCTATCAAAAAAATTGAGTTGATTACCAATCCAAGTGCCAAATACAATCCGGAGGGAATGTCAGGAATCATCAACATTATTTTACTTAAAAATACCAATATAGGTTTTAACGGGAGTTACAGCGGTGGAATAACTATTGGCGAAGCTACGAAACATAATCAATCTCTGAATTTGAATTACAAAAACGGAAAAGTAAATTTTTATGGAAACGCCGGTCAAAATTTCGGAACCTATTTTTTCGATAGCTCTCTTCAAAGATTCGATCAGGATACTCGTCAACAAATAGACTTTAAATCAAATGCCGATTCACATCTCTATAAAATTGGTATGGATTATTTTATTGACGCACAAAACACTATTTCTTTTTACACTAATCAAAGTAAATACAATCAGGACGTATTTGTTGACGCCAATATAAACTACAATAATAATCCTGAAATCACCAACATCTTGCAAAATTCCAGATACTTTGGACCTCAAAAACTGGGAACTTATAATCTGGCGTACAAACATCTCTTTAAAAAAGAAGGCCACACCCTGGACATTGAAGGAAACTACAGTAATTACAATGCCACTCAACAAGGAAATTTTAACACTCAAAACAGTTCTCCTGACCATACCGTAAAAAAGGTAAGCCATACTGATTTAAACAAAAGCCATCGCAAACTAAGTACAGTAAACCTGGACTATGTTAATCCTATAAACGAAAAGACAACTCTCGAACTGGGTGCCGAAGCCAGGATCACAAAATCTGAGAATAATTATGCCCTAACAAACCCTTCTGATCTTACCGGAAATCAACCGATACATTATACTTATGATACTGATATTTATTCTGCTTATGCCACCTTTGGTCAGAAATTCAGTAAATTCAGTTATCAATTAGGAGCTCGTTTTGAAAGCTATAAAGCAGCTGCTAATTTTAATTCTGGCCAGGATAAGTTTAATGATGATTATTTAACACTCTATCCATCGGCCTATTTTACCTATACTCTAAATGCAAAAAACACCATACAGCTTAGTTATAGCCGTCGTGTAGACCGCCCTAGTTTAGAGCAGACAAGACCAATTCGCGAGTTTTCTACCCCACTGGTAACGACATTGGGAAATCCGGAACTAAGACCTCAATTTACTAATTCAGTAGAGCTTAATTATACTAAAACCTTAGAAAAGGGAAGTTTTACTTTTGGAGTTTACGTCAGAAGTATCAACGATCAGATCAGCAGGGTCACATATCCGGACAAGACGGATACTGCCGGTAATAAACTAATCGAATCTTATACCAACTTTGACCGTAACTCTGCTTATGGATTTGAAGCTTCTTTTAATTACAAAATCACAAAATGGTGGGACATCTCTCCGTCTATTGACTTTTCAAGTATCAATCAACAAGGAATTGTTTTTTCACTGAATCCTACAACAAACATAGGAATACCACTTGAGCGAAAAATTACAGTTTCGGCTTTAAACAGCCGTATCAGTTCTAATTTTAAACTCAACAAACGCATGAGCTTTTTACTATTCGGATTCTACACCGGGCCAACTGACGGCCTGCAAAGTAACAGTCATGAAATGTACAAAATCGATGCAGGCGCTCGTTATACTTTGCTAAACGACAAAATGAATATAAGCCTTCGCTTTAATGATATTTTCGATACTATGAAATATTCTTTTGATGCGCAATATCCTTATCCGCACGCAGGACAGAACACTTGGGAAAACCAAACTGTTTATTTAGGTCTGACTTATAATTTTGGAGGGGCAAAAATTACCGGTATGAACCGTAAAGAAAGAGGGGAAAACAATATCGGCAGCAGCAGTGGAGTCCTTTAATACCGTTTTCATAACCAAAGTTTAGTTATTTATTTGAAAATAAAAGTCCGGAGTTACGAAACTCCGGACTTTTGTCATTTATATATTGATTCCGTTTACAGGAAGTTTTTTAATTCTTTTATTTCCTCAGGATTTGCTTTTTCGGTTTGATCTGTAATCGCAGACGAATGATAAAAAGTAGGCTGCAATTTTTCCTGTAATAATTTGATATTTGAAGAGCGCAAACCGCCTCCGGGCATAATTTCAATTCGGTCAGCCGCTAATTTTTGGATAACTGCTAAATCAAAAATTCCTTCTTCAACATTTTTACCCCTTCCGGAAGTTAGTATTGTTTGAAAACCGCATCCAATTACATCTTCCAATCCTTGTTCAATAGAATTTACAACATCAAAAGCACGGTGAAAAGTACACGAAAGCGGACTAGCTAATTGTACCAATTCCAGATTCTGCTCTTTATTAACACTACCGTCCTGATTTAAAATTCCAAAAACAAAACCATCAACTCCAAGTGCTTTAAATTGTTTAATATCTTGTTTCATTTCCAGAAACTCTTCTTCTGTATAAACAAAATCACCACCGCGAGGCCGAATGATTACATGCATTTTAATGGTTAGTTTCTCCCGAACTCTTTCTGCTGTTATCAAATTTGGCGTTGTCCCGCCAAGCTGCATATCATCGCACAATTCGATTCTGTCCGCACCATTGTCTTGCGAAATTATTGCCGATTCGTAATTGAAACAGGCTATTTCCAGTTGATTTTTTTTCATTTGATTGATTTAAAAATTGCATCGGCTTGATGATGCTGAACAAAAATATAAATTAAAAACGGAACGGTCAAAGCGAGAGAAGTCAAAGGTTAGGGAAGCAAGAACGATGACTTCGACTCCGCTCAGCCTGACATAAAAAAAACCTGCTCTAAAAAAGAGCAGGTTTTGAAATATAATGCAAGATGAATTAATTACCATTTAATAATTGCGCTTGCCCAGGTAAAACCACTACCAAAAGCAGCCAAAACCACTGTATCTCCTGATTTAATTTTTCCTTGCTCCCATGCTTCAGTCAAAGCAATCGGAATAGAGGCAGCAGTAGTATTTCCGTACTTTTGAATATTATTATGTACCTGATCATCGCTCAATTTGAATTTATTTTGAATGAATTGCGAAATTCTTAAATTAGCCTGATGTGGAATCAACATATCGATATCTGAAACCTGTAAGCCGTTTGCTTCTAATCCTTCATTGATTACTTCCGCAAAACGAACTACAGCATTTTTAAATACAAATTGTCCATTCATGTACGGATAATAACTTTCGTCATTTGGATCATTATCCGCAATAATATCAGTCACCCAACGCGCTCCCATTCCCGGTGCCTGTAAAGCCAATTCTTCGGCATGCTGTCCTTCTGAATGCAAATGCGTAGATAAAATTCCTTTTGTCAAATCTTCTTCACGGCTTAAAACCGCTGCTCCTGCTCCATCTCCAAAAATTACCGACACGCCACGACCACGAGTAGTCATATCCAGTCCTGTCGAATGTACTTCTGAACCAATCACCAGAATATTTTTGTACATTCCGGTTTTGATATATTGATCAGCTACCGACAATGCGTACACAAAACCTGAACATTGATTTCTAACATCCAGCGCTCCTACCGTACGCAATCCTAAATCACGTTGTACCAAAACTCCCGGCCCTGGAAAATAATAATCGGGACTTAAGGTCGCAAAAACTACAAAATCAATATCTTCTTTGGCTACGCCAGAACGTTCTATAGCAATTTTAGCTGCTTTTACTCCCATTGTAGTTGTGGTGTCTTCTCCACGAATAATATGTCTACGCTCCTGAATTCCAGTTCTCTCCTGAATCCATTCATCATTGGTATCAATTATCTTAGACAAATCATCGTTGGTCACAACATTTGAAGGGACATAATATCCTAAGCCCGCTATTTTTGAATGATACATATTGTTTTATTATTTGTTAAAAAATTGTAATGCAAATTTAAGTATACTTTAAAACATTAGCGTCCAAATTAGTGTTTTTTTCGTAATTGGCAATTTAATATACTTTAATTATACACCGAATTCTGACAGATTAAATTCCGAAAAAACAGTTTTAACCTCAAAAACATGAAAAGTATCAAAAATAACGCATAAAATGTAACAAGTTTAAAGTACTTTAGTCAAACATATACGAATACCTATTTTAAATCCCTAAAATTCAAATTATGAAATTAAAGGTCACATTACTCTTATTTCTTAACGTTGGCTTTTTTGCCTTTGCACAGGAAAATCTCACCTACCAAAAACCATCGAAATCTATTTTAGATTTAGCCGATTACGAAAAAGCTCCTACGGTATCTATGGATACTAAAAAAGAAAATATGCTACTGTTGTACAGGAGCACATACAAAACACTTGATGATTTAAATCAGGACGAACTTCGTTTGGGAGGTTTAAGAATTAATCCGGTAACAAACATTTCCAGCTCGGTAACGTATACTACCAATCTTAAATTAAAAAAAATTAACGGTAAAGAAGGAGAAGTTCAGGTTGCAGGATTACCGGAAAACCCAAAAATAAGCAATATCCTTTGGTCTCCAAATGACAAGAAAATATTGTTTTCACACACCACAAGTACTGGTGTTGAACTTTGGTTTGTGGATGTTGCAACTGCAAAAGCAACAAAACTTACCGAGGCAACGGTCAATGCCAATCTGGGAAATCCGTTTAGCTGGTTTTTAGACAACGAAACTATTTTGGTAAAAATGCTTCCGAAAAACAGAAAACCACTTTTGGATGCTAAAAAAGATCTTCCAACAGGTCCGATTGTCTCTAACACTGCGGGAACAAAATCTCAAAACAGAACATACCCTGATATGTTAAAAAATCAAAATGACGAAATTAATTTTGAAAATATCATTACTTCTGAACTGTATAAAGTTAATCTTAACGGAACTGCCACTTTATTTAAAGAAGCAGCAATGTATTCCGGTGAAAAAATTTCGCCAGACGGTAACTTCATTATGTTAACAACGATTCAAAAACCGTTTTCATATGTGGTGCCTTTATACAGATTCCCATCCCGAACTATTGTTTATGATGCAAGAGGAAAAGAGATTAAATTAGTTAACGACGTTCCCTTAAACGAAATAATCCCAAAAGGTTTTATGGCTGTTCGAAAAGGGAAAAGAGAAATGGCCTGGAGAAATGACAAACCGGCAACCTTATCTTATGTAGTGGCTTTGGACGAAGGAGATCCTGCAAACAAAGTCGATTTTAGAGATGAAGTTTTTCTTTGGGACGCTCCTTTTACAAATGAAGGAACTTCTTTAGTAAAAGTACCACAACGTTACGCCGATATTACATGGGGGAACGACAACATTGCTTTTTTAACGGATCAATGGTACGACACCCGTAATACAAAAATCTATTTGATCAATCCATCAAATCCTGCCCAACAACCAAAAGTGATTACGGACAGAAACCAACAGGATGTTTATTCAGATCCGGGAGTTTTTGAAACCAGAAAGAACGAATACAACAAATATGTTCTGGCAATTGAAAAAGACAATGCTTACCGTATTGGAGAAGGATACACAAAAGAAGGACAATTTCCTTTTATAGATGAATTCAATCTAAAAACATTACAATCAAAACGCATCTATACTTCAGCTTACAAAGACAAAAAAGAAGATTTAATCGAAATTGAAGATTTTAAATCAGGAAAAGTTTTAGTACAAATTCAGTCTAAGAGTGAATATCCGAATTATTACTTTAGAAATATTAAAAAGCAAAACAGCTTAACACCGATTACTTCTTTCAAGAATCCGTTTGAAAGCATTAAAAATGTGAGCAAAGAAGTGATCAAATACAAACGTAAAGATGGTGTTGAACTTTCAGGAACTTTATACTTACCAGCTGGTTATGATAAAGTAAAAAAAGAGAAATTACCTTTATTAATCTGGGCTTACCCTGCTGAATACAAGGACAAAAACAGCGCGGGACAATCAACTCAAAATTCAAACGAATTCACAACTCCTTATTACGGATCATTCGTGTATTGGGTAACTAAAGGATATGTGGTTTTAGACGATGCTGCTTTTCCAATCATTGGTGAAGGTACTACGGAACCAAATGATAATTTCATTTCTCAGTTGGTAGACAACGCTGCTGCGGCAATTGATGCCGTTGATGCTTTAGGATACATCAACCGCAAAAAAGTAGCTGTTGGAGGACATTCCTATGGTGCTTTTATGACTGCAAACTTACTGACACACTCGAACCTTTTTGCTTGTGGAATTGCCCGAAGCGGTGCTTACAACAGAACGCTGACCCCATTTGGATTCCAGACTGAACAACGTAATTACTGGGAAGTTCCAGAAGTTTACACAGCAATGTCTCCTTTTATGAATGCAGACAAAATGAAAACACCTCTTTTGTTAGTACATGGTGAAGCCGACAATAATCCAGGAACTTTTACTTTACAGACAGAGCGTTATTATCAGGCTTTGAAAGGTTTGGGAGCAACTGCAAGAATGGTTATTCTACCTAAAGAGGCACATAGTTATGTTGCCAAAGAAAACATCCTACACCTACTTTGGGAACAAGATCAGTTTTTAGAAAAGTATTTAAAAAACTAGATTTCTTTAAATAATGTATAAATAAAACCCCGACAGTTAAAAAAGCTGTCGGGGTTTTATTTATATAACATTAAAAAGAATTATCCAATTTTCTAATGGACAAATTATCTAATTACAAATAATTCAAACCTAAAAATATTTCCTGTTCCAGAGGCAAATCGATTTCACTTTCAAAAAACACCAGCTGTCTTTTATAAACTGTTTCAATAAGATAATGATTCCCTCTAAAATAAGTTCTCCTGATTTTTACTGGCAGATTCGATTCTGTAACCATTTTAAATTGATGTGGATATACCAGGGTTTTATGCGTTTGATCTTCATAAGGAACCAACAGATAAGTAGGAACTTCGTTAACCTCTCCAAAAAGAGATGCTACGTACTTCGTTTCAGGATCTTCATAAATTTTAGTTGGATTATCCTTAACCAGAACCTCTCCATTTCGCATCACAATTGCTTCATCGGCAAATGACAAAGCATCTGTACTGTCGTGTGTTGCAATGATGCAGGTAATTCCTTTTTGCTTTAAGTAACGAAATAAATTTCGGCGTAATGCATTTTTTCTGAAAGCATCAATTTGACTGAAGGGTTCGTCCAATAAAATCACTTCGGGTTCCAAAGCCAGAACTCGCACCAAAGCAACTCTTTGCTGCTGTCCACCGCTCAAAAACTTAGCTTTTACGTTCGAGAACTGCTCCATTTCTACCATTTCCAACAATTCCTGAACGCGCAATTTTTTCATATTTGCAAAACCATTCGACAGAAACTTCCCTACATTTTCGGCCACTGTTTCAAAAGGAGACAAATCAAAATCCTGTGCCAGATATTTCATAAAAGGCATTCCAGGAATCAGATTGTATTTTGGACCTAAAATAGGTTTTTCATTGTAAAAAATCTTGCCTTCGTCTAAGTTGTACAAGCCGTACATTAACTTTAGGAGTGTACTTTTTCCGCAGCCGCTCTCACCAATAATGGCAATATTCTCACCTTTATTTATAGTAAAAGAAACATTTTTTATAACAGGGTTTTCGGTATACGAAAAAGAAATATTTTGAATGTCAAGCATGGGTTATATTTGAAAGGCCAAATTTACAATGTTTAATTTCTAAAGTCAAAAAAAAGCTGCTTCAATTATGAAACAGCTTTTAAGAAATTTTATTGCGTTCGAAAATTATTTTCCAGCCTGAGCTTTAGCGTCATTTACCATTTTATCATTTGCAGTGATCGAAAACTCTACACGACGGTTTTGTGCTCTTCCTTCAGGAGTATCGTTTGGTGCAATTGGATCAACAATACCTAAACCTGAAGTTTTAAAACGGCTTGATTTTAATCCTTTAGAAACTAAATAAGCCTGTACAGAAGCAGCTCTTTGTCCTGAAAGCGTCAGGTTGTACTCTGGTCTTCCAGTATTATCAGTGTATCCAAAAATTTGAATATCAGTATCTCCATATTCGCTAAATACTGGTACCAATTTATCTAGATTAGCTTTAGCCTGCGGTGTTAAAGAAGATTTATTCGTATCAAAACGAACTGCATTTTCATTTAAGGTTAAGTGAATTCCTTCTCCAACTCTTTCTACATCTGCACCTGGTAAAGCCTGATCAATTTCACGGGCTTGTTTGTCCATTTTATTTCCAATTAGAGCACCTGTTCCTCCACCTACAGCAGCTCCAATTGCAGCTCCTAAGGCAGCGTTTCCGCCTTTTCCTAGGTTATTTCCTAAAACAGCCCCTATAATACCACCCGCAACTACTCCAATTCCGGCTCCTTTTTGAGTATTATTTGCATTTTTTACGGAATCACAACTTGTAAAAAAACTTGCCAATACAAGTAAACTACTCAAACCTAAAACTGTTATTTTTCTCATCTTTCTCTATTTTTAATATTAATTGGCTCTTTGAAACTGGTAAACTACATCTTTCGTTTGTCCACCCACATTAATGTTATCGATCAACTGAAATGAACTCTCAGTTAAACCTGCAACTTTTAGTAAGTAACCATCTCTCACTTTTTTTGCTTTGATACCGGCATCCAGAATCTTAAGCACAAACAATCCCTGATTGTTAATACTCCAAACAATCGGAGAACTAAATCCGGTACAGCTTGCCGCTGTCAAAGCCATTGTTCCCTTATTATTATTGGAGATAAAACTCCATGTACTTCCAATAAAACATTTAGAATCTGCAAGATCGAAAGAATTTACCTTGATATATTCAGAACCTGGATAAGACACATTGGTTAACACCCAATTTCCTTTAAGAGCTACTTGAGAAGGTCTGTCAAGTTTAGTCGATAACGTAGTTGCTCCAGATGAAGCTGTTGTAGACGAAGCTGATTTACACGCGAAAAACATCGTGGCGATCATGCAAATGAAAATAATTTTCTTCATTTTGTACATTTTTTTTAGAGTTAATACTGACACGTTTAACAATTATTATACCACAAAGATACAATTCATAGGGATACCTTCCGTTTCAGAATCTAATTATTTTCTTTCAAGATTAACACTTGCGCCATTTTGTCACCCAAAAAAACATTGGTATTCTATTTGAAGAAATGAAAATCATCACATTAAACTAAAAAAATAAAAAATATGACAACAGGTAAAATTAATGTTTCGGTAGAAAACATCTTTCCCTTAATCAAAAAATTCTTATACAGCGATCACGAAATTTTCTTGCGTGAGCTGGTTTCAAACGGAACTGATGCTACTTTAAAGCTAAAACACCTTATTAGTATTGGTGAAGCCAAAGTAGAGTACGGAAATCCGATTATTGAAATTAAAGTAGACAAAGAAGGTAAAAAAATCCACATTATCGATCAGGGTCTTGGAATGACAGCTGACGAGGTTGAAAAATACATCAACCAGGTTGCCTTTTCAGGAGCTGAAGAATTCCTGGACAAATACAAAGATTCTGCTAAAGATTCCGGAATTATTGGTCACTTTGGTCTTGGCTTCTATTCTGCGTTTATGGTTGCAGAGAAAGTAGAAATCATCACAAAATCATACAAAGACGAACCGGCTGCACACTGGACTTGTGACGGAAGCCCTGAATTTACTTTAGAGCCAGCTGACAAGACTTCACGTGGTACTGAAATTATTTTGCATATTGCCGAAGATTCTCTTGAATTTTTAGAAGATTCAAAAATCAGCGGATTATTAAATAAATACAATAAGTTTATGCCAGTTCCAATTAAATTTGGAACCAGAACGGAAACACTTCCAAAACCGGAAGATGCTCCTGAGGATTACGTAAATGAAACTGTTGAAACTGACAACATCATCAACAATCCAAATCCGGCATGGACTAAACAACCTAGCGAATTATCTGACGAAGACTATAAAAACTTCTACAGAGAATTGTATCCAATGCAGTTCGAAGATCCGTTGTTCAATATTCATTTAAATGTAGACTACCCTTTTAACTTAACCGGAATTTTGTACTTCCCTAAGTTAGGTTCGGACATGCAGATTCAGAAAGATAAAATTCAATTGTATCAAAACCAGGTTTACGTTACAGATAACGTAGAAGGAATTGTACCTGAATTTTTAACGATGTTGAAAGGTGTTATTGACTCTCCGGACATCCCATTGAACGTTTCTCGTTCAGGCTTACAAGCTGATGGTGCAGTTAAGAAAATCTCCAACTACATTACTCGTAAAGTAGCGGATAAACTGAAAACTTTATTCAATGAAAATCGTGCTGATTTTGAGCAAAAATGGAACGATATTAAAATTGTTTTAGAGTACGGAATGCTTTCTGAAGATAAATTCTACGAAAAAGCTGGTGCGTTTGTATTATACCCAACAGTTGACGGTACTTATTTTACTCTTGAAGAATTAAAAGAAAAACTAAAAGAAAACCAAACCGACAAAGACGGAAAACTGGTAGTCCTTTACGCTGGAAACAAAGACGCACAGCACTCTTATATTGAAACAGCAAAAGAAAAAGGATATGAAGTATTGCTTTTAGATTCACCTATTATCTCACACTTAATTCAAAAAATTGAAGGTGACAACAGCGATTTAACTTTTGTACGTGTAGATTCTGATCACATTGATAATTTGATCAAAAAAGACGAAAACACGATTTCTAAATTGTCTGATGAAGAAAAAGAAGCTTTAAAAACATCTTTAGAAACATATATCCCCAAAGCATACTCTGTACAACTGGAAGCCATGGACAGTCAAGCCGCTCCATTTATCATCACGCAACCTGAATTTATGCGCAGAATGAAAGAAATGAGCCAGTCAGGTGGAGGCGGAATGTTCGGAATGGGCAATATGCCGGAAATGTACAATTTAATTGTAAACACTAATTCTGATTTAGCAACAAACATCCTGAACACAGAAGACAAAACACATCAGGAACACTTGGTAAAACAAGCCTTAGATTTAGCTAAATTATCGCAAAACCTATTAAAAGGAGAAGCTTTAACTGCTTTTGTGAAAAGAAGTTTTGAAATGATTAAATAAGGCTTATAGCAATACAAGTTTACAAAATTAGAATTTAAGCCCTGCAAATAAACTTGCAGGGCTTTTTACTTTTAGAAAAACAGCCCTCAATCAAGCCCCTTTGAATCCAATTGATTTTTTTATTGCATTTCATTTTTTTCATTACATTTGATCGCCTTTTAATCTAATCAAAAAACAAAAACTACTATGAAAAAAACAGCATTTTTACTCCTAACCATTTGTGCAACAACACTAACACAAATTTCCTGTTCAGGCAATGACGAGACAAACAAACAATCTGAATCCGACATTACTTCAGTTGGAGCCTCTCTTACCATTGATGCCATAAATGATATGGACATCAAAACCGGGTTAATTGTTACAACAAAAAACACCTCCTCAGCAAAATCAGACGAGACAACGCCTGGAATCTGTGGCGCAATTACAATTACACAACAAAGCCCAACCTCTTATCCTAAAGTTTTCACCGTTGATTACGGAACCGGATGTACCGACAATCTGATCAACAGAAAAGGAAAATTAAAAATCACGCTTTCAGGACCAATAATTACTACCGGAAGCAAAATAACCATCGAAAGAATCGACTATTCTTTTAATGGCATAAAATTGGAAGGAACAATAGAATACACCAACACAACAACTGTGGCAACTGTACCACAATGGAGCCGAAAAGTGACCAACGGAAAGTTCACTGATTTAGAAGGCCGAGTTTACCTTAACTCAGGAAACTGGACTGTAAAACAAACTGCAGGTGTCGACACCCCTTATGTTCTGGAAGACAATACGTATGAAATGACTGAAGGAAACCACTCCATCACCAGTTCAAACGGAGCCGTACTAACCTTAACCGTTCAGGAATCATTGATAAAAAAATATGCTTGCGATTTTATTTCCAAAGGAAAACTAAAAGTTCAGGGCAATTTACTAAACGGAGTGGTCGATTATGGCAACAATGATTGCGACAAAAAATTCACTTATACGAACGAAAACGGAACTACCTTTAATCTCTCCATGTAATACTCTTTAATTCCCAAAAATATCAAATCCCAATTTAGAAATAAATTGGGATTTATTTTTTCGCAAAATTTAAATGCTACCACAGTACATTCAAACTATTTTCTTTATTTTGCAGCAAAATCTAAAAAACCAATGAAAAAATCAATTATTGCTTTTGTTACACTTGCCCTATTAGCATCTTGCAGCAAAAAAGAATCAACTGACGGCTTGCACCTTACAGGAAATATAAAAGGATTAAAAAACGGGACTTTATACATTCAAAGAATTGTTGACACTACACTCGTTGCTATTGACAGCATCAAAATAGACGGAAATTCTTCGTTTGAAAGCAATGTAAAACTAGAGTCACCTGAAATGCTTTATTTATTCCTGGATCGTGGGGTAACCAATTCACTGGATAACAATGTTATGTTTTTTGCAGAACCGGGAAACATCAACATTGACACGAACTTAGACAACTTTATTTATGGCGCAAAAATCACAGGATCTAAAAATCAGGAATTATACGAAGAATATAAAAAAATCAATTCCCGTTTTAATGACGAAAGCCTTGCCATGGTAGAATCTAAATTTAAAGCTGTAAAAAGACAAGATCAAAAAGCCATTGACAGCATTAACATCAAACAGGAGTCTAACATCAAAAGAAAGTACTTATACGCTACCAACTTTGCCCTTAATAATAAAGATCACGAAATAGCCCCTTATATTGCTTTAGCTGAGATCTACGACATCAATATTAAGTTTTTGGATACAATTCAAAAATCAATGACGCCAAAAGTAGCAAGTTCACTATACGGCAAAAAACTAACAAAATACGTTGCTGACATCAAAAAAGAGCAACAAAAATAAATCCTAATAAAAAATGTCCTGACTATTCAGGACATTTTTTTTATACTAAATTTTAAAATCATAGATTATAATCCGAAGCTCCCCAAATAAATCCTCACACTACTCCTATCTCCCAAGCAGGGCACCCAGAATTCCAAACACAAATAAAAGTCCGTATAATGCAAAAATCGCCAGCATTAAGACACCTATAAACTTATAATGTGATTTAAGATAACCTAAAGAATTCGTCAACAACTCCGAATCGTTATCTCTAAAAGCTCTCTTCGTAGTTGCAGCAAACTTGTATAGATAATAAACTGGAAAAAAATAAATCGCTGCAATAAAAACATACAAGAATCCCATAAACACTCCAAACGAGTTCCCAAACCCTCCCATTCCAGGCATACTATTTCCCATTACCGAAAAAATAGTTCCAGCGAAAACAGCAATCACAATAATTAATCCAATTCCTATGAATCCTAAAATTGACAAAAAGTAAGCCCATTTAGCGGTTTCCTTTAAAAAGTCTTTTGCAGTTTGGTCAAGCTGCAACTCAAATTTTTCAAAAACTGACGTTTCTTCCATTTTTAATTTGTTTTTTTTGGTTAAGCAACAAACATAAGAAAAATAGTATTACGATATATTTAAAAGAAATCCGAATACTTAAACCAGTAAGATACCTATCGCTTCAAATACAGATTTAAGTCAACACAAAACATTGTGGGGGTTGATAGAAGTTATTCCTTTTATTAACGATTTCAGCTCTTCATTTAAGAGATCATTTTATTACAGCTGATTTTATAATTAGTGTCCTCTTTCGGTATAAATATTTTAAATGTTTAAAAGAGCCGAAAGCCCAAAAGCATAAAAAAGTGCAACGCACTATAAATTAAAATAATGAATCATAATGCACTGAAGAGTCATAAGCAGTTATAAATAAAGCATAATATCTTGATTAAAAGTTGCTAACTTTCGGAAATGTCATAAAATAAGGCATGTGCTTTTTGGGTTATGCTTTTGCCCTTACAGGGCTTAAAGAAGTGCTCACCATTATTCATGGCACTTCGCGCCATGTTACTGCTAAGGCTCTTTCAGAGCAACAGATTCCAAATGCTTGTCTCTTATGGGGTAAGCTGTAAATTATTATTATTTTTACAATTAAGAAATTTTAGAAAAATGCAAAACTTTAAAAGATTGTAAAAAGGCTGCCGCTTTTATTCCTAAAGAGCTTTACGGTAGAGAATACTTTTTTTATCACTCCACAACTTTTGAACCAGATTCTTTTTAGACCGACTAATACTTATGTCCAATTTTATAAATCCACAGGTTTTCAAATTGATCCACAGATTCTAAACTCTTCCTCCCCATCTTCTTCATTTACTTCGTTTAGGGGTAAAAAAAAAACCATCACTAAAAAAGTGATGGTTTTACGTTGAGCCGGCGGAGGGACTCGAACCCACGACCTGCTGATTACAAATCAGCTGCTCTAGCCAACTGAGCTACGCTGGCGACTCATTACGGGTGCAAATATAAAATGGATTTTTCAATTTTCCAAAATTAATTTACTGCTTATTTCAATAAAAAACCACCACTAAAAGCGATGGTTTTGTTGAGCCGGCGGAGGGACTCGAACCCACGACCTGCTGATTACAAATCAGCTGCTCTAGCCAACTGAGCTACGCTGGCGACTCATTACGGGTGCAAATATAAAGCGGTTTTTCGTTTTACCAAAATAAATTTGCACTTTTTTATACTTTTTTTTGCTTACAATTCGTTGATTTTAGCAATCAATTGATTAGCAGTTTCTTCCAATTCAACGTTGATTTGTTTGAAGTGTGCTTTTTTGTTTTCAACGTTCTTAGCATTTACTTTTGTGATCAAAGTATCAAATGCAGCAATAGCCTGATCGATCAAAGCATTCGTTTCTGGAGTAGGATTTCCTGTTGTTGACATTTCAAACAAGTAAATTGCCTCAATAATATCTCCTAATACAAAATTGATGTCTTTCTTTAAGTTTTTAACGTTTGCCATTTTTATTTTTATTTTAATTTGCGACTGCAAAAGTACACATTATCTTTTTATTACACGCTATGAAATGTAAATTTCTAAAATTGAAGCATTTCCAACTAAAATAAATGTATTTATCTCAGCCGGAACCAAAACGGTATCTCCTTTTCTATAGAATCCTTCAAAACCTTCATATTCGATTTTAAAATCTCCATCAATGCACATATACACCGTAAAAGTTTCCCCAGATTTAGAAATTTTAACCTTACTTTCTAACTGAATAAGATTAGTTGTAAAATAAGGACAATCTACCACAACATTAGAAGTGTTTACTTTTGTCTCATATTCCTTTTGTGTTTCTACTTTTTTGTAATTTATAGCATCCAACGCCAAATCTATATGGAGTTCTCTTTTATTTCCCTGGGCATCTGTACGGTCAAAATCATATAAACGATAAGTTACATCAGATGTTTGTTGAATTTCAGCAACTATCAATCCAGCGCCAATTGCATGAACTGTTCCCGTTTCTAAAAAGAAAACATCACCCGCATTTGCTTTCACTTCATCTAAGATTGAAACCAACGTTTTATCATTTAAATGTTTTAGATATTCTTCTTTATTAGAATCTTCCTTAAATCCCACAATAATTCTGGCATCGGCATCAGCCTGCATCACATACCACATTTCCGTTTTACCAAAAGAGTTGTGTCGCTTTTGGGCCAATTCATCATTTGGATGTACCTGAATCGAAAGATCTTCATGAGCATCCAGATATTTAAAAAGTAATGGAAACTGTTTTCCAAACTGACTGTAAACTTTTGTTCCTAAAATTTCGTTAGGCATTTCGGTAATAAGCATCATAAGGGATCGTCCTTTCAAAACTCCGTTTGAAACAACACTTACATCTCCGTCAACAGTAGATAATTCCCAACTCTCCCCTATATTCTTTGACGTCGTCGGTTTATTGAGAATCGTTTTTAATTTCTCCCCACCCCAAATCCTATCTTTTAAAATAGGAACAAACTGTAAAGGATATAATTTTATATTCATGTATTATTCAGGGCTAAAATCTTAATTATTATATCAGCGGCCTGATACTATTTCCTACTTCTACAATACTAATTCTTTGATTGTTTCCATTGCTTTCTGAATATGCTTTGCTGCATTCATGCTATCAAAAATCAAAATGACTACTCCATTTTTATCAATAATGTAAGTAACCCTTCCCGGTAAAAGACCAAACAAGTTATTGCGCACTCCAAAAAGATTGCGTAGCTTTTTATCCTGATCCGACAATAGTATAAAAGGCAGTTGATGTTTGTTGGCAAATTTATGATGTGATTTTACACTATCGCTACTTATACCAATAACTTCGGCACCTAAGTCTTTAAAATCTTCGTATTGATCTCTAAAACTACAGGCTTCAGTAGTACATCCCGGCGTATTATCTTTTGGATAAAAATAGATCACGAGTGGCTTTCGACCCAAAACACTTTGGCTTTCAAAAACTTCTCCATGACTATCTTTTGCAGTAAAATTCGGAACTATATCTCCTATTTTTAATGACATTTATTCTTCTCCTTTATAAGTTACAAAATTGCGGTCCGTTTCATTCAAAACAATTTCTAAATCAAAATCAGGTTGAATTCTTTTTTTAATTTTATTCCATATCACAACAGCAATATTTTCAGCTGTTGGATTCAAATCCTGAAATTCCGGAACGTCCAGATTCAGGTTTTTGTGATCAAACGGAATCTCTACTTCTTCTCGTATGATATCCGCTAATACTTTCACATCTAAAACAAAACCGGTTTCCGGGTCAATTTTCCCTGTAACACTTACTGTTAAACCATAATTATGACCATGAAAATTGGGATTATTACATTTTCCAAAAACAGCATCGTTTTTTTCAAATGTCCAATCTTTCCTGTGCAATCGATGTGCAGCATTAAAATGTGCTTTTCTTGATATGGTTACTTTCATTTGGGTTGGTGGTTAGTTTGGTTTAAAGTTTATGATCTTCTAAATAATGATAAAACTCATCAAAAATTATTTTGAACCATACTGTATAAATTTCAGGCTGTCTCTCAATATCTATTTTTACATCTTCTATTTTCATCCATTTCCAATCTTCAACTTCGTCACGATTGATAGCCGGATCATTATTAAAATATCCAATCATAACGTGATCGAGCTCATGTTCTGTCAAACCATTATCAAAAGGCGCTTTATAAATAAAATGAAAGAGCTCTTTCAAGTCTGTTTTAAACCCCATTTCTTCAAACAGTCTCCTGCTTCCGGCTTCAACATTTGTTTCTCCTTCACGTTGATGGCTGCAACATGTATTGGTCCAGAGTAAAGGTGAGTGATATTTTTGATGAGCACGTTGTTGTAACATTATTTCATTTTTATCATTTAGGACAAAAACTGAAAAGGCACGGTGCAAAAGAGCCTTTTCATGCGCTTCTAATTTTGGCATTAGGCCAATTTGCTCATCTTGTTGGTTTACGAGTATTACGTTTTCTTCTATCATAGGGCTTATTGATCAAACAAAAATACGAAAAAAGAAATGGCTTGAAAATCTCAGAGGAGATTGTGAAAAGTTTAACGAGCCTGGATTTTCACAAAAAACTGACTGTCAGAAAAATACAAACCGATTAATCTTCAAACCTCTTTAAAAATAAGCCTTAAAAACTGAATCTCTTTATTTTGCGTACATAATAAAAGTTAAAACATACTTAAAAAAATCTGAATTGTAAAGTACGCGACATTTCTGGGCGAAATCTAAACGTATCTTTGAAATACAGAATTAAAGCACTCAAAAAAATGAAAACAAAAACACAATTTCTCAGTCTTTGCTTTTTAATTCCGCTCTTTATTTTACAGGCATGCGGACAAAACGCAAAAAAACAAAATACAAAAACGGCAGTCATGGATAACAAAATCAGTAAACCCGGAAATCCTTATTATTCAAATACCGACACTACTAAACTCAATGTTAGTAATGCCGAATGGAAAAAAGTATTACCCGAAGATGTATATGCTGTAATGCGTGAAGCCGATACCGAAAGACCTTTTACAGGAAAATACTGGAAATCAAACGAAAAAGGAACTTATTATTGTGCCTCTTGTGGCAATAAACTCTTTCGATCCGGTGCTAAATTTGCCAGCAGCTGTGGATGGCCAAGTTTCTTTGAACAAGAAAATAAAAACAGCGTGGTTTACAAAAATGATAATTCTCTGGGAATGGAAAGAATCGAAGCGTTATGCGGGCGCTGTGGCGGGCATTTAGGCCATTTATTTGATGACGGACCTCCACCAACCGGAAAACGTTACTGCATGAATTCAATTGCCCTTGACTTTATTCCTGACACTAAATAAAATTAAAGATGAAAAATATATTTCTGATTAGCATTTTTGTCTTATCTATAAACGGATTTGCACAAAATAGCAAAACAAAAAGCACTTCAAATCTTGAAACAATTACACTTGGAGGTGGTTGCTACTGGTGCGTAGAAGCCGTTTACGAAAATTTAGATGGCGTAAAATCTGTAATCTCCGGTTTTTCGGGAGGAAAAGTCGCAAACCCAACATACGAAGAAGTCTGTACAGGAACAACAGGGCATGCCGAAGTGGTTCAGATTACTTATGATAAAAATATAACAGACCTTAACGAAATCTTCAAGGTTTTCTTTACCGTTCATGACCCAACTACATTAAACAGACAAGGCGCTGATGTTGGTACACAATATCGATCTGTTATTTTTTACAAAAATGACGAACAAAAAAAGGCCGCAGAAAGTATTATTGCCGAACTGAACAAAGCAAAGGTTTATAGTAGCCCAATCGTTACAAAAGTCGAACCTTTTAGAGCTTTTTACAAAGCCGAAGATTATCACCAAAATTACTATGCCAACAACAAAAACCAACCGTATTGTAAAATGGTGATTCAACCTAAAATTGAAAAATTTGAAAAAGTTTTTAAAGACAAACTCAAAAAGAAATAATACTTGTTTATAAAGGTTAATACAAGTTGCCGTTCACTCTCGTGGACGGTTTTTTTTATTATCTTTTCTCCTCAAAACACATCTTTAAGAACTCTTTTAAAAACTGCAAATTAATTTTACCGTAATTTGTATTCTCAAAATAATGTAAAAATGAAAGCACTTACCTTTTCTTCTTTCGGAAATTCTGATGTTTTGGAATATATTGAAATTCCGAATCCGCAACTAAAAAACGATGAAATCTTAGTCGAAATGAAAGCGATCGGATTAAATTTTGCAGACGTTTACAGACGAAAAGGAAACTATCATTTAAAAGGAAACCCTCCTTTTATTGCGGGTTACGAAGGTGCCGGAATTATAGTCGATGCCAACAATCATCCCGAATATAAAGTTGGGGATCGTGTAGCTTTCGCCGATGCCCCTTTTGCAAATGCAGAATTAGTCGCAGTAAATACAAACCATGTTTTACCTTTGCCTGATACAATTTCGTTTGAAACCGCTGCCTCAGTTTTACTGCAAGGTTTAACAGCACATTACTTAGCGACTGACAGCCATAAAACCGTAAAAGACGAAACAGTATTAATTCATGCTGTAGCTGGTGGAGTTGGACAGATTCTAACTCAAATCAGCAAGCTTTTAGGGGCGAAAGTAATTGGTTTAACCTCATCTTCAGAAAAAGCAAAAGTAGCATTTGACCAAGGAGCAGATCAGGTTTTTCTTTATAGCGAAGACTGGAAATCACAGGTTTTTAAAACAATTCAAAATGGCGTAGATGTTGTTTACGACAGTATCGGAAGTACTTTAAGTGAGAGTTTTGAAGTTACGAAGGAATGCGGGCAAGTAGTTTTCTTTGGAATGGCAGGAGGCGATCCGGAACCGGTAGATCCGAGAATGCTGATGGACGGTTCTAAAACGCTCACCGGAGGAGATTTATGGAGTTACTTAAATTCCAAAGAAGAAAGGATCAAAAGAGCAACGCAATTATTCCACTGGATCTCCGATGGAAAAATCAAACTTTCCGAACCAACCTCTTTCAAATTATCAGAAGGAAAACTAGCACACGACTATCTGGAAAGCAGAAAAAGCACAGGAAAGATTATCCTGATTCCTTGATTTTTTTGCCACAAATTCACGAATTATCTAAGGCAAAATTTGAGAATTCGTGGCGATATTTTTTATGTAAAAATCCAAGTGATTCAGCTTAAATCAACCTATCAATTCCCATTTCGGTAATTTCGGACAATTCTAATATTCGGGTTACATCCTGTTTATTAGCTACAAAAAACAAATAGCTATCTCCTTGGGTATCGTAGCTCATTAATTCTAAATCTTGTTTTGCCAATTCCTCTTGAATGTACGGAAACAAATCATGACTGTACGTTTCTTCAGGATATTCAAAAGCAAAAGTTTCACCAATCATTTCTGAGATAAAATATTCAGCGTCTTCGGGATCAAATTTCCAGTCACTGTGCCAGGAGTTTATTCCTTCAAAAAAATCAAATTCGTAATCATAATCTTCATCTTCTTCCTCTAATCCAAAATTATCAAAAAGAACTTGAGATTGATCTTCCAGCAACTTTTCTTCTATTTCTCCTCTCGAAATTAATTTCAAAAACTCTCTAAAATGATCTATCGAAACTTCATCCGTCATTAGACTTTCAGCAGAAGGTAGAATAATTGTCGACGGCAATTCAATTTCCATATACTGACAAATTCCCTGTAGCACTGTTTTGAAATCTTTAAAACCTATTTTTTCAATTTCATTATTAGGCGCTTCAATATCTACTGGCTCAGCTTCCAGAAGTCCTTTTGTATAATCAAAGAAATAACTGTTAGAGTATAACATTTTAAAATCATTTGACTCTAAGCTATTGGTACAACAAAAGATGATAATAAAGTTTTGTAAAACATGCTTCAGGTGCTTTTTCATTTCTGACGAAGGCTCTGAGTAAAATTCAATATGAAGATAATTGTACACGGGCTCCTCGAGCATTTCTTCATTCGAAAGTGGGGCAATATTTACCTTTTTATACAATTCGTTTAAAATTTCATACGCGTTTTTGAATCCGCTTTTTTCGATTTCAATTCTACTATCTTCATGATCAAATGAATCCGGAAAAGAATACATCGTCGCAGAAACCGCATCATGAATTCCTTTCATTTTAAAATCCACACGACCTGACCCATTTTGCAGATAAGTATAAATTGAATTCAGCACATCAAAAGAAACGATTGATTCCGGATCGTTATTTCTTCCGAAGAAGTTAGAGAAGAAGTTTTTCATTTTAGATACAATAAGTTTTCGAATCTAAATTAAGTATTTTTTATTCATTTGAATATTTAAAAGTAACATCCATTTTATCGAACCAAATATTTTCAACTAGCAACTTTTGCAATTCAAGATCTGTCAGGAATCCTCTTGCAACTTCTTTACTTTTTTCGACAAAAATCTGGTAATCAACAATGTCACGTTTTAATAGTTTTTGTAGAACTTCTTTTCGTTCCTCAGTTAGATATTTTTCATGAGATTTAAATACCTGTTCAATATTACTCTTAAACTCCTCTTCACTTTCCTCATTATAAATATCTTGCTGAGACATATCAGTTAATAAGGTTCTAAAAACAAAGTCTTTCAGATTCTTTGCCAGATAATTCACCTCATTATTATCATGCCATACAAAAACTATTGGCACATTTCCATCTTCTTCTCCATTCAGAAAAAAACAAAAATGATCACCAGCACCACTTTTAGCAAAAGGGATGAATCTAAACTCTTTTTTGATCTGGCGGTAATCATCAGGATTAGTAAGCCGTTCAATTTCTCTACTAACTCCTTTTAAACTAAGCAATTCAAAATCATACGAATGCAGAAGTAATGGCGGATTTTCTTTTAATTTCGGATAAACATCGGAATACCAATTAGGCCCATATTCACCTATATCAAGCATTCCATCTTCGTATAACTGCTTATACAAAGATGGATACTCAAACTCGTATCTTTTCTCAACATCTTGTAGTATCATCTAATAACATTTAAATTGCACCACAAATATAGCACTTTTACAAAAAGCAATCTTTTTACTACAAAATTTTTATTTTAAAGTTTCAGCAATCATTAAAGCGCATTTTTCTCCATCAATGGCTGCGGAGATAATACCACCCGCATATCCGGCACCTTCTCCACACGGATACAGTCCTTTGATTTGCAAATGCTCATAAGTCATAGGATCTCTAGGGATTCGAACAGGAGATGACGTACGACTTTCCGGAGCATGTAAAATAGCCTCATTGGTTAAATAACCGCGCATTGATTTCCCAAATTCCTTAAAACCTTCACGTAAAATTTGCGACAAAAATCCCGGAAAAACCTGCCCCATTTCAACCGAAGTTGTTCCGGGAACATAAGACGTTTTTGGAATATCAGCCGAAACTTTATTCTGTGTAAAGTCCACCATTCGTTGTGCAGGAACCTTCTGAGTTTCTCCAGCCAAATGCCAGGCCTTTTGTTCAATACTTTTCTGAAATTCCATTCCAGCCAAAGCTCCAAATTTTGCAAAAGGTTTAAAATCTTCCAGTTTTAATTCAATTACAATCCCTGAGTTTGCTGTAACCTGATCTCGTTTTGACGGAGACCATCCATTCGTGACAACTTCACCTGGACTCGTTGCACAAGGCGCAATTACACCACCCGGACACATACAAAACGAATACATGCCACGACCGTTAACTTGTTTCACAATAGAATATGGTGCAGGAGGCAAATGTTCACCGCGATAATCACAACTATACTGAATACTGTCAATTAATTGTTGAGAATGTTCTGCACGAACTCCTAAAGCAAAAGGTTTTGCTTCTATAAAAATTTTCTTTTTATCTAGTAATTCAAAAATATCACGTGCTGAATGCCCTGTTGCGAGGATTAATTTATTTGCCAGAATCTTATCTCCGTTTTGAGTAACAATTCCTTCAACTTCATTATTTTTTACCAAAATGTCAATAACGCGTGTATCAAATAGAACCTGACCACCAAACTCGATGATTTTATTTCGAATATCTTCAATGATTTTTGGCAGCTTATTGGTTCCAATGTGCGGATGTGCTTCTACCAGAATATCCTCTGACGCTCCAAATGCAACAAGAAGCTCCAAAATTCGAGTCACATCTCCACGTTTTTTAGAACGTGTATACAATTTTCCATCCGAATACGTACCTGCGCCGCCTTCGCCAAAACAATAATTAGAATCTTCGTTTACCAAATGATCAACATTAATCGCCTTTAAATCGCGACGACGACCACGAACATCTTTTCCGCGTTCAATTACAATTGGCTTTAAACCTAATTCTATTAATTGCAGTGCTGCAAAAAGTCCGGCCGGGCCCGCTCCCACAACAATCACCTCCTGCGCCGAAGAAACGTCCTTATATACAGGTAACTCAATTTTTGTTTCCTGAAAAGGTTCTCCTTTTAAATAGATAATAACTTTTAGATTGATTTTAATCGCTTTTTGACGTGCATCAATGGATCGTTTCAGAATCGAAACATGTTGAATTTCTTTAGAAGAAACTTTTATTTGTTTAGACAAATGGTCTTTCAGCAACAATTCGTTTGCAGCTATTTCCGGCGTTACCTGAAGTAAAAGTTCTCTTGGCATTGTATTTTGAAAAATAATATTATAATATGACTTTAAATACTAATAAATACGACAAAGTAAATACCAATACTAAAATCCCTATTGATTTGTAATGCAGTTTTAAATACCTAAAAGAGCCTTCCAATAACTCTGAGTCATCAACATCTAAAGCCATTTTCAGATACAAAGAAAATTTATACAAATAATAAAACGGAAAAAAACAAGATACACCGATTAAGAAGAAGACATAAGTAAAAACTATTCCAATTAAATATCCAACTCCACCCCCTGTAGGGACACTGCCCCATCTTGATAGCGAAATATAGCTATAAATTGAACTGCTTATTAAAAACAGCACCACAATTAAGCCAATAATCGAGATTGCAAAAACCCATTTTCTGGCCGTCTTTAGATGATCTCTAGCGGATTCATTTAATACTAATTCTGCTCCAACCGAATTATTATCCATTTTAAATCATCAATTTTTATTACTATAGAAAATAAAACTACCTTGCAAAAGTACTATTTTGAAATGAGAATATAACTCCACCGAAAAATTTACACACAGATTAGCACAGATCTGAGAAGATTTTACATTTGTTTTTTTAAGTAAATCTTGATTTATTTTTTAATCGCAGATTATTTGAATTAAAAAAGATTTCTTTTTAACGATAGTAAAACTCAATACTGCCCATCTTTACAAAAAAACTTAGAACCTTAGCATCTCAGAAGCTTAGAACCTTTGTTTTAAAAATAGACTTTGTACCTTTGCTTCCCTAAACCTTTGTACCTTTAAAAAAATGTCTAGAAAAATAAAACTAATTTGGGATTTCCGTGGTCCAGCTGCCGAAAAAACAGCCGAACACCACGAAATTCATTTGAAAGAATATATCGCTATCGAAAAGCTTGCGTTAAACATTACAGGATTTAAAATCATAAACGACATGCATGCGATCGCTTTTATGGTAGTTACAGATGAAAATATGATTGCTGTACGTGATGCATTGAAACCACATAGAGGGGAAGTATTTGAAGGGTAAATTTAGAATTTTTTAAATTTCAAATTCCAAACTCCAATAAAAAAATTCCAAATTCCAATTGCTTAACCAGCTTGGAATTTGGAATTTATATTTTTCTTTATTTTAGAATTTAGCTTTAGTTCGCGACTTCACTGATAAATTTAATTCGCATTAAGCGCAATTCATCGATATCATAATCGCCATCAAATTCTTTAAGTGCATCCTCGATTTTATCGGATTCAGATTCCATGAAATAATCATGAATTTCTTCCTGCTGGTCGTCATCCAACATATCATCAACCCAGTATTTGATATTCAGTTTTGTTCCCGAATAAACGATTTGCTCCATTTCTTTAATCAAAGCATCCATCGAAAGTCCTTTTGCAGAAGCAATATCACTCAACGGTAATTTCCTATCGATATTCTGAATGATGTATAGTTTATTGGCCGAATTGACTCCGGTAGATTTTACCACCAAATCATCCGGACGAATAATATCATTATCTTCAACATATCTGCTGATTAAAGACACAAACTCACCTCCATACTTTTTAGCCTTTCCTTCACCAACACCATGAATATTGAATAATTCGGTTAAAGTAATTGGATATTTCAAAGCCATATCCTCAAGAGATGGATCCTGAAAAACAACAAACGGAGGCACTCCTAATTTTTTGGCAACTTTTTTACGCAATTCACGCAACATACCCATTAAAACTTCATCGGCAGTTCCTGATGATTTTGCTGCCGTTACGATGGCTTCATCTTCAGACTCATTGTATTCATGATCTTCAGACATTAAAAATGAAACTGGCTTTTTAATAAAGTTCAAACCTTCTTTAGTAATTTTCACTACACCATAAGTTTCAATATCTTTAGATAGATATCCTGCTACTAAAACCTGTCGAAGCAGGGCCATCCAATATTTTTCATCGTGATCTGAACCTGATCCAAAAAACGATTGTGTATCTGTTTTGTGTGCTTTAATTACAGCATTTACGCGACCAATTAAAGTAAACACAATTTCTTTTGATTTATAAATGTGCTTGGTATCCCGAACAATCTCCAACAATTTAACCACCTGATCTTTGGCTTCAACTCTTGTTTTGGGATTACGAACGTTATCATCCATATCGGCACCTTCACCGGTTTCACTGTCAAATTCTTCACCAAAGTAATGTAACAGGAATTTTCGACGGGACATCGAAGTTTCGGCATACGCAACCACTTCCTGCAAAAGAGCAAATCCAATTTCCTGTTCTGCCACTGGTTTTCCAGACATGAATTTCTCCAGTTTCTCTACATCTTTATAGGAGTAATAGGCCAAACAATGTCCTTCTCCTCCATCACGGCCGGCACGACCCGTTTCCTGGTAATAACTTTCAAGTGATTTTGGAATATCGTGATGAATTACAAAACGAACGTCCGGTTTATCAATCCCCATTCCAAAGGCAATAGTTGCTACTACCACATCTACATCTTCCATCAGAAACATATCCTGATGTTTTGCACGGGTTTTAGCGTCTAAACCAGCATGATATGGAACAGCACTAATGCCATTAACCTGTAAAACTTCGGCAATCGATTCTACTTTTTTGCGGCTTAAGCAGTAAATAATCCCGGACTTGCCTTTATGTTGTTTGATAAATCGAATGATATCCGACTCTATATTTTTCGTTTTCGTACGAACTTCGTAGTACAAGTTCGGTCTGTTGAATGATGCTTTAAAAGTATTAGCATCAGACATTTCAAGATTTTTTAGTATATCTTCCTGAACTTTTGGCGTTGCAGTTGCGGTAAGCCCAATAATAGGTACTTTACCTAATTGTTTGATTATATTTTTCAGATTACGGTATTCCGGTCTAAAATCATGGCCCCATTCTGAAATACAATGCGCTTCGTCAATAGCTACAAATGAAATGGGCACACTTTGCAAAAAGGCTACATATTCTTCTTTTGTCAACGATTCTGGTGCGACATACAAAAGTTTGGTCAAACCTGAAGTGATGTCTTTTTTAACCTGAGCAATTTCTGTTTTGGTAAGGGAGGAATTTAGCACATGGGCAATTCCGTTTTCTGAAGAAAGGCTTCGAATAGCATCAACCTGATTTTTCATCAAAGCTATCAAGGGAGAAACAACTATAGCTGTTCCGTCCTGAATTAAAGCGGGTAATTGATAACAAAGAGACTTTCCACCGCCAGTTGGCATAATTACAAAAGTATTCTTCTTATCTAAAATACTCGTAATGACTTGCTCCTGCAAGCCCTTAAATTGGCTAAAGCCGAAATACTTCTTTAATTCCTTGTGTATTTCAATTTCGTTTGAATTCATTCTTTATATTAATGGATATTTTGTATAAATTTGCAACACATAAAGATACAACTTTCTTTTATACATACAAATTTTAAATATTCTGTTTTGATCACAAAAGAAAATATATTGGCGATCGCCAAAAAAACCATACTCTCTGAAAGCGAAGCAATTACAAAGCTGATTGATTTTCTGGATGAAAATTTCTACGAAGCTGTCCAACGCATTTATGAAACTAAGGGCCGATTGGTCGTTACAGGCATCGGAAAAAGTGCAATTATTGCTCAAAAAATGGTAGCTACTTTTAACTCAACTGGCACTCCATCTATGTTCCTTCACGCCTCAGAAGCCATCCATGGCGATTTAGGAATGATACAAAACGAAGACATAGTAATCTGCATTTCAAAAAGCGGAAACAGCCCTGAGATAAAAGTACTAGTTCCCTTGTTGAAACGTTTTGGAAACATTTTGATTGGAATAACCGGAAATGTAACTTCCTTTTTAGCCAAAGGTTCTGATTATGTTCTTAATACCACTGTCGAAATGGAGGCCTGCCCCATAAATCTGGCACCAACAAACAGCACCACCGCTCAACTTGTTATGGGTGACGCTTTAGCAGTCTGTTTGATGGAAATGCGTGATTTTAAACCCGAAGATTTTGCAGTTTATCATCCTGGCGGCGCTTTAGGAAAGAAATTACTCCTTCGTGTTAAAGACATGATCGAACATTCGTTAAAACCAATGGTAGGTCCGGATACCTCAATTAAAAAAGCTATTTTTGAGATCTCTGAAAAAAGACTGGGTGTAACTGCGGTAATCGAAAACGATAAAATTATCGGAATTATTACTGACGGAGACATCCGAAGAATGCTAAATGACGTAGATACTATTGCTGATTTAACTGCAAAAGATATTATGTCTAAAAATCCTAAATTCGTATCTTCAGAAACAATGGCAGTTGACGCTTTGAATATTTTAGAAGATTTTTCGATAACACAGCTTATTGTTGCTGATAATGGAGAGTACAAAGGAGTATTACATTTACATGACATTTTAAAAGAAGGAATCGTATAATGGCAAAAAAAAACCTTGGCGAGATGTCATTTCTAGATCATCTTGAAGAATTAAGATGGTTACTGGTTAGAAGTACAATTGCAATTATGATAATGGCATTTGTCACGTATTTTGTAAGTGATTATTTGTTTGATGAAATTATTCTGGGCCCAACCAGACCAACTTTTTTTACCTACATCTGGTTTTGTGATTTATCACACCAATTAGGTTTCGCTGATAGTATTTGCATCACACAACTAAATTTTATCATCCAAAATACAGAAATGGAAGGTCAGGTAAATATTTTTGTCTGGATGTGTCTTTTAGCCGGTTTTATTTTGAGCTTTCCTTATATTTTATGGGAGATTTGGAAATTTATCAGTCCTGCTTTGTATGAGAAAGAGCGAAAAAATGCTAAAGTATTCATTTTCACATCCTCTTTACTTTTCTTCTTAGGAGTCTTGTTCGGGTATTTTGTGGTTATTCCGATGTCGGTAAATTTCGTGGCTACTTTCTCTGTAAGTGATGTTGTAAAAAATCAATTCACGCTAGACTCTTATATGGGGATGGTAAAAACAAGTATATTAGGTAGTGCTATCTTTTTTGAGTTACCAATCGCTATTTATTTCTTAACCAAATTGGGATTAGTAACTCCTGAATTCTTGAGAAAATATTGGAAATACGCCGTAATAATCATTTTAATTATTGCAGCAATCGTAACACCTCCTGATGTAGTAAGCCAAACTATAGTAGCCATACCAATGCTGCTTATTTACGAAGTGAGTATCCTGATTTCAAAAGTAGTTTATAAAAATAAATTGAAAGAAAATGTCTGATATCATACATGAATTTAATGATTACCGTTCTAAAATGAACGAAAAATTATTGGCTGACAACAATAAAATTGTAAAAAGAATTTTTAACCTTGATACGAATGCTTATGCCCCTGGAGCGCTTGATGTAAAAACAAAAGAGCTTTTAGGATTAGTAGCTTCAGCGGTTTTACGTTGTGACGATTGTGTAAAATACCATCTCGAAACGAGCTATAAAGAAGGGGTTACCAAAGAAGAAATGATGGAAGCCATGGGAATCGCAACTTTAGTTGGCGGAACCATCGTAATTCCACATTTGAGAAGAGCTTATGAATTCTGGGAAGCTTTAGAAGAGCAAGAGAATTAAAAAATGAGACAATTAGTCAATTAGATAATTTTCTTGACAATATGTTAATTCATTTATTCTATTGATTTATTTTCTTTTATTTTGCTCATTAGAGATATAATTATCTCATTATCAAACTGACTATTATCTAATTAAAAAAAATGAAGCTAAGAGCGGATAATTTAATAAAAACCTATAAAGGACGTAGTGTTGTAAAAGGGATTTCTGTTGAAGTTAATCAAGGTGAAATCGTAGGGCTTTTAGGACCTAATGGCGCAGGAAAAACGACTTCGTTTTATATGATCGTAGGATTGGTAAAACCAAACTCAGGAAATATTTATCTGGACGATTTAAACATTACCGATTATCCTATGTACAAACGTGCACAGCAAGGAATTGGTTATTTAGCACAGGAAGCTTCTGTTTTTAGAAAATTAAGCATTGAAGACAACATTCTGAGTGTTTTGCAATTGACCAAACTATCGAAAGAAGAGCAAATTGCAAAAATGGAGAGTTTAATTGAAGAATTCAGCTTAGAACATATTCGCACGAACAGAGGAGATTTACTGTCGGGAGGAGAACGTCGTCGTACTGAGATTGCACGTGCTCTGGCAACAGATCCAAAATTCATTTTACTAGATGAACCTTTTGCAGGAGTTGACCCGGTTGCGGTTGAAGACATTCAGAGAATTGTAGCACAGTTGAAAAATAAAAACATCGGAATTTTAATTACCGACCACAACGTTCAGGAAACTTTAGCCATCACAGATAAAACATACTTAATGTTTGAAGGTGGAATCTTAAAAGCCGGAATTCCGGAAGAATTAGTCGAAGATGAAATGGTTCGTCGTGTTTACCTGGGACAAAATTTTGAACTTCGTAAAAAGAAACTTGAATTTTAAGGAAGTTATATATGAATGGTAAAAAGTAAAATATAAATTACTTTTTACCATTTTTTTTTTACATCTTATATTTTACAATTAGTATGAAATCAGAAGAACAAAAACCAACTCAGGAAGATTACAACAATTGGCATAAAGACCCAAATAATTGGTATCTAGGCTGTTTTTACTACAATCCAAAAGACAAACGATTACTCCCTCCGAAAAGGATTCAATGGATGGGTTATACAATAAACTTCGCCAATCCTTACTCCGTTTTACTTTTATTACCGCTCTTAATAATGATCGTTTTGGTTTTATTGAAATAAATCACACCTGAGACCAGACTCTTACTCCACTGTTATAAACTGTAATTGCTCTAAATCTCCATTATAGATATTCACATCTACACTGTGCTTTATTCCCGGCAAAGAAGCTTTTTCTGTAAATTGCCAGAACAACCAGTCTTCTTCAATCTTCTCTCTGTAGAAATTATAGTTGGCAATCCAGAATAAATACTCTCCAAATTCTTCTTTCAGAAAATCACCATAATAACGCTCTCCGGTATAAATAATCGGACGCACCTGATAATGCGCCTCAACCTTATTCAACCAGCGTTTTAATCCTTTCTTTAAACTGTCTAGTGATTGGTTTTTAGGCAATCTTTCGATATCTAAAACCGGAGGCAGATCCCCTTTTTGTAATTTTACTGTTTTAATAAACAAATCTGCCTGTTCTATCGAATTTTCGTTGGGACGGTAATAGTGATAAGCCCCTCGAATAATTTTATGCTTTTTCGCACCTAACCAATTGTGCATAAACTGTCTGTCTACTTTATTATTTCCTGCCGTAGCACGAATAAAAACAAACTTAACTGGATATTTTTCTTCCAAAACCTCAACTTCACTCCAATGTACAGTTCCCTGAAATTCAGAAACATCAATACCTATTACTTTTCCTTTGTGATTTTCCAGAACCTGAACATTTCTAACATCAGAAAGATGTTTCTCTACAGCATCTTCTTCCAGAACTTTATTTGATTTAAAGCCCAGATAATAAGCAAGCCCATCACGATAATGATAAACTGTCGCAAAAAAAAGCAATACTAAAAAAGAGTAAATAATAAAACGAAGTCCGCTCGCTAAAATCGACCTCTGAGGTTTCGATTTTCGGGAGTAAGAAGCTCTTCGGGTGGTCGTTTTTCTTGCCATTCCAATAAAACTACTTTTTCAAAAAGATATTATTCACTACTGAAAGCATCACATAAATGATAATAATTAACGGAATTGCCATGTACTGCAATAACACCACCAAAACCAAACAAATCAATAAAAATACAACTTGCAGGACATTATCTTTTACAGTAAACTTTTTAATCTTTAAAGCGAACAATGGAATTTCGGCATTTAAAATATAAGCACTGCATAAAGTAATTCCCAAAAGAACCCAATGATTGGTTAACATTTCAAATATAAATAATGAATCAGAGAAATCGATAACTAATGGAAGGCTTAAAATAAAAAGCGCATTCGCCGGAGTTGGCAAACCTATAAACGAATCAGTCTGACGTGTATCAATATTAAAATTAGCCAATCGGTAACAAGAACCTAATGTTACAATAAATCCAAGAAAAGGAACGATTGTTAAGGCAACTTCATTGTTCGGGTCAGCACTTTTTAAAAACAAACTGTACATTACATAACCCGGAACAACACCACTGGTTACCATATCTGCTAACGAATCTAACTGCAATCCAAGCGGACTTGAAACTTTGAACAATCGGGCAAAAAAACCATCAAAAAAATCAAAAAAGATCCCTAAGGAAACCATGCAAAAAGCCATTAAAAAGTTCTCTTGCGAAACAAAAACAACAGCAATACAGCCGCAGAACAAGTTGATTAATGTGATTAAATTAGGAATGTGTTTTTTAATGTTCATGATTTATATTTTTAACAAATGGTGAAGGGCAAATTTCGCATAAATAAGCGACATTAATAGCAAAAATTTCTATTAAAATTCTCTCCTTTCAAAAGCTTTGTAAACATTTTTATATGAAAAATTTAAGTTTTGCAATAATTTGAATTAGATGACTAAAATATTATATTTTTGATAAAAATTAAAACAGACTTCGGTTTGCAAAAAAATATCCGTTGAAGAAAATCTTTGTGTTTTTATTATTTTGGAGTTGTACGCTACAGTATGCACAAACCGTTCGAAAGTATTCGAATGAATTTATGAATATTGGTGTTGACGCAGCTGCTTTGGGGATGTCGGGTGCTGTAGTTTCTTCTACAAATGATGTTAATTCCGTTTATTGGAATCCAGCCGGCCTAACCCATCTTGAAGATCATCAAATTTCATTGATGCACGCCAATTATTTTGCGAATATTGCACAATATGACTACATAGGATACGCAAGTCCGATTGACGACAGAAGTGCCTGGGGAATTTCGATGATTCGTTTTGGAGTTGATGATATTATGGATACCACTCAGTTGATCGATAATCAGGGAAATATCGATTACAATCGAATCAGACTATTTTCGACTGCAGATTATGGTTTTACTTTTTCATACGCAAGAAAATTACCCGTAGACGGTTTTCAATATGGAGTGAATGCTAAAGTAATCAGACGAGTTATTGGAAAGTTTGCAAATTCCTGGGGTTTTGGTTTTGACTTTGGTCTTCAATTTGAAAGAAATGGGTGGAATTTTGGTTTGATGCTTCGCGATATTACCACTACTTATAATGTATGGAATATTGATGAGAAGGAATATGAAAAAATTGCCAATGCTATTCCAGGAGAAAACAATGAATTACCAGAGAGCACTGAGATTACTTTACCGAAAGCTCAACTGGGAATTTCTAAAAAAATTGAATTCCACAACGATTATAGTCTTTTGGTTGCAACCAATTTGAATATGCGCTTTGAGCAAACCAATGATATCATTTCGACAAAAGCAGTCAGTATTGATCCTGCTCTGGGTTTTGAGTTTGGTTATACCGATCTTGTTTTTTTAAGAGCAGGAGCAGGAAATTTTCAAAATGTAACTCAATTAGACAACACTGAGAAGCTAAACTTCCAGCCTAATATAGGTCTTGGTTTCAAGTACAAAGGCATTCAGGTCGACTATGCTTTGACAGATTTAGGAAATCAAAGTACAGCTTTGTACTCTAATATTTTTTCTTTAAAAGTAGATTTAGGTATCTTTAGATAATATTTGTTGACCTTTAAACTTCTTAACATTTTAAATTATGAAAAATGTCCTTTTCAAAAAAACACTTTTTAGTTTACTATCATTACTAAGTTATGTGGGGTTTAGCCAGAATATACCTTTATCAAAAGAAGCTAAAATAAGTGTTATTACCTGCGGACTGGGTAATGAAAGTTATACTTATTTTGGTCATACTGCAATTCGTGTCGCTGACCCGGTTAACAATATAGATGTTGTTTACAATTATGGTAATTTTGATTTTAGAACACCTAATTTTGTTGCTAAGTTCGCAAAAGGTGATTTACAATATTTTGTAAGCGTACGATCATTTCCAGATTTTGTAAATGATTATACTACCGAAAAGAGAAGTGTTTTTGAACAAGAGCTTATTATACCTCAAGATCAAAAACAAAAACTTTTCGACAACTTAAATGCAACCGCACTCTCTGAAGATCGTTATTACACTTATAAATTTATTGACAAAAACTGTACTTCAATGGTAGTTGATGTCATCAATAAATCGCTAAATGGAAATGTTGTAACTAAAAAAGGAGACACAACTGAAACGTATCGATCAATCCTATTTCCATATTTCAATGAGCATTTTTATGATCAGCTTGGAACTAGCATTATTTTCGGAACCAAAGTAGACCAACCGGGAACCAGGATCTTTTTACCTTTCGAATTAAAAAGCAGTTTAGAGAAAACTACTTTTCAGAATCATCCTTTAGTCAGCAAAAGCAAAACTGTGCTAAATTTTGAAAAAGAAACACCAAGTTCATGGTGGAATAATATTTATACCTATCTCCTTATACTAGCTTTTGTTGTTTTGGCGCACAATAAAGTAGTTGATAAAATCTATCTTTTGATCTTATCTTTTATAGGAATCTTTTTTGTTACTATCGGATTCTATTCTCTTCACCAGGAATTGACGATGAATTACAATGTACTTTTATTTAGCCCACTTTTATTGGTATTAATCTTTTTTTCATTTTTAAAGAACAAAAGATGGACATACCGATTGGCAGCTTTACATTTACTACTTTTGGTAGTTTACGCCATTTTCATGATTAATAAAGCGCATTTTTTCATTGTTTTACCAATGATAATTACAAGCGGATTTGTTTTAGTAAGAGTAGCCATTCGAAATAAAAAACGTATTCCGATTATTATTTAAACTACTGTCCACGATAAAATAAAACGGTAGTAATCGTTTTAAAAGTAATACTTAAATCGAGAAATATGCTGCGGTGTTTGATGTAGTACAAGTCGTATTGCAGCTTTATTAAACTTTCATCAATAGATTCGCCATAAGAATAATTCACTTGTGCCCAACCGGTAAGTCCCGGTTTCACAACATGTCTGGTTTCATAAAAAGGCATAATTCGCGCTATTTCATCCACGAAAAATGGTCGTTCAGGTCTTGGTCCGATAACAGCCATATCGCCTTTTAGAACATTAAAAAACTGCGGTAATTCATCTATTCTTGATTTACGCATCATTTTACCAAAAGGAGTAACCCGTTTATCATTTGAACTGGCGAAAACAATCCCATTAGACTCTGAGTTTTCTACCATGGTTCTAAACTTATAGATTTTAAAAACAACTCCGTTTTTACCTACACGCTCCTGTGTATAAAACAAAGCTCCTTTATTAGCTACTAGATTCGTGATAAAAATAAAAGGAATAAAAAGGAAGCAAATAAACAACCCCGTGATTGAAAACAAAAATTCTAATAGGCGAACAAAAAACAGGTATAGCTTATTGTTATTATTTCTGCTAAAAGGGAAAAATCTATAAAAATCTCGGGCTATATAATGAACCGGAATACGTTGTGTTTTGCTTTCGTAAACCTGCGTATATTCCCGAATAATATTTCCTGATTCTAATAAATGAAGTAATTGCTGGTATAGATCGGCTGTAATTCCATCTGTTTTTTGAGAAGCGATAACAATCTCTGAAACCTGATTCTGAATAACAAACTCTTCTAAATCTTTCTTCTTAATTTCTTTTACGTAGTGGAAGTTTAAATCTTCTTCTGAAATAGCATCTGAATTTACAAAACCAATAATTCTATAGTGCGGATCAACATTCTCAAGTCCTAAAACCAATTCTTCAACCTGATTCTGGTCACATATTAAAACTACATTCTGAGAAAAACGATGTGATGCCAAAAAGTAAACATAAAACAAACGCCACAATAGCAATGTAACAAGTATCGTAAAATAAAAAATTACGATAATCAATCGCTGCTTAGGCAATACAGGTGCTAAAATCGGAGTAAACAAATAGGCCAGGCTTGAAGCTGTAGCCGTAAAAATTACACTTTGAAGAATTTGCAACTGATTACTGGCTACCTGTAAATTGTACATTTCGAATATTACTCCAAAAGCATATAGATAACTTAGAAGCAATAGTATACCAGGGAAATTGCTTTTATCAAAAACAAAGTAATTATAGTGAAATAATAAACTCAACAGATATAACGCTGACAAAATAAAAACAACATCGAAAACAAGAAGTAATACTCTCCTTTCCGAAATTTCGAAATGCATTTTACGATTTGTAAACATTAAGTAAGTTTGTTAGGGGCTTAAACTTGAGACAAATGTATTATAAAAAAAAGAACTTAATCGACGGAATTTTCTGTTTTTTCAGGAATTTTAACCTGAACAAAAAGTAATGACAGTGCATATACGAAAGCCGGTGCTGCAGTACGCATAGCAGCGTGATTTATGGTTAAAAGCCAAAAAACGAAAAACGAAAAAAAGTATAAATGCTGCCGATTTTTAAGATACAAAATCAAAGGTGCTACAAAAATCAATAAAATTCCCAAAACGCCAAACAAACCATGCTCACTAAGCATTCGGGTAATCTCATTGTGTGAAGCAACTTCTTCACCGAATACTTCTTTTCGAATTTGTTTACCCATTCCGGCTCCGACTCCTAAAATGGGGTTTTCTACAAAAAGTTTTAATTCTTCATTAATGATTTGCTCTCTTCCGCCCAAACGATCTTTTTTTTGTCTACCTCTCTCATCCTGATTGGCATAACGTTTCTCAATAAGTCCATTCGTTTGAAAAGAAGAGTATCCCCATACTCCAATACCCATTAGTCCTGTTAGAATAAAAACCAGAACAAACTTCTTTTTCCCTCTGGTATTAGAAAAGCGGTACAACAGAAGCAATAAACAAACAATCATAACCAATGCTGTTATAACCCCACCCCTTGAAAAAGTCACGATACCTCTGTAGGTCAAAAAAATCAGTAATCCTCCATTCAAGATCAGCATTTTCTTCGATTTAGAGAATAGTATCAGTTGCGTAAAAAAAATAAAGATCCCTAATCCTAAAATCGTTGAAACCTGATTTGGTCCAAAACCTCCTGAAGTCTCAAAATTAGATTGGGTTCCGGTAACGACATCTCTAACGCTTGGATTATATAAAAACAAATAAACAGTAGTGCTAACGATTGGTAATCCCATTGCAATTAGAACATTTTGTAAATCAACAAATAAAATTTTTCTTTTATACATGTATAAAGAACATACTGCCAAACAGACGGGGCCCGACAAATTGAAAACTAGTGATTTTTTAACATCTACAGAAGCATTAAGAACTGTAGCTGTAATTAAAACCCCTGGAATTAACAGCATCAAAAAGAAACAATATAGTAATGCAGTAGTTGAAAAATTACTATATATCATGCCTAGTAACATGAAAAAAATTACCATAACCTTTACAAATTCATTATTAAAGTTTCCACCTGTCATCCTTAATAGAACCTCAACTCCAACTAAATAAGCGGCAACAAAAATGACTTCATTATTTTTATTTCTACTTCGATAAACAATAAAAAAACCAATAACAGGAATTAAAAGAGCATATATTTTAGATAAAAAAGGAACTGCAAAAAGCACTAGAGCAATTACTGCGTGTAGCAAAAGAAGGTAATTATAAGACAAAGAAAAACTTTTCATTATTTACTTATTTTATAGGCCAAAATTAACTTTTCGATTACAATTTCTTCCGAATAATTCTCTAAAACAGATTTATTAAAATTATCTCCTATTTTCTCTCTAAAAATTCCATCTTCTATTAATTTTAACAATTGATTCTTTACTTCAGAAATTGAAGACGGATCAAACAACAACCCATTACGATTATTTTGAATAATTACGGAGCAATACCCCGCGTTTGTCGAAATAACTGCCAGATTGGCTAATGCATACTCTATTAATGTCACTGGAAACCCTTCGTCTGTTGATGCCAAAACTCCTATTGAAGCTTGAGACAGTATATATTTAACATCGTTCTGTTCTCCATACAGATGTATGCAGTCCTGCAAAGAATTTGATTCTATAAATTCTTTTAAAATACAGGAATAAGAATCATTATAATCTTTACCTATCAAGTGAAGAGTCCAGCCATATTCCCTTAATTTTAAATCCAGAAATACCTCCAGTATTAAAATATGATTTTTGGGTCTTTTTAAATTTGCTAAAAAAACAATCCTTTTACCTTCTTTGCCTTTCAGATTAGTAATTTGTCGATTTTCCAATTCTGAAACTGCAAAATTAGGAATAAAAAACACTCTCGAACACTTCATATTTTTTTTACTCCAGCTTTCTAATTGATGATTCACTACAAAAATGGAAGAAAAAAAAACGGATAAAAAAATTAAAACTTTGTTTTCTTCTTTAACTTCTTTAGCTCTAATCCCATAATGGTCATGCCAAATAATTTTTACTCCCGGCAGTGTCAATTTAACCAATACAGCAATAAAAAAAGAAGAACTGTGTGCATGAATTATCTCAATTTTATTTCTGGTTAAGTAATTTCTTAAACGAAAAATTGCATTAAAATCTATTCGGTTTTTCTTTTTTAGGAATAAATAAGATACTTGAGGATCGATTTGTTTCTTTAAAACTCCTTCGCTTCTCGTTGCAATTAAGCCCGAAAACTGTACTTTCTTCCCCAATGCATTAGCATAATTAACAGCCATTCGCTCTGCTCCGCCAGCATTTAAAGAGTCTATGATTTGAACAATTCTCATTTTACTAACAGCTTTTGTATCTCAGCTTCAAAAACATCTACGGTATAATTTTGAGACCAACTTGCAGCTAATTGACTTTTCATATCAAAACTACTATGAACATCAATTAATTTTTCAATTTGTTTTATATCCTGGTCTAAATTCATTTCTAACAAAATACCTCTCTTCCCAAAATCTAACATAAAAGGCAAACATGAAACCTTACTTACAATAGGAACACATCCCCAAAACATGCCCTCAGCGATGGCTTTTGGCCAACCTTCACTTTTTGAAGGCAAGATCACAAAATGGCTGTTTTGATATGCTTTTTTAATTATTTCATAATTTTGGTTTCCATGTAAAAAAATGAAGTTCTGAAGATTATTGGTTTGAATGTAACTTTCTATTTTTTTTCTTTCTGGCCCGTCACCGTATAAATTCAAAACTACATTTGCTTCTTTTTTTGACAGTTCTTCTACTAATTTTATGCTATACAGCGGGTTTTTGCCTAAAACTAAACTACCAACAAAAATGAATTCGACTGACGAATCAAAGCTTGTTTTCGCAACGATTTCTTTCTCAGACTCTAAATAGGTGGCTGTAAAAAAAGGCTTTATGTTTTTTGACTGGTTTTCCCAACTTCCATACACCAGCACCTGCATTTTTCGTGTTAAAAATTCATTACTCAAAATCCATTTTTGAATTTTATAAGTCAAAGGCTGTTTACTTTTTGGATCCCAATTTCCGGCATATTTTGCTGTTTTCATTTTCCACGGAAATAAAATCTGAACCAAACAACCAATTAGTCCCATATTCCCCGGGCAACGTAAATGAATGTAATCGGCATTTTTCATAGCCTTAAATACCTCCCAAAAAATCGTTGGTAATTTCAAAATTGAACTCAAACTATTCTTAATCGTAATAAAATTAAAATCGGCTGTTTCTCTAAAATCGATTTTATTGTGCTTGTAGGGAATATCTATTGCTGTTGGCTCCCCTTTTTGCAATGGAGCTACAATAATCACCTCATCAACAGCTCTAAGCCATATATTCATTTCCCGAATATAGGGTGCGTAACCAAAAAACAGTCCCTGTTTAGAAAGGTGCGAGACATGACTAATTAATACAAATTTCATTTATTTTTTTTCTATTAATCTGGAAATAACTTTACATGGAGTAAGATACGTATCAAAATAATTTCTACTTTCGACTTCCAGTTTTCTTTTAAAGCTGACATCAGTAGTTAATTTTTCAATTGCCTGGTTAATTTCACTTTGATTTTCAACGTACATTAAGTGCTTTTCATTAACTAAAACTTCTGGCAATTTATTGCGATGAGAAGTAGTGATAATTGCTTTTCCCAGAGCCAGAAATTCAGCTAATTTCCAACCATGACAAGATAAAACTGCCGGTGTATTAAATACAAAAGCCGACCTTTTACTCTTTTTTATGTACAGCCTCAAAGGAATTGTTTTTGAGTACACCAAATCATCCAACCCTAAATTGTCTCCATTACTTCTTGCCACAAAACCTCCTTCAAAACGAAGTAACGGACTGTTCTTACAAGTTTCTATAAATAAAGCTCTGTTTTTATTCGTTTCGCTTTCCTTTTTCCATATACTATTTAAAAAAAAGACTTCGTTTTTTGAGGATTGAGTTAAATGGTAACTTTTTAGTTGCAGCCTTTTATATTGCCTCCAATAGTTGGCAACAAACTCTCTTTTATTAGTGATAGAATTTTTAAATCGAATAAAATTTAAAAATAAATAATACAATGTTTTCAATAAACTCCAGATTCTAACCCCAAAACTTGGCCCAATAGCCATAATTTTTCTTGAGCTTTCGATTGGTAAATGATACTCATTACAATTCACTTTCCCATAAACATCACACCACTCTAATTCAGCTAAATGAATCTGATTAGAATCTTTTGAATCAATAATAATTTTCTTTGAATAATTTTCCTTTTCAACAATAAATGCAAAGGTACCCTGATTGAATTTGGGAAACTTAGCAATATTAAATTCAAATTCTTTATAAAGTTCTTTAATCCCTTGAATATAATATCCATCATAAAAAACATCACAAAGTCCATAAACATAAACTTTTGTTTTCATCGCAATACTTTGGGTTTATTATATACTAAAGTACACCAGCCAATACTTCTGCCTATTGCCTCAGTAAAAGGCATTTTCTTATTCTCAGCTGTAAGTATGTTCGTAAATCGTATTAAGGTTAGTAAAACAGTTATTGCATTCCATTTGAAACGATCTTTTAAACTTGGATTTGCGTTTTTAACGCGCCAAACGTACCATCCGTTTCTTACTACCATTTTTCCGTACTGATATTGGTTGGGACGTCCTGAAGGAGCATGAAAATGTGACAACTGTGCTTTTGTATTGATTGTGTTTTTACCAAAACTCAACGCTCTTATACTAAAATCTGCATCTTCATATAACCCATAACCTTCAAAAAATTTGGAAAATTTAATATTCTCAACAACAGTTCTTCTAAATGCCATTGACATTCCAATTAGCAAATCGACTTCATATATTTTTCCTGTCAAAGGAAATCCAGAAGTTCTTCCATGTGAAAAATTTGGCATCTTTCCAGAACCTAAACCGGCACCAAGACCTAAATAATTTCTAACAACATTGCGAGTTCCCTCTTTATAAAAATAATTTTCAAATAGAAAATACTTTTTTCTGTTATAGAAAGAGTCTTTAATTTGAGGTCTCCATTTATAATCATTAACAGCCACTCCTCCAACTCCAGTAACATCTAAGTGATTTTGAAAGGTTTTAATAATCTCAGAAAAATAATCCGGTTCTACAACCGTATCATCGTCCAAAAAACAAACTATTTCGCTGTCTTTATTTATTTTAGATATACCGATATTTCTTTGTTTTGTCAGCCCTCTGTTTTCTTGCGAAACTAAAATATATTGTAACCCCTGAAATGAATTTTCATTAATTATCTTTTCTGTTTCTTTATTTGTAGAACCATCAATAACTAGTATCTCATTCGGATATAGTTTTTGTTTCTGAACAGATTGCAGCAGATTTAATAATTGTTTCGGGCGCATGTAGGTACAAACTACTAAGGAAAAGTGTACTTGTAAATTCATTGTATTTTATACTTTTAAAACCACGAAAATATTTCCTGCTGTTAATTCTTTATCTGAATATTTGCGATAATCCTCATGAAGTTGAACTTTCTTAAACAAATCATACTTTGGTGTTCCTGATATCAAACTGTCAGATTCTAAATGAACAATTTCGTAATTGTATTTCTTAAAAATTTCCAAAAACTGAGGCAATCTTAAACGATTGTGATAATCAAATTTAGTGTGAATTCTATTCCATTGTTCTTTGCTGTACTGCAAAAAATCCTGTAAGGATAAAGTACTATCACCATGTTGCCTTAAATCGCTTGGCGAAATAAAATGAATAATGTAGGTTCCTTTTTTAAGTTCGGCTCTCATCTTCCGATGTAAAATATCTACATCATTCTCGTTCATATGCGAAAGAACATAACGCGAAAACACAACATCAATATCCGGAAGTTCATTTGTTACAATGTTATGATCCGGAAAATACTCAATTCCGTTTGGAAGTGCATATTTACTACTAAAATTGGGTATCACATCAAATCCATATCTTTCAGAAAAAAGACCATTTAATTTCAGAATCGTTTCTTTTTTAAAGTGTTTGTTAATATCATAAGTAGCTATCCTTTTAACCTCCAATTTATACTTAAAGAAATAGGGCATTCCCGGAAACCAACCTGAACCAAACTCAAAAACTGTTTTATCTTTTAAATCAATATTCAAATCATTTAAAACTTTTGAAAGCCTGGAATAAGTCGATTCGACACTTTTTAGGCGGTCTTCTAACGTCATTTTATCAAAAGAACTCTGAATTTTATGATAGCAATAATCATCTACTTTATTGGGCAACAAAGCGAGAGTTTTAAACAATATTGTTTTTAGTTTATGATTCATTTTATATTAAATTACTTTTCGCATTTCTAAACCTGTGGCGCTTTTTTCAAACAAGTTCCCATCTATATCTATATCAAAAACTATTTTCTCAAAACCTTTCCAATACGCAATAAGCTCTGAAAGTGTTGGATTCCAAACTTCCTTATTTTTGATTTTCTCTGATAGAAATTGGAATCTCTCGGCAACTTTCTCGTCTATTTTTGTTGGGGATGAAAATAATTTCCCGCTATGGTATTCCATTGGAACTGAAAAATAGGTATGTGCAATAAAAACTCCTTTTTCGTTTATCAATGTTTTTATATTTTCTTCTGATAACGATTTTTTAAAATCTAACATTTCTAGGGTCTGAAATATATAGAATTCTTTATCTTCAAAATTATGTTTAAATAGAATTGGCGAATATTTAGCCAATCTATAAGGTCTAAACTTATTGGTATTCCAAAATAAAAAGACGGAGAAAACAGAAGCGCCAAGTTTAAGAGAATCTTTCATTAATAGAAAAATCGATTCCCATTTTCTTTGAAAGACTATTTTTTTAAAGTTTGTTACGGTATTCCTATATTTCTGAATATTATCCTCGTCATTGTAATAATGAAAAATACTGTTTTTAATCATCAATTGCATTTTCTTAATCAGTCCAAAATCTTTAATCCCTTTTAAAAAGACTGACAGAGTAAAATGTTGTGGGTTAAATTGATTTATAACCCCATTTGTTGCGGTTCCGGAATCTATGTAGTTCCACAAAACATCAATGTTTTTATTTTTCAAAATTGTCCCAAATTCTCCTTCGTTGATATCGTTTTTTTTAAAGAGTGATAAATTATAGGGTTGATATCCGTGATCAATCCAAACTTTTAAATTACTTGATGGTGGAACAAAGTATTTAAAATCATGAAAACTTTCAGCATTTGACTTTATAGATTGTGAAAGTGAATGGTAACACAATTCATGTCCGTCCTTACTCCATTCTAAAAGTTCCTCTTTTTGATTTTGGAAGGATGCGTTATTTGCTCTTTTAGAAAAATGGTTTAAGAAAAATCCTTTTGTTATCTTTATCTGATTTTCTTTAAAAAACGTTCTCTGAATGGTTAAATTTTCAGCTGTATCAAAATCACAATGATCCGTAAAACATGCAACTGCCGAAAATGGATATATTGATCTACTTAATTCAATAGCTTCTTTTTCAGGAAATAATAAAGCAGGGCTTTCGACAAAACTAAACTCTTGTTTGGCCTGTACTGTAGTTTTTCTATTTTGGCTCCCTGAAAAGATTGTAATAGGCGACGCTGATTCGGGATTGAATCTCCATAGTAAAACAGTTGGATCACGATGATCAATTTCCCAAATTCCACTTGTTATGTTTGCCTGAATAACCTTTTCATTTTGGAATTTTACAATTTTGGGACTAAATTCATTTGCGATAAAATTATTTTTCAATTTTTGCCATGTATATTCGTGACTGCGAAATTGTATTACCGGCTTTGAAAAAACAATTTTTATATCGAATGAATTACAATCTGAAAGATTAACCTGAGCTAAATCAATACTAACTTTGCGCGACTGATTATCAAACACGAGTGTCTGACTTTGCAAAGGTTTTATAACAGTAATAGATTTTATCAAGTTTTTTTATTTACTAATTAATTCATTTGCCCAATACAGGCTTTGTTTCCACTGCTTTTGGAAATTTTTATAATAACATAATGGATTTTTAATTGCCTGAACCTTATAAAATTTGAAAAATAAGATTATTTTATATCCACTTATTTGTTCTTCTGTTAAGTGTAATTGTTTATACAACATTATTGTAGGCGAAGGTTTGGGCTGAATTAGATCCTCTTTCCAGACTAAAACAGGTTTTGTCCTAAACCCTCCCATTGGGGCACTTAAATGTAAAATTTCAGGACTAGGAAAATATACAACGTCTGCTCCTATATTACGCAATTGCATTCCAAAATCACTATCCTCTCCATAACCAAATTCAAACCCCATTCTAAAAGAAACTTTTTTAAGTAGTACACTAGTCATAAAACTATTCCCTGACCCAAATATTGAGGCTTGATTTATTACATCAAATTCTTTTGTTTCATTTTTCTTTAAATAACAATTATTTACAACCGTTACACCAAATTTTCTACATTTCTTTAAAGTTTCCTTTATTAAGTCAGGAGCAAACCTGTTATCATCATCATTCAAAAAAACCCATTCGCTCTCTACTTGTGCTAATGCTAAATTTCGTGCATTGCAAGCTCCTGCCTGATGTGTAAATGTATGTTTAATTTTAAATGGCCAACTTTCGGTTTGAAGATAGTCAAGTTCTGAAACACTTTCTAAATTTGTATTTTGTTCTACAATTATAACATTTTTGGGCAAATGACTCTGTACTGATAAATCTTTCAAAACATCATACAAATATTGTTTTCGTCCTATTGTTGGAATTATTACATCAATGGTTTCTGTACTAAATACATGCTTTGATGAGTGAACTTCAATATGCTCTAATAAATCATCTTCCAATTTTCGTCTTCGATAAGTAAGACAATACAGTAATGGAATAATGCTTAGTTTTCTTTTAAACAGCAACAAGTTCAAAAACAATAAAAATACCCAGCGGGTTCTATAATGCTGTTTTACAAATCGAAATAAAGCATATGTACTTGTTTTCTGCTCTTTTAATTCTACAGTATTATCAATTAGTAATGATGGCTCTGAGTAACAAAAAAGTCCTTTCTCCATGGTCAATTTTGCCATAGAATGTAAAAAATAATCAAAATTAAAAGTCGTTTTAATTTTTCCGTTCAGAGCCAATAAAACAGAGGCATTAAGACCGCCAACAAGACTACTTGTCTGCCAGGTTGGATAACTAACTTTTTTATTAATTTTTATAAATGGTGATTCCTCGACATAACCAATAGAATCTGACAAGAACGATTTAGAAAATGGATTATAAGACGCCATTATTTTAGAATGATGAAAAATATCCTGAAATTTCGAAATATTTAAATTCGTTTTAAAATCAATATGGCACCAAACTATTAAACTATGGGGATGCAGGTCAGCCATTTCAAATAGCGTTTTTGCAATATTAACTTGCGAAAAATGCACTATTTTCTTTTCGAACTCTACCTCAACAACCTTATTTTTTTTATGATAAATAATTATCATTATGGCTTTAAATTTTGGTTGATTATTGTTTTATAAAATTCAATATTCTCTTGTACAACCTTATTAATATCAAATTTAGCTTCCACTCTTTCTCTGGCTTGTTCTCCTATCTTTAAGCAAAGCGATTCTTCTTTAAGCAATGCTTTAATTCTATTGGCAAATAAATCATGATCTGTAGGATGTACCAGATAACCGCTTTCTCCGTCGACTATAAGTTCTTGCGCCCAGCCAATATTACTATTAACGACTCCTTTTTTCATCGCCATAGACTCTATCGTAACCATTCCCAATGTTTCGGCAAAGGTTGGAAATACACAAACATTTGCTTTCTTTATATAGTTTTCGACTTCATTGTATGGAATTTTACCCAGGTATTCTACACTACTCAAATCATCCTTTTCAAATTGACTTTGCATCAATTGCCAGGTAGAGCTTGAATTTGTCTTGATGTCTCTGGAGTCACTGCCAATTAAAATTAGTTTTGCGTTGGGAAAATCGTTACGCACTTTGTTAAAAATAGCAGGCAGTTCTAAAACTCCTTTTTTACGAATTAAGGTTCCAACATACAAAACCAACCCTTTTTCGTAAATCGCAGGAGAATCGTTTGTAAAGTTTTGCAGTTTTAGTCCATAATGAATTGTCTTTATTTCTTTATTTTTTAACTTAAATATTTTCTTCGAAAGCGCTCCTGCAAAAGTAGTTGGCGCTACAAATCCTTTTGCTGTTTTGAGTGCTAGTTTTTCAGACCAATAATTTTTCGATTTCTGCTTTCTTCCTTCTAAATGACAAAAATAGGCATCACTGCCATGAAATCTAATTACTAACGGAATTTTAAAATTCATAAGCGCTGTTATTCCGGTCCAATCCGGCGCTTCAATAATATCAATCTTTTTTTTAGTAATGGTTTCGTTTATGACTGTTTCAATTTTTTTTCTGTTAAAATAAAATCTAAAAAAACGTGTTCTGCTATCGGTTAAACTATAAATCGTTACATTTTCTTCTTCAAGAATAAATTCTTTTTTTTGACCGTATATAAAAACTGAAACTTTAATTCCCAAAACATTAAGTTTCTCCACTAGATTATAAACACTTGTACCTAAACCTCCGTCGTGACCAAATGCCTTATGCGGATAATGTGATACTATATAAGCTATATGTAATTTGTCTGCCATAATTTATTTAATCGAAAGAATTTTTTTGATTCTCTTTTTTAGTTGTATTTCTTTTCGCATTACATATTTTTTAAGACTATAATGATATCCGCCTATACCAAAGAATTCACCTACACAAGAATACAATACAATATCATCTGAAAAAACATTCTCTGATTCTAGAAGTTTACATTTGTTTCGCTGCAAGTAAATATCAAAATTATGTTTGCCTGTTGTTGCTAGTTTTGGAAATGAAAAAATTCTCGAGAACAGGCCAAAATCTTTTTGAACTAAAAACTCGTTGTAATCAAATCTTTTCGAAACTTTGAACGTTTTAACAACTCTATTAATAACAATTTTACTTCCAGAATTTTTAAGTTTTAACCAGCCAACATACAGTAAAAAAGGCGGCAAAAAATAATCTTTCTTTAAAAAGTAGATATCCTCATGTACATCTATCTCATTTTTTCCAAAAACAATATTCACATCAAAATAATCACTGATATAATTTTTAATCGCTTCTGTATTATTTTTCGTTTCTATGCAAAAAGCTAAATTTTCCAGTTTAGGTTTATCATCACTATGATTGTAATTTATCCAGCTCTCTGGATAATAATCTTTATCATCTAATTCTAAACTTTTTAATCCATCAAAATTTTTATAAGGTCTTACTATTTTTGAATTGCTTTTTTGCCCTAACCATGCTGACCACCATGAAAAAGTAGAATTACTAATTACGAAATCATCGCATAATGATCCTAAACATAATTGTTCGGCTTCATTTAACTGATCCCCAAAAAAGGCATTTTCTAAAAATGAAAAATGAAATTTACAATATTTAATATCATCACTTAAAACAATCAAATTGCGGGCCTGCCAGTCGGGAAAAAAACGAGCTAAACTGTTAAGGTAATAATGTATAGGTAATTGAAGATAATCTGGATGGTCTACAAAATCTCCTCTTCGAATTGAAATTAAGATTGTAGGTTTAGTAAAGGCTTCCTGATATTTTTCCATTAACCGGTCAATTAAAACTTCTGAAAACTCAAAATAATGCTTCACTAATTCTTTATCAAAGTACTTTTCTGTCTGAAGCCAACCTGAAATATCATAGTTCTCTTTTCCTAATTCTCTTTTATAATAATTGTATTCTTTTTCTTCAACAGCTACAAAATTAAGCAGATCTGGTTCTAATAGCGGCAATTTATTCTTAAAATAGGACTGATATTTCCATTCTGGGAAAAGAAAATCTTGTCTGTTTTCAACTGCCAATCCTATAGTAGATGCAATTTGAAAAAGCTGATTCCCTAAATTTCCTTTCTTACCTAGTTTACTATATGTAATCATTTTGTAAAAATATGTACTACTAAATCTCCTAAAATTATTTATTAAAAAAATCCTTTATTATTTCAGCTGTAAACATCTTAGCTCCAGCATCATTCATATGTCCACAAGATGAAAAATATTTATTTTCTATCACAACATTTTCGTAGTTATAAATTTCAGGATAAGCCTTTTTTACCTTATCGAAATAATCCATTCCAACAACATTTTCACACATAGGTGTCATCACAGTTATTAAATTGATTTTATTTTCTTTGCAAATCTTTTTAATTTCTTCATAGTATTTATTGTGCGGCAACGGATTCAGATTAACAATATTATTTTTCATGTTCCCGTTTTTATGCTTCTCTAATGGGTAATAACCTAAATTTTCCCATACATTAGTTCTTTTGTTAATCGCAATGCAAAAAACTTCTCTGAAACCAATACCTTTTTCGTATTTTATATATCTATAAAACGGAACATAATACAATTCATTAAAATTTTCATAGGCTCTGAAATGTTCTTTTATGACATCAGAATTATGAATATAGGGTAAAAATTTAGCTGCAACCCCTTCAGATTCATGATCATTTGCAAGGTTTAAATCTGCTTCAAGTATGATATTTTTAATACGATACTTTCTTTCAACCATTAATTTTAATAGTAAGGCTGTTTCAAATAAATGCCCGCCACTCATTCCATAATTAACTGTTTCGAGTCCCTTGTCTTTAAACATCTCTGCTACAAAATGATTTTGTGCCCTAGAAGTCCCTAAAATTACAACATCGTAGTTTTGTGCCTTTGCGTTAAAAACTGTTTCTACTTTTCCTCTATTATTAGATTGCAGAAAAACATAAGTATACAAACCATCTAAAACTATGGCAATCAAAATAGTTATTATCAATATTTTGAATATATAAAATAGAAAATTCTTCATTAAAACTGAAAATATATAAATTCTTTGTAATCAGAAAAAGTTCCAAAAGCCAAAATAGCTGTTATTGCCAAGGCCAATTTTAAGAAGTTTCTTTTTCCGGAAATAGGCTCAACTTTGTTACGGTTATTCCATTCTACCAAAACGAACAAACCAATCATTGTTATTAATTCATAATTACTCCTATCGTTTGCCAAATATTGAAATTTAAACTCTCCATTAGAGATGATTCTTTTTAAATACAAAACCGCGTCCGTTACAGTTTTTGCCCTAAAAAATACCCACGCAATACAAGTGATAAAAAAAGTAATAAGAATACTGAACATTACTTTTACTGAATCCAAATTCCATTTTAACTCTACGGTATCTATATTATTTCGATTCTTATTGGACAAAAGTAATGGAAGAAAATAAGCTGCATTAATAAATCCCCAAGTAATGTACGTCCAATTGGCACCATGCCAAAACCCGCTTACAACAAAAATGATAAAAGTATTTCTAACTTTCATCCAAAGTCCGCCCTTACTTCCTCCTAATGGAATATACAGGTAATCACGAAACCACGATGAAAGCGAAATATGCCATCGACGCCAAAACTCTGCAATATCTCTTGAAAAATAGGGATAATTGAAATTTCGCAATAAATCTAATCCAAACAATTTTGAAACACCCAGTGCAATATCTGAGTATCCTGAGAAATCTCCATATATTTGAAAAGCAAAATAAATGGCTCCCATAATTAAAGAGAAGGAATTCATTGTAGGGTAATGATCAAAAATGGCATTGGCATAAGTAGCGCAAGTATCTGCAATAACTACTTTTTTAACCAGTCCCCAAATAATTTGATAAACCCCTTCTTTAGCTTTTTCAAAATCAAACTCCCGTTTTACTTTTACCTGAGGCAATAAATGGGTTGCTCTTTCTATGGGACCCGCAACCAAAAGAGGAAAATAGCTCACAAATAAAGAATAATCAACAAAATTATGTTCTGCTTTGATACGTTTGTAATAAATATCAATAACGTACGATAATCCGTGGAAGGTATAAAATGAAATTCCGACCGGCAGAATTACATTCAATAAAATTGGGCTTGCTTTTAATCCTGCTGAATTTAATAATTCTGAAAACGAAGAGGCAAAAAAGTTATAGTATTTAAAGATTCCTAAAAATCCTAAATTAACTAAAATACTAAGCCAGAACCAAAACTTACGGCTTTTATCTGATTTTCCTTTTTCGATCTGAATTCCAGTGTAGTAATCCAGAAAAGTTGAAAAAACTAACAAAAACAGAAATCTCCAATCCCAACAGGAATAGAAATAGTAACTGGCAACAATTAATAAAGCATTTTGAGTGCTTTTGTTTTTATTAAAAACAAACCAATACAGAAAAAAAACGATTGGTAAAAAAATAGCAAAAGCTATTGAATTAAAAAACATAGAATATTATTGTTTTAATATAGAATCAATATTGTCCCAGATTGTTAGTGATGATGTAGTTGGATTTCTCCCTCCAACAATTTCATACCATTTTTTACCGTCCGGAACATTCGATAATTTGCTGTCCAAGATCTGTTTTACCTGGTTTTCTAAATCTGTTTTATTGGTACAGAATATCACTGCTTCCTGACTAGGCATACTTCTGAAATGGACATATTTGTAATTTTGGCCTATATCTCTGATCCCCTTTTTTAACTGTGGTTGCTCATAATTAAAATAAATACAAGGTTTGTCATGTGCGATAAAATCAAATACAGTAGAAGAGCATACATTAGTAACAAATTCTGAATGAGCACAAATATTGTGCAACAATGCAAGATCTTCTTTTGTTGGAAAAATCTCGTTCCAATTTTTACCTACCGGTTTCCACAATGGATCCAGAACTGATATAACATCTACATAAGAATCAAGTATAGTATCGTAACGATTTGTAGTGTCAACAGGGCATTTGCGGTAAATAATACCAATATTTTCCCCTTTAGCATTTAAATTCCGTACGGCAGTTGCAAGATCTCCCAAATAATATTGATCCAAAGGAGATGTTGTTTCATCGTCTCCAGAAAAACAAATGTATCTTTTGGAGTTATCTAAGTTGTTTTCATTAAAAAAAACTTCTCTGCTTTTAAACAATTTTTTATCATAATGAGGCTCAAATTGTGGTGTCCCTGTTACAAAAACCTGAGATGATGTTACAAAAGGATAATATTTCAAAATCTCTTCTTTCATTAAATCACTCCAGACAAAATAATAATCGGCTTCGACTACTTGCATTGCTTTAGGAACATTATCCCATGAATACACAAAAGCAACTACAGGAATCTTTAGATCTTTAGCTGCTAATAAGGCACTAACCGATTGAGTGGCTCGCTGAGTCGTACAGAAAATTAAATCTGGTTTGTTCTCTTCTAATTGTGCTTTACAATATTGATATTTTGAAGTCGAACGTTCGAGAGCATTGATACGCTTTCTTATTCTTAAAATTCCTTTTTCAGATGAATTACAGCCAATTAGTAATTTAATATAAGCTGTTTTTAAAGTATTCTTTAAACCGTCATAACTAAAAGGAAATTTATAGGTCTCATATACTTTATCGTTGAACTTTTTTTGTGAGACATTAAGCTCTATATGCTTTCGAACTCTTGAAAGAACGGGCGTTAAAGGATGTGTCTTATGATTTTCAATTTTAACTTCCTCATACCCCAACTCTTCTTTCAGAGAAAAAACCGTGTTATTCCAATAAACGATTTGATAATCTTTTTTTTCTCCAATTTCTTTAAAAGGAGTAAACGCAAAATTTCGCAATCCTACACCATCCGGAAGAAAAATAAATATTTTTTTTTTCATTGTAATAAATCAAACCATTAAAATCTATAAAAGATTTATCTCTTTACGAAAATGTCTTTTATTAATTGATCTTTTTATTTTTAAGTTTTTCACGCTGCACCTGTTCAATAGGCAAAATATCAGTGTTTTTAAAAGTCATAGCACTATGCACTGCTTTTAAATCTCTTGCCAATTTTCGAAGTCCCATTGGTTCTAAAGATGCTGCATGGTCAGTTCCTTTCCAGGTTCTGTCAATTGTATAATGGCGTTCAATAACAGGTGCACCTAATGTATATGCTGCAATATCTACCGCAATTCCTAAATGATGTCCTGAAAAACCAATATGTTTAACTTTATCTCCATACTTCTGACTTAGAAAACTGATATCCAGCAAACATACATCTTCAAAAGGAACAGGATATCCTGATGTACAATTGTATAAGACCAGGTCTTTATTTCTATTTTTTTCGACGAAATAATTTACTAAAGTATCTATCTCCTCTTTTGTAGTCATTCCGGTTGATATATGAATTTCTCCCGAATAATTGTCACACAACCACTCCAACATCTCAAAATTATTATTGCAAGCTGAAGGAATTTTGATAAAAGCGGGATTTAGAGACGTAATCTCTTTAGCAGAAGTGGTATCCCAAACAGAAGTAGAATACAGTATCCCGATCTCTTCGCAATATCGCTTTAATTCGGCATGCTGATCGACGTCAAATTCTAAATACTCACGGTGTTCTCCATAGGTATTCCCATAAGAATTCGATGCGTTTGGATGCGGAGCATTGTATTGTTCCGCTGTCAATAATTCTTTGTTATTTCGTTTTTGAAATTTAACTGCGTCAACATTACAAAAAATGGCTGCTATTTTTATCAACTCTTTTGCAATTTCCATATCTCCTTTATGGTTACAGCCTATTTCGGCAATTACAAAAGGCTTCTCAAATTTATTCATATCTATTGTTGTACTTTTTAATAATATCGCATACTTCGCGGATGGCACCTTTTCCGGAATGATGAGACAATACAATATCTGCATTCATTTTCACAATATCTACTGCGTTTGCTGGCGCAAAGGACCACCCGCAACTACAAATATTTGTCAAATCATTTACATCATCTCCCACATAAGCAACGGCCGCAAAACTACTATTTCTGCCCTTAATAAAATGCTTTAAAAAGGAGTATTTATCCTTAACGCCTAAAAAAGTATTTTTAATTTGAAGTTTTTTCATTCTCTGCTCTACCAACTTTGAATTCTCTGAGGTTAATACTACAACCTCAACCCCATTTTGTCTTAAAATTTCGAGCCCCATTCCGTCACGCATATCAAACTTTTTGGCCATTTCACCATCTTTATCGTAATAAACCGAGCCATCTGTAAAAACACCATCTACATCCAGAACTAAATATTCTATTTTTTGATTTTGCTTCAGTGCCTTCTGGCGTCCTATTAAGAGCGTCTCTATACTATTCCAATCGGAAAGGTTGTCTATTTCAATCAAAGTATCCTCAGACATCTCGACCAATCCAATCTTACCGCTTATTCTGTTTTTCTTATCCAAAAAAGCTTCCTTAGTACTGCAATAAACAGCACCATTTTCGATTAGTAAACCTTCAAAATCCTGTCTCCTCGGTCGATTAAAAATATCATAGTTCATTGGTTGACCTTGTTTATTCCAAATAAATCGATGTGTTTTTACAACGCTAATTGCAGAGTCAAAAGACTCATTTGTTATTCGCGCAAGGGCAGTATTAATATCAGCTGTTAAAGTTAACGGAGAAGTCGCCTGAAGCAGGCATATTATGTTATAATTATGATTAATTTTCTCTGAAAACTCTAACATTGCACTCTCTGTTGAGGAAGTATCACTTGCATTTTCTTCGTTGCGCAATAATGGAATTACCTTATTGGTCCAGGTATATTCTTTTTCTATAAAGGCAATGATCTCTAAATCATCAGTAAAAACATATATCTCATCTAAATCAGAAAAAATAGCTTCCGTAAGAACCCATGAAAAAAGAAGACGCCCTACCATTTTCTTTTTATTTTTTCCAACAATTCCTTTCGAACCTTTTCGAAGTGGAATAATTCCTATTTTTTTCATAGCAGATTATATTAATCAATTTATAAAGAATCCATTATTTCTAGTATTCTTAAACTATTTTATGTGTGATGTTTAAAATTTAATTTTTTACTTTTTCAACAGAACTGTATAATTCTATTACCTTTAATCTGTTACTTTCTCTATCGTATCTTTCTTTTATGACATTGATATTATACGAAAAAGCATTTTCTATCATTGCAGGGTTTAAAATTGCCTTTTTTAGTAACTCTTCAATATGCTTAGCATTTAACGCATCTTGAATAAGTAATCCGTTCTGTCCATCGTTTATAAGTTCAGCTGTTGCATTGCCCGGATTAGACTGAATTGGAAAAGCCCCCATCCCCATTGCTTCGATTAAAGAATTGGGCAATCCATCTGACAAACTATTACCAATGTAAATATAACTCTCTCCCATTATTCTCATTAGTTCGTTGTTTTCAATAAACTCGGATCTTAAATAAACTGTGATTTGACTATTGGCAAATCGACTATTATTTTGAATGTAATCTTTAATTTCCAAATCTGCTCCAAATACAACAATGCGATACTCGTTGAGTAATAGCAAAATCTCACTGCTTAAGGCTTTAACTACAGTAATTCCTTTACCAATTTCATTGTTATATCCTTTTATCAAAATTGTTTTTCGGGATGCCGGAGGAATAATTCGTTCCTCTTTAAATTCAAATCCTCCATTACCCGGAAAAACTCCCAGAAATTTGTTTCCGAAGCCTTTTTCTGTAGCAATTTTAAAATCTCTAAAACAATCTGTTATTAAGTAATTGATTCTTTTTAACGTTTTGGACATCAATACGTCTGAGATTCCAATCTGTTCTGAAAAAAACATATCACTGCCCCAGGAGGAATAAACCCATTGGATAGAAGAATATTTTTCCATTACTTCCAAAACTGGCAAACAAGAAAGCTGCATTTCGAAGCTATGTACTAAATCTGGCTTTATTTCCAGCAACTTTTCCTCAAAAATGGTCGCTGTGTTATACTCATTAAACTGTTGTATAAAGTTATAGAAACTACGAAATTTACTTTTTAAAAATTCACGTCCCGGGTAATTCCAACGCAGTTTCCATTCCACAATTTGATTTACCCAACTAATTCTTTCTACCTTTTTTTTACTGTCCAAAACATCAAACCAATAGACTTCATGTCCTGCATTTTCAAGCTGTTCAACCCATCTGAAAAAATGCTGTGAAGCCATTGCAACCATTAGAATCTTCATAACTATAATTTAATTTTTAAATTAATAGTTTGTTCCAATTTTGAATACTCATATTGATAAGGCTGGTTTCTTAAAGAAGAAACGATAGTTAGCAAAATGGTATCGTTAATTATATCAAAGGAAAGAAACTGAAAATGTTTTTTTCCTATTATTCTTTTACATTCATTTTTGAAACTATTGCAAAGTGCATGTTTTTCAATATCAACATTTATCACAACATCTTTTAAGTTTACCAGTGTTCCTGATAAAAATGCTTCAATCTCATTTTTTTCGTTGGTTATTTTCAAGCTGTAATCCGGTTGATTCAAACTAAGATAATCCTGATTTACGGGCAAAATCCCCCAACTAGAATTATGATTTGCTTGAATAACCCTCATTTTTTGTATCTGCTGAATGTACTGATGATTTATTTTTTCAAGTCGACTATGAAAAGGTTCGAGACTATTTTTATTCCGATACGTTTTAGGATGCCATTGATGCAGGATATAGAGATCGTCATTGTAAAAATTGACTTTAACTTTTTTGTTTTGTAGCCGAATATGAACATCTGTATCTTCTGCTCCCCAACCATGATAAAACTCATCATAGCCGTTTATACTTTTTAACATTGCAGTAGCATACAATGTCATTCCTGTTGCTTCTTTACCGGATAAGTGATTTACTTTATATGTCTTAAAAGATTTGCTTTTTTTTGATTCGTCGTGGTCTAAAAAACCAACTTGAAAATAAGTAATTTCATCTTCACTCTTAAGTTCGTTTAATTTTTCAATAAAGTCTTCCCGAAAAATCATATCAATATCTCCAACAAAAAAGTAATCAGTTGTACATTGCAATAAAGCAATGTTTATCGCTCTTGCCTTATTCCAAAGTTGTTTTTTTACGGGGCATGAAATAAGACGCACAAAAGAATACCCCCCTACAAAGCTACATAAAGAAAGCGCATTAGAATCTTCACTTCCATAATCGATTAAAATAACTTCAAAAGAGAGATTAGATTGATCTTTTAGAGAATCCAAACAATTTTGAACTACTCTTAGATCCCGATTCCTATATGTTAATGCTATTGTTATCATTTTAAGATACTTTCATTTCTTGAGATGCTTCATGAAACAAATCAATTTATTTAGCCGCAATAATTTTTTCTAAATCCTTACTCCTGTATCTTTCTCATAGTTCATTTCTTATCCTGAAGATATTTTCCTGATTTCCACTTTCACTTCAATCTCTCCTATCTAAAAAAAAAGTAAAAAACCTTACGACAGCTCTCATTCAGATGTTAAACAGAATAGATTGTTTAGTCTATTCTCTTATATTTCAAAGCCTTTTTTTCAATATAATGCCACGAGAAAAAACCAAATGTTATGGAAATAATCACTGAAACAAACATTAAGGTATAAGTATTCATCTTAAAAAAATACATCAATGTTTGTTGTATCGGAAAACTGTAAATATAAATCCCATAAGATGCATCTCCTGCTTTCCCAAAACCACTTAGAAATTTGACCGGAATAAAACCAATCAATACTACCAAAACAGGGAAAATCATATGTTTTACTGCATCATAATAATTAAAATATAAAGACAGCACTGAAAGTAAACTCACTATAACTAATAATGTTTTTTTATACCTCCAATTTTGAAATTTTAAAGATGCCAGCACACTTCCGGCTATAAAAAAGGCTCCCAGATTAATTACATGTCCCCCTTGAAATCCCATAAGAGAAGATTCCGCAAATCTACTCAAATAAAAATTGTAAAGAATAATGAAAAACACATATACAAATAAAAGTATACTGATATTTAGTTTTTTATTGTTTCTGAAAAAGAAAAGTAAGGCCAGGGCAATATATAGGGTAAATTCATATCTAATCGTCCATAAAGAACCGTTTATAGCATGATATGAATTCGTATCAAATATTCCCTTAATACCAGACTGAAATCCGAACAGCGTAAGATTATAGGGCAAGTATGTAAATACTTCTTTATTTTTTAAAAAAGGCATACTTCCATTATAAACGAAGGGAGCTAAAAGTACCGAAAAAAGTAAAACGAAAAACAGAGCAGGAAAAAGCCTTAAAAATCTCTTTTTGAAGTATTCCTGTAAACTCTTACTTCTTTCCAGACTTTGAAATATAAAGAAACCACTAATCACAAAAAAACCGCTCAAACCTATCTGACCTAAAACAAGTTGTCCATTTGTAATCTCATAAATCCATTGTTTTGTTTCAATACTTCCGGACAATGGAAATGCATGTGAAATGACGACTAAGATTGCGAACAAAAATCGCAAAAAATCAAAATTATTATTTTTAGTCATTAAAGTCTTATCTAGTTTCCGCGAAAGTTCTTTTAAAACTTTTTAGGTTTGTTTGTTATGAATTTTATTAAATAAAAAAAACGCAGAATTATGTACCAAAACTCTATTAGAAAATTTTTCGACAAATTATAAATTCCTCCCAACAAACCCCTCAAAGCATTTCCTAGTGTAATATCCTGATGCCATAATTGATAATTGCCTACAATATCATTTTTAAATCTAAACAATTGTTGTTTTTTTGTTCTTTTAATGTCATAACAAAATATAGATGGTACAAAATCAATTTCGTACCCATTTTTAATTACTCTGGTAGTCCATTCCTTGTCTTCGAAAGTTGCAACATCTTCTTTAAAAGGGTGCTTTTCCCATACTAATTTACTAAAAGCGGAACCTGAAAATATTAAGCCTGATTTATTCGGATCTGTCAGAACTGAAACCTGATTAATATAATTTTTATAATCATTTGGATTATGAAGACATCTTAAGCCTGCTAAATTAGAATTTTGCTCAAATTTTTGCTGAATCAATTCAAAAAAATCATGACTTACCGGATAAGAATGCGCACTGAACAAAACAACAATTGGATATTTTGCTTCTCTGGCACATACATTTGCACTTCCTCCGTAGCTGAAGTTTTTTATTGTAACAAAGCGAGCATCATATTTCGCAACGATTTCTTTACTGTTATCTGTCGATTCATTATCTACAACAATGATTTCAGAGATACTATTGCGATATCGTTCTACTAGATTTCTTAAAGCAAAATCTAACGAAACAGATTGATTTCTAGCTCTAATAACAACTGAAATCATCTTAATATTATTTTTTGTTCCATATTCTCTGAAGTACTCTGTAGGGTTTGTAAATCGCCTTTACTATTTTGTATTCTATTGAATTCTGAATTTTATTTTGACTGTTTTTGAGCATATTCTGCTCAAAAAAAAGTACGATCATACAATTTTCAAAGTCTTCAATATAACACTCTTTGTGTTTTTTAAAGATGTATTCCTTTGTTGTATAAAAATGTTTTTCCAAAGCATCGACTTGTCTGGATTTTTTTGCTTTTCGATAAAAAAACAAAAAATCTTCAACTATTTTATATTTCCAGCCTCTCTTAGTTATGTTAAGCCAAAACTCCCAGTCTTCAAAACCTTCCATATCTTCATCAAAACCGTTAACTTCATGCCAGCATTCTTTTCTAAATAAAGAAGTAACAATTAATTGATTAACATACCTTAAATGCTGGTAATTATCACCATGTGGTTTAAATTCAGTAATGACATTTTCTATATTATTCTTAAAAAAAACACTATAACAGGACACGATCGCTAAGGAAGCATCATTTTCTAATTCCGGAACTAGCTTTTCTAAGTAATCCTTAGCAATTGAGTCGTCGGCATCTAGTGCTACTATAAATTCTCCACTAGCGTTCGAAATCGCATTGTTTCTTGCCGCACTTACTCCTTTATTTTCTTGAAAAAGGTACTTAAATCGAGTGTCTTTTTCTACCCACTTTTGAGCCACAATTTCTGTTTTGTCAGGACTTCCATCATTAATAATAATACATTCCCAATTATAATAGGTTTGATTCAGAACGGAGCGTAAACATTCATCAAGATATTTTGCTTGCTTGTAACAAGGTACTACTATTGAAACTAGTGTATTCATTGTGTAAAACTGATTATAAATCTTCGTGTAAACTTCAAAACGGGAATTGGCGAAAAATTTTCTATATAACATTTAGAAAGTAAGGACCATTCTTTGAAATCTAATTTTCTGCTTTTTTTAATTGAGTCCTCAAGTTGATACAATAGAAATAGACGTTCCTTTTTATTAAACAAATTTAATTTCTTTCTAACGAGATCCATATAGAAAAAAGATGCTGCCAATCTCTTCTCGGCTATATTAAAAGTACTTCCGGATAAACTCTCCTCCGAAACTCTTATTTTAACACTACTTTCATTAATCGTAAATATGATTTTACCTTCGGAAAATTCCAGAAGAGCCATATCATCACTATGCCATGCCAAAGGGTAGTAAGTGAATTTATACGTTACATAAACTTCTTTTTTAAAAATATACTCAGATAAAGAACTTCTTGTTTTTCCAGAAAATTTGCGGCAAAAAAAATCAGTCGCTTTCTCATACTTTGGATGCTTATAAACCTTCGACAGTATCTTATCTTCAGCATCAATCAATTTTGTAGCGTATCTTATAACGTTACTTTGACAAGTACTTACTTCCTCCAAACTACTATAAAATTCTTCTACAAAATTAGGTTCCAACACATCATCATCCCCCAATATCATAACCCACTCTTCATCTTCAACAAGTGCTATACAGCGTTCCCAGTGCTGTATTAATGATGCCCCTCCTAAATTATTGTCAAACAAATGATAGACGAAATCGATCTTATTTCTGTATTGTTCTAAAAGTAATGATGGATCTTCAGGACTAGCGTCATTTCCTATATATACTTTGAATCTTTTATCGGTCTGATCTGATAATGATTTTAATGTCTCTTTAAAAAAAATGAGTTTATAATAGGGTATAACTATAGCCAGCATTTATTTTTTGTTTATTTTTCCAAAAATCGTAAACCCAAAAAAAGTTTTGCAAAACAAATCAAGTACAAATTTTTCGCTATTTAATTTTATAGAAAATGACTGTCTTTCCTTTTGTAAATTATTATTTAACATTACAAAAGACCCTAAATGTTCTACAAAAAAATCGGCATGCTTTATACTTAAATAATTGAAGAGTTTTTCTTTTATAGTAGCGTCGAGTTTTTTTTGTCTTGACACTAATTTTATTCTGTAGTAAAAACCGACCGTACTCAAGCACAAGACATTTCCGCCATTTTTTAAAAGTGATATCCAAAATTCCCAATCCTCAAGACCTTCCAGCATTGTATTGTCATACCCGCCAGTTAGTTCCCAATCTGTTTTTCGATATATTGCCGAGCAAAAAATCATATTGTCTAATGCCAATTTTTTAAGTGAAAATGGTATCAGATTCCAGATTCCAGATTCATCTCCAAATTTTTCTGCTTTACAGTAAACAAGTTTTAATGATTCATCATTTTCAAATGCTTCTACAGCTTGTTTTATGTAATCTTTAGCGATTTTATCATCTCCGTCAAGTGGCAGAATAAATTTACCGGTGCTGTTTGTAATACCTAAATTCCTGGCACTACTTACTCCTTTATTTTTCTGATAATAGTATTTAAATCTTTGGTCTTTAGCAATCCATTCTTCTGCAATTTCTTCTGCGTTATCGGGGCTTCCATCATTTATTACAATACATTCCCAGTTTTCATACGTCTGGTCTGAAACAGATTGTAAGGCTTCATTTAAATATTGAGCCTGATTATAACATGGAACTACTATAGAAATTATTGGCTCTTTCATTCTTTACTATAGCATATTATTGATTTCACAAGTAATTTAATTTCATGCCACGTTTTTAATTTAATGGCTCCTTTCTTTGAAATTTTCAAATATTGCAAATAAACTGTTGGTGAATATTTTTCTCTTTCTAAAAAGTAATCTTTAAATATATTGCTCTTAATCTCCAGCAGATACTCTTCAAAACCTGTTTTTTCAAAAAAAGTTATCTGATTCGCTAAAAGCAATTCATTTTTTAAATCTTCAAACTGCATTATTTCTTTAAACGAAACTAATTCTCTGCGTGATATTATCTTCTTTAAAAAATTTCGGGTTTGATCATTTATTTCAAAACCAACATTAGTCAAAAAATTAACTTTAATCTCTAGTGCGATATTTATTTGTTGTTCGTTTCTTTTATGAGACACTTGTGAGTTATGAACCCTATAATTAAGTAAAACTTCTTGCAAGTTGTGTAGCTTCCCTACAACTAACAATCGTGTCCACATATCATAATCTTCAGCTGGTTCTTTTTTTGTATCATAAATTAACGAAAAATTATTCAAGCAACTTTTTCTCATCATTACTGTTGGATGTCCTATGCAACAATCTTTAAGCATTGCCAATTTTATATCATCATGATACTCAGGTACAGTAATAATAGTATCCGTTCCAATTATTTTAAATGCTGTCCCGCAAAGAACGGTCTCCTGGTTTTTGTCTAAAAAAGCAACTTGTTTCGCAAAGCGTTCAGGAAAACTTATATCATCACCATCCATTCTGGCAATATATTCTCCTTTGGCGATACTTAATCCGTAATTTAAGCTATTAGTGTAACCCGAGTTCTGGGGTTTTACTATTAATTGTATTCTTGAATCTTTATATTTTTTTATAATTGATACCGTTGAGTCTGAAGAAGCATCATCAATTATTATAAACTCAAAATCTGAAAAAGTCTGATTCAAAATACTATCTATTGCTTCCTTTATAAAAGATTCGCAATTGTATACAGGCATCAAAACTGTGATTTTAGGAGTAATAGAGATAATCATTCTTATTTTGAAAGTATTTCTTCTACGGTTTTTATATTTTTTGCAATATCTCTATTATCCACAACATTTTGAAATTGTCTGTCTGAAATTGACTTTGCAATTTTTTCATCATACAAAATAGCCTTACTTGCTTCAACAAATAACAATACATCTTTATAATGCGGATAAACAACATCCAACTTATTTATCTGACCATTCTCTCCTACGAAAAAGTCCCAAAAAATCTGGGGGGTACCTGTTAAGCAAGCATCTAACCCGGCATATCCGCCAGGAATATTATTATAGCCCTGAAACCATATTAAATCCAATTTTTCATCTAAAATTGTCTGTTTCATGTCAGACTGATGTCCTCTAAAATATACTTTATCCTTAAGTCCAAGGTGATTAATGTAACGATCATATTCTGCTTGTTTAAAATCTCCAATTCCAAATATATGTAATTCAACATTTACACCCTGACTTATCAATATTTGATAAGCATATAAAAATGGATCTAATGGTTTATCTTTATGTAACCTCGTAAAAATCCCGATTCTTTTTATTTCATTATTATCCTTAAAATTCCATTTTTTGTATATATCAGAGATGTTCAGACTTAATGGCATATGTTGATAAGTATAATCTTTGAAACCCTGAAACTCAAATTCTACTTGTTCTAAATCATCAAATACACTAATAAAAGAATACTTGTTGTCCTTACTGAAGTTCCTGTAATTTTCCGATTGAAATCGGAAACACATTACAAAAATAATTACTGTCTGAAAGAAATCATGCGGTATAAAAGTCGCTAAATATTGATATACATATTCCCCCATAAAGACAACCTTATCAAAATCATTTAATAAAGCTGCTACACTTTTATTATTCTTTAAGCTAGTCTTTTTTTTAAAAAAACTCCTTGATACTTTATTTAAAACTTTATAAGCCAATGATTTATTGGGCTTGTTAAAGTAATCATCCAAAAAAATAACTTTCGATCCAAGTTCTAAGTGTTTTTCGTAAAAATAATCCGTCAGATCTGCTCTTGTATTTAATGGTGTTAAACTTAAAATAGTAATATCAAATTTACTCCTGTCCAACGAAGTATCAAACTCGTACATTTCCCGTTGAGCTCCGTTATGATAAAAATCTGAAACTAAAAATATTATTTTAATCTTGTTCATTCTTAATCGTACTAATTATTAATTCAATATCCGTAGTCGATAATTCATAATACATTGGCAATCGCAATAAATTCTCTGAATAGTAATTACTCCACATTAAATCTTCACCTGAATGCTTATTTTTATAAAAAGGGCTTTTATGTAAGCTCAAATAATGAAAAACTGAAAGAATGTTTTTATTTTTTAGTCGTTTTATACAGTTTGCTCTTTTTTCTGTTGAGTCAAAAACCAAATAGAACATATGAGCATTATTTGTAGCAAAGTCTGGTATTTGTGGTAATTTAAAATTACAATTTGCTGTAATTTCTTTTAACCCCTCAAAATACTGCAACCAATTTTTTTTTCTTTTATCCTGAATAATTTTTAAATGCTCAATCTGCGCCCATAAAAATGCGGAAATAATTTCTGAGGGTAAAAAAGAAGATCCAATATCAACCCAACCGTACTTGTCAACTTCTCCTTTAAAAAAGGCTGTTCTATTTGTTCCTTTCTCCCAAATTATTTCTGCCCGGTCTGCAAATTTCATATCATTAATAACCAACATCCCGCCTTCTCCTGAAATTATATTTTTAGTTTCATGAAAAGAGAAAGCTGCTAAATGTCCTATAGAACCCAATGCCTTTTTTATCCCATTTCTAAAAGTATAGAAACTATCAATAGCTTGCGCAGCATCTTCTATAACAAATAAATTATAGCGATTTGCTAAATCCAAAATAGCTTCCATATCGCAAGCAATTCCTGCATAATGCACTACAACAATTGCTTTAGTTTTGGGCGTTATTAAAGATTCTATTCTTTCCACGTCAATATTAGGATTTATGGGACTAGAATCTGCAAAGATTATCTTCGCTCCTCTTAAGACAAATGCATTTGCTGTAGAAACAAAAGTATAGGATGGAATAATAACTTCATCATCAGGCTTAGTATCTATCAAAATAGCAGCCATTTCAAGAGCATCTGTACATGAAGTTGTTAACAAACATTTATTAAAACCATAATTTTCCTCAAAAAATTGCTGACACAATTTAGTGTATTTACCGTTCCCAGATATTTTACCTGAAGCCACTGCATCTGTTATATAATATGTTTCTTTGCCTGATAGATAAGGCTTATTAAACGGAATGCTCATGACATTTTAACTCTAAGCAAATTGAACCGTACTTCTTCTCTAGAATCAAGATAAATAGCTTTTTCTATTTTTAGAATTCCTTCTCCGCAAATTACTAGTGGCTTATTCTCTGAAATCTGAAAAATTTTCCCCGGCACACGATTTATAATTTTTAAATCTTGTGTTTCTGTCACCTCTAAAATTTTTATTTCTTTACCATCATAAATTGTTGAAGCAAAATTATACGGAAAACCTACAGCATTAACAAATCTTTCAATTCTGGATGAGCTCTCACTCCAATTAATTCTATAATCATCATTATTTCTCCATAAACTATAAGTAGCTTCGTTTTCATCCTGAACTCTTCGTGATAGATCCTTATTAATATAATTAATTATAATCTTATACATTAATATTGAATACAACTCACTAACATAATCAATAGCTTTTTCAATTTTTATTGGATACTTAATCTCTATAATTTCCTGACCAACAATATCCCCTGAATCCATTTTTTCATTTGCTATTAATGCAGTTACTCCGATCTCAGTATCCCCCTCTATTAATGCAGTTACCAGAGGATTGAACCCTCTATATTTTGGCAGCAATGCGTCATGAAAAACAATAATCTTATTTAAGTTTTCGTGCATTAGCCATCTCCAGCCAACGGCAAAAATTATATCAACATTACTATCATCTTCAAAAAAACTTCTTTCAAAAAATTTTATATTATTTCTGGAACATAGATCATATATATCTTTAAAATAATCCTCTAGAATAGAGCTGTCTCTAGAACAAACAACATATTTTATATCAAAATTGCCTTTTTTTTCTAATATAAAATCCAAGCTTTTAAATCCTTTTTTTCCCATTAAAAAAAGGCCAATATTACAAATACTACTCATTATTTAGCGTTTTTAATATTTACACCATGGTAATTGAGGTCTAATAAAGCCGTTAACTTTCCCTAAGTATCCTGACTCTCTTTTAGTATCTTTGATCTCAAATGTTAATAATTCTGTATCTTGAAAAAGCATATTCATACTATTTGTGTGGATATATATATGGATCTGATAAACATCATCATTTAAAAAATTGCCAGGGATACTACACTTTAAAGAAGTAATTTGATTTATATCGCATTCAAAATTCTTCATTGAGCTAAATACGATATCTCCTTTTATGGTTCTTAAATCATAACCTACAAAAATTTCATCCTTATCAGTTTGATTAATAATTTTTACTTTAAATTCTATAGCTGATGTCACATCTATTACATCCTCAACATTATCTCCTGAAACGTTTTCAATTGAAGCAAAAAGAATACGTATATGATTATTACCTTTGGCTTTTTCGATTGTATCAAAACTGATATTACGTTTAGAAAAAGAGGCACTTTTTAAATAATCCGAAATGACTTTAGTTGGATTTCCATTACCGCAAATTCTACCATACTCCATACTAATAACCCGAGTACATAATGTTTCAATTGCAGCCATATTATGGCTCACAAATAAAACAGTACGCCCCTCTCCCTTAGAAATATCCTGCATCTTACCGATAGCCTTTTTTTGAAATTCGGCATCTCCAACTGCCAAAACCTCATCCACCACTAATATTTCGGGCTCCAAAAATGCTGCTACCGCAAAAGCCAATCGAACGGTCATTCCGGAGCTATATCTTTTTACTGGTGTATCAATATAACGTTCACAACCTGAGAATTCAATTATTTCAGCTAATTTTGATGAAATTTCCTTTTTGGTCATTCCAAGAATGGCACCGTTCAGGAAGATATTTTCCCTTCCTGTCATTTCTCCATTAAAACCAGTTCCTACTTCAAGTAGTGATGCAATACGGCCACGAGATTTTATACTTCCGGTAGTTGGAGCTGTTACTTTGGAAAGTATCTTCAAAAGTGTCGATTTTCCTGCTCCGTTTTTACCAATAATTCCGAGAACTTCTCCTCGTTCAACCTCAAAATTAATGTCTTGCAGTGCCCAGACATAATCCGAATTTCCTTTTGTAGAACGATCATTTGTATCCCCAATTTTTAAATAAGGATTCTCTTTACCTCTAATCTTATGCCACCAACGATTAATATCATGACTTAAGGTTCCGGTACCTACTTGTCCTAAACGATATTGTTTAGAAATGTTTTCGGCTTTTAATATTATATCTTTTTCCAAATGTGAATAACAAATCATTAATTAAACTGTATCTATAAAGCTTTTCTCCGTTCTATTAAAAACCAGTAGTCCAATAAAAAATACTGTTATAGTTACAATTAAAGTATAAGCCAATCCCAAAACCGAAATATCACCTACATTCAATAACATGAAACGAGCAGTCTCAATAATATAAGCTAATGGATTATATTCGACTAGCCAACCATAACTAGGTAATTTATCTTTAATAAGCTCCATAGGATACATGACTGCCGACAAATACATTAATAATTGTATCCCGAAGCCAATTAGATGACTGAAATCGCGATATTTTGTAACCATCGCCGAAATGAGCATCCCTAATCCCAAACCTAAAACCCCCATTATGATTATTAAAATAGGAAAAAATAAAACTAGGCCATTTAAACTTAAATCGGCTCCCTGAAAATAATAGAAGATATAAAATCCGACAAAAATCAAAAATTGAATTCCGAACTTTACAAGATTTGAAATTACAACTGATAAAGGTGTAATGATTCGCGGAAAATATACTTTCCCAAAAATTGCAGCATTAGCCTTAAAAGTATCCGACGTCCCAGTCAGGCATGAAGTAAAATAATTCCAAACGGTTATTCCTGCCAGATTAAATAAAAATGGTGGAACTGTTCCCGTATTGATACCAGCAACATTATTGAATATAATTGTAAAGGTAACAGAAGTAAATAATGGCTGTATGAGATACCAAAGCGGACCTAACACAGTTTGTTTATAAACCGTAATTACATCTCTCTTTACAAAAAGAAATAATAAGTCACGGTATTGCCAAACCTCTTTTAGGTTTAACGAGAAGAACTTATTCTTAGGTGTTATTTCAAACAACCAATCATTGGGGGTATTGTTGTTATTCATTTTAAAATTGTCACAAGCAGATTGCAACTAAGTCAGTAGGTAAAACTTTTTCTCAAAAAATCAATTTAATCTTTAAAATTCGAACAGCGTCCCTGTCTAATTAACAAGATTTTTATATGCTTAAAATTTATTTAAAAAGCAAAAAAGGCGTTTTCTAAAAAAACACCTTTTTTATTGTATCGAATTAAACCTTAATTCAAATATTGTAAAATTACTTATCTAAAACCTCAAAAGTAGAATTCATACTTTTGAATTCGGGAACAATTTTTTTCATTTTCGCTACTATATCCTCATTGTCATAAAAATCCGCTATTCCGATAAGTTCATCGATCTCGATATGCAGATTTTCATACTCGTCTTGAATCTCCTGAGCAATCATAATCTTATTATGATAAGTTGGCAATGTTTTAGAAGTATCGTTTAATAACTCTTCATATAATTTCTCCCCAGGTCGTAACCCAACAATTTTAATTTTTATTTCCTTATCCGGAATAAAACCTGCCAGTTTAATCATTTTTTTAGCCAAATCTATAATCTTTACAGGTTTGCCCATATCAAAAATATAAATCTCACCTCCGTTACCCATAGCACCAGCTTCTAAAACTAATTGACAAGCTTCAGGAATAGTCATAAAATAACGAATGATATCCTGATGCGTTATAGTAACCGGGCCACCTTCGGCAATTTGCTTGGTAAACAACGGAACTACTGATCCATTCGAACCTAAAACATTTCCGAAACGGGTCGTGATAAATTTAGTAACGCTCTCTCCTCCATTTTCTCTCTGATTTTTCAGGAACAGAGATTGAACATATTTTTCGGCAATTCTTTTACTCGCACCCATAACATTACTAGGATTCACTGCTTTATCGGTAGAAACCATGACAAACTTTTTGACATGATACTTACAAGACAAATCTGCCAAGTTCTTAGTCCCCTTAATATTCGTCTGAATAGCCTGTGCAGGGTTTTCTTCCATTAACGGAACATGTTTGTACGCAGCGGCATGAAAAACAACATGAGGGTTATAGTTTTTGAAAACTTTTTCCAATGCTTTTTTACTTCTTACATCGGCTATTACTGCTATAATTTTTGACTCAGAACCTAAAGTTAAAGTCTCTAAACACAAATTATGAAGTGGAGTTTCAGCATGATCTAGAATAATCACCATTTTAGGATTAAAACCAAGTACCTGTCTTACTATTTCACTGCCTATAGATCCCGCTGCACCAGTAATTAGAACTGTTTTGTCTTTTAACTGTTTTGAAATCGATTTACTATCTAGAACAATAGGTTTTCTTTCTAATAAATCTTCAATCTGAATGTTCTTTACTTTTTGTGAAATTTCTTTTTGATTCTCCCAGTCTGAAATCAACGGAACTGTATATACTCGATAATTAAACTCCAAACATTGATCTACAATAATTAACTGCTCATCTTTAGATAAACTCTTATCAGCAATAATAACTCCTTCAGCTGCCACAGAACGCATTAAAGCCGGTAATTTTTTTCTTAAAATCAAAATGGGCAAATCAAGCATTCGCTTAGAAGCATTCTGATTATTTTTGTCTACAAATCCAACGATTTTAAATCGCGAAGGAGTTTCAAACTTCAAAGCATTTGCAACCGAAATTGCATTAGCATCTGTTCCATAAATTACTGTACGAATTAACTTTGTGGTTGTTTTTTCGGAAAAATACAATTCAAATGTCTGCTTTACGATCACTCGATATAAAAACAGTCCACAAAATGACAATACTAAATTGATAAAAAGTGCTGTATTTAAAAATGCTTTATGTCCTGTATATAATTCAAAAACTAAATTGAAAAATAAGAAAAACACTAAAACTGACATTTGAGAAAATAACAATTTTATAGCATCTATATAAGAAGAATGTCTAATAATCCCCGAATAAGTTCTAAACAACCAAAAGAAAAATATATTAGTAACAATTAAACTCGAGACAAAGAAAAACTGATGAGAGGTAATAATATACCCTAATGCTGTACCTTCAAACAACATATAGGTAAAAGTAAACGAGAAAATCAGTACCATTATATCTATGGCAACAATAATCCATCGAGGCAGATAACTAAGGTTATTAATACTCGCTCGTAAATTCCTAGGTGAAAATAAATTAAGCAATAAAGAAGCTATTTTGGTTTGTTTATCTGTATCCAATTTGGTTCAGTTTAATTTTGTAAACTTTGTACGACTTACAAAAATACAAATTAAAGGTTTTAAAAAATCATTTCATATGGTAAATTAGACTTTAACACCTTTTTTCTTTTGTTTTAAAAATTCTATTAAATAAGCCCCGTATCCCGATTTAACAAGAGGTAAAGCAAGTTCTTCCAATTGAGAATCATTAATAAACCCCAGTCTCCAGGCAATCTCCTCAATACAGCCTACTTTTAAACCTTGTCTTTCTTCAAGCACCTGAACAAATTGTCCTGCTTGCATTAAACTATTAAAAGTCCCTGTATCTAACCAAGCAGTACCTCTACTTAAAATACCAACTTTTAGTACTCCTCTCTCTAAGTATACTTTATTCACGTCTGTAATTTCGTATTCTCCTCTTGCACTAGGTTTAATATTCTTGGCAATTTCTACAACCGAATTATCATAAAAATACAATCCTGGCACGGCATAATTTGATTTCGGATTGATTGGCTTTTCTTCAATTGAAATCGCCTTAAAATTTTCATCAAATTCAACAACTCCATATCGTTCAGGATCTGAAACATGGTAAGCAAAAACAACTCCTCCTTGAGGTTTTGTATTTGATTTCAAAAGTTCCTGCATATTAGATCCAAAGAAGATATTATCTCCTAATATGAGGGCAACATCATCTTTACCTATAAATTCTTCACCAATTACAAAAGCTTGCGCTAATCCATTAGGAATTATTTGCTCTGCATAACTAAATTTGCAACCTAACGTTGATCCATCTCCCAATAATTTTTTAAAATTTGGTAAATCATGAGGTGTCGATATAATCAAAATTTCATTAATACCCGACATCATCAAAGTTGATAAAGGATAATAAATCATTGGTTTATCATAAACGGGCATCATCTGTTTGCTCATTGCCAATGTTAAAGGATGCAAACGGGTACCAGAACCTCCTGCTAAAATAATTCCTTTCATAAATCTTAAATTTTAGACTTTAGGTTTTAAGATTTTAGATTCTGATTGCTCAAGCACCTAAAATTCTAATCCTAAATTTTTAAACAAACATTTTTTTTAGACTTTCCTTATAGTCAGGAACATCCACATTATAAACTTCCTTAATCTTCTTTTTATCTAATAATGAAAATTCCGGACGTTTTGCCGGTGTTGGATATGATGCTGATGGTATCCCACTAACATTACAATTATATCCACCCAGTTCTTTTATGGTCAACGCAAATTCATACCAACTTATTTCTCCTTCATTTGAATAATTATAAATTCCCGGAATCCAATTCGCAAATTTTACTATATCAATCATTGTTTGAGCCAAATCAGCAGCATAAGTTGGCGAGCCAATTTGATCGTTAACCACATTAAGCGTTTCTCTTTCATGCATTAATCGCTGCATAGTCTTAACAAAATTATTGCCAAATTTACTATATACCCAAGAGGTTCTTATAATAATGGAACTTGGATTCTCTTTCAAACAAGCAATTTCACCAGCTCTTTTACTTGCGCCATAAACATTTATCGGATTTGTGACTGCCTTTTCATTCAAAGCAGAAGAAGAAGATCCATCAAATACATAATCTGTTGAAATGTGGATTAGTATTACATTGTTTTCAAATGTATACTTTGCAATTAACTCTATGGCCAAATGGTTTATTGTAAATGCCAATTCTTTTTCAGTTTCAGCTTTATCTACTGCTGTATAAGCGCCACAATTAAAAACAATATCAGGTTTAATCTCATTCAACTGATCTTTCAGCAACTCTAAATTATCTAGCGTAATCTTAGTTCTATCTGCAAAAATCCATTCAAATTCTGGATAAGATGCTGATAGAACTGAAATTTCGGATCCTAATTGTCCATTTGCTCCAGTAACAAGTATTTTTCTCATTAAAATAAGCTATTGCAATTATCAATAAAAGGAAGCACTTGATCTTTTTCAGAAACAATAGCTTCTTTCAGATCCATTCCCCAATCAATATTTAAAGATGGATCATCGTATTTAATTCCACCCTCAGCAGCTTTATTATAAAACTGATCGCATTTATACATTACTGAAGCGGTCTCACTTATGACCGAAAAACCATGTGCAAAACCTTTAGGGATTAATAATTGCTTTTTATTCTCCGCCGATAATAAAACACTGAATGCTTTTCCATAAGTAGGAGAGTCTTTTCTCAGATCGACTGCAACATCAATAATCTCACCTTGCAACACACTTAATAATTTAGTCTGCGAAAATGGTGGATTTTGATAATGCAACCCCCTTAAGGTATTCTTTTTTGAAAAAGACTGATTATCTTGAACGAAATCGATATTTATTCCTAAGTCTGCAAATTTTGCTTTACTGTAAGATTCAAAAAAGTAACCTCTTTCATCTCCAAAAACAAGTGGCTCAATAATTAATAAATCCTCTATAAAAGTTTTTTCTGATTTCATTTAATCAATAATAATACTTTAAACTTCATTTAAAAAATACGTCTAAAACGTTTTTAATTCTTAACCTATCGTCATCACTCAAATTAGATCCCGAAGGTAAGCATAATCCTTTTTCAAATAATTCTTCTGCAACTTTATTACCATAATATGGATATTTTTCGAAAATTGGCTGTAAATGCATTGGCTTCCATAATGGCCTACTTTCGATATTCTCTTTTTCAAAAGCGATTCTTAATTCTTCCCTACTTAAACCTTTTTTTAAATTTGGTTCAACAACAATTGTACTTAACCAATGATTAGAAAAACAATGATTATTTAAACTTTCAAAAAGCTTTACCCCATTTATATTATTAAAAATACTCTTGTAAAAAAAACACATTTCTTCGCGAGCTTTTAAATTTTTATCCAAAATATGCATCTGTGCAAGACCAATTCCTGCACAAATATTACTCATTCTATAATTGTATCCAATTTCACTATGTTGATAATGTACTGCATCGTCCTTAGATTGCGTAGCATAAAAGATAGATTTTTCTTTTAAATTATTTGAATTTGTTACTAAAGCACCTCCACTCGAGGTGGAAATAATTTTATTTCCATTAAATGATAGGATGCCAAATTCACCAAAAGTTCCACATTTTTTCCCTTTATAAATACTTCCTAACGCTTCTGCACTATCTTCAATAATCGGAATCTCATATCGATCAGCAATTGCATGAATTTCATCTATTTTATATGGGTTACCATATAAATGAACTGCAATTATGGCCTTTGGCTTTTTTCCTTTTTTAATTCTGGCCTTAATTGCAATTTCAAGTTGATCTGGGCAAATATTCCACGTATCGGGCTCACTATCTACAAAAACAGGAATTGCTCTTTGATACAAAATTGGATTTGCTGATGCTGAAAAAGTCATACTTTGACAAATGACCTCATCACCATCTTTTACATCTAATAAAATTAATGCCAAATGAATTGCTGAAGTTCCAGAATTTAAAGCAGTAACAAATGATCCCTCTACTAAATAATTCTCTAAAACACATTCGAAATCATTTACATTGGGACCTCCAGATGTGATCCAGTTTGTTTCTAAAGCCTTCTGAATATATTGTTGTTCAAAACCACTTTGTTGTGATAGGGATAGAAAAATACGTTTATTTTGCATTTACTTTCCAATAATCTGAAGGATATCGAATATCATCTTCACTAACATTTGACAATGGCAAAGTTGAAAACGATATCAATTTAGAATTGCTTTCCACTGACTCAATTGCATTAGCATAACCTGCTGGAATATGAACTATTTTACTTTCTGCTTCTGACATTAAAACCGTCTCGACAACCAAGTCCTTTGAAGGATTTTCCCAATTATCAATTTTTACATAATGTATTTTGAAAGATCCATTTATGCAATAAAAATTTTTAGAATCTAATTTATGCCCTTGCCATGCACGAATGGGATTTTCGTCAGAATTACTAATGATATAAAATCTCTCAATTCCTTCAAAGCTAAAATCATTAACATATGAAATTATGCCGCGATGATCAGAAAAATTTCCACCTTGAATTATTTTTGAATTCATATGCTTACTTTCAAATTGATTTTATTTAACAAATAAAACTTCACTGTATAAAACAAAAGTAAGGGTACTAAAATAATTACAAACAAAAATATATCGCCAACTTTCTGATAAAACAAGATAACTAAAGTCGAAACAGCGATTTGAATTAGTGCATAAAACAAGGCAACTAATCTATGTTGCATTTTATACTCATTACTTAAAACCTGATATAAATGCAAGCGATGCGCCTCAAAAATGTTCTGCCTTAAATACAACCTGTGCATAATTGTACAAACTGCGTCTATTCCATATACAGCTAAAAACAAGGACCAGACTAAAGAATTGGTAGTAATAATAAGTTTCAAAACCAAATAAATAATCCAAAAAGCAATTGCAATACTCCCCACATCTCCTGCAAAACATTTTGCTTTTTTTCTATAGTTAAAAAATAAAAAAACTAAACTTGCAATCATTGCATATTTTATCAAATTACCATCTATAAATAGCTGAATTTTTGTATTAACATATAACAACGCTCCCATTACAGCTAAAGTATACAGACCAGTGATGCCATTTATTCCATCCATGAAATTGTAAGCATTAATCAATCCGATAGATAGTATGTAGGCAATTATAATTCCCCAAATAGGAAATATGGAAAATAGATTTAAGTCATAGAAAATCAGAGTAATTGAGAAAAAATGAACTATAATTCTGGTTTTATTGGGCAAATTTTGAATGTCATCCCAAAAACTAACTAAGCTGATCAAAGTTATTCCGATAAAGAAACAATAATTCGATTTAAGATGTTGTAAAAAATAAATTAAGGCCGCAAACCAAAAAACAATTCCTCCTCCTCTTAGTGTAACTTCTGTATGAGAGCTTCTTTCATTTGGTTTGTCAATAATACTAAAACGATCTGCTATTTTAAAATAAAGCAAAATCATAATTATCAAAAAAAATCCTACTACTATATTTTCCATTTTTACTAATTATTCCAAAGTCATTTTTATATTTTATTACCAGGGTTCATAAATATTAATTCCCCAAAAAAATTCAAAGTTTATACCTAAATATTTTATTCTTTGAAGGATCTAAAAGTTTTTATTAAGCCAGCTTCAATTGACATTGGAAATGACTTACCAATTGAATTAACTATTTTATCGTTACTTACTGCGTAATTTTCTGTCAACTTTTCTAAACGTTCAGAATTCAAAGGTAAACCTGTATAATCTCCGATCTTAGCAAGCATTATAATAAAAGACGGATTAATATTCCAAATTAAATTTTGCTTTCCTAAACTTTTTTCCAAAATCTTAATCAATTCATTGGTAGACAAAGCTTTATCGTCAGATAAATTATACACCCCAGTTGGAACTAAATCATTATCAATCAATTCCTTAATTACAAAACAAAGGTTATCAATACTCAAAAAAGAGCGTTGATTTTCAAATGCGCCTAACGGCCAAGGCAAGCCTTTTGAAACTAGTTTATATAATAAATTGAGATTACCTTTATTTTTTGGCCCATGAATCATACAAGGTCTAAGAATATATATTCTTTTACCTTTAGGTAATATTTTGCTAAGCAAATACTCCTCTGCTTGAAGTTTTGCTTTTCCATAATACGTTATAGGATTTGGAATAAAATCTTCCGTCAAAATTCCATCAACTTTGTCGGTAACAGCCTTAACTGTACTCATAAAAATAAACACAGAAGCTTCTGATTCTAAAAACGCATCAAACAATTGCTTTGTTAGTTCAAAATTTGCCTCATAGTACTCGTTTGGTTTCGAAACTTTTTTTAAATCGTGTGCTTTACCAGCAAGATGAATCACAATATCTGAATGAATTGTAATTTTCTGATTTTCTTTGAATCGGACACTTAAAAGATCAACCTGATAATCATCTTTGAGAAAATCATGCAAATTTATCCCAACAAATCCTGTTCCACCTGTTATAGTAATTTTCAACATCTATATTTTTAACTGGTTAGATATTAAATCCCAAATTTTAGATTGTTCAAAATTTTCGTTTACAAAAACCCTTCCTTGTTTTCCATGTTGAGAAGCAATATTACTATTTTTCAAGTAATATAAAGTTTTTTGAGCTATGTCTTGAACATCATGAGAAATAAACATTCCTGTAATATTATTAATTATAGCTTCTTGACAACCTGTTGCTTTTGTGATCAAAACTGGAATCTCCATAGAAGAGGCTTCTAAGGCAACTGTTGGAAAACCTTCTCTGTAAGTTGGCAAAACGAAGACATCCATTATAGAGAAAAATGGAGAAGCATCAGTTACAAAATCTGTAAAAATTATTGATGAATTTTCCATAATCATTTTTTTAGAATAATTCGAAATCTCATCTCTTTCTTCAATAGGTCCAACTAACAACAGTTTTGCATCTGGAAACTGTTCATTTATTATTTCCCAAGCTAATAGTAATTCATCAATACCTTTATCTTTAACTAAACGCCCAACATAGCCTACTATTTTAGAATCTCCAATACTGTAAAGATTTCTTAAATCATCTACTAATTTTTCATTAGCCAAAGCTGGATTAAATTTTACATCAGTATCAATTCCATTGCAAGTTCCTAATCCTAATATTCTGTTTTTATTCGGATTGTTAAGTTTATCTACTTCACTAAATTCCATTACAGATCTACTAACACAAACCACTTTTGTTGCAAAAAAACCTGTTAAACGGTCTATATTTTTAAGTAACACTCTTTTAAATCCTAAACTTGTTTCATAGATTATTCCGTGTCTAAAGTAAATTCGATCTGGAATACCAGCAGCAAATGATGCGATCATCGCAACCATTCCTCCTTTTGGCGTATGCCCTACGACTTTATTAATTTTATTTTTTTTAATATACCTATAAATCTTGATAATTGCCTTTATATCTTTTAATGGACTAATAGACCTTGTTATTTCAACTTCAAATGGAATATATTCTAATCTTTCAGAAAATTCAAGAAAATCATCTGAAGGTGAACAACCTAAGTGGTATTCATTACCAGTCTTATTCTTTAAATATAGAAACTGTTTTCCAAAAAAATGGTTTATAACAAACGATACTGTTATAATGTGTAGAACTCTTTGTTTTTCCATTAATACAATCTAATCCAATATGATATATGGATTAACATCTTAAATTTTAATTTATTTGATATAGTCTAAATATTTGTCTAAAATATAATCTTTCCTAAAATCTAATGATCTTATTATAACATTCTTTTTACACAAATTATAATATTTTGAATCATTTACCATTTCATTCACAGCATCTGACATAAAATCTACATTATCAACTGGGACAAGAATTCCATAATCTGTTCTTAAATTTTTGTCAACTGACTTCGACAGAGAAACTTTCATGATTTCTTTAGGTCCAGATGGACAATCCGTTGTAATTACTGGTAGTTCGCAAGCCATAGCTTCTAACAAAACATTTGGAAATCCTTCATGATTTGATCCGAATAAAAAAGCATCAGCTCCTTTTAAATAACTGAAAATATTACCTGAAAATGGCATTAAAAACACCTGATCTTGAAGATTAAGTTCTAGTATTTTTGCTTGTAAAAATTCCTTTAATTCGCCTTCTCCAAAAATATACAATCTGATATTTTTATTTTCAATTTGTTTAAGGGAGTTTAACAGAAGAATATGATTTTTACCCACATTAAGTCTGCCAACGCTTATAAAATTAAAGTATCTATTGTCATAAAAATCTGCAATGCCTATGCTTTTTGATACTTTATCTAAATCAATTGGATTATATATTGTTGTTATTAAGTCTTTTGCAATGTTAAAATTTCTTGCTAGTTCCAAACCATTTCCAGATGAATTTGCTAAAATACCATCAGCCTTTGGAAAAGTCTTTCTAATAAGAAACGAATTTATTCTACAATGCAATGATGCCCCAACATACTGTGCACTAGGATTTGATCTTTCACTTATAAATGTTTTAACCTTACTTCCTAAAATTTTTGATATTAAATTCACATAATTTGGTCGATTCAAAAATGATAGACTTACCGTGATTTTTTCTCTTTTTAAAAATTTTTTGTATCTATAAGCTAAAAGAGGTAATTTAATTAATTTTAACAAACCCGATTCTTTGAGATTAGTCTTCTCTAAATAAAAGATACTAATATTAGGCGGTAGTTCATAAACAACAATTTCACTCATTAATACCAAAGACACATCAACTTTCTTTTCACTTAGATATCCTATAAGTTGCGAAACTACTCTTTCAGCACCTCCACCAGCTAAAGAATGTATTAAAATTGAAACTTTCATTTTTGTTTAACTATTTAATAATTCTTCATATTGGCTCAAAATCTTTTCAGAATTAAATTTATTAATTACAGATAACTTTACCTTACTTCGATCAATAGACTTTAATCTATCCAAATTATTAAGTAGAGAACTAAAATCATTTTCATTTTCTACCAAGAATCCATTTTCACCGTTCATTACGATATCTTTTGTCCCTCCTAGGGCATTAAATGCAATTACAGGCGTTCCTACTGTGCAACTTTCCAAGAGTGCGTTGGGAAAACCTTCAACATAAGATCCTTGAATGAAGTAGTCCTTATTAATAAGTTCTCCTAAAACATTAGACGTAAAAGGAATGAAGCTAACTTTATCACTTAATCCATATTTTTCAACCAATTGTTTTATTTGTTTTTCCAATGGTCCAGAACCAATAATACAATAACTAAAAGAGTAACCTTGAATTTTTGACAAGCCTTCAATTATTCTAAAATATCCTTTTTCGCCACTAAGTCTTCCAACAGTAACAAAATTGACATTATCTAAATTATAACTATTCCTTTGTTCTAATTCTTCTTTTAATTTAAATGTAATTGGATTATGAATTAAGACTAAACTTGAAGACTTTAGATTAAAAGTACTAATAAAATCTTTTCTCATATCTTCAGATTGACAGACAAGAAAAGTAAGCCTTGGATAAAAAACCTTTATTAAAAGAGTTTTAAATTTTGAATTGAAGGTCGAAAACTCATTCATTTTGGAAACTACACTAGCCTCTCTTCCAATAAATTTTATTTTTCTTAAAAAAACACTAAAAAACCCCATCATTACATTAACATGAATAATGGAACCTATTACAAATGATGGTTTTTCTTGGATAATTACTTTAAACAATGCTGGAATTGCCAGTAACAATCTTGATTTATTAAGATAAGTTACTGAAACATTTTCAACATCAAAAACATTATCTTTTTGAAAACCCAAAACTATAAGTTTAGCATCGAAAAGGTTATTATCTAAATTTTTGCAAACAAATGACATCACTCGTTCTGCTCCTCCAGCACCTAAAGTCGGCAAGATAAATAATACTTTCTTTTTATTTTGCATCTTCTTTTTTGTAAAAGCCAAATTCCTGATACCATTTTGATAAAACATATACTCGCCATATATATGAAGAATAATCTGCTTTACTTGCTAAATGGTCTTGAAACATTTTTTTAAATTTCGGAACATTCAAATTCGGGACATGATTTAAAAAATCATCTGATAAATTACTCTCAAATTCTTCTCTTAATTCTTCTCTAATCCATGTTCCAATAGGAACGGCAAAACCTTTTTTAGGTTGATCAAAAATTTCTTCTGGTATATACTCTTTAAGTATATCTCTCAAAATTCTTTTTTTCTTCCCTTTCTGATATCTGTAAGAAATAGGTAAAGTCCTTGCAAATTCAACAATTCTATAATCAAGAAAAGGGCTTCTAACTTCTACCGAATAAGCCATACTAGCTCTATCAACCTTTACATTGCTATCATTTTCTAACCAAAGTTTTATATTTAAATCTGCTGTAGACTGAAATAAATCTTTAGACCAAAACTTGTAACCGCTGTAATGAGATAACCAATCTAAATTTCTCTTTTTGACAATAGAATTATAGCCTACAAAAATTCCTGCAATAAATTCATTTTTAGACTTTATATTAAGAATTCTTTTAATTGGCTCCGTCTTTGATTTTAGAACATTAGACCACAGCATTTTAGACGCAATTATTCTAATCCCAAAAGGTATTTTTATCAAATGTTTGAATTTTGCTACCCAATCAAAATGATTATAACCTAAAAAACTTTCATCTCCACCATCGCCTGATAAAGCCATGGTTACATATTGCTTAGTTACTTTATTCAGTAAAAGAGAAGGTAATGCTGAACTATCACCAAAAGGCTCATCGTAAACTTGAATCAATTTCGGAATCATTTCTAAAATATCTTCGGCTTTGCAGATCGTTTCTTTATGTTTTGAATTAATAATTTCAGCATATTGCGCCGCAATTTTGCTTTCGTCGTATTTAGGATCCTCAAATCCTATAGAAAAAGTCTTTACTTGTTCTTTTGAAACTTTTGCTGCAATTCCAGATATTAAAGCAGAGTCAATTCCTCCAGATAAAAAAGAACCGAAAGGAACATCTGACTGCAACCTAATTTTAACAGCATCTTTTAAAAGATCGTGCAACTTGCTTTTGGCTTGATCATAAGATAAATTTGAACTAACCGGTGTGTCTAAGTTCCAATATTCACTTATTTCTAAAGTTTGAGAATTTAAATTTATTTCTAATGTTTTGCCTGGGGGTAATTTAAAAACATCCTTGTAGATTGTAAACGGACTAGGAATGTAAGTACAATCCAAATACATAGAAACTGCTTCTTGATTCAGCTCTCTATTCTCACATATAGGCCTAAGCTGACTACAAATTTCAAATTGTTCATTATTCCATGAATAATAAAAAGGTTTTACTCCAAATCTATCACGAGCACAAAATATCGTTCTATCAATTTTATTGTAAATAGCAAAAACAAACATTCCATTTAATTTAGAAACAACTGCCTTTCCCCATTCTTTATACCCTTTCAACAAAACCTCTGTATCACCAGTTGTGTCAAATTTATAACCTAAAAATTCTAATTCAGATTTAATATCTCCAAAATTATAGATCTCTCCGTTGAAAACAATAGTATAGCCTTCAAATTGCATAGGCTGATTCGATCTAACATCAAGATCTAAAATGGACAATCTCAAATGTCCAAAAATCAAATCGTCTATTTTCTTTATTCCTGTGTGATCTGGACCTCTGTATTTAATTGATTCTAACTTTTGCTTAACCTCTTCTTCCGCAAAAGGAATATTTGTTATGTAAATTCCACACATTTTTATATATATATTTTTTTAAAAATTTCGCTGTATTACTTCATTCTTTTTTCTAGAAAGGAATATTAATGTTAAAATAAAAAATGGAAGTATATATTTAAAAATAAAAGGCTCCTTGAATTCAATTATAAACATTAAGAAAATAACAAATAAAATAGAGTATAAATTTTTCATTTTTGTTTCACTAATAAGAAATATAAAATAACTGAAGTAAAAAATGATTGCCATAATAATCCCTAATGAATAGTATGTCTGTATATATCCTGAATCATTACCAGATGCATTCACTAATTTTTCAGTATTAAATACCTCTCCCGTTCCGAGTATGGTTCTTATGGATAAAGGTGGTATCGGCATTTCCTGAATAACATTAGCAGTATGATTATCTTTTACTGTAAAAGCTTCTTCTATCCAATCTACAAAAAAGTCTACATTAAATCCCGAAATTGACTCTGTTTGACTTTCTAATATTGCCAGAAAGTTTATTTGGGTAACCAAAACTAAAATTCCTGAAAACCAAACGAGTTTACGCAAATTAAATTGGGAAAATAGAAATATTACTATTGCCAATAACGAACATAATAATCCTGTTCTTCCTATAATTACAGTACTTAACAAAGTAAATACAATACCAACCCAAATTAATACAGTACTTTTTATAGAATGTGTAAAACTTTTTAAAAGAATTAATCCTGAAAAAACTCCACAAAATTGAATAACTGACAAAGCAGCACCACTTGCACCAGAAAAACTAATTGCTCGATAAATAATCTCTTCCATTTCATTTCCACCAACAACTATTATGCTTAGAATATATTGTTTTACAAGTGGGTTAAAAAAAGAAAACATTGCTATAATTGACTGCACAGCTGTAGCTAATAAAAAAACCTGCAAAAATTCTTTTGAGTCTTTAAACCACTTACTTAAAAAGAAAGGAGTGATAACTGAATATATTGTAAACCAAAGTAATCTAGAACTTTGTACAAAATCGCTAGAGCTAATGTATTGAATGAGGGATCCTATCAATAAAATAAAAAGAGTAGCTAAAAATAAGATTAAATTTCGGCTTAACTTAATCTCTTTTTTATATAGCAAATCATAGCTAATAATTAGTAAAGCAATTCTCCCAGAAGTAATGCTGGGAAATGCTACAAAACTAAAATCATAAATAATGAAGAAAACAACTATAAATTTTATTAAAAAGAATCTTTTTAAAGTCATTTGAAAAAGATTTTTACTTTTTTATTATTCCAAAAGAACAATAATATATGAAAAGCAATAATAAACTTTTCATATTTATATTAAAATTAATACTTGAAATTAACCAATTATAATAATTCTTCTTATCATAGATACGGAGACTTCTTTGAATTTCATAATACCCTTTTAATATTTGCTTTGAGTATTGTGGAGATTCTATTAATAAAATATTACAAGAGTTAAGATGATCAACTTGTCCATTAAAATTTGACATGTTACTTGTAATATTATTACCATGTCTTCTATATCTTCCAAGAACTTCATCAATGTAGCAAATTTCTCCTCCATTCAGTAGTGTTTGCATCCAATACAACCAATCACTAGCTATTGGTATTCTCTCATCAAATCCATTTTTAGGAGTCATTTTATTCCTAACCACCGTGGCACATGCGCCATTGAAAGTACCTTTTGAAACAACTGATTTAAAATCCCCAACAAAACTATTTTTTTTGTTGTTCATAAAATATAGCGTTTTATTAGTTGACGATTCAAAAACATCTAAATTATGATAACAAATTGTACAAGTGGGATTTGCTTCCATATATTCCACTTGCTTTCTTATTTTATTTGGCAACATTATATCATCTCCTCCAATCCAAAATATATATTTACCTGAGCAAGCAAAATGTGCTCTATTCGAATTTTTTGTAATACCCAAATTTCTATCTGATAATACCAAAACAAATTTATTTGGGTATGTTACTTCATACTCTTTAAGCATCAATTGAGAACCATCTTTAGAACAATCATCAGCAACAACTATCTCTATATTTTGATAATCTTGCATCAAAATAGATTCAATACACTCTTTTAAATATTCTTTTTGATTATATGTAATTATTGCTATACTTACTAAAGGCAAATTATTTTTATTCATTTTTATAGATATTTTAAAAAACTAGTTGGGGCTTATTTTAAATAACAACTTCCTAAAAAAAGAAATCATTATAACAAAATAAATGAAGTAATTAATAGCAAATGCAATTGATATCCCTTTTATTCCAAAATAATGAACACATATGTATCCCCAAATTATATACCCTACAGAAAATCCTATTTCCATAATAACAAAAAGCTTTGTCATTGATTTAGCAACAACTAGGTATCCTAATATCCAAGAAGCCATTTTAAAAAAATCTCCTAAAAGCTGATAAAAAAACAAGTCTTCCATTACCATAAAGTCTGATGTATATAACAGCCTAATAATTAAAAATCGCATTAAATAAATTACTAAACAACTAAAAAAAACGGTAGGTAATATCAACTTATACCCTTGAAGTATTTCGTCCTTAAGTTCTCTATCGGTATGCAAAGAAGCAAGTTTAGGCAAATAATATGTTGACAATGCTGTAGTTAGTATCATTAAATAACCATCTGATATGCGCATCATGCCTTGCCAGATACCCGCAGATTGTATTCCTAATGTAGTGATTAGCATGTTCCGTAAAATAATTTGAGAAACCGGAATTGTCAATGCTGTTACAATAGCCATTAAACTATAATGCGATAATTTTTTAAGAATATCTACATCAACTTTTTGTGTGAAATACCCCCATTGAAACCAATCACTTTTTGCAATCAAAAATAATGTTACAAAAAATACAATTGATTGTGATAGTACTAGTGCGTATAATGCCCCTACTAACTTAAAATAATAAACCAAAATTAATGTAAAACCTAAACCTATAATACTTCCAAGAGTATTAACAATAGTATAGGTCTTAATTTGTTTTTTACCATTTAAAATTGAAATCAATAGAGTATTTAAAGAATATAATAATATAGTAAATCCTAAAACCCTTATAGGATTACTATATAAATTGGAAACAAATATCCAACTAGAAAAGAATGATCCAAATAGCAATAGTATAACACCTACAATACCAGAACAGTACAAACTTATTTTAAATGAAGTACTGAATAATGATTTTAACTTTTCATTGTCAGCTTCATACTCAGCTGTATATTTTACAACACCTGTATTAATAGCTCCATTCGCAAAAGTAAGTACAATGCTTATGAAATTTGAAAAAGCTCCAATCAAAGCGACACCACTAGGACCAGTAAATACAGCAACAACTTTATTAGCTGCAAATCCAGAACTAATCCGAATTAGAGTAATAATTGCAGAAAAAAAAGTAGTTTTAATTAATTTCAAATTTTCTTATATTAAAAGTTTAGAGGCTTAATTACGCGGCATGGATTTCCACCCGCAATTACATTATCTGGAATTGACGTAGTAACAACAGACCCATGCGCAATAACTGAATTCTCACCTATAATTACTCCCTTTAAGACAGAAACATTTGAACCAATAAAAACATTTTTTTTTATTAGTACGCTCGCAGTATTTATATTACCACCAATCCTCTTCAAAGGATTTAAATCATGAAAATCTGTATCAAATGCTATAAATCCAAAGCCTATAAGTGTATTATCCCCAATTTCTATACCATCACCTTCACTAATGATACATGCATTATTATTAATCCAAACTCCATCTCCAATTTTTATTACAGAATTTATTCTTCTTGCTTCTAAATGTATATAAGATGAGTAAATTTGAGGTGACGGATTAACTCCCAAATTGACTTTCCCATTAAAGATTATCCTGCCCAATCCATTCAATAATGCTGGACTATTATAAATTGGTTTTCCATTAATCCTATTACAAGTTGATAACAACTTATATTTTTGAATACGAAAAAAAATATAAAAGTCAACAACAAAAATGCGATGGCACCTTCTCTTAATTTTTGAATATAATTCAATATTCATTTAAAAGACGTATTATCTTATCAACTTCTGTTGATAGTATTAATGAATTTAAAGGCAAACTAATTACAGTATTATGAATTAATTCAGAAATTGGAAACCTCAAAGAATTCCATTCTTTGTAAGCTTCCTGATGATGAGGGGGAATTGGATAATGGATAACTGTTTGAACGCCATTATTTGTCAAATAATTTTGCAAAGCTTCTCTGTTTTCTGTTCGTATAACAAACAAATGCCAAACATGAGCCATAGCATTAACAACATTTGGCAAAATAATTTTTGGATTAACTATTTCTTTAATATATCTATTTGCAATTTTCCTTTTTATCTCAGTTTCAGCATCTAGATTATTCAATTTTACATCTAATAAAGCTGCTTGTAATTCATCTAAACGACTATTAATTCCTTTGTATAAATTTTGATATTTAACATGGGAACCATAATTTAAAAGAGCTCGAATACATACTACCAGATCTTGATCATTTGTTGTTATGGCTCCAGCATCACCCAAAGCACCTAAATTCTTGCCTGGATAAAAGCTAAACCCTGATGCATTACCCCAACTTCCAGCTTTTTTGTTGTTTAAAATTGCGCCATGAGCTTGGGCACAGTCTTCTATTACTTTCAAATTGTACTTATTTGCGATAGCAATAATACCTGGCATATCACATAATTGACCATATAAATGAACTGGTAATATAGCCTTAGTTTTTGAAGTAATTTTAGATTCTACCAATAGAGGATCAATATTATATGTTTCTAAATTTGGCTCTACCAATACTGGAATCAAATTATTTGCAGAAATTGCTAAAATACTTGCAATATAGGTGTTTGATGGAACAAGAATTTCGTCTCCATCATGAAATATTCCCATTTCTTTATAAGCTCTAATGATAAGAATAAGAGCATCTAATCCGTTTGCAACGCCAATAGCATGGTCAACACCACAATAGGCAGCAAAATTTGCTTCGAACTGTTTTAATTCAGTACCCATTATATACCATCCAGAATCTAAAACACGAGAAAAAGCTTGTTTAAGCTCTTCTTTATATTGCGCATTTATCTTTTGTAAATCTAAAAATTTTATCATTTATTTTAGTATCAATTCGTTTTCAAAAAATTCATATTCCAGCCCGGTTGATTTAGATTTTAAATCCATATCTAATATTTCACCTGATTTTGTTACAAATCCCTTTTGATTAGCAGGATTTCCATACCATAGGGTATGAGGCTGAACATCTTTCGTTAATACCGTGCCTGCTCCTAACATAGCATATTCACCTATTACAACACCAGCTACAATAGTTGAATTTGCTCCTATTGATGCTCCCCTACAAATTTTAATTTTATAATACTCGGAAAGATGTTGTTTTGATCTTGGATATAAATCATTAGTAAATGTTACATTAGGACCAATAAAAACATTTTCTTCAATTGTTACGCCATCCCAAATTTGAACACCTGGTTTAACTGTTACATTATCACCTATAACAACTTGATTCTCTATAAAAACATTGCAATTTATATTACAATTTTTTCCAATCTTAGCATTTTTTAAGACCACACAAAATTGCCAAATAGTTGTTCCTTCTCCTATATTTTTAGATTGAACATCTGCTAACTTATGAATCATACCATTTGAAATTTTAAAAAATCTTCATAATCTCTTATATAATCACTCTCATCGTATTCATGAGATGCAAAAACTAAACATATACTCCCAGAAGAAAAATTAATTTCAGAAGCCCAAATACCTGGAGGGATATGCAATCCAATATCTGGCCTATTCAATAATACTTGCCTTTTTGTTTTACCATCATCCAACAATACTTCAAAAGAACCACTAGTTGCGACTAAAAATTGATGACATTGTTTATGAGCATGAGCACCTCTAGATTCCCCCCCGGGGATATCATATAAATAAAATATTCTTTTTGTAGCAAATGGCAAATCAATATCATTATTAATAGCCGTAATGTGACCATTTCTGTCTCCAATTTGTTTTAAATACAAAAGGTTACATTCAAAAACACTATTTATGTTACTCATTCGATAATTTTTTTAAATACTCAAAATCTCTAATATAATCATCTTTAGAAAAAGCATCACTAGAAATATGTAATGCTAAAGAATTAGTTGAAAAATTCTCTATATGTCTCCAAGTTTTTGCAGGCAAATACAATCCGTAATAACTTCGATTTAAAGAATATTTTTCAACACTACCATCTAAATTAGTTATCACAACATCAAAACTCCCGCTAAGAGCTATAATTATTTCTTCTTGTTTATGATAAGCGTGTCCCCCTCTAATTTCTCCACCTGGAACATCATAAGTCCAAAATGTTCTTTCAATTTCAAAAGGTATTTGATTTGGATATTGCAGAAAAGTGAGATTTCCTCTAGGATCAGTAATTTTTGGTAAATTTATAATTTTTGTCATGAATATTTAATTATAGTTTACCATCCACATTATTACCCAAAATTCCTTTAACATCATATAAAATGCTATTCTCTTTTTGTAACGAAACCAAATCTAGTTCTAAAAATTTTTTGTGAGCTACTCCTAATATAATAGTATCAAATTTAGTTTTCGGTAAATCTGATTTCATCACTAAATTATATTCATGCATAACTTCTGCCGGGCTAGCCATGGGGTCATGAATTGTAACTTCAATACCATAATCTTTTAAGGCATTAACTACGTCAACTATTTTTGTATTACGCACATCGGGACAATTTTCTTTAAATGTTATTCCTAACATTAACAAATTAGAATCTTTAACAGCAATGCCTTTTTTAATCATAAGTTTAACAACCTGTGATGCTACATATTCTCCCATACTATCATTTAGTCTTCTACCTGCCAAAATTATTTCAGGATGATAACCAAATTCCTGAGCTCGCTGAGCCAAATAGTAAGGATCAACCCCAATACAATGCCCTCCTACCAATCCTGGTTTAAATGGCAAAAAATTCCATTTAGTCCCTGCAGCTTCAAGTACCGCATTAGTATCTATATTCATTAAATTGAATATTTTGGCCAATTCATTGACAAAGGCAATATTTATATCTCTCTGAGAATTTTCAATTACCTTCGCTGCTTCTGCAACTTTAATAGAAGGTGCCAAATGCGTTCCTGCAGTAATTACACTTTTATATAGTTCATCTACTACAATACCTATTTGAGGATTAGATCCAGAAGTAACTTTTAATATTTTCTCAACTGTATGTTCTTTGTCACCGGGATTAATTCGCTCAGGTGAGTAACCCGCAAAAAAATCAACATTAAATTTTAAACCAGAAATTTTTTCAAGAACAGGAATGCATTCCTCCTCTGTGACACCAGGATAAACAGTAGATTCATAAATTACAATGTCATCTTTTTTAAGAACTTTCCCAACTGTTTCACTTGCTTTGTAAAGAGGGGTTAAATCTGGTCTGTTATTTTTATCAACAGGGGTAGGAACAGTAACTATAAATACATTACATTCTTTTAAAATATCTAAATTGTCTGTACAATAAAGCCCCATTTCACTTGAATGTCTATCAACTAGAACTTTTTTTAATATTTCATCTTCAACTTCCAATGTGCTATCATGGCCACCATTCAGTTCAGATATTCTATTTACATTAATATCAAAGCCTATTGTAGAATATTTAGTAGCGAATAATCTAGCTAAAGGTAGTCCAACATAACCAAGTCCAATTATGGCAATTTTTTTCATATCAATTTTCTGTTATTCAGAATTCAAATTATTAAATTAATCGTAATTTTTATTATTTTAAATTATCATAATACCATGCAACAGCTTCCTTTAAGCCATCTTGAATCGAGAATTTTGGCTTATAACCTAACAAGTTTTCCGCTTTAGCTATACTAGCTAGAGAATGTGGAATATCTCCAGCTCTACTAGGTCCATAGATCACTTCAATATTAGCAATTTTAGGATCATAAACAGAGAGGTATTCCTTCAGCAATTCAACTAGTTGCGTTAATGTAGTCCTATCACCGTAAGCCACATTATAAACAGTATTAATAGCTTCTAGATTTTCACTTGTCATCGCTAATTCATTCATCTGAATAACGTTGTCAATATATGTAAAATCTCTCGAATAGTTACCGTCTCCATTAATAACAGGACTTTCATAATTCATAAATTGCATAACAAATTTAGGAATGACAGCTGCGTATGCTCCATTTGGATCTTGTTTTCTACCGAACACATTAAAATATCTTAACCCAATAGTTTCTAAACCATATGTCTTACTAAAAATATCTGCATACAATTCATTAACATACTTAGTTATTGCATATGGTGAAAGAGGTCTTCCTATAACATCCTCTACCTTGGGTAATCCTTGAGAATCTCCATATGTTGATGAACTTGCCGCATACACAAAACGTTTTACTTTTGCATCTCTGGAAGCCGTTAACATATTCAAAAAACCAGTTACATTAACATCATTAGTAGTAATAGGATCATTAATAGACCTTGGAACAGAACCTAAGGCTGCTTGATGCAGAACATAATCAACTCCGACAACTGCTTTTTGACAATCTTTCAAATTTCTAATATCACCTTCTATCAAAGTATAATTTACATTTTCCAAAAAAGGTAAAATATTTGATCTGTGTCCAGTAGCAAAGTTATCCAAACAAACAACTTCATAATTTTTATTCAAAAAAAAGTCCGATAAATTAGACCCAATAAATCCCGCTCCTCCAGTAATTAATATTCTCATTATAATAAATCTTTTATTAAGCGTTTTAAAATTAAAAATACAACTATTAAAAATCCTGCAATAAAACCTCCTAAAATCATTCCCTTAAGTTTACCTAATTGTTCCTTGTACAAAGGCAAAATTGGGCTATCGATAACCTGAATTAGAGGAGTTTCTTTTCTCAAAGTGACTTTCGCAAGTTCCGACTGTTTTACTAACTCTGTTAAAATAGCCGTATTTGCCTGCACATCAACCTGTCTTCTAGCTGATGGTGCTCGACGTACATTTAGAGCAGGATTCAAATTGAAAGTATTATCATTAGCAACTGCTACTCCGGTAATAGCACCATTTAATTCATTTCTAACAGAATCAACTTGGCGTTCCAGCATAGCCATATTTGTACGAGCCTTTTTACTTTTAGTCTCAACATAAAACTTTCCAACTTCTTTAGTTAAAGCTTCACAAAAAAATTTAGAAAACAACTCGCTTGTAGAAGTAACATCCATTGTTATTATTGAAATTTTTTTATCTTTCTGTGCAACGGACAAGCTTGTCTTGCTTAAATTGGAATAAATTAATCCTATTATACTATCTTGATCTCGCGAAAATTTTCCCGGGTCAGCATTTGGTAAAAATTGTATAGAGGCAAATCTTGGCTTTTCAACCCATTTTTTTCTAAACTTCATATTCTGAATATACATTTCAACCAAAGAAATAATTTTCCCATCAACTTTAACAGGTGTCAACAATGCTTTTTGCACCATTTTTCTTGATTTAAATAACTCAGCTAAGTTACTCCCAGTAAATATTCCTCCGCCGCTACCTCCTAAATCTAAACCAAATGAGCTTGCTAATCCTAAAGCACCTCCTAACCCCCCAGCACCTCCTTTTTCATCTTCAACAGCAAATGTCAATGATGCTGTATATATCGGCTTTTTTACAAATGAATAAGTCAATCCCAATAGGCAACCAATTATTCCAGCAACCACAATAATCTTCCATTTTGAAAGCAAATAGACGCACCAACTCTTTATTTGTTGTACAAATTCTTTGATTGAAATTTCTTCTGATTCGATAATTTTATTATCCATGAAATTTTTTATTTAAATGCTGTAACAATTAGTAATGCCAAACTGGAAACTACACTACCGATTCCGACCCACTCTCCTGCTGTCATTTTCTTAGATTGCGGCTTTTCAGGAACAACAATTTGAGAATCAGGTTCAACAGTAGGATATGATCTAAAAAATAAAAATGAAGTAGTTACGGCTGCTTTTCCATTTGGATAAATAATATAGGCTTTTTTCTTCCATCCTTTATTATCAACCCCCCCAACCGAGTTTAGATAGTACTTGAATCCCTTTCCTTTTCTATATGGAATTTCAGAAGTCAACAATACATTACCTGTTACTTTAACACCTTCATTATAAATCGCTACTTCAATTTCATCACCAGGAAATAGAGTAACATTCGAATAATGATTTTTATCTTTTACAATTTTTTCCCAATTTACAGGAATGGTGGCAAATTTTAATTCATCCCTAAGTTTTTTAGATAATTTAGAATTAAGTGTATCCTTTTGTTTTACATCCAATTCTTTTCCGTCTTCGGTAATTTGTTTTTTATCAAGATTAAGATTTACACTTTCTAATTGTTCAATTTGCTCATCTTTAATTGGCCTTTTAATCTTCATACCGTCCAAGTTAGCAATTGAAGTCAATCCACCTGCTCTCATGACAACATTGTAAACGGTTTCTTTTTTATTAGCCAAAACATATTTTCCTGGATAAGTAACAGCGCCACTAACCTTTACCATTTCAGGCTTTTCGTAAACCGCCATTTTTCTTATGTTAATGACATCAAAAGGCTTTAATACAAAATTCTTAATCTGTTCATTATTATTTGCTGTAATTTCAAGTTCAACCAGTTCAATTCTTTTTGGGTCTGCATCATCAATTACATCTGACTTTACCATTCTGGCAATTTCAACTCTTTTTGATGCTGAGCCTGTCAAACCTCCAACCTGAACGACCAAGTCATTCAACGTTAAATTTTCAAAATACTCATACTCTCCAGGATTTTTGACTTCCCCATCAATCGTTACCTTGTATTCTTCTCTAAATTCTAGAATCGAATACACTGTAATAATATCTTCTCTTTTAAGTTCTATATCAGCATTTAAATCACCTGACAAGGCAGCAGTTAAATCCACATTTACAATCTCCGTTGTTAGATCTGTCTTCAAACGAATAATTCTCGCTCTTTTGGTATACGCATCTTCCTTAAGTCCCTCAGCCCTAGTCACAAGATCAGAAATTCTCATTCCTTCATTGTACGAGTAATAATCCGGTCTAAAAACTGCGCCTTCAATTTTAATACGATTTTCAAATCGATTTAAGATCTTTGTAACCTTGAATACGTCTCCAGATTGCGGAACATAAGATCCATATTCACTTTCATTAATATCATGAACCTTAAACTCTTTTCCTGTTTTCTGCAAAACATTCACCGAGGCAGTATAAGCGAACTCATTAAAGCCAGACGCAAAAGTTAGAAGATCGGAAAATTTTTCGCCTTTTTTCATTTCAAAAATCCCTGGTCTCTTTACTTCTCCTTCAACAGTCACCCTTTGAGTATAAGCTGGAATTCTGATAACGTCATTATCCTTCAAACTGACATTATCAGACTGATCGCCTTTTACTAAAAACTTATAAATATCGACATTTCTATAAACTCTATTATTACGGATTAATTCTATATTTCTGTAACTGCCATTTTTACCTGGACCTCCTGCCAAATGCAATGCATTATAAACGGAAGCGAGAGAGGAGATAGAATAATTACCAGGTTGCTTTCCTCCTACTATTGTTACTTTAATTGTTCTAATATCGCTTAAGCTAACACTAATCTGAGATTGTCCAGATCTAACCGTACTATAAACTCTTGCAATTGCAGCTTTAATTTTTTGTGAAGCAGCTTCTATTGACATTCCAGCCACTGCTATCTGCCCAACATTCTGAATGGTAATCTTACCTTCGAAGTTTACCGGGACAGTATCGTCAAACTGTTGGACACCATATACACTAACTTCTAATTTATCCCCTGGTCCCAAAATATAATTTACAGGTGTTGCCATTTTCAAATCTGGTTCAAAATTTAAAGTGGGATTATCAAATAATTCGGATCCAAAAATCAAAGCGTTTAGTGAATCTTTCACTTTATCATTTTTAATTTTTTCCTGTTTTCTTCCAAAATCAAGATCCTTATCTTCTGTTTTTGTTTTATTGTCTTTATTTTTATCTTTCGAACCATCTTTTGAATTTTTCTTATCGAATTCAGTAAGTTTCACTTTCAACTTATTAAATTCAGTCTGATTCATCCCTTTGGATAAAGCCATAGATTCCACCTGATCAATTGTAGCATTATTGCTCTTTAACTGAGCACTAATTTTAGCCAAATCATCGTCTGACAAATAATCTACCTTTACTGTACTCAAATCTTTTGATTTAAGAATATCCTGAGCACTTGCATTAAAAGATACAAGTAAAGTAAAAAACAAAGTAAGAACGTATATTATCTTTTTCATATTTAAACTAGATTTTAACCGCTTGGTTTAAAAAAAATTATTTATTGTTTAAGAGTATTGTTTTTGATAGTAATCCTTATAAGAACCAGAAGTTACATTTTGTAGCCATTCTTCGTTATTCAAATACCAATTAATTGTTTTTTCTAAACCTTCTTCAAAAGTAACAGATGGTTTCCATCCTAATTCTGTATTAATTTTTGAAGCATCAATGGCATAACGTAAATCATGTCCCGGTCGGTCTTTCACATAAGTAATCAATTCTTGCGAAGCTCCTTCATTTCTACCTAATTTCTGATCCATAATTTGGCACAATAACTTGACTAAATCTATGTTCTTCCATTCGTTAAAACCTCCAATGTTGTAGGTTTCATGATTTTTTCCTTCATGAAAAACTAAATCTATTGCAATCGCATGATCTTCCACAAAAAGCCAATCGCGCGTATAATTGCCATCTCCATAAACAGGCAAAGGCTTATTATTGATAATATTATTTATAAAAAGAGGAATTAATTTTTCTGGAAAATGATACGACCCATAGTTGTTAGAACAATTCGTCAAAACATAAGGCAGGCCATAAGTCTCTCCGTAGGCTCTTACAAAATGATCAGAGCTTGCTTTAGAAGCTGAATACGGAGAATTAGGATCGTAAGAAGTTGTTTCTGTAAAAAGTCCTTCAGCTCCTAATGAACCATAAACTTCGTCCGTACTGATATGATAAAAACGTTTACCTTCAAAATTATCTTTCCACTGATTTTTTGCAGCGTTTAGTAAATTCATTGTTCCGATCACATTTGTTTTCACAAAGGCTAATGGATCTTCAATTGATCGATCAACATGTGATTCCGCAGCTAAATGCAAAACACCATCGAAATTATGAAGGGAGAAAAGTTCATTTATAAAAGTTTCATCTACGATATCTCCTTTTATAAATGTATAATTAGGTTTATCCTCAATATCTTTAATATTCTCAAGATTTCCGGCATAAGTCAAAGCGTCTAAATTAAAGATTTGATATTTTGGATATTTATTCACAAAACGTCTCACTACGTGTGAACCAATAAAACCAGCCCCACCGGTTACAAGAATTTTCTTCATTTTACTTTCCAATTAATTTAACAATTCTGAATTTTGTCTTTCTAATTCACAATATAAATCTTTTACATCTTGCGAATTTTCCTTTTGAAGGATTAGATTCGCAGTACTCGTATAGACAAAAATTGTATTTCTCAATCCCAAAAATGCAGTATATTTTTCAGTCCCAATAACCATGTTTCCGTTATCATCTATAGAATGACCTCTAGAAACTAAATAATCGTAAACCGATTCAAACGACCCTAAATCAGACCATGAGAATGCCGCAGGAACTACTTTTATTTTCTTACTGCGTTCCATCACCGCATAATCGATACTTATTGACGGGATTTCTAATGATAAACTTAAATCTAAAAATCCTTCTTTGTTTACTTCCCAAACAGCTTTGGACTTTTCAAAAACATCGGGTTGATATTGTTTTAATTCTTCTAATAAAACTCCCGCCTTAAAACAAAACATACCACTATTCCATAAAAAATTTCCTCTTGCTATGAAATTTTTAGCGGTTGTCTCGTTTGGCTTTTCACGAAATGAAATCACTTCATCACCTCTTGATTCAATGTAGCCATATCCTGTTTCGGGCTTAGTTGGAATGATACCAAAAGTTACTATAAAACCTTCTTTTGCTTTTACGACAGCTTCATTTATAGCCTTATTATAATCTTCCATCTTTTCAATAATATGATCCGAAGGTGTTATAATTAAAATATCATCGGGATCAGAAGCAAATGCAGCAAAAGCAATTGCAGCAGCAGTATTACGAGGAGTCGATTCAACAATATTAACATAAGCCTTTTTGGACTTATCCATCACTTTCGCACTAAGAACATGATTATCAACATTCCCAACCACCATAACTTTATCTGCTAAATGACTATTGCGATCTACAGTCATTTCAAATAAAGACTTCCCTTCAAACATTTCCAAATATTGCTTTGGCTGACTTTTCCTTGAAAGGGGCCACAATCTGCTGCCAACTCCTCCGGTCAAGATCACATGTATGATTGAATTACTTGTTTTCATTTTTCTTTAAATAAAAAAAAGCCTATACTATAACCTATTATCGGCTAAAGTACCTAGGACTCCCTTTACATCATATAATAAACTATTTTCTTTTTGCAATTCTGAAAAATCCAATTTCAAAAATTCTTTATGTGCTACTCCAAGTACAATAGCATCAAATTTTTCATTTGGAACAGAATTAATAGTTTCTAGTTTGTATTCTTTTCTAACTTCTTCTATATTAGCCAAAGGATCGTATAATGTAACAGCAATTCCATACTCTTTTAAAGCTTTGATTACATCAACAATTTTTGTATTTCTAACGTCCGGGCAGTTTTCTTTAAACGTAATTCCTAACATCAAGAGATTTGCTCCATTAACAGAAATTCCTTTTCTAATCATCAATTTTACTACCTGAGAAGCCACATACTCTCCCATACTGTCATTCAAACGTCGTCCTGCCAAAATTATTTCAGGATGATACCCAAATTCCTGAGCTCTTTGTGCTAAATAATAAGGATCTACACCAATACAGTGACCTCCAACCAATCCTGGTTTGAAAGGTAAAAAATTCCATTTTGTAGCAGCAGCATCTAATACTTCCTGCGTATCGATATTCATTAAATTGAATATCTTAGCTAGTTCATTTACAAAAGCTATATTAATATCCCGTTGAGAATTTTCTATAACTTTTGCAGCTTCAGCTACTTTTATTGAAGGTGCCAAATGTGTTCCGGCAGTAATTACAGATTTATAAAGTGTATCCACTTTTATTCCAATCTCTGGAGTTGATCCTGAAGTTACTTTCAAGATCTTCTCAACAGTGTGCTCTTTATCTCCCGGATTTATTCTCTCAGGGGAATACCCTGCAAAAAAATCTTTATTAAATGTCAATCCTGAAAATTTTTCCAGAACTGGTACACATTGTTCTTCCGTTACTCCCGGATATACTGTTGACTCGTAAATTACAATATCTCCCTTTTTTAATATCTCACCAACTGATTCACTCGACTTATACAATGGAGTTAAATCAGGACGATTATTTTTATCAACTGGGGTTGGAACGGTAATAATAAAATAGTTGCAATCTGCTATATCATTAAGTGAAGTAGTACAATATAGGCCAACCTGAGAATTAGACTTATCCACCAAAACTTTCTGTAAGGTCTCGTCATCTACTTCTAATGTAGTGTCTGTACCCAATTTTAGAGAAGAAACTCGTTCTTGATTTATATCAAAACCAACAACTGCATATTTAGTAGCAAATAATCTGGCTAAAGGCAAACCAACATAACCTAAACCAATAACAGCTATTTTTATGTTTCCATCCAACATGTATTCCTTTTTATCCATTTCAGTCATTTCAATTCACGGCTTCGCCCTTCTGAATCACATTTTTTTGACACAGATACCCCAAAATCATTTTCGGCAAATATAGTATAATAACTCAATTTAATCAATACGGTTTCCCGTATTACTTAAAAAATAGACTATTAAAAAAAACCTAACCCAATAACCACCTCTCAATCAGTATGCAAAAAATCACATTATAAAAAAAACAGAGAAATAAAATCTTAAACTAAAGAATTTTACCCTCTGTTTTAACTGAAATTGTAAAACTATAACTAAATTATTTGTATTTTATTTTAAGTACACATCCCAAAGATTCTAAAACCAATATATAATGTGTATTTGAAACTTCCTGAACAATCGCTTCCTGATTACTGAAAACTCCTGCTTCTATTTTTATCCGATCTCCAGCCTGAATTGAAGTCACTGATATATCACTTATGTTTGGAGCCTTAAGACTTCCTTTTATACTATTAATTTCTTCATCACGAACAATTGCAGGTTTACCCAGCCAAAACAAATAGCGCACTACTCCTGCTATCTGAAAAACGGAATTACGATCAATATCTTTCAATTGAACAAATACGTATGAATTAAAAAGAGGAACTTCAATTTTCTTCTTCCTATCTGACCATTCTTTCACCTGAGTGATTAGCGGGCAATAACACTCAATACCTATTTGACTCAGTCTGTCCGCAACTTTCTTCTCCCATTTAGGCTTCGTATAAACAACATACCAATTCATAATCTCCTTTTATAATGAATAAAATCCAACACCGTCTTTCTTCTTTTCTATCAAATTTTACTTCAATACCAATCTCAATTAGGAACCTATCCCATTATAAATAAAACCAATTGACTCCAGTTCTTTCGCATTTAAGATATTTCTTCCATCAAAAAGGAAAGCCGGCTTATGCATTGAATCATATATTCTTTGCCAGTCGTAAGTGGCAAACTCATCCCATTCTGTTAAAACAGCTATTGCGTGAGCATCTTTACAAGCATCATAAGCGTTATCAAACGTTACAACTCTGGCTTTGTTCTCTTCAATTGACCTCGTTTCCAAATAATTTAAATCGCTCTGTATTTTGTTTCCGGAAACTTTAGGATCATAAACAGCTATACTTGCCTGTTCATTAATCAAATCATCTGCCACATAAATTGCTGCAGATTCTCTGGTATCATTTGTATCTTTTTTGAATGCCCAGCCTAAAAAGGTAATTTTTTTATCCGCAACAGTGTTATACAGAGTCTGAACAATTTTATTCGAAAATCTTTTCTTCTGATGATCATTCATTATAATCACTTGCTCCCAATAATCGGCAACTTCGTTCAAACCATACGATTTTGCGATATATACCAAATTGAGAATATCTTTTTGAAAACAAGAGCCTCCAAAACCAACTGATGCTTTTAAAAATTTAGGCCCTATCCTGCTATCCATTCCAATTGCACGAGCAACCTCATTAACATCAGCCCCTGTTTTTTCACACAATTCAGACATTGCATTTATAGACGAAATACGTTGTGCTAAAAAAGCATTGGCTGTTAATTTAGACAATTCTGACGACCAGACATTGGTGGTTAAGATTTTATCTTTGCTTACCCAGTTTGCATAAACATCAACTAAAGCATTTATTGCCACTTCACCTTCCGGTGTTGTATCCCCTCCGATCAGGATTCGATCAGGGTTTAACAAATCGGTAACAGCAGTTCCTTCGGCCAGAAATTCCGGATTTGATAAAATCTGAAACTGTACTCCATTTCCGGTATTATCCAAAATGCTTTTTATTGCTTCGGCTGTACGTACTGGCAAAGTCGATTTCTCAACAACAATTTTATTTTGTTTCGCCACTTTTGCGATTTGTCTGGCACACAATTCAATATATTTTAAATCGGCAGCCATACCTTTCCCTTTTCCGTAGGTTTTAGTTGGTGTATTTACAGAAATAAAGATTACCTGAGCCTCATCAATAGCCTTTTCTACTTCTGTTGAAAAGAAAAGATTTCTCCCTCTTGCCTCAGCTACTATTTCTGAAAGTCCCGGTTCGTAAATCGGAATATTATTCGTATCAGGATCATTCCAGTCTTTAATTCTTTGCTCGTTCAAATCGACAACAGTCACTTGAATATGTGGACATTTTTGAGCAATTACTGCCATTGTTGGACCTCCAACATAACCTGCACCAATGCAACAAATTTTTGTAATTTTCATTTACTTTACTATTATCTTGATCCTTGTTTTTATTTTAAATTATTCCAATACCAGCTTACCGCCTCTTTTAAACCATCTTGTAAAGAATATTGTGGATCATACCCTAATACAGTCCTCGCTTTGTCGATACTTGCTAATGAATGCGGAATATCTCCCGCCCGATTGACTCCGTAAACAATTTCTACATCTCTAATTTTTGAATCAAATTCACTCAAATACTCTTTTAAATATCCGATCAAATCATTCAAAGAATTTCGATCACCAAAGGCTGTATTGTAAACTGTATTAATTGCAGCAGGATTTTGGCTTGTCATTGCCAATTCGTTCATCTGAATTACATTATCGATATAAGTAAAATCACGAGAATAATTCCCATCACCATTTATCACTGGGCTTTCATATTTCATGAGCTGCATTACAAACTTCGGAATTACAGCTGCATAGGCTCCATTAGGATCTTGTTTTCTTCCAAAAACATTAAAATATCGCAATCCAATAGTTTCTAATCCATATGTTTTACTAAAAATCTCAGCATACAATTCATTTACATACTTTGTGATCGCATATGGCGATAGCGGTTTACCTATAACTTCTTCGACCTTTGGCAATCCTTGAGAATCTCCATACGTTGATGAACTTGCCGCATATATAAACCTTTTAACTTTTGCATCACGGGCCGCTACTAACATATTTAAAAAGCCAGAAACATTTACGTCATTTGTTGTAATAGGATCATTAATTGATCTCGGAACTGAACCTAAAGCTGCCTGGTGCAAAACATAATCTACTTCTTCAACTGCCAAAACACAATCGGCTATATTTCGGATATCTCCTTCTATTAATCTAAAATCAGGATTTGAAATGAAATCCTTTAAATTATGACGATGACCTGTCGAAAAATTATCCAGACAAACCACTTTATGACCAAGTCCTAAAAAATACTCCGATAAATTTGATCCGATAAATCCAGCTCCACCTGTAATCAAAATTGTATGTTGTTTTGATGTACTCATTTACTTCCAATTATTTTTTATTGAATTTACTCAAAATGTTCTTCCAAACAGTAAGTTTTTTCTCTTCATCATGATAACCGTTTGCATAAGCACCATACCCGTATCCGTAAGCGGCTCCATATTTTGCCTTATTCTCATAACCATTTAATACAATGCTGGCATTATTCAACTCCCCTCTTTTAACTCTGGTGTTTAGCAATGTAATCATATCCTTTTTGGTATAATTTTGCCTTACTATATAAAGAGTTACATCGGCAAATTGTGCAAGTTCTAACGCATCCGAAACTAACCCGACCGGAGGTGTATCCAGAATAATATAATCATATTTTTGCTTCAGCTCTAAGATCATCTCTCTCATCGCATCACTCAAAATTAGCTCTGATGGATTTGGCGGAATCGGTCCCGAAAGAATAACATCCAGATTTGGAATCTGCGTCTGGTTTGTAATTTCATCTAAACTATTTTGTTTAATGAGATAATTCACAACACCTATTTGATTCTTCAAATTAAATTCATCAGCCAGTCTGGGTTTTCTCAAATCCAAACCAAGAATTACAGTTTTCTTTTCACTTAAAGCAAATACTGTCGCGATATTGATCGAACAAAAGGTCTTCCCTTCACCACTTATGGACGAGGTAATCATTAACGTTTTTGAACCACTTACCTGTTGCTTTTTATACAAAAACTGCAACGAAGAACGAATAGCCCTAAACGCTTCAGACAATGCTGATTTTGGTTTGTCAAATACTGCCAAACTCAACGAATTCTTGTTTACACCTATAATACCAATTAATGGTATTTGGGTCAATTTGCTAACATCTTCAGTATTCTGAATTGAATTATTTACAAAGAAAACCCCAAAAACGAACAACAAAGGAATTAATGTACCCAAAAATAGGGCCAACACATAATTCACGGAAGTTTTCGGGCCAATTAATCCTCCTCCGATATCTTTTGCAGGATCAATAAAATGAATATCTGATAAATTTGATGCTTTAACGATTTCAGCTTCATTTCTTTTCTTGAGAAATTCAGTATAAATATTATCACTTAAATCATATTTTCTCTGAATCTTCAACAACTCTTGTTGTTCTTCCGGAAGTTTTTTTACTGTACTTTCTGCTTGACCTATTTTAGCATTGACCATAGCTAAATCTGTCAATAGAGATGCTTTTGCAGAAGCTATGTTTTCTAATAAAACACTTTTTATAGCTTGCATTTGATTGTCAAAATCCTTAAAAATCTTATCACTTTTTACTGCATAAGCCATTTCTGATCTTTGTGTAGAAAGAGCAATAAGTTTCGACACATTCACAACAACATTTGGATCTTCAATCCCTGCTACCGTAGGGGCCGGTAATCTTGAATAGTCGTTGCTATTATTTAAATATGACTTTAACGAATTATAATAAGCAATCTTTCTTGCAACCTGATCTTTTTCAACATCAAAATCCATTATTTTATCCGAAACCTTAGCTCCTCCTCCTTCGATTTCATAGATATTTTTATCTTTTCTGAACGATTTCAACTCATTACCTGTTTGCTTCAATTGCATTTCCATAGCAATAAGAGTACTATCGATAAATCGGATGGTATTTGTCGCAAACTGATTTTTCCCGTCAAGCTGAATTTTGATTAACATTTTTACTGTCGAATTCAAATATTCGACCATTCTGGCTTTATTCGTCCCTTGCATTCCAAGAGTCAGGATTGAACCGCCTTTATCATCAGAATCAACACTTACTCCTCTATAACGTGATACTGTTCCGTCAAAATCATTAAATCGAACGAAATACTCGTTTCCGGTATAAAAACCCGGATTATCATTTATCTGTAAACTCCAATTTAAGAAAGGAAGTCCAACTTGTTCTCCTACTTTGCATCTTCTTGTATATTCTTTGGGCTGAATAGCAGTATTACTATAAGTATTATTGGAGTAAGTAAGTAATGATGCCGAATTACCTTCAAACGGAATTCTAATTTCATATTCATTCGGACTCAAAAACTTAATACCAATCAATGTATTAGCAAGCTGTCCTTTTGTCTTGTCAATTTTCACATAAAAAGGAACCGCACCATAAGAGTCAACTAAATTGTATTTTCCCTGAACAAGATAATCGATATAAAACTGTAATTTATCTATAACTAACTCGTTGTGTGATCTGGATTGTATGACCGTTGTTATTCCATTTACCTGATCTGAAACGCCACCCCAATTAAAAACTAAACTTGTATTGGATGTAAAAAAAGGGTTTCTTTCTTCCTTAATTGAAACCATAGTCTGCATCCCGTAAATTTTTTCTTTACGAATGTTTACCTGATAAGCAATAGCAAAAGCAATTATCAAACTAACTAAAAATAACTTCCAATAACTGGCTATTTTCAGCAAGAATCCTTTAAAATCAAAATTTGAGTGATTTTCAAAAATGGAAAAATCTTTTATATCTAACATCTTTTGAATTTAATTTTAGTTTTTAAGCAATAAAAACACTGTTGTTGCCAAAGACAAAACCGTAATAATTGTTGTGATAGACTCTATCCCGGTTTTTCCTGTTCCCCAAGATTTTTGTTTGACTGGTTTTACATAAATATAATCATTAGGCTGCAGATAATAATAAGGCGATTTCATCACGTTTATATCCGTCAGATCTATATCTTGCATTTGCACACCCGTTGGCGATTGACGAATTACAGTTACCGCCTTTCTATTACCTGTAATAGTAATATCTCCTGCGTTTGCAATAGCCTCCATAATATTTACATGTTCCTGAAACAACGTTTTTGTTCCGGTGCTTCCAACTTCTCCATTTATGGTATATCTAAAGCCGGCTAATTTTACGATAACAAAAATATTAGCTTCGCTTTTAAAATATTCTTCCAGTAATTTTTTTTCAATTCGAACACGGACTTCTTCAAGCGTATATCCAATAACGTTAATTTCACCTAAAATCGGCATTCTGATATTACCATGATCGTCAACAGTAAAACCATTAAAATACGAACCAGATTCCGATTTCGCTGTGCCGGAAGAAGCGCTATCTGTAGTACTAAAAATTGAAACTAGCTTAGAGTCAATTGCTTTTATATCAATGCTTAAAACATCATTCACCTGTAATCTGTAAGGCTTGGACTCCACAGCAACAATATTATTTTGCTCTCCGGAATTATTTTTATCCTGCAAATAAATTAGGTCTTTAACAGGAATGCAAGATGTAAATAGTATGCTAATTGATAACAGTAAATAAAAGCCGTTTTTTGTCATTAGTTAAATTTTATCGCAAATATAGCTTTTCCTTTAATCTTCAGAAAATCTAAGTGTTATTTGAGCTTATTTAGTTGTTTTTGAAAGTTTTTTCGAATGGAACCCGATGCAAAATACTTCGTCCAAGCGTAATTTCGTCTGCATACTCCAATTCATCTCCTACCGAAATTCCTCTAGCAATTGTAGAAATTATAATTTCTGATTCAGCAATTTGCTTATAAATATAGAAATTAGTGGTATCTCCCTCCATTGTTGAACTGAGTGCAAAAATAATCTCTGTAACCTTTCCGGCTTTTACCTTCTCAACCAGGCTTGAAACATTTAACTGACTGGGACCAACTCCCTCAATTGGAGAAATCTTCCCTCCCAGCACATGATAAATTCCCTTGTACTGACCTGTATTTTCAATCGCCATCACGTCACGAATATCCTCAACAACACAAATCGTTTGATGATTACGTGATAAATTGGCGCAAATTTCGCAGACTTTTGTATCTGAAATGTTATGACAATTTTCGCAAAATTTAATATTCTCACGCATATTCAATAGCGCCTGAGATAAAAAACCAGTTTGTTCTTTGGGCTGTTTTAACAAATGCAGAACTAATCGCAATGCCGTACGTTTACCAATTCCAGGCAACTGAGACATTTCGCTAACTGCTTTTTCTATTAATTTTGATGAAAATTCCATGACGACAAAAATAATACATTAATATTTCTTTTCAGATTCGATTAAAATTGAGTTTCTCTATTTTTTCGAGCTCAAAAACAAACGAATTAGTACTGATTTGTAGCCAATAAAACCAAAGTACAGGCTACTTCTGCCTTAATATTATTCAATTCTAACAATTGGTAAAATTCGGGATTTTCTGAACCTGGATTAAAAACAACTCTTTTAGGCTGTGCTTCTATAATGTAATTGTAATAATCACGCTGACGAGCAGGATTCAAATACAAAGTTACGGTATCGATATTTTTCACGGGAATTGTTTTCGTATGTATCTTCACACCAGCAACTTCGCCTGTGTTCTGACCAATTGCCAAAACAGTATGTCCTTTTTCAACTAACATATTTATTGCTCTAAAAGCGTAACGTTCCGGTTTTGTAGTCGCACCAAGAACAAGGGTTTTCTTATTTTTCATTATTTTTAAATATACTGCAAAAGTAATCAAAAAGAATGAGCTTATTTCTAGCTTATCGATTTAGAATTAACTGCAATAAAAAACAATATCCGTGTACGATTTTATCCTGAAGTTTCAAAAAATGTCTATTTTTACCGCACTAACCTAAACACTATGGATTTATTCATTTATTTATTTGCCGCTCTTTTTTCCGTTTTGAACCCGATCGGAACAGTACCCATTTTTGTGGGCTTAACTCAACATGATTCTCAAAAAGAACGTTCACGGATTTCTCTTTGGACAGCGATAAATGTTGGAATCATTTTATTGGTTTCTTATTTTATCGGCCAATATGTTCTGACTTTTTTTGGAATAAGCATTGATGCTTTACGAATTGCTGGTGGAATTGTAATTGTAAATTCCGGTTTTTCTTTACTTTCAGGAAAATTCAATAAAAAACGAGGAATCAATAAAAAAATTGAAACTGATGCACAACAACGTAATGACATTGCATTAACACCCTTGGCAATACCAATGCTTGCAGGGCCGGGATCAATGTCTTTATTGATTGCTTTTTATCAGGAACACCACGGAATAAATGAAATTATAATTTCATGCTCAGCTATCTTGGCAATTGCATTTACTATTTTCGCTATCCTTAAAAGCGCCCATTATTTAGCCAGAATACTTGGTGCTTCAGGAATTGTAGCCATATCACGAATTGTTGGTTTTATCGTAATTTCAATTGGAATTCAATACATCGTTAGTTCTATCATCAATATCGTTAAAGGAAATTTGATGTAAGACCTACTTTACAACATCTAACAGAAAGGGGATAAAACAATGTTTTATCCCCTTTTTATATATTTAAAAGTTTTATTCTAACTTCTCGGCAAAAACACTTCAGCCATCATACATCTGGCACTTCCACCTCCGCAAGCCTCAATAGTATCTAAACTCGAACTTAAAATTTCAGCATGATTTTCTAACTGTGCAATTTGTTTTGGAGTCAGGCTCTGATGTGCAGATGCGCTCATCACAATATACTTCTTGTCGTCTGCCCCTCGAACTTCAAGCATGTTACCTGCAAAATTATTGACTTGTGCCTCTGTAATCAGGATAACTTCCTTTTTGTCTGCTTTTAGATTTTCAAGAACCATTTTACGTTCTTTTTTGTCATCAATACAATCTGCACAGATAACAGCAAAAGTTTCGCCCAAACACATCATTACATTCGTATGATAAATCAATTTACGTTCTCCATCAACAGTTTGAAAAGCTTCAAAAATAACAGGAGCATAATCAAAATCTTCACAGAATTCAATAAACAGCTCTTCGTCAGCACGAGGAGACAAAGCGCAGTACGCTTTTGCATTTGAGCGGTCCAAAAGCAAACTTCCCGTTCCCTCTAAGAAAAAGCCGTCTTCTTCTGCCGATGTATAATCGACTATATTAGCAATTTCGAAGCCTTTTTCTTCAAGTGTATCCAGAATATCTTCACGACGTTCCTGACGACGATTTTCTGCAAACATTGGATACAAAGCTACATCTCCATTTTCATGAAATGAAATCCAGTTATTTGGAAAAATACTGTCTGGGGTATCTGTTTCCAGCGTATCCTCAACAACAGTAACATCTACTCCAACTGCTCTAAGTTTCTCAACAAAGGCATCAAATTCCTGCTGTGCTTTTGCATTTACTGTACTAGGCAAAAGTCCGTCCAATACCTTTTGATAATAATTGTTCACTGCCGTTTGCTCATTCATTCTGAAAGCAACTGGCCGAATCATTACAATTGCATTTGTAGTTTGTTTCATTTTATATCTTTTTTTATTTCAAGTTTCAGATTTCATGTTAATTAAACATGTAACCTAAAACTCGAAACTTTTAATCTCTTATTAATGGCAAAGTTGAACATCTCAACAATCCCTCCTGTTTTGCAATTTCTGCGTACGGAATTTCTTCCACAATGAAACCATTAGAGCGCAACCAATTGTTCAAGCGGGTGAAATTTTTCTCAGAAACCACTACATTTTCATCAATCGAAAATACATTTGAGAACATATTATACATCTCATTCCTTTCAATATGAAATAAATTTTCCATTCCAAAAAGGTTTACCAAATACAAATAATCAGCTTCTTCACGGAAACCTCTCTTATAAATAATCCCTTTATCTTTTCCAACAGGCTGAAAACAACAATCCAGATGCAAAGCATTGTCACGAGCTTCCAATTTTGATTTCACCAAATCAAATTCTTTGACAATTTTATTCGGAAACGTTTTTTTTATAAAATCTACACCCTGCATATTGGTTCGTGCTGTAATGTAATCTTTATAATCACTTCCCTTATAAGTTCCAATAAAAACATGATCGTTCCACAACATGACATCACCTCCTTCAATATGAACTTCCTCTGGCGGACGAACTACTTTTAAAGGATCCATCTGATCGATTACATATTGAATAGCATCCAACTCGCGTTCTCTGTCCGGCAGAATATTTGATTTTACAAAAGTATCATCTATCACAAAACCTATATCCCTCGCAAAAATCTGATTGTAATTTTCAATCATTTCAGGACGATATACTTTTACATCATATTTTTGAAAAACAGCATTAAAAGCATCCATTTCGGCAACCATATCTTTTTCGATAGGATAAGTCCCTGCTTTAATATGTTCCAACGATTTAGGATCATAAGCTTCCTCTAAAGTTGGAGTTGGCCCATTATGAACTGCAGAACCCAAAACTACTGCCCGCAGCCTTGACGTTTCGTTCTTTATATTTAATTGCAACATAACTATATTGTATTTTGAGCAAAGATAAAAAAAGCTTCACAGTTAAGTGAAGCTTTAATTTTTTTTATTTGTTTGACTTAAACTCTCTCAACGGGTGTCCAGTGTAAATTTGTCTTGGTCGGCCAATTGGCTCCTTGTTCTCACGCATTTCTTTCCATTGCGCGATCCAGCCTGGTAATCTTCCGATAGCAAACATTACAGTAAACATATCTGTTGGGATCCCTAATGCTCTGTAGATAATTCCAGAGTAGAAGTCAACATTTGGATATAAATTTCTTGATTTGAAGTACTCATCTTCAAGAGCTGCTGCCTCTAATTTTTTAGCAATTTCCAAAATCGGATCTTCAACACCTAAAGTATCCATTACTTCTTTAGCTGCTTTTTTGATAATTTTTGCTCTCGGATCGAAGCTTTTGTAAACTCTATGACCAAATCCCATTAAACGGAAAGGATCGTTTTTATCTTTTGCTTTTGCTAAGAATTTTTCAGTATCTCCACCATCTTTGTTGATTTCTTCCAACATTTCAAGTACTGCCTGATTTGCACCTCCGTGTAGAGGCCCCCAAAGCGCAGAAACTCCTGCAGAAATAGAAGCAAATAAACCAGCGTGAGATGAACCTACCATCCTTACTGTAGACGTAGAACAATTTTGTTCGTGATCTGCATGAAGAATAAACAATTTATCTAATGCATCAATTACGATAGGACTAGCAGAGTAAGGCCCTGTAGGCAATTTAAACATTAATTGCATGAAATTTTCAACGTAACCAGTTGTATTATCATAATAATTCAACGGATACCCCATAGTCTTTCTATACGTCCATGTTGCGATTACAAGAAACTTACCCATTGTTTTACAAATGGCTTCGTACATTTCTTTCTCGTTTTCAACATTTACCGCTTTTGGATTAAATGCTGTTAAAGCACTAGTCAAAGCAGATAAAACTCCCATTGGGTGCGCTGTTTTTGGAAAACCATCAATGATATTTTTCATTTCTTCGTTTACCAAAGTATGTTTTTTGATACCATTTTCAAATTGCTCTAATTCCTTAGCTGTTGGCAATTCTCCAAAAATTAAAAGATAAGACACTTCTAAGAAGCTTGCTTTTTCAGCAACATCTTCAATTGAATATCCTCTGTAACGCAAAATACCTAATTCTCCGTCTAAGAAAGTGATTTCACTCTTACAAGAACCCGAATTTTTATATCCAGGGTCTAAGGTAATAATACCTGTTAAATCACGTAATTTGTTAATATCGATAGCTGATTCATTTTCACTCCCCGTGATTACCGGAAGTTCAATTTTTTGACCATCTACTTCTAATGTAGCTATTTTTGACATAATATATCGGAAATAAATCTTTAAAATAATAATTTATCAAATCTAAGGAATTTAAGACTAATTAAAAAAAGAATCCTGCTATGAATTTGTTAAAACTCCAAAAAAAAACCATCCGCGGCGGCGGATGGTTTAAATTTAATATATAACTCTTACAATTATTTAATCTTAAAAGCATTTAGACCAGGAAAATAAGCTGTACTTCCTAACTCCTCTTCGATTCTTAATAATTGATTGTATTTGGCCATACGATCAGAACGGGAAGCAGAACCTGTTTTAATTTGTCCGCAGTTTAAAGCAACTGCTAGGTCAGCAATTGTATTATCTTCTGTTTCTCCTGAACGGTGCGACATTACTGAAGTATACCCAGCATTTTTAGCCATATTTACAGCTGCAATCGTTTCCGTTAAAGTACCTATTTGGTTTACTTTTACTAAAATTGAATTTGCGATACCTTTTTCAATTCCTGTAGATAAACGAGCAACATTAGTTACAAACAAATCGTCACCTACCAATTGCACTTTATCCCCAATTTTATCTGTTAGATATTTCCATCCATCCCAGTCATCTTCATACATACCATCTTCTATAGAGATAATTGGATATTTAGCAGCCAATTCAGCTAAGTAATCAGCCTGCTCTTCAGAAGTTCTGATTTTTCCAGTCTCACCTTCAAATTTAGTGTAATCGTATTTTCCGTTTACGTAAAATTCAGAAGCAGCACAGTCAAGAGCAATCATAATTTCATCACCGAAAGAATATCCAGCTTTTTCAACTGCCAACTTAATCGTATCTAAAGCATCTTCAGTACCACCGGCTAAATTTGGTGCAAAACCACCTTCGTCACCTACAGCCGTACTTAAACCTCTATCGTGTAATACTTTTTTCAAGCTATGGAATATTTCAGTTCCCATTTGCATAGCATGTGTAAAAGAAGTTGCTTTCACAGGGAAAATCATGAATTCCTGAAATGCGATAGGCGCATCAGAGTGAGAACCTCCATTGATGATATTCATCATTGGCACAGGTAACGTATTAGCAGAAACTCCACCTACATATCTGTATAATGGCAATCCTAATTCATTAGCAGCAGCTTTGGCAGCGGCCAAAGAAACTCCTAAAATAGCGTTAGCTCCTAATTTAGATTTGTTCGGAGTACCATCTAGATCAATCATTAACTGGTCGATCGTGTTTTGTTCGAAAACAGAAGTACCCACTAACTCTTCAGCAATAACAGTATTTACATTGTTCACTGCATTCAAAACTCCTTTTCCAAGATAAGCTTTACCTCCGTCACGTAATTCAACAGCTTCATGCTCTCCAGTTGATGCCCCAGATGGAACTGCAGCTCTACCTAAAACGCCATTTTCAGTTACAACATCAACTTCAATAGTAGGATTACCTCTGGAATCAAGAATTTGTCTTGCGTGAACTTTAATTATAATACTCATTATTTTTATTTTTTTATTAATAAATTATATTTTTTTTTCGAAATTATAAAAATATTTAATAGTAAAAACGTATTCTAGCTAATAAACATCTTTATTTATTAACTACATCGTTTTAGCAATAACTTCTTTTATATTCTCGACAAACTGATCAAACAAATACGACGAATCGTGAGGTCCCGGACTAGCTTCCGGATGGTATTGTACTGAAAAACAATTCTTACTCTTCATGCGCATACCGGCAACTGTTTGATCATTTAAATGTAAATGGGTAATTTCCAACTCCGGGTGATTGTCCAACTGCTCTTTATTTACAGCAAAACCATGATTTTGTGAAGTTATCTCACCTTTACCCGTAATCAAATTTTTCACTGGGTGATTAATTCCACGATGACCGTTAAACATCTTATACGTCTGAACTCCATTTGCCAAAGCAATTACTTGATGTCCTAAGCAAATTCCAAACAAAGGCTTATCATTAGCTAAAATTTCTTTTGCCACTTCAATAGCTCCAAAAAGCGGATCCGGATCTCCAGGTCCGTTTGATAAAAAGTAGCCATCCGGATTAAACTCAGCTAAATCTTTATAAGTTGAGTTGTATGGAAACACCTTAATGTAACAATCTCTCTTCGCCAGATTTCTCAGGATATTTTTCTTAATTCCCAGATCTAAGGCAGATATCTTATAAGTAGCATTTTCATCTCCAAAAAAATAAGGTTCAGTAGTTGAAACTTTTGATGCCAACTCTAAACCTTCCATATTCGGCACATTAGCCAACTCCTTTTTTAATTCTTCAATCGAAGTACCATCTGTACAAATAACGGCATTCATTGCCCCATTGTCACGAATATAACTTACAAGAGCTCTTGTATCAACATCAGAAATACAAATTAAGTTTTGCTTTATAAAATAATCTTCCAAGCTACCTGAGGCATCTTCTCTGGAATAATTAAAGCTAAAATTTTTACAAACCAAACCGGCTATTTTGATGCTCTCAGATTCAACTTCAGAATCATTAACACCATAATTTCCAATATGAGTATTAGTAGCAACCATTATCTGGCCAAAATAAGAAGGATCTGTAAAAATCTCTTGATATCCAGTCATTCCTGTATTAAAACAAACTTCACCAAAAGTCTTACCGCTAATTCCGATAGATTTTCCGTGAAAAATAGTCCCATCACTTAGTAATAAAATGGCGCTTTGTCGTGTCGTGTATTTCATTCTTTAATTTGTATTGTTTTTTTAATTGTTTCATGAAATTCCTTTTAGGATTTTCATTTGTAATTAGATATTTTGCAAATTTACTTCTTTAAAAGAGTGCTTCCAAAAATTTTTAAAAATTTCATCTCTAAAAATAAAACCCATTAACTGAAATAAGTTAAATTTTGGTTTCACTGAAAAAAAATCAAAAAAAAAAAAGGATAAACTAAAAATTAGTTTATCCTTGATTTCTATAGAATCATTACTTTCATAATTATTCAGAAGCTTCAGTAGTCGTTTCTGATTCAGCAGCAGGAGCTTCAGGAGTACCTTCAGCTTTTTTAGCTTTACCACCACGACGGCTTTTTGCTTTTTTAACTTCTTTTTTACCACCATTGTAAAGTTCATTGAAATCTACAAGTTCGATCATTGCCATATCAGCATTATCTCCCAAACGATTTCCAACTTTAATGATACGAGTGTATCCACCTGGACGGTCTCCAACTTTAGCAGCTACGTCTCTGAACAAGTCAGTTACCGCATATTTACTACGTAAGTAAGCAAAAACAATACGACGGTTGTGAGTCGTATCTTCTTTTGATTTTGTGATTAAAGGCTCAACAAATTGTTTAAGCGCTTTAGCTTTAGCAACAGTAGTGTTAATACGTTTGTGCTCAATAAGAGAACAAGCCATATTAGCTAACATAGCTTTTCTATGTCCAGTCTGTCTGCTTAAGTGATTGAATTTTTTTCCGTGTCTCATTGCTATTTTAAATTTAATCCGCCGCGGCGGATTGAATTATTCTTTATCTAATTTGTATTTAGCTAAATCCATTCCGAAAGTTAAATTCTTAACCGCAACAAGTTCATCAAGTTCAGTTAAAGATTTTTTACCAAAATTACGGAATTTCATTAGATCATTTTTATTGAACGATACTAAATCACCAAGTGTATCAACTTCAGCCGCTTTCAAGCAATTTAATGCTCTCACAGATAAATCCATATCAACAAGCTTAGTTTTAAGCAATTGTCTCATATGCAATGACTCTTCATCATACGATTCTGTTTGTGCAATTTCGTCAGCCTCGAGTGTAATTCTTTCGTCAGAAAATAACATGAAGTGGTGAATTAAAACTTTAGCAGCTTCAGTAAGGGCATCTTTTGGATTAATAGATCCATCAGTTTTAATTTCAAAAACTAATTTTTCGTAATCTGTTTTTTGCTCTACACGGAAGTTTTCAATTGCATATTTTACATTTTTTACCGGAGTAAAAATAGAGTCTGTAAAAATGGTACCAATTGCAGCGTTCTGTTTTTTGTTCTCCTCAGCAGGAACATATCCTCTACCTTTTTCGATTGTTAAATCGAAGTTCAATTTGATTTTAGAATCTAAGTTACAGATAACAAGGTCTGGGTTCAGAACTTGAAAACCTGAAATAAATTTTTGAAAATCACCTGCTGTTAATTGATCTTTACCAGAAACAGAAATTGTAACTGCTTCATTATCGATATCTTCGATTTGACGTTTGAAACGTACTTGTTTTAGATTAAGGATAATTTCGGTAACATCTTCAACAACACCTGAAATAGTAGAAAACTCATGATCTACACCTTCGATACGAACAGATGTAATTGCATAACCTTCTAATGCTGAAAGCAAAACTCTTCTAAGTGCATTACCAACTGTCAATCCATAACCAGGTTCTAAAGGTCTAAATTCGAATTTACCTTCAAAATCGGTTGAATCGATCATGATAACTTTATCGGGCTTTTGAAAATTAAATATTGCCATAAATTTCGACTAAGTCAATTATTATTTGTTGTACAACTCTACGATTAATTGTTCTTTAATGTTTTCTGGAATTTGAAGTCTCGCAGGTACAGAAACGAAAGTTCCTTCTTTAAGATCATTGTTCCAAGTAATCCATTCATAAACATGACTTGAATTTGATAAAGAACGTTCGATAGCTTCTAAAGATTTAGATTTTTCACGAACTGCAACTTTATCACCAGGTTTAAGGTGGTAAGAAGCGATATTTACAACTTCACCATTCACAGTAACGTGTCTGTGAGAAACTAATTGTCTAGCACCTCTTCTAGAAGGAGCAATACCCATTCTAAAAACAACGTTATCTAATCTTGCTTCACATAATTGTAAAAGAACTTCACCAGTAACACCTTTAGTAGCTGATGCTTTTTTGAATAAATTTCTGAATTGTTTTTCTAAAATTCCGTAAGAATATTTAGCTTTTTGCTTTTCCATTAACTGAACAGCATATTCAGATTTTTTACCTCTTTTTTTAGCCATCCCGTGTTGTCCAGGTGGGTAATTTCTTTTTTCGAAAGATTTATCATCTCCGAAGATTGCCTCGCCAAATTTACGAGCAATTCTAGTTTTAGGACCAGTATATCTTGCCATTTCTAAAAAATTAATTTAAGGTAGAGATTATGAATTCAGGTCAAATCCTTCGATAATCTATGCTCTACCTTGTTTATACTATGAATAAATAAAATTAAACTCTACGTCTTTTTGGAGGACGACATCCGTTGTGAGGCATTGGAGTAACATCGATAATCTCTGTAACTTCAATTCCACCGTTATGAATAGAACGAATAGCAGACTCACGTCCGTTTCCTGGTCCTTTTACATAAACTTTTACTTTTTTAAGTCCTGCCTCAAGAGCTACTTTACTACAATCTTCTGCTGCCATTTGAGCTGCATACGGAGTGTTCTTTTTAGAACCTCTGAAACCCATTTTACCAGCTGAAGACCAAGAAATAACTTCACCTTTCTTGTTAGTCAAAGAAATGATAATGTTGTTGAAAGTGGCAGAAATATGAGCTTCACCCGTTGATTCAACGATAACTTTACGTTTTTTTGCAGTTGCTTTAGCCATATTACTTATTATTTAGTTGCTTTTTTCTTGTTAGCAACAGTTTTTCTTTTACCTTTTCTTGTTCTAGAGTTGTTTTTAGTTCTTTGTCCTCTTAACGGAAGACCAGATCTATGACGGATACCTCTGTAACAACCAATATCCATTAAACGTTTGATGTTCAAAGAAACTTCAGAACGTAATTCTCCTTCAATTTTGTAAAATCCAACTGCATCACGAATTGCTCCGATCTCGTCATCATTCCAATCTTGAACTTTTTTGTCTTGGCTAACTTGAGCTTTTTCTAAAATCTCAATAGCTCTACTTCTCCCTAATCCAAAGATATAGGTTAGTGCTATAACACCTCTTTTATTTTTTGGGATATCTACCCCTGCTATTCTTGCCATAATTATCCTTGTCTTTGTTTAAATCTAGGATTCTTTTTGTTTATTACGTACAATCTCCCTTTTCTACGCACGATAATGCACTCGGCACTTCTCTTTTTTACTGATGCTCTAACTTTCATAGTGAATATCCTTTAATATCGATAAGTAATTCTTGCTTTTGACAAATCATAAGGACTCATTTCCAGTTTCACTTTATCACCAGGTAATAACTTGATGTAATGCATACGCATTTTACCAGAAATATGAGCAATTACGATATGTCCATTTTCTAACTCTACACGGAACATCGCATTTGATAATGCTTCGATGATTGATCCGTCTTGTTCTATTGCTGATTGTTTTGCCATAAATATATTAAGCTACCGCTTTTCTATTTTTACCAGTCTTCATTAAACCATCATAATGTTTGTTTAACAAGTACGAATTGATTTGTTGAATAGTATCTATTGCAACTCCAACCATAATTATTAATGAGGTACCTCCAAAAAACATTGCCCAAGATTGTTGTACATCCATAATACTTACAACAATAGCTGGGAACACAGCAATCAAAGCAAGGAATAAAGATCCTGGGAAAGTTATTAAAGACATCACTTTATCAAGGAAGTCAGAAGTTTCAGCTCCTGGACGAACTCCAGGAATAAAACCACCACTTCTTTTTAAATCATCGGCCATTTTGTTAGTAGGAACAGTGATTGCAGTATAAAAGAATGTAAATACAATAATTAAAGTTGCAAATACAAAGTTGTACCAAAATCCGAACATATTACTAAACGCACCAACAATAGATTGTGATGTGTCTGATTTAGACAATCCAGCTACAGCTGCAGGAATAAACATAATTGCCTGAGCAAAGATGATTGGCATAACTCCAGAAGCATTAAGCTTAAGAGGAATCCATTGTCTATTACCACCAGCTAAATCCTGCTCGTAATCTCCAGTTGTTGTACGACGAGCGTACTGAACTGGAATTCTGCGTACTGCCATTGTAAGCAATACACAAGAAATGATTACTAATAACCACACAATAATCTCAATAACTAACAACATTGGACCTCCATTGTTATTGGTAACTCTGGTTGTAAATTCTTGTATAAAAGCTTGCGGTAAGCGCGCTAAGATACCAACCATAATCAATAATGAAATTCCATTTCCAATACCTTTATCTGTAATTTTTTCTCCAAGCCACATAGCAAAAATTGTACCTGTAACTAAGATAATAACTGATGAGAACAAAAATTCAGGTGAATTAAAGCCCAGTAAGAATGCACTACCAGGCAATGTTCTATACAAATTATAGATATAAGTTGGACCTTGAACCAGTGTAATAGCTATAGTCAACCAACGAGTGATTTGATTAATCTTTTTTCTACCACTCTCTCCATCGTTCTGAAGTTTTTGTAAATAAGGAATCGCAATTCCCATCAACTGAACAACAATAGATGCAGAAATATAAGGCATAATACCTAAAGCAAAAACTGAAGCTTTAGAGAAAGCACCTCCTGTAAACATGTCCAGGATAGATCCTAAACCATTTTTAGTTTGCCCCGCTAAACCTGTTAATTGAGTTGCGTCAATTCCAGGAAGCGTAACATGTGCACCAAAACGATATACTAAAAGCAATCCTAAAGTAATTAAGATTCTATTTTTCAGTTCTTCGATTTTCCAAACATTACTTATTGATTCAATAAATTTCTTCATCTTAATAGATAAGTTATATAATTACAGCTTCTCCACCAGCAGCTTCGATAGCAGCTTTTGCAGTAGCGGTAAATTTGTGGGCAGTTACTTTTAATTTTGCTTTCAATTCTCCTCTACCTAAAATCTTAACGATTTCATTTTTGGTAGCTAGACGATTTGCTACGAAATCTGTCATAGAAACAGAATCAGTAATCACACCATTGTCTACTAATAATTGAAGCGTATCTAAATTAACACCTTCGTATTCTTTACGATTGATGTTTGTGAAACCAAACTTAGGTACACGTCTTTGAAGTGGCATTTGCCCTCCTTCAAAACCAATCTTTTTAGAATAACCAGAACGAGATTTTGCTCCTTTGTGACCTCTTGCAGAAGTACCACCTTTTCCAGAACCTTCTCCTCTACCTAATCTTTTATTTTGATTGTGTGTTGACCCTTCAGCTGGTTGTAAGTTACTTAAATTCATAACAGTATTTGTTATTTAGCTTCTTCTACAGAAACTAAGTGTTTAACTTTGTTTATCATCCCAAGGATTGCAGGATTTGAATCATGCTCTACAACTTGTCCCATTTTACGTAGACCTAAAGCTTCCAAACCTCTTTTTTGAGAAAGAGGGCAGTTGATTTTGCTTCTTACTTGTTTTACTAATAATTTAGCCATAATTTCCTTGAATTAACCTTTAAAAACTTTTTCTAAAGAAACACCTCTTTGTTTTGCAACAGTATGAGCGCTTCTCATTTGTAATAAAGCATCAAAAGTTGCTTTTACCACGTTATGAGGATTTGATGATCCTTGAGATTTAGATAATACATCGTGAATACCTACTGATTCAAGAACTGAACGAACAGCTCCACCAGCAATAACTCCTGTACCATGAGAAGCAGGAATTAAGAATACACGTGCACCACCAAATTTACCTTTTTGTTCGTGAGGAACAGATTGTCCGTTCAAAGGAATTTTTACTAAATTTTTCTTAGCATCTTCTACTGCTTTCGCAATTGCTTCAGAAACGTCTTTAGATTTTCCTAATCCATGACCAACTACTCCGTTTTCATCACCTACAACTACAATAGCAGAAAAACCGAAAGCTCTACCACCTTTTGTAACCTTAGTAACACGATTAACACTTACCAGACGATCTTTAAGTTCAAGACCACTTGGTTTTACCAATTCTACATTTTTGTATTTAGACATAATATATTAGAATTTAAGTCCAGCCGCTCTTGCGCCTTCTGCTAATGATTTAATACGACCGTGGTATAAATATCCACCTCTATCAAAAGTGATGGTATCAATCCCGGCTTTTAACGCTTTCTCTGCAACTAGTTTTCCAACAGCAGCAGCTACTTCAACGTTAGTACCTTTTCCTATTTCTTTTTCTCTTGAAGATGCAGCTAATAAAGTAACTCCGTTTACGTCATCAATAAGTTGAGCGTAAATTTCTTTGTTGCTTCTAAATACAGATAGTCTTGGGTTAGTAGCAGTACCACTAATCGATTTTCTAATTCTGAATCTAATTCTCTGTCTTCTATCAGATTTTGTTAATGACATAATCTTATTTTTTAAGCTGATTTACCTGCTTTTCTTCTTAATACTTCACCCACAAATTTAACACCTTTTCCTTTGTATGGTTCAGGCTTACGGAAACCTCTGATTTTCGCAGCTACCTGACCTAAAAGTTGTTTATCAAACGATGTTAATTTTACGATAGGGTTCTTTCCTTTTTCAGATATTGTTTCTAAAGCTACTTCTGGAGCAATTTCTAAAACAATATTGTGAGAATATCCAAGAGCTAAATCTAACTTTTGACCTTGGTTTGAAGCTCTATAACCAACTCCAACTAATTCAAGTTCTTTTGTAAAACCTTCAGATACACCAATAATCATGTTATTGATTAATGATCTGTACAATCCGTGTTTTGCTCTTTGGTCTTTATGATCAGACGATCTTTCAACTTGTACTTGATCGCCTTCAACTGTTACAGTTACGTCCGAAAACTCCTGAGTTAGTTGACCTTTTTTTCCTTTTACTGTAATAATACCGTCTTTAACTTCTACAGTTACGTCAGCAGGGACTACAATTGGGCTTTTACCTATTCTTGACATCTTATTTAGTCTTTAAAATTAGTATACGTAACAAATTACTTCACCACCTACATTTAATTGTTTCGCTTGTTTTCCAGTCATAAGACCTTTTGAAGTTGAAACAATTGCAATTCCTAATCCGTTAAGGATTCTTGGTAATTTGGCAGCACCTGCGTATTTACGTAAACCAGGTTTACTAATTCTTTGGATATCTTTAATTACAGGCTCTTTAGTATCTTTATCATACTTCAAAGCAATTTTGATCGAACCCTGAACAGAGTTGTCTTCAAATTTGTAACTTAAGATATAACCTTGATCAAATAAGATCTTAGTTATTTCTTTTTTTAGATTAGAAGCTGGAATTTCAACAACTTTGTGGTTTGCAGCCACAGCGTTACGAACTCTAGTCAAATAATCTGCAATAGGATCTGTATACATATGTATTTGATTGCGATTACGGTTTTCGGGAGACACTCGTCTCCCGAACCTTTAATCAATTAAAATTATTTTTTGGTTTGCAAAAGTACTAACTTTTTGCGAGATTACCAAGATGCCTTTTTAACTCCAGGAATTAACCCATTATTAGCCATCTCACGGAAAGTTACACGTGAAATACCAAATTGACGGATATAACCTCTTGGTCTACCTGTTAATTTACAACGATTATGTAAACGAACTGGTGAAGCATTTTTAGGTAATTTTTGTAGGCCTTCATAATCTCCAGCTTCTAACAAAGCTTTTCTTTTTTCAGCGTACTTAGCTACCGTTTTCTCTCTTTTCACCTCACGGGCTTTCATTGATTCTTTAGCCATGTCTTAATTCTTTTTAAAAGGTAATCCTAATTCAGCCAATAATGACTTTGCTTCCTTGTCTGTTTTTGCAGTAGTAACAAATGTAATATCCATTCCTGAAATTTTGTTTACTTTGTCAATATCAATTTCCGGGAAAATGATTTGCTCTAAAACTCCAAGATTGTAGTTACCTCTTCCGTCGAAACCAGTAGCTTTGATACCACTAAAATCTCTAACGCGTGGTAAAGCAGAAGTAATAAGTCTATCTAAAAACTCATACATTCTCTCTCCACGTAAAGTAACTTTTGCTCCAATAGGCATCCCTTTTCTCAATTTGAAAGACGCAACGTCTTTCTTTGAAATTGTAGATACTGCTTTTTGTCCAGTGATCTTTGTTAACTCATCAACCGCATAGTCAATAAGTTTTTTATCAGATACAGCTGCACCAACTCCACGGCTCAAAACGATTTTTTCAAGTTTAGGAACTTGCATTACGTTTGTATATCCGAATTCTTCTTTAAGAGCAGAGATTACTCTACTCTTATATTCTTCTTTTAGTCTAGGTGTATATGCCATTACTATAGTACTTGATTAGATTTTTTTGAAAATCTTACTTTCTTATCTCCTTCTACTCTAATACCAACTCTAGTTGTTTCCTTAGTTTTAGGATCAATTAGTGAAATGTTAGATATTTGTATAGAAGCTTCTTTCTTAACGATACCACCTTGAGGGTTTTTAGCACTTGGTTTTGTATGTTTCGAAACCATGTTTACACCTTCAACTATCGCTTTATTTTTCTCACGGTAAACACGTAAAACTTTACCTTCAGCACCTTTATGGTCTCCAGCAATAACTCTTACGATATCTCCTGATTTTATTTTTAGCTTTATCATCTTAAAACGAATTAAAGCACTTCTGGTGCTAATGATACAATTTTCATGAATTGTTTTTCACGAAGTTCTCTTGCTACCGGACCAAAAACACGTGTCCCTCTCATTTCCCCTGCAGCGTTCAAAAGAACACATGCATTATCATCGAAACGGATATAAGAACCATCAGCTCTTCTCACTTCTTTTTTGGTACGTACAACAACTGCAGTTGAAACAGCTCCTTTTTTAACGTTACCGTTAGGAGTTGCATCTTTAATAGATACTACAATCTTGTCACCAACAGAGGCATACCTTCTTTTGGTACCTCCTAAAACACGGATAGTTAAAACTTCTTTTGCTCCCGTGTTATCTGCTACTTTTAGTCTTGATTCCTGTTGTACCATAATTATTTAGCTCTTTCTAAGATTTCAACTAATCTCCAACATTTTGTTTTACTTAAAGGACGCGTTTCGCTAATTCTTACAGTATCTCCAATGTTACAGTCGTTTGTTTCGTCGTGTGCAACGTATTTCTTTGTTTTCAACACGAACTTACCGTATAATGGGTGTTTTACTTTTCTTACTTCAGCAATAACAATAGACTTATCCATTTTATTTGAAGTAACAACACCTATTCTTTCTTTTCTTAAATTTCTTTTTTCTTCCATCTTTCAGCAGAATACAATTATTGTAACTCTCTTTTAGTTAACTCTGTAGCCAATCTTGCAACTGTTCTTCTTACACTTCTAATTTGAAGCGGGTTCTCAATTGGAGAAATAGCGTGAGCCATTTTTAGGTCAGCATATATTTTCTTAGTTTGACTAAGTTTTTCTTGCAACTCCGCTGCAGAAAGATCTTTTATTTCTGATTGTTTCATAATATAAATTTAATTATGCTTCGAAATCTCTAGCAACGACGAATTTAGTTTTTACTGGAAGCTTTTGAGCTGCAAGACGTAAAGCCTCTTTTGCAACTGATAAAGGAACTCCTCCAACTTCAAACATAATTCTTCCGGGTTTAACAACGGCAGCCCAATATTCAACGGCACCTTTACCTTTACCCATACGTACCTCAAGAGGCTTCTTAGTAATTGGTTTGTCTGGAAATATTTTGATCCATAATTGTCCTTCTCTCTTCATGAAACGAGTTGCAGCAATACGTGCAGCTTCGATTTGACGAGACGTTAAGAACATTCCATCTTCATGTACAGATTTAATACCAAACATTCCATTAGAAAGTTCATGCCCTCTTTGAGAGTTACCTTTCATTTTACCTTTCTGTACCTTACGGTATTTTGTTCTTTTAGGCTGTAACATTTTTCTTTAGTTTAAAAATTTACTTTCTTTTACGAGCGTCTGGTTTACCACCTTTATTAAAAGGCTTTCTGTCTCCTCTTGGAGAATCTCCACCTTTACCACCACCAGTTCCAGATTGTTTTTTATCCATTCCTGCAAGTGGGGAAAGATCTCTCTTTCCATAAACCTCACCTTTCATGATCCATACTTTGATTCCCATTCTACCGTAAGTAGTGTGAGCTTCAGCCAAAGCATAGTCAATATCAGCTCTGAAAGTTGATAGAGGAATTCTACCTTCTTTGAAACCTTCTGAACGCGCCATCTCAGCTCCATTCAAACGACCAGAAATCAAAACTTTGATACCTTCAGCGTTCATACGCATAGAAGCAGCAATAGCCATTTTGATTGCACGTCTGTAAGAAATACGGCTTTCAATTTGACGAGCGATGCTTGTCGCCACAAGATAAGCATCTAATTCAGGTCTTTTAATTTCAAAGATGTTAATTTGAACCTCTTTGTCAGTAACTTTCTTAAGTTCCTCTTTCAACTTGTCTACCTCTTGTCCACCTTTTCCGATAATGATACCAGGTCTAGCAGTAGTGATAGTAACGGTTACAAGTTTCAAAGTTCTCTCGATGATTACTTTAGATACACTAGCTTTTGATAAACGAGCGTGGATGTACTTTCTGATTTTGTGATCTTCAGCAAGTTTATCGCCGTAATCATTCCCACCATACCAGTTTGAGTCCCACCCTCTGATGATACCAAGTCTATTTCCAATTGGATTTGTCTTTTGTCCCATGCTGCTTAAGAATTGCTTTGTGTGTTATTGATAGCTCCAAGCACGATTGTTACGTGATTAGAACGTTTTCTTATTCTGTGTGCACGACCTTGTGGAGCTGGACGAAGTCTTTTCAACATCATTCCACCATCTACTCTGATCTCTTTAACAAATAATCCAGCCTCTTCTAAATTACCTTCACTATTTTTTTGCTCCCAGTTGTTGATTGCAGATAATAATAGTTTTTCTAGTTTTCTTGAAGCTTCTTTAGAACTGAATCTTAAGATGTTAAGTGCTCTTTCTACCTTCTGACCTCTTACCAAGTCCGCTACTAAGCGCATTTTTCTAGGTGAAGTAGGGCAGTTATTCAATTTTGCGAAAGCAATAGACTTATTAGCCTCTTTTCTCGCATCTGCTGTTTCTCTTTTACGAACTCCCATTGCTTCTTATTTTTTACCTTTATTTTTTGCTCCAGCATGACCTCTAAAAGATCTAGTTGGTGAAAACTCTCCTAATTTGTGACCTACCATGTTTTCTGTTACGTAAACTGGTACAAATTGACGACCGTTATGAACTGCGATAGTTTGTCCAACGAAATCTGGAGTAATCATAGAAGCTCTAGACCAAGTCTTCACTACACTATTTTTACCACTTTCTACGTTTTCCTGAACTTTCTTGTCTAACTTATAATGAACGAAAGGTCCTTTTTTTAATGAACGTGCCATATCTTATTATTTCTTTCTACGTTCTACGATATACTTGTTACTCGGGTTTTTCTTAGAACGAGTTCTATAACCTTTTGCTGGTATTCCATTTCTTGAACGTGGATGTCCACCAGAAGAACGTCCTTCTCCACCACCCATTGGGTGATCAACAGGGTTCATTGCAACAGGTCTTGTTCTAGGTCTTCTTCCTAACCATCTTGTTCTACCAGCTTTTCCTGATACAACTAATTGGTGGTCTGAATTGGAAACAGCTCCAATTGTAGCCGAACAAGTTAACAAGATCAATCTTGTTTCACCAGATGGCATTTTAATTGTAGCATATTTTCCATCTCTTGCCATTAATTGAGCAAATGTTCCAGCTGAACGAGCGATTACCGCACCTTGACCTGGACGTAACTCAATACAAGAGATTACAGTTCCCAAAGGAATTCTGCTTAAAGGCAATGTATTACCAATTTCAGGTTGAGATTCTGGACCAGAAACTAATTTCTGACCAACTTTCAATCCGTTTTGAGCAATAATATAAGTTTTCTCTCCATCAGCGTAAGCTAATAAAGCGATAAATGCAGTACGATTTGGATCGTATTCGATTGATTTCACTGTAGCCGGAATTCCGTCTTTAGTTCTTTTGAAATCAATAATACGATATCTCTGCTTGTGACCACCACCCGTATAACGCATGGTCATCTTTCCTTGACTATTTCTACCTCCAGAGTTTTTTATCGGCGCTATCAAAGAGCGTTCCGGCTTATCAGTTGTAATGGCGTCATAACCATTCACAACTCTAAATCGCTGACCTGGGGTAATAGGTTTTAATTTTCTTACTGACATTTTTCTATCTTAGATATTGTTGTAAAAATCAATTGTTTCTCCTTCTTGTACTTGTACAATTGCTTTTTTAATTGCATTTGTCTTTCCACTGATTAAACCACTTTTAGTGTATTTTGTAGTTCTATCCGGTCTTACGTTCATCGTATTAACTGAAACGATAGTTACTCCATAAGCAGCTTCAACAGCTTTCTTAATTTGAACTTTGTTTGCTTTTTTGTCAACAACGAATCCGAAGCGGTTTAAAACTTCACTTTCTTTGGTTACTTTTTCCGTTACTATAGGTCTAATTATGATACTCATATTCCTATTATTTACTTAAATTTTCTTCAATTAACTCCAAAGAACCTTCTAAAAGCACTAAATTGTTAGTGTTTAAAATAGCGTAAGTGCTTAATTCTGAGCTAGTTACGACATTAGAAGCCTTTAAATTGCGTGACGACAAATATACATTTTTATTCGACTCTCCCAACACAAATAAAGATTTTTTATTCTCTAACCCTAAAGCTTTCAAAACGTTAATGAAATTTTTAGTGTTTGGCGCTTCAAAATTAAAGTCTTCAAGAACGATGATATTCGACTCTTTTGCTTTGATTGAGAAAGCTGATTTTCTTGCCAATCTTTTCAAGCTTTTATTCAATTTAAATGAATAACTTCTTGGTCTTGGTCCGAAAATTGTTCCACCACCTTTAAACAATGGATTTTTGATACTTCCCGCACGAGCCGTACCAGTTCCTTTTTGTTTTTTAATCTTACGTGTACTTCCAGTCACTTCAGCTCTTTCTTTAGCTTTGTGAGTTCCTTGTCTTTGATTAGCAAGATATTGCTTAACATCAAGGTATACAGCGTGATTGTTTGGTTCAATTGCGAATACTGAATCAGAAAGTTGAACTTTTCTTCCAGTATCTTTTCCGTTGAAATCTAATACTTTTACTTCCATTACTTCTGAATGATTACATAAGAGTTTTTATGTCCAGGAACACATCCTTTAATAACAAGTAGATTCTTTTCAGCTACTACTTTTAAAACTCTAAGGTTTTGAACTTTTACATTGTCTCCTCCCATTCTTCCAGCCATACGCATTCCTTTGAATACTCTAGATGGATAAGAAGATGCTCCTACAGAACCTGGCGCTCTTAAACGGTTGTGTTGACCGTGAGTTGCTTGTCCAACACCACCAAATCCGTGACGTTTAACAACCCCTTGAAAACCTTTACCTTTAGATACACCTTGTACATCTACAAATTCTCCTTCAGCAAAAATAGAAACATCAATAAGATCTCCTAATTTTTGTTCAGTTGCAAAATCTTGAAATTCAACGACTTTTTTCTTAGCAACAGTTCCAGCTTTTTTAAAGTGACCTAAAGCCGCTTTAGTGGAATGTTTCTCGTTTTTGTCATCGAAACCAAGTTGCAACGCTTCGTACCCGTCAACACCTTTGGTTCTGACTTGGGTAACAACACACGGCCCAGCCTCGATTACTGTACAAGGAATGTTTTTCCCGTTTTCGTCGAAAATACTAGTCATGCCGATTTTTTTACCAATTAACCCAGACATAAATATTAATTATTAATTACTAAAATTCCCTTCAATTTGAAAATAACAGAAATTTCCAAACAGGGAGTGCAAAAGTAGACATTAAAATTGAATATACCAAACGGTTATAAAAATTAAATCGCTCATTATCAAAATTCAAGCATCAAAGCATCCGCCCACATCATTTTGTGAATTAAAAAAATACAAGTCAAGCAATTTTATACCTGAAAACTTTTTTATTAACAATTCCTTAATCCAATCATCCAAAATCATTGGTAGCAACCTAAATAAAAGAAAATTTAACACAATAAAAGCGCAGAACATCAAACCAAAACAACTGCATAAAATCCAAAAAAAGAATTTTAACACTCTAAAAAAAGAAAACATCTTTCGCTTTATTTTTTAATTTAGAAACATTATAAAATAGAAAAATTTTCATCTTTCTACAACTCCAAACCTCTGTCAAACCTTTCACAATAAATCAATACGTCAAGCTGTGGAAAATTTCACAACACCCCATCCCCAACATTAAAACCCCAAACCATACCCTATGCAGACAAAAACAAAAAGACCTATACGTTATTCGAAATGATCCCTTTTAAAATTATTACACAGCTTACAAAAAAAATCTCCTCACTTTTATTTTTTTTTCAAATACTCCTTTTTACTTTTTTCTTGCAGCCCAAACCAAACTCTCACAAAATTCAACTATTTTATCAAGCAAATTGAATGCGCATTGATTACTCTCATAACCACCTCCAAACACACCAAACTGACTAAAATTATTATCCACAAAAACATCAAAATAGTTAATTCCTATTTTCTTCAGAAAAAGCCCCAACAACCCATGCCGTCATCCGAAAGCTTCCCTAATCTCTACCAACCCTTCCTCTTCAATTATCTCATTTTTTTTTACCCTGAAAAAATCCACTCACTCATCCTTAAAATTAAAAACCAATACCTCTACTACATATCATGAGACCAAAGAACACCACCAATTATTCATACTATATGATTTAGTTCCGATAGCCTACCCCCAATTCATGAACAACAATTAAGTTCATACGAAGTATTAGGCAAAAAAACTATTTGTCGCAGAATAACACGACAGGTCTCTCCTTTTTTTTTACATTTTAATAAAGACATTACTTTTCCGAGAAGTTCAAACTACAAAGACAAAAGAACTATATACCGAGCCACAATCACAAAGAAACAAAGACACAAAATCTTTTCACTTCTTTAGTCTAACCCCAACCAAATTTCACATCATTATTCACTGTCTACTCCCTACTGATAAAATTAAAGATCATCTTTTTACACAATCTCCACGATCACGGTATCAATACCAAAAAGTTACAAAATATTAAAATAGCGATTTCCGTATCTTCAAATTCTGCAACACCCAAAATTCCTTAACACATCTTAACCAAAGACTTCAAAAACAACAGCAAAAAAAACAACCAACGGATTCAACTATTGAAACACAATATTATTATAAAAATTTATAGCACAAAAAAAAGAGACTATCTCGTTAATTCGAAATAGTCTCTTTTGAAATTATTACACCGTTTAGAAAAATTATCTCTCCTTAAACAATTTTTCCAAATATTCGTTTTTATCTTTTTCCGCCTGAACCAAGCGCTCGTACAACTCAACCACTTTATCAAGCGGATTAAATGTGCATTGATGATTATAATCATCAATGCACATTTAATCCGCTTGATTATTAGTAACAACCTCATTAAACGTATTAAAATAGTTGATCATATTCTCTTCTGAAAAATTCTTAATTGCCTCTACTGTCACCCCAAGAGCTTTTGCTATTTCCGCAAGTTTCTCTTCTTCTATTATTTCACTATTCTCTATATTAGAAACGCTCTGCTGGCTCATACCTAATGCCATTGCCAGCGCCTCCTGCTTCATATCACGAAGTTCTCGAATACGGCTAATCTTACGCCCTATGTGATTTGGTTTTGTTAGTGTGCTCATAATTCAAAGATAATAATTAAGTTTTATAATAAGTATTAGGTAAAAAACTATTTGATCTGGTATACCACACCAAAGGTCCGCATCCTGTTGACGGAAACAAAAATATAATTTTTCCTACAATTTAAAAAACACCAATTAACGGATCGATACAAAATGCTATGGAGTCGATAAAAACTATTCCTTTTATCGACGATTTCAGCTCTTCATTTAAGAAATCATTTTATTACAGCAGATTCTATAATTAGTATTCTCTATCGGCATAAATATTTGAAATGTTTAAAAAAGGACTCAAGACCCAAAAGCATAAAAATAGCGCAACACACTATAAATTTAGATAATGATTCATATTACCCTAAAGAGGTATAAGCAGTTAGAAATAAAACGTAAAATCTTGATTAAAAAATGCCAACTTTAGGAAATATCATAAAATAAGATATGTGCTTTTTGAGCAATGCTTTCGCCCTTTCAGGGCTTAAAAAAATACTCACCATTATTCATGGCACTTCGCACCATGTTACTGCTAAGGCTCTTTCAGAGCAACAGATTCCAAATACTTCTTTCTTATGGAGTAAGCTGTAAATTATTATTATTTTTTGCAATTAAGAAATCTTAGAAAAAAGTAAAACTTTAAAAGACTGCAAAAGACAACCACTTTCACCCTTAAAATCCTTTACAATAAAGAGAATGCCAATTTTATCACCCCACAACTTTTGAACCTGATTCTTTTCAAACCGACTAATACCCATGTCCAATTTTACAAATCCTCAGGTTTTCACATTGATACCAATTAACACCACTTTAAACAAATAACTTTTGCTCATAAAAAAAGCGAGACAGTAATGTCTCGCTTTTCTATATAAAATATAATCTAATTATACTTTGATCTCTACTTCAACTCCACTTGGCAATTCAAGTTTCATTAATGCATCGATAGTTTTAGATGAAGATGAATAAATATCAATCAATCTCTTGTATGACATTACTTCAAATTGCTCTCTCGCTTTTTTGTTAACGTGCGGAGAACGTAATACAGTGAAAAGTTTTTTGTGAGTTGGCAACGGAATTGGACCTGTTACAACTGCTCCAGTAGTTTTTACTGTTTTTACGATCTTTTCAGCAGATTTATCTACCAACATGTGATCGTAAGATTTTAGTTTTATTCTGATTTTTTGACTCATTTTCTTAAGAATTAAGCGTTACCTTTTGCTTTTTTAATTACAGCTTCTGAAATATTAGAAGGTGTTTCTGCATAGTGAGAAAACTCCATTGTTGAAGTTGCTCTACCAGAAGACAATGTTCTTAATGTTGTTACATAACCAAACATTTCTGATAAAGGCACATCAGCTTTAATAGTTTTAGCACCGTTTCTGTCACCCATGTCATTTACCTGACCTCTACGACGGTTGATATCACCAACGATATCTCCCATGTTTTCTTCAGGAGTAATAACTTCCATTTTCATGATTGGCTCCAAAATAATAGCACCAGCAGCTTTAGCTACTTCTCTATAACCCATTCTAGCAGCTAACTCAAAAGAAAGTGCATCAGAATCGACAGGGTGGAAAGATCCGTCCGTCAAAGTTACTTTTAAACTATCTACTTGATAACCTGCCAATGGACCAGTTTTCATAGCTTCACGGAAACCTTTTTCTACAGAAGGGATATATTCCTTAGGAACGTTACCACCTTTTACTGCATTAATAAACTGTAATCCTACAGGAACTTTTCCATCCACTTCTTCAGCTGGCTCAAGTGTAAATACGATATCACCGAATTTACCACGACCTCCTGATTGTTTCTTGTAAGTCTCTCTGTGTGTTGCAGTTCTTGTAAACGCTTCTTTGTATTCAACTTGAGGCTCACCTTGGTTCACTTCAACTTTAAATTCACGTTTCATACGATCTACTAAGATATCTAAGTGAAGCTCACCCATACCTGAGATAATAGTTTGCCCTGAAGCCTCATCTGTTCTAACTGTAAATGTTGGATCTTCTTCAGCTAATTTAGCCAAAGCCATACCCATTTTATCAACGTCAGCTTTAGTTTTAGGTTCAATTGCAATACCAATTACCGGTGCAGGGAATTTCATAGACTCAAGAATGATTGGGTGTTTTTCATCACACAATGTATCTCCAGTTTTGATATCTTTAAATCCAACAGCAGCTCCAATATCTCCAGCCTCAATATATTCGATTGGATTTTGTTTGTTAGCGTGCATTTGGTAGATACGAGAGATTCTTTCTTTACTTCCTGAACGAGTGTTCAAAACATAAGAACCAGCATCTAAACGTCCAGAATAAGCACGGAAGAAAGCTAAACGACCTACGAATGGGTCAGTAGCAATTTTAAATGCCAAAGCAGCGAACGGCTCTTTTACGTCCGGACGACGTAAGATTTTAGTTTGATCTTCTTCTAATAATTCAGCATCATCAGGGTGAATTCCTTCGATACCTTCCTTATCCATTGGAGAAGGTAAATATTTACAAACTGCATCTAACATGAATTGAACTCCTTTGTTTTTGAAAGAAGAACCAGCGATCATCGGGATGATAGCCATATCCATAGTAGCAGCTCTTAAAGCGTTGTTGATTTCTTCCTCGGTAATAGAGTTTTCATCTTCCATGAATTTCTCTAAAAGGTTTTCATCGTAATCAGCAACCGCTTCAATAAGAATAGATCTGTATTCTTTAACCTCTGCAACCATATCAGCAGGAATTTCAACGATATCAAAAGTTGCCCCTTGAGTCGCATCATGCCAAATGATAGCTTGGTTTTTTACTAAATCTACAACACCTTTGAAATCATTTTCTTCACCAATTGGCAAAGTGATCGCAACAGCATTTGATTTCAACATATCACGAACCTGTTGACAAACTCCTAAGAAGTTAGATCCTTGACGGTCCATTTTGTTAACAAATCCCATACGTGGAACTCTGTACTGATCAGCAAGTCTCCAGTTAGTTTCTGACTGAGGCTCAACACCATCAACAGCACTAAATAAGAAAACTAATCCATCAAGTACACGTAAAGAACGGTTTACCTCTACAGTAAAGTCAACGTGTCCAGGAGTATCAATAATATTAAAGTGGTATGGCAATGATTCAGGCAAAAGTTTTCCTTGCTCAGTTGGAAAATTCCACTCACAAGTTGTTGCAGCTGAAGTAATTGTAATACCTCTTTCTTGCTCTTGAGCCATCCAGTCCATTGTTGCAGCACCATCGTGTACTTCACCAATTTTATGTGACTTTCCAGTATAAAAAAGGATACGCTCAGTTGTTGTTGTTTTACCAGCATCAATGTGAGCAGCAATTCCGATATTTCTTGTATATTTTAAATCTCTAGCCATTTCTTACGAATTAAAATCTAAAGTGAGAGAAAGCTTTATTAGCTTCTGCCATCTTGTGAGTATCCATTCTTTTCTTAACCGCAGCACCTTCTTCTTTAGCCGCAGCTAAACATTCTGACGCTAAACGTTGTGCCATAGATTTTTCATTTCTTCTTCTAGAATAAAGTATTAACCACTTCATTGCCATAGAAATTTTTCTGTCTGGTCTAATTTGCATTGGAATTTGGAATGTAGCTCCACCAACTCTACGACTACGTACTTCTACGTGAGGCATAACGTTTGTTAACGCATCTTTCCAAATTTCTAATGAAGATTTTTCTGAATCTTGCTTTTTAGACTCAATGATGTCAATTGCATCATAAAATACTTTGAAAGCTGTAGATTTCTTACCGTCCCACATTAAGTTGTTCACAAAACGTGTTACCAATTGGTCATTAAACCTCGGATCTGGTAAAAGTGGTCTTTTCTTTGCCGCTCTTTTTCTCATGTCTTTTTCTTAAAAGTTTTTAAATTACTTTTTTGCTTCTTTTGGGCGTTTAGCACCGTACTTAGATCTTCTTTGCGTTCTTCCTGCAACTCCTGACGTGTCAAGCGCTCCACGAACGATATGATATCTAACACCTGGTAAATCTTTTACCCTTCCACCTCTAACTAATACTATCGAGTGCTCTTGTAAATTGTGTCCTTCTCCAGGGATGTAAGCATTCACCTCATTACCATTTGTCAAACGTACACGCGCAACTTTACGCATTGCAGAGTTTGGTTTTTTTGGTGTAGTAGTGTAAACACGCGTACAAACCCCTCTTCTTTGAGGACAAGAATCTAAAGCAACCGATTTACTCTTCTTAGTTATCTGAGTTCTTCCTGTTCTTACTAATTGTTGAATTGTTGGCATAATTAATACTAAAAATTTATTATGTATATTAAATTCCCGCTTTTTACGGGGTTGCAAATGTATAAAATATTTTTCACTATACAAACGTTAATCCATTAATTTTCAATAACATTATTTAAGCTTATGATTTTACAAACAAACAATAGATATTTGCAATACTTTTAATAAATGAAACAATTGCCTTTGAAACCGCTTTTATACCTCCTATTTTTCATTGCCAGCATTTCTTCACATGCTCAAGACCTTCATTTACAAATTAAAGGAACAAATCAAACCGAAACTCAAATTATTGATTCGTTAAACTATTCAAGAAACCATCCTAATTTAAAATCAATTTTTGAAGAAGTTAAAAACACCTCAGAAAAACTATCCAAAAATGGATATTTGGACCACAATATAATCGAGACAAAAAAAACAAACGACAGCACTTTCACCTCCATAATCGACTTAAAAAGCAAGACAAAAGAAGTCCATATATATATAGGAGCAAATCACAGTTTTTTTTATGATGTAAAAATCAAGAACGATACTTTAATTATTCCTTACAGAGAACTGGAAAATTATCTAAATCAAAAAACATTAGATGCAGAAAAAGCTGGTTTCGCCCTTAACAAAATAAAACTTGAAAACATCCAAAAAAAGAAATCGATAATTTACGCAACGTTAAATTTTAAATCCGAAAAAAAACGTACTGTAAATTCCATTATTCTAACCCAAACAGATGACTCAAAACGAGATTATTTCCCAAAAGGACACTTAAAACAACTCAACAAAAAATACTTAAACAAAACGTTCAACCAAGAAACCATAAAACAACTACACAATGACATCAATGCGTTTGAATTTATAACCCAAACTAAATACCCCGAAATATTATTCACAAACGACTCTACAAAAGTATATACCTATATTGAAAAAAGAAAAGCAAACACTTTTGACGGATACATTGGATTTTCTAATGACGAAAACAAAAAAACAACCTTAAACGGATACTTAGATCTATCACTACTAAACACACTGCGTGCCGGCGAACAATTCTCCCTGTATTGGAAAAGCGATGGAAACCAACAAAAAACCTTTAACACAAAGATTGAAATTCCGTACATATTTCAATCTTCACTGGGCATAAAAGCGCAGCTAAATATTTTTAAACAAGACAGTACTTTTCAAAACACCAAAACCGCAATCGACTTAGGTTATTTCTTAAACTACAATTCACGACTATATCTAGGCTACCAATCTACAGAATCCAGTGACATTCAAAACACAAACAACACCACAATTAGCGACTACAAAAACTCTTATATCACCTCTACTCTCGAGTATAAAAAAACAGATTATCTCAACACGTTACTCCCCAAGAAAGCTTCCCTAAGCCTCATAATCGGGTACGGAAAAAGAAACACCAACAACAGTCCTCAAACCGTAGAATCAAGCAAACAATTCTATACCAACCTTAATTTGTCCTACAATTTTGAGCTTAACAAAAAGAATTTCATCTTTTTGAATCCCCAAATTTTTTATTTAAAAAGCCAAAATTATATCACCAACGAACTATTTCGATTTGGAGGAACAAACTCCGTAAGAGGTTTCACAGAAAACAGCCTTCAGGGTAATTTCGCCTCTATGTTGCTCACCGAATACAGGTACAAAGTATCCAACAATTTATACATCAATTCCATTATAGACTTTGCAATCTATCAAGATTTAACAAACAATCAAAATCTTAATAAATTACAAAAATTATCAGGAGTCGGAATCGGCACAACAATCCAGACAACAAGCGGGCTACTCCGAATTAATCTCAGCAATGGCGGAGAAAATCTTCAGGAAATTAAATTATTTAACACAATTGTTAGTATATGCTACAATGTTAAATTTTAACCTTGTGAGAAAATTCACCAACACAAGATCTACTTTGTTAACAAATTATTAAGAACTTGCTATTTCTGAAAAATCCTAAGAAATAAGCGGGATTACAAGAATTATTCCTAAAAACAACAAGAACAAACATCCAGTAAATTCAATTATTTAACACAATAGTTATTATCTGTTATAATGTTAAATTTTAACCTTGTGAGAAAATTCATTAACTCAACACTAGGATTATTAACAAATTATTAAGAATATTGTAAGACTAATTCAAAATAATTGAAAAAATGAAACCAAAGTTCAATGGATTTTTAGTACTACTTTTAGTACTATTCGCGCAACTAACCTTTGCGCAGGAAAGAGCCGTTTCGGGGACCGTTACCGATGATGCAGGTATGCCATTACCAGGCGTAAGTGTACAAATCAAGGGAACGAAAACCGGCACACAGACTGATTTTGATGGTAAATATTCCATCAAAGCAACCACAAGTCAAATTTTAGTATTTAGCTACATCGGCATGAAGACTCAAGAAATTGCCGCAAGCTCATCACAAGTAAACACCAAGTTATCTGGAGATGCCCAACAACTAGAAGGCGTTGTGGTAACTACAGCCATGGGTATTAAAAGAGAAAAAAAATCTCTTGGATATGCCTCTCAACAAATTTCCGGAAAAGACGTTAATGGCGGAGCCGGAAACGCTAACGTTGCCAATCTCTTATCTGGTAAAGCCGCAGGGGTAGAAGTTCAGAGAAACAATAACTTTGGAGGCTCTACAAACGTTGTAATCAGGGGAAACAAATCACTTACAGGAAATAATCAGGCTCTTTGGGTTATTGACGGGGTGCCAATTGACAACTCAAACTCAAACGTTTCTTCTCAGCAAATTGGTAACGGTGGTTATGATTACGGTAACAACGCTTCAGACATCAATCAAGAAGACATCGAAAGCATTAACATCCTTAAAGGAGCTGCCGCAACAGCACTATACGGATCCAGAGCTGCAAATGGAGTTGTAATGGTAACAACAAAAAAAGGAAAATCAAATGACAACAAAATAGGATTTTCTTTTTCAAGTGGATTCACAAATGGAAGCATTGACAAATCAACTTTTCCTAAATATCAAGACAGATACGGATCTGGTTACGGCTTTGGATCATCATTTTTAGGAACCGGTACACCAGACACAGTAGACACATCTAATGATGCTTCTGACGGAGACGCTTTCAACAATCAACCCGTATATCAATGGGATGCTTTTACACCGTTTTCACCAAACTACGGAAAAGCCACTCCATGGGCAGCTGCAAAAAATGGCCCTGTAACTTTCTTTAACAATGCTCACACTTTCGTTAACAGTATTGCACTTGAAAAATCAACAGAAAGATCAAGCTTATCTTTAAGCTATGTTAACACCAATCAAACTGGTATCCTTCCAAACAGTGAATTGAAAAAAAATCAGATAAGCGCAAGATTTAGTCAAAAAGTTACAGACAAACTTACTGCTAACGCCTACGCAGCAGTTACCCTACAAAGTACCGTTGGTAGAAACTCAACTGGCTACAATGACAACATCCTGGGCAATTTCAGACAATGGTGGCAAACCAACACTGACGTACAAGCTCAAAAAGATGTTTACTTTGCATCAGGCGGTCAAAACGTAACATGGAACTGGAAAGACCCAACGGAGCCTTCAGGTTTAGTACCTGCCTATTGGGACAACCCGTACTTCACCCGTTATCAAAATTACTCTTCTGACGACAGAACCCGCTTATTTAGCTACGCTTCTCTAAATTATGATATTGCCCCATGGCTAAGTGCACTAGGGAGAGTTTCTATTGACACTTACAAACAACTTCAAGAAGAAAGAAGAGCTGTAGGATCAATAGCTTCAGGATTTGGCCTTTCTCCGGTTAACGAATCATCAGGCTACCAAAGAAACGACATTAATTTTCAAGAAATTAATTACGATTTCATGTTGAATTTCAATAAAAAAATCGGTGAAAACATTAGCCTAAATGGAGTTATCGGAACAAACATAAGACGCAACAAAAGAGACAATGTACTTTCTTCAACAGTTGGAGGATTAGTAGTTCCCGGAATTTACGCTTTATCAAATTCACGCTTAGACCTTCCGTTCCCAAGAGAAGCAAAAGTATCTTCAGGAGTTAATGGTATCTACGCTCAGGCCTCTGTTGGTTATTTAGATACTTATTTTGTAGATGCTTCTATCAGAAGAGACGTTTCATCTACATTACCAGATAACAACAACTCTTATGTATATCCTGCAATTTCGGGATCATTCCTTTTCTCAAACGTAGTAAAGGCAGACTGGTTAAATCTAGGAAAATTCAGAGTCAATTATGCCGAAGTTGGAAATGATGCAGACGCACTTCAACTAAATAATACTTACACAAGAGTTTCCAATTTCCAAGGACAACCTCTTTACACAAACTCATTATTACTTCCATTCCGTAGTATTAACAAAAATCCAGATCTTAAGCCTGAGAGAACAAAATCATTCGAAGTTGGTTTAGAAACAAGCTTATTAAACAGACGTTTAGGTTTTGACATCACTTACTACAAAACAAACTCAGTTGATCAGATTGTTGCAGCTGCAGTTTCTTCAGGTTCTGGTTACACAAACGGACTAGTAAATGGTGGAAACATAGAAAACAGAGGATTTGAAATTCAATTAAACGGAACTCCAATCAAAACAAAAGATTTCAGCTGGGAAATTATTGTAAACTGGTCCAACAACAGAAGTAGAGTTATTTCACTACCAAATGGACTTGACAATCTTCAACTTGGAACATTTCAGGGCGGTGTCACTGTTAATGCTGCACCAGGAGAAGCCTATGGCACACTTAAAGGAACTGACTTCGTTTATACAAACGGACAACCTACCATTGATCAAGCTACAGGAAAATACATGATTACCACAAGTTCAAATAACGTAATCGGAAATATTACTCCGGACTGGATCGGTGGTGTCAGAAACAAATTCACTTACAAAAATTTAACTTTCGGATTTTTAATTGACACTCAAAAAGGAGGAGATATTTACTCACTGGATATGTATTACGGTCTTGCATCCGGACTTTACAGAGAAACTGCTGTAGGAGACATCAGAGAAAATGGACTATTAAATGAAGGTGTTGCCCCTAACGGAACTCCAAATACAGTAAAAACAAAAGGCGGATCGATCGCAAACAGCCTGGGATATCAAGCTGCTCCAAACAAGGCCTTCATCTACGATGCCTCTTTTGTTAAATTAAGAGAAGTATCTATCACTTATAACTTCCCTAAAAGCATGTTCGAAAATACATTCTTAAGCTCAGCATCAGCAAGCTTAGTTGGTTCGAACTTATGGATAATCAGTAAAAATCTACCATACGCAGACCCAGAAAGCGGATTGTCTTCAGGAAATAGCTCTAGAGGTTATTCAGTTGGATCACTTCCAACAACCAGAGATATTGGTTTTAACTTAACGTTCAAATTTTAATACAGAAATAAAATGAAAAAATTAATATATGCTTTAGGAATCATGCTACTCACAGTTTCTTGTGACGATAGCAGCCTAACAGACTTAAATATAGATGTAAAAAATCCTTCTGTAGTACCCGCAAGCACTTTATTCACAAATGCCGAAAAAAGTCTAACAGAACAACTTATCAATACCAACGTAAACAGAAACATATTTAGATTAGTCAATCAGCAATGGACCGAGACTACCTATTTAGACGAATCTAATTACAATTGGGTGACTCGTAAAATTTCAGACAATCACTGGGACAGACTTTATGCAGGAGCACTTGCTGATCTAGCTCAGGCAAAAGGTTTTTTAGAGAAAGAAGTAATCTCGCCTACAGACCCGGAGTTCACAAAAAAAACAATAACCCAAAAAAATCAATTGATCTTAATTGACATTTTAATGGTATATACGTATCAAATTTTAGTAGATACTTATGGAGATGTTCCATATTCGGAATCACTATTAGGAGCTGGCGATTACCTACCTAAATATGATAAAGCAGTAGACATCTACAAAGATTTAATCGTACGACTAAACAAAGACATTGCAGACCTAGACACTTCAAAACCTGCATTTGGAAGCGCTGAAGTTATATACAAAGACAACCTGAATGCCTGGATCAAATTTGCAAATAGCATAAAACTAAAACTAGGTATAAACCTAAAAGCATCAGGTCTTGAAGCGGCAATTGCCGACGCAACAATTATATCTGGTGCAGCAGGAGGCTTCAAATCAAATGCAGATAATGCAAAATTACCCTATATGCTAAACCTCCCAAATACCAACCCACTATATGTAGATATGGTATTCTCAGGCAGAAACGATTTTGTAGTTGCGAAACCATTTGTAGATGCTTTAGTTACATTAAACGACCCAAGAAAAACACCTTATTTCAAACCAACATACAAAGATACAAATGCTGCAGATGAGCTAATAACTGTAACAGGTTATAGAGGAGGAATCGTTGGAGCAAAAAATTCACAGTCAAAATATACTCATGCAAGTGATAAAATCAAAGCACCAGATTTCAGCGGTACTTTATTAGACTATGCAGAAGTAGAATTTTTGTTAGCAGAAGCTTCAGGGAGAGGTGTTGCAGTTGGAGGCACCATTACATCACATTACAACGCAGCAATTCTAGCCTCTATGGAAGACTGGGGTGTTTCATCAACAGACGCCAATGCCTACCTTGCTCAACCAGCCGTTGCTTATGCTACGGCTACAGGAACTTGGCAACAAAAAGTAGGAGAGCAAGCATGGTATGCTTTGTTTAACAGAGGTTTTGAAGGCTGGACATCAACCAGAAGATTAAACTTCCCTGTCCTAACACCACCAGCATCTGCAGATGCGGCAGCCGGAGGACAAATACCCTCCAGAATGGCCTACCCTATTAGAGAACAAACACTAAACGCAACAAATTACAATGCTGCAGCAACTTCAATTGGAGGAGACAAACTAACCACCAAGATTTTTTGGGATAAATAGGAAATACTATAAAATAACATAATTTAACACAAAACCACCCTGAAAATGGGTGGTTTTTTTGTTGAAAACGTAGAAAAAACCAAAATCTACAGCCCATCTTATAAATTTTAACACTTAATTCAGCCGGTACAAATTAAAACATTAGTTTCATTTTAAGTAAAAAACAATGAATTATGCAATTTCGAATGCATTTTAACGATAAAAAAATAATTCCTGTCAGTAAAACTGCCGTTTCATTGAAAAAAAAACTTTTTTGATTAGGTATATTAACTAATTATTAAGATTTTTGTCGCACTAATTCAAAATATTTAAAAATGAAACTAAAGTTCAATGGATTCTTAGTACTTTTCTTAGTACTAGTTGCGCAACTTACGTTCGCGCAAGAAAGAGCTGTTTCTGGAACAGTTTCTGACAATGCAGGAATACCTTTACCGGGTGTTAGTGTATTAGTTAAAGGAACAAAGACAGCAACACAAACAGATTTTGATGGAAAATACTCTATCAAAGCAGCACCAAATCAAGTATTAGTTTTTAGCTACATTGGGATGAAAGCCCAAGAAGTTTCAGCTAGCGCTACTACGGTTAATGCAAAACTAAAAGACGATTCAGTAGAATTGGAAAGTGTGGTAGTTACGGCATTAGGCGTTAAGAAAAGTGCACGTGCCCTTGGATATGCTACACAAGAAGTGAAGGCAGCAGACATTACAAGAGCAAACAACAACAGTCTTTCTGGTGCTTTACAAGGTAAACTAGCCGGTGTACAAATCACTCCTTCTAGTGGTGCTCCAGGAGCTTCATCACAAATTGTAATCCGTGGTGCCCGTTCTTTCACAGGAAATAACACTCCATTATACGTTATTGACGGTATGCCAGTAACATCGCAAGCAGATTTCAGCACTGGAAATGGAGTTAGCGGAGCTGACGTTGCTAACAGAGCAGTGGATATCGACCCTAACGAAATTGAGTCTATCAACGTTTTAAAAGGACAGGCTGCATCAGCTTTATACGGGCTTAGAGCCTCAAATGGTGTAATTTTAATTACTACAAAAAGCGGGAAAAATCTAGCTCAAAGTGGCAAGCCAACTATTACGTTTAACACTTCTACAAGTTTTGAAACCATTTCAAAAAAACCAAGTACTCAAAATGAGTATGCACAAGGTACAAACGGAGTATTTGATCCAAACTCTTCAATGAACTGGGGACCTAAAATTTCAGAATTGCCAAATGATCTTAAATATGGCGGTAATGTAAGTAATGCTTTAAATGGTGGAGTTTTAAGGCCCGGTAAATATTATGTTCCACAAAGAGCAAAAGCAGGATTAGACCCATGGGTTGCACCTCAGGCTTATGACAATATTAATGACTTCTTCAATACTGGAGTAACAATAAATAACTCCTTGAATATTGCTCAGTCAACAGAAAAAACAAACTATTCATTCGGTGTAGGAACTTCAAAACAAGACGGTATCATCCCTGAAACTGGCATGAACAGATACACTGCGAAAGCGGTTGTAGATACTAAACTAAGTAACGAATGGAAAACCGGTTTCTCCTTTAACTATGTACAAACCAAAATAAACAAAAGTACCTCTGCAAATGATGGTGCAATTGCCGGAGTATTTTCAGCTCCAAGAAGTTACGACTTAAAAGGAAATGGTTATGCTTCGCCAACAAACCCGTACGATCAAATCTATTTCAGACCAACTAACTTCAACAATCCTTACTGGGCAGCTAAAAACAATGAGTTTAGCGAAAAAACAAATCGTGTTTACGGGAACGCCTATATTCAATACTCCCCGGTTATTAGTGAAGACGGAAGTCAAAAACTTACTGTTAAATATCAAGCTGGTGTAGATTCCTGGACAACTAACTATAGAGATATTTTTGAATTTGGAAACAAACTTGATTTATCAGGAAAAAGTAGTAGTGTAGAACTTACAGGTACAACTCAAGATGTGATTAACTCTTTATTCACCTTAAACTACAACTTAAACATCACTGATGACTTTAACTTCAATATTTTAGTAGGAAACGAGTACAACCATCGAAACAACAAAATTTATGAGGATACTGGAATCAATTTAAACTTTGGCGGCTGGCCAACAATTGCCAATGCAAGGACAGTATCATCAATAGAAACCCGTAGACAAGTTCGTACTCTCGGCTTTTTTAGCAACGCTGAATTTTCCTATAAAAACATGATTTTCCTGAGTGGTACTATCCGTAAAGACATTGCTTCTAATATGCCTAGAAACAATAGAGATTTCGTCTACCCATCAGCCTCTTTAGGTTTTGTACTAACAGAACTAGAGGGCTTAAAAGGCGGCTCAGTTCTTTCATATGCCAAACTAAGAGGATCGATCGCTGAAGTAGGACAATCAGGAGACTACATTGGAAACTCTTACACAACACCATCCTATAGTGGTGGGTTCTGGTCTGTAAATCCAATACAGTATCCTTTAGACGGTGTTAGCTCCTTTATTCCTAACACTACATTATATGACCCAAATTTAAAACCACAAAATACAAAATCGTATGAAGTAGGTGCTGATGTAAAACTTTTCAACAACCGAATTGGACTTGATTATACTTACTCTGAACAAAATTCAACAAACCAAATTTTCAATGTTCCATTAGCAGGTTCTTCAGGAGCTAGTTCTCTTGTAACCAATGGCGGAAAAATGCTTACAACAGTGCATGAACTTAGCTTAATGGTTAATCCTGTACGTACTGCCGATTTTAACTGGACATTCAATGTGAACTATTCTCAAATTGACAGTAAAGTACTGGCTTTAAAAGACGGTGTAGATAACATTTTTTTAGGTGGATTTACAACCCCACAACTTAGAGCTAGTGTAGGAGACCGTTTCCCGGTTATCTTTGGTGATGGTTTCGCAAGAGACGCCAATAACAATATCATTGTAGACAGCAAAGGACTTCCTACAAGAGATGGCAAACCTAAAGTACTAGGAGAAGTTGCCCCTAAATTCACTTTAGGTGGTTCTACACAGTTCACCTACAAAAGAGTTTCTTTAGGAGCAGTTGTGGATTGGAAAAACGGAGGAAAAATGTATAGCGGTTCAAACAGCTTAATGAACTTTTACGGAGTAGATGCAAGAACAGCTGACAGAGATTCTCAATATATCTATCCTGGTGTTAAAGCGGACGGGACACCAAACGACATTGCAATAGGAGGCGCAGCTGATCCGAACGGACATCAGGCATTGCAACGCAGACTAAGTGATATTGCGGAATCAGCTGTTTTTGACGCGAGTTTCGTAAAATTAAGAGAAGTTACTTTAGGATACCAGTTCCCTAAGTTACTCGACAATACTGTCGACCTTAGAGCTTCTGTTTTTGCAAGAAACATTTTGCTATGGTCTAAAATGCCAAACCTAGATCCTGAAGCGACACAAGGAAACAACAACTTCTCTGGTGGATTCGAACAATTCACAATGCCACAAACGAAGAGCATTGGTTTTGGATTGAACTTTACCTTTTAATTAAAAAAAATCAAATGAAAAATATAAAAATAACAATAACAGCTTTAATGGCTTTATTCTTATTCCAAGCTTGTTCTGAAGACAAAATGGATGAGATAAATAAGAATGTAAACAATCCTGCAGATATGGCTACCCGTTTAATTATTACGGATGTTATGATCAATTCTGCCTTCTCAGTAACAGGTGCTGACAACTCATTCTATGCTGGTTTATACTCTGAACTAAGTGCAGGAAATCACAACCAAATGTACAGAGCACAGATCAGAACAAGCGATCTACAATCATCAACAACTTACAATAACAGCTGGAACAACATTTACAGACAAATAAGAGAGTTGAATATCATTATTGACAAATGTACTGTTGGAGAAGAAAAAGGAAACTTCCAAACATTAGGTGTAGCTCAAATCTTAAAGGCTTATAACACAGCCGTTCTTACTGATCTTTTTGGAGATGTTCCTTACACAGAAGCCACAAAACCGGGAGCAATTTTTCAGCCAAAAGCAGACAAACAAGAGGCTATTTATTTAGATATCTTTAAAAACCTGAATGAAGGTATTGCTAATCTAAACAAAACATCAACATACGCCAGTTTACTCGCACAAGATCCTATTTACAATGGAAACTCAGCAAAATGGATAAAAGCAGCCAATGGACTATTAGCCAGATACACCATGAGATTATCCCTTAGAAAAGCTGATTATCAAGGTGTAATAAACTACGTAAATACTTCTTTTGCTAATGCAGATGACGAACTTAAACTTGTAGGCAAAGGTGTTCCAAATCCTTTCGCTAGATTCGAATTAAACAGAGGTGCTTTATGTGTCGCTAAAAGCTTTTACGATACTATGATTGCTAACGGGCCGACAGACGCTCGTACAGTTTCATTTTTTACAAAAAAGAATGGTGTAGTACGTCCTTTTGACAATTCAATAGAAGACATCGAATTACAAGATACATATTCTATCTCAGCTCTTATGAGTGAAGCAAATCCAATTTACTTGTTAAGCTACCATGAATTATTATTCCTGAAAGCTGAAGCTCAGGCCAGATTAGGTCTACCTGAAGCACAAGCTACTATGAATGATGCCATTAAAGCGGCTTATACTAAAAAACAAGCGGTTACTTTTACGGCATCTCAGGCTAATACTTATACTGCTTCAATAGGAGTATTAACTGGTGATGCTTTATTGAAAAAAATAATGGTAGAAAAACATATTTCTTTCTACGAAAACGAAGGTATCGAATCTTATAACGACATCAGACGTTTACATGCAATGGGTAACGGAAGTTTTATTCCTATGGTAAATCCAAAACCTGAATTGTTCCCACAAAGATTTGCTTACGGTCAATCTGACGTTGTTACGAATTCAAACATTAAGGAGCTTTACGGAGACGGTTCTTATGTATACAAAGAAAAAGTTTGGTGGGCTGGAGGTACTAGATAATAGTATCTTTTAATTCCTAAACAACTCCTAAAAAGGGCATTCATCATAAGATGAGTGCCCTTTTTTCTTATCTACACCTTTCCTAAATATTAAAACAAAACAATCTCTTATATTGTTTTTGAACATTGATAAAAAAAAGAAACAATCTTAATTTCAATTTCCAAAATTTAACATTTCATAAAACTCCAATAATTCTCACTATTATCACATTTTAATCGAAAAATCAACAATACCGCATTAACAGGCGTATTTTAACGCAAAAAAAATACATTCCGTAATAATTAAATAATACGGGTAAAAAAAAAGCTTTTTATATTAGGTAGATTAACAAATAATTAAGATTTTTACCAAACTAATTCAAAACACATAAAAATGAAACTAAAGTTCAATGGATTCTTAGTACTTTTATTAGTACTAGTTGCGCAACTTACTTTTGCGCAAGAAAGAGCTGTTTCTGGAACAGTTTCTGACAATACAGGAATGCCTTTACCGGGTGTTAGTGTACTAGTTAAAGGAACAAAAACAGGAACACAAACAGACTTTGATGGTAAATTTTCTATCAAAGCCTCATCAAATCAAGTTTTGGTATTTAGCTACATCGGGATGAAATCTCAAGAAGTAGCTGCATCTTCAACTTCTGTTAACATAAAGTTAGCCGATAATTCGGTGGAACTTGAAAGTGTAGTCGTAACAGCATTAGGTATTAAAAAATCTGACAAAGCTATCGGTTACGCCACAACAAAAGTATCTGGAAATGATCTTAACAAAGGAAATAACCAAAACCTTGTAAATGGTCTTAGCGGAAAAGTTTCCGGTCTTCAAGTAACTGCTTCAGGAGGTGCTCCAGGCCAAGCAAGTAGATTGGTAATCAGAGGAGGAAACAAATCAATAACAGGAAACAATGAACCTCTTTATGTTATTGACGGAATTCCAATGAGTAATGCCAACGATGGTAACGATAATACTGTAGTAGGATTTAATAGCCCTAACAGAGCCGCTGACATCAACCCAAATGATATTGCAAGCGTAACAGTTCTTAAAGGTGCTGCCGGAGCTGTATTGTATGGAAATCGTGGTTCGAATGGTGTTATCTTAATTACAACAAAAACAGGTTCTGATAAAGCAGGAAAACCTGTAATTGAATTCACTAGTTCCGTAGGAATAGATGATGCTCTTGTTTTACCTGATTTTCAAACTGAATATGCACAGGGATCAAACGGTGTAACTTATCAAGAAGGTACTTCCAGATCATTTGGTCCAAGAATTACAGGACAAACTGTATCAAGCCCTGGAGCAGGTGCAGCTCAAGGATTAGGAGCACAACAAATTCAATTAAAAGTATTTGACCCGAGAAAGCAATTCCTTCAAACAGGAATAACTTATAACAATAATATTTCTCTTTCAAATTCTACTGATGCGTACGATATGTTCGTATCCATTGGACAATCAAAACAAACTTCTATTGTTCCTAATCAAGGATATCAAAAATTCAATGGTCGTTTTAACAGTAACTACAAATTCAGCAGTAGATTTACAGCTGGTGTTAACTTAAGCTACAACGCTTCTGAAGGAGACCTTGCTTATGCGGGACAAGACGGATCTAATCCATTTTTCGCATTATTCCACGCTCCTGTTTCATGGGATTTAAAAGGTTACGGATATGAAAGACCGAACGGAACTCAAATTAACTTCCGTGGAGGAGCTTTTGACAACCCATACTGGACTGTTAACAAAAACTCAGCTCGTACTGATAGCCAAAGATATATTACAGGTTTAAACTTCGCCTTTGATGTAGCTAAAGGCTTCAAGTTAGCTTATCGTCTTGGTAATGACTATTTATCTGACAAAAGAACTCTTTTCAAAGACATCAACACTGGAGGTAATCCACGAGGATATCTAAGTTACGACAATGTTACTCGTCAGGAAACCAACTCTACATTGACTGCTACTTTCAATAAAGATATCACTGATAAGTTTAAAGCCACTTTAACAGCTGGACAAGATTACAACAATAGAACTGTCCAAAATTCAATAATTACCGGAACCGAACTAATTCTTCCAGGAATTATCAATACGAACAACATCAAGACATTCTCTCCTGGATATATTTACAACTCAAGAAGAACATTATTTGGAGTATTTGGAGACTTATCTCTTAGCTATGACAATTATCTTTTCTTAAACGTGGTTGCAAGAAATGAATGGAGCTCAACATTACCAAAAGACAACAGAAGTTTCTTCTACCCAGGAGTAAGTGCTTCTGTAATTTTTACGGATGCATTCAAAATCGAATCTGACGTACTTACATATGGTAAATTACGTGTAGGTGCTTCGAAAACAGGTAGAGATGCTGATGTTTATTTAACACAGCCTGCTTACAGAAAAGGGATATTTGCAGATGGATTTACTACTATAGGAATAGAATTTCCATTTAATAACCTGGCAGGATACACAATCCAAAATACTATTAGTAATGCTAATTTAACTCCTGAATTCACTACAGAATATGAGGTGGGTGTTGAATTAAAATTATTCAAAGATAGAATAGGTTTAGATGCATCATACTTCAGAAACGTGAATACTGATGGTATTATCCCATTAGATATTTCTCCTGCAACAGGTTCAACTGCCACAATTATCAATAGCGGACAAACTAGCTCGAAAGGTTTTGAACTTATGTTAAGAACAACACCTATTCAAACAAAAGATTTCAGATGGGATGTATCTTTCAACTTTAGTAGAATTAGATCACGTGTTGACGAAACTTATCCGGGTGTAGACAGAATTTTCCTTGGTGGGTTTGGCGGAAACCCTGCAATCTTTGCTGTAAAAGGGGAAAGATTAGGTACCATAGTTGGAACGGGGTACGCCAGAGATGCAAACGGAAAAGTATTAGTAGATGACGACGGAATCCCTTCTATATTAGACGGTCAAATTCTTGGCCATACTGAGGCAGATTGGACTGGTGGTCTAAGCACAGCCATTAACTACAAAAATATTTATTTTACAGCACTTGCTGACATAAGACAAGGTGGTTATTTATACAGTGGAACTGGTGAATTGTTAGATTTTTATGGTGTTAGTAAAGAGACATTAAATCGTAACGATGACTATATTTTCCCGGGAGTAAATGCTACTACAGGAGCTGACAATAACGTTGTGGTGAAACGTGATGCAAACTGGTATGGATTAGGCGCTTATCCTAACGAACAATACGTTTACAAAAACAATTGGGTTAAGCTAAGAGAAGTTACTCTTGGATACTCTTTCAAGTTAAAAGACAAATATATTCGTTCTCTGGATCTGGGAGTATATGGTCGTAATTTATTTATCTGGACAGATGTTCCTCATATCGATCCGGAATCGAGCTCTTTTGGAACTGGTAATGCACAAGGTGTTTCCAGATTTGCATTCCCAACTACAAGAACTTTTGGTTTCAACCTAAAAGCGCAATTCTAATACTTAAATTAATGAAAATGAAAAAAATTGACAACAAATATTTTAAGCGAATATTTCATATCGGCTTAATTACATTGGCGGCGGTATTTGTATCTTGTGAAAATGAGTTAGACATAAACAATGACCCAAACAACCCAACAGAAGTTCCATTTGTAACATTATTATCAGCTGCAGAAGTTAACTTAGCTTATACTCTTGGCGGAGACGGGACAAGAATGCCTGCAAGTATTGTACAGCATTATTCCGGACATAGAGGGCAGCCTTTAAATTTTGGACAGTACAACATCACATCAGGAGACACTGATGGTTTATGGGCAAGTCTCTACGATGTATTAATAGATTTAAGGTCAATTGAAGATCAAACTAAGATTTCAGGTGACAATCTTACTCTTGGTATTTCCAGGGTTCTTCAAGTTTATACTTTCAGTGTTGCAACAGATATATTCGGAGACATCCCGTATACCGAAAGCTTAAAAGGGCTAGCAAACATTACACCTGCCTATGATAAACAAGAAACAATTTACCCTGCATTACTTATTGTTTTAGATCAGGCAATTGTAAACATAAAAAGCAATGCCGGTGTTAATCCTGGATCGGCTGACTTAATATATGGTGGTAATGTAACCCAATGGGAAGCATTTGCTAATTCCTTAAAATTAAGATTACTTAATCATCTTAGTAAAAGAAATCCAACACAAGCGCTGACCTTTTTACAAACCAACCCATTACTAATTACCCGTAGTACAACAACTACAACGAATAATGCGCAAGTGAAGTTTACAGACATCGCTACAGGTGCAAACCCTATTTATCAATTTGATGTATTATCAGGTAGAAAAGATCAGGCAGTATGTAGCACCCTTGTTGACAACATGAAAGCTTTAAGCGATCCTAGACTTACTTTATACTTCTTACCTGTTAAAAACAACGGATCAGGTTTAAAGGGACAATACTTAGGTAACCTTCCGGGTCAGGATTTAGACGATTCAGGAGAAAATCTATTTTCTCGTGTAGGCCCAGCTTACGCTTCAATTAACTCACCTGTTACTTTTATTAGTGCAGCAGAAGTAGAATTTATTAAGTCTGAAATTTATTTTAGGGCTGGTGACCTTGCAAAATCAAAAACGGCATATGAACAAGCCATAACAAATGACTGTAATGCTGTAGAAGATAATGTAAAAGCAGCAAAAATAGAGCCTTTTATTGAAGCTGGTATAGATCACATCGTAAATAGTGACATAGCAACTTATATTGCTAACCCTTCGGTAGCTTACAACAATACATTGCAAAGAATCATGAACCAAAAATGGATCGCGATGTATCAAGCATCTTATGAGTCATTTGTCGACTGGAGAAGAACAGGGTTCCCTGTTTTAACTCCTCCTGCCACTAACCGTACCAATGGAGTTACTCCAAGAAGATTACCATATCCTCAAAAAGAAATTAATGTTAACGGTGCTTCTTTAGCTGCTGGACCTGGAGTTCCGATTCCTTATGTTACATTAACAACAAAAGTGTGGTGGGATAATTAATCCTGATACATTTATAAACCTATTAAAACCACTCAGTTCAGTCAGAGTGGTTTTTTTTTATCCCAACATTATACCTATATTTGTCCCATGGAAAAAGAACATCAAATATTTGGAATTAGAGCCATTATAGAAGCCATTCAGGCAGGAAAAGAAGTTGATAAAGTATTTATTCAAAAAGAGATTTCCGGAGAACTAATGAAAGATCTAATGAAAGTGATGAAACGCGCTAACATTAATTTCTCGTATGTACCTGTAGAAAAACTAAATCGCCTAACTCCAAATAATCACCAGGGAGCAGTAGCAACCATCTCCCCTATTGGTTTTATAGAATTGGAACATTTAGTTGAATCAACAATTGAATCAGGATCAAAACCTTTATTTTTAATACTGGATCAAATTTCAGACGCAAGAAATTTTGGTGCCATTATCAGAACTGCTGAATGCACCGGCGTAAACGGAATCATTGTACAGAAAGCAGGTTCGGCTCCGGTAAACGGAGACACTGTTAAAACTTCGGCAGGAGCAGTATTTAATGTTCCTATTTGCAAAGTTGAACACATTAAAGATGCAATTTTTTATCTTCAGGGATCAGGAATCAAAACGGTTGCGGCAACTGAAAAAACGGATCAGAACATATACGACATTGCATTAAATGAACCAGTAGCTATCATTATGGGGTCTGAAGACAGGGGTATAAATCCTTCTGTGCTAAAAATTGTAGACGAAAAAGCAAAATTACCTATGTTTGGATCAATTGGATCTTTGAATGTTTCTGTTGCCTGCGGTGCATTTTTGTATGAAGCTGTTCGCCAGAGAAGTTAAATAATATAAAGAATTGAGAATTATGATGACAAATTAATGTCTTCAAAATATACTCCTAAATACTCTTTCTTAAACCTGTAGCTTAATTGTATTACTGTTAATTACAAACTTAAGCTACGGGTAAAATAAACATTTTCACCCAACACTACCTATCCTCCTCAACCTCAGACTTTGTCAAAATATAGTTAACCGAAACATCCGAATTAAAATAAGTCACTAATACTTCCTGCTCGTCCTCTACAATCTCTGTATTTACGAAATTTCCATTTTCATCGAAATGCTTCATGAAAGGATCTTCTTCAGGATTAAAATCCGGTTTCTGCCATTCATAGACAATAGGCTTTGCGTACTCCGGAGTTTTATACATTAAAGACATTGCAAATCCGGTAATAAAACCTGCCAAATGTCCTTCCCAGGAAATGGTTTTATCTACCTCCGGAAACACGTACCAAATCATTCCGCCATAGAGCAAAATAACCGATAGTGAAAGTGCAACCAGCCGATAATAGCCTGTTTGTATCCCTTTAAAGAAAATAAAACTTACCAAAACATAAATCAATCCGCTGGCACCTATATGAAAGTTTTCGCGACCAATAATCCAAGTTATGAATCCTGAAAACAATATACCATAAGCGATAACCGCAAAGGATTGCTTTGGATAAAAAAATTGTAGTGCTGCTAATAATACCAGAAGCGGTATGGAATTGTTGTATAAATGACTCAAATTCTCATGAATAAAAGGACTGAACAAGACACCTTGCAGACCTAAAAAATCCCGAGGATAAATACCATACTGATAAAAGTCAAAATCAAAACGGATCTGAACCCAGTAAACAATCCACAAAAAAAGAACAAAAAATACCGGAAGTCCTATAACTGAAGTCGTAAATTTAAAGTGGTTGTCGTTCATAATTTATCAGTTAATTTTAAATGATCACATCAAAAAACTATCCAATTACAATTTACTGATAATTTGTCAGTTGACAATAACATTCTCAAATGCCTTTTTAGCCCTGATGGGAGCGGCATCCTTTTGTATCCGCCGCGGCGGAGGCAAAAGATAAAGCAGACAGCAGGAATAGCTTCTAAAAACTATAAAATTAAAACTGAAAATAGTAATTTTACAAAATGGAAGCACCTTTAGCCGAGCGTATTCGCCCACAACATTTAGAAGATTATATCAGTCAGAGTCACTTGGTTGGACCAAATGGATCCTTAACGCAGCAAATTTCGAAAGGAATCATTCCGTCATTAATTTTCTGGGGACCACCGGGAACTGGAAAAACTACTTTGGCGCAAATCATTGCACAAGAATCAAAACGACCTTTTTATATACTGAGTGCCATAAATTCAGGTGTAAAAGACATTCGTGATGTAATCGAAAAAGCCAAACAAAGCGGTGGACTGTTTACAGCTAAAAATCCTATTTTATTTATTGACGAGATACATCGTTTCAGCAAGTCACAACAAGATTCGCTTTTGGCTGCTGTCGAAAAAGGTTGGATTACACTTGTTGGCGCGACGACAGAGAACCCAAGTTTTGAGGTCATTCCTGCATTATTGTCACGTTGCCAGGTTTACGTACTTAATGCGTTTACAAAAGCTGATCTAGAGGCTCTACTGCACCGTGCTATAAAAACAGACATTTATTTAGCTTCTAAAAACATTACCTTAAAAGAAACTGAGGCTTTGCTCCGACTTTCTGGAGGAGATGGACGAAAATTGCTCAATATTTTTGAACTTGTCATTAATGCATCGGCAGGTGATGAAATAATTATTACCAACGATCGTGTTTTCGAATTGGTTCAACAAAATACCGTTTTATATGATAAAAGCGGAGAACAGCATTATGATATTGTTTCTGCCTTTATAAAATCTATTCGCGGCAGTGATCCGAATGGGGCTGTTTATTGGCTGGCCAGAATGATTGAAGGTGGTGAAGATGTGAAATTTATTGCCCGAAGAATGCTTATTCTCTCCAGTGAGGATATTGGAAATGCTAATCCGACTGCCTTTATCATGGCTAACAATACCTTTCAGGCAGTAACGACAATTGGCTATCCGGAAAGCAGAATTATACTGAGTCAATGTGCTATTTATCTGGCGACCTCTCCTAAAAGTAATGCCTCGTACATGGCTATTGGCAATGCACAGCAATTGGTAAAACAAACTGGAGATTTACCAGTTCCTATTCACTTAAGAAATGCACCAACCAAGCTTATGAAAGAGCTCGGTTATGGCGATGATTATAAATATTCGCACGATTATGCCAATAATTTTGCTGAGCAGGAATTTTTACCTGATGCTATAAAAGAAACGGTTCTTTACAATCCTGGGCACAATTCAAGAGAGAATAGCAACCGCGAATTTTTAAAGAACCGCTGGAAAGATAAATACGGCTATTAAAACCGTATCGTATTTTAGAATTTTACTGAAATTTTTTCAGAAACTAACTGATCATTTTTATAGTACTCAAAAAACCATTGATTATCTTTTGCATTCAAAGATCCCTGAACACCATCTTTTATAGCTATAAATGAGTCAGGACGTGATGTTTTTAACAACTTCATAACTACTTTTGGTGTTTTATCAATTAACTGATAACCATTTTCTGTTGGCTGAGCATACAACAAATTAGGATCTTTCATATCGGCTACCGGAGCTACTTCTACAACTTTCGTTGCAACAGCTGATGCCGTTAGCGGAGTAGCAGGAATCGAAGTTTTTGCTGTATTGGCACTTTTACCGCTATATTTATAACGCAAAGCGTTTATCGAAACAAATGCAAGATCAAGACACTCTCTGTAAGCCGTTTCATACTCTTTCTCTTTACTTTTTCCTATTGCTGATGTAAAAATTACTTTACCATAACAATCTTTAAATTCCACAAAAAGCTTAGTGATTAAAAACCCACTTTCTTTCTTCACATCGGCATATAAAAGATCACAACGATCACCAAAGCCTTCCGGCAACACCTCATTAGCATAAAAAGCCTGAAAACCGGCTTTGTTTAAATTTGCCTTTGTCATTGTTGACGTTCTATACTGGTTTTCTGTTTTAAGAAAATCATATTTTAGCGGCACAATAACAGCTTTATAATCATTAACCGATTGTGAAAATCCGATAACTGATGTAAGAAATGCAAGCAACAAAAATTTTATTCTCATAATTATAAATATTTTTTAAGTTCTAATAAATGGTTCACTTGTTTGATATTTTGCGGTGCTTCGATTCTTTTTTCATTAAAAAAAATAGCATCCAGACCTGCATTTAATGCGCCATTGACATCGGCATCAAGACAATCACCAATCATAATGCTACTCTCTTTCGAAGCTTTTGCAATGTTTATCGCATAATCAAAGATAATACTATTTGGTTTTTTCACACCCGCCAATTCAGAATTTGTTATAGTTTCAAAATAACCTGAAAGTGCAGCATTATTAATTTTCTTATCCTGAACATTTGCAAAACCGTTGGTTATGATGTGCAGTTTATATTTGGGTTTCAGATATTCTAAAACTTCAATTGCTCCTTCGAAAAGATGATTATTATCGGTTAAAAACTCGATATAATCATTGGCAATTTCATTGATGCTTTCATCTGAAATGACATAATTCAAAGCATCAAAAGAAAACTTCAATCTATTGTAACGTAACTCCAGATGTGTTATTTTATCGTTTTGATACAATTTCCAGCATGCTTGATTTATTGGAGCATATTTCTCAATAAAGTCCTGTGTTTTAATCTCGGGATATTTACTTTTAAAAATTCGATCAAAAGCCATTTCAGAGTTTTTATCAAAATCCCAAAGTGTGTGATCTAAATCAAAAAAGACATCGGTAATAGTGGTATTCATAATTTATAAAATTCCTTGATCTACAAAACTATAATATTTTGTTTCAGTAATAATCAAATGATCCAAAACTTTAACATCTAAGCTCTCGCCAGCTAATTTTATTTTTTTTGTAATCTTTTTATCGGCATCACTCGGCTCCAAATTTCCCGATGGATGATTGTGACACAAAATCAATCCGGTAGCACCAATTTCAAGTGCTAATTTAAAAACAATACGCACATCGACAATGGCTCCCGTAATTCCACCTTTACTTAACTGGGATTTAGAAATTACTTTATTTGAATTATTCAGAAAAAGCACCCAAAATTCTTCGTGCGGTAACTCTCCAATTATGGGTTGCATAATATCAAAGACTATTTTACTGGAAGTGATTTTAGCAAACTGGGCAGCATCCTCCGATCTTCGTCTGCGTCCTAGCTCTAGAGCTGCAATAATTGCAATGGCCTTAGCCTCTCCTATTCCTTTGTATTTTAGCAACTGCGTAATCGATAGTTTCCCTAAAGCATTGAGACTATCAACACTCACCAGAATTCTCCGACTAAGATGTACTGCCGATTCATTTCGACTACCTGAGCGAATTAACAGTGCGATTAATTCGGCATCACTCAAAGCTTCTTTACCTTTACGTATCAATTTCTCGCGAGGACGATCTTCTTCAGACCAATCTGTTATAGGAAAATAAGTTGCTACAAAATCTTGAGCCTCACTTGTTGTTTTTACAACTTTCACACTTGCATTCATTTTACAATACTCTTAGATGGCTAATATATAAAAAAATAAGAAAAATCATTCATATGAAACAGCATTAATCTCAAATTAATTTATTTCAATTAAGCTCACAGCTCGCAAAAATGTTTTATTTTAAATGCATGAAAATAATGTGTATTTTTCCTATCCTCTTCCTACTCTTCGCCTGCAACCAAAAAGAGCGAAAAAGCATTGTGACAGAAAGTTTGTCATCTGCAGCTTCAAACACTTTTTCTGAAAGATTATCCAATGCGGCATTATTAATTATTGATTCCTCAATAGACTATGACCCCACCTACTTTTCAATAAAATACCCGAATGGAGATATTCCTTCGAACAAAGGAGTCTGTACAGATGTTATAATTCGCTCTTATCGAAAATTAAATATTGATCTACAAAAAGAAGTACATGAAGATATGGTTACAAATTTCGAAGCATATCCGTCTTTACAAAAGTGGGGACTGACTTCAACCGACACCAATATAGATCATCGAAGAGTTCCAAATTTAGAAGTTTTCTTTGAACGAAAAGGTAAAAAGCTTCCTGTCACTCAAGATGCAAATGATTATAAAGCAGGTGAAATTGTCACCTGGCTAATTAACAACAAACTAGACCATATTGGAATTGTTACCGGTAAAAAATCAGCAGACGGAAAACGTAACTTAATTGTCCACAATGTTGGTAACGGGCAAGTTCTTGAAGACTGTTTGTTTCGGTATAAAATTACCGGACATTATAGCTATTGGAAATAAACATCCGCAAAAAAATCTAAAAAAAAAATGCCAACTGCAAAATTGCAATTGGCATATTATCTAATTTTCAAATTGACTAATTAATCAGCCCTTTTACGTCATCAAAATTCAAACCTCCGTAATTTCCAGAACTCATTAGCAATAATGCCGAATTTTCAAGATTCAAATTGAACAGATATTCTTTGAACTCAGCAGGATTTGTATAAATAATCAAATCTTCGCGATTGAAAGAATTTGCGATTTGTTCGTAAGTTACTTCTTCTAGTTGTTTAATTTTTACGGCATCAGGCGAATAGAATACTACCGCTACATCTGCATATTCAAGAGCTCCTTCGTATTCTTTGAGAAACTCTGCATTCAAACTGCTATAGGTATGCAATTCCAAACAAGCTACTAAAGTTCTGTTTGGATATTGCTCTTTTACTGCTTTTGTAGTCGCAGCGACCTTACTTGGGGAGTGTGCAAAATCTTTGTATGCTACTTTTCCTTTTCCTTCAGCAATTTTCTCCAATCGTTTTGAAGCTCCTTTAAAACTGGCAATTGCTTCGTAAAAATCAGCTTCATCAACACCCATGTTCTGACAAATCCATTTGGCTCCCGCCAGATTGTTCAAATTATGTGCTCCAAAAACTTCAATTGGCATATCGCCTTCGGGAGTTTCTAATAAAGTTACTCCATCACTTACTGTATACTTTGGTGTAGAATAGGCTAATTTTCGAATCGGGTTTGTAGCGGCTTCCGCAACACGTTTTACTTCCGGATCATTTTCGTTGTACACCAAAATACCTCCATTTGTAATTTTCCCAATAAAAATTTCAAATTGCTCAACATAATTCTCATACGTTGGAAACACATTGATATGATCCCATGCAATTCCTGAGATCAAAGCAATATTAGGTTGATACAAATGAAATTTTGGACGTCTGTCTATTGGAGAAGATAAATACTCATCCCCTTCCAAAACCATAAAATCATTCTCTTCAGTAAGATGCACCATAGTGTCAAAACCTTCCAACTGTGCTCCAACCATATAATCGACTTCAATATTATGATAATGCATTACGTGCAAAATCATCGAAGTTATTGTAGTTTTTCCATGAGAGCCTCCAATTACCACTCGGGTTTTATTCTTAGACTGCTCGTACAAAAATTCCGGATAAGAATAAATTTTCAAACCTAATTCCTGCGCTTTTAGCAACTCCGGATTATCCGCTTTCGCATGCATTCCGAGGATTATGGCATCAATATCAGCAGTGACTTTTTCAGGAAACCAACCCAGTTCAACCGGTAAGATTCCCTTTTTTTCCAATCTTGATTTTGAAGGTTCAAAAATAGCATCATCACTTCCTGTAACCTGATATCCTATATTGTGCAATGCAAGTGCTAAATTGTGCATGGCGCTTCCGCCTATGGCGATGAAATGTGTTTTCATTGAATACGTTAAATCGTTTGTTTGTTGAACTGTTTATTCGATAAAACGAAAATAGAATTCAACGCTTAAATCGGTTAATTATTTTTCAAAAATAAGGAATTATAAAATGTCTCATTTGCTTTTAAGGATAAATTAGTAATTTGTACAAAATTTATTAGAGTACTCTCCCAACCTTTAATGAAAAACAACACTCTCTTTATTAAAACTAACTTATGAAAAATATACTATTTGTTTTCTTACTACTTTCAACCGCATTATTTGCACAGCAAAATGACAAAAAATGGATAAAAGTTTCATCTTACGAAAATAATGGTAAAATCAAATCTGCCTCTAAAGTTGTAAATCAGATCTATAAAAAAGCGGTTGCGCAGAAAGATGAAGTACAAATGATAAAATGTTTCTTTTATCAATCGAAATATTTGCAGATAGTTGACGAAAATGCTAAAAAGAAAATTTTAATTAATCTTAAAACGGATATTAATCGTGTCTCTATCCCTTCAAAGGCAATTTTAAACTTGGTTTATGCGAAATGTCTAAATGAATATTCAGATGAAGAATATGTAGCTTTTACTGTTGATAAGACTGCAGCTATTATCGAAGAAGAAGCGTATGCTGTAGCTGATAGTGTTGTGATTCCTTCAATTGAAGACTACAATCTTCAGTCTGATAAATTGACAGCCGAAAAAGAAATCATAACCATTCTGGAAAAAACATTAGAAAATAAAAGTGTTTTAAAGGCAACTCCTTTAATAAAATATCAGGCAATTTTTGAATTTTTAACGATCGAAAAATTAAAAACTGAAAACTTGTATGATTATCTCCTGAAAGAAAACATCTATTTTTTTAGTAACAAATCTCATCCATGGCAAGTTGAAAGCAGTGAAATTGAAAACCATAAAAATGAGCTTTTAGGAAATTCCGCAGATTTTTTAAAGTTTAATTTAAATATAATAACAGAAGAAAATCTTAAAAAGATTTTGGAACTGCATCAAAAACTGGAATTAAGTAACCCATCTTTAGAAAATCAATTTGACCGAATTATTTACTGCAGTGATTTCCTGCCACAATCTAAAGATGACCTCAAAAAAGTTTTAGATAAACTTGAGAAAGAATCCAATGACATAATTCTTACACAAAAAATTTTATTAAAAAAAGCTGAAATTCTAGCTGACCAAGCATCAAAAGAATTACATCCTAATTATAATATTGAAGCTGTAAAAATATATGATAGCATTATAAAACTAAATAGTGAAACTAATACGGCGCTATCTGCTTTGGACGAAAAGCGAAACATTACCTCAAAATCACTAAGCGTTGAACTTCAAAAATACAGTTACAACAATGAGAACACAAGAGCATCAATTACTTACAAAAACATAGATCGTTTAAATATCTCTTTTTATAAAATAGATCAGAAAAAGATAAAAGAATTAACAGCCGAATCTCAATACAACCAGGATAGTATCAGTGAAATAATTATAAAGAACAAAAACAAAATTGCGTTTAGAGAATATCAGCTTCAAAATAAAAAAGATTATTTTCAATACACAACAGAAGTCCTTTTACCAAATCTGGAAACAGGCAGTTATTTAGTTTATTTTGAAAGTGATTTAAATACCCTGGATGAAAAAACTTATGCATTTCAAACTATTACAATTTCTAATTTAAGTATTCTCGCATCTCAGGAAGATAATAAGAAAAACTTTCAGGTTCTGAATAGAAAAACCGGAAAACCTCTTGAAAATGTAATAATCAAAACATCTCGTTACAATCTTAAAACAGATCTAAACGGATTGGCTTCTTACACAGAGACAAATATTAATTATGATGAAGATAAAGATGATGAAAATGAAAATCATATTGAATTTTCATTACAAAATGACACCATTACAATTGAGGAAAACTATATTCGACATACAATACAATACACACAAAAAGAAGATAATACCTTTAATGGCAAAGTACAATTTTACCTGGACCGAGCTATTTATCGTCCGGGACAAACCGTTTATTATAAAGGAATCGCAATTCAAAAGAAAAAAAGCAAAACAAGCACTGTCTCAAATACTACTTTTAAAATTTTAGTGAAGGATACAAATTATCAAATCTTTAAAGAATTTGAAATTATTACTAACGAATTTGGTTCATTTTCAGGAGAATTCATACTACCTAAAAACAGTTTGACAGGTAATTTCAATATTTATGCAGTTAAACCTGATGAGGCTACAAAGGAAGATATTGATTTAAAGAACAGACCAAATTTAACCTTTTGGGATAGCGTAATACTTGAAAGCTCACAAACTAATTTTAAAGTCGAAGAATACAAACGTCCAAAGTTTAAAGTAGATTTTGACCCTAAAAAAGAAAACTATCAGGTCAATCAATCTATAAAAGTAAAGGGAACCGCAAAAGCATTTTCCGGAAGCAATATTTCTGACTCAAAAGTTACTTATAAAGTAAATAGATTTACAAATTATTATAGAAATTATTATGGACAAGAACAAAATGAAACCATAGCAACCGGCGAAACTAAAACAGATGCTTCAGGAAAATTCGTGATTGATTTTATTGCAAAACCTTCACAAAATGCGATAAAAGAACAATTGCCTATTTTCAATTATAGAATTATTGCTGATGTTACTGATGTTAATGGCGAAACTCATACTTCTGAAACAATCATTAAAGTAGGGTTTCATGACTTGATTATTAATGCGAACATTCCAAGTCAAATTGAAACAAAAAACAAAAATGAAGTTACACTTACGAGCACTAATTTAAACGGAGAATTTTTAGCAGCAAAAGGAGACTTTAAATTATACTTTCTAAGTCCATTGTCTACTAAATTCAAGGAACAAATCTGGTTCAAACCAGAAATAGAAACCATTTCAGAATCTGATTTTGAAAAACTATTTCCATATGAAATTCGCGAGACTAAAACAGATAAAACAAACGAAACTTTATTGTTTTCAAAAAAAGTAGATACAGAGAAAGACAAAAAAATAACTCTTGATTTTATTTCAAATTACAAATCAGGGAATTACAAAATTGTTTTCTCTGCAAAAGACACCTTTAATAATCCGATAGAATCGGTTTCTACTTTTGAAGTCAAGCAAAGCAAAGACAAATTTAATCCAAGTAAATTATTTACTGCAGAACAAATTAACGCTGATCCTAAAAAAGATGGCTTTGTCGAAATTAAGCTCTCTTCTGTAATTCCCGATTTATATATTATTACAAGCGGAAATTATGGTAATCTAAACTATTTCGAAAACACATATCATATAGAAAATAATGAACTAACGATCAAAGTTCCTTTAAAGAAAGAATTCGAAAAATCGATTCGCTTAAGTTTTCAAAGCATTTTTGAGAACGAAATTTTTAATGATGAGCTGGAAATACCTTTAAAAACAGAAGAATCTAAACTAGAATTGCTAATAGAAAGTTTTAGAAATAAAATTGAACCGGGAAGTAATGAAACGTGGTCGTTTCAATTAAAATCAATTAACACAAAAACTGAGGCCGAAGTACTAGCCTCAATGTATGATAGTTCACTAGATCAATTTACTAAAAGAGACTGGAATATTTTAAATTTAAATAATTACCGATACAATACATCAAACATAAAATCAGGTTTAGGTTTCGAAAAAATGCATTCTTATTTAAAAAACATGAATAGAGTATTACATAGGCATAAATACTTTCAGGAAGACACACAATTAAACTGGTTTGGTTTTGGCTTCAATAATAGTCGATACGGAGATTCGCTCCATATAACCGGAGTAGAGATTAAAGACAAAAAAATAGGGTCCGAAACGATTAAGGGAGATCCTGATGCTGTTTTAACCATTGATGAACCTGTAGGAGCGGGAGCTCCCGTTGCTATTCTTTTAGAACAATCGGTTAAAATTGACCAAGTAAAATTTATAAAACCAGAATATTCTCAAACCAATAAAACTAAATTTATTACTGGAAAAAAAACAATAAAAGGGTTGACATCTTTGGTTATGGGTGAATCTACACTATATGTAGTTGATGGGGAAATTTCTAACGAAGAAACTGTAAAAAATCTGAGCTCCTCAGAAATAATTTCAATTAACACATTAAAAGCCGACATAGCAACTGCGCTTTACGGAAGAAAAGGCGTAAACGGAGCCATAATCATTACCACCAAAAAAGCCTTAGAAGCCTTAACACAAGTAAAAACTAGAAAAAATCTTTCTGAAACCGCTTTCTTTTTACCTAATTTAAAAACAGATTCTACCGGAAAAGTAAGTTTCAACTTTACATCTCCGGAAGCTTTAACTTCTTGGAAACTTCGTTTATTGGCTCACAATAAAGATGCTGTTTCCGGTTATTTAGAGAAAAGCGTCATTACTCAAAAGGAATTAATGGTTCTGCCGAATTTCCCTCGCTACCTTAGAGAAAAAGATACTATAGTAATTAGTGCTAAAATTTCGAATGTTACTGCCGAAGCAAAAACCGGAATCGCCAGTTTACAATTTTTTGATGCTGTAACCATGCAGCCCATCGACGCCAAAATGCTTAACGCGAAAAATGTTAGAAATTTTAATGTCGCTGCTTTTGGAAATACAACCGCAACCTGGACGATTTCTGTTCCAGAAGGTTTGCAAGGCGTTCAATATAAAATTCTGGCTAAATCAGGTAATTTTTCTGATGGAGAAGAAAACATGCTTCCGGTTTTGACAAACAATATGCTTGTTACAGAAAGTATTCCTATCTGGGTTCGTGAAAACTCTACAAAAGAATATACGTTTAACAACCTAAAAAACAACAATTCAACAACTTTAAAGAATCACCAATTTACATTCGAATATACTTCGAATCCATCTTGGATAGCCATTCAGTCTTTGCCTTATTTAATGGAGTACGAGCATGAATGTGCGGAACAAACTTTTGCCCGTTTTTATGCCAATGCTTTGGCTTCGGAGATTATTTCAAATAATCCGAAGATTGCAACTGTTTTTGAAAATTGGAGAAAAAATGGACAACTAACGTCTAAACTAGAAGAAAATGAAGAATTAAAATCGATTATTCTTGCTGAAACTCCGTGGCTAAATGATGCGCAAAGCGAAGATGAAAAGAAAAAGAATCTTGCACTTTTGTTTGATCTGGAGAAAATGAAAACTTCTCAAGAGGTCACTTTCGAAAAATTAAAACAAAAACAAAAAGCATCCGGAGGATTTTCATGGTTTGAAGGAAGCGATGAAAGCGAATACATTACCAGACATATTCTGGCTGGTTTAGGTCATTTATCAAAGTTGACTAAAACCAGTGATGACGATAAGATAGACCAAATTGCAAAAACGGGGATTCCGTTTTTAGACAATAAATTTTTAGAATACTATAAAAACAGAACCAAAGATTTAAAACCTGCGGAAAAGCTAATTTGGATCAACCCATATTCTGATCTTCATTATTTATATACCAGAAGTTTTTATCTAGAGAAATATCCGCTTTCAGACACTTTAAAGAAAGCCACCAAACTTTATTTGGAAGCAGCTAAAAAAGATTGGCTAAACTATTCTATTTATGAAAAAGGACTGGCTGCATTAACTCTGAATCGTTTTGGAGAAAAAGAAACCGCTAAAAAAATCGTAGAAAGTCTTAAAGAAACATCTTCAAACAACGAAGATTGGGGAATGTACTGGATTGCCAATAAAGCAGGTTGGAATTGGTATCAGGCACCTATTGAAACTCAATCTCTATTAATTGAGGCTTTCGCCGAAGTAAATCAGGACACCAAATCAGTAGATGCAATGAAAGTATGGCTATTAAAAAATAAACAAACCAAAAATTGGCCAACGACTAAATCTACTACCGAAGCTGTTTATGCTTTATTAATGCAAGGTACAGACTGGCTTACTGTAAAAGACAATACTGTTATAAAATTAGGAGACCAAAAAATTCTAACTAAAAAATTGGCTGAAAATGAAAAAGAAGCTGAAACCGGTTATATCAAACTAAACTGGAATGCCGATGAAGTTAAAAAAGATATGGCTTCAATCACTATTCAAAACAAATCAAAAGTCCCTGCATTTGGCGGAGCTTACTGGCAGTACTTTGAAGACTTGGATAAAATTAAAACCAATTCAGGATCAGTTCTATCGGTTTCAAAGGAATTATATCTAAAGAAAAGTACATTAAAAGGAGATCAATTAGAGAAGATCACTTCTAAAAACTCTTTAAAAATCGGAGATTTAGTTACGGTTCGATTAATCATTACGTCAAAAGAAGACACAGAATATATTCATTTAAAAGACATGAGAGCTTCTTGTTTTGAACCCGTAACTGTGCTTTCTCAATATCAGTATAAAGATCGTTTGGGTTACTATATGAGTACAAAGGATGCAGCAACTCACTTTTTCTTTGACCGAATCAATAAAGGAACTTATGTTATAGAATATGATATAAGAGTAAACAACAGCGGAGAATTCTCTAATGGGATTACAACAATTCAAAGTATGTATGCCCCAGAATTTACAAGTCATACTAAAGGAATTAGAGTAAAAGTGAATTAACAACCTGAATAAATTCCAAAAAATAAAATCCCAAATTTCAAAAGAATGTTGCAAAGAATTTCCGCCACGAATTTTATTTAATTAATCCGTGAATTCGTGGCGAAAAAAAGCACAAAAAAACCGACAGATTCTTGAAATCTGTCGGTTTTGATTTTTATTTAGAAACCAGAATTATTTAATAATCGTCATTTCGTCGATAATGTTTTTAGCTCCGGCGTATTTGTCAATAATCCAAAGTACGTAACGAATATCTACGTTAATTGTTCTTTGTAATTTAGAATCAAAAATAACATCTCCAGCCATGGCTTCGATGTTTCCGTCAAAAGCAACTCCAATTAATTCTCCTTTTCCGTTTAATACCGGAGAACCTGAGTTTCCACCTGTAATATCGTTATCTGTTAAGAAGTTTACCGGCATATAACCTGCTTTATCAGCATACTGCCCAAAGTCTTTTGCTTTGTTTAATTCTAATAAACGTTTTGGCAAATCAAATTCCTGATCTCCTGCTTTATACTTTTTCACCATACTTTCCATGGTAGTATAATTATTTATTTTAGCATCGTTACGTGGATCAGCAGGTAACGCTCTTACTTTTCCGTAAGTTAATCTCAACGTAGAGTTAGCATCCGGATATTGAATTGCATTCAATTTAGATTCTCTTAAACCTTCCACCAATTTGCGGTATGCGCTTGCAAAACCATCATCGGCTTTCAACTGATCGTCTGTTTTAGAACGGAATTTTGTCATTAAGTCGTTAGAAATAATATACAAAGGATCGTGTACAATCGCTAATGGTTTAGGATTAGCCATAAATGCCAATACTTTTTCTTTAGAAGTAAAATAACTAATTTCAGTTGCTTTTGCTACATCAGCAGTAAAATCACCATTGTTTTCTGACTTCATTTTAGCAATCTGTGTCGCTAAACCATATTCAGCAGCTTTGGAAGCATATAAATTCAACTGTGCCGTTAAGACATCTTTTTCAAGAGGTGCATAAAATTCACCATAAATACTTTCGATTAATGCGTTGATCTTTGGCAACATTTCTGCTTTTTTAGCGTCGTTTTCGTTGTAGTAGGCGATCAGTGCATTTCCTAAATTAGCCGGCCCACCAGCATAATTTGAGGTACGCAAAAGCTGTGTTAAGTAATTATCGTGGATTGCTTTTAGATTCGTAGCTCTGTAATAATCATTAATCGTTGGAATTACATTCTCGTACTTTTCTTTGTTAGCCGGTTTAGTAGCCCACTCATAGAATTTATCTTCCTGTGCCGCTTTAATCTCTGCTGTCCCCGCTTTTGTTAAAGCATCGATCATACCCTGACGGTTTTTCCAGTAGTTTGCTGTAGAAGCATATTTAGACGCATATTGCAAACGAACTGTTGCATCTTTGTCCATATACTTTTTCATTTGATCCATTCCGGTTTTAGCACCTTCAACCCATGCAGGGTAAGCAAACTTAACATTTTGCTCAATTCCTCCAGCTGGCATCCAACGGTTTGTTCTTCCAGGATATCCTAAAATCATTGCAAAATCATTTTCTTTAACCCCTTTAATACTTACAGGTAAGTAATGTTTAGGTTTCAAAGGCACATTATCTTTAGAGTAAGCTGCCGGATTTCCGTCTTTATCTGCATAAACTCTGAACATAGAGAAATCTCCTGTTTGACGAGGCCATTCCCAGTTGTCAGTATCTCCACCAAATTTACCAACACTTTCAGGTGGCGTTCCTACTAAACGAACGTCTGTATAATCCTGGTAAACGAAATAGTAATATTCATTTCCCTGAAAGAAAGGACGAACTGAAACGGTATATTTTCCGCCTTCGTTGTTTTCCTTTTCGATCAAAGCAATTTCTTGCTGAATCGCTTTGTTTCTTTCAGTCTCAGTCATTTTATCGTTTACTTTTGATAAAATTCTTTTAGAAACATCGTCCATACGTACAAAGAAACGCACGTATAGTGATTTCGGTTTCATTTCGGCACTTCTTTGTTTTGCCCAAAAACCGTCTTTCAAATAATTTTGTTCTGCTGAAGAAAGTTCTGCAATTGCATTGTAACCACAGTGGTGATTTGTTAAAACCAATCCCTCTTTAGAAACGATTTCTGCAGTACAACCTCCGTTAAATTGTACAATAGCATCTTTTAAACTATGATTGTTGATACTGTAAATTTCTTCGGCTGTCAATTGCAAGCCCATTTTTTCCATATCTCTATGGTTCAATCTTTCGATAAACATCAAAAACCACATTCCTTCGTCAGCCCTTACAGGAAAAGCCATCAGACACATGGTCAAGAATAAAACTATTTTTTTCATGTTATTTTGTTTAAGTGACGCGAATATAACTCATTTTCATAATTATATTATTGCAGTCCATCCTGAAATTAAATATCTCAGCAAATTTTTAGCATTTCATTACGAATTTAACATTAAATAAAACAAAAAAGGTGCTCTGTTTTTCAGAACACCTTTTTTACAAATTGTATTTTTTTTAGTCATTAAGCATCTTCCAAAGCTTATCTTTTAAATCCGTTAACCCTTGTTGGGCCACAGATGAGATAAACATGTATGGAATATCCTTGAAAGCGACATCTAATTCCGTTTTCAATTCGGCTTTAAGTTCGTCATCCAGCATATCACATTTCGAGATTACTAAAAGACGTTCTTTGTCTAACATTTCAGGATTGTACTTGGTTAATTCGTTTACCAAAATATCGTACTCTGCTTTAATATCCGGTGTATCAACCGGAACTAAAAACAATAATGTTGAGTTACGCTCGATATGACGCAAAAAGTAATGACCTAATCCTTTTCCTTCAGCAGCACCTTCAATAATTCCGGGAATGTCTGCAATTACAAACGATTGATAATCTCTGTATGCAACGATTCCTAAGTTTGGTTTTAAGGTTGTAAAAGGATAGTCGGCAATTTTTGGTTTCGCTGAAGTCAAAACAGACAGTAAAGTCGATTTTCCGGCATTTGGAAAACCTACTAAACCAACATCTGCCAATACTTTAAGCTCCAAAATTACATCCATCTCTACACCCGGCAAACCTGGCTGGGCATAACGCGGTGTCTGATTGGTTGAACTTCTAAAGTGCCAGTTTCCTAAACCTCCTTTTCCTCCTTTTGATAGAATTCTCTTTTCACCGTCTTCGGTAATTTCGAATAAAGTTTCTCCGGTTTCTTTGTCTTTTACAACGGTTCCTAAAGGCACTTCAATAAATTTATCATCTCCATCAGCACCAGTACTGCGATCTCCTCCACCGTCTCCACCGTGACCTGCTTTAATATGTCGTGCAAACTTTAGATGAAATAACGTCCAAAGTCCTTTATTTCCCACTAAATACACATGCCCTCCGCGACCACCATCTCCTCCGTCCGGGCCTCCTTTTTCAATAAATTTCTCTCTATGTAAATGCGTAGATCCTTTTCCTCCCTTACCGGACGAAACATAAATCTTAACATAATCTACAAAATTTCCTTCTGTCATTTTTCTGAATTTCAGATTTTAGATTTTAGATTTTAGATTTCTCTAGCTTCTATTTCTAAATTCTATTTTATTTATCTTTCCGTTGCAGTCGCATTTTCCAGTACCAAACTGAGACTGAAAACTGAGACTGAAAACTATTTTATTTATTCTTTAAGCGCTTTTACCAGCACTTTATCAATCTTTACGCCATCCATATCGATTACTTCCAGCACAAATTTTTGCCAGATTAATTTTTCTCCTTCTTTTGGAATATGCGAAAGCTCTGTCATAATCATTCCGCTTACCGTATTTACTTCGTAATCGTTTGTTAATTCGTCTAACTCAAAATAGGTTAAGAAGTCATGTAACGAATAATGTCCGTCAACCAACCATGAACCGTCTTCTCTTTCAATTAATTGGAATTCATCTTTATAAAAATCAGATGCATCTCCTACTAAAGCTTCCAAAATGTCATTCAAAGTAATAATCCCTTGAAAAACACCATATTCATCAGAAACTAAAGCATAATGAATTCCCGTTTTTTTGAAATTCTCCAACGCTTTGTATGCTGTTGTCTGTTCCATTAAATAAGGTGCATCTATCATAATTCCCGCCAACTCAAAATGTTCACTTTCGATATTTGCAAATATATTCTTTAGACTTACAACCCCCACGATATCATCGTAGTTGTCTCTATAGACCGGATAAACGGTATGCAAATCCTGCAAAACCAATTCCTTGATCTTTGTTTTATCTGCATTGAAAGGCAGCATATCTACCGACTTACGGTGTGTCATCAATGAGTTTACTTTTCGATCCCCAATATGAAAAACACGTTCTACAATGTCCTGTTCAATTTCCTGCACTTCTCCACCCTCAGTTCCTTCTTTGATAATGGCTTTAATCTCTTCTTCCGTTACCTTACCGTCAGCGGTTGGCTTAATTTGAAAAACATTCAATAAAAAATCAGTCGAAGAAGTAAGCAGCCAAATAAATGGTGCCGTAATTATCGAAATGGTCTTCATTGGCAGCGCTACCATTTTTGCAATCGCCTCCGGATAATTTAAACCAATTCGCTTTGGTAATAATTCTCCTAAAACCAAAGAGAAAAATGTCAAAACTACGACAACAATTCCCACTGCAACTGAATGCGCATAGGGTTTTAAAAACTCAAATCCGCTAACAAAAACCTCAACATCCATTGTTATTTTATCGCCACTATAAATACCGGTCAAAATACCGATTAAAGTGATTCCGATTTGCACGGTTGATAAAAACTTATTCGGAGAATTGGCCAAATCGAGTGCTATCTTAGCACTATTATTTCCTTTTTTTGCGGCAGTTTCAAGTCTGTTTTTCCGGGCCGAAATCAATGCAATTTCTGACATGGAGAAAACACCATTCAATAGTATTAGAAAAAATATTATTAGTATTTCCAATTTTTGGTTTATTCGTTATATAATCGTCCTCATCAACATAATCTGTAATCTTAAATATTGCGTCTCAGACCTCTCAAAAGAGCCTTGTCTTAAAAAAAACTAATTTTTCTTGCCAGAAAACAGCAACCCTTGGAAGCTTGTTCTATGATAAGAAAAATAGTTCTTTTGAAATCCCGATAGCAATCGGGATGAAACGGCAGCTGGAAAAAGCTTCTACAAATTATCTATAACTGACGTTAATCGCTCTGTAATTTCTTCGATAGTTCCAATACCATTTACGGCATGAAACTTATTTTGTTCTTTATAATATCCAATTAGTGGAGCTGTTTTTTCATTATACTCCTGGTATCTTACACGAATTTTCTCTTCGTCCTGATCATCAACTCTTCCACTTGTTTTTCCTCTTTCTAATAAACGGGCTACCAGAATTTCATCATCTGCTTCTAATGCAATAGTTGCTGTAACACTTGATCCAATTGTTGGTAAAAATTTATCCAAAGCTTCTGCCTGTTCTAAAGTTCTAGGATAACCATCGAACAAAAATCCCGCTGTATCAGGATGTTTTTTTACCTCATCAATTAACATTGCAGTAGTAACTTCGCAAGGAACTAATTCTCCATTATCCATAAAAACCCTCGCTTTTTTACCTAAATCTGTATCATTTTTTAAATTAAAACGAAAAATATCTCCTGTTGAAAGGTGCGTTAATTTGTACTTTTCTTTTAAAAATTCTGCCTGAGTTCCTTTTCCTGCTCCCGGCTTTCCAAATAAAACAATGTTAATCATAATATGAGTGAGTGTTGTGACTTCTATTTTTAATAAGAAGTTTTAAATGAATATATAGTTGTGTGTGTTTAAATTTATTCTGCCAATTTATAAACCTCAGGCAAATTTCTTCCTAAACCATCGTAGTCCAATCCGTAACCTACAATGAATTTATTTGGAATTCTGATTCCGATATAATCTATTTTGATGTCTTTTTTATAAGCTTCCGGTTTGAAAAACAAAGTCGCAATTTTAAAATGCTTTACATTTTGCTGTTTAAACAGTTGTTTTAATTCCTCGATTGTATTTCCAGTATCAATAATATCTTCAATAAGAATAACGGTTCTACCCGACAAATCCTGATTGATACCAATTAATTCTTTTACCGTATTGGTACTTTCAATTCCTTCGTAAGATGCCATTTTGATAAATGAAACCTCGCAAAGACTTTTATATTTTTTTAGAAAATCGGCAACGACCATAAATGCTCCATTTAAAACACCAATAAAAATTGGGGTATCGTCTCCAAAATCATCTTCTACCTGTGCCACTATTTTAGTTAAAGCAAAATCAATTTCTTTGGCCGAAATAAACGGAACAAATTGTTTATCGTGAAGTTGTATCATTATTTTTTACATTTAAAATAATGCGCAAAGATACAGAATTACAACCAAACTGTAAGTATCAAAATATACTGCACACATATTTTTTTAAGAATGTTAAATATCACTTAATATTTAGAAATCTTTTCTTAAAAAAAGACCTTATTTTATTAAATTACTGGATTTTAAAACCTTAACCCCAAACCACCATGAAAATTACCACGCAATTCCTTTCGCTTTTACTGTTAACCTCCTTAACAGCCTGCAACGGGCAGGTAAAAAAAGAAGAGAAAGATGCTTTATCCTCACAGCCTCCAACTATTGTAAAAACCGCTATTGGGGATCTCGTTTTACCACCGCCCTATGCAACCGAATCAAAAACAAACAGCAGTAAAGTACTTAAATGGCCCGAAGGACGAACACCAAAAGCACCGGAAGGCTTTACGGTTACAAAGTTTGCCGACGGTTTTGAAAATCCTCGCTGGACTTATATCGCTCCAAACAATGATATTTTTGTAGTCGAGAGCGGAACCAGAACGAGCAAAAATCAAATTATAATTCTTCGGGATAAAGATAAAGACGGAAAATTCGAGACTCGGGAAGTTTTTCTAAAAGACCTCAACAGACCCTTTGGAATGTTAATTCTCAAAGACTTTTTTTATGTTGCCAACACAGATGGCCTATACCGTTATCCTTATAAAAACAATCCTTTAAAATTAGAAACCCCAGGGACAAAAATCCTTGAACTTCCGGCTGGAGGTTATAACAATCACTGGACCCGAAATATTATTTCAAATCCTGAAGAAACAAAAATCTATGTATCGGTTGGTTCCGGAAGTAACGTAGGTGAAAACGGAATGGATAAAGAAGTGCGTCGTGCCGCCATTTTAGAAATTAATCCTGACGGAACTGGTGAGAAGATTTACGCATCGGGAATCAGAAACCCTGTTGGAATGGATTGGAATCCTGTAAACAAAGAACTTTGGACAGCAGTTAATGAACGTGACGAATTGGGCGACGACTTAGTTCCTGATTACATCACCTCTGTAAAAAGAGGTGGTTTTTATGGCTGGCCTTACTCCTACTATGGAAACATTCCTGATCCTCGAATGAAAGGAGAACGCAAAGATTTGGTTGCTAAAGCTATTGTACCCGATGTTCCTGTTGGTGCTCATACTGCTTCTTTAGGATTGGCTTTTTATACTAAAAGTACTTTTCCTGAAAAATACAAAAACGGAGCTTTTGTGGGACAGCACGGGTCATGGAATCGTGCCAAAATTTCCGGATATAAAGTTGCATTTGTTCCTTTTTCCAATGGAAAGCCTTCAGGAAAACCCGAAGATTTTTTAACCGGTTTTGTCGCGAATGCTTACAAAGCAGAAGTTTATGGCCGCCCGGTTGCTGTAACAGTAATGCAAGACGGATCTCTTTTGGTCAATGATGACAGTGGAAATACGATTTGGAAAGTTAGCTATAAAAAATAAATTCAAAATTTAAGGTTTCCCTAAATAATGCAACTCTATTTCCAGACTGGTTATCGTCTGGAAATTCTCTTTGTCTCGCCATTCTCTTTAGGGCTTCCTATAAATTATTACAAAACTTTTACATTAAATTACTTATTTTAGACCTGTATTAAACCCATCAAGATGTCTTCTGAATTACAAACAAAATTAGATTACGTAAAAGCTTATAGAGAAAATCGTCTTAATGTTGCTAAAGAGGTTTTAGAAAACCACTCGTTATTTAAAGAACTTGTTACGATTTGTTTTTCTCCGTCAGACAAAAACAATCACAAAGCCTGTTGGATTCTGGAATTTGTTTCTTACGAAGAATTGATCTGGCTGCAGCCTCATCTTGATTTTTTCTGTTCCAATCTTAAGATTTTAAAAGACGAAAGTGCTATTCGTCCTATTGCAAAGGTGATTCAGTTACTTGTAAAAGAGCATTATAAAAAAACAGAAAACGGCATTTCACTTTCTGAAACGAATCTGCAAGATTGTATAGAAGCTTCATTTGACTGGCTCATCAATGATGTAAAAGTGGCTACAAAAGCCTATTCGATCAGAACTTTGTATGTTCTAGGCAATCATTACGACTGGATACATCCTGAGCTGCAAATTATTCTGAATAAAGATTATGGTGATCATTCGGCAGCCTACAAAGCCGTTGCCAAAGAGGTTTTGAAGAAAATAGAAAAATAATCTTGTCATAGAATTTCAATTGCAACTTTGAGAATCCTTAAAATTATTGGGATTGCATGCTTTTCGTTTATTTTTTTCGCCACAGATTAAAAGTTTTTTATATACCACTAATTCCCCGAATTTCCCCGATTTTTTCGCACTCCTTCTGAAAACTTTTGATTCGGGGAAATTCGGGGAATTAGTGGCAAAAAAATATTCTCATTCTATATCTCATGAAATTCGTGAAATTCATGGCAAAAAAAAGATTAAAAAGTATCTTTGCAAAAACACAACTACAATGAATTATTTTTCTTCTGATTTTAAATTAGGAATATTAGGCGGCGGACAATTAGGCAAAATGCTTTTGTTCGACACCCGAAAATTTGACATCCAAACTTATGTCCTCGATCCAAGTGATGAGGCTCCCAGTAAAATTGCCTGCAATAAATTCTTTCAAGGTGATTTAATGGATTATGAAACAGTTTATAATTTTGGAAAGCAAGTTGATGTTCTGACTTTTGAAATCGAATTGGTCAATCTTGAAGCCCTGACACAGTTAGAGAATGAAGGTTTAAAAATCTATCCATCTCCAAAAACCTTAAAAGGGATTCAAAACAAAGGGATTCAGAAACAATTCTACGCAGATCACAATATCCCAACAGCACCCTTTGAGCGATTTGAAAATTTAGAAAATCTAAAAGCTAAAATCCAAGAACTGAAATTACCATTCGTGTGGAAATGCACTGAATTTGGTTACGACGGAAATGGTGTAAAAATAATTCGTCAGACTTCTGACTTAGACCATCTTCCAAATGTAGAATGTATTACTGAAACGATGATTCCGTTTAAAAACGAATTAGCGGTTATCGTATGCCGAAATCCATCAGGAGAAATTAAAACATATCCGGTTGTTGAAATGGAGTTTCACCCGGAAGCCAATCAGGTTGAATATGTAATCTGTCCAGCCAGAATTGATGAGAAAGTAGCCGAAAAAGCCAGAGCTATCGCTTTAAATGTTTCGGAAAAGTTCAATCATGTTGGCCTCTTGGCAGTCGAAATGTTTCAAACTAACGACGATGAAGTTTTAGTAAATGAAGTTGCTCCACGTCCGCACAATTCAGGGCATTACTCCATTGAAGCCAGCTACACCTCACAATTCGAAAATCACTTGCGTGCTATTCTAGATCTTCCACTAGGAAATACCGATAGTAAAGTTGCCGGAATTATGGTTAATTTAGTGGGCGCAGAAGGTTATTCGGGAGATGTTGTTTATGAAAACATCGAAACTATCCTGGGATGGAACGGTGTTACCCCACATATTTACGGTAAAAAAGAAACACGTCCTTTCCGAAAAATGGGTCACGTAACAATTGTAAATGAAGACATGTCTGAAGCCAGAAGAATTGCCGAAAACGTTAAGAATACCATTAGAGTGATTAGTAATTAGTCTCCGTTTTCAGTCAACAGTCTGAAAACTGAAACAGAACAAGTAGTTTTCAGTCACAGTCAACAGTTTACAAAAACTTGAATCAAAAATATTACAAATGGGATTTCTTGATCTTCTTGATTTATTAAATAATGCTTCAAAGGCAGGTAAAACCCAAAATTTAACTAAAAATTACGTTGAAAAGTTTACTGATAAAAATGAATATGTTGGAGAGAGAATCAAATATTTTATTGGATTCTTATTTATAACATTGTTCTTAATTGTATTAGGTCTTGGAATTATATTTTTAATTTTTAAAACCCTAAAACAGTCCTAAACAAAATAACTTCTAAATTTCAGTTTTAATCGACCTGAAACTTGAAACATAAAATATAAAACAAAAAAACACATGAGTAAAGTAGCCATCATCATGGGAAGTATCTCTGACATGCCGGTCATGCAGGATGCCATCGACATATTAAAACAATTTAATATTGAAGTTGAAGTAGACATCGTTTCAGCACACCGAACGCCGGAAAAACTATTCGATTTCAGTAAAAATGCACACACTCGCGGTATTTCGGTAATTATTGCCGGGGCTGGAGGAGCTGCACACTTACCTGGAATGGTTGCTTCAATGTCGCCACTTCCCGTAATTGGAGTTCCAGTGAAGTCAAGTAACTCTATTGACGGTTGGGATTCGGTTTTATCGATTCTTCAAATGCCTGGCGGAGTTCCTGTCGCGACAGTAGCTTTAAACGGAGCCAAGAATGCCGGAATTTTAGCGGCACAAATCATTGGAAGCCACGATAAAAAAGTGCTTGATACTATTATTTCCTATAAAGAAGAATTAAAAGCTGCAGTTAATAAAGCAGCTGAAAGTCTTAAATAGTTTGCAGTCGCAGTTTTCAGTTTTCAGTCTCAGTCTCAGTGAGCACTGAAAACTGAGACTGAGAACTGCGACTGAAAATTGAATACTCAAAAAAAATAAACTCTTTAGTCTTAGTTTGCACTGCTTACTGAGACTGAGACTGAAAACTAAAAAAATGAGCATCTTAACACAACATTTCGACACCAAACACAATACAGCACCCTTTTCACAAATTAAAATCGAAGATTATGTTCCTGCTTTTAACGAAGGAATTGCTTTGGCTAAAGCTGAAATTGATGCGATCGTAAACAATCCGGAGGCGCCCACTTTTGAAAACACAGTGGTAGCGATGGATTTTACAGGTGATGTCCTGGATCGTCTTTCCAGTATTTTCTTCAATTTGAATTCGGCAGAAACAAGTGATGAGATGCAAAAAATTGCGCAGGAAGTTTCTCCTTTGCTTTCAGAATTCGGAAACGACATTACCTTAAATGCGGCATTATTTGCTAAAATTAAAACTGTTTATGATCAAAAAGAAAAGCTGAATTTAAATCCGGAGCAAACTACACTTTTAGATAAAAAATATAAAAGTTTTTCAAGAAACGGAGCCAACTTACCTGAGGACAAAAAAGAAAGCTTACGCGAAATCGATAAAGAACTGTCAAAACTAAGTTTGCAATTTGGCGAAAATGTTTTGGCCGAGACCAATGCTTTCGAATTGCATTTAACAAATGAAAAAGATCTGGCAGGTTTACCGGAAGGAACTATCGAAGCCGCAAGATTATTAGCCAAAAGTCAGGAAAAGGAAGGCTGGATCTTCACCTTAGATCATCCTAGTTATATTCCGTTTTTGACCTATGCCGACAATCGCGAGTTACGTAAAAAAATGGCAATTGCCTTTGGAGCAAAAGCTTTCCAAAATAACGAATTTGACAATCAGGAAAATGTCCTGAAAATCGCCAAACTTCGTTATGAAAGAGCCAATTTGTTGGGTTATAAAACCCATGCACATTTTGTTCTCGAGGAAAGAATGGCCGAGAGTCCGGAAAGAGTTTTCTCTTTTCTCAACGATTTACTGGCAAAAGCCAAACCGGCAGCTCAAAAAGAATTTGCTGAATTAACTACTTTCGCTAAAGAGCTGGATGGAATCGAGCAGTTAGAAAAATGGGATGGTGCTTACTATTCTGAAAAATTAAAACAGCAGCTTTTTAATTTAGATGATGAAAAACTGAAACCTTATTTCCAATTAGAAAAAGTTTTAAACGGAGCTTTTACTGTTGCCAAAAAATTATACGGATTAACGTTTACCGAAGTTTTTGATATCGACAAGTATCATGAAGAAGTTACAACATACGAAGTAACCGATGCAGATAACAATTTAGTTTCGATTTTCTATGCGGATTTTTTCCCAAGAAAAGGAAAAAGAAATGGTGCGTGGATGACCTCTTTCAAATCACAATCTATAAAAGAAGGTGTAAACGAAAGACCCCATATTTCAAACGTTTGTAACTTTACAAAACCTACAGAAACAAAACCTTCGTTATTGACTTTTAATGAAGTTACTACTTTATTCCATGAATTTGGTCATGGTTTACACGGAATGTTAGCCAACACAACTTATCCAAGTTTATCCGGTACTTCGGTGTTTTGGGATTTTGTAGAATTACCAAGTCAGATAATGGAAAACTGGTGTTACGAGCCGGAAGCTTTGGCTTTGTTTGCGAATCATTACGAAACAGGGGAAATTATCCCAATTGAATATGTTCAGAAAATAAAAGAAAGTGCCAGTTTTCAGGAAGGTCTTGCGACTTTACGTCAACTAAGTTTTGGATTACTGGATATGGCATGGCACGGACAAGACCCAACAAACATCACCGATTTAAAAACTTTCGAAACAGAACAATTTGCCAACACACAATTGTATCCTGATGTAAAAGAAAATGCAATGAGTACTGCTTTTTCACATATTTTTCAGGGTGGATATTCTTCTGGATACTACAGCTACAAATGGGCTGAGGTTTTGGATGCAGATGCTTTTGAATATTTTCAGGAAAACGGTATCTTCAATCATGAAGTCGCAACAAAATTCAAAGACAATGTACTTTCAAAAGGAGGAACAGAACATCCTATGATTTTATACAAACGTTTTAGAGGTCAGGAACCAAAACCCGAAGCTTTATTGAAAAGAGCAGGATTACTTTAAGAGTATTAGACTTATTAGAGTATAGAATATACTTAAAACCGAGGTAGGAATACTTCGGTTTTTTTGATTCGATCCGAACACAAACACCAAAGATAAATTTACTTATCTTCACAATTCTTTTAACCTTAATCTTAGAAATTCAAAGTGAAAAAACTTCTCAAAAACCTAATTTACCTTTCTATCCTTGGGGTTATTGTAATCGTTTCTGTGAATCTATATGTAAAATCATCCACTGATGATTTGATTTATTCTACTACAACTCCTCTTCCAAAAAATGAGGTGGGAATTATTTTCGGGGCCGGAATCAATGGAGATCAGCCAAGCAAATATCTAAAAGACCGTCTGGACGCCGGGATCCTATTGTACCAAACACACAAAATAGAGAAGATTTTACTTTCCGGTGATAATGGCCGTGATGAATATGATGAGCTAAAAGTGATGAAAAATTACTGTTACAAACACGGAGTTGATACAACTAAAATCTACGTCGATTATGCTGGTTTCGATACGTACTCGACCATGTATCGTGCTAAACATATTTTCAAGGTAAAAAGTGCTACTCTCGTTTCGCAGAAATATCATTTGAACCGGGCTATTTATATCGGCGTAAAACTTGGCATAAAATCGGTTGGTTTTTCTGCTAATAAAGGAGAGTATCTGGGTTATAAATACGTGACTTTTCGGGAATACGGTTCTATTTTCAAAGCTTTTTTTGATCTTATGAGAAATCGTGAACCGCGTTTTTTAGGAAATCCAATTGACATAAACAGGGTTTCCAATTATTCTAAGGAAGATAAAAGATAGGGAGACCAACGTTTCCTTTTTCAGTACCTCTGATTTTTAACCCCTTAAAAGCAAAAAGAGGAAATTTCACAATGGTGAAACCTCCTCTTTTTTTACTAAAAAATCAGCTATTACTTCGTAGCTTTAATAAATTCTTCAAGCTGATCCATTTTCGCTGCATCGATCTCCTGAATACGTCTCTCGCGTGAGATACCCAGAACATTCGCATTCTTAGCAGTGCCTGCCGGTTTTGTAAATTGTAAATAATCGGCAAACAAATGACTTAAAAACAAAGGTGATTTGCCAGGTCGTGTTTTGTCACTGTTTGAAGCCTGATGACAATAAAAACAACTTACCAAAGTACCACTATTAATCTTATGTATATCATCCTGAAAAGTTTGCGTGTATGTTTCCATCGTAATGTTCGCCAGATTTACAGAACCTCTGGCTAATGCACCCGGAATTGCGCTTGAAATATTTTTTGTTACAAGTGTTTTCACCTGATCTTCAGGAGAAACTCCGTCAAAATCCAGCCATACAGAGCCATTGTAAAAATAATTTCTAAAAACATCTTTCAATTTAGAGTCCACACATTTATTGATATTCTCAATATTATTAAAATTAGCAGGCTCTTTTTGACTTGTTGCCATAAAGTCGCCTGTGTTTAAATCCTTAGGCACTCCATATTCATAAAGAATAAATGCTTTGTTAGGAAGAACCGGCGAAGTGGCCCCTCGTAACCATCGGATGCCGTTGATATCTTTTTCGGTACCTTTTTCATAAAACAACTTTTCAGTTGCTGAGGTTACCAAATTGTTTTTCTTATCGTAAACAGGTGCCATATCCTTATGTTCAAAAGTGGCCCAAATAAACTCAGGATGATTTTTTACAATTCCAACCACATGCATCCCTAACAGTGCCATCGTTTTTTTAACGTATTGTCCTTTGCTGTTTTTAACGGCCGCAGTAGTTGTAAAGTAATCTTTTTGCTGTTCTTTAACAATGGCATCGATACTGATCCAGGAGACTTTTAGTTCTAAAGCCCCAACCGGAAAGATCTCTGAATTTGAAACTGGCAATTTTCCATTGTTGATTAAAGAGGCAGCCGAAATGGCTTTGTCTTTGAGCAGTTTATTCACGTGAATCGAATAATAAACTGTGTCCGCAACCTTATTAAATTTAGGATTAGAAAGCAGTACCCCTTTGAAACCTGCCTGATTAATGGAACTCAAGGTTAGTTTTATTCCCAGCTCTGGTGCAACATCCTCCATAAACGGACTTACAATATCCAATGAATCTATGAAAAAAGGATTCCCGCTTGGCAACGGCTTGGTTAGCCACAAAAATTTCTGCCAGGACCATTGGTGAAAATCACAATTGGTAGTATTGTCTGAATCAAATGGACTGCCGTCACCTTCTTTTGGCGCAGGAGTTTGCTCGTGAGGAAACCAGCTGGTCTCACACTCACAAGAATCAGGCGCTGCATTAGTAGAATAAACTCCATCCATCGCTTTGTCGTTGTTCTTGTAGTAGAAAAACAACCCAAGACTGGCTGCGATTGCAACAAGCAGCAGGGCAATAATAATCTGTTTTTTTTTCATTGTTTTGTTTTGTTTTTGGTTTGTATGGTTATTCAAAAAAGCAGCTCTTTTGAAGGAATAAAAAAGATCGCCTAAGGCAGGCGATCTCTTATATCTAGTTAGGACAGGAATTTTTTTTGCAGATTTTCAATATTCCTGTATAGAATTGTTTGGGGAAAATTTTATTCCTAAGCCAATTCCTCTTTCAGATTCTTTGCTGCTTTTACCGGAGCTTTTGTAACAGTGTGCTCATAGTAAGAGAATCCACCTGTTCCGTTCCAAGCGTTATCGATAGCTAAATGAGCATCGAAATCAGCTAAAAAAGCTCCAATTGCCGGAGGAGGGAAAGACTGAACATATTGTCCTTGTAAACTCACTACCTGAGTCACTTCACCAAATCCTGTTGGGTAAATTTTACCTTTTACCTGAACCACGATATGGCTGTCAGGACCGGCTACCGCCTGAGTAATTACTACTGTACCTGTAACTGAATGTTGTGACGGTACAACAACTAAACTAAATGATGCAACTGGAGCACCTGGTGTTCCAACATTTCCGATTGTGCCTTTTGCTAAATAAGCACCTGCTAATAAATTTGACATAACTTTTTGATTTAGATTTTTCTTACTCTTATGGCTTTTCAGAGACCGCCTCGTTTTTTTTAGTGGGTTCTGCTCCACTTTTATTCAACTTTATTTTTGTTCCGGGAGCTTCAACGCTTATTTTCACATTTACCTCTCCTTTATTGTCTGTCAGACCGGCGCCATACTTTCCTTTCAAATCATCGTTGATGCATAATTCCAATGTTCCCACAACACCCGGTGGCGTGCTTGCTCCCAGTCCGATTAAGAAAACGGTGTCTCCTACTTTACCTATAAGTGCACCTTCGTTTTTACCTGGAAGTGCATATCCGGGTTTGGCTTCAATAAAAGTTGGGTTTCCGGCTGAATTGTATAACTGGCCGTTGTTGATATTTGGATTTGCCGTCCACAAACCATCCACATATTTGATGGTGGCCACTCTCTTCTCATTCAGTCGAACACCTGTGTTAAGCCATGGATAGGAGTCTGTACCTGAAACAGGTTTTGCTTTTACTGTAAAATCGACTGGCGGCACTGCAAAATTGCAAGGCGGAATTGGCGTTCTGAATTCTTCATAATCAAAGTAATCTGCCAGTGCAAGACTGGTTCCTAAACCTACACCTGATTGTGATTGCATAAAGGTTATCGGACGGCTGCTGTTTCCGGTTCGATCTAAGGGGCTGTACCAGGTCCACAGATAGGTAGAATCTGGGTAGTTATTCCCTGAAGGCGGAAATAATACTCCTACAACTGTCACTCTATTACCCGGACAAAGTACAGGATTACTGATAATGGTTGCCTGAATACTGCCTTTTACTGCCGGAATCTGAACCCAGTTTGGCGGCTGCTGCGGAAATGGAAACCTTGCAAAACCAATAGCTTCTGTTATTTTGTCTCCAACATAATTAATTAAGAAACCGTTACCACTGTTTGGCGGTGGTGTTATTCCTGCCGGGGTAGGTCCTGTAAGAAGGGCTTGCTGGGCAGTAAAGGGGTTCGTGGTATTGTACGTATATTTCATCAGTGTACTCTGACTTCTATCTGATGAAACCTTATATTGTGACGCATCTCTCCAATTGTATAAAACTCTTGTAGGCAGCGGATTGAATGCTGAGTTGACCGGTGTCATAAAAACGCTCATTCCAAAATTAGTATTCCAGGTAAACAGGTTGTATCGGTTCGGGTTACCAAAAGAGAAACCTTCTACTGCCGGAGGCACCAAAGGGTTGTTTAACGGATTGCTTGGTAAGCGGTCAAAATTGGAAAAATAGGTGAACGAAAACATTTGAAAAAGTGCCAGCTGATTAACATCTCCCAGACCAGGCCTTGCAACAGGCCCTTGCCCGAACATAAGACGTACCGGAAAATTAGTACCATGATCAAACCACATCCAGGTAGCAGGTGACGGGTTGCTATTGCCCACCGGAATTTTCCACCAGTCTACTTTCTGTGCTTTCATCCAGTTTAGGTAACTGGTTCCTGAACATTTAGCTTTATCGGTTGCGTTTCCAAACCAATCTGTAGTTGGAATTCTCCAGCCCAGATTTATAGGAGTATAACGAGTTCCATCTGTAGATACTTCCGTTTGAGTTGGGGTAACTCTGTACCACCATCTTCTTCCGGAACTGCCTACCAGCAGAGCATTTAATCCAAGCCCTTCTGCGTAATAAACAGTGGCTGTACAAATTTCAAAAAATGGACTCGCTAGGTCCGCAGGGGTGCTGTTACTTTGTGGGGGGCTAAAAGGGTGAAGTACACAGGTACATTTCCAAAATTGTGGAAGTCGGGGTTTCTGGCCAGAAAAAGGCTCCAAAACTGGGTATCTCGAATCTGGGATCGGATCCACGCAGGTTGACGTGGAAGAGGATAAATCTTTCATGGTAATTAGTTTTTGGGGTTGTTATTTTTTATTCTTTGCTTTATTCAGATTTTTTTATCGGAGATTGTATCTTACTGATTGTGTTACAAATAGCCTTTTAAAATCATCATTTTTTATTTTGCCGAATAAAATTACAATGCTTATCAAGTCTTAAATAAAAAAATGTCATGAGACTGGTTTTTTTATCCATAAAGCAAGTAATCAATGGAATAGAACTGTTTTTTGAAAGCCAATGAAAGAAAGTGATTCCTAAAAAATCATCTCAAATCTAAGAGTACAGGTGTTTTAGTTGTATTGGGATCGATGTACAAATCTGCTGCGTTAACCAGCAGAACCTCAACTTCCATACCCCATTCCTCGTAGTTGAGTAGTTTTTTTAATGCTGCACATTTTTCACTGATAAAATCCTGTCTTTTATCTTCCGAAACATTTTGCACCATTAACATCCGAACTACTTCCTTAAAAGAGGCATTCGTAGACAGTTGAATCTGAAATGCATCGGTCTCACTTGTCAATAAAAGAAATTCGTCTAAATCGTAATGCTGCTCACAAACTATAAATGATTTGGTTTCTCTGGATTTCAGTTCGAGAAAAGACTTCCCCTCCAGCTCCACCCATCGGCCTAAGTCGCCAATTGCATATCTGAAAACCGGAAATCTTTTGCGGAAGGTATTGGTAATCGCAAGTGTGCCGTATCCGTTTTCATCTGGATTTATAATTTCAACAATAACACCATTAATAACCGAAAATAAAGAGGGGGTTTTAGTACAATGCGACCAGGCCCAAATTCCGGTTTCGGCAGAGCCATACATGGAATAAACTTGTTGAAAACCGAGCGTTTTTTGTAAAAACTTTTGTGTGTTAGGTCTTAAAAACTCCCCTGCATAAAATAAATTTTCGATCTCTGTTTTTCTGTTGTTCTCTTTTAAATACTGAGCAAAACATAATAGTTTTGAAGGAGTTCCCAATATAAAATTTGGTTTAAAATGATGGGCCGCCTGCTCCATATCTTCATAACTGGCATGTGCACTTAAGGCTAAAGTAGTTGCCTGGCATTTTTCTAAAATGTCATCCATAATGGCCGCTGTACGGTACATATCAGAATAACCAAAAATGTTCAGGGCAATTGTTTCAGGCGTAAAAAAGTTGTTCTTGGTGAGTTCAGATGCCAGTGCAAGACGCTGATTGTGATTTTCCTGTATATCGACTGGAAATACCAAAGGCTTTTGAGTGCTTCCGCCTGAGCGTACCAGATATACCCCCGTTTTTTCATCCTGAAGTTTAAAATTTGTATTTAAAATTGGCGTTAACTCTTTTTTACTTAACATAGGGGCTCCTGCTGCAAAGTCATTTCCTTTGTAGAATTCGATGTATAAAGGATTCTGTTTCACCAATTCAAAATAATTTTGAAATACAGCGTGATCAATTTTGGCAGGAATACAAACTGGGGACATCATGAGGTGTTTTTATTTACTTCGTGTTTTTAAATAGTAGCTGTTCTTAATCAAGAGTCTGCAATGATGAAAGAGAAACAAGCCTTTTTCCTTCAAGGAGGGTAATCGTTTCATAGCGTGGGACAACCATCTTTGGGACAACATTCCCATTAATTGCTGATCGTATCGATTGGTACTTTCCCGATATCGTAGTATTGAAACGGGAATCTCTAATTCTTTCCAGGTCAAATAACGAATCCGGGACAAACTGCCGTCAACCTCCCGTACTTCGATACAAGTTTTATTCAATAAACCGACCCGTGATGATGCAGGCGTATTTTTTAAAACGCGATACCAAAAATCGATTCCTTCATTTAAAGAAACATCAACCTCGTAACGGATATTCCTCAGCCGGTTTTTCCGAACTACCACATTGCTCCCAACACCCATAATAAAATCGGGAGAACTAACGGTGTGCAAGGGATCAGGCATTATAAACAAATCATTCGAAAGGGAAATCAATTCTTTTTCAAAGGATTTAATGTTTGGCATATAATAATTAGACGGAACAAGTAAAATTCCAAGAACCAAAACATCTATATTCTCCTTCTCCATAATCGTACTGACATCGCGTAAACAGGAAGACACATAACAATCATCGGCATCCAAAAAACTAATCAGGTCTCCTGTTGCCAATTCGATTCCCATATTTCTTGCGTTTCCGGGACCTTTGTTCTCTTTTAATTCAATAATTTGAACCTTTGTTTGTAGAAATTGTGGCGCAAAAAAGGAGAGTGCCTCTTTGAGATTGGCAAGACTCTGGTCCGTACTAAAATCATCGATTATGACGACTTGTGCTGCTTTTTTATCCTGAAAAGCCAGAGAACGAATCGTATCATAGACATACGCCTCTTTATTGTAAAGCGGTATAACAACTGTATGTTTCATACTTTTACTACTGAGCTATTGGATAAATTAAGGCTCTCCCCTGATGTACATTCACAACCGATTCGTCAGATCCCCTAAATATGCCGGACCCGTAAGTTTTGTCGTCTTTACACAGCAACATCCCAACTAAATAGATCTGGCGATTGTTTTCGGTATCGTTAAACTCTTTCTGATCCACAAAATGCTGAATCAGGTATTTGTCCCAATTTTCTCGGACAATCCTATTCCAGTTTTCGTTGGTACAATCACTTTTTACGTAAGCCCCAATTCCTCTTCCGCCGCTATTTAGTTTTAAAATCAGGTTTTGCTCTGTATCTGTAAAAGCATCACAGTCCGCAGGATCCGTAATAACAAAACTCGGGATGAGATAATTTCTCAAAAAGCTATAGTCTTCCTCACTCAAATAATCCTGCATGATCTGAGCATCATACATTACGGCCAGAACTCTTTTGTCATGAATTAAGATTAAGGTCCGAATATCATTGAAGTAACTATTTTCTTCGATTAATTTATCCAGTACGTCGGGACTGATTTTTTTTAGTTCTTCCCGATCCATTTCCAGTATAAATTGCGAAACCGCTACTCCGTTTACCGATATTAAATTATTTGAAATGATGAGGTCCTGAGGTTTTGCAGAAATTAGCTCAATATCTAATTTTGCTAATTCTCTTTGAGCATTAAAAATATCGCTGCCTTTTTCATCATCGTGAATGAGCGCTACTTTTCGATGGGGAGCAAACCGATGGGAAAGATCGTCGATAAGATTTTCTAAATCGGTACCGCTGATATGCACTTTTTCATTATGCGAATTGGTGCGATTGTGTATCAATTGTGAATAATAACTAATCATCCAGCCGTTTAGCGGATATCGTGCCCCTATTTCACAAATCTTAGGCTGATCGTTTGTATCATATAAAAAATCAGGGCGATAAAAGCCCTGATTATAGGTCTGGCTATTACTTTTTTTCAATATACCTTCAAGGTCATTATCCAGTTGATAATAGTTCCGAATTCGACTGTCTTCAAAATAATTTAAAACAATTGCTTTAGAGGCTTTGCTTAAAACAGCGCACAAGCGATCCATTTCTCCATTGTACTCCGGATGAAGGACTACCGAGGAATTGGCAAAAGAATCTCTGTGTAAAATGTTACCCTTTTGAAAATATTCAAAAAACAACTGATTCCATTTTTCCTGTTTATCAGCTTGATTTCGTTGCAGCTTAATTTTTGACATACGGCGTTGAAGTTTATTTTTTTGTAATAAGTAGTTTTGGTATGTGGATTTAAAAACTCAATTCTTCAACCTCCAAAAGATCTACCATAACAGCTGATTTTTTAGCTAAATAGTCGTTAACAATTACTTCAAGATCATACGATTCAAGATTGATATTCATTGCCTTAGCATAGTGAAAAATGGAACTAACCGCAAAAAAGAAATGATTTTTCTCCGTTGGTCCACAATGAACGCTTATCCAGGCCAGTGTTTTATCGCATTCTTCTTCGGTGTAACCATAAGCATTAATGAGCCAGGATTGGAATTTTGGTAATATCAATTCTACTTCTCCATGCGTATAAATTTCATGTATCAAAGTGGTCAGCAAAGCGATCATGATGTCTTTATTTCGCAATGAATTTTGATCTTTCCATTTTTTAAAATCACTGGCACTTTGATTTAAATAGCGGCGTGAAAGCCAATCATCATCAGTACAAATTGTAGTTGCCATGGTGTAAAACATTTGTGAATGTAAAATTCTGCCCACAACTGCCAGATCTTCATCGACAATTCTATTTAAACTGGTGATAGACTGTAATAATGCTTTTTCATCTCCAATAGGTTGATTTTTATGGACCAGCATTGTCATACGGTTGCTGATTCCGGCAACTGTCATTGCACTGTTATTGGTTTGGCTCCAACTATGAAAAAAACGCTGTAAACGATCTTTATCCTGAACTTTAGAAGTCAACTGATTAAAACTTTTTTCAATTTTTGAAAATGATTCCTCCTGATTTGGCAGAAATTTTAATAATTGATCTTTTAAATGTGATTCCTCCATCCCTTCAAGAACCGGAAGAATAATTGAACTTAAACTAGCCATAACTCTTTTGATTTAAATTATTAATTGATTTGATTTCTATTATTAGTTTGGTGGGTTTTAATGAGCCGGTTTAGAGCAGTAATATTTAATTTTTCTGATGACATCAATATCTTTAAGATAATATTGTTCCAGCCAATCGGCTTCGTCAAAAGAACTGCAATGTGATTCTGCAATTACTATAATGTCTTTCTTCAAAGAAACCTGATAGAGTTTGTCTAATAATTCAGCGTATTGGAAATCATGAAGAGGATTGTAGAGATAAAAAACATTGCCATCAGAAATATCAGCCTTTAAGAGATCGCCGCAAATGGCCGTAACATTAGTGATTCCTTCTTTTTCGATTAAATCAACACAAACTTTATTTCGCTCTTCAAGAATTTCTATTCCTTTAAACTGAACATTTGGATATTGTATCGCACCGTATAAAATAATATTTCCGTAACCAGAACCTAAATCATAAAATACGGTTTTGTCTGTGATGGAAATCGGATCAAAAAGGTCATCTAAAAAACTGGACGATCCATACCGGTAAGAATTTAAACCGTACTTAATGGTAATTTCCGACAGACTTAAACCTTCTTCAATATGATGCGAAAACTGCTCAATTTCGGATTGAATATTTTTTAACTGCTCCATTTTATTTCATCATTAGGAATTCCAGTTTTTCCAGCGAGCGTTTTGCGGCTTCCATTTTAGCGGCATATTCCTCGTTTACTTTTTTCACCTCGCTATTGCAAAAACTGCAAACCTCTTCTTCTTCATAAACATAATTATCACATCCATTGCATAACTTCAGTGCTTTAGGAATTCTTGGTACTCTGGCAATAGGGCCAGTAACCTGAATTGGAGCTTCACTAGTTGGGGATTGTATTTCTACGATTACTCCGTTTTCGTCTTCCACTATAATTTCAAAAAGTCCCATATCGAAAGATTCGCCTGGTGCTTCCTGTATTTTTCTTATTCGTTCCTTAAGGCCTTTCTTCTTTAATTCCAGAGCACGATGATGGCAAAAAGGATTGTTTCCTCTCTTGCCAAACAGTACATGGCTTGTCCAGGTACAGCCTGCCAGACAAGAAGATTCATAATAGCAGCCTTTACAGCCACCCCATAATTCTTCTTTATTTCTATATCTGGAGAAAACCATTTCTTCGCTATATTTCCAGATATCTTCCAGAGCCATATCTTTTACATTTCCTCCCGTATAGGCACTTGTTGGTAATGATGGGCAGCCTTTTATTTTTCCATCTGCCTCAATCCCTATTCCTGTATGTCCAGCCGAACATCCTGTATAATATTTTTCATTGCCTTGTCTCCAAATGTGTTCATACGGTCCAAAATAACCAATGTTATTTCCGGCCTGTATTAAAATATTATGCGCTAAGGCTTTTCTGTAGATCACGATGAGGTCATCGTAAAAATCAATTAATTCATAAGGCTGAACGATCAATTCGTCTGAGTGATCAACGGCATTCCCCATAGCAACAGCAAGTTGAATCTGCCAGTTTTTTACATTATTTTCAATCAAAACATCCAAAAGCTCATTCATCTCATTTTTGCTTCTTTTTGTAATTACTGTATTTACACTAGAAGTTATGTTGTGTTTTTTTAGGAGTGCCAAGCAATTAACGGCATGTTCAAAAGAATCTCTTCTTCCTCTTATTTTATTGTGAGTATCCGGCATTCCATCAATGGAAACACCTATATTATTTATTCCTGCTTTTTTTGCACTAATGATTCGTTCCTCGTTTAAATTATAAGCACCGGACTGCATCGAACATTCGATTCCGCTTTGATGTATTCTTTCGATAATCTCAATCCAGTCTTTTCTTAAAAAAGCTTCCCCGCCTATAATGGAAATTTCTCTTGTACCAAGACGTTTAAGACTATCAATAACATCAAAACATTGTTCTGTAGTTAGTTCTCCCGGTCTTACTTTTCCAGCTCTTGATCCGCAATGCGAGCATTTCAAATTACATGCTAAAGTAATTTCCCATACTACATGAACCGGAGTAGCTGTTTCATAATCATCTCTTACTCTGTATCGTGTCGAAGTCTTAGTAGTATCCATCTTAGTTTTATTTACGGTTTGACAATTAATTAAAAGACGGTTTAAGAAGTAAAACTTGATAAACCGTCTTTTTTAGATTACCTTTTCTTTTTCAAGGCATCAATTGCATCAAGCAATTCTACCAATGCTACATGCAAATCTTTTTGTTCTCTTATGGTTTTCTTAGCTTGTTCAGCCACTGCAACCATTTTTTCTAAATCATTTGAAGCAATCGCTTCTCTGATTCCCACTCCGTAAAGTACTGTTGCCATAATATTTTGTTTTTTAGTTGTTCTTACTCTTTAGGTTTTTCAGATACCCCCTTGTTTTTCTGTACAAGTCAGATTATTTTTTCTTCTTTAAAGAATCTATCGCGTCTAACAAGTCCAGTAAAGCAACTGTCAGATCTCCCTGATCTTTTATTGTTTGCTTCGCTTGTTTGGCAATAGCTTCCATCTTGGCCAGATCATTAGAAACCAGAGCTTCTCTGATAGCAACACCATAAGGCATGATTACTCCCATAGCTATTATTTTTTAGTTATTATTTGTTTCGTTTGAGGATTAATCTTTTTTAATGTTCACTAGGTCCAAATTGCTGTAAAAAAAGAGCTGGTTCATTTGGATCCAAACAAGTCAGATGCCCGATAGTCACTGTTTGGCCATCTTTGTTTTTCCCAGTAATCATGATGTTTTTCAATCCTGCTCTTAATCTTCCTAAACGGTTACCTTCAATTACATCAACTCCCATTTCATGAGGAGTACCAGTTCTGGTAGCAATAATATTACCCGAACCATTTTCAATTATTATTCTCTCTCCAATTGCTGGCGCCGGAAGTATCTGAGTTACTGTAATATTTGTAAGTGGCCCTAATACAATATAAGGAGGTATGCTTCCAACATTAATAGCTTCAGATTCTCTTACCCCTATTGTTATGGTTCTTCCGAACTCTATGTCACCAGTTGTGCTTGTGCTATACATCCATGGAGTTGTAAATGGAGTACCATCTTCAGTCTCTCCAGTTGCTAAATATCTCTGATGTATACCAATACTAGATTTTTCAGGGGCTAAATCAAGATTGTAGAATACAGATCTTCCAAGTGTTCCAACCGCGTAAGTTCCGCTGGCTCCTTCGATAACAGGAAGAATAACAGGTCCAATCCCTCCACCATTCCAATCAATGTAAGGGTAGACTTTCACATTTTTAACTTTTACAGGTATTGCTTGCATAATAATAGTTTTTGTCCTACTCATAAGGCTTTTCAGATCCGCCTTCGCGTTTTACTGTGCGAAACAGCTCGTTTTTTTTAGTGGGTTCTGCTCCACAGTAATAAACTCAATTCATCAGCTGATAATGAGTGACTTAGAAAATAATTTTTCATTAATTTTCTATATCAAATCTATTTTAGATATGAAGATGTGGGAGAAAAAATGTTATAAAATGAGAATTATCTGTCATAAAACACCTAAAAATAAGACATAAGATAATTCTTAAAAAACCTCATCAAACAAACTTTCATTTATTTTTGAAAGTTTAAAAACTTTTACCTACATTTGTTTCATGGAATTCAAAGAAGCAAAAAATAAGTTCGTACAAACCTGGGGAGCATTAGGTTCTCAATGGGGGATTAATAAAACCATGGCACAAATCCATGCTTTATTAATGGTTTCGAATGAGCCTGTTTCTATGGAAGATATAATGGACGAATTGCAAATTTCGAGAGGAAACGCGAGCATGAACCTTAGAGCTTTAATGGATTGGGGAATTGTTTATAAAGAATACAAAGCCGGAGAAAGAAGAGAATTTTTTACTGCTGAAAAAGATCTGGACGAATTAGCCGTTAAAATTTCAAGAGAAAGAAGCAAAAGGGAAATCAAACCCGCTCTTAAAATTTTAAAAGAAGTTTCGACAATCGATGCAAAAGATTCCGCAGAAGAAAAACACTTTGTAGATCAAACTACTAAATTGTATGATTTTGTTTTAAAAGCTGATAATATGTTGGACAAAATGACGGAATTCAATGAAAACTGGTTAGGGCGACTAGTCCTGAAAATTATGAAGTAACCTTCAAACTAAAAAAATTTAATTAAAACTTTCATTTTTTTCTGAAAGTTTAAAACAAACAAATAATTATGAAAACTATAAAACAACTCAACACTTTTGCCATAGGTCTTCCGTTTTTAATTTTAATCACTTATCCTATTGCTAAAGAAGGTGCTTTCTTTTTTTCTTTGCTTTCCACTATTCTTACTGGTATTATTCAGGTTTTAATTGGAATAAAAATGATTCTTAAAGAACCTCACAACCGATATCTTCAAATCTATATAATTGGAGTTCTTTTATATTTTGCCGTATACTTTATCTCTTCGTATTTCCGCATCTATCAAATATTGGATAATTTTTTACTGGCTGTTCCTCCCTTACTGGCTATTTATCTTTCAGTACTAATCTATAAAAAAGAAAACCTATGAATTTCTTAAAAGCAGAATGGAAAAACTTAGCCCTTTTTAATTACGAAATTGATGCTGAAATTTTAGAAAAATATATTCCCGGCGGAACTGAAATAGATATCTGGAACAACAAATGTTATGTGAGTTTAGTTGGTTTCATGTTTAAAAACACAAAAGTTTTAGGATTAAAAGTTCCGTTTCATATCAATTTTGAAGAAGTTAATTTAAGGTTCTATGTAAAACGTTTTGAAAATGGAGAATGGAAACGCGGCGTTGTTTTCATAAAAGAAATTGTTCCTAAAAAAGTTATCACTTATATGGCCAATACTTTGTATCAGGAACATTATGAAACTCAAAAAATGAATCACAGCATTATTGATAACGAGAACAGTACTATTTTCATCTATCAATGGAAAAAGGAAGAAAAATGGAATACAATTCAGCTGGAGACTAAAAGAAATTTAACCGAGATTGATGTTGATTCTGAAGCAGAATTCATTACAGAGCATTATTTCGGATATACCAAAATTGATGAAGAAACGACTTTTGAGTATGAAGTGCAACATCCGAGATGGGAACAATTCGAAGTTTTAAATCACAATATTGATATCGATTTTCAAAAAACATACGGAAAGGATTTTCAGTTTCTTCAAAATGCAAAACCTGCTTCAGTTTTCTTAGCTAAAGGTTCAGAAATTACTGTTCAAAATAAAAGAAAACTGCAAATCATTCCCATTTTAGAAGAAATGTACTAATCAACTCCAAACCTTTAAAACCAGAAAACATGAAAACGCTAGAAAACCAAACCTTACTTTACGATGAAGATTGTCCGCTTTGCAACTTGTACACTACCGGCTTTGTAAAAAGCGGTATGTTAGATCAAAACGGAAGAAAATCATATTGTCAGTTATCGGAAGAGGAACAAAATTTTGTGGATCTCAAACGTGCACCAAATGAAATTGCGTTAATCGATAATACTACCAAAACAGTACTTTACGGTGTCGACAGTTTACTGAAAGTTATAGGATATTCATTTCCGTGGATTGAGAAAATGGGAAAGACAAAACCTGTTCATTTCATACTGAGAAAACTATATTCTTTTGTTTCTTACAACAGAAAAGTGATAATTCCCGGAGAAATAAAGGAAGAAAATAAATTACAATGCACCCCCGATTATAATTACAGCTATCGTTTTCTCTTTATAGCATTTGCCTCAACAATAACGACATTCGTATTGTTCCAATATTCCAATTTGATTTCAATTCTGCCCCAAACCACTATTTTTAGGGAGGCTGTTTTAACCTTAGGTCAAATTGTATTTCAAAGTATGTTTATGCTAAAAACAGCTCAAAAGACTTTTCTCAATTATATTGGAAATTTAATGACCGTTTCTTTAATGGGTTCACTCATCCTATTACCCATTTTGATCGCAAATCAATTTGCAAATATTCCTGATCTTTTAGTTCTGGCTTGGTTTGGGATAACCGTTTTTATTATGTTTAAAGAACATTTTAGAAGAATCAAAATTTTAAAACTTCCAAAATATCTTTGCCTCACCTGGATATTGTATCGAATAATTGCTTTATTATTAATTTTGAACTAATTATGTTAGTCCCACAAATTTCATGAATTTTTGCGAAATGCTTTTTTACCTGATTACTTTCGCAAAAAATAATTCGTGTAATTCTTGGTTAAAAACACTCAAACATGAATAAACTTATAATCGCAGCCGGGACAGGGTTTCTAGGTCAGGTTTTGGTCAATCATTTCAAAAACAAATTTGAAGAAATCGTAATTCTGACCCGTGGAAAATCTCAAATCATTGATGGTATCAAATATGTAAACTGGAATGCCAAAACTTTTTCGGGTTGGGAAAATGAACTGGAACATGCAACGGCATTAATTAACCTTGCAGGAAAATCTGTTGATTGTCGTTACACCCAAAAGAATAAAAAAGAAATTTTACTGTCCAGAATCGAAAGTACCAAAATTTTAAACGAAGCTATTTTAAAATGCAAAAACCCTCCAAAACACTGGTTGAACTCCTCTACTGCTACCATTTACCGATTTTCTCGCGATAAACAAATGGATGAAACAGAAGGAGAAATAGGAAATGATTTTTCTATAAATGTTGCTCTTTCCTGGGAGAAAGCCTTTTTTAAAACCAAAACTCCCAAGACATTAAAAACCTCCTTGAGGACTTCAATCGTTCTGGGCAAAAAAGGCGGTGCTTTTATTCCGTTAAAAACTTTAGCTAAAATTGGCTTTGGAGGAAAACAAGGAAAAGGAAATCAATTTATAAGTTGGATTCACGAAGATGATTTTGCAAATGCAATCGAATTTATCCTTGAAAAAGAAATAACCGGTGTTATAAATATTGTATCGCCAAGTCCCATACCCAATATTGATTTTATGAAGAAGCTACAAAAAGCAGTTGGTTTTCCTTTTGGAATTCCACTCAATACCTTCTTTCTGGAAATCGGATCTTTTTTCATTCGAACTGAAACTGAATTGGTTTTAAAGAGCAGAAATGTAATTCCGAAACGACTTTTAGAAAAAAATTTTAAGTTTAAGTTTGAAAATATTGATTCGGCTTTCCAAAATCTCTTATCCTAAAAGAACCAAAGTGGTGTACTGAAACCAAAAAAGCTACGAAAATCACTCTGTGCTAAATCTCGTATAGTCCCTATGGGACATTCTCAGGGGTGGAATAACTTTTTTACCAAGATACTACTCCTAACGGAGCCAACTTATGCGCTAAGTTAGGTATAGTCCCTACGGGACAGTTTTTCGGAGCGGAGTAACTTTTTTACCAATATGTAATCTCTCCGAGATTAATTCGCCCATTTATTTAATTTTAATTAATCGTTACACTTCAATCCGTGAAACTGCTTCCTTAGGAGTAATATAATGATAATGTATCCTTTCTAGACAAAATGTCCCGTAGGGACTTTACTAAGTCAATTAATCTCGGAGAGATTACATATCAGTAACCCTCATATACCAAACCTAAAAAAATGTCCCGTAGGGACTTTACCAAGTCAATTAATCTCGGAGAGATTACATATCGGTAACCCTCATATCTCTAACCTAAAAAATGTCCCGTAGGGACTTTACTAAGTCAATTAATCTCGGAGAGATTACATATCGGTAACCCTCATATACCAAACCTAAAAACAATGTCCCATAGGAACTTTACTAAGTCAATTAATCTCGGAGAGATTACATATCGGTAACCCTCATATACCAAACCTAAAAAAATGTCCCGTAGGGACTTTACTAAGTCAATTAATCTCAGAGAGATTACATATCGGTAACCCTCATATACCAAACCTAAAAAAATGTCCCGTAGGGACTTTACCAAGTCAATTAATCTCGGAGAGATTACATATCGGTAACCCTCATATCTCTAACCTAAAAAATGTCCCGTAGGGACTAAACAATTAAAACCGCAAATGACAGCCCTAAACCTTACAACCCGAATAAAAGCACCACAAAAAATAGTTTTCGATGCTGCCCGAAACATTGACGTTCATCAACAGTCTGCCAGCAAAACAAGTGAGGTCGCAATTGCAGGGATGACTTCCGGTTTAATAAATCTTGGTGAAACCGTAACCTGGCAAGGAAAACACTTCGGCTTTTACCTTACCCATAAAAGCAGAATAACGGCAATGCATTTTTACGATTACTTTACAGATGAAATGGAGGAAGGAAAATTCAAATCATTTAAGCATGAACATTTTTTTGAAGAAAAAGAAGGATTTACTATCATGAAAGACAAACTGCATTATGAAACTCCTTTTGAACTGTTCGGAAAACTATTTGATTACCTCTTTTTGAAAAAACACCTTACTAATTTCCTTTTAGAAAGAAATAAAACGCTCAAAATAGTTTCTGAAAAACAACTTTAGATTTCTTACTTTTATAGTAAAACACTTTTTTTTTAAAATCCGTAAATAAATTAAACATATGACACTAAAAACGAAAATACTATCCATTGCTTTTTTTACTTTTTCTTTCATCGGATTTGCACAAAGTAATTGTGCAACATTAAAAGGCTGTGAAAGAAAACTATGTGAACTAAACATAAAATTGATTGCTTCCAAAAAGGCCGGCAATCAAAACCAAATAAAAGGAGTTGAAGAGGCTATCGCGAAAACTCAAAAAAACTGTACTACAAAAACAGTAAGCAAAGACCTTAACAAAAAGGTTAAAGAAAAGCAGCAAGAAGTCAAAGAAAGAACCGACGATCTCAACAAAGCCATAAAAGATCAGGAAAGTAAAGAAAAAATTGACAAAAAAAGAAAGAAACTAGCCGAAGCCAAAGCCGACCTGAATAAGGCCCTCGCAGAACAAAAAACGAATTAAGATTTTATTTCATTCCTAAAGAAACTGATGTTTGTGCATCGGTTTTTTTATTATAAGAAAAACGACTTTAAAGAAACATGATCATCAGCCACCAAAATATCGGTACGCTTTCCACCCAAAATGAAGTATAATATTTGGATCGATTTGGATTTGCAAACACAATAAACAACATGAGTATGAGAATCATGATCAAATTGATAAAAGCATCATGATAATTAAAAGTAGAAACAAAAACTTCTAAGCTCCAAAAAGGAATTAGCAACAAGAGTCCCAAAATTTTGGTTCGCTTTACTCCTATTGTTTGCGGAACCGTTTGCAAATGTGGATCGTCATTGGCCAGATCAATAATTTCAAAAACCAAAACCAGAACAAAAACCAAAATGAAACGCTGAATGCATTTTATAAAAAAGTCACTGGTAAACGGAATTCCTGCATTTATTAACGGTAAAACCAGCGTCGCTCCCACCCAGCAAACTGCGACAATATAAATTTTTACGCCTGCCCAATTTCGTGCATTCCTTCTATTCGGAAAAAAAGGAAGGGTATAAAGTGCCGTAATCAGAAAAATTACAATCGAAATAATTTGAGTAATTCGTTTCAACTGAAAAAAATAATAGCCTACTAATATCAGTGAAATAAAACTCAAAACTGCAATAATTTTCAATTGGTTACCAATTGTTTTCTTCTGAACACGAACCAAAACATCGTATTTAACAAAATTATACCCCACAATTGTTCCAAAAAAACCAAACAAAGCCATTGACTCATCGTACTGAATATGAAACACATGAAAAGTAATACGAATGAGTGCGTAACATGATAAAGCCACATGAATACTGCCATTCAGGTAAAAATCTAATATGTACTTTAACACTTTCATTATTCAAATCTAATCAATTATTAACAAACCATATCTTTAATTGAAAATTTCATAAAAAATGAAGTTAAAAATGTGCAATAAATTATTATTAATACTTAATTTTGCGCGACTAAAAAACAACACTTTTACTACTATATGAAAACAGATGCTTTTGCTTTAAGACACATTGGTCCAAGAGAAACAGATCTTCAACACATGTTACAGACTATTGGAGTTGAATCGATCGAACAACTTGTTTATGAAACCCTTCCGGATGACATTCGTCTAAAAGCACCCTTAAACTTAGATCCTGCGATGACGGAGTACGAATTCGCAAACCATATTCAGCAATTAGGAAAGAAAAATAAAGTATTCAAATCATATATTGGTTTGGGTTATCATCCAACTATCGTTCCGGCTCCAATTCAAAGAAATATTTTTGAGAATCCAGGATGGTACACTGCTTATACTCCTTATCAGGCTGAAATTGCTCAAGGTCGTCTTGAAGCTATTTTAAATTTCCAGACTACAGTTATTGAATTAACAGGAATGGAAATCGCAAATGCTTCTTTATTAGATGAAGGAACTGCTGCTGCAGAAGCAATGGCGTTATTATTTGACGTTCGTACACGTGACCAAAAGAAAAACAATACAAACAAATTCTTCGTTTCTGAAGAAATTTTACCACAGACTTTATCCATATTACAAACGCGTTCAACTCCTATCGGAATTGAATTAGTAGTTGGAAACCACGAAACATTTGATTTCTCAAATGAATTTTTCGGAGCTATTTTACAATACCCAGGAAAATATGGTCAGGTAAACGATTATAGTACTTTTGTTGCGAAAGCAAAAGAAAATGAAATCAAAGTTGCCTTTGCTGCCGATATTTTATCGTTAGCCGCTTTAACTTCTCCTGGAGAAATGGGCGCAGCTGTAGTAGTTGGAACTTCACAACGTTTTGGTGTACCAATGGGCTATGGTGGTCCTCACGCTGCTTTTTTCGCAACTAAAGAAGAATACAAACGATCTATGCCGGGTCGTATCATCGGAGTATCTATCGATGTAAACGGAAACCGTGCTTTGCGTATGGCATTAGGAACTCGTGAGCAGCACATTAAACGTGAAAAAGCAACTTCAAATATTTGTACCGCTCAGGTTTTATTGGCTGTTATGGCTGGAATGTACGCGGTTTATCACGGTCCAAAAGGATTACAATACATTGCAAACAAAGTTCACTCATCTGCAGTTACTGCTGCTGAAGCTTTAAATAAGTTAGGCGTTTACCAAACCAACACTGCTTACTTTGATACTATTTTAGTAAAAGCTGACGCTCAAAAAGTAAAAGCTGTTGCGGAGAAAAACGAAGTAAACTTCTTCTATCCTGATGCCGAATCCATTTCGATTTCATTTAACGAAACGACTTCAATTGCGGACATCAACCAAATTATTTCCATTTTTGCTGAAGCTTTAGGAAAAGAAACTTTTACCGTTTCTGAATTATCTGCGGCAAGTCAGTTACCGGCTTCATTAGAAAGAACGTCTCCTTTCTTAACACATGATGTATTCAACAATCATCATTCAGAAAGTCAGTTGATGCGTTACATCAAAAAGTTAGAGCGTAAAGATTTATCCTTAAATCACTCTATGATTTCATTAGGTTCTTGTACAATGAAATTAAACGCAGCTTCAGAAATGTTACCGTTGTCAATGCCAAACTGGAACAGCATTCACCCTTTTGCACCAGTAGAACAAGCTGAAGGTTATATCACAATGCTTAAAAAATTAGAGCAGCAATTAAATGTAATTACCGGATTTGCCGGAACAACATTGCAGCCTAATTCAGGAGCTCAGGGAGAGTATGCAGGTTTAATGGCTATCCGTGCTTACCATTTATCAAGAGGCGATAGTCACCGTAATGTATGTTTAATTCCTTCATCAGCTCACGGAACCAATCCTGCTTCTGCAGCTATGGCCGGAATGAAAATCATCGTTACTAAAACGACTCCGGAAGGAAATATTGATGTAGAAGATTTAAGAGAAAAAGCGATTGAACACAAAGATGATTTATCTTGTTTAATGGTAACCTATCCTTCTACTCACGGAGTTTTCGAATCTTCAATCATTGAAATCACGAAATTAATCCACGATAATGGCGGATTAGTATATATGGATGGTGCTAATATGAATGCTCAGGTTGGATTAACTAACCCTGCTACAATTGGCGCTGACGTTTGTCACTTAAACTTACACAAAACATTCGCTATTCCACACGGTGGCGGTGGACCTGGAGTTGGACCAATCTGTGTGAACGAAAAACTTGTTCCATTTTTACCAACAAACCCAATCTTAAAAGTGGGTGGAGAACAAGCTATTACAGCTATTTCATCTGCACCTTACGGATCAGCTTTAGTATGCTTAATCTCTTACGGTTACATCACAATGATGGGAGCTGAAGGATTAAAAAGTGCTACAGAGCACGCTATCCTAAACGCGAACTACATGAAAACCAGATTTGAAGGACACTACCCAATTCTTTATACAGGAGAATGCGGAAGAGCTGCTCACGAAATGATCTTAGATTGCCGTTCGTTTAAAGAAAACGGAATTGAAGTTGGTGACATCGCAAAGCGTTTAATGGATTATGGTTTCCACGCTCCTACAGTTTCTTTCCCGGTTGCCGGAACTCTAATGATTGAACCTACAGAATCTGAAGATTTAGCAGAGTTAGATCGTTTCTGTGACGCTCTAATTTCAATTAGAAAAGAAATCGAAGCTGCAACAGCAGATGATAAAAATAATGTATTAAAAAATGCACCTCATACATTAGCAATGTTAACTAATGATACTTGGGATTTCCCTTATTCGAGAGAAAAAGCAGCTTACCCATTAGAGTATATTGCTGACAATAAATTCTGGCCATCAGTTCGTCGTGTAGACGATGCATACGGTGACCGAAACTTAGTATGTAGCTGTGCTCCTATTGAAGCTTACATGGAAAACTAAGAAATAAATTTTTCTTTACATACATACTCAAACCCGACAGGTTTCAAAACCGTCGGGTTTTCTATTTCAAACACTTTTTCGCACTTATGTTTCATTTGTAACAAATCAAAAAAAATTTCTGTTTTAATTAACAAAAGCAAGCCAATATACCCTCAATCGCAAACGTTTGAAATCTCGATAAAATCTAAAATTCATTAGAAAATAAACAATATATGTCGCAAAAAATTACTATTCCACAATTATATGCGTGCATAGTATTTTTTATGATAGTTATCATGATTTTATTTATACTTTAGCAATAAATTTACCGGACAATAAAGGAATAATGAAAATAAAAATAATAGGTATAGGAAGTTACATTCCTAATAAAGAAGTAAGCAATACTGACTTTGGCGATCATGTTTTTTTAAATGAAGACGGAACTCCTTTTGGTTACCCTAACGAAGTTGTAATAAAAAAATTTAAAGGCATTACCGGAATCGAAAATCGCCGCTACGCCGAAGACCATCATACCTCATCTGATCTTGCTTTTTTTGCTGCCGAAAGAGCGCTTGAAAATGCGAAGATTGATCGCGAAACTTTAGATTACATTATTTTTGCGCATAACTTTGGCGATGTAAAATCAGGAACACATCAAACTGATATTTTACCGAGTTTAGCAACACGTGTAAAAAACAAATTAAATATTAAAAACCCGAAATGTGTCGCTTACGATATTCTTTTTGGGTGCCCAGGGTGGATTGAAGGTGTTCTGCAAGCGAATGCTTTTATAAAATCTGGTATGGCAAAAAGAGTTTTAGTAATTGGTGCCGAAACCCTTTCAAGAGTGGTTGACGATCACGATCGCGATTCGATGATTTACTCTGATGGAGCAGGTGCTTCAATTTTAGAAGCTTCTGATGATGAAGCCGGGTTGTTATCTTACGAGAGTGCTACTTTTGCCAATGAGGAAGCTAACTACCTGTACTTTGGGAAATCATACAACCCTGATTTAGATCCAGACATTAAATACATCAAAATGTACGGACGTAAGATATACGAATTCGCCTTAAGTCAAGTTCCATGTGCTATGAAAAGCTGCTTAGATAAAAGTGGAATCGCTATCGATGAAGTCAAAAAAATTCTGATTCACCAGGCCAACGAAAAAATGGACGAAGCAATTATTGCCCGATTCTATAAACTATACGACAAAACACCTCCTGAAAATGTTATGCCAATGTGCATTCATGACTTAGGAAACTCCAGCGTTGCTACAGTACCTACCCTTTACGACTTATTGATTCAGGGTAAACTGGAAAATCATGAAATAAACAAAGGAGATGTTGTCATTTTTGCCTCTGTCGGAGCAGGAATGAATATCAATGCATTTGTTTACAGATATTAGTCGCAGTCTCAGTATTCAGTCGCAGTTCACAGTCAACTGAATACTGAGACTGAGACTGAGACTGAGACTGAGACTGAGACTGAGACTGAGACTGAGACTGAGACTGAGACTGAACACTAAAAAAGTCCGCATTATAAGATGCGGACTTTTTTAGTATATTTGTGCCCTAATTATAAATCAAGAACGAGAGATTGTTTCGTTCCTCGCAGCGACTATGTACGAAAAAACGTTTCCGAATAAAAGATTCAAACTTACTTTAGAGTTTTTACAAAAACACGTTAAAACATCAGAAACCATTTTTGATTTTGGTGTATCAAATCCATTCTCTAAAATAATGGAAGAAAATGGCTATACTGTAAAAAATACAAAAGGCGAAGATTTAGACAACGATCAAACGGCTTTGCAAACGGAAGAATATACTGTTTTTACCGCATTTGAAATCTTCGAACACTTACTAAACCCTTACACCATTTTACAAAACGTAAAATGTGACAAGTTGTTAATATCAATTCCGTTGCGTTTATGGTTTTCATCGGCGTATCGTTCTAAGACCGATATGTGGGACAGACATTATCATGAATTTGAAGACTGGCAACTGGACTGGCTTTTAGAAAAAACAGGCTGGAAAATAACCGACCGTCAAAAATTCACACATCCCGTAAAAAAGTTTGGATTCAGACCTTTACTAAGATATTTCACGCCAAGATATTATATTGTTGTCGCGGAAAAAATAAAAGCCTAAAGTCAAATTCCAATAAAAAAAATCCAAATTCCAATTAAGCACGTTTTGATTGGAATTTGGAATTTAAAGAATTGGAATTTAAATTAAAAATTATGAAGTATTACATCGTCATTCCGGCTCACAACGAACAAGATTTAATTGGCTTGACATTACAGTCTTTGGTTTCACAAACTGTTTTACCTTCAAAAATTGTAGTGGTAAATGACAACTCAACGGATAGGACAGAAGAAATTGTATTGGGTTTTGCAAAAGACCATCCTTTTATTTCTATTGTAAATAAAACGTCAGATGCGATTCATATGCCCGGAAGCAAAGTTATTCAGGCTTTTCAAAAAGGTTTTGAAACTTTGGATTCAGAATATGATATTATTGTAAAAATAGATGGTGATCTCATTTTTCCTACCAATTACTTCGAAACGATTATTACCCATTTTCAATCTGATTCAAAAATTGGAATGGCGGGTGGTTTCTGTTACATTGAAAAAAATGGCGACTGGATTCTCGAAAATCTTACCGACAAAGATCATATTCGCGGAGCATTAAAAGCGTATCGCAAAGCTGCTTTCGAGCAAATTGGAGGTTTAAAACCTGCTATGGGCTGGGATACTGTAGACGAATTACTTTGTAAATATTACGGATGGAAGATTGTTACCGACTCTTCTTTGCACGTAAAACATCTTAAACCAACAGGTGCAAATTATAACAAAACAGCCCGATACAAGCAAGGTGAAGCTTTTTTTACTTTAGGATACGGCTTCTGGATTACGGCAATCGCATCGGCCAAATTGGCCATGATGAAGAAAAAACCGCTCCTTTTTTTTGATTATATCCAAGGATTCTGGAAAGCAAAAAGAGCCAAAACGCCACTACTGGTTACCCCTGAACAAGCTAAATTTATTAGGAATTATCGCTTTCAAAAAATGAAAGAAAAGTTAATTTGATCCGGAAAACAACCGAAAAGACTTAACTCATACCCCAAAACTCATAACTTCTTTTTACCTTAGCCAATATTTGTAAAACTATGATGCTAATTCGTTACTTATCCCAAATCGGGAGATATTTTTTAATGCTGAAAGAGATTTTCAATAAACAGACCAAATGGCCTGTTATGCGACAATTAATTTTCAAAGAAATTGATGATTTAATTATAGACTCTTTAGGTATTGTTTGTTTTATCTCTTTCTTTGTTGGAGGTGTTGTTGCGATTCAAACCGCTTTAAACTTAACTAATCCGTTAATCCCAAAATATTTAATTGGTTTTGCTACACGTCAGTCCGTGATTTTAGAGTTCGCTCCTACTTTTATTTCGGTAATTATGGCCGGAAAAATGGGTTCCTTTATCACCTCAAGTATCGGTACTATGCGTGTTACAGAACAAATCGATGCGTTGGAAGTTATGGGTGTAAACTCTCTTAACTACCTGGTTTTTCCTAAAATTATTGCTTTACTATTGTATCCTTTTGTAATCGGAATCAGTATGTTTTTAGGAATTTTTGGAGGATGGCTTGCTGGTGTTTACGGAGGCTTTACCACAAGTAATGACTTCATTATTGGTGCTCAAATGGAATTCATTCCTTTTCACATCACTTATGCTTTTATTAAAACTTTAATATTTGCCATGCTGTTGGCTACCATACCTTCTTTTCACGGTTATTATATGAAAGGTGGTGCCCTTGAGGTAGGTAAAGCCAGTACAGTATCGTTTGTTTGGACTTCGGTTTCAATCATTCTTTTTAATTATATACTAACACAATTGTTACTAGGATCATGATAGAAGTAAAAAATTTAGAAAAATCATTTGGCGACAGCAAAGTTCTGAAAGGTGTTTCGACAGTTTTTGAAACTGGAAAAACTAACCTGATTATTGGACAGAGTGGATCCGGAAAAACAGTTTTATTAAAAAGTCTGTTAGGAATTCATACTCCCGATAATGGAACTATTGAATTTGATGGCCGCGTTTATTCAGAACTGGATCCCGATGAAAAAAGAGAGTTAAGAACTGAAATAGGCATGGTTTTTCAAGGAAGTGCTTTGTTTGATTCAATGACCGTTGAAGAAAATGTGGCATTCCCCTTAAAAATGTTTACCAACGACAATAAGGCAAAAATCAAAGAACGTGTTGATTTTGTTCTGGAAAGAGTAAACTTAGTTGATGCACATAAAAAATTACCTTCTGAAATTTCGGGAGGAATGCAAAAACGTGTTGCAATTGCACGCGCGATTGTGAACAATCCAAAGTACTTATTTTGTGATGAACCAAACTCAGGTTTAGATCCAAATACTTCTACTTTGATCGACAATCTAATCAAAGAAATCACAGAAGAATATAATATTACAACGGTGATCAACACCCACGATATGAACTCAGTAATGGAAATTGGTGAGAATATCGTATTCCTGAAAAAAGGTATTAAGGCCTGGCAAGGAACTAAAGAAGAAATTTTTAGAACCGATAACGAAGCGATTGTAAAATTCGTTTACTCTTCAAATCTGTTTAAAAAAGTAAGAGAGGCTTATTTGAAAGAATAAGGCTTAAAATTTCCAAAAAAAAGAAATTCCAAATTCCAATACTGATGCAGTTGGAATTTGGAATTTTTTTATTGAGTTTTCCAGAGAAATTGGAGTTTGGAATTTGAAATTTGGAATTTCCTTCTTAATGCATTAGCTCCACTTCAGCATTTGGATTAAATAAATATGTTTTTCCCGAGCTAATTTCAATACATTCAAAACGCTTGGTTCTGACGGCCAATTTCTTGAATACTTTACCGTTTTTAATCCTGAATACACTTCCGTAGGGAATTTCAAAAATATAGCTCTTATCGTTGGCGGCATCGTATTGTTTTAAGGCCAAAGATAAAGTGGTGTCGGTATCACTGCTAGCCGAAGGATTCTTAAAATGCCTTGCCAACAAAGGCAATAATGAACCCGGGAAAATTTCGGGACGAATAAAAGGAACCATCATCTTTTGAAAAGTGAACTTCCATTCATTCCCATGCGGTTTTATATTTCTTCCAAACTTCTCAAAGGCAACCAAATGCGAAATCTCATGAATGAGCGTAATCAAAAAGCGATATTTATTCAAACTCGCATTCACCGTAATTTCATGCTTACCACTTGGCCCTCTTCTGTAATCACCATGACGCGTCTGACGCTCATTGACGATTTTCAGATGAACCTGATTGGCAACAATCAAATCAAAAACAGGCTTTACGGCATGCTCCGGTATGTATTTAGCTAAAGTTTCGCTCAAAATAATTATGAATTATAAAGTATGAGTTATTAATTCCCATTCAAGTTCTTTTTTGATGTAATTAGGATGCTTTTGATAATTTTCAGCACTTCTGTACATGGATTGTGCATGGATTCAAACTCTGTAATAGAAACGTAATCAGTTGCCCGTAAAAGCTCTAACCAATACAGGGACTCGTCGCACTCTTTTTGAGAAATTGATAATTTATGTATGAAGTCAGCTTTACTTTGTGCATTAATAGCTTCACGAACATTTGCTCCTACTGAAGTAACAGAACGTAAAAATTGTTTACTCATTATAAATTCTTTCTTTTCAGAAATTAAGTATTTATAAAAATTAACTCCTTTAACAGCTAATTCAAAACTTTTAATTTTAATAATACTTTCACTCATAACTCAAAATTCATAATTCATAATTAACTACGGATTAGTCGATGAAACTTCCAGAACCTTTCCATTGAAATATTTATTTCCGTTGAGTGTAAAATCATTGATGTAGGTTGCCATTCCTTCGGCAGAAATTGGCGCCTGATAACCCGGAAAAGCTTCGTTTAACATTTCTGTCTGAACCGACCCCAAAGCCAGCACATTAAATGAAATCCCTCTTTCTTTGTATTCTTCTGCCAATAATTCAGTCAAAGTAATTACAGCTCCTTTACTGGAACTATAAGCTGCCAGACCTGCAAATTTCAGACTTCCTCTTACCCCTCCAATAGAACTAATGGTTACCACATGGCTACCGTTTTGAAGATAAGGAAGACAAATACGAGTTAAGTTAGCAACAGCAAAAACATTCACTTTGTAAATACTTTCAAAATCAGCCTGAGTAGTTTCGGCAAAAGGTTTTAACAACAACGCACCGGCATTATGTACCACTGCATCCACCCTTTTCCAGGAGGAAGAAAGAAACTGATCTACTTCCGCCAAAGCCGCTTCATCTGCCAGATCAACAGACAAACAGCTAATATTTTGATGTTCTAAAAGTGTAGTCGGTACTTTTCTGGAAATTGCCAGAACCTGATGACCTGCATTGGCAAACTGCAATGCTAATTCGTAACCAATTCCACGACTGGTTCCGGTAACAATAATATTTTTCATAAAGCAAAAATAAGCAAATCGAATAAAACGACAGATTAATTATTCATTGTAATTTCTTCCGTTGGTGTAATCGTAATTTTAGTAACTGCCGGCAAAAATTCCTGAATAAAAGAAGTCATATGCGGAATATCCATTACCTTAAATTCATCTGAAACATGGTGATAAAAGTCGAAATTTTCAAAATCAAAAGTACTTATGGACTGACATGGTTTTTTAAATGCCTCATAAAAAGAAAAGTTATCCGATCTATAAAACAATTTATATTCGGCTTCTTTAGGCAAGAACCCGATTGTTTTTTTACCGGTATACTCGTTTATTTTTTGGGCCATATTACTTTTATCAAAACCGGTAATATAGGCCAGATAATCCCGTTTCATTGGCACACCAATCATTTCGATATTCAATTGTGTGTACAAATTAAAATTTTGCTTTTTAAGTTTTTGCACCAAACTTTTAGACCCTAACAATCCTTTTTCTTCTCCTGCAAAAAACACAAAAAGAATACTGCGTTTGTTCGATTTTGTTTCGCTAAAATACTTTGCCAGCTCCGCAACTGCCGTTACTCCCGACGCATCATCATTAGCACCATTAAAAACGACATCCGGCTGTTGTTTTTTCTCCAGTCCGATATGATCATAATGCGCACTTAAAACTACGTATTCTTTTTTCAGCACAGGATCTGTTCCTTCTATAACTCCAACAATATTATACGCCGGTGTTTTAAAATTGGTTAAGGTATCTCTGTAAGAAACAAAATACGGTTTTACTTTATTTTGTTTGAAGAAGTCTTCTAAAAAAACGGCTGCTTTCTCGATTCCTTTTGTTCCGGTTTCACGCCCTTCCATCTCATCTGAAGATAATTTTTTTAGAAAATCAGATACCTCAGATTCCTTGACTTTATAAGTAACTTCAACAGGTTTTGAATCAGTTGCCGGAGAAACTGTAGCTACGGAAGGATTCGATTTACAGGCTAAAAAAACAAACGGAAGCAGAATAAGGCAATGCTTTTTCATAAATGAGGATTTAAATGTGCTTTAGCAATTAAACTTCTAAAACAGTTGATTTAAAATATTTTTTATACACTTTAAACACCTGAACACTTCCCAACACAATGAAAAAAAACGGAATAAATACAGGCATTACATACTTTGACAATGGATTGTTTTTTGCAAAAAAAGCCTGTAAAATTATAATCAGGCTCAACATCCCAAAAAAAATACCAATCAAAGTTCCTGCAATATAATAATATTTTAACTTTCTTTCTATTGTAATATACTCTCCGTTAAGCAAATATAGGTTCCAACTGGTCCAGAAAGGCAGCTGTAAAAAATTAAAGCAATTTAAAACAACTCCAATCACAAATGGCGAGTACATTAAATACTCCTGTAAAGCATCATTAGATTTTGCTGTCTGATTATTAAAACCGCAATAGAAAAGAAAAGCGAGAACAAACATAAATCCAACCGCAAAAAAATCAATCATCTTCATCAATTTTTTATTGCGAATCAGTTGTCTGGCAAAAATTAGAGTGAAATAAATCACAAAAGTTTCAACAAAAATGACCCCGAACAAAAAAAGGACCAGGTTAATGAGCCCCGATTTTGAGTAAATCTCCAAACCTACTAAATTCAAATACCCCAATGGAATCGATCCGATGAAACTCACCAAAAATCCTACTGAGATATTTTTTATTCTTTTCATTTCTAAAAATTTACAATCTTACTGTTTTGCGCCAAATGCAATTTATATTCCCGAATGCCCACTTTATAATCGAGATACGGAACTCCTTTTTTATGATTTTCAGCACTGATTTCGTACATATACGTAATGTGTCTCGCCAGTTCTTTCCAGGCAAACCATACCGAGTGTTTGGGATCGTAAATGTGTGTGGGTTCACTTGCCGCTCCATTTAGTTCTACGACCTGAAATTGCTCTCCGCGCTCTAGTTCTTCAAAAGTATTGTACATGATATCAAAGCGTCCGAAGTAAAACTCGGGAACCTTCTTAGCAATTTCATCAATCGTCGCTGTCAGTTGTGGTGTAATCCAATCGCTTCCGTCCAGGAATTTTGCTCCTCGCGCGTGATTCCCAAAAGGCACTAAATTTATACTTTCACCCTGTGGTAAAATCTTCTGCAATTGATTACCATATTCCTCCTTTAAAACTTCGAGCTGCAATTGAAATCTTGGTGTTTTACAAATCAAATCTTCGATAGTCGAAACACCGTCACCGGTAACAATTAAAAATTCTTTCGAAACGATTCCAGTAATTATCCCCTCTTTTTGATGCGGATGACGTACATAAAAAATCCCGACTTCATTTTTAAATGGAATGAGATCCTGCAATAAAAAATCAAAATTTGCTTTTCTGGCATATTCACTCAACTCCAATACATTTCTGATTTTTTTCACACCGGAACCACGTAAACCAATATCAGGTTTAGCTATTAAAGGAAAATACATGCTGCTTTCTATTATCTTTTCGACAATCTTTTCTAAACCTGTACACTCCCGAATCAAAATAGTATTTGGATAACATTCTTTAGGAAGCAAATCATATATTTGTTTTTTGCTCTCCATTATAAATCCGCCGTTTTTTATCTTCGGATTGGACGCATTAAAGAAAAATACCGATCTCGCTTTGACAGCATAGTAGGCCCAAAGAAAATAGATAGGAACGTAAAGCACCTTAAAAGGCCAATACTCCCAATTGCTTATTCTATGAAAAAGTAATTTCATCTTTACTGGTTTAAATACTTATAAAAGAAGTCGAAAAGTCTTCTGCTCTAATTAAATCATAATATCTCATAGCTCCTTTGTTCTGCTTAATTACAACCTGAGTTACGCTCAGCGTTTTCAGAACATTTTCTCGGTTAATGATCAAACCGTTTTCAGAATCATCATTTTGGGTGTTTCGATGAAAATCTAACATATCCGCTGCAGAGATTTCCTCTTTGTCTTTCAAAAAATCAAAAAACCAGTTGGAGCGTCTCTTTCTAATTTCTTCAGGATACAGAGTAACTGATGACCAGATGTGGTTTTTAGAAGATTCTAACGCTGTCTTTATTTTGACAAGGCCATCCCAAATCAATTCATACAATGCCCCACCCTGATACAAAACCAACGTAAAGGGCTCGATATCTTCCAGATTAATTTCATTCCAAAAGTCCTTAGGCGATGTACTGGAAATAATATCCAAAGCAACCAGTCCCCTGCTTTTTCGATACGGAAACAGAGAGCGGTGTTTCTCTATTCCCCCATTCAAAAGTACCAGTATACTTCCGTTTTTATCCACTGCAAACCAAGTCCCTCCTGCTTTCGGATCTTTTGGATACATAATGGTTTTCCCATTCTGACAATAATTTTTTGGCGCGATGGCTTCGGGACGAATTACTTTTTCATCCCGATTTGAAGTAATAATTACAACTCCGTTATTATTGACAAAACTTACTGTACACATTGTTTACGATATTCTATAGTGGAACGAGCTACACCAAAATTCTCATCGACTAAAATATTCTTAAACGGCAAAACTGCAACTTTTATCAAAGCCTGATGATGAATGCAATGCTCCAGATTATATAACAGTTCTCTGTAATAATTGCTCTGAATTCTAAGCGAAAGTCCATCAATTACCTGTTCTAAATAAATAATCTTGTTCTCGCTTTTCAGTTCTGTTTTTATTTCAGTTATAAGTTCTTTCGCATACCCAGTTTCGGTTTGAATTCGGGTATTTCGTTCTCGGTTATCATAATTTACGATTCCCACATCGTAACCATTTTCCAGACCTTTAAACATCTCGAGTATGTGTCGTATATGCTCACCAATTGTTGAATTATTTAAAGCAGGACAAGGTTTTGCATAATCTGTATCCGATAATTGACTCAACAAATCATTGAGTTCATCTAAACTGTGACGTATTGATTTTAGTAACATGGCTATTTTAAATTTAGAAGATTAAACAATTTATTTTTATTGAAATAAAGTAACCCTAGGCAACATAATAAAGTAATAATGGCCAACAAGAAGAGAAAACCACCATCATTCTGAACGACAATTCCTAAAACAAACAAGTGAGAAAAAATGGCTCCGGCCATCACTCCGTATCCGCCCAAAGCACCAATCCATGTTGTTTTTGGAATTAAAATTAAAATGGCAACAACTAATTCGGCTATTCCTGAGCCAATTCTTCCATAAGGCTCTATTCCTAAAGTTGAGAATATATATATACTTTCTTTTGCTCCACTGAATTTAAAAAATAAGGTCTGCAGTAAAATTCCAGCTGCAACAATTCTTAAAATCCAGACTATTTTTTCTGATTTTGTCATCGCTGTTACTTGTTTATTTTTTTCCAGTTGTCATCAGCTTGTACCTTCAAATTGGTTTGGTTTTTATTCCAACTTTTCAAGGTATTATTAAAGAAGGCATTATAAAACAAATAGAGTTTACCGTCAATAATTTTAAACGTTTCAGGATTTATATCCACTTTCTCTCCGGAACTTCCTAAAGCATAAGCGCACCAGCCTCCGTACTGCGGTTCATATTTAGATGGATTTTTTAAAAATTCCTGTTTGTTCTCATTTGAAAAAAATTTATAGGTCACTCCCTGATAAGAAGCTGATAGCTCATTCTTTCCCTTAATGGCTTTTCCCTGATTAAAATATCCAACAGGATCATAGCCTTTAATGGCTACTTTGTTTTCTAAATTGTACTGACTGATTCTTTTCGCATCATTCTGAGCAAATGAAAGACCCGAAATCAAAATCAATACAAAAAAAAGTAGTTTTTTCATCTTGTTTTATTTTAGGTTCTTTAATACTGAAACAAGTAATTCTGTCGAAATACGGTGCTTAAAATCCGGAGCAATATATTCGAAAAGAATCTCACTATCCGGGTTTACAATAAAAACAGAAGGAACAGGTAAGAAATTCGTATTGATTCCTTTAGAATGTACGTTAATTACCGATTTATAGTTTTCAGGAGCTTCGTAAGCAATTCCAACCGCTTTGGTAAACTCTCCTTCAGAGTCAGAAAGCAAAGTGTATTTTACTTTATCTTTTTCTTCTGTAATTTTTAAGTTCTCAGAGGCATCAGGACTTATAGCGATAATTTGGTATCCAAGATCCAGGATTTGTTTCTCAGCTTCCGCTAATGCCTGTAAATGCATATTACAATAAGGACACCAGCCGCCGCGATAGAAAACTAAAACTGTTTTTTTCTTTCTAAGTAAATCAGAAATTTTTACCGCTGCATTTTCAGATGTTTTTAATGTGTTATTTGGGATTTTCTCTCCTATTAATAAAGGAGCAACATCGCTCGCCATTTTAGGAAGCGAACTTTGTGCAGTAGCGACCGTACTTAAGGCTACTAAAACAGCAAAAAATAGTTTTTTCATAATTTTTAATTTTACATCTTAATTTAATAATGTAAAATTACGGTAGTATGAAAAAGGTAAATGTCGGCTAATTTACACTTAGCCGAAAATAATTAAATTTTGGTAATATCCAGAATGACAATCTCTTTTCTATTGTAATGTAACAGCTTATTGGTCTCCATTTCGTTTAACAACTGGGTCGCGGTTTGTCTGGAAGTACAAATGATTTGGGCAATATCATTTTGTGTTAAGTAATTTTCAATCGTTACAGAATTTCCATCTGCAGTTCCTTCCTTTTCTGCCCAGTCTTTAAGAAACTGATACAATCTGGTTTTTGCATCTTTAGAAATTAAATTAGCGTAGCTGTTTTTGATACGTTTCATTTTCAAACCAACAAATTTGGTATATGAAAGTGCCAGAGTTGGATTTCTTAACAATAAATCTTCAAAATCCGACATTAGAAAACTACAAATAGCAACATCGTCTGAAAGCACTTTTGCATATTCTTCATTCTTAGTATCTGTTTCCAAAGTCAGTTCTCCAAACAAATCTCCCTTCTGAATGATATCTTTTATGGTTTCGTTACCTTCTTCATCGATAGATACAATTTTAATATTTCCTTTTTTAAGCAAAAAGATACGCGGCAAATCTGAAGTAGAGAAGTAAATGATTTCTCCTTTTGACGCTTTTTTAAAACCTGTGATAATGCACAATTGTTTAATCTGTGAGTAACTCAAAGTTCTAAACAATTTATGGTCTCGTAAATACCAGTATTTTAAATCTTCGTACATAAAAAGTTTATTTCTGTAAATATAACGAAATTAAAATCCAAACAAAAACCCCTTCAGACATTGAGTAGTCTGAAGGGGTTTTAATTATCTATTCTTCTAAGAAATTTATCCTGCAATAACAGCTCTCGAAATTACAATTTTCTGAATCTCTGAAGTTCCTTCGTAAATTTGGGTTATTTTTGCATCACGCATAAAACGTTCTACATGGTACTCTTTTACATAACCATTACCTCCGTGAATCTGAACCGCCTCAACAGCTGTATCCATCGCCACTTGTGAAGCAAATAATTTTGCCATTGCACCACTTACATCGTAATTTTTATGTTGGTCTTTATCCCAAGCTGCCTTCATACACAAATGACGCGCTGCTTCAATATTAACTGCCATATCTGCTAGTTTAAAAGCAATAGCCTGGTGGTTGCAAATTTCAGTACCAAAAGCCTTACGTTCTTTAGAATATTTCAAAGCCAGTTCATAAGCTCCTGACGCAATTCCTAAAGCCTGAGAAGCAATTCCGATACGACCACCTGCAAGTGTTTTCATTGCAAATTTAAATCCGAAACCGTCTTCACCAATTCTATTTTCTTTAGGAACTTTTACATCACTAAACATCAAAGAGTGTGTATCAGAACCACGGATTCCCATTTTTTGTTCTTTTGGTCCAATAGAGAAGCCCGGCATATCTTTAGTCATAATCAAAGCATTAATTCCTTTATGCCTTTTCTCCGAATCTGTTTGCGCAATCACCAAATAAACTGATGCTGTGTTTCCGTTTGTAATCCAGTTTTTTGTTCCGTTTACCAAATAATGATCTCCCATATCAATCGCCGTAGTTTTTTGCGAAGTAGCATCACTACCAGCTTCAGGCTCACTTAAGCAAAATGCTCCGTGAATTTCTCCTGATGCTAAACCTGGTAAATATTTTTGTTTTTGTTCTTCGGTCCCAAATTCTTGCAGTCCCCAACAAACTAACGAGTTATTTACAGACATAACTACAGAAGCTGATGCGTCTACTTTCGAGATTTCTTCCATAGCAAGTACATAAGAAATTGCATCCAATCCACTTCCGCCATATTTAGGATCAACCATCATTCCCATGAATCCTAGTTGCCCCATTTTTTTAATTTGTTCTGTTGGAAAAATTTGTTTTTCGTCACGTTCAATAACACCTGGCAGCAATTCGTTTTGAGCAAAATCTCTTGCAGCTTGTTGAATCATTAAATGTTCTTCGGTAAGATTAAAATCCATAATTATCCTGTTTTATTTTTCTCAGCTTAACCCGATTTAAAATATCGAAATTAAGATGACGGTTATTTTTGTTTTGTTTTTTTGAATTGCCTTTTTTGTAAAAAGGCTCCCAAAGATAAATTTTAAAAGTGAGTTTAACAATGCGCGCATATAAATTTACTAGATCGGCAATAATTACGATAACGTTTTCGTTATAATCTTAAAAATTTAGCGTAACATGCATCAAATTTGCAATCATTACTCTAAAAAACAAGAATAAAATACAGGATCAAAAAAGTACGATTACTAAAATTTTAGTAAAGTTTAGTTGTTCAAAAGATTAAACAACTCTTAAAATATACGGCTTCCCGTAAAACAACTCTTACTAATTTGATTACTAATCCTATACAAACAAAAAAAGCAAAATTGAGTCAAAAAAAACATATTTAAGAACGCTATAAAATTGATAAATTAACATTATTTTTGCTCAATAATTATAATTTCCATAAAACATGAAAAAAAGTTTACTTCTACTTACATTCCTTTTTAGTATACAATTCTCAACCGTTTCAGCCCAGACTCAGCTTGATGTGAATGGCGTTACTGTTCCCAGAAAAATTGAATTTCAAGGCAAAAGTTTACAACTTAACGGTGCTGGAGGCAGATCAAAAATGTGGTTGGAAGTCTATGTTCAAGCCTTATATTTATCGCAGCTAAGCCAGGATCCACAATTTATTATTGACAGTGATACCGAAATGGCAATCCGTATTGAAATTACTTCTTCAATGGTTTCTTCAAGCAAATTGACTAAAGCTATGAATGCAGGTTTCGAAAAATCTACAGGAAGCAATCTTGCTGAATTGCGACCTCGAATAGAGGAATTTAAAACTTTCCTAAGTGATATGATTACAGAAAAGGATGTATTTGTTCTCGCTTACAACCCACTTGACCAAACAGTCAATGTCTACAAAAATGAAGTTTTGAAAGGAAAAATCCCTGGATTTGATTTCAAAAAAGCATTATTCGGAATCTGGCTTTCAGATAAACCAGTTGACGAAACACTTAAAAAACACTTGTTAGGAATATAATTTGTGAAATTTGTAAAATTCTAAGGCCGGAAACGCATTGTTTTCGGCCTTCTTTTTTTTGTTTGATAAAATTTGATAGGAGATACATTATTCGCATTATTCTATTTTATACTTTTACGCAAACTAAACATATCTCAACAAAATGAAAGATTTATTACAGCAATTTGAAAATAAAGCACCTGAAATTGTTTTTAACTGGAAAGATTCCGAAACAGAAGCCGAAGGATGGACTGTTATCAATTCACTACGTGGTGGAGCTGCAGGTGGAGGAACAAGAATGAGAAAAGGCTTAGATATGAATGAAGTTTTATCATTGGCCAAAACCATGGAGGTTAAATTTTCAGTTTCCGGACCTGCAATTGGAGGTGCTAAATCCGGAATAAACTTTGACCCGAATGATCCACGTAAAAAAGGCGTTTTACAACGTTGGTACAAAGCAGTTTCTCCTTTATTAAAAAGTTACTACGGAACGGGAGGAGATTTAAATGTGGACGAAATTCACGAAGTAATTCCAATGACCGAAGAATGTGGTGTATGGCACCCGCAAGAAGGTGTTTTCAACGGACATTTCAAACCAACCGAAGCGGATAAAATTAATAGAATCGGACAATTGCGTCAGGGTGTTATCAAAGTAATCGAAAACCCAAAGTTCTCTCCTGATGTAACCCGAAAATATACGGTTGCCGACATGATTACCGGTTATGGTGTTGCCGAAGCAGCTCGTCATTTCTATGCCACTTACGGTGGAGACATCAAAGGTAAAAAGGCAATTGTACAGGGATTTGGAAATGTAGGTTCGGCTGCCGCTTTCTATCTGGCTGAAATGGGCGCAAAAGTAATCGGAATTATTGACCGTGACGGAGGGCTAATAAAAGAAGAAGGGTTTTCATTTGAAGAAATTAGAACTTTATTTTTAAATAAAGACGGAAACAAATTGGTTGCCGACAATATGATTCCATTTGAAGAAATCAACACCAAAATCTGGACGATCGGTGCCGAAATTTTCACCCCTTGCGCAGCTTCAAGATTGGTAACACAAGCCCAAATCGACAGCTTAATCGCTAATGGATTAGAAGTTATCTCATGTGGAGCCAACGTTCCTTTTGCCGACAAAGAAATTTTCTTCGGTTCTATTATGGAAGAAGTTGATCGTAAAGTAAGTTTGATTCCTGATTTCATTTCAAACTGTGGAATGGCAAGAGTTTTTGCTTATTTCATGGAGAAAAAAGTTCAAATGACAGATGAGGATATTTTTAATGATACTTCAGAAATCATAAAAAATGCAATTGTTAAAGCCCACACTTTAAATTCAGCAAAAACAAATATCAGTGCAACTGCTTTTGAAATTGCATTGAAACAATTAGTATAATTTTCTCTATACTTTTATTCTAAACGAGCCAAATAATTTGGCTCGTTTTTTTTTTGTTCAACCACTACGGCTTTACACAAAGTACACTAATTTATTCCTCACGAAGTCGCAGAGTCGCAAAGTTCTACTTTTTTAAATTTTTCTTTTAAACTCTACAGCTTTGCGACATTGCGAGATTAAAAAACAGCTTTGCAAACTTTGCGTAAACCTTGGCAAACCTTGCGGTTAAATTCTATACCACACTTTCATTGTAAACAATTTTTAGTACTTTTAAACGTTTTTATTTAATACAATTACAAAACCCGGAATCAAAATGACTTTTACGGATTCTTCAGATAAAAAGAAATCTTTACTAATATCAACGGCCATTTATGCCTTTTTACTCTTGCTTTTATTTTTTATACGTTTTTGGCCTCCTTACAATCCCGAAAACAATGTCGCACTTGCTAGTGGCGGAGGCGGTGGTGGTGTTACTGTAAACTTTGGAGACAGCGATTTAGGTTCGGGAGCAAATTATAAAAGTGAAGTTTTAAATGTAAAAAACGAAGCAAAACAAACTCCGGCAAAAGCAACACCTGACGAAGCAATTCTAACTCAGGAAAATACAACAACTGACGAAAGTGTCGTAATTCCAACCAAAGAAAAGTCTAAAAAACCAACACCCGTTGTAAAACCTGAAACAAAACCGATTCCTGAAAAACCAAAAGTTTCTAATTCTACCAACGATGCTTTGTCCAGTATTTTAAAAGGATCAAACAAAGGTGGTGATGGTGATGATAAAGCAGCAGGAAACAAAGGAAAAGCAAACGGAAGCCTTAGTTCTAACGGATACTATGGTACAGGTGGCTCCGGAGGAGGAACCGGCGGTGGTAACGGAACCGGAAATGGAATTGGTACAGGAAGCGGTTATGGCCCCGGAAGCGGCGGAGGCTCTGGCGGCGGATCAGGATATTCTTTAGGAACCCGAAAAGCATTGTCTAAACCTGCACCAAAATATACTTGTAATGAAGAAGGAAAAGTTGTTGTTGAAATCACAGTGGATCAAAACGGAAAAACAATCAGTGCGACTCCGGGAATTAAAGGAACAACCAATACAGCAAGATGCTTATTAGATCAAGCCAAGATTGCAGCAATGAATACAAAATGGGATGCTGACAGCGACGCACCCGCAAAACAAACCGGAAAAATTATTTACAATTTTAGTTTGAATTAGAACACGAATTACACAGATTTACACGAATTATAAAAGGCTTTCTGATTATTCAGAAAGCCTTTTTTATGTTTTATCTGGTTTGTCAATTTCGAGCGACGACAGAAATCGCACTAGAAATTCCACAAGCAAAAGTCAATCTTTGTTGATGACTGATTGTAATTTCTCTCTTCGATGGAAATGACAAGATTATGTTATTCTCCCTATATTAGCGAGATTACTTTGTTTCTCGAAAGGACATAATCAATGACTACTTTTTCTTTAACCTATCCTTTTCTACTTTACTCTTTATTCTTTACTCTTTATTCTTTATTCTCTTTTTTCCGCGTGAGGGATAGAAGCAAGCTACCGAAGTAGCGCGGATAGCCCGACCGCAATAAAAAAATGGGCAAATCAACGTCATGTCGAATAGCCCATTTTTTTATTGTGGTCACGCCCTAAAGGATAATCTTACTTTGGACTCGTAGCAATTACAAACTTCAAATTGTTCTTCACTCCGATCTGCAATACATCAACTAAATCTTGAACCTGAAGATTAAATGGAATTCGAACTACAACGGTTTGCTGTTTGTCTGCTCCTATTTTTGACATTAAAGTTGTTTCCAAAGCATCAAATTCAACCGGAACTTTGTCTATGTAGAATTTTTTATCTTCGGTAACAGACAAACTAATCAACTGTTTATTTGTTTTTTCATTTGCTTTCGCTTTCGGCAATGTCATTTTAATAACATTAGGATTTGCAAGCGTTGAAATAATAAGAAAAAACAACAGCAGGAAAAACATAATATCACTTAATGATGAAGTTGCCACCTCGGCATGAAATCTTCTTTTTCTCTTAATTGACATATCTTATGCTCTTTGAATTATATTGACAAATTCTAATATTTGTTTTTGAATTTTTAAAGCGAAATCATCAATTTTTCCGTTCAGTAAATGGTAGGCACTATACGCAATAATTCCCACAATTAATCCCGAACCCGAACTAATCATTTTCTCATATAAACCTCCCGAAATATTTCCGATACTAATATTTTCAGTAACAGAAATACTATAGAAAATTTTAATTACTCCTGAAATAGTTCCAATAAAACCAAGTGTTGGAGCGATCCCGGCAATAAGCCCCAGATGTCCCAAACGTCTTTCCATTTCACCAATTTCAATATCGGCAGCACGGTCCATATTGGATTCAATTTCAGCAATTGGTCTTCCAATAACCAAAACACCTTCTTTCAAAATATTTCCGGCCGCAGTATTACTTCTCTCAACAATAGTTCTGGCCAATTCTATATTACCGGCGTTTAGTTTATCACCAACATCTTGCATCAATCGACTATCAATTTTAGAAGCTTTGCTAATGTATAAGTAGCGTTCTATAATTACATAAAAAGTATAAAACAATAAAATGGCAATTGGAATCAGAAAAAAACCTCCTTTTAAGATAAATCCTAAAACAGAGATTTCGGTATTGGGTGCGATTTTTTCGATAACTACGTTAGATGCGTTTGCAATGGTATCTGTTTGTAATTGAATGAAACTAAACATATATTAATTCTTGTTTTTAATAATTAATTCTAAAAAATATTTGAAATTTGCAATAAAGATAATTTTCGCTCTCTTATAAAACTAAAAAAAACGAAAATTATTTCAATACACAACTATTTTATCTCAATTAAATGAACTATCAGGAAACCACAAACTGGATGTTTAATCAACTCCCAATGTATCAACTTCAGGGCGCTTCGGCATACAAAGAAGATCTGACCAATATTAAGTTACTGGCGGCACATCTTGACAATCCTCAAGATCAGTTAAAATGCATTCACGTTGCCGGAACCAATGGTAAAGGATCAACCTCGCACATGTTGGCTTCGGTTTTGCAGGAGGCGGGATATAAAGTAGGACTATACACTTCTCCACATCTCAAAGATTTTAGAGAACGAATAAAGATTAACGGTCAGGAAATTTCCGAAGATTTTGTCTGCCAATTTGTAGCCAAACACAAAAGTTTTTTTGAAGCCAATGATATGAGCTTCTTTGAAATGTCTGTTGGATTGGCCTTCGATTATTTTACCTCAGAAAAAACAGATATTGCTATTATCGAAGTCGGCCTTGGCGGAAGGCTCGATGCTACCAACATTATCACCCCCTTAATATCCGTTATTACCAACATCGATTTAGACCATACTCAGTTTTTAGGAAATACGCCCGTTGCAATTGCCGGCGAAAAAGCAGGTATCATAAAACCACATGTTCCTGTTATCATTGGAGAATATACCTCCGAAACTCAGCCTGTATTTATGAGTAAAGCTAAAGAAAATGAAGCTCCAATTTATTTTGCTTCCGATTTAGTGACAGAAGTTTTCCCCTCTGATTTAATTGGCGATTATCAGTTTCACAATAAAAAAACAGTGCAGCAAACCATTGCCATTTTAAATACTCAAAACAAATTCAAGGTCTTGGATGAAAACCTAAAAAATGGTTTATTACAAGTTGTAAAAAATACCGGTTTACAGGGAAGATGGCAGCAACTGGGAGAAAACCCAAAAATCATCTGCGATACAGCGCACAACAAACATGGGTTAGCCGTTGTAATGAAACAGATTCAGAAAGAAATTTTTGAAAATTTACATATCGTTTTGGGAGTTGTAAACGACAAAGACCTCGATTCAATTCTTCCGCTTTTTCCTAAAAATGCACACTATTATTTCTGCAGCCCAAATTCCTCCAGAGGTTTGAGCACTGAAATTTTAAATGACGCGGCTAAAAAACACGATTTATCCGGAGAAAATTATGAGTCCGTAGCACATGCTTTTACCGCAGCGAAGAAAAATGCCTCAAAAAATGACTTTATCTATGTTGGCGGAAGTACTTTTGTTGTTGCTGAATTGCCTTTAGGATAAACAAAGCTTCATGGAATAAAAAAACTTTAAAAAAATAAATTTAATAACAAATTCATAAACAGTCAGATATAATTTATTTAAAAAAAAGTTCTATTTTTTATTCCATTTTCTTTGCAGAACTCAAAAACTAGCGTATATTTGCACTCGCAATCACAAACGATAGCAACCTAGTAAAATAGGGCGATTAGCTCAGCTGGTTCAGAGCACCTCGTTTACACCGAGGGGGTCGGGGGTTCGAACCCCTCATCGCCCACCAAGAAACTCCTTAAGAAATTAAGGAGTTTTTTTTTGCGCCCATTTTTCTTCAAAAATTGCATTCACACAATTTCCTCTACAGCCTTGATAAGCAAATCAACTTCTTCAAAAGTATTGTAATAATGCGGAGATACCCTAATAGCCCACTCCACCCCTTTTTCATCAAAATCGATAACTGCAAAATTTCGAAAACTCGGAACAACATTAATTTTTCTTTTCAGCAGTTCATCAAGGATAAATCCTGGCTGTGAATCTTCAACCGTAAAAGTGACCAATGCGCCCAACTCAGGTCCTTTATCCAAAACCCAAACCTTAGGATTTTTTGACAATTCATTTCTCATATATTTCGACATTACTTGTATCTGCTGCCAAATTCTATCCTCACCTATATTCAAACAATATTCAATAGCCACTTTACTTCCAAGAACAAGTGCATAGGCAAACTCCCAATCTTCAAAACGTCTCGCATCGGGTTGCTGCTTATATTCATCCTTTTCAACCCAATCAGCACCCCTCATATCAATAAACAATGGCTCAAGTCCAAATTTTAAAGCCCTGTCCGAAATATAAAGAAAGCCACTGCCACGAGGACCCCTTAAAAATTTCCTGATGGTTATACTCAAAAAATCACATTCTAATTCTTCAACATCCAACTTCATCTGACCTGCAGACTGGCAAGCATCGAGAATATACCAGGTTTTATCAGTATATTCTTTTATATAACGACTGTATATCTCACCTATACTTTTAACAGACTGAACCAATCCCGAATTCGTAGGAATATGCGTTATAGCCAGTAATTTTGGTTTAAGAGTAAATAACTTTTCTTCTAAATCATTCAAATCTACTCCGCCGATTTCAGCATTTTTTATCCGCACTATTTTTATTCCAAATCGTTTTTGACATGAAATAAACTGAATTTGATTCGAAATAAAATCATCATTATCCGTCAATATAATATCACCAGAACAAAACGGAATAGAAGACAACGCTCGCGTATAGGAATCTGTAGCACTTGCAGTAAAAGCAATATTCGACGGATTACAATTAATCAATTTTCCAGCCTGCACGTAAAATTGCAGTATTTCATCTGCTTTTAATGCGGCTGCCTCATAACCCCCAATTTCCGATTCCAATTTTATATGCTCCAAAATAGTCATAGTCACCACATCCGGCATAAGACTCGCTCCTGCATTATTAAGATGGCTCACAGTACGACATCCCACAGTTTCACTTCTAAACTTTTCAATCTCATCGATTGAAAAAACACTTTGCTTTTTTTTCATTTGTATCATTTATTAGCATTCAAATTCATTTTTAAACTCTGTGACACATTCTACTTTGACTAGAAGATCACAAGACAAAACTACTTAGATAGAGCTGCTTTATTTCTGCAAATCAACACGATAAATGATTGATTTAAGTTAATTTTACAAGAAAATCGGGTAAAAAATGCAATCACTAGACGAATACGATAAAAAACTTCTGCAACTGGTACAAGAAAATAATAAAATGACCACGCAAGAACTTGGAGACTTAGTAAATCTAAGTGGTTCGGCGGTACAAAGAAGACTAACCAGATTGAGAGAAAACAAAATAATAGAAGCAGATATCTCCATTATATCACCAAGTGTTATAGGCTTAACAATTACCTGTGTCGTAGATATTATTCTAGAGGACGGAAATTCAAAAGCCTTAGAAAAATTCAAGGCCTCAATGCGAAAATGCAACGAAGTGATGCAATGTTATTTTGTAACCGGCACTTATGATTTTGTCATTATTGTAAATGCAGAAAACATGCAGCATTATGAATCGTTTGCTAAAAAATGGCTTATGGACAACCCAAATGTTAAGCATTTCTACACTCATGTAATAATGGACAAAGTAAAAGTAGGCTACAACGTGACTATTTAAACCGATATAGTTTTACAAAAAACACAATCATGCAAAATAGAAGATTTCAGGCACTTTTTTACTCCACACAACACCATAGATCATTATAGCATACAAAACTAAAATCTGAGCAATAAATCAATCAAAAACAACAACTCCATTATAACAACTTAAAAAACCAAAATTACCCATATTTTAACAAAAACGAAGTTCATAAAAATAAGCATGGCGTTCCCCTTCGGGTCGGGCTATACGCTAAATCTTTTGTGATAGAAGTTTTAACTGATTTAAGAAAAGGTCAGCTACCACAAAAGGATACCGCTGCCATCCCTAACGCAGTCAACGATAAAAAGAGTACCTGAAAGAAAAAGCCCTGAAAGGGTAAAAACTAATTCTTACTAGTTTTCGATAACCAAAAATCAATCTTTTACAGAAAATACTATTCAAAATAATATAAACTCTTCTCTTTATGTTGAGGCTTCTGCCCTTTCAGGGCGAAAAATGATATTATTTCTATTTATTTCATAGCGCTTCGCACTATGCTTTCTGCTTTTCGGGCTTTCAGCTCTTATTAATCTTTAAGAGTATTATGCGTAAATATTGCTCTGAAAGAGCAAATGCCAAATCTCAAAAGAACAACCTAGCCCTTAGCAACTAATACATAAAAAATAAACAAAAAAAATCCGTTCTAATCCGCGTTTTCGCATAGCGAATCAGTACAATCCGCGATCTGTTTTTTAACCGCAAAGTTCGCAAAGCATTACCCAAAGCACGCAAGAATTTAAAAAGCGCTATAAAACAAAAAACCCTATCCGATTTGGATAGGGTTTTAAAAAGAAAGGCGACGACATACTCTCCCACATAACTGCAGTACCATCTGCGCAGGCGGGCTTAACTACTCTGTTCGGGATGGGAAGAGGTGAGCCCCGCCGCAATAACCACCTTAAGGTCATTGTTGACGGTTGTTGGTTTATGGTTGTTGGTGTTTCCATCAACTACCAACCTTCAACTATCAACTGCAGCTTCGCTGCAAATATCTTAACATACTGAGATAAAGAAAAGTACTTTTATTTACTATTTTAGAAAGTTTCTCCCCGTCCGCCTTAACGGACGGGAAAAGGTGTACATAAGCTTACGGATTATTAGTACTACTCGACTATGACATTACTGCCTTTACATCTATAGCCTATCAACGTGGTCATCTTCCACGATCCTTAAAAGAAATCTCATCTTGTGGTGGGTTTCGCGCTTATATGCTTTCAGCGCTTATCCCTTCCAAACGTAGCTACTCTGCGGTGCCCCTGGCGGGACAACAGATACACTAGAGGTTTGTCCAATTCGGTCCTCTCGTACTAGAATCAGATCCACTCAAATTTCTAACGCCCACAGTAGATAGAGACCGAACTGTCTCACGACGTTCTGAACCCAGCTCGCGTGCCACTTTAATGGGCGAACAGCCCAACCCTTGGGACCTTCTCCAGCCCCAGGATGTGACGAGCCGACATCGAGGTGCCAAACCCCCCCGTCGATATGAGCTCTTGGGGGAGATCAGCCTGTTATCCCCGGCGTACCTTTTATCCTTTGAGCGATGGCCCTTCCATGCGGAACCACCGGATCACTATGCTCTACTTTCGTACCTGATCGACCTGTATGTCTCTCAGTCAAGCTCCCTTATGCCATTGCACTCTACGCACGGTTACCAAGCGTACTGAGGGAACCTTTAGAAGCCTCCGTTACTCTTTTGGAGGCGACCACCCCAGTCAAACTACCCACCAAGCAATGTCCCCCACATAGCGGGGTTAGGCCTCAGATAAACAAAGGGTTGTATTTCAACAATGACTCCACAACGCCTGGCGACGCCACTTCAAAGTCTCCAACCTATCCTACACATCATTTATCCAAGGTCAATACTAAGCTATAGTAAAGGTGCACAGGGTCTTTTCGTCCCACTGCGGGTAAACGGCATCTTCACCGTTACTACAATTTCACCGAGCTCATGGCTGAGACAGTGTCCAGATCGTTACACCATTCGTGCAGGTCGGAACTTACCCGACAAGGAATTTCGCTACCTTAGGACCGTTATAGTTACGGCCGCCGTTTACTGGGGCTTCAATTCAATGCTTCTCCGAAGATAACATCTCCTCTTAACCTTCCAGCACCGGGCAGGTGTCAGGCCCTATACTTCATCTTACGATTTTGCAGAGCCCTGTGTTTTTGATAAACAGTCGCCTGGACCTCTTCACTGCGGCCAGCTTGCGCTGGCGACCTTTCTCCCGAAGTTACAGGTCTATTTTGCCTAATTCCTTAGCCATGAATCTCTCGAGCACCTTAGGATTCTCTCCTCAACTACCTGTGTCGGTTTACGGTACTGGTACTAATTACCTGAAGTTTAGAGGTTTTTCTTGGAAGCCCTTAGGCGCACTATCTCTTTGTCCGAAGACTCCGAGTACTATCGTATTTCCCCAAGATCTGTGGATTTGCCTGCAGATCTTATAGGTAGGTACTTCAACGAACTATTCCGTCAGTTCGCGGCGCTTTCATCACTCCGTCACCCCATCACAGTAATTAGTAGTACGGGAATATTAACCCGTTAGCCATCGACTGTCCCTTTCGGGTTCGCCTTAGGACCAGACTAACCCACAGCTGATTAGCATAGCTGTGGAAACCTTAGTTTTTCGGTGTGCGGGTTTCTCGCCCGCATTATCGTTACTTATGCCTACATTTTCTTTTCTAACCAGTCCAGCATACCTGACGATACACCTTCAACCCTGTTAGAATGCTCCCCTACCACTTACAGTCAGACTGTAAATCCATAGCTTCGGTAATACACTTATGCCCGATTATTATCCATGCTCGTCCGCTCGACTAGTGAGCTGTTACGCACTCTTTAAATGAATGGCTGCTTCCAAGCCAACATCCTAGCTGTCTGGGCAGACAAACCTCGTTCTTTCAACTTAGCGTATATTTGGGGACCTTAGCTGATGGTCTGGGTTCTTTCCCTCTCGGACTTGGACCTTAGCACCCAAGCCCTCACTGCTGAGAAACATTATATAGCATTCGGAGTTTGTCAGGAATTGGTAGGCGGTGAAGCCCCCGCATCCAATCAGTAGCTCTACCTCTATATAACTTTACGCTCAGCGCTGCACCTAAATGCATTTCGGGGAGTACGAGCTATTTCCGAGTTTGATTGGCCTTTCACCCCTACCCACAGGTCATCCGAAGACTTTTCAACGTCAACCGGTTCGGTCCTCCACTGTGTGTTACCACAGCTTCAACCTGCCCATGGGTAGATCACACGGTTTCGCGTCTAACACTACTGACTAAAGCGCCCTATTCAGACTCGCTTTCGCTACGGATCCGTGGCTTAACCACTTAACCTTGCCAGCAACGTTAACTCGTAGGCTCATTATGCAAAAGGCACGCCGTCACCCCACGAAAGGGCTCCGACCGCTTGTAAGCGTATGGTTTCAGGATCTATTTCACTCCGTTATTCACGGTTCTTTTCACCTTTCCCTCACGGTACTGGTTCACTATCGGTCTCTCAGGAGTATTTAGCCTTAGCGGATGGTCCCGCCAAATTCAGACAGGGTTTCACGTGCCCCGCCCTACTCAGGATACCACTATCTATTATACTCGTTACCCATACGGGACTATCACCCTCTATGGTGTCACTTTCCAGTAACTTCCGGTTCCTTGTACATAAAATATCGTGGTCCTACAACCCCAATCATGCCGTAACATCATTGGTTTGGGCTAATCCGCGTTCGCTCGCCACTACTTACGGAATCACTTTTGTTTTCTTCTCCTCCGCCTACTTAGATGTTTCAGTTCAGCGGGTTTGCCCACCTATCGGTGTACTATGTCTTCAACATAGTGGGTTGCCCCATTCAGGTATCTACGGATCAATCGGTGTGTGCCCGTCCCCGTAGCTTTTCGCAGCTTATCACGCCTTTCATCGCCTCTGAGAGCCTAGGCATCCCCCATACGCCCTTATTTTGCTTATTGTACCAATCTTAAAATTAATTAAGACCGTTTTTTTTTGTCTTTTACAATAAAATTGTAAAAAACGCTTTCTACTTTTTATTATTTTCTTATCTCAATATGTCAATGAACTTTATTAGCTGTAGGCTTTAAGCGATACGCTTTAAGCTTTCTTAGCTTACCGCCTAAAGCTTATAGCTTTCGGCTTTGTGGAGAATAACGGAGTCGAACCGTTGACCTCCTGCGTGCAAGGCAGGCGCTCTAGCCAGCTGAGCTAATCCCCCATTTTTAAATGATGAGTTATGAATTATGAGTTATGATTTCTCTCATAAACGCTCAACTTCTAAAATTTCCTTTATCTTAAGTATTTCAGTCTTTTTTAATTTGTTGCTTTTTGTTATAACTTATAATTCATAATTTATAACTCAAAACTCTAAAAAAGTAGTCCCGGGCAGACTCGAACTGCCGACCCCTACATTATCAGTGTAGTACTCTAACCAGCTGAGCTACGAGACTCTGTTTTACTTAATTTTCATTATTTTTTAAATTAACAGCAAGAGTAAGTGAATGTTGTGATTCAGAACCTTCTAAATTAACATCTTTTTTCCTCAACGTGTGTCTCCACTAACATTTGAGGCTCTAGAAAGGAGGTGTTCCAGCCGCACCTTCCGGTACGGCTACCTTGTTACGACTTAGCCCTAGTTACCAGTTTTACCCTAGGCAGCTCCTTGCGGTCACCGACTTCAGGCACCCCCAGCTTCCATGGCTTGACGGGCGGTGTGTACAAGGCCCGGGAACGTATTCACCGGATCATGGCTGATATCCGATTACTAGCGATTCCAGCTTCACGGAGTCGAGTTGCAGACTCCGATCCGAACTGTGACCGGTTTTATAGATTCGCTCCTGGTCGCCCAGTGGCTGCTCTCTGTACCGGCCATTGTAGCACGTGTGTAGCCCAAGGCGTAAGGGCCGTGATGATTTGACGTCATCCCCACCTTCCTCACAGTTTGCACTGGCAGTCTTGTTAGAGTTCCCGACATGACTCGCTGGCAACTAACAACAGGGGTTGCGCTCGTTATAGGACTTAACCTGACACCTCACGGCACGAGCTGACGACAACCATGCAGCACCTTGTAAATTGTCTTGCGAAAGATCTGTTTCCAAACCGGTCAATCTACATTTAAGCCTTGGTAAGGTTCCTCGCGTATCATCGAATTAAACCACATGCTCCACCGCTTGTGCGGGCCCCCGTCAATTCCTTTGAGTTTCATTCTTGCGAACGTACTCCCCAGGTGGGATACTTATCACTTTCGCTTAGCCACTGAAATTGCTTCCAACAGCTAGTATCCATCGTTTACGGCGTGGACTACCAGGGTATCTAATCCTGTTCGCTACCCACGCTTTCGTCCATCAGCGTCAATCCATTAGTAGTAACCTGCCTTCGCAATTGGTATTCCATGTAATCTCTAAGCATTTCACCGCTACACTACATATTCTAGTTACTTCCTAATAATTCAAGTTTAACAGTATCAATGGCCGTTCCACCGTTGAGCGATGGGCTTTCACCACTGACTTATTAAACCGCCTACGGACCCTTTAAACCCAATGATTCCGGATAACGCTTGGATCCTCCGTATTACCGCGGCTGCTGGCACGGAGTTAGCCGATCCTTATTCTTACGATACCGTCAAGCTGCTTCACGAAGCAGTGTTTCTTCTCGTATAAAAGCAGTTTACAATCCATAGGACCGTCATCCTGCACGCGGCATGGCTGGATCAGGCTTGCGCCCATTGTCCAATATTCCTCACTGCTGCCTCCCGTAGGAGTCTGGTCCGTGTCTCAGTACCAGTGTGGGGGATCTCCCTCTCAGGACCCCTACCCATCGTAGCCTTGGTAAGCCGTTACCTTACCAACTAGCTAATGGGACGCATGCTCATCTTTTACCGTTGTGACTTTAATAGTAGAATCATGCGATTCAGCTATACTATGAGGTATTAATCCAAATTTCTCTGGGCTATCCCTCTGTAAAAGGTAGATTGCATACGCGTTACGCACCCGTGCGCCGGTCTCTGCTTCCGAAGAAGCATACCCCTCGACTTGCATGTGTTAAGCCTGCCGCTAGCGTTCATCCTGAGCCAGGATCAAACTCTTCATCGTATATTTTTTATATTATATTGCGATGCTTTATCTATCGGTTCTATTCGAATCTCTCGATTCATTTACTCTTATTCTTTTGTTTTAACATCTCTGTTAAAACGGCTGTCAATTCAATATGTCTACGAACGTGTTTCTTTTTATTGTTTCGCTTGTTTCTCAAAGCGGGTGCAAAAGTAGAAAACTTATTTCTAAATGGCAAGAGATTTTTGAAGTTTTTTTTTAAGAAAATTTCTTTCCTTTTTCCCTTCTCTCCCTACCAGTCTTTCAATGAGCTTCCCTTATTTTGCGGGGTGCAAACTTAAAATTTTCTTTCTTTACTCGCAAGCTTTTTAGAATCTTTTTTTGAAAATTTCTTTTCGTCTTAATTCGTTTGCTTGTCAGTATTTCAGTGAACGTCTATCGCTGTTGCGGGTGCAAAAGTAGTCACTTTATTGAGTTCTACAAGCTTTTTACCAAACTATTTTTGATCTTTTTTTAAACTTTATCTTAACACTCTGATAACACCCCTTTTACAAGTTAAACTATTTTCAGGTTTGAAAGGTTTTTCTCTATCAAATCTCATTCCCCATAGTTCCATCTTTTCAAATAGCCCTATTTTACTAGTCTCGCAACTTTTATTAACACTTATACCAAATCATTTCATTTTACCCTGCCAGCCATTACACTTCTATTTCACCCTCTTTCTCTCCTTTACCACCTCTTAATCTTCAGGTCCAAACATATTGTTACGGAGTAATATTAAAATCTACATATTTATACCTTTCAATTACACACAAACACAAAATCCCTTTAAAACATTTTTCAAGTTACCAATTACCAACATAACGGTTAGATTACTTTAAATATATCTCTTATAAAAAATAAAAAACACACACTTTATCCCTATCTAAAGAAGATTAAACATATTCCTAAAGAATATCTAAACTCAAAAGAATCCTTAAGAAAAGTAATGACACAGGATTTTCCCATTTACTGCCATCAGACTTATCTTCATATCACCCGCAGAAGATAACTTCTTTTTTTACAAAAAATTCAAAAACGTTCTTCAACATAAAAAGATAGCCTATCTAATAGTAACTCCTATATTATTTTAATCAACAAAACAGTAAAACATAAAAGATGCCACATCAATAATCATTGCAAAAAGCAAGACCAAAACATGCTTTCAAAATACAACTCAAATTACAAACCACTTTTACACTCAGAAACCAATTAGCAAAGCTTCGCAAGAGATTAGAATGAAACATCATTAACAAACCATAGATCAAGAAAATTAGCCCAATGAAAAATCCAAGAAGCCAAATGTAATTTTTAAAATAAAAAACATCTCCCAACAGTAACTATTAACCAACACTTGATTTATAGAAATAAACCTAAATAGACTCCAAAACAAATAAAATACACCTTGACTATCATCTGAATTACATACAAATATTTACACACACAAAAACAACTGATAAAATCATTTGTTTCGCAAAATTTACCTAATAGTACGAAAAAAGCAAATCAATCTAATATCAAACCTTCTAACACAATCTCTCGTACAATTACAAATCACAAGCAAATAAGCTAAAATAATTTTGATAACAGAATTACAAATACATCTGTTTAATCATTCAATGTTTAAATAAAAGCATTCACATAAAAATTCAGAAGTAACCAAAATATAGAATTCCCCTCATTCAGACAACTAATATCTACGCTTACTTTTATCACTCCACCACTTCTGGTATTAATTTTAAATATTCATTTACCCCTACATTTAGAACATCTAACTCTTTTCCCTAATTTCAATATTAGAACCCAGTCACAACGTAGCCAGCAGTTTAAATCATTGAGACACAATACAACACAACAATACCCATCCCAAAGTTAAAACCATGAACTACATTACACTCAAAATAAAATTTTAGAAATTTTCAACAACAAATTCTTTGTAGAGATCAGAAACTACGAAGAACCTCGCATTTACAGATCAGGTTCAAAAGTTGAGGGTTGGGCAAAAAAAATAATACACAGCTTGCCTTCATAAAGCAAAAGTATTTATAATCTATTACTATTAGAGAGCCCTAACAATAACATGATGCGAAGTGCCATGGATAATAGCGAGACTTCTAAGCTCCGCAAGAGCGAAACCCAGGCCTAAAAAAGACTCTCTTATTTTATGTGGCATTTCTCAAAATAAGCGTTTTTTTTTATTAAAACCTTATAAATTCTTTATACCTACTTATTCCCTTTCAAGGCAATATAACCCATTATCCTAATTCATGGTACGTTACACCATTTTAATACTTTTGACTTTCAGCCCTTTTTTAGACATTCCGAATACATATAAAATAAGGGAGCGTCAATTATAAAATCAGCTGTAATAAAATGATCTCTTATTTGAGACAAAATCTCAAAAAAATGAAGAGCCGAAATCATTAATAAACTGAATTAAACCAACAGCTTCGAGGAATATACAATAACCACAATGACAAACATATTGCCATGACCAAACTGGCACATTGGTATAGAAATATAGAAGAATCAGGTTTTAAAAACTTTAATATTCTACTCAATACCATAACTATTAATTACCAGTCAATCTTAAACTATTTTGATAATAGAAGTACAAATGCTTCGGCAGAATCTTTCAATACTAAATAAAAGCTTTTAGAAGTCAATTCAGAGGAGTGAGGAATATAGATTTTTTCTTGTTCAGATTATCTAATCTTTTTGCCTAATCCCCAACTTTTGAACCTGATCCAAAAAAAATCTGTCTCAATCCGCGTTTTCGTATAGCGAATCAGCACAATCCGCGATCTGTTTTTTAACCACAAAGTTCGCAAAGCATTACACAAAGCACGCAAGAATTTAAAAAGCACTATAAAACAAAAAACCCTATCCGATTTGGATAGGGTTTTAAAAAGAAAGGCGACGACATACTCTCCCACATAACTGCAGTACCATCTGCGCAGGCGGGCTTAACTACTCTGTTCGGGATGGGAAGAGGTGAGCCCCGCCGCAATAACCACCTTAAGGTCATTGTTGACGGTTGTTGGTTTATGGTTGTTGGTGTTTCCATCAACTACCAACCTTCAACTATCAACTGCAGCTTCGCTGCAAATATCTTAACATACTGAGATAAAGAAAAGTACTTTTATTTACTATTTTAGAAAGTTTCTCCCCGTCCGCCTTAACGGACGGGAAAAGGTGTACATAAGCTTACGGATTATTAGTACTACTCGACTATGACATTACTGCCTTTACATCTATAGCCTATCAACGTGGTCATCTTCCACGATCCTTAAAAGAAATCTCATCTTGTGGTGGGTTTCGCGCTTATATGCTTTCAGCGCTTATCCCTTCCAAACGTAGCTACTCTGCGGTGCCCCTGGCGGGACAACAGATACACTAGAGGTTTGTCCAATTCGGTCCTCTCGTACTAGAATCAGATCCACTCAAATTTCTAACGCCCACAGTAGATAGAGACCGAACTGTCTCACGACGTTCTGAACCCAGCTCGCGTGCCACTTTAATGGGCGAACAGCCCAACCCTTGGGACCTTCTCCAGCCCCAGGATGTGACGAGCCGACATCGAGGTGCCAAACCCCCCCGTCGATATGAGCTCTTGGGGGAGATCAGCCTGTTATCCCCGGCGTACCTTTTATCCTTTGAGCGATGGCCCTTCCATGCGGAACCACCGGATCACTATGCTCTACTTTCGTACCTGATCGACCTGTATGTCTCTCAGTCAAGCTCCCTTATGCCATTGCACTCTACGCACGGTTACCAAGCGTACTGAGGGAACCTTTAGAAGCCTCCGTTACTCTTTTGGAGGCGACCACCCCAGTCAAACTACCCACCAAGCAATGTCCCCCACATAGCGGGGTTAGGCCTCAGATAAACAAAGGGTTGTATTTCAACAATGACTCCACAACGCCTGGCGACGCCACTTCACAGTCTCCAACCTATCCTACACATCATTTATCCAAGGTCAATACTAAGCTATAGTAAAGGTGCACAGGGTCTTTTCGTCCCACTGCGGGTAAACGGCATCTTCACCGTTACTACAATTTCACCGAGCTCATGGCTGAGACAGTGTCCAGATCGTTACACCATTCGTGCAGGTCGGAACTTACCCGACAAGGAATTTCGCTACCTTAGGACCGTTATAGTTACGGCCGCCGTTTACTGGGGCTTCAATTCAATGCTTCTCCGAAGATAACATCTCCTCTTAACCTTCCAGCACCGGGCAGGTGTCAGGCCCTATACTTCATCTTACGATTTTGCAGAGCCCTGTGTTTTTGATAAACAGTCGCCTGGACCTCTTCACTGCGGCCAGCTTGCGCTGGCGACCTTTCTCCCGAAGTTACAGGTCTATTTTGCCTAATTCCTTAGCCATGAATCTCTCGAGCACCTTAGGATTCTCTCCTCAACTACCTGTGTCGGTTTACGGTACTGGTACTAATTACCTGAAGTTTAGAGGTTTTTCTTGGAAGCCCTTAGGCGCACTATCTCTTTGTCCGAAGACTCCGAGTACTATCGTATTTCCCCAAGATCTGTGGATTTGCCTGCAGATCTTATAGGTAGGTACTTCAACGAACTATTCCGTCAGTTCGCGGCGCTTTCATCACTCCGTCACCCCATCACAGTAATTAGTAGTACGGGAATATTAACCCGTTAGCCATCGACTGTCCCTTTCGGGTTCGCCTTAGGACCAGACTAACCCACAGCTGATTAGCATAGCTGTGGAAACCTTAGTTTTTCGGTGTGCGGGTTTCTCGCCCGCATTATCGTTACTTATGCCTACATTTTCTTTTCTAACCAGTCCAGCATACCTGACGATACACCTTCAACCCTGTTAGAATGCTCCCCTACCACTTACAGTCAGACTGTAAATCCATAGCTTCGGTAATACACTTATGCCCGATTATTATCCATGCTCGTCCGCTCGACTAGTGAGCTGTTACGCACTCTTTAAATGAATGGCTGCTTCCAAGCCAACATCCTAGCTGTCTGGGCAGACAAACCTCGTTCTTTCAACTTAGCGTATATTTGGGGACCTTAGCTGATGGTCTGGGTTCTTTCCCTCTCGGACTTGGACCTTAGCACCCAAGCCCTCACTGCTGAGAAACATTATATAGCATTCGGAGTTTGTCAGGAATTGGTAGGCGGTGAAGCCCCCGCATCCAATCAGTAGCTCTACCTCTATATAACTTTACGCTCAGCGCTGCACCTAAATGCATTTCGGGGAGTACGAGCTATTTCCGAGTTTGATTGGCCTTTCACCCCTACCCACAGGTCATCCGAAGACTTTTCAACGTCAACCGGTTCGGTCCTCCACTGTGTGTTACCACAGCTTCAACCTGCCCATGGGTAGATCACACGGTTTCGCGTCTAACACTACTGACTAAAGCGCCCTATTCAGACTCGCTTTCGCTACGGATCCGTGGCTTAACCACTTAACCTTGCCAGCAACGTTAACTCGTAGGCTCATTATGCAAAAGGCACGCCGTCACCCCACGAAAGGGCTCCGACCGCTTGTAAGCGTATGGTTTCAGGATCTATTTCACTCCGTTATTCACGGTTCTTTTCACCTTTCCCTCACGGTACTGGTTCACTATCGGTCTCTCAGGAGTATTTAGCCTTAGCGGATGGTCCCGCCAAATTCAGACAGGGTTTCACGTGCCCCGCCCTACTCAGGATACCACTATCTATTATACTCGTTACCCATACGGGACTATCACCCTCTATGGTGTCACTTTCCAGTAACTTCCGGTTCCTTGTACATAAAATCTCGTGGTCCTACAACCCCAATCATGCCGTAACATCATTGGTTTGGGCTAATCCGCGTTCGCTCGCCACTACTTACGGAATCACTTTTGTTTTCTTCTCCTCCGCCTACTTAGATGTTTCAGTTCAGCGGGTTTGCCCACCTATCGGTGTACTATGTCTTCAACATAGTGGGTTGCCCCATTCAGGTATCTACGGATCAATCGGTGTGTGCCCGTCCCCGTAGCTTTTCGCAGCTTATCACGCCTTTCATCGCCTCTGAGAGCCTAGGCATCCCCCATACGCCCTTATTTTGCTTATTGTACCAATCTTAAAATTAATTAAGACCGTTTTTTTTTGTCTTTTACAATAAATTGTAAAAAACGCTTTCTACTTTTTATTATTTTCTTATCTCAATATGTCAATGAACTTTATTAGCTGTAGGCTTTAAGCAATACGCTTTAAGCTTTCTTAGCTTACCGCCTAAAGCTTATAGCTTTCGGCTTTGTGGAGAATAACGGAGTCGAACCGTTGACCTCCTGCGTGCAAGGCAGGCGCTCTAGCCAGCTGAGCTAATCCCCCATTTTTAAATGATGAGTTATGAATTATGAGTTATGAATTCTCTCATAAACGCTCAACTTCTAAAATTTCCTTTATCTTAAGTATTTCAGTTTTTTTTAGTTTGTTGTTTTTTTATTATAACTTATAATTCATAATTTATAACTCTAAACTCTAAAAAAGTAGTCCCGGGCAGACTCGAACTGCCGACCCCTACATTATCAGTGTAGTACTCTAACCAGCTGAGCTACGAGACTCTGTTTTACTTAATTTTCATTATTTTTTAAATTAACAGCAAGAGTAAGTGAATGTTGTGATTCAGAACCTTCTAAATTAACATCTTTTTTCCTCAACGTGTGTTACCACTAACATTTGAGGCTCTAGAAAGGAGGTGTTCCAGCCGCACCTTCCGGTACGGCTACCTTGTTACGACTTAGCCCTAGTTACCAGTTTTACCCTAGGCAGCTCCTTGCGGTCACCGACTTCAGGCACCCCCAGCTTCCATGGCTTGACGGGCGGTGTGTACAAGGCCCGGGAACGTATTCACCGGATCATGGCTGATATCCGATTACTAGCGATTCCAGCTTCACGGAGTCGAGTTGCAGACTCCGATCCGAACTGTGACCGGTTTTATAGATTCGCTCCTGGTCGCCCAGTGGCTGCTCTCTGTACCGGCCATTGTAGCACGTGTGTAGCCCAAGGCGTAAGGGCCGTGATGATTTGACGTCATCCCCACCTTCCTCACAGTTTGCACTGGCAGTCTTGTTAGAGTTCCCGACATGACTCGCTGGCAACTAACAACAGGGGTTGCGCTCGTTATAGGACTTAACCTGACACCTCACGGCACGAGCTGACGACAACCATGCAGCACCTTGTAAATTGTCTTGCGAAAGATCTGTTTCCAAACCGGTCAATCTACATTTAAGCCTTGGTAAGGTTCCTCGCGTATCATCGAATTAAACCACATGCTCCACCGCTTGTGCGGGCCCCCGTCAATTCCTTTGAGTTTCATTCTTGCGAACGTACTCCCCAGGTGGGATACTTATCACTTTCGCTTAGCCACTGAGATTGCTCCCAACAGCTAGTATCCATCGTTTACGGCGTGGACTACCAGGGTATCTAATCCTGTTCGCTACCCACGCTTTCGTCCATCAGCGTCAATCCATTAGTAGTAACCTGCCTTCGCAATTGGTATTCCATGTAATCTCTAAGCATTTCACCGCTACACTACATATTCTAGTTACTTCCTAATAATTCAAGTTTAACAGTATCAATGGCCGTTCCACCGTTGAGCGATGGGCTTTCACCACTGACTTATTAAACCGCCTACGGACCCTTTAAACCCAATGATTCCGGATAACGCTTGGATCCTCCGTATTACCGCGGCTGCTGGCACGGAGTTAGCCGATCCTTATTCTTACGATACCGTCAAGCTGCTTCACGAAGCAGTGTTTCTTCTCGTATAAAAGCAGTTTACAATCCATAGGACCGTCATCCTGCACGCGGCATGGCTGGATCAGGCTTGCGCCCATTGTCCAATATTCCTCACTGCTGCCTCCCGTAGGAGTCTGGTCCGTGTCTCAGTACCAGTGTGGGGGATCTCCCTCTCAGGACCCCTACCCATCGTAGCCTTGGTAAGCCGTTACCTTACCAACTAGCTAATGGGACGCATGCTCATCTTTTACCGTTGTGACTTTAATAGTAGAATCATGCGATTCAGCTATACTATGAGGTATTAATCCAAATTTCTCTGGGCTATCCCTCTGTAAAAGGTAGATTGCATACGCGTTACGCACCCGTGCGCCGGTCTCTGCTTCCGAAGAAGCATACCCCTCGACTTGCATGTGTTAAGCCTGCCGCTAGCGTTCATCCTGAGCCAGGATCAAACTCTTCATCGTATATTTTTTATATTATATTGCGATGCTTTATCTATCGGTTCTTCTCGAATCTCTCGATTCATTTACTCTTATTCTTTTGTTTTAACATCTCTGTTAAAACGGCTGTCAATTCAATATGTCTACGAACGTGTTTCTTTTCTTGTTTCGCTTGTTTCTCAAAGCGGGTGCAAAAGTAGAAAACTTATTTCTAAACGGCAAGAGATTTTTGAAGTTTTTTTTAAGAAAATTTCTTTCCTTTTTTCCTTCTCTCCTTACCAGTCTTTCAATGAGCTTCCCGTGTTTTGCGGGGTGCAAATGTAATATCCATTTTCAAATCTCACAAGCTTTTTCGAATCTTTTTTTTTGAAAATTTCTTTTCGTTTTAATTCGTTTGCTTGTCAGTATTTCAGTGAACGTCTATCGCTGTTGCGGGTGCAAAAGTAGTCACTTTATTGAGTTCTACAAGCTTTTTATCGAACTATTTTTGATCTTTTTTCAAACTTTATCTTAACACTCTGATAACACCCCTTTTACAAACTAAACTATTTTCAGGTTTGAAAGGTTTTTCTTTAGTGAATTAGATTCAACACTATACCTTCCTTTGAAACACCCCTATTTTACTAGTCTCGCAAAGGCGCAAAGACGCCAAGTTTTGCTTTTTTGCCTTATTTTCTTTTGAAAACCCATCCCCTAGCCCCGATAGAAGTGGAAATCCTTTTGCTTTTTCCTTTAAAAAGCATAAGATTGAAACCAATAGCGGGAGAAAGCTCCTAAATACTCAAATTCCAAATCTCAAAGCTTCGACTTCGATCAGCTGAACAAAATCACCCCTTATATATAGGAACAGAAACAACAAACCCGACAGATCTTAAACCTGTCGGGTTGTATATATAACAGAACAACAAAATTACTCGAAACGAATGGCTTTAACAGGGGAGATCTTTGTGATTATATAGGAAGGAATTAACAACACTATGAAGCACACTCCAATCGTAAGCAAATTCAACAAAACAATATACCCCCAATTAAAATAGACTGGCGCCTCATTTACATAGTAGTTCTCAGGATTCAAACGAATTATTCCAAAGTGCTGCTGAATCAACAACAAAACAATACCAATTAGATTACCCCAAAACAAGCCTTGAATAATAAGATAAAAAGCATTATACAAAAATACCTTTCGAACTGTCCAGTTATTAGCCCCTAATGCTTTTAGAATTCCAATCATCTGAGTCCGCTCCAGAATCAAAACCAATAAAGCTACAACCATATTAATGGTAGCAACCAATATCATTACACCTAATATAACAATGATATTAAAATCAAAAAGCTGTAACCAATCAAATATATAACTATACTTTTCGATTATCGTTTTAGTATCTAAATTAGAAGATGTTTGATCGTAAATTTTCTCTCCCGTTGTTTTAATAGCATCAAAGTCCTTAATAAACACTTCAAAAGCACCAATTTGATCGGCACTCCATTTATTTATCCTCTGAATATGCCTGATATCACCAAATATATAGGTTGCATCAAAATCCTGAAATCCTGAGCTAAAAATTCCAGCGATTTTAAATCTACGACTATTAGGCATTTTACCCTGCTCCTCTTTTATAAAAAAGGTATTAAAACTATCCCCGACTTTAAGATGAAGCCGGTTCGCAAGAAACCTGGAAATCAACACATCCTCATTCAGAGCTTTCGCATAATCCGGCACCCTTCCTTCTACAAGATACTCTTCAATGTTCTTCCAGTCATAATCTGCCCCAACCCCTTTGAAAACTATACCTTCAAAAGAATTTTCTGTTCTGATAATTCCAGCCTTAGTAGCTATTGCCTGAATATGACTAACTTCAGGAACCGATTTGAAATTGGGATAAAAGTCTTGCTTTTTCGAAATTGGAATCAGCGTAACCTCGGAATTGTTATTATCGAAATTTGATATTATAATCTGCCCGTTGAAAGCGGAAACTTTATCCCGTATTTTTTTCTGCAAGCCAATACCCGTTGCAACAGAAACAATCATCATTATCATACCAATAGCGATAGCCGAAATAGCAATTTTAATGATTGGCGCCGAGATACTGCTTTTAAAATCTCTGGTAGTAATAAGTCTTTTAGCTATGAAATATTCTAAATTCAAATTTTAAATTGTCTTGAAATTATTAATTATATCCCTTCTGGATTCATTCGAATCAAAATTACATTTAAAAAAGCAAAAAAAATGCTTTTAAAAACAATTACGAATTATTTAAGATTTTACAAAGGAAGTTTCTTTTTCATTTCTTCTACTATATTGTAAGCAGCGGGACAAATCGCAATATTTTTTAATGTTAAGTCCGCAATCTGATGAAATTTTTTACGATCAGTATGCGGGAACTCCCTGCAAGCCTTCGGACGAACATCATAAATCATACAATAATTTTCACTATCCAAAAAAGTACAAGGCACGCTTTTTAACACATAATCTTTGTCCTCATCAATTTTGAGATATTGTTCAATGAATTGTTGTGGCTTTTGTCTGAATGATTTTGAAATCCTTTCGATATCAGCCAAAGTAAACAAAGGCCCGGTCGTTTTACAGCAATTAGCACATTGCAAACAATCTGTTTTCCTAAATTCAGCATCATGCAAATCCTGCATTACATAATCCAAATTCTTCGGTTGTTTCTTTTTAAGCTTATCAAAATACTTTTTGTTTTCGATATGCTTATCTTTGGCTAACTTATTTAAGTTATTTAAAATTTGCTTCAAGTTTAAAATTTAAAGTTGATGTGCAAAATTAAACAACTTTAAACTTGAAACCTTAAACTTTGAACTAAAATACGATGAAAGATCTTTTCGGGAAAGCCATGTATGATTTCCAAACCAATAATTCACCAGAGGATATTATTACCGAAACTTCAATTTCTGAAGAAGATGAGATGAGTGTGGATTATTTATTTCGTTCGTATAACGAAATGCCTAAACTCGAACAAAAAGCATTACAACTGGCATTCGGAAAAACTTTAGATGTAGGCTGCGGAGCAGGAAGTCATAGTTTGTCTTTACAAAAGGATCGAAATCTGGACGTTACAGCGATTGACATTTCACCAAAAGCGATCGAAACCTGTAAACTGCGTGGAGTACAAAACGCCAAGGTTCAAAATATACTGGATTTTGACGAAGGAAAATTCGATACTATCATTTTATTAATGAATGGCGTTGGAATTTTTGGCAAATTAAACAACTGCAACCAATACCTGTCCAAACTTAAGTCATTATTGAACCCCGGAGGACAAATATTACTTGACAGCTCAGACATTATTTACATGTTTGACGAAGATGAAGATGGAGGAAAATGGATCCCATCAAGCAATGAGTATTATGGGGAGCTTGTTTTCAATATTTCATACAAAGGAGACAAAGAAGAACCTTTCGACTGGTTGTACCTAGACTACAATACCCTACAAAATGCTGCTAATGCCAACGGATTAAAATGCGAATTGATTCTCGAAGGCGATCATTATGATTATCTGGCCAAACTTTCTTTATAAAATGAGTAAATTATGAACGAAACAGATTTAGAAAAACTAAAATATCCCATTGGAAAATTTCAAGCTCCAAAAGATTACAATGCTGAATATATTTCCACTAATATCGCCATCATCGAATCGTTTCCGAATAAATTAAAGAAAGAAACTATTGATTTGACTGAAGAACAGCTCGACACTTCATATCGTCCTGACGGATGGACTGTTCGACAAGTAATTCACCATTGTGCCGAAAGTCACATGAACTGTTTTATCCGATTAAAATGGGCTTTAACAGAAAACAATCCGGTAATAAAGGCTTATGATGAAAAATTGTGGTCGGAGCTTCCGGATAATCTGACCATGCCGATCGAACCAACCTTACAGTTATTGGAAGGATTGCACTTTAGACTAGCCTATATCATGAAAAATCTAAGCGGGTCAGATTTAGACAAATCGTTTATTCATCCCGAAAATAATTCCGAATACTTATTAAAACAAATTATTGGAATGTATGCATGGCACAGTAACCACCATCTGGCTCATATCACCACCTTAAAAAAGAACAAAAACTGGGATTAGAACAAAATGTTTATTTGTTTCACATAGCACAGCTCCTTGTCTCGTCCTAAAAAAGCGATACAGATTATTACATAAAAATAATTAATTAAACAGTTGCAAGAACCCTCTTGCAACTGTTTTTTGTTTTATATCTTCTCATTTGAATTTGATTTTGAGAATGCATTTGATTTGGTGTTAACATGTAATTAGAATAGTGAGGTCTGAGATTATTATAAATATTGATAGATTCCTTTATTATTAAGTTTGTAATTTTTCTTTTTTGATGATACTTATCGATCATAAATTCTTGTTTTAAAATTCCATTAATTCTTTCTGCTATCGCATTTTCATAAGGATCTGAATTTTGGGTCATGCTGCATAATACTTTATTTTTCATAAGTTCTTTTTGATACTCATGTGCACAATATTGCAAACCTCTATCTGAATGATGGATTAGAGTTAATGTATTATGCGTTCTTTGCTTAAGAGCCATTTTAAGAGCTCTTAAACTACTTTGAGTATTGAGATTCTCAGCAACATAATACCCCATTATCTTTTTTGAATAAGCATCTGTGATCAAGCTTAGATAACACGGATTATCTCTTTTTCCGATATAAGTAATATCGGATACCCAAACTTGTTCAGGGCGATTTATTTCTAAATCTAAAATTCGATTTTTGTGCTTTCTAAACCGGTGATGTGAATTTGTGGTTATATGGTAACTGCGTTTAGGTTGTACCAATAAATGATTAGCTCTAAGTATATCAAAGAATTTATCTCTTCCAATCTTCATCAAATGGAGTTGATCCAATAAAAGATAATAGAGCTTTCTAGCACCTATTCTAGGCATTAATTGCCTAAGATCATTAACCATTAAAACAACTTCTTTAGCTTTATTTTGTTTAATTGTTGTTCTTTTAATTTTTCGATAATAAACCTGTCTGTCTATCCCGAACAAATAACAGGTAAATCCTATTGTTTGTTGTTCTCTTTCTTTGAAATGGGTGATTGTTCGGGCACAGAGTTTTTTCGGATATCAATATGATATTCTTTTTCCGCTAAATCAATCATCATATCAAATAAGATTGCTTTCTTGTCTGCAACAAAAGCCTGTCTTTCCAGGAGTGCCTTTTGTTTCTCTAAAAGTTTGACTTGAGCTTCAAGCTCCATAATCTTTTGTTCAGGTGTTTTTGCCATTTTCATAGAGGTTTGGTTTTCCCAATCAAAGTTACCAAATTTCCTAAGCCATTGGACAACTGTGCTTTTGCATTGGATGCCGTACTGCTTTGTAGCCTCCGTTGCTGTGAGTTCTCCGCGTTCTATTTCCTGAACAACTTGTAATTTAAAAGACATAGAGTAGTCTTTTTGTGTACGCTTTACATAGCGTATTTCTTGAGGTACTTCCATAATGATACTTTTTGTGTATCGCTATTTCAGGACTAGACACCTATTATAAAAGAAAAAATCTCTTCAATTGAAGAGATTTTTTTATATCGATTTAAGGAATATTTAAATACTTATGCGTTTGAAGTGAAACTCTCCATTTCGGATTGTTCATTACATAATCAACAATCAGAGGTGTCATTTCTTCTTTTTTACTCCATTCCGGCTGAAGAAACAATATGGCATTATCATTTACCAAATCTGCCTGCTCTTCTGCAAAAATAAAATCGTGTTTGTTGTAAATAATCACTTTTAACTCATGTGCATTATCATATACGGTTTGAGTTGGCAGTTTATTCTTTTTAGGAGAAAGGCAAATCCAATCCCAGGTTCCAGTTAACGGATACGCGCCTGAGGTTTCAATATGAACTTTCAATTTTTTATTCTTCAACTCCTGGGTCAACAAACTCATATCCCAAGTTAAAGGCTCACCTCCAGTAATCACTACAGTATCAGCTTGACTTGACGCATTATTTACAATTAAATCAATACTCGTTGGCGGATGTAACTCAGCATTCCAACTTTCCTTCACATCGCACCAGTGACAACCAACATCACAACCTCCAATTCGTATAAAGTAAGCAGCTGTTCCGGTATGAAAACCTTCCCCTTGAATGGTATAAAATTCTTCCATCAAAGGCAACATAGCTCCTTTATTTACTTCTAATTGTATTTCTTTTGATAACATTATTTTATTTTAAAGTGCAAAGATAGTCAATTAAATACGGAACAAAAAAAACCGATAGTTCAAAGAAACTATCGGTTATTCATTTAATTAAAAACTTATATTATTTTAAAGTTTTTACAGATTGTGTTGCGTAAGCATTTGTAGGATCTAAAGCTAAAGTTTTATTAAAATACTCAACCGCTTTTACTTTATCCGTATTAGCATAACTAGCACCTATACTGTTGTAAGCCTCCACTACTTTTTTCACTGTAGCTGGTTTAGCCAATTCTTCAGCTCCTTTAGCAGTGATACTTGTAACATATTCTCCGTAGTTTTTAATGATCAAATCATCTTTCTCCAACAAGTTATTGATTCTTCCTTTATACAAGTAAGCTTCACTATAAGATGGAGAAGCTTCTAATATTCTATCAAAAGCAGCTTCAGCTTTTCCTAAAGCAACAGCATCTGCAGCACCATTCGTTTTATTTGCGTTCGCATAATAAAGAGAAATACCGTAGTAAATATTATCATCTAAATAGTTTTTAGACTCTTTATTAGTTGTTCCAAGCTCTAAAACAGCCGCTGCCTGAGTAAATTGTTTCTTTCCAAACAAAGCTTTTCCTAAATCAGAAAGTTCTTCCACTACTAAAGGCTCTAATTCAATAGCTTTTTTGATATCTGCTAAACCAGCATCAAACGAAGCCTGATCTACAGTTCCGTCTGCAGCAGTTCCTTTTTTAATTTTAGACAAACCTAAATACAAATAATCTCTACCAATTACTTTATTAGAAGGTACTTTGATATAATCTTCAATAGATTTGATAGCTACGTCAACATTTCCGTTCTCATAAGCAGCATAACCTAAATATCTAAAAATTCTAGGATTTACTTTATCTTCTGCAATCATCTTGTTCGCAACAGTCTCTAAACTCTTATAATCTTTAACCAGAATTAAGAAATCAGCATGACGCATTTTAGAATCTAAAGAGTAATCCGTAAGATTTAAATACTTCTCATAGTTTGTAATTGCATTTTGCATATTTACTTTAGAAGTAGATGGTTTATTTCTACCCCATTTGTAATAGGTCTCAGCCAATTCTCTGTAAACAGGTCCGTAGTTAGCATTCAAAGCGATTACTTCATTAAAAGATTTGATCGCCTCATCATAAGACTTAGCCCCTTTCAACAAAACTCCCAATTGCATTTTTGCTCTCAAAAGTGTCGGATCTGCAGTAAACGCATCACGGTATGCTTTGTACGCATCGTTTTGATTGTTTGCTCCATAATACGCATCACCAATAGCCAAAAGTGCAGTTGCATTTTGAGGATCAATTAATAAAGCACGTTTCAGAGTAGCAATCGCATTTGCATAGTCTGGCGAAGTAGAATTCATATATGCTCTACCGATGTAAATAAACTCCTCTACATCTTTACGCTTCATATCTTTTATCGCCAAACCAAAGTTTGCCTGAGCAGCAGCAGTATTTTTTGTATCAAGATCCAACTGACCTAATCCTATATAACTTAAGTTTTTCTTATCTGACGCCTGTAAACCATTTGCAAAGTAAATTTTAGCAGAATCAATAATTGCCTGATTTAAATACACATTACCTAAAACAAAATTAGCTTCTCCGTCAGAAGGTTTTGCTTTGATGATTGATTTTAGCAATGATTTTGCTTTTTGAAATTGCTCAGCGTCTATTGCCTTTTTAGCTTCTTTGATATCTTGCGCTTTTGCAACAGTAGCTGAAGCAACTAAGGCAAGACTAAAAATTTTAAATTTATTCATCTCTAATTGTAATTAATTTATTCTTTCTCTTTTACTATTTGACTCCTTATTATAAGCTTTCTTCCAGGAGATCTAACTGGTAACAAACCAGATTTTAAAACTATCCTTTGTCCAATATCACCAGCAATAAAGGATGCAAACCCCATACCCAAACCAGAGTAACCCTGGCAATTTACAATAAACAAATCACGTGCCAAAGGATATTTTTCTTCGGCAAGATCATTTTGAGTAGGACTGTAATATTGATTACTATTTAGCCCTTTAACACTCAATACATTTATTTTCTTAACCACACCTGCCATGCTTGGTGAGGGCTGAGAGAGCCAATTTACACCAACTACCCCAATCATACCATCATTCTCAGACACAAATTTAATAACTTCGTCGTTTGTCTTAAAGGAAAAAACACCTTTTGCAGGAATATCTTTTACTTTAGCCAACTCCTTCATATAACGCACCGTACTTGAGTTTGGATTATCAAATACAAGTCCTTTAATTCTTGTATCAGGTTTACCCTGCATAAAATCGATTACCGTTTTCAACGCTATTAATGTATCATTATTGCCTTTGTTCGAAATAAAAGCAATTGCATCTGTCGCAAAAGGGGTAACTCTAGGTTTAATTTTACTTTTTTCAAATTTAGCTAGTTCTTCTTTAGTCAAATTTCTTGTAGTTATTACCACTTTAGCTTTCTGATTTAACAAATCATTGATAAGCTCTCCTTCTGACTTAGGTTTAACTGTAAATTTAGCATCGGAATAGGTTCCTTCAAAAACCGCCACCTGATCATCTACAATAGGCTTTACAGTTTCATCAACAGTAATATCAATCGATCCTTTTAAAATTGTTTCATTATCAACTTCATTCTTGCTTTTTTGGTTGCACATCGCAAACAAAAAAACAAAAACAATTAAGCCTGCAATTTTACTATACTTTAACATAATTATTCTGATTTTGAATTAATTAATCTCAAAAAACGAATTGCTGAATACACTATCAATAATCCCCCAAAAGCATATCTGTATTTAGGTTCCATTTCCAGCGGAAGTTTCTCCCAAAACATAATCATTAAACCGAGTACAAGATATATTAAAAAAAACAGTATTCCTAAAACAAGAAGAAATCGCTCTTTGAGCGATTTCTTCTGAATATTATTAAGCATATTTTTTAACATTATTCTGCAGATTGAATAGTAATAGGCAGAGAGTAAAGTACTCTAACTTTTTTACCATTTTGCTCGCCAGGAGTCCATTTCGGGCACTTTTTAAGAACACGAATCGCTTCTGCTCCTGTACCGTAACCGATATCCCTTAAAACTTTAATGTCGGTTAATGAACCGTCTTTTTCAACTACAAAAGTAACATAAACTTTACCTTTTAAACCTTCTTCTTCCGGAGTCTTGTAATTGTTTCCTACGAATTTGTAGAATTTTTCAATTCCTCCCGGGAAGTCTGGTTTTACCTCGATACCTGCAGTGTTATAAACATTGTTATCTTCCTGAATGATCTCAGTAACCGGTCCTTTACCAACTGGCTCATCCACAGTTAAAACTGCATCCGGATCACCTTTGATAGTTTCGTTACCGATTTTCTTGTCTTTAAGTTCCACAATTTTTGGTGGTTCCTCGGTAATTTCTTCAGTCTTAGCAACAACAGGCTTCACGAACTTCACCTGATCCACTTTCGGTGGTGGTGGTGGTGGTGGTGGCGTGTTAGGCTTTACTTCCTCTTTTTTAGGAGGTAATTTTATCTTAGTAAGCTTAATCTCGTTCGCTACCACATCATCTTTAGATTCTGGTATTAAACTCACAATAAGAGGAGCTGCAACTGCTAAGCTAAATATAACAGAACCGATGATAAGTGCTCTTACCGTAGTTTTATTATTTGATTTTCTTAACTCATATGCACCGTATATCTTATTACGTCCTTCGAATACGATATCAAGCCACTGATTTTTTATAATATCTAATTTCATTTTTCTCGATTATTAGGTTATTAAAAAAATAAAAAATTATTTTTTCTCTAACAATTCTTTCTCTTTAGGAAGAAAATCATTAACAATAGCATAAGTTTCAACTCCAGTAATCGCCATTTCATCCAAAATGTCAACTAGATTTTTATACTTCGATTTCTTACCTGGCTTGATGATCACAATAATCCCTTTAGCTTTAGTTCCAGTATATTCAATTACTGATTTTTTACGAGCTAATAATTCTCTACGAATTCCATCTTTACCATATGCAATATCTTTCGGCCCAGCAATAGGACTATCAAGCAATCCCATATAATAGACAAGCTTATTATTCTCACCCATCATAATAGTCAAGGTTCTCTTCTCATCGACTTTTATGTCTTTGTTCTTAGTCTCGTCTTCATCTTTATCTGGCAAACCTAAGGGCATCGCTTGAGGTTTAGACAACGTAGTGGTCAACATAAAGAACGTGATCAATAAGAAAGCCAAATCTACCATTGCCGTTAAATCGACTTTAGAATTTTGCTTTTTACTTCTTACTTTACCACCTTTTCCGCCACCACCGTCGCCGGTATTTAATTCAGCCATTTTAGTGTATATTTTTTAATTAAAAGTCTTTTCCTCTCATACCTGTAACCAAGCTAAAGGTATTGATTTTCTGATCTTGCAAAATATCCATAATCTTTTTAATTTGTGGATAATCTTCTTTTGCATCTCCTTTTATCGCAATTTGCAATTCTTTAGTTCCTCCGCTAAGATCAATTGCTGCTCTTCTAGAAACCAACAACCATTCTTTTAATTGATTATCTAAAGAATCTATAGGAATTCCAGGCTGAGGCGCTTTGGCTCTATCAGCAGCTTTCATTTCAATGATTTGCTTCAAATTAGCCAACGGCACACCGAAATCATCCATTAATGCAAATTCCGCTTTATCATCTTCTGAAAATTCCACACCTAATTTTGCCGACATACCGTTAAGAGTTTCTTTACGTAACTCTCTCCCTTTTAGGTCAAAAAACACTTTACTGATTCCATCTTTTCCTTTACCAATAGTAATAATTGCTAAATCTGAATCTGGCAACTTAGTTAGTACTGTAGAAGAAGGCGTATCAACAGGAAGTGCCTCAGGCACTTTAGCGGTAGCGGTCAAAATAAAGAACGTAAGCAAAAGGAATGCAACATCACACATCGCAGTCATATCTGTCGATGTCGACTTTTTTTTCATTTTTAATTTAGCCATTCTCTTTTATTTTTTTTTGATATAATTAATTGTACTTATTAAATATTCAAAAATTAATTATTGTTTCAAACTTCCTCTGAATTTTCTGTAAGTGTTTACAATAGTAACAGCAGCCTCATCGATAGAATAAGTTAAATCGTCAATTTTACCTGTAAAGAAGTTATAAGAAACGATTGCGAAGATTGAAGTAGAGATACCTGTTGCAGTGTTGATAAGTGCTTCAGAAATACCTGTTGCAAGTACAGCCTGGTCTGGAGTTCCAGCAGTAGCTATCGCACCAAACGCTTTAATCATACCTGATACAGTTCCTAATAATCCTCCTAAAGTTCCTAATGATACTAAAGTAGAGATGATAGTCAAGTTTTTCTCTAACATTGGCATTTCTAATGAAGTTGCCTCTTCGATTTCTTTGTGGATTACTTCTGAAGCTTCTTCACTATTGAAACCTTCTTTTTTAACGTCTTGGTATTTAATCAACGCAGATTTAATTGCATTTGCAACTGAACCTTGTTGTTTGTCACATGCAGCGATAGCAGCTTCAATGTTTCCTTCTTTAATATTTCCTTGAACATTTTTCATGAATGTATCTAAATTAGCTTTTCCAGCTGCTTTACCGATAACAATGAATCTTTCAATAGAAAAAACAACAACCATTAAAAGCATACCTAATAAAACTGGTACGATAAAACCTCCTTTATATACCATTCCTAAAGTATTAATCGGGTGACCTGTTTCTGGATTTCCTCCTTCAAAGTTAGCTGAATCCCCCATAATGAACTTCCAGATTAACCATCCTACAAAAACACATGCTGCAATAATGATTCCTGAAATCATTCCTCCTCCATTTGAAGTGCTTTCTTTTTTAACTTTAACGTTTGCCATTTTTTTTAATTTTAATAGTTTTAAATAATTTTATTTTTTAGTTATATTTAACTTGTAGAGGAGCAAATTTATACGTTTAGTTTAAATAAAAAAACTTTTTTTAATTTAATTGAAGGAAATTTAACGTCAATTTAAAAAATATCTCATTAAATTGCTGACATCATTTTTTAGATAAAACAAAAAAAAGGACTAATAATGGGAAAATTACAACGTTTTAGTAAATATTCAAACAATCCTTTGATATCTTCTTAAAAAGTTGCGAAATTATTTTTTATATATTTTTCAACCAAAAAAGGCTTTTTCTTACTAAAAATAAAGAACCAAAAATGTTAAAAAACCAAGCAATACTCTTATAATCATCTAAATTACAAATAAAAACATGAATAAAAAAGACAATTTCATTCAAGATATAAATAATGGTTATCTTTCTAAGGGCGACAGCATCATCCTTGGCAGTGCCATTCTGGACGGGGAACCACTTGGAGAAGCTCATGTCAAAATCCCACTGAAAACATTAAACCGTCACGGATTAATTGCCGGCGCTACCGGAACAGGAAAAACCAAAACGATACAGGTTTTCTCTGAACAACTTTCGAATGTAGGAATTCCTGTTTTGATGATGGACATAAAAGGAGATTTTAGCGGAATTGCGGAAAAAGGCAAAGAAGAGGGTTTTATAACAGAACGTCATGCCAAAATAAACATACCTTATAATGTATCTTCTTTTCCAGTTGAATTAATGTCACTTTCCAAACAAAATGGAGTTCGTTTAAGAGCTACGGTTTCTGAGTTCGGCCCGGTTCTTTTTTCCAGGATTCTAGACTTAAATGATACACAGGCAGGTGTAGTAGCCGTTATTTTTAAATATTGCGACGACAATAAAATGCCACTGCTGGATTTAAAAGATATCAAGAAGGTTCTCAATTATATTACCGAAGAAGGCAAAGATGAAATAGCCGCCAATTATGGCAAAATCTCAACCGCAACTACCGGAACTATTCTAAGAAAAATAATCGAACTGGAACAACAAGGCGGTGATTTGTTCTTTGGAGAACTTTCTTTTGAAATTGATGATTTAATGCGAATTGACGAAAATGGAAAAGGATATGTAAACATTATCCGATTGACAGATATTCAGGACAAGCCTAAATTGTTCTCGACTTTTATGTTGAGTTTACTGGCCGAAATTTATCAGACAATGCCGGAAAAAGGAGATGTAGTACAACCGGAACTGGTGATTTTTATTGATGAAGCACATTTGATTTTTAACGAAGCCAGCAAGGCACTTTTGGAACAAATCGAAACAATCGTAAAACTAATTCGTTCTAAAGGTGTTGGAATTTATTTTGTAACCCAAAATCCGATGGATGTTCCGAGTGGCGTATTGGCGCAATTGGGTTTAAAAATTCAGCATGCGTTACGGGCTTTTACTGCCAATGACCGTCAGGCGATTAAAAAAACAGCAGACAATTATCCAACTTCACCTTATTATAAGACCGATGAGCTATTAACCAGTTTGGGAATCGGAGAAGCTTTGGTAACAGCCTTAAATGAAAAAGGCATCCCTACTCCTCTTGTCGCTACTATGATGCGCGCACCAATGAGTCGAATGGATGTTTTAACTCCGGACGAAATTGAAGCGATCAACAGTAAATCAAAACTGGTTAAAAAGTATGTTGAGGAAATAGATCGCGAAAGCGCCTACGAAATTCTAAACAAAAAGATTGAAGAGGCCACGCAAGCAGCCGCACAGCAAGAGGAAGAAACACCAGCAAAATCATCTAAGTCCGAACCGAGTACAGCAAGCGTTGTTGGAAAATCAGTTTTAAAAGTGGTTACAAGTGCCACTTTTATAAGAGGTGTTTTTGGGGTTCTATCCAAAATGTTTAAGAAATAACAATTATCAATGGCAGTGGCAATGTCAAAAATCAATGTCAATTTTAAATTGTTTTTTGACATTGATTTCTGATATTGATTTCTGATATTGATTTCTGATATTGATTTCTGATATTGATATTAATCTATTTTTGTAGTAATTCGAGAATTTTATGCTCTACTTCGGGCGTGTCCCATATATTTTCGATATTGTCGATTCGCAATATTTGTTCCATAATTACATTTTGAAAATCTCCAATAGCCAGTGCCTCGCTGTAAGGTCGATCGCTAAAAGTTACACGGCTGTAAAGTGGTATCCATTTATCAGGATGTTTGTCTGAGAATGCTTTTTCAATTTTCTTTTGTAATAAGAATTTCTCATCGGCCGTTTTAGTACTCATTTCCATAAAATTGCGATAGGATAATTCGGCAATTGCATCGGCATTTGGTTTACGTGAAATCTGATATTCAGCAAAGACTTTCTTCCAGTCGTCTCCGTATTTTTCGATCATTTCATTTAAAACCGTAATATCTTCAAAACCTGCATTCATACCTTGTCCATAAAAAGGAACAATAGCATGACAGGCATCTCCTATCAAAGCAATTTTATCTTCGTATGTCCACGGAAAACATTTCATAGTTACCAAGGTACTTGTTGGATTCTTAAAGAAATCATTTGCCAGTTCGGGAATTACTTCGATCGAATCCGGGAAGTTTTTCGTGAAGAAATCCTCCACCATTTTACGATCTGTAAGCGAAGCAAATGAATTTTTACCCTCAAAAGGCATAAACAAAGTACAGGTAAAACTTCCATCCAAATTAGGAAGTGCAATTAACATGTATTCTCCACGTGGCCAGATATGGAAAGAATTTTTATCTAATTTATGTGATGCATCAGCATTTGCAGGAATATTCAATTCTTTGTAACCCATATTCAAAAATTCCTGTGAATAATTGAACATGCTCTGACGCTGCATTCTGTGTCTGATTCTCGAAAAAGCACCATCGGCACCAAAAACCATATCGTATTTTTTCTCTTCCCATTCTCCTCTTTCGGTTTCCCCTATGTGCAAAGTAGCATCATTTAGAGTTACGTCCCAGATTTTTTGTTCAAAAAGAAATTCTGCTCCCGCTTCTTCGGCAAGGTCAATCATTTTGCGATTGAGCGTTCCTCTGGAAATGGAATAAATCGATTCACCTTCCTGTCCATAATTCTGAAAATTGAGTTTATCGACTAAATGAATGGCTCGTTTGTCCATCGGAATAGCGATTTCCCGCACAGCATCTCCTACACCAACACCATCGAGTGCTTTCCATCCCCGGTTGGACATTGCCAGATTAATAGAACGACCCGAAAAATTAATTTTGCGAATATCAGGACTACGATCATAAACATGAACGGTGTGACCTGCTTTTTTAAGATAAATTGCCAATAGCGATCCTACTAATCCGGAACCGACAACAGCAATTTTTAGTGAAGTTTGCATCAAGGAAAATCTAAATATAAGATCGTAAAAATAAGTAATAATTGTACATAAGCTTTAAAATAAACAAATTATTTACTGTAACGACTCACAACGGTTTCGATTTTTCTCAGGATTTGGAGTTGTTCTAAAAATATAACAAAATGTTATTTTATTCAGTTTATCTAGAAAAATTAAACTCTTACTTTCGTATTCCGTTTTACCTTAATATATATCAAAATCATGCACAGCAAAATTCTACAATCAGAAATTATTCTGGAAAACGAAAAAGTAGTATTAATTCCGTTTGAAAACCAAAGAAACAGTGAACTCAAAGAAATCACTTTTGACGATGCTATCTGGAAATACATGGGCATGTACGTTCGGGATGAAAAAGATTTTGAAAGCTACATTCAAAATACCTTAGCGCAAAAAGCCGCCGGAATTTGTTATCCTTTTTTAATTGTTGATAAAGCGTCCAACAAGGTTGCCGGAAGTACAAGATACGGCTACCTTAATCATGCCAGTCAAAAATGTGAAATTGGCTGGACCTGGTACGGGAAACAATTTCAGGGAACAGGTTTAAACAAAGCCTGTAAGTTTGAGTTGCTCAATTTTGGATTTGAAAACATCCAATTCCGCAGGATCCAGTTCAGTGCCGATCTCGAAAACAAAAAATCGCAACGGGCAATTGAAAAATTAGGTGCCACAAAAGAAGGTGTTTTCAGGAACAATTATATCGATTCGGAAGGAAAGAGCAAAGATGATGTGTATTACAGTATTATTTCCGAGGAATGGGAAGCTGTTAAAACGGAATATTTTCCTGAATTTATATAGGAAAACCGCCTCAACTATTGTGATAGAAAAATGGTATTTTAGCTTATTCTAAAATACTTTTTCTATGACTGAATTGCAGACCATATATCAAAGAACCATAAAATTTGCCGCAAAAAAACATGCCGACCAAAATCAGGTAATTCCCGGAACTAACTTACCTTATGTTGTTCATTTAAGCAATGTAACAATGGAAATTCTATTGGCTTCGCAAAACACAGCGTCATTTAATACTGCATTTGCAATTCAAATTGCATTACTACACGATATTCTTGAAGATACCCAAACTACATTTGGAGAACTTACAGCGGAATTTGATGAAGAAATTGCTCAGGCTGTTCTGGCCTTAACAAAGAATTCTAAAATCCCTAAAGAAGAAAGAATGGCCGATAGTCTAACCCGAATTAAAGAGTTATCAAAAGAGGTATGGGCTGTGAAATTAGCTGATCGAATAACTAATTTACAGGTTCCACCAAAAAACTGGAGTGTGGAAAAGATAAAAGAATATCAGCAACAAGCTATACAAATCCTAAACACGTTAAAAGGCGGCAACGCTTATTTAGAAAAAAGACTCTCAGAACGAATTCAAAATTATTTAACGTATTGTACCGTTGAAGAATTATAGGCAACAACTCATCAAAACATAATCTCAAAATGAATCTATATTCAGAACATTATGTAAGCGAAAAAAGCGAGCGGTTTGTTAATAAAATTTGGTGTCTGGACAATGGCAATGGCGAAACCATAATTGAAAACAAACTCGTTTTACCCAACGGCTGTTTTAATCTTGCTATTGTCAGCGGGACCTCGATAGAAGTTCACACGAGTAAGCAAAAATATGAGATGAATGAAGGATTCTACTTTTGTTCGCAAATGACGAATAAGGTTTTGGTTAATATCAGGCCTAAAACCAAAGTTACCATCATTCAGTTACAACCCTGGACGCTTTCAATGTTTCCTCAATATGATTTGAGCAATTTTAGCGATTCTATTATCAAAATCAATCCGATCGAACTGCCTTTTTCCGCTAAAACAGCTTATAACTTAAGCAATGACATTTCGGTATTGCTGACGATACTAAATGCCTATTTCGAGGAATTAAGTTTTACAAACCCTGACAAGAATACCATCGAAAGAATCTGTGAGATCATTAAACTTCGCAATGAGGAAATTTCGGTTTCAGAAATTGGAGAAGAATTAAAAGTCTCTCAGCGTTTGTTGCAGATTAAATTTAAAACAGCAACCGGACTTACCATTAAAAAATACATCCAGATTCTGAAATTCAGAAAATCGATCGACCAAATGGTCAATTCTGATTTAGAAAAACTCAGTCTGACTGAGGTTGCACTTTACAACAAGTATTTTGATCAGTCGCATTTTATAAAACAATTTAAAGGGGTTATGAAAACGACTCCCAAAACGTTCAACTCTAGTTTATATTTTCTTTCTAAAAAAAGATAGGATTTCGCATTTGTACAATTTTTAGATTTTAGATTGCAGTACTATTGCACCATCATCAATCAACCAAACCAATATAAAATGAAAACCAATCCATCTATTTTTCAATTAAAAGTTTTTTTAATTGCAATGTTCCTTTTCCAGTTCCAAACCGGATTTTCTCAGGAAAAAAAAGGTTCCGAATTATACCAAACGATTATGTCAAGAGACAGTCTTCTTTTTAATGTCGGTTTTAATACCTGCGACATCAGCCAGTTTGAAAATCTTTACACTGACGACTTTGAATTTTATCATGATAGAGATGGTCCTTCTGACAAGGCCACCTTTTTAGTCAACCTCAAAAAAGGTTTGTGCCGTTCTGTTGAAACGTACAAAGCAAGAAGATATCTGGTTCCGGGCAGTACCGAAGTTTATCCACTTTATAATAAAGGCGTATTGTATGGTGCGGTCCAAATGGGAATTCACCAATTTTATGAAAAATCAATAGGGAAAAACGAATCTTTTGCAGATGCCAAAGAAAAATTTGGCAGCACCGCGCGATTTACACACGTCTGGCTTTTAGCAAATGGCGTTTGGAAACTCAAAAGATCATTTAGTTACGATCACCAATATGTCAGTACTGCGGGTACCAAATCAGATATCTTTGACAACGATGCCGAAATTAAAAAATGGCTGGTACAAAACAATATTCCGGCACTAGGAATTGGTCTGATCAACGATGGAAAATTACAGGAAGTAAAAGTATTTGGCGAACTCAAAAAAGGAGTTGCAGCACCTTATAATACGATTTGGAATGTAGCTTCTTTAACCAAGCCTGTTACTGCAATGGTAACTTTGAAATTAGTTAGTTCCGGAAAATGGGATCTCGACGAACCTCTTTATAAATACTGGACTGATCCCGATATTGCAAACGATCCAAATACTAAATTGCTAACGACCCGAATTATCTTAAGTCATCAAACCGGTTTTCCTAACTGGAGGTTCATGAACAAATCAGGCAAACTGGATTTTAAATTTAAACCCGGCACAAAATACCAATATTCAGGAGAAGGCTTAGAATATTTGAGGAGAGCATTAGAGAAGAAATTTCATAAAACACTGGATCAATTAGCCGGTGAATTAATTTTCAAACCTTTAAAAATGAATGACACACAATTGGTTTGGAACGATAAAATTGATTTGTCGATATATGCCATTGGTTACGACAATAAAGGGAATGCTTATGAACCTACTAAAAACAAAACCGCAAATGCTGCCGATGATTTACTAACGACTATTGAAGATTACGGAACATTCTTATGCAGCGTCATGAACAGCGACGGGTTGAGTAAAAAGGTTTTCGAAGACATGACTTCTCATCAGGTTCAAACCAAAAAAAATAAGTACTTCGGACTGGGTTTTGAAATTTATGATTTAGGAGATAACGATTATGCTTTATCGCATGGCGGAGCTGATCAGGGTGTTCAAACCATTTTCTTATTACTTCCAAAAACCAAACAAGGTCTGATTATTTTCACCAATGTTGATGATGGTTATAAGGTTTATGAAAAGATTGTAACGCATTATTTTGGTGAAAAGGGTCAGAAAATAATTGATATAGAAACGAAATAAATCTATGCTAAAGTTATTTATCCTTATTGTGCAATTTTTAGGTGAAGTGCTATTCGCTTAAACCAACTCAGCTATTTTAGAGATACAGATCGCAGAGAAGGAATTCATCCTCATCGAGGAACAAAAAATAAAGATTGAAGAGTAAAGAAAATTGTTAGTTATGAGCATAGACCTGTAAAATAGTAGCATTCGGTCCGTGCTCTCCCGCTAGTGTGTTAAAAAAAAGATAAAAAAAGGATTGATTCTGAAACTTAATTAAAAATGAGTCGTCTAAATAAAGACGACAACATAATCCTGAACAGATTACGGAGTTTCAATCATCAAATCAAAAATCAATCACTGGTTTACTAACCTTAATCATCAATCAATATGAAGCAACCAATCAAACTAGTTGTTCTTAGCGTTCTTTTCCTTTTTTTCGCTATAAACATCTCTTCCGCACAGGACAAAGCAAAACAAATTGACCAACTTTTAAGTACGTACAATCAATACGGACAATTTAATGGTTCGGCACTGGTTACCGAAAATGGAAAAGTCATTTTTAAGAAAGGATTTGGTTCAGCCAATATGGAATGGAATATTCCGAATGAGCCTAATACCAAATTCAGATTGGGCTCCATCACCAAACAATTTACCGCATTTTTAATCTTAAAATTAGCCGAAGAAAGTAAAGTAAAACTGGATGTTCCTATCACTACTTACATACCGGATTACCCTAAAGAAACCGGCGATAAAATAACGCTTCATCATTTGCTTACACATACGTCGGGAATTCCAAATTACACTTCTTTACCTGATTTTTTCAAAGATAAAAGCCGAAATCCTTATACACCTGAAGAGTTTGTCAAAACGTTCTCTAATTTACCGCTTGATTTTACTCCGGGTGAAAGATTCAGCTATAGTAATTCCGGATATTTCCTTTTAGGATATATTATCGAAAAAGTTACCGGAAAAACATACGAGCACTATTTGCAAGAGACCATCTTTACGCCATTGAAGATGGTCAATTCCGGCTATGATCGCCCCGAAGTCCTCTTGGAAAACAGAGCTGCCGGTTATGAGAAAAACGCCAAAAAAATTAGTAATGCTTCCTATATCGATATGAGTATACCTTACGCAGCAGGTTCTTTATATTCTACGGTGGAGGATTTGTACCTATGGGATCAGGCGCTTTATGCCAATAAAATACTTTCTGCGGCATCAACAGAATTATTATTCAAACCTTACATCAGTACAAGAAAAAATGAGTCTTACGGCTATGGATGGGTTGTCAGCGAAAAAAACAAAGGAAAAGATGCCGCCCAATTAAAAATTGTTGAACATGGTGGTGGAATCAATGGTTTTAACACCAATATCGTTCGTATTGTAACGGATAAAAATCTAATTGTTTTACTCAACAACACTGGCGGAACTGTTTTGGATGAAATGAGCAATGCGATCAGAGCCATTTTGTACAAACAATCATTCAACCAGCCGAAAAAATCTTTGGCGTTTGAGCTTTTGGATGTTTTTACAGAACAAGGGGTTACAAGCGGAACGGTTGCCTATGCCAAATTAAAAAACGATCCTACTTACGCTATCAAGGAAAACGACATGAATGACGTGGGCTATCAACTTTTACAAAAAAGAAAAATTAAAGAGGCGATCGAGATTTTTAAAATAAATGCCGCTTCTTTTCCAAAATCTGGAAACGCGTATGATAGTTTAGGAGAAGCCTATTTGGCTGATGGAGATAAAAAACTTGCGTTTGAAAATTATTCCAAATCAGTTGAACTGGATCCGACAAATGAAAATGGAAAAAAGGTATTGGAAGAAATTTCAAAAGACAAAACGAAATAACTTTCATTCGACTTCTTTAAAAAAATCCTCTAAAACTGATTCTCAATCAGTTTTAGAGGATTCTTTTTGTTACAATTTCTAACAGTAGGATTCGATAATTTAGCATTAAAAAAACTATTTTAGCACTGCCCAAAAAAACAAAATTAAAACCTCAAATCAACCTGATTTACAACAAAATTGTTGTAAGCTGCTTACTTAACCTATGAAAAATTTAAAGACACAAACTCTTTTAATGTTAGTACTATGCCTGTTTATTCCGCTTATCGGTAATTCTCAAACCGCTGGCAAAACAGTCCCAATGCCTTCTCAGCAAAACAAAATAATAATTGATAAAATTGTGGAAGCTGCAAATTACAAAACCTATGTTACCGATTTTTGCCTGGCGACCATCAGCGAAGCTGCGCTTAAAGAAAAATGGAATGATCAAAAAACAGTTGAAATAACCGAGAGTATTAACTATAAAAACTTTCGTGATGCTGTTTATAATATGTTTGCTTTTTATAATGAAATAGAATTAGAAACATTATTAAAAACCTACCAAAAAGATATCGTATATCAAACTACAAATGTCATGGTCACTAACGATGCACTTGGCTACAATCTTGAAATATTTGCGAATGATATTGCTCGGGGGAAGTATAAATAGGTACTGAGGTTCTGAGATTCTAAGTTGCTAAGGTTGCAATCTTTGTCAAAGCTTAAACTTTGCAAAAAACCCACTCCAAGACACTTTTGCGTTCTTTCTCATAAAAACGCAAAAGAAACTTTGTGCTCTTTGCGGTAAAACCAGTAATCCTAAAACTAAAAAAACTATTTTCCGGCAGGTATAAGTGAAAAGTGAAACCTGGAACTTGAAACTTGAAACTTGAAACTTGAAACTTGAAACTTGAAACCAAAAGCATTACTTCGCTTTTGGTTTCAAAACTAGTTTGGTTGATGTTTTAATAATTTCCTTTTTATTCAATTTCATTTTTCTGAATTTTCCGGCATTGTACATTTCTACCTGGTCGTCGTAATGCTTACTAAACGGATTACCTGATTGTCCGGTTGGTAAAATACTCCAGCTGTTTTCGATATCTGAGAAATCAATAATTCTTCTGGTTGATGGTCCGCCTTTTACGTGATACTTCCCTTCTTTATTAAATCCAAAAAACTGGTTGTTTATTACCTCGTTTGATCCGGGAGCTGCAAAAGGTCCTACATTAAACAGTCCACGTAATGCAGCTACTTTTCCCAGAGGATGTTCATGCTCTACGGTGTGTGCTTTCCCCCAATGCCAATCTGCTACCTTATCGCCCAATTGTTCCTGAAGCCCTGCTACAGCTTCATGAAATGATTTTGAAATAATATCACTTCTGGTTTCTTTTACATTTTTGGTTTTGATGTTATCCCACCAAACGGAGTTTTCCTTTTCAATTTGTCTTGCAATAATTTGTTTTCCCAAAGAGGTATCAAGATATAATCTAAAATTATCATCTCCCATTTCATCTTCGAAAGTATTTTTTAAATATAAATAAACCCATTTATTATAAATCGTTGGTCCAACATCTTCCAGATTATTGGTTCCTTTCCATGATTGTAAAAAGTTTATCGCTTCTTTTTCTTCTGCTGAAAGAGAACTTCTGACTAAAGCCGAAATCAGATGTTGCACTACTCCTGGTGAAACGGGTGAGGTGTTATCAAAAATCATCTTACTGATTGCGTCTTTGTCCCAATCTGATTTTGCATCCATCAAACCAGAAATTCTTTTCGCACGATCTTCCGGTAAATAATAGCCCGGATATAAAAATCCATCAATGGCTTCAGGCTGATTATTGGCTGAATACACATAACCCCATTTTGGATTCTCGGCAGAAGGGTTTTTCGAGAAATCTAAATATTCTTTAATATCATCTTTGCCGCTCGCTCCATCCAAAATAAGAAATGTATTTACTCCTTTATCGTGTTTGTAAAGTGCCCCTGTTGCCCACCATGCCACATTTCCTTTGGCATCACCATACATCACATTCAAACCAGGTGCGGCAACCAGCGAAACTGCTTTTCTAAAATCGTTTTTATTTTTAGCATGTGAAAGCCCGTAAACGGCATCTAAAATCTGAATGGGCTGCTGTGTATACACCCACGACATTGCAATAGGATTCTTTTTATCTAAATGATCCAGTACATCATTCATAATCGGCCCATGTCGGCTTGATTTAACAGTCAAAACCACATCTGAAGTATCTTTTACCTTTATCGTTTTTTTCAGAGATGTATAAGCAGCAAAACCTGTTGGTGTCTGATATTGATTGGAGTCATCACTTTTATTCTTTTCCTGATAAAAATCGATATCATCATTTTCAAACATTGTGAGTCCGTAAGCGTAATTACGGTTGTGCGCTAATAACGGATAAGGTGTTCCGGCCAGATAACAGCCGTACAACTCAAAATCCGGTGTTACTAAATGCGCCTCGTACCAGGTTCCTGGCTGCGAAAAACTAATATGGGGATCGTTTGCAAAAATTACTTTCCCGCTTTTGGTTTTAGTAGGTCCTGCCACCCAGCTATTACTTCCCACAAAAGGAGGTATCGGCGAGTTATCCAGTAATGCTGCTACCGACTTTGAAATAGCGGTATATTCTTCTATGTTTTCCTTGGAACTTCTAATTTTCGTGGTATTAAACTCGCCTTCAATCCCTAAGTCTTTCAAATATTCGACACCATACTTGTCTCGAATAAAGGTTAATAAAGGATCTGTTTTTTGAGCCATGGCGAAACTAAAAGACATGTATCCAAAAATATTGTAAACGTCTTTTATGGTGAATTTTTCTTTTTTCACGCCTACTAGTGTAAACTCAACCGGAGTTGGTCCTTCTTCCAAATATTGGTTTATTCCGTCCAGATAGGCCATCGTCATTTTATAACTCTGACTGTTCGTATCTAATTTTGAAATAGCTTTTGCAGAAGCTTCTTCGATACCAATTCCGGAGAAAAACTTATCATTTTTTAGTGCAACCGATCCAAAGATTTCCGACAATCTTCCGGGTGCAATTCTTCGAAGCAATTCCATTTGCCATAATCGTTCCTGCGCATGGACATAACCTAGTGCTGTCATGGCATCTTTTTCAGAATCGGCATAAATATGGGGAACTCCAAAATCATCAAAATACACTGTGGTTTCCTTTTGGAGATTTTTCAATTCGACTTCGCCTTCATACTTAGGCTTCAAATGAAAAATGTAAGCGCATAAACCGATTCCAAGAATAACGATCAATACCAATAGTACCAGCAGAATTTTTTTAATTTTTCTCATATTTATGAAACGTATAAGGATAAATGATTTTGAAATGATATAACTTAAATTTAAAATCGTGTAAGAAACATCGCTTTTAAAAGTCTAAATTTATGTATTTAAAATCAATCCTATAAATGTCAATCTATAAAAAAATAGCGATCGGTATCATTTCAGTCTTCTTTTTTGTGATTTTACTCAATATTGGTCTTAATATTTGGATAAAAAAACAATTACCTATTATCGTAAACGAGAAAAACACAACCGCTTATGCTATCCATTACGAAAAAATAAAAGTGTCACTCTGGTCCCGAAGCATTCATGCACAAACGTTATTAATTCATCCCAAAAGCCAACTTCAAAACAGCAAAGCAAAAAACGGAATCTACTCTAAAATCGAATCGATTACGATTCAGCATTTCAACATTTGGGATCTGGCATTCCGCGATGTTATTAAAGCCGAAAGTATCATCATCAACAAACCCCGCGTTATTCTGTACAAAAAAGGCGAAAACCTTTTAAACAACAGTAAAAATATTAAGACGGAGATTATAGAACCTTTTCAAAAGATAGTTGCGGTTTCTAATATTTATTTAAATGAAGGAAGTGTCGATGTGGTCTCTCTCACCAATAACAAACCTTTTTTTAGCATCAAAAAAATCGTTTTAAAACTCGAAGGGATTTTGGTGACGGCAGCTACCTTAAAAGAAAAAATCCCGATGCATTTTAAAAAATATGTTCTCATATGCGATAGTCTGTATTATAAACCCAATGCCTTTTATCGTATGAATGTTGGCCGGATCACTACCGAAAATCATTTTTTAAGAATAAAAAACTTTTCGTATTTACCTGAATTTAATAGAACAGAATTTGTTCAGAAACTAAAGAAAGAAAAGGACATTTATACGATAAAACTGGATTCTGCCGATATTGAAAAAATGGACTGGGGTTTTAAAAAAGAGCTCTTTTTCTTTAAAGCCAATTCGCTGGTTGTCCATCATGCAGAAGCCAATGTGTATCGCAACAAAACTCCAAAAGATGATTTGAGCAAAAAATATCTGTACAATGCCTTGCTGCGAAAAATTAAATTCCCTTTACAGATTGATACGCTTCAGATTTTAAAATCAAAATTGGTTTACGAGGAAGAAATTAATTTTTCAAAAGGCCCCGGAATCTTAAATTTTGATCGTTTAAACTTGCAGGCTACCAATCTCAAAAGTGGTTTCGCATTGAAGAAGATGGCTGATGTAAAAATAAAAATCAATTGTTTGTTCATGAAAACGTCTCCTTTGAATATTGACTGGAGTTTTAATGTGCTCGATGAAAAAGACAGTTTTCATATTCAGGGAACCATTTCTAATTTTGATGTTGTTGCAATGGAGCCGTTTACTAAACCTTACATCAATACTTCATTTACAGGAAAATTCAATAAATATCATTTTGATTTTTACGGAAATGACAATACTGCCAAAGGAAATGCTTCATTAGATTATGAAGATCTAAAAGTGAAATTATTCAAAAAGAAACATCCTGAGAAAGAAGCTAAGTTAAAAACAGCAGTTGCTAATTTATTACTGAAAAATAACTCCGGGGAAAAAACCAAAACCGCCGATGTTGAATTAGAACGAATTCAGGAGAAATCATTCTATAATTTTTTATGGCGAAGCATTGCAGAGTCTTTCAAGAAGATTCTCATTTAATGTGATGCGTTTTTCGTCACGCTTTGTTTTCTTTCGCCACAAATTGCACAAATTAGCCTATCAACTATTCTTAATGACAAATTTTGTGAAATAAGAAACTGCAAACCTGACAATTATCAGGTTTTTTGAGAATTTTTTTCCTAACATTTGCTTTTATTTTAATCTAAAAGCAAATGGCAAAACCATCCTTACACACTTTTCATATCCCTGTAATGGGTCTCGCATATACAATTGACAGCCCAATTCGGGTGGCGCAATTTGGTATTTCATCTGTTGTTTCTATTGCTGATGATGATTTAATTGAAAAGATGCGTAATTTTTACAGTACTAAATTTAATTTCCCATACGAAGAAATAAGCCAAAAATTTCAGGACTACAGGGCACAGCGCATCACCTCTTACCTTAATCTAGTAGATAAGATTGTAAAAGACAAATTCGAAAATTTTAAAGCTGAACTAATCGAAAGTAAAACCGCATTGGAAAACTACATTGCGATGTTGCCGAATACTTCAGACATCAAAAAAGGCTTTCAGAATTTACTCGACGACGGGATTTCTTTCAAGGAAAACATCCAAAATTACATCGAATCTCATCTTTCACCCGGTTTAATTGATGTAAACATCATGACCAAACTCGATAAAGATAATTTCGAAAAAAACGAACAGCTACCCATCGAATTTAATGATGCCCATGCTGCTTTAAGGGGGTTTGCAAATAGCAATCTTGAATCTTCGGTTGTACTTTCAGCAGGAATGAATCCGAGATTGTATAGCTATTTTGAAAATTTTTCAGATTTTTTCCCTAATAGCAAAAATGAGCTTAAAAAAAGAATTATTCTAAAAGTAAGTGATTTTAGATCGGCTATGATTCAGGGAAATTTCCTGGCTAAAAAAGGCCTTTGGGTTTCTGAATACAGAATAGAATCAGGACTGAACTGCGGCGGACATGCTTTTGCAACTGACGGTCTTTTATTAGGTCCTATACTAGAGGAATTCAAGCAAAAAAAGAATCAACTTATTCAGTCAGCACATGAACTGATGACAAAGGTATTACAGCAAAAACAAGTTCATACGCCTGAAAATCCATTACCTCTAAAAATCACAGTTCAAGGCGGCATAGGAACTGCCGAAGAACATGATTTTTTGCTACAAAATTACCAGGTAGATTCTGTAGGATGGGGATCTCCTTTTTTATTGGTTCCCGAAGCTACATCCGTAGATCAGGCAACCCGCAATTTGTTAATGAAAGCGAAGGAGAAAGATTTGTATTTAAGCCACATTTCTCCACTGGGTGTTCCGTTTAATACTTTGAAAGGCACAACAAATGAAATTCTAAAGCAAAAAAGAATCGAGCAAAATAAAGCCGGAAGTGCCTGCCCTAAAAAGTTTCTGGCACTGAGCAAAGAATATGATCCACATGGGATTTGTACAGCATCTAAAAAATTTCAGGATATTAAATTAGAAGAATTAGCGGCGAAAAAAGATACTCTTTCAGCTGAAGCTTATGAAAGAGCTAAATTTGCGATCACCGAAAAGTCCTGTTTGTGTGTTGGATTGGCCAATGCATCTTATTTAGAAAATGATATTAAAATCAAGGGGCAGCCACAGGGTGTGGTTATCTGTCCAGGACCGAATATGGCCTATTTTGATCAAGAAGTTTCCCTGTCAGATATGCTGGCACATATTTATGGAAATAAATCAATCCTGAGAACCAATAGCAGGCCTAATTTATTTGTGAAAGAATTGAAAATGTATATCGAATATTTAAAAAATGAAATCAATACTGTTTCAGGAGAGATCACGAATGCACAATTAAAGAAATGGAATACTTTTAAAGCCAATCTCTTTGAAGGAATCGCCTATTATGAAGATTTATTTGAATCTACCTTTTATTTTCAAAATGATATAGAAAAAATTAAATATCAATTCGATTTTTACAAACTGGAACTGGCTACAATAAAAGTCCCAGTGACTGAGTTGGTATAAAGAAACCGCCGATTTAAATTTTAAATCGGCGGTTTTATTTTGAAATCTTTTTTATTCTTTTTTCTTCTTTCTGCCATCAATGATAGCTCCGGTTCCGGCGCCAACACCTGCTCCAGCCAAACCGCCTATTATAGCTCCCTGACCTTTTTTCTTACTAACGATGGCTCCTGTCACTGCTCCCACTCCTGCACCAATTACAGCACCTTTCGCAGTAGAACTCCAGCCTTTCTTCTTAGTTGCAGTTTGTGGCGCTGTTGCTGTACCATCAGCTTGTTGATGCACCACTACAACTTTTTGAGATGCTATTTTTTGAGATGCTACCTTTTGCTCTTCTTTGATCTTTGCCATTTCTGTTTTCATTGAATCAATAACTCTTTGTTTATTAATTTCAACTTTCATCGAATCAATACTAGCTTGTTTCGCTTTATTAATATCTTCTTTTCCCTGATTCTGACAAGAAATAATAGATAATGCAGCTATTAAAATACATAAGGCTTTCATGATTGTGGTTTTAAAAGTTATTACACCACAAAGTAAAGGACATCTATATGGTTGAAGTTACAAGATTTAACTCAAAGCTTATACAATTTGAAGATTTTAAGTGGTTTCCGATTTTGAGAAGACCAATTATTTTTTATAACACTCTTAAAGAAAAATCGCCAAGATACTAAGTTGCGAAGTTATATTTAGCCACAGATTATAAGGATTAAAATGATTTTAAAAACCTTTTGAACCTCTTTGAATATGGCGTGAATTAAAAAACCCTGCGACTTAACGTCTTGGCGAGATTATATTTTAGCTTATTTGCCTAATATTCCTTTTTTAAGTATTTGTCCAAAATCGTACATGTCTTCATACGAACAATACAATGGAACGGGTGCCAGACGAATTACATTTGGTTCACGCCAGTCTGTTATAACACCATTTTTCATCAAATAATCAAACAAACTTCTTCCTTCTCCGTGTAAAAAGACTGAAAGCTGGGAGGCTCTTTCGTCAGGATTTGAAGGCGTTATGATCTCAAAATTACCTTTTACTTCCTTATCTATTTCATGTAAAATGAATTCTAAATAGGCGGTAATTTTGTCCCTTTTTGCAATTAAAGTATCCATTCCAACCTCAGCAAACATTTCAACGGAAGCTAAATAAGGCGCTAAAGAAAGTATCGGTAAATTACTAATTTGCCAACCGTCTGCTCCATGAACGGGATCAAAATTTGGTTCCATTTTAAAACGACGTTCCTTATTGTGTCCCCACCATCCTGCGAATCTTGGCAAGTCGGGATTATTATGGTGTTTTTCGTGTACGAAACAGCCAGAAGCATTTCCCGGTCCTGAATTCATGTATTTATAACTACACCAGGCGGCGAAATCTACATTCCAATTGTGAAGTTCCAGTTTGATATTTCCTGCAGCATGTGCTAAATCCCAACCTACTTTTGCTCCGGCTTTTTGTCCCGCAGCCGTAATTGTTTTCATATCAAAAACCTGCCCGGTATAATAATTTACCCCTCCTATTAACACCAAGGCCAATTCGTCTCCAACTTCTTCAATTTTAGCTAAGATATCTTCAAGACGAATATTGTGTTCTCCATCACGGCGTTTGATTTCTACAATCGCATCTTCTGTTTTATAACCATGAAAATGTACCTGACTCTGAAACATATACTGATCTGAAGGAAATGCTTTTTCTTCACAGATAATTTTATAACGGGTTGCCGTTGGCTGATAGAAAGAGACCATCAACAAATGAAGGTTTACAGTCAAAGTATTCATGACCGTTACTTCAGAAGGTAAAGCTCCAACAATTTTACTCAAAGGTTCAGCAAATCTTTCCTGATAATCCCACCATGGTTTTTCGGCATAAAAATGACCTTCTACCGCAAGATCTGCCCAGTCGTTCATTACTTCATCAATATAAGCTTTGGTCTGTTTTGGCTGTAATCCTAAAGAGTTTCCAGTAAAATAAATTACTCTTTTGTCATTAACTTTTGGGAATATAAATTGGTCCTGATAGTGATTTAAAATATCCTCTGAATCAAGTTGTTTCGCGAATTCGCGTGTATTTTGAAAAGTCATTGCGTTTGTTTTGAATGCTAAAATAACAAAAATTGTTTATTTTGTTTCAAGTTTCAGGTTTCAAGTTACCAACAGCACCTGAAAGTTGAAATCATTATAAAATAGAAAACCCGACAGGTTGTTAAAACCTGTCGGGTTGAATATCTCTATAGAATCTAATTATAGGATTAACATTGCATCTCCGTAAGAATAGAATTTGTATTCTTCTTTGATTGCTTCTTCGTAAGCTCTTTTCATTAAATCATGACCACAGAAAGCAGAAATCATCATTAATAATGTTGATTTTGGTGTGTGGAAATTTGTAATCATACAGTTAGCAATACTAAAATCGTGAGGAGGAAAAATAAATTTATTAGTCCAGCCTTCGTAAGGATTTAAAGTATTTTGAGATGAAACTGAACTTTCGATGGCACGCATAGAAGTTGTTCCAACAGCACAAATACGTTTTCTTCCTGCTTTTGCTGCATTTACGATATCACAAGCTTCTTGTCTGATGATTAATTCTTCAGAATCCATTTTGTGTTTCGACAAATCTTCAACCTCAACCGGATTAAAAGTTCCTAAACCAACGTGAAGTGTTACTTCTGCAAAATTTACTCCTTTAATTTCTAATTTTTTCAAAAGGTGTTTTGAGAAGTGTAAACCCGCAGTTGGTGCTGCTACAGCTCCTTCTTCTTTTGCGTAAATGGTTTGGTATCTTTCAGCATCTTCAGCAGTTACTTCTCTGTTGATGTATTTAGGAATTGGAGTTTCTCCAAGTTCTGTCAATTTATTTCTGAATTCTTCATAAGATCCATCGTATAAAAAACGTAAAGTTCTACCACGAGAAGTAGTATTGTCGATTACCTCGGCCACTAACGAATCGTCGTCACCAAAATAAAGTTTATTACCAATTCTGATTTTACGAGCCGGATCAACCAAAACATCCCAAAGACGTTGTTCTGAATTTAATTCTCTCAATAAAAAAACTTCAATTCTTGCTCCTGTTTTTTCTTTGTTTCCGTACAAACGTGCCGGGAAAACTTTAGTATTGTTAAGGATCAAAACGTCTCCGTCATCAAAATAATTGATAACATCTTTGAACATTTTGTGCTCTATAGTTTGTTTTTGACGATCGATTACCATTAAACGAGACTCATCTCTGTTTTCTGCTGGAAATTCCGCTAAAAGTTCTTTTGGTAAATTAAATTGAAAATGTGATAATTTCATATTGACATTGCTGATTTTAGAGTGTAGATTTTAGATTTTTTATCTAAAATTGTAAATCGTGTGCAAATATACGATTGTGAGATAGGCGTTGTCAAGTGTTTTGCCGTTTATTTTTAAAAGCCCTTGGTTTACTGACACTTTGAGTTGCTTAAAAATGAAAGTTTTATCTTTTTTTTAACGATATAGGAAATCACAGTCACTTTAATCCGGATTCCTTAAAAATCAACGTCTCTTTAAGCTAATTAAAGTCAAAACTAAATGCACAAAAAAACCTCCAGTTTCAACTGGAGGCTATTCAATATATGTTTAACCATAAAATGAACTTCTATTTTTTATAGGGTTTGGACAATTTCAAAGTCTAATGCTTTCAAATCATTCCAGAAATCAGGATATGATTTTGAAACTACTTCGGCATCCTCAATAATAATTGGCACTTTCAAAGCCAATGGAGCAAATGCCATTGCCATACGGTGGTCATTATATGTTGCAATTTTCACATTGTGCTTAATGTTTTCTGATGCCGTCAAAGTCAAACTATCATTCGTTACTGAAATCGTAGCACCTAATTTTGTAAGTTCTATTCGCAACGCTTCCAAACGGTCAGTTTCTTTAATCTTCAAGGTATGAAGACCTGTCAAATGACAGCCTATTCCCAAACCTAAACAGGTTACTACGATGGTTTGTGCAATATCGGGAGTATTGTTTAATTCAAAATTTACGGTTTCAAATTTAAAATTCTCTTGTTTTATCAGCGTCATTTTATTATCCTGAAAAGTAGTTTTCACTCCTAATTTTTCATAAAGCGACACTAATTCCGAATCACCCTGCAAACTATTTTCTTTATAACTGCTCAACGTTATTGAAGCAGTATCAGCCAAAGCTACCAAACTAAAGAAGTATGAAGCCGAACTCCAGTCCGATTCCACTACCATTTCTTTAGAAGCTACCTCAGCTTTTGGGTATACTTTAATCACATTTCCTTCAAAACTCGTTTGGATATCTAAATCGTTTAGCAAAGCCAAAGTCATTTTGATATAAGGAATCGAAGTGATTTCACCTTCTAAAGTCAGTTCCAGACCATTCTCCAGTTTTGACGCCACCAATAAAAGTGCCGAAATATACTGACTGCTTACATTGGCTGCCAGAGTTACTTTTGAAGCGGTTACTTTTTTTCCTTTGATCCGAATTGGCGGATAGCCTTCTTCTTTTTCATAAGAGATTTCAACTCCTAATTGTTCCAAAGCTTCTACCAGGATCTTTATCGGACGCTCCTGCATTCTGCTGGAACCCGTCATCACTACTTCTCTTCCTTCATTTACTGCAAAATAGGCGGTTAAAAAACGCATGGCCGTTCCAGCATGGTGAATGTCTATAATTTCATCATGGCCGATTAGCGCTTTTTGCATTACCTCACTATCATCAGAGTTTGAAGTATTAGCCAAAGTAATATTTGGAAACAATGCTTTTAACAACAATAACCGGTTGGTTTCGCTTTTTGATCCTGTTACTGCAATTTGTCCTTGTAAATTATGTTGAGTTGTTTGGAGTAGTAAATTCATTATAGGTAATTAAATTATGCGTTTTTGCAAATTTATTTTAAATAAAGGACACTCCAAAGCTTTACAGTGACTTATCACATTATTTTAATTTATCGTTGTTTTTATGACGATCCTTATCGCGAACTGATTTTAAATCCATTTTTTTATCAAAAGCGGCTTGTAAATCTATTCCGGTTTGATTGGCCAGACAAAGCACTACAAAAACAACATCGGCCAATTCTTCGCCAAGATCTTTATTCTTATCGCTTTCTTTCTCGGATTGTTCCCCGTACCTACGGGCAATAATTCGGGCAACCTCACCTACTTCTTCAGTAAGCTGAGCCATATTGGTTAGTTCATTAAAATAACGAACACCATGTTCTTTAATCCAGGTATCTACGTCTAGTTGTGCATTTTTCAAATCCATAGTTATATTTTTTTAAGAACAATTTTTTCGTTTTGACTTAAGATCATTTTACTGAAAAAGTCTTTTAATCCGCTATAATGATCTACTGCAAAAATAGTATTGTTAATTTCTTTTGAACTACTTATTTGAACTTTATTTCCGTCGTTAGCAATATTTAAAAAATAAACAATCTCTTTATCTTCAGATGAAATTCTAACCGGCGTTGGCAATGATTCTACAACATATCCTTCTGGAATTTCTATACTTAAATTGAATTTTTCATGAGTTGGATACCCCAAACAAACCGGCATTTGACGCACTTCCTGATTAAACGGATTTTTTGTTCTGGTAAAAAATAACAAAGGATTTATAAAAATCTTACCTCCAATAATTTCAACTCTATTATCTGTAACTAAAGAAAAAGTTTCTATAACCGGCTCCGAAAAATTAGCTTTTCTGTTCTCAATTTTATAATCTGATATGCTCAAATCTCCTAATTGACTTTCCAATTTTTCAAGATAACTCTCTTCAGTTTTATTAGCATTTTCAATTCTAAATAGATAGGCTTCATAATCTGATCTTTGAATTCTGATTTTACCTTCGATTTTACCCTGATTGTCAATTTTAACCAAAATATTCGAAAAATATTTTGAAGCATTGGTTGGCACTAAATTTATTTCTTCTGAAGTTCCATCATCCTTAATCAATCTTCCTCGCCAGTTTAAAACATTTAAAGGCAAAATTCCCGGATAAGTAAATTTGTTGGTTGCATCTAAAAGGATTTGTTTCCCATCGATTTCAGCAGCGGCAATAACATAATTAAAACCTGTTCTTGTAGGATAAACCGGCACACCGTTTTCGGTTGTACTTATCAAAACAGGATCTACATCTATCCCTGCCAATTTCAACATATTAATTAAAATAAAATTGATCTCGGCTACATTTCCGGTTTGATCTGCATATGCTTTAACAATCCCTTTATCTGTATAATAATCATTTTTTTCATTCCAGTTCATTTTACTCTGAACAAATTTAAAAATGATATTCAGTCTTTCATTTTGCGACTCGACATTGGTTAGTAATCGTTTAACATCTTCTAATAAAAAGTTTTTTTCATTTAGTTCTTTCCCGAAGCTTTTATCTTTAAAAATTGTAGTCGTGACACCTTCCCATGTTAATGCATAATCTTTTACAGGTTGATCCGGATAACGTACTCTTTCTAACTCATGTTGAATGGAACCTCTATAATTATTGATATTATCTACATAAGGTTCATCTGTTAAAGCCGGAATATCCTTACCCAAATAAAAAGCACTAATTTGATTGTACGAAAGCACGGCTGATCTATTATAATCATCATTAAAATTCTGAGTTTTGTTTGTAAATTTTGCCCCTGTTTCGACTTTATGATTTCCGATCAAAATAGGTTTATAAATATAATATTCCGGAATATCTGTTTTATACTCAAAATAAGATACCGGAATTTCATATTGAAAATCAAAATCGGGCAATCTGACAATATTTTCAGATTTGAGAATATATTTATATTCAATAATAGAGCCTACTTTTACGTTGGGTAATGTTATCGTTTTTTCATTCCAAAATTGATTTACTTTTTTCTTGAAACTTCCTTGATTGTCTAGTTTTGTTTTTACAATCGATCCGTTTTCCAGATTATATGTTATAGCATTCGAAAACTCTAATCTATCATCGCCCAGACTTTCATAACCAATATAAAACCGAACCTTCTGATCAGCCCACTTTAATCCTTCTGTTTTGTAAATTTTAATTTTAAATTCATACACATGATTTGCTGTAAACCCTTTGTCTTTATTGTAGGTAAAAAAAGTTCTCGCTTTTTTAAACAAAATTGTCGCTACTGCTGCTGTATCCTTTGGATTTGTTTTTTCTTTTAATTCAGCAATAGTTACTTTTCCAAGCTCATAATTTTGAGCTTTAACTTTTAAAACTCCAAAAAACAAAAGAAAAACTATTACTAATTTTTCAAACTTCATTTTTATATTCTTTTTAAAACAATTTTCTCTGTTTCTTTCGCGATCATACCTTTATAATATTCTTTTAGCATTTCGTATTGTTCTGTTGTAACGATCGCTGCATTGATTTGATGCTGAATAGTGATTTGTAAAAGGTTATCGTTTGCAGCAATATTAAACTTAAAGGTCCCTAAGTTGTCCTGCATATTAATAATAGCTGGTGCAGGTAACGTTTCTGCTGCAAAACCTTCAGGAATTTGAAGTGTAATATTGTATTTATCCATAAATGGAAACCCAAAATCTACAGGGTACTCTCTCACTTCCTGTTTAAAAGGATTTTCGTTATTTGCAAAAAACAACATTGGGCTTACATATATTTTCCCACCTATTACTTCACATAAATTGTTTCCTGTAAAAGAATACGTTTCAACAATAGGCAATAAAATATCTTTTTCATTGGTTTTTGAGTACTCGCTGATTTCAATCTTGTTGTTTAGATTCTCCAGTTTTTCTAAATACTCCTCTTCTTTGAGACTCGAAATATTACTTCTGGTAATCATCGCATTATAATCTGTACATTGTCTTCTGGTTTTTCCTGTGACTTTTCCTTCCGGATCAATAGTATAATTCATAAAAACAATATCATTTGATGTTTTCTTGGGCATCAAGTCTACTTCTTCTGAGCTTCCGTCTTTTCGAATTAATCGACCATACCAGTTTAAAGTTCTTAACGGTAAAACACCGGGAGTGGAAAACTTATCAGAGGCATCTAATAAAACATTCCCATTTGGAGTTTCCACCGCTGCAATTACATAATTAAAAGCAGTTCTGTTTGGAAAAAGTGAAATCCCGTTAGAACGTGTACTAACTAATACCGGATTTGCTGTCAAACCGGCATAACGCAACATCGCTGTAAGCATTAAATTGATATCGGCAATATTTCCTGACTTTTCTTTGTAAGCTTTCCTAACACCACTGTCGCAAATATAGCCACTATAGTCATTCCACTTCACATTAGCCTTTACGTAATTTAAAATAGTTAAAATTTTATCCTCTGGAGTGTTTTTCCCTACCAATATAGCTTTTAGATCTTCTTCAAAATATCCCGTTTTGTTTAATTCCGGGCCAAAATCATCATATTCGTAAATGGTTTTCACAACAGAATTCCAATCTGTCGAATACATTTCTAATTGTGCATTTGGGTATTTTGTCATTGATAATTCATGCTGAATACTTGACGTGTAATTATCGATATTATTCACAAAAGCCTCCTCTTTAATAGCTGGAAAATCTTTTGCCACATAAGTGGTGCTGGTTTCCTTATAATCAATTTTCTCTCCAGAAGGATTAGTTCTTGTTGTTCCCGATACACTTCCTACGGAGATGCTTTTCTTATTTACCAAAATTAAGGATCGAGGAATTGTCTCTACCATAACTTTAGGAAAAACATACCCTTTTTGTTTCGTATTAAACACGTAATACTCCGGAACAAAGGTTTTATATTCAGAATAATTTACCGGAATACTGGTTTGAAAATCCCATTCTCTGATCATTCTGTCGCTCGGATTTCTAATTGTATAACTGAATTCAATAACAGAACCTTCCTTAACATTAGGCATCGTAATCTTCTTTTGCCCTTTAAATTTGTCGACAATTTCATCAAAAGTTCCGTCACTTTTTAGCTTGGTTTTTTCTATTTTACCATTGACTAAATTATAAGTCACTGCGTCTGAGAAGGTAACTCTTTCCTTAAAGCCAGCTGCATAATAATACCAAACCTTTTGATTTGCCCAGCCATATCCTTCTTTTTTATAGATCTTAATTCTGGTTTCGACTTCAGTCACAGTAATAAAACCTTCGTTTGAATCATACTGTATACTAGTCTTTCCTTTTTTATACAGAATAGCTGCTACAGCTGATGAATCCTTCGGATGCACTTTCTCTTCTAATTCAGCAACAGAAACTTTTCCTGGTTTAAATTCTTGTGCTGTTACTTTTGAAATAAACAACAATGCAATAAACAGACTAAAAAATTTAATAAATTTCATTTGGTTAGTTCTTGGTTAATATAATTTTGGCGTTATCATTTTTTGACACCTGCTCCATAAAAAGGCGGTAGTCATCGTATTCTTTATTGGAGTATTTTCCTTTATTCAAAAACAGTGAACGTTTGTACAACAGTTTATTGTTTTCTTTTTTAATGATTTCGGTTTTATATGCTCCGAACTTTCCTTTTAATTCGAAATTTGAGGGCAAAAATTCAATCGTAAAACCCACAGGTAAACTAACTTCAATCTCATCAGTGTCTAAATACCCGCGTTGAATTTGAAATGGATTTTTTCTGTTTCGGATTCTTTTTACATTAGCAGAGCTCTGATTAAAGGCATCTACAGCAAAGATCATTTTATTTCCCGAAATTGCAGCATAATTTAAAGCACTTAGCTGAACATCTTCGGTAAAGCGGATCGTTTCTTTGTTATTGCTTAACGTAATTTTACCCAATTTCAGATTGTTGATGTTGTCCCAGTATTCTTTATAGTGGGCTTCTTTTTCGGTCGGTTGAAGTTTCTCAATTTGATGTCTAATCCCATATTGAGAACCTTCAGAAATAATATTTACTTTACCTGAAAAAACACCATTCTCATCTAAAGAATAGTTTCCTTTACTGAATTGTGTATTGTCTTTTGATTCATAAATTTTCGTTCTGATTATTTCACCTCCATTAGGTTTAATTACAATAACTTTTCTATCATCTGTAAAATTTGCCTGATATCCAAAAGGATCATCCTGACTTGTACATTCTAAAAAAACATATTTCTCTTTATCTGGAATACATAAAATAACATGATTCCCTTCTATAGAAAAGAAATCTTCATCAACATCTCTTAACTCCCGATCACCATACAATTCTGTGTAATATGACGGAATTCCTACGACATCTAAAAGTGCTCTTGTATAATTAGATAATGCTTTACAATCTCCATATCCCAAACGATCAACATCTGTTGCCAGCATAGGTTTAAATCCTCCAACACCTAATTGAATACTTACATATCTCGATTTTTCCTGTACATACTGATAAATAATTTTTGCTTTTTTTATAGGATCTGATTCATTCCCTACAAGTAATTTTATTTTTGCTTTAGTCTCCTCAGGCAATAATATAGTTTCTGCTAATATTTTTTCAGAGAACCATTTCCCATATTCTTTCCAATTTTTCGCATTTCCATCAATTCCTTCTAGGTTAAAGTATTCAACACTCATAATCACATTTGGATATAATTCATTGAATGCAGGACTATAATCCTCAGGTTTTTGAGCCAAAACATTTCTTGCGACATATAAAAGTTGTTTATCTGACTCCTCTATTTTTTTAATATCAAAGACTGAAAACTGACTTTCCTTTTTTCTAAATCCAAGGTTATTAGGGTATTTTACATTTAAAACAGATTTTTCTACACTTACATAATAGTTATCTAAAGGATACCAACGTGGAAGAAAAGCTGTATTTGAAGTTTCTTTTTCACTACTATAAACTATGGTAAATGGATATGAGATCGGGGTATAATCTAAATAAATATATCTAGCATCTGAAGCAAGCGTAGATCCATCAACGGCACTTACGTCTTTAAAATCTTTTCGTTTTATTTTTTTTACCTCGTTACCAGATGCGTCATAGACAATTGCCTCAATATTTTTGACAGAGCTTCTTTTGTTGTAATTTTCAAAGGCATTAATCGCTCGCATTCCTTTTTCATTTAATACCGTAACAACTCTCATTGTTTTGACATTCATGCTTCGTTGCGACAAAATCACCATTTCAGTCTCATCCAGACGAACAACTGCATTGGCATTTTCTTTAAGACTATCGGCAATTGCAGCCACAGCATATTCGCTTTTTTGAGCGGAAGAAATAAGGGTAAACAGGCAAAAAAACAACGTAAAAACCAGGCTTTTCATTTAGTAAGTAATTTCGCCAAATATATATTATTTTTAGAAATCCTTAACATTCGTCTAATTTTTTTTTAATCTCTGTTTTTACTGTCTATTAAAATAGTTACCGGTCCATCATTCAAGAGATTAACTTTCATATCGGCACCAAAAACTCCTGCTTGTATTTTTTTATTAAATTCCTTTCCTAAAGACTTTAGAAAATTCTCATACATTGGGATAGCAAATTCCGGTTTTGCAGCTTTTATATACGAAGGACGGTTTCCTTTTTTAGTTGAAGCGTGAAGCGTAAACTGGCTTACTACAATAATATCTCCATCGATATCCTGAACCGAGCAATTCATTACATCATTTTCGTCTCCAAAAATTCTCATTTTAATGATTTTCCCCACCAGCCAATCAATGTCCTCCTGATTGTCTGCGTCTTCAATTCCGAGCAGAATTAATAACCCTTTTTGAATGTCAGCCACTTTTTGATGATCGATTGTCACTGACGCCTGGGAAACTCTTTGAATTACTACTTTCATTATAATAGAAGATATTTTGGTTTTGCCACAGATTATACGAATTAAAAAGATTTTAAACTCTAAACGTTAGAGGCACTCCAGTGCATCTTTGCAATCAAACTCTGTCGATAATTTTTGATTTGGAATTTGGGAATTTAAGAAATTGGAATTTATTTTTTATTTCCTCAATTCATCACTTGCTTTTCGATCCTCATCATAAGAATCGGTACGATAGTTTTCATCATCTCCTTCGAGAATCTTCAAATAACTATTGTAACGTGACCAAGCGATCTCATCTCGTTCTAAAGCAGCTTTGATCGCACAATGTGGTTCTTCTTTGTGCAAACAGTTGTTAAATTTACATTGATCCTTTAATCTGAAAAACTCAGGGAAATAACCACTGATTTCAGAAGGCTCCATGTCAACAATTCCAAAACCTTTAATTCCCGGTGTGTCGATAATTTTTGCATTAAAAGACAAATCATACATTTCGGCAAAAGTGGTGGTATGCTGCCCTTGTTTACTGGCCTCCGAAATGGTTTTGGTTTTAAGATGTAAAGAAGGCTCCATTGCATTTACCAAAGTCGATTTTCCCACACCGGAATGTCCGGAAAACATACTTACTTTACCGATCATCATTTCTTTTAACTCTTCAACACCTTTCATTTCTGTCGAAGAAACACGAAGACATTTATAGCCTATTTGCTGATAGACATATTGCATATACAATTGATCTTCAAGTGTAGCTTCATCAAAAGTATCGATTTTATTAAAAACCAAAATAGTTTCGATATTATACGCCTCGGCAGTAACCAGAAAACGGTCAATAAAGTTAAAGGTAGTAGGCGGATTATTAATCGTAATCAATAAAAACACACGATCGATGTTAGATGCAATAATATGCATTTGATGCGATAGGTTAACCGATTTACGAACGATGTAATTCTTTCTTTCGTGAATATTAAAAATCGTTCCGGTTACAGCATCTGAAGTTTCCTCCAGTTCATAATCGACAATATCGCCTACAGCAATAGGATTGGTACTTTTAATACCTTTCATCCTAAACTTCCCTTTCATACGGCATTCTATAAAATCGCCATTTTCTGATTTTACAGTATACCAACTTCCTGTAGATTTATATACGAGTCCTGTCATTCTTTAATTTTAGATTGCTGATTTTAGATTTTAGATTACGCTTTGAACTAAAAAATAAAAGGCAAAATTACGTTTTTAGAATTGAACAACGCAATTTCGCCTTTTAAAATTAAAAAACAGACGCTAAAATTGACTCATTTACCAAACAATTTCGGCTAAAATTTCATTTTCTTTTATTTTTCCTAGCTGAATCGTTTTTAAAGTTTTTGTAGTTTTCCCAGCTCTTGAAGTATATATTTCTACCATAACAGTTGCAGGACCACTTTCAGTTAATTCTCTTTCGCCAAAATAATTGGTTTTTATTTGATATTTTCCTTTAAGAGCATTTCGAATTAAATATTGTTCAGGTCCGTAACCTTGCGTGAAATCCTTCGAAAACCTTGCGCCGGCTTGTGTTTCTTTATGTGCATAATAACATTCTTCACCATTTGGCTCAATAATATGCAAATCAAGATCGACATCCATTAAATTCCAGTTCATAATTATTCTGATATCAACCGGCATTTTTGCCAAATATTTTTTATCGAGTTTGCCCGTTTTCAAACCTTTGTGTTCAATTGTCAAACGATTAATGTCCATTAAAATAATATCTTCTACACCTTCGTATTGTCCGCTCATTTCTCCGTAATAATTTACTTCCAAGGCTTTAATCAATTGATCAAAAGCTTCCTGATACATTCCTGCATCTTCAAGAGCCAAAGCATAATCTCTTAAACTTTGTGGTTCGTGCGCTCTCCATTTTGCAATTTGTCTTGCAGTAAATAATGCATCTTCATAATCCTGCCATTGGCGTAAAGTATAGGTAAGTGTTTTATAAAGCTGATGATTTTCTAAACCTAAATCGGCAATAGTACTAATGATTTGTAATGCTTTTGTAACATCACCCTGATTGTAGAAAAAATGTGCCACATCAAAATAAAAACTTGGATTTCTTTCCTGCCCGTTCCTAAGTTCAAAATACAATTCGTATTGTTTTTCTTTTGGTGCAGATGCCAAAGCTTTTAAATACAAACGATCCGGATTCCAGGTTTTAGGTTCACTTTCTATTCTGTTTAATTCACCATCTTCATCGTCGTCCTCGCTATCTGAATCTTTTTTAGAATCGAAATTAACCTCACTTTCGCTACCTACAGTCTTATCACTACTTATTGATGGAGAGATTTGAACTCCAACCACTTTACCAGCAAGAGCCTCCTGAATATCATTATTTTTAGAAATACTTTCAGCCGCTACTGATTGTGAAGAATAAGAAACAGATCTTTTTTGTGTTGTCGCATATCCTGTAACAACAACCTCATTTAGTGATTGCGAATATTCTTTTAACTGAACTCTAATTTGATTGTTTCTACCCACATTTAATTGATAAGGCTCAAATCCAATATAACTAAAGTTAAGAGTACTATTCTCGGCTGCTCTAATTACAAATTTACCATCAAAATCAGCAACAACTCCTTCTCTTTCTCCTCCTATTGTTACAGTCACACCTGGTAAAGGTATTCCTTCCTGATCTACAACAATACCTTCAACTTTACCTGCCGCAACACTTGTGCTTCTGGTTGAAACTGCACTTGAACTTCTGCTTGAACTTTCGCTTACTGCATTATTATCTGATCGGCTAGGTTTTTTAACTTTTGGCTTCGGTAACGGTTTTGGAACAGAATATTTTACATCTTTTTTCCACCAATTATTTAAACCTTCAAAATAGCTTTCAATACTTTCCCAATTATTTTTTTGCTGCGCCAAAGTATTAGCATTTTCCTGTTTTTTAATTCGGTCAAATTCGGCACGCAATTCTGTTGGCGGAATAATATCATAAGAAATATAATCACGAATATCTTCCAGAACAATCAACGAAGTATTCTTTGTAATGATTCCGTATTTCTTGCCCAGAAGCTCGATTTCATCTGCATTTTTGTCATATTGAAAATCAAGATTGGCAATTTTTTTCTGTGCCCAAAGCTTCTCAATATTTACTTCTTTTGTATTTTGAATACTGCCATCTAAAATTATTTTTCGTTCTAAAACAGCTTCGTTATTATAACCAAACAACAACGTAATTTCATTTTTTGGTTTTAAGGAAATCCCTGAGAAACTAAAACTTCCGGAGGCCGAAGTTCCCGGCATCGGAAACAAATCAGTCACTGTATAATTCTCTTTTATTCCTAAAAACTTCAAATTTGTATTCACCAATTTATCTAAAGCATTTTCCTGATTAACCTGATTTAAATTGATAAAACTACCGCCTGTTTGCATCGCCGAATAATTTAGGAAAGAAAAATCAGCAGAAACAGATGATGTAATCGTATAAATTGGCTTTTTAGTTTTTGGCAAAACATTGTCGCTTAAAGATGATAATCCATCCGAAAAAAGCAAAAACTCATCATGAGGCAAAAGATTTATTTTAGAAAATCTTGTTCCTCCATCGTACTTGGCATTTTCTAATACGGTTTTTAACTCAGACCAATTTCCGCTTGTAATGGTATATTCTTTTTGTTTTTCGAAAGTATAATTCAAAAAGTATAAGGTTACTTTTGTATTTTTTATTTTCTGAAAATAAGCATCAAGCAAAGCCATTTCCTTTTTTAAGTCTCTCGTTTTACAACTCAACGAATTATCCCAAATTAAACCAATCGAAGCTGGATTTTTCTTTGCTCTTTTATTGCCTTCTATAAAAGTATTTCCGTAAAAATAATGCTGACCGCTAACATCCTGCATCAATACACTTGGAATGTTCTGCTGAATTGGAATTTTAAAAACTAATTTCTCAGTAGGCTGATAATTTTCTTTTTTGATAGAAGTCTGAAAAGATTGATTCCATTTTGAAAAAGCAATTTCATCACCTGAATTTTCTGCCACAATTGGAGCAGCTTCAGTTCCTAAAATCGAAACATTCATCTCAAACTGATCCAGTTTTTTAGGATAACGACTTACTAATTGGTACACCAAATTATTTTTATCGAATGCCGAAAGTTCTTCTTCGTAACCTATTATAACAGTTCGTTCTCCGTTTGGCATCAACGGATAAATTCTGGTTCTAAAATTATTCCCATCTACTTTCTCCAGTAGTCCCGGATCAACACGACGGTGTTCGATAGCTTCAAAAACCTGTTTGCCTTTATTTTTATTTACCGGAACAGCTTCACGCATTTTTCCGTTAATATCAATAGCATATCTGGAAACGGAGACATTCTCTGGTAAGGGAAAAATAAGTTCTGCTTCCATCTGACGGGTTCCTGAATTAAAAAAATGCATTTCGGCAGTAGTGTAAGCAATATTACCCACCACTTTTACATTAACAATTAATTTATTCATTCTCACTTTTTCAGCTTCATCGCCTTTCACCGTTAGTTCGGGACTTTGCGCAAAAGATTTTGCTCCTAAAAACAACAAGAAATAAAACAATACATTCAAATTAATTTGAAGAATATTCGGTACAGACAAAAACAATTTTGACTTCATGATACGAAAATTTAGGTTTATACTTTTATAGAGAACAAAAAACATCAAAAGGTTGGGAAGGTACTATTTATTTCAAAAAAAAATCTCCAAAGCCCGAAAGCAAAGGAGATTTAATGTAAAAAAACAATCTATTTTTAAAATGATGACATAAGACAGTCATAGAACAGAGTTAAAAAAAACTCCAATTAACTTATATCCCTTATATGTTTTTAGAAAAAACTATGCATTGAATACTTTTTCCTGATGACCAATACTTTCCTGGTGGATTGCCTTAAACATTCTCAAAACAAACTCTTCTGTAAGTCCTTTTTTCTCACCTTCCAAAATCATTTTTCCAAGGATTTCATTCCAACGGTTGTTTTGAAGAATTGCAACGTTTGCATCTTTCTTCACCTGTCCAATTTCATCCGCTACTTTCATACGTTTTCCTAGCAACTCTAATAAGTTAGCATCTAAAACGTCGATATTCGCTCTTAATTTTTTCATTTTTTGGTTGTACTCATCTGTAGTATCATCCGTTTTTCTGATTGTCAAATCTTTAATGATCTGTTTCAATGCATCTGGAGTTACTTGTTGAGCAGCATCAGACCATGCGTTGTCCGGATCGTAGTGCGTTTCGATAATCATACCATCGTAATTCAAATCTAAAGCCTCTTGCGTTACTTCAAAAATCATGTTACGATTTCCTGTAATATGAGACGGGTCGATGATTAATGGCAGATCAGGGAATTTATTTTGCAATTCGATAGCAATTTGCCATTCCGGAATATTTCTGTATTTTGTTTTTTCGTAAGTCGAAAATCCTCTGTGAATCACTCCTAACTTCTCAATTCCGGCCATGTGTAAACGCTCAACACCACCTAACCATAAAGCTAAATCAGGGTTTACAGGATTTTTAACCAAGACGATTTTATCAGTCCCTTTCAAAGTATCAGCAATTTCCTGAACTGCAAAAGGGTTTGCAGTTGTACGGGCACCAACCCATAAAACGTCTATATCATGTTCTAAGGCCAATTTACAATGTGCTGCAGTTGCAACCTCAGTTCCCATCAACAAACCGGTTTCTTTCTTTGCTTTTTGCAACCATTTCAAACCAATTTCTCCAACACCTTCAAATCCTCCCGGACGCGTTCTTGGTTTCCAGATTCCTGCTCTGAATACACTAACTTTTGAATCTTTCAATTCGTGTGCAATCTTCAATACCTGATCTTCTGTTTCTGCACTGCATGGTCCTGCAATTACAAGTGGGTGATTTAAATTGAAATCTTCTAACCACTTTCTCATTTCTTTTTTATTTTCCATCTTTATTATAGTTTTATTTTTTAATTGTTAATCCGTTTAGTATCTCTTTAATTTTATTGGTGCTTTCCATTTCTTCAAAAATGGCACTGTAATCTTCTTCTTTCAGCAAATCCCTAAACCGACTGAGATTTGAAATATATTCTTCTAATGTTTCCAGAACATATTCTTTGTTTTGCTTAAAAATTGGCGTCCACATTGCAGGCGAGCTTTTAGCTAAACGAACGGTACTTTCAAATCCGCTTCCAGCCATATCAAAAATATCCTGTTCGTCTTTTTCTTTATTCATTACCGTTTTTCCTAGCATAAATGAGCTAATGTGTGACAAATGCGAAACGTAAGCAATATGTTTGTCGTGTGAAATTGGATCCATATAGCGTATCCTCATTCCTATTTCGGCAAAAAGCTTTAACGCCTTTTCCTGCAGTTTAAAAGTAGTTTTTTCCACTTCGCAAATAATGTTTGTTTTTCCTTTAAACAAACCTTTAATCGCCGCTGAAGGCCCTGAGAACTCTGTTCCGGCAATTGGATGCGTGGCAATAAAATTCCTCCTTTTCGGGTGGCTCGCTACTGCATCACAGATTGGTTTTTTCGTCGACCCCACTTCAAAAACGATTGTTTTGTCGCCCACCAAATCCAGTACTTTAGGCAAAACGGCAAGTGCCACATCTACAGGAACCGAAACAATGACAAAATCTGCTCCCGCCAAATCTTCAAAACTTCCTGCTTCGTCGATAACTCCTAAATCAATGGCTTCCTGTAAGTGTTTTTCGTTACTGTCAATTCCAAAAATGGTCGAATCAGGATGTTGATCCTTGATGTCCAGCACCATCGAACCGCCTATTAATCCTATTCCTATTACGTATACTTTCATATTTTTTTTATTCCAAAATTCTAAATCCCAAATCCCAACTAAAAAAGCTTCGACTCCGCTCAGCCTGACAATCTGGATAAAAATCTTGATTCTTGATTCTAAAATCTTAATACTTAAAATCGCTCTATTGCTTCTTGTACTTTTTCCTCTTTCACACACAATGAGAATCTGATATAACCTTCACCGTTGCTTCCAAAAATGGTTCCCGGCGTGATGAAAATATCTTTCTCATATAATATCTCGTCAATGAACTTTTCTGATGATTCAATTCCTTCCGGAAGTTTTGCCCAAACAAAAAGTCCAACCCCCTCTTTATACACTTTGCAGCCTAATTTTTCGGCTAACTTTTCCGTTAGTTCTCTACGGCGTCTGTAAATTTTGTTTTGATCTTCAAACCATGATTTATCACAATTCAAAGCTGCTACTGCACCCTTTTGAATTCCGTAGAACATACCGCTATCCATGTTACTTTTTACTTTTAGAATTGCATCAATAATTTCAGGATTTCCTAAAACCATCCCCACTCTCCAGCCTGCCATGTTAAACGTTTTACTTAATGAATTCAATTCTAAAGCCACTTCTTTTGCACCGTCAATTTGCAATAAACTCATTGGGTTATCATTCAAAACAAAACTATACGGATTATCGTTAACTAATAATATCTTGTGTTTTTTAGCAAAAGCAACCAATTTTTCAAATAACGCCAGACTTCCCCTTGCTCCTGTTGGCATGTGCGGGTAGCCCAACCACATAATTTTTACTTTCTCCAGCTCTAATTTTTCTAAAGCTTCAAAATCCGGCTCCCACGCATTTGCTTCTGTCAAATCATAATAAACCGGAACTGCCCCAACCAAATTGGTTACCGAAGTATAAGTTGGGTAACCCGGATTCGGAATTAAAACATGATCGCCTTCATTTAAAAACGCCAACGAGATATGCATTATTCCTTCTTTCGAACCCATCAAAGGTAAAATTTCATTATTCGGATTCAACGCAACACCAAACTGGTTCTGATAAAAATCAGCCATTCCTTTTCTCAATTCCGGCAATCCCTGATAACTCTGATAGCCATGTCCGTTTTCATCCTGAATTGCTGCGGCTACCGCTTCAATTACTGCTTTTGACGGACTCAAATCAGGGCTTCCGATTCCCATATTGATAATAGGTTTTCCTTCAGATTGCAGTTGACGAACTTCTCTTAATTTTGAGGAGAAGTAGTATTCTTCAACTGTATCTAATCGTTTTGCTGTTGTTATCATTTTTTTTCTGCTTTAGGCTTTAAGCTATATGCTTTAGGCACTTTTTAAATTTTCTAATTTTAAGGCTTCGACTTCGCTAAGCCTGATAATCTAATTTTAAACCTTTGGTATTTGGAATTTCAGTATTGAAATTTCCTTTTTTAAGGCTTGGTATTTTTATATTCTCCTAATACTTTAAAAAATTCTGCCATAATGTTTAATAACGATTTGGCTTTTGCAAAATCTTCGTATTTCTCGAATGTTACGTCTACGAAAAACGAATATTTCCAGGGTGTTTCAATTTTTGGAAGCGATTGAATTTTTGTCAAATTCAATTTGCAGTCACTCATTACATTTAAGACTGCTGCCAAACTTCCTCTTTTGTGATCCAGTTCAAATTTGATCGATGCTCTGTTGATTTCATTTTCGGGCAGAAATGAATTCTGTTTTTTAATAATCACAAAACGGGTCATGTTGTTTTTGATCGTTTGAATTTCAGGAGCGATAATCTCTAAATTGTACATTTCAGAAGCCGTTTTACTGGCTATCGCTGCAATTCCTGTCAATTGTTTTTCCTGAATTCTTCTGGCAGTCTCAGCCGTATCTTTATCCTCAACCAACTTAATGTTTGGATATTGTTTCAGGAAATCCATACATTGTAACAAGGCCATCGGATGCGAATGAACCTCTTTTATATCTTCAATTTTCTGCCCTTTTAAAACCATTAAGTTTTGATGAATGTTCAAATAATGCTCTCCAATAATGTGAATATTATTCTTGTCAATCAAAGCATAATTCGGAATAATTGGCCCTGCAATCGAGTTTTCAATCGCCATTACTGCCTGATCCGATTTTCCCGAAAGCAGACTATCGATTAATTCTTCAAAAGATAAACATTCATCAATATCCACATTTTCAGAGAAATACTCCTTCACTACCTGATGATGAAAAGATCCTTTAATACCTTGTATTGCAATTTTCGTTGTCATATATTCAAAAAAAAATCCTGATTTGCATCAGGATTGTATATTAGTTTTATTTGTATTTTAATTTTCTCAAATAACCATAGCACAATCCTCACTTCTACTAAAGAAGAAATAAAAAGAGTTGCTAAAATAAAAACGGTTATTAGTCATTTTGTTTGTGTTTTTCAATAAATTCTTTGCGAATGTATAAATTATTTTTACTGTACCAAAAAAAATAATACATTTTATGAAACAAAAAAGGATTTCTTAACAAATTTATGATGTTTTGTACGATAATATAAAAATATCCGCTTAAAATGAGATATTTACAATTGCGTTTTTGAAAAACTCTAAGTTTTATTTGCCACGAATTCCCGAATTAGTGCAAGTCATTGTCATTTTACAATTCAATTTCCCGAATTAAATCAATGTTTTCGTTACTCCTAGCCATTCCGAGGAATGACAAACTAGACGAAAATATCGTTATGTAAATAATTAGCCTAGCCCCGATTGAAGTGGAAATCCTTTTGTGCCGGGGTTCGGCACAAAAGATTGTAACGAAAAGCGGGAATAGCTTCTAAAAAACTAAAACAATCCAGAAACCGGTGCATTCTTAATCCCAATTTTAGTATAATCAAAATTCATTTTTTGCTGTAGTAATGAAGCATAAACACTTCTGAAATCAATTTCATATTTTAAATCCCCATTATCCAAATTAGATAAATCAGGGTTCTTACCTAAAATTGTTCCTCGGTTGTTTCCGCCAATTATAAACATTGGCGCGGCAGTTCCATGATCTGTACCGTTTCCATTATCTTTTACACGTCTTCCAAATTCAGAAAACACCACAACTGTTACATTCTCTAGCAACTTTGACTGTTTCAAATCCTGGTAAAAACTGTACAAAGCGTCGTTCAAATCCGCTAATTTCTTTTCGTGTATAGCAAGTTGATTGTCATGCGTATCAAATCCGCCTAACGAAGTATAGTACACTTTTGAATTTAAGTTTCCTTTGATCAGTCGACCAATCCACTCCAGGTTCTTAGACAATTCTGTCTTAGGATAACTAATTTCCGACTTGGATTTCGCCAATGCTTTCTGAATTTCATCAGATCCTTCTGTAACCGAATTGGCTATTTTTCGAACAAAATCCAATTGCGGATTATCAGACAAGGTTACATTTTCTTCTTTATCAGATTTCACTTTAAATCGATTTGGATCTTTTACCGTGATAGAATTGGGTTCATTTCCTTTCAACGCCAGATTATCTATCGAATCCAGATTTATTCCTGCAGTTGCCTGATGCCCGTTGCACTGCAAATCTAAATAACGTCCCAACCAGCCTTCATTAATGTATTTATTAGAATCTGTGGCCGTTTGCCAAATTTCCTGACTTCTAAAATGTGACCGAATAGGTTCGGGATATCCAACATTCTGAATTACGGTCAGATCACCATTTTGCTGCATTTGAGCAAAATCCTTTAAAGCCGGATGAAAAGCCATTCCTTTATTTTTCCCAATGACAGTATCCTTATTCAAAGCTATTTTAGTACGTAAATCATAATACAATGGATTATCATACGGAATAAAAGTATTCAAACCGTCATTTCCTCCATTTAACTGAACAAACACAACACATTGCTCGCCGATTATCAGATTACCCTGCGAACCAAATGCATGTAAAAAATCAGGAAGCACCAGCATTCCGCCGGTAAGAGTTCCTGTAAGCGTTAGAAAATTTCTTCTGTTCATAATTACAACTTTCTAAATTAATTGATATTCGGGCAGTTTGGTTATATAATTAAAGAGTCGGATTACAGCAAAATTGGCATGCTCCTCCTTTGGATCAAAATCGTATTTAAGTAAGTTCTCCATGTCTTTTTGCATCGAATCATTTACTTTGAACAATAACGTGTTTGACAGATCAGTGATGATCGTTTTGTTATTTCCGTTGGTATCAAAGTCAATTTTTACTTCAACTTTTTCAAATTCTGATTTTGGTTTTTCAGTGTCAGTAGTCATCGTATTCAGAACTTTTCGGGTAATAGTTCTCCCACTGCAAAGCAAATCGGCGGTATTGTTGCGCTGCAGGTAAATTTGAGAGGTCAGCCAGGAATTGCCCCCATCCCAACCTTTTACATTAACCTGGTTGTATAAATCCATTCCTTGCTGCTTCAGAAAGAACAGAATCATCCCATCGTCAAGATCATCAATATGCAACTCATCCAGTAACTGCAAAATATAAACTAAAGGATCTTTGATTTTTGTTCCTGAGTTTTCTTTTTTATATTCTTCGGTAAAAATCTTGGTCAATAAAGGCTGGATTTCAAATTTCACTTTTCTAAAATAATCCCCATAATAAGTCACCAGATCTTCGGGTGGATTGTCATACACAAACCATTCGAGGATTTTCCGGGTAATCAGGTACGGAATATTTTTCTGTTCAAAAATAATATCGACCAAATCGTCCACTTTCCAGTTTCCGGTTTTACCAAAATAGGTTTTATCACTGTCATCTTCAGCAAACTTCCTGTAGGCAGCTCTGTTGTCTCCATAATTTAGCCCTGCCAAAGCTCTTGCTCCGTTTTTAATATCGCTTTCGGTATAGTTTCCGATTCCGATGGTGAACAATTCCAATAATTCGCGACTGAGGTTCTCGTTGTACTTCCCTTTTTTGTTATCGACATTATCAAGGTATTTCACCATTGCATTCGATTTTAGGATTTGCTTGGTGAGTTCTTTAAAGTTTCCAAAAGCATGTTCCCGCAAAATCATATTGTGCTGGTAAATCCAGTAATTGACTTTTACCTTCTGCGTGGTGGATACAAAGTGATTGTGCCAGAAGCAAACCATATTTTCACGTAGCGGAAATTCATCATTACGCATTTTGCCAATCCACCACTTTTTTAATTCTACTGCCGAATAGATTTCTTTCTTTAGGACTTTCTTTTTTTCTTCTGAATCTGCGGTTTTAATCGATTCGCGAAGCTCTTTGAGTTCTAATAATGTCTTAGGATCATCCTCTAAAAAAGCGGGGAGCTGTGTGTCAAATTTGGATTCATAGGAATGTTTTAGAAATTTTTCTAATCCCAGTTTTTCAATTGCATCGGATTCTTTTCCGGAAAAACCCAATCGTAACGACCAAAGATTGCTTTTTTTCATAATTCAGAAATTATTACAATAAGACTTGACTTTCTCTTAAAGGTTTAATGGAAGGTTCTGAGGTACTTAAATACTAAGGTGCTAAGTTTTAAAATCTTTGGTAATTCTTAAAACGGGGGATTTTTGAGGATATTGCATTGTATTTGAATTGTCAGCAGCTTTAACTGAAAGTTAAAATACAATCATAGAAAAACTTTAGTTAAAACATTTCGGCTAAAGCCATCTTAAAAAAACTGAAAACCTCCAACTAAAGCTGGAAGCAATCCACCACCTCATTTCTCTATCCTGACAATAAAAATAGTCTCCATAAAAAAAGCAGCTATCGAAACGATAACTGCTTTTATAAATTAAGAAAAAATCTTTCTTCTTTATTCTATTCTCTTTATTCTAATAAAAAATTAAGATCCACACATTTCGCAATCTTCAGGGTCTGCTGCTTGTGCTTTTAAAAGCATTGCTTTATAATCCTCAACGCTGATTGCTTCCGTTTCTGCAACTAATGTTGGAGCTGTTTCTTCTTTTTTATCGTTGTTCAGCGTGAACTTAATGGCATCAACTGCTGATTTTGTTCTTAGGTAATACATTCCTGTTTTTAAACCTGATTGCCAAGCGTAGAAGTGCATTGATGTTAATTTAGAATAGTTAGCATCTTGCATGAACAAGTTCAAAGACTGTGATTGATCAATGAAGTAACCTCTTTGGCGTGACATATCGATAATGTCTTTCATCGACATCTCCCAAACTGTTTTATAAAGATCTTTCAGCTCTTGCGGAATAATATCAATATTTTGAACTGATCCGTTATGACGCATAATTTCCTGTTTCAAATCTTCGTTCCATAAACCAAGTTTTACTAAATCTTCCAGTAAGTGCTTGTTTACTACGATGAATTCTCCAGACAATACACGACGTGTGTAAATGTTTGATGTATAAGGTTCGAAAGCTTCGTTATTTCCAAGAATCTGTGAAGTCGAAGCAGTTGGCATTGGCGCTACTAACAATGAGTTACGAACCCCATGCTCCATAACTTCTTTTCTTAAAGATGCCCAGTCCCAACGACCTGATAATTCTTCATCTTTCAATCCCCACATATTGTATTGAAATTCCCCTTGAGACATTGGAGAACCTGCAAAAGTTGAATACGGTCCTTCTTCTTTCGCCATTTCCATAGAAGCGGTTACGGCTGCGAAGTATAATGTTTCGAAAATTTCCTGATTTAATGCTTTTGCCTCATCACTTGTAAAAGGCATACGCAACATGATAAAAGCATCTGCCAAACCTTGCACCCCTAATCCTACCGGACGGTGACGAAGGTTAGAGTTTTCTGCTTCTTTAACAGGATAGTAATTTCTGTCGATTACTTTGTTTAGGTTACGAGTTACACGTTTGGTAACATTGTAAAGTGCTTCGTGATCGAATTTACCGTTATCAATAAACATTGGCAACGAAATAGAAGCCAGGTTACAAACTGCAATTTCATCTTTAGAAGTATACTCCATAATTTCAGTACACAAGTTAGACGAACGAATAGTTCCTAAGTTCTTGTGGTTTGATTTACGGTTTGCCGCATCTTTATACAGCATATAAGGCGTTCCTGTTTCGATTTGTGATTCCAGAATTTTCTCCCATAGCTCACGAGCACGGATTGTTTTTCTACCTTTTCCTCTAAATTCATAATCCAGATACAATGCTTCAAACTCTTCTCCATAAACATCATACAGACCAGGACACTCGTTAGGACACATTAAAGTCCAGGTGGTATCTTCCTGTACACGTTTCATGAATAAATCAGAAGTCCACATTGCGAAGAATAAATCCCTTGCACGCATTTCTTCTTTTCCTGTATTTTTCTTTAAATCCAAGAATTCGAAAATATCAGCATGCCAGGTTTCGATGTAAATAGCAAAACTTCCTTTACGTTTTCCACCACCCTGATCTACATAACGAGCAGTATCGTTGAATACTCTCAACATCGGAACAATTCCGTTTGAAGTTCCGTTTGTACCGCGAATGTACGATCCGGTCGCACGAACGTTATGAATTGAAAGGCCAATTCCTCCCGCTGATTGCGAGATTTTAGCGGTTTGTTTTAAAGTATCATAAATACCATCAATACTATCATCCTGCATGGCCAAAAGGAAACAAGAAGACATTTGAGGTTTTGGAGTTCCTGCATTGAACAACGTTGGTGTTGCATGCGTGAAGAACTTTTTAGACATTAAGTCGTACGTCTCAATTACAGATTTTAAATCATCAAGGTGAATACCAACCGAAACACGCATCAACATATGTTGTGGTCTTTCAACGATTTTACCATTAATTTTCAGCAAGTAAGAACGCTCTAAAGTTTTAAAACCAAAATAGTCGTAATTAAAATCTCTTGTATAAATGATATGAGAATCTAAGAAAGCTGAGTTTTCCTGAATTACTTTAAATACTTCATCCGAAAGTAACGGAGCATCCTGTCCATTTCTTGGATTTACGTAATTGTACATATCTTTCATCGTTTCTGAGAACGATTTCTTGGTATTTGAATGTAGATTTGAAATTGCCACACGCGCTGCCAGTTGTGCATAATCAGGATGCGCAATAGTCATAGAAGCCGCCGTTTCTGCTGCAAGATTATCTAATTCAGAAGTCGAAACCCCGTCATACAATCCCTCGATAACTCTCATGGCTACCTTAACAGGATCTACAAGTTCATTTAAACCGTAACACAATTTTTTGATTCTTTCTGTAATCTTATCAAACATTACCGGCTCTTTATGGCCATCTCTTTTTACTACATACATAAGCTTACTATTTTAGTTATTGAAAAAATGAAAGACTCTGGAATAACGATTTCCAAAGCTTAAACATTGTGTGTTTCTTAATTATTTTTTGAGAATTGTAGGATTCTCAATAGTTGTCTGTTTCCAATCCGAAAAACAGATTGAAAGGCATTAAAAATTGTTCTTGAATCAACGATTTGGGATGAAGATTCAATCTTAAAAATGATTTATTTTTTTAGTGTTTTTTAGTGTCCACTAAAACTATTCTTGTTGTCTAAAAATCTGCATCAAATGAAATTTTCTGAGCATCACTGTCTGTGTTCATTACACCTGACTTTTGATACTCCGCAACACGTTTTTCAAAGAAATTGGTTTTTCCCTGAAGAGAGATCATGTCCATGAAATCAAACGGATTCGCTGATCCATACACACGCTCACAACCTAATTCTACTAATAATCGATCTGCAACAAACTCTAAATATTGCGTCATTAAAGTAGCATTCATTCCTATTAAGCTTACCGGAAGAGATTCTGTAACAAACTCTCTTTCGATATTTAAAGCATCAACAATGATTTCTTTAATTCTGTCTTTTGGTACTTTATTTACCAGGTGATGATTGTGCAGGTGTACTGCGAAATCACAGTGTACGCCTTCATCACGTGAAATCAACTCGTTCGAAAAAGTCAAACCTGGCATTAAACCACGTTTTTTTAACCAATAAATAGAACAGAAAGCACCTGAGAAAAAGATCCCTTCCACTGCTGCAAAAGCAATTAGTCTTTCGGCAAATGAATCGGATTCGATCCATTTTAAAGCCCATTCCGCTTTTTTACCAATCGCAGGAAAAACTTCCAAAGCATTAAACAATTCTGCTTTCTCCGCTTCATCTTTTACATAAGTATCAATTAACAAAGAATACGTTTCACTATGTATATTTTCCATCATGATCTGGAAACCATAGAAAAATTTAGCTTCGGCATATTGAACTTCATTTACAAAGTTCTCAGCAAGGTTTTCATTTACAATTCCATCAGAAGCTGCAAAGAATGCTAAAATGTGTTTGATAAAATATCTTTCGTCGTCACTTAACTTATTATTCCAATCCGTCAAATCCTGGTGCAAATCGATTTCTTCTGCAGTCCAGAAACTAGCCTCCATCTTTTTGTACCATTCCCAAATATCATGATGTTTAATAGGAAAAATAACGAAACGATTTTTATTTTCTTGTAATATTGGCTCGACTTGTGACATGAAATTTTGCTTTAATTTTTATACTAAATTTTTGCTAATTCAGTAGACTACAAAGATTGTCATTTGTTGCCAAAAATAAAAGCCAAACTTATTCACAATCGGACGTAGTTTTTAACAACAGTAGAAAATTGAGATATTTTTCATACAACAATTAAAATACTGTAAATGAGTAAATTAATCCTTACATTTACTGCTCATTTTGCTGTAGAATATAGACTTTTTAAAATAAAAAGCAAGAAATTTTTAAATGTTTTTAAAAGTTTTTTCCCGACTTCTTCTCTCTTTTTTAATCAAATTTTGAGGACTTCCCAGCAACGGTGATGGCTACCGATTTTTTAAGATTTTTTAAGTTCTTCTGCAACTTTTTCAAGCTCTAAATACCAGTCTTGTCCAAAGCGACGAATTAGCGCCTCTTTGACAAATTTATACACCGGAACCTCCAACTCTTTACCTAACGAACAGGCATCGTCGCAAATATCCCACTTATCGTAATTCACTGCAGCGAACTCTGTAAAGTCCTTCACTCGTATTGGATATAAATGACAGGAAACCGGTTTTTTCCAATCTACGATTCCCTGATTATATGCCTGCTCAATTCCGCAAAGCGCAGTCTTGCCATCAAAAATAACGTAGGCACAATCTTTATTATCAATCAAAGTCGTTTCAAGATCACCATCCGTCCCCTTTACCCAGGTTCCCTGAGCTTCGATCGCGGCAATTCCTTCTTTTCGCAGGAAGGGTTTTACTTTAGGGTAAATTTCTTCCAGAATTTTAGTTTCCGCTTCATTCAAAGGCGCACCGGCATCTCCGTCAACACAACAGGCTCCTTTACAAGCTGACAAGTTGCACACAAATTCTTTTTCAAGAATATCTTCTGAAATAATGGTTTTTCCTAATTGAAACATGATACTTAAATACTGTAATTTATAAAGTGCAAAGATACGCAAAGAAAGCAGATATTCCTTTTATTCTTTCTTCGCTCTTATCCGACAAGATTCTGCACAAGCGGCATCTATGAATCTTTTGCAAAAAACAGCCTCAATACTTTACGCCAAACGCCTTGCAAATATGCAAAACAACCGACTTATTGTTACAAAAATCATTTTTTTAAGCAGATATACGTGTTTTTATAACAAAAATACCCGTCGTTTCATATATCCTAAAAAAGCATTAACTTTATTATCTACTTTTGCACATCTCTTAACTCTAAATAAAAAAATTATGTTAGAAATTGATTTTAAGGAAATTATCACTGTTGGAATGGTACTTTTTGCCGTAATCGATATTGTAGGATCAATTCCGATTATTATCAATTTAAGAGCAAAGGTAGGACATATCGAATCTGAGAAAGCTTCAATCGTTGCCGGTTTGATTATGATTACTTTTCTTTTTATCGGAGAGGGTTTCCTGCAGCTTATTGGAATTGACGTACACTCCTTTGCTGTTGCAGGCTCATTTGTATTATTCTTTTTAGCGCTGGAAATGATTCTAGGTATTCGAATCTATCGCGACGAAGAACCAGGGTCGGCTTCTATTGTCCCTTTGGCTTTTCCGTTAATTGCAGGTGCCGGTACAATGACTACTTTACTATCGCTTCGCTCTCAATTTCACACGATTAACATCGTCATTGCAATTCTACTGAATATTTTTCTGGTATACTTTGTTTTGAAATCTTCTAAAAAAATAGAAAATTTATTAGGAGAAAACGGACTCGGTGTAGTTCGCAAGACATTTGGAGTCATACTTTTAGCAATTGCTGTTAAATTATTTGCTGCGAATGTTAAAGGTTTGTTTGTCTAACATTTATTTTTATAAATTTACCCCATAAAATTTCTAAAATACAACTTTAAGATATTTTTCACATCTCAAGGTTCTACTTTATTATTTTAGACAAACAAACAACCATTATGAAAATCTTTACTTCCATCTTAGTGCTTCTGGCATTAGCTTTAATCGTTTTTAATATTACGTTGCTAGACTTCAAAAATCCTTTTCAGGGAGACAGTGTAGTAGCTTTTATTGGAATCGCAGCTTCATTTTGTGCCGTTTTAATTCTTTTGATTTTTAGAATCTCAAAAAGAATTGAAGAAAAAACAAACGGACGATAACAATATGTTTGACGTTTTAATTATTGGCGGAGGTGTTTCAGGCATGTCTTGCGCCCTCGTCTTGGGATCAGCTAAAAACAAAGCTTTTGTAACCGATAAAAAAATCGGAATTTTTACACACCAAAAAAACTCTTCACTTCAAGAGGCCATTTTTTACAATGCTTATGGCATTACACCCGGAAAACTAGGATCTGATTTACTTCTGGAAAGCACAAAGGATTTAGCCAGTAGTTATCCGCACATCGCTCAGATTGAAAATGAAAAAGTAGCTAAAATCGAAGGTTCTTACCCTGATTTTACAATAACTACTAACAAAAACTCTTATAAAACAAAAAATATCGTCATAGGAATTGGCTCTGCAAATACTTTTGACATAGAGGGCTTAATGCAGTATATCGAACCTCATAAAAAAGCACTTCCCGAAAAACAACGCATCCAGCTTAAAAACGACGACCACAAAGTAGCCGACGGTATTTATGTTATTGGAACTTTAGCAGGATGGAGAAGTCAGTTAGCGATTGCAGCCGGAAGCGGCGCTGCTGTAGCCACAGATATTCTAACTTTATGGAACAACGGCGTGCAGACTCATGCACACGACAGCATTCGATAAAACAAACCTCTATAGGTTAAACAAAATAAAACCATTAAGAAATTAAGAAAACTTACTTTAAAGCCTGTAAACTTAACCTCTTAATGGTTTGAAACTTTTATACTTTCTTATTTCACCGAAATAATCTGCGTTACCTTAATATGGCTTTCATCTTCAGTCTTCCAGATTTCTCCTTTTACCGAGACAACATTACCTATTTTTAAGGTTTTATAATTTTGTGGACCACCCACATTTACAATGCTAATTGTTGCGAAATACACCTCTTTAGCAGCTGTTGAGATTTTTGCAGTATAACCGTCTTTTCCCGACTCGATTGCATCTACTTTACCGGTAATCGTACTATTATTATTTTTCATAGAAGTACAGGAAATCATTAGAACCAGCACAACAAACAGCAAGCTTATTCTTTTTAGATTTTTCATATAGATAGTTTAACTCCAGACTTAAAGGAGATTTGATTAAATACAATGTGATGCTTTTATTGCAATTGAGTACAACTACCAGCAATTACTTTCAAATTCTCTTCAAATTGTTTCCAAACCCTGATGTATCGAAAAGTTCCGCTTACGGGATTGTGATTAAAATTCCCTTTCAATAAAATTGTTACCGCGACTACAGCCGAATCATTAATTACAGTTATAATCTGATCCGAAGCTTCTAATACCTCAATTTGCATTTTACCTAAACGATACGTATTCAAATCAAACTCTTTAGTAATCGTTTGTCCGTCCGGTAAATTAAAAAGCAGATCATCATGCAGTACATTTTCCAGCGTTGTAAGATCCGCATTCTTCATGGCTGTCAACAGTTCAATCTCAGCATTTACAATAGTTTCTATTTTCATCTGATAAGAGAATTAAAGATTATTTTTTTGGACTCAAAACAGCCCTGATCATGGCATCGTCTTTTAAAATAACATCGTAGTAATACAACTCACCGTATAATTGTCTGGCAAATTCAGCAGTGATATAGCGATTAACCAAAGTTTTGGTTTTGTCAAATTTCAAATCCAAACCGGTTAACAAAACATACGTTTTAAACTTTTTAAAATACAAATCAGAGCCTTTCATCTTTGCTAAAAACTCATTAAAGTGAAGTCCGGCAAAAGCCTCTCTGTTTTTATCCAATTCTTCAAAAACAAAATGCCCTACAATTCCGGTCTGCAATAAATAGGCTACATTTTCATTCCCGTGTTCAGCCTCTATCGGCACAAAAACATCGGGCACAATTCCACCCCCACCATATACAATTTTTCCTTTAGGTGTTTTAAACCTTAAAGAATCGGCCACTTTTATACTGTCTTTCGCATAAAGTTCCCCTGATTTTATACGGGCTTCAGATTCTTTAAAATACTCTTCATTTCCTTTTTTATAAGGCTTTTGAATCGATCTGCCGGTTGGTGTATAATATCGCGCCACCGTTAATCTTACCGCCGATCCGTCGTTGAAATCCATTTCGCGCTGTACCAGGCCTTTCCCGAAAGAACGTCGCCCTACAATTGTCCCACGGTCATTATCCTGTAATGCTCCGGCAAGAATTTCACTAGCCGATGCACTGTTTTCATTAATCAAAACATACACTTTCCCGGCTTCAAAACTACCCGCGTTTGTTGCATAAGTTTTTTCAGTGGTACCGTTTTTATTTTTAGTAAAAACGATTAGCTGTTTGTCTTTTAAAAATTCATCCGCAATTGCAATCGCTTCTTCCATATAACCACCTCCATTATCCCGCAGATCAATAACAAGCGACTCGATTCCTTTTTGCTTCAATCTGGCCAAACCGTTTTTAAATTCATTAAAAGTTGTTTCCGCAAAACGATTGATTTTGATGTATCCGGTATTATTTCCAAGCAACAAGGAGACATCGACGCTTTTTATCGGAATGATATCTCTTTTAACTTTAAATTTGAGTTTCTTTTGTTCTGATTTTCTAAAAACGGTTAATTCAATCTCAGAACCTTTTAATCCTTTTAGCTTCGAAAACAAACTATCAGAAGGCAATCTACGCCCAAACAATTTGGTTTTTCCGGCAAATAGAATTCGATCCCCTGACTTTATTCCCGCTTTCGCTGAAGGTCCGTTTTCGATTGGTTTTATAATCGCAACAGAGTCTTTATACATATAGAAATTAATTCCTATCCCCACAAAATCACCTTTCATACTTTCGGCTACCTCAGCTTGTTCTGTTGGAGGAATATAAACGGAATGCGGATCTAATTTTGACAAAATATTGTCGACTGTAAGATTAACAATTGAATCTGTATTGATGCTGTCGACATATTCATTATTGATAAAGTCAATCAGTTTATTCAATTTTGTTTTTGAGTAATTTTTAGCCAAAAGCTGATCGTCTGCGGGAGCATTCATCAGGCTTCCGAGAACTATACCCAGAGCTAAGGTCGCTCCGATAACGAGTGGTAAATATTTTGAATTAAATTTCATTTACTCTTCTAAAACAGGAATATGTTCAACTTCGACACCTGCTTTTATTAAAAACTGAATTCCGGAATCGTCACGATATCCATCATGATACACCACTCTTTTTATACCAGATTGGTGTATTAACTTGCTGCATTCTTTACAAGGTGAAAGTGTAATATACAAGGTCGCTCCCTCACAGGATTGTGTTGACCTTGCTACTTTCAAAATTGCATTTGCTTCTGCATGAAGAACGTCCCAGCGGGTTAGCCCTTCTTCGTCTTCACAGCAGTTTTCAAAACCAGATGGCGTACCATTGTATCCATCCGAAATAATCATTCGGTCTTTTACGATGATAGCCCCTACCTGCTTTCGTTTACAATACGACAGTAAACTCCACTCTTTGGCAATCCTCAGATAAGCTTTGTCGTATTTATTTAATTTTTTTTTCTTCATTTATTTTATCTGTTCCAAATAGGACTTTCAATAATCATTGGCACTACCACTCCGATAATAAAAGCCGACATTACAAGTGCCCAATCACGTTTTGAAAAACGAAATACGGTTTGTACAATATAAGATAGTATCAAAACTACAAACACCACAACTAGTTGTGCCGCTTCAATTCCTAAGGCAAACTCGCCTAAAGGTAGTAATTTTGAACCAGCTGAACCTCCTAAAATTGTTTTGAAATAATTCGAAAATCCAAGTCCGTGTATAATTCCAAAAAATAAGGTCACAAAAAACACTAAATTCAAACCGTCATTCTTAGAATTCTTTCCGGCAGTAAAGAGATTAAAAACCGCAGTTATTAAAATCGTTATCGGAATTAAGAATTCAACAGTATTGACTTTTATCGCAATAATTCCGTAAACCGAAAGCAATAAAGCCAAGGTATGACCAATTGTAAAAACAGAAACCAGTAACAAAATGCGTTTCCAGTCTTTAAACAAATATGGAGTTGTTAATGCAATTAAAAAAAGAACGTGATCGTAAGCGTTAATATCTAAAACGTGCTTCAATCCTATTTGAAAATAAATCCAAAATTCTGACATAAGGGTACTACTATTATAATGATTAGGGGTTGTAAACTTACGATTTATTTTGAAAAATCGTTGCGGTCTTAAACTAAAACAACACATAAAAATTAAGTTAAATTTTATGAGAACTTTAAAATTAATAATTTAAAATAAAAATTATCTTTGTAGGATAAAAAAAACCATAATTATGTCATTTTCAGATTTATTTGATAGCGAATTCAAACAAAGAAACAAAGGTCACTTTTCAGCAATTGTTCGTGTAGCATTAGCCGATGGAATTGTGCATCCTGAAGAAAAAAGTTTCTTAGACAAATTGGCTGCACGTTTAGAAATTTCAGAAACTGAATACGAAGAAATTCTTAACGACCCATTAAAATACCCTATCAATCCTCCTTATTTGCACGTACAGCGTTTAGAGCGTTTGTATGATCTAACAAGAATGGTACACGTTGATCACCATCTTGAAGACCAACAAGAAGTGATGTTAAGAAAATTAGGTATAGCTTTAGGCTTTACTCCAAGCAACGTAAATTATATCATTGCAAAAGCATTATCATTAGTCGATAAAAAAGTAGATGGTGACACTTTTGTTTACGAAATGCAGCATATGCATAAATAGTATTCAGTCGCAGTTTTCAGTTTTTAGACTGATAGCTAAAACTAAATAAAAAAATAAACCCGACAGTTTTTTCTAAACCTGTCGGGTTTTCTGCTTCTAGTCCTAACTTAAACTGCGACTAAAAACTGTTAGCTGCAACTGAAAAACCTGACAGGTTTTTGAATCCTATCAGGTTTAAAATCAACTAAAAACTGTGACTGTGACTAAAAACTAAAGCGCTTCCGCCATAAACTCTTCTGCTTTTTCTACCATATTGTAGCTTCCGCAGAAAAACGGAACTCTTTGATGTAATTCAGTTGGTTGTATTTCCATAATTCTTCCAAAGCCGTCTGTTGCTTTTCCTCCTGCTTGTTCTGCAATAAAAGCCATAGGGTTACATTCGTATAATAAACGCAGCTTCCCTTTTGGTGCTTTTGAACTCGTTGGATAAATATAAATTCCGCCTTTGATCATATTTCGATGAAAGTCAGAAACTAAACTTCCAATATATCTTGAAGTATAAGGTCTGTCCTCTTCTTCTCTCTGACAATATTTAATGTAATTTTTCACACCTTGTGGAAAGTGAACATAATTTCCTTCATTTACAGAATAGATATTTCCGTTTTGTGGAAATTTCATATTCGGATGTGACAAATAGAATGTTCCAATGGCAGGGTTCAATGTAAAACCGTTTACGCCATGACCTGTGGTGTATACCAACATTGTCGACGTTCCGTAAATTACATATCCTGCTGCTACCTGATTAACTCCCGGCTGTAAAAAATCCTCACTTGTAACCGGAGTTCCGATAGGTGTAATTCTTCTAAAAACCGAAAAAATGGTTCCCACAGATACATTCACATCGATATTTGAAGATCCGTCAAGCGGATCCATTAAGATCACGTACTTATTGTTATGACTGTTGTCGCTCCCCTGAACAGTAATAAAATCGTCGTTTTCTTCTGAAGCAATACCACAGACAATCTCACGGTTAATTAACGTCTGAATAAATACTTCGTTTGCATACACATCTAATTTTTGCTGGTCTTCACCCTGAACATTCTGTTCGCCTGCAGCGCCAATAATATCCACTAATCCAGCTTTGTTTACTTTATAGTTTACGACCTTAGCCGCCAAACGTATAGAATTGATAATTCGGGAAAGCTCCCCCGACGAATATTGAAATGCTTTTTGGTTCTCAATAATAAACTCTCCCAGTGTTTTATTGCGTTCTTCCATTACTAAATCGTTGTAGTTTTGTTTTTAAGTCACAAATATCGTTTTTTTTGTGAGAATGGTTTAAAAATTATTTCGTTAGTTTGCCACTATTGTATATTTGCTAATTAAAGCCCTAAAGTACAGAATAAAAGAATGCTTTTTTAGCTAATAAATGCTTAATAATAAGAATATATGAATATTAGAAAAGGGAATCCTGAAGACATGAAATCTGTTCTGGGATTAATACAGGAGTTGGCAATATTCGAAAAAGAACCGGACGCTGTTGTCATAACAGAAGCGGATTTAATACGTGATGGTTTTGGCGAAAAGCCCTTATTTCATGTGTTTGTCGCAGAAATTGATACTGACGAACATCATAAGGAAATTGTTGGAATTGCCTTGTACTATTATCGATACTCAACCTGGAAAGGAAAAACAATACATCTTGAAGATCTGATTGTAAAAGAAAAGATGAGAGGAACTGGTTTGGGGTCTGCACTTTATGCAGAAATCATGAAACAGGGAAAAAGAGACAATGTCCGCAGAATCGACTGGAATGTACTGGACTGGAATACTCCTGCCGTAAAATTTTATGAAAATTCGGGCGCAAAGATTCTTGAAGGCTGGCAAGTTGTTCAAATGGACGAAACGGGAATAAATTTGTTTTTAGAAAAATTGTAAAAATGTATTTAGCCACGAATTAATTAGTGGAAATTTGTAAAATTCGTAGCTAAAGAAGACAAAGATTTTATAATCTGTAACAAAAAAAAGCACCGCAGTGCGCCGCTATAATTACGATTCCATGAAAATTGGAATTTGGAACTTAAAAAATTGGAATTTTATAAAAAAACAGCATATATAACAAAATGAGAGTATTTAAATTTGGTGGAGCATCTGTAAAAGATGCCGAGGGAATTAAAAACGTATACGACGTTTTGCAAAAAGTAGGTTATCAAGATGTCATTTTGGTCGTTTCGGCAATGGGAAAAACCACAAATGCTCTTGAAGTGGTCATTAAAAATTATTTTGACAAATCATCAGAGCTGAACTCTTCTGTACAAGAAATAAAAAAATACCACAATCAGATCTTACTGGATTTATTTGAAAACGAAGAACACGCTGTTTTTGCTGCGGTAAAAGCACTGTTTTCTGAATTAGAATATTTCCTGGCACATAATAAATCACCAAACTATAATTTTGTTTACGATCAGGTTGTGAGTTTTGGAGAACTGATTTCGACTACTATCTTAAGTCACTTTATGAATTTTATGGGAATTCAGACGCAATGGCTTGATGTTCGAAATTTCATAAAAACCAACGCCAATTACCGAGATGCTGAAGTAGACTGGGAAATTACGCAACAAAACATCAGTAAAAATGTACCTCGTAAAATTTTAAACATCACTCAGGGATTCTTAGGTGCCGATGAGAACAACTTTACTACCACTTTGGGCCGTGAAGGTTCTGATTATACTGCCGGAATTTTTGCATACTGCTTAAATGCCGAAAGTGTTACGATCTGGAAAGACGTTCCCGGAGTTATGAATGCTGACCCTCGCTATTTTGAAAATGCAAGTTTATTAAACCAGATATCCTACCGTGAGGCCATCGAACTGGCATTTTACGGAGCAACTGTAATTCACCCGAAAACTTTACAGCCGTTACAGAAAAAGGAAATTCCATTATATGTAAAATCATTTATCAATCCACTTTTAAAAGGAACCTGTGTTTCTAAAGGTGTTGATCTGGAACCACAATATCCTTGCTTTATCGTAAAAAGAAATCAGCTTTTAATTTCATTATCGTCTATCGATTTTTCTTTTATAATGGAAGAAAACATCAGTGAGATTTTTGCGTTGTTTCACCAATTCAAAATAAAGGTAAATCTGATTCAGAATTCGGCGATTAGTTTTTCGGTTTGTGTCGAAGATAAATTTGAAAATTTCAATGAGTTGAATGCGATTCTTTCGAAAAAATTCAAAGTAGATTTTAGTGAGAACGTAACTTTGTATACTATTCGTCATTTTACAGAACAGGCAGCTCAAACAGTAGAAGAAAACAAAGCCGTTTTACTAAAACAAGTAAGCCGTGAAACGATACAAATTGTGACCAAAGAGATCAACTAAGCTTTCTCGTTTATAAAGTTAATTATATCAATTCAACATATTTAAAAGGTTTCACTTAGCTGTGAAACCTTTTTTACTTTTATCTTGCCCTATTATTTTCGCTTTGTTCGATCTCTGTTTTCTTAAATGCCTGTTTCTTTGAATTTCCGAAACTATATGTTGCTATCAACCTAAAATAATTTGTTGTATAGGTTCTGTGATAATAGATTTCGGTTTGTCCAACATTGTAATTTCCTGAAACCATAAATTTATGAAAGATGTCATTGGCTGTAAAATTGAGTTTTAGAGCCTCTTTAAAAAAGTTTCTTTCAATTCCAATAGTTACTGTCGACCGATTATTATCATGGCCCAATCCGTAGCTTCTATCTCCCAAATACCAGGCAAGCAACTGAATTTTGAAAAGATTTGGGATTGTAAACGTATTGTTCGAATACAAATAGACCTGTGGTTTTACCGCACCTAACACGTACGAGTAAACATTATCAAAGGCTTTACTATAATTAATACTTATAGTATTGGTAGAGTTCCACCATTTATTTGCAAATGACCTTGAAAGCGAACCGAAAAAACCATTTTCTTTTTCTAAATTTAAGGATCTCAAAATATAACTATTTGGGTTATCACCTCGCAAAGCGGCTCCTGAAATAGGATCGATTTTATAGGTATAACCTACTCTAAAATCAAACTTTTTATATAGGGCACCAATTTCAAAAGCATGAACTTTTTCGGGTAATAAACTAGGATTTCCTTCTATGGTCGTAAACGGATCCTGATAAATAACAAACGGATTCAAGGCCTGATATCTTGGTCTTGTTATTCTGGAAACGTAAGACGCATTTAACTTTAAATCATCTGAAACGGCAATATTTAAGAGAACATTCGGAAAAAAATTAAAGTAGTTTCTACTAAAACTCTGACTTCCGTTTGCATTTGTATATAACTTATAACTTGTGTTTTCGGTTCTTGCACCAATCGAAAAATTGATTTTCTCTCCTAATGTGCTTCCGTAATTAAAATAGGCTGCCTTAATTTTTTCTGTATAACTAAAATCACTCGAAAGTTTATCATCAAACTCAAAATCCATACTATTCCCGTCTGTCACTAAAAAATCTGTACCTGATTTTATAGTCGCGTAACTCACTTTTGCACCAATTTCTAACTTTGTTTTTTCATTTATTTTTTTTGAATAATCTGCTTGCGCTGCAATTATATTAATGGTATTACCAACATTATTTTTCAAATATTTCTCTCCATCAATTTCATCAACAATACTATTCTCTTCGATAAAATCTTTTATAGTTTGGTTATAATTAGAATATTGTGTCCCTATAAATACTGATGAACCGCGATCATCGGTTATTAAATTATAGTTTAAATTGAGGAATTGATTGATTGACACATCGTTTTTAGCAATATCGGTCGCATAAAAAGCAGTATCCGCATTATTTGTTATCGCATTTCTGCTTTCAACTGTTCCTCCCAAATCCCCTATATTGCCACTATAAACGAATGACAAATAGTCTTTTTCAGAAAAATTATACTGTAATCCCAGTCCGTAATTAGAATAATTATTAAAGCGTCTTTTCCAATCTGTCGTTAGTTCTGATCTCATATATTCATCCGGATTTGGTCTTAATCTGGTGGTATATAATAATTCTCTGTTTCGGCCCAATTGCAATCCATAATTAGTTATAAACGAAAATTTTCCTTTTGTATAATTAAAATCGAGAAGCGTATTCGTACTCATTCCGGCAAATTCTGAAATGGTAAAGTGCTGACTTGCGCTTCCTAATATTCCGTTTTCGATACTTTTTTTGGTAATAATATTAATAACCGCTTTTCCTTCGGCATCATATTTTGAGGTTGGGTTTGAGATTACTTCGATCTTTAGAATTTGCGAAACCGGGATTGCCGCAAAACGTTCGTAATTAATCAAAATTCCGTTGAGATAAATAATAGCTTCTCCTTTTCCTAGAACACTTATTTGTCCTTCGGCAACAATAACATTGGGAACCCTGCTCAATAATTCGTTGACCGAACTACTTGTCGAAAGCAACGTGTTGGCAACGTTTACATCAAGCGTTCCATTTGCTGCATATTTTACTAAGGATGCCTGTCTTTTAATAACCACTTCGTTTAATTCATTATTAGGTGTTGCAACCTTTTCCTGAACTGATTTTGAAGATTGGGCGTTTGCAGTAATAGCATAAGGAATCATGCAATACATGTAAATAAAAATGGTAACTGGAAATCTCATGAATTTTGGCGATTAAAATTTGACTTATTTTTGAAGCAAAAGTCAGCTGTTAATCACAATATGAGGTAACCAAAACAAATATCAGGAGTACAAATTTATAAACTCACACTTTCTATTAAGGTCGTAAAGCCTGATTTTGATAATTAGAAGGGGTTGTTCCGGTATACTTTTTAAAGGCAGCAAAAAACGTCGATTTAGAATTAAACCCCACATCGTAGCCAATAGATTCTAAGGTAAGTTTATCGTTTAAAGCTATAATTTCGCAAGCTTCTTTTATTCTAAACTCATTTACAAAACTGGTAAAGTTCTTACCAAGATTATTATTTAAAAGTTGGGATAATTGATGACTTGATATATTTATTTCTTTAGACAAATCCTGTAATGTAAGATTAGGATTTTTATACAATACTTTTTCATTCATTACACTTTCAAGTTTTTGTGCAAAGATTTCGGCTTCGGCCGAATTTATTTTTTTACCGGAATTCTTTGATCCGTTTAATAAAAACAAATCATCGGTTTTTTTGCGATATAAAAGGATAGAAATAATTAAATAGAAAAGAAGAGAAAAAACAATTGCTCCACTAATATAAGTAGCAGCCGGACCACGCATTATGGCAAGAAAATAAAAAAAGAACAAAAGGAAATTTCCCAGAAAAAGCGTCCCAAACCACATTTCTGACGGAGTTGCTTTGTGTTTCCTGCTTATGATTTTTTGTAGAATACCTTTAATCATAAATCCGGAAACAACAACATAAATAAACCATTGAAAATAAATAGCTTTTACAAAATACGTTCTCCACAGTTCGGGATAATATTCGTAAGGATATAAAAATCCGATTGTACCTATAAACAAAGCCCAAAACAAAAGAATGAGTTTCCAGGATTTTGGCATTATATTAATTTCAGCAACGGCTGATTTCAGGAAATAATACAAACACGGACCAATAAAGAAACAAGCAGTTAACCCAACTTGTAAATACATTTTTGGCAACGTGGGATGAAAATACACAAACACCGATTTTCCAATTCGGATGCTTAGTGCGAATAATAATGCTCCCAAAAAATAATTGGTCAGGAACTTTTTCGTGGTAAAGAAGAAGAAATACACACTTAAAATAACTCCATTAAAAACTCCTAATGCACTGAAAAAAAATAAAAGCTCCTTACCGGTGTCCATAATTTAAGTTTGTTTTATTCCCACAAAGCTAAAAAAAAATATGTCTTTAATGTCTTTTATCCCTCTTCAGATTCTTAATTACTTTTCTCAGTTCTTTTATTCGTTCTTCATATTGTTTGATTACTTTATCAGATAATTGAACCCCGGTTTCTACGGAAAGTTTTTCTTTTCGATCTACATCCAATTTTAAATCTTCGACTTTCAATAATTCTTCCGGTGCTATTTTGAAAATCTTGCAGATTTTTAGAATATGATTAGCCCATGAACTACTTTCACCGCTTTCCATCCTGGCATAAGCCGATTGTGAAATATGAAGACAATCTGCCACTTCTTCCTGCGACAGTTTTTTATTCTTCCGAAGTATTTTAAGCTTGTTTCCTACAAGAATATTCATGGTTAAGCAAAGTTTTCCGTCCAAAACAATAGAGGACACTTTTATAAATATATACTCACAAAAATTACATTTTTTTAAAACAAAAAAAATAGCCTCTAATTTCTTATTAAAAATACCCGAAAATCACATAATATAAAACCTTATAAAATACTAAATTGGTCCCACCAAAAAACAAATAAATAACACTATGTGTACAATCGGAATAACCATCTGATCAACACTAAAACCAAAAACTATGACCCGTCCTGTCTTATTCCTTTGCCTTTTAATCATTATTATAGCCTTAGGGTATCGCTTTAGCAAAAAAAACACCTAGACTATTTTATCACAGTTGCCCCACCTGATAAAAAAACTTAGACTTTTAAAATAATGGATTTCAATACTGAACCTACAAAAGAGACCCAAAACAAATGGAACCGTGATCCAAACAATTGGATTTTGGGAATTTTCTATTACAACCCTCAGGACAAAAGATTGTTCCCTTCAAAAAGAATCAAACTACTTGGATGGACGATAAATTTTGCAAACCCTAATTCGATATGCGCTGCTATTGCAGTAATCGCCTTCGTATTAATTCTCATAGGAAATTCTAAACCATAATCTCAAAACAACTAATTGCTGTTTTTTTAACCCTTCATTAAAAACATGAAATTCTTTATCTTCAAATATAGCATTGCAATTACAAGCTGTCTTTATCTTGCCTACTTTTTTTACAATCCGGAGCGTACGGGGAACATGATCAAAATGGGCACTGCGCTTGTTTTGGCGCTTTCTATTTTTATTACGATGTGCAATCAGATCAAAAGCAGAAGATAGTGCCTGGACACAAGTATAAAAAGTAACAAGAATTACACGAATTGGCACTAATTTCTTTGTGTAATTAATTTCATAATCAAGGTTAGCCTATTAAAACTTGTGCAAATTAATAGAATTTGTGCTCAGCCAGTAGTCCCTACTGCCGTCTTTTACAATTGAACTAACATCCTCCGGGGCTGAATCACAGACGCATTATTTCCCAATTATAAATACTACTTTTGATTTTTGAGAGTTAAAGTATTTATGTTAAAAAAATTACTGGTTCTAACATTTTTTATTTGGTTTTCCGGGCTTCAGGCTCAGGAAGCGATATCATCGTACAAAACCAAAAAAATAATTGCCAGCCGCGATACTATTCATCTTGAAGAAGTCAGTATCAATTCGGGATTCTTTCAGCTTTTCAATACCAAAAACGAACCTCTCGATTCCTCCTTTTATAAAGTTGATTTTAAAAAAGGAACACTACTTCTAAATGAAAAACTGGCGACAACCGCAGATACTTTAATCGTAAATTATTTAAAATATCCTGATTTTCTAACCCGGGAATATACCTTATACAAATCAAATCAGGTCGTATCAAATGACATTGGCTCTGAAAAGTTATATAAAATTGATAACGCTGTGGTAAAAAAAGTAACTCCTTTTGATGGTTTAAATACTTCGGGAAGTATTACAAGAGGACTCACCGTTGGAAATAACCAAAACACAGTTTTAAACTCCAATCTGGATTTGCAGATTACGGGAAAAATATCAGACAAAATCAGTTTACGGGCTTCACTGCAAGACAGTAATATTCCGCTTCAGGATGGTGGTTATTCTCAAAAACTGGATCAGTTTGACAATATATTCATGGAGCTTTTTACGGATGACTGGAACATACGGGCAGGAGATGTTTTTTTAGAAAACAGAAAAACCCAGTTTTTAAATTTCAATAAAAAAGTCCAGGGACTTTCTGCCAGCTTTAACTTTGGTACAGAAGAAAGTAAAACCAATATTTTCGCTTCGGTAGCTTTTGTAAAAGGACAATATGCCAAAAGTACTTTTACTGGTCAGGAAGGAAATCAGGGGCCTTATAAATTAAAAGGACAAAATGGAGAATTGTATGTTCTTGTCATTTCGGGTTCAGAGCGCGTTTATGTAAATGGCGTTTTATTGAAACGCGGAGAAAACAACGATTATGTGATCGATTATAATGCCGGAGAGATTACTTTCACCTCTCTTTTTACGATTACTTCCGAAATGCGAATCAATGTAGAATATCAATATTCTGAGCGAAACTACAACAGGCTCGTGACCTACGCAGGCGGAACACATCAAAACAAAAACTGGAGTTTTGGCGGTTATCTTTATTCGGAGAATGACATGAAAAATCAACCTTTACAGCAAAACCTGTCAACAGCTCAGGTTCAGGTTTTGAGCCACGCCGGAGATGATCCAAATTTAATGAAAGCACCATCAGCATATGAAGATACTTATGCCGACAATAAAATACTGTATAAAAAAAAATTAGTCAATTCTGTCGAAATTTATGAATATTCAAAGGATGTGAGCACTGTTTTATACAACGTAAAATTTAGTCTTGTCGGAAACAATACGGGTAATTACATCATTCAGAACAACAATTCTGTAGAACGTATTTACGAGTATGTACCTCCTGTTAATGGAGTCCTACAAGGAAATTATGAGCCGATTGTGAATCTGATTGCACCAATTAAATTACAGGTAGCTACTTTTTTAGGAAAATACAATCCGGACGAAAAAACTCTGGTTGACTTCGAAATTGCAATAAGCAACAATGACAAAAACCTGTTCTCAAAAATAGATGACGCTAATAATGACGGTATCGCTATTAAAACCAATATTAAAAAACGTCTTTTTACTCGAGACTGGACATTAGATGCCTTTGCCAACTATCAATTTGTTCAGGAGGATTTTAGATCTGTAGAACGTTTGTACAATATCGAGTTTAATCGCGACTGGAACTTAAACGAAACTCTTTTAGGAAACCAAAGTATGTTAATCACTGGATTAAATTTTAATTTATTTACTAAAAAGGAAACGTCCAATATTGGCTTGTTTACCTACCAATTTGAGAAATTAGATTATTCAGAGAGTTATTCCGGATCGCGTCATACCACAACGGCATTGTTTAAGCTGCAACATTGGACCATCGAAAATCAGGGTAGCTTCCTGAATTCAGATGCTACAAATTCTACTTCAAAGTTTATACGAAACCAAACCAGAACCAAGTATCATTTTGGCAAAAACTGGGTTGGGGCAAGTATGCAGTTAGAAAACAATCAGCAGCGAAATAAAATCACCAATCAATTTTCGGCATTAAGCCAAAGATTCTCAGAATATGGTGCCTTTATTGGTCGTGGTGACAGTACTAAGGTTTTTGTGGAAATTGGCTATCTGCAACGCCGAAACGACAGTTTGCAAAATGGATTTTTACAACACGTAAACAACTCTCAAACCTATTTCTTAAAATCGAAATTAATTCAGAATAGAAAAACAGACCTAGCTGTATATGCCAGCTATCGCAAATTAGATTTCACTGATGCAGCCCGAAAAAATGAGCCTTCCTTAAATTCCCGAATACTATATAATGATCGTTTTTTCAATCAGCTGCTGCAAATTGGAACCACCTATGAAACCAGTTCAGGAACGATTGCCCAACAGGAGTTTACCTATATTGAAGTTCCGACGGGTCAGGGTGTTTATACCTGGAACGATTACAACGGAAACGGAATTCAGGAACTCGAAGAATTTGAAATTGCTGCCTTTCCTGATCAGGCTCGATACATCCGAATCTTTCTGCCGAATCGAGTCTACATCAAAACCAATCAAAATAGGTTCTCCCAATCTGTGGCATTAAATCCATTGCAATGGCAGAACGAAACCGGTTTTAAAAAACTCCTGTCCTACTTTTACAATCAGACATCCTTTATTATGGATCGCAAAGTAAAAAGTCAGGGAGAACGTCTGGAATTGAATCCGTTTTATTCTTCAGAAGAAAATATACTGGGACTCAATTCAAGTTTCAGAAATAGTTTGTACTACAATCGAGGCAAACAAAAACATTCTGTTACCTATACTTATTTGGTCAATAAAGGCAAAAACCTGCTTTCGATTGGATCGCAAAATGTTCAAAACAATTCACATCAATTGCAATACACACATTTGTATCAAAAAAGCTGGCTGTTTAACTTCTTTACCAAAACGATTAAAACTGACCTGGTTTCTGAAGATTTTGTCGAAAAAAACTATGCTATCACGGGCTACCAAATGGCTCCCAAAGTGAGTTATTTGTTTTCGAAAAACACCAGTCTGGATTTCTTTTTTGAATTTCAGAATAAGGAAAATCAAATCGGAAATTTTGAAACTCTGGTTCAAAACCGACTGGGAACTTCCTTTTCATTTGCGGGAGAGAAAAAAGTGACCCTGAACGGAGAATTTTCTTTTTATCAGAATAAATTCACAGGAAATGAATTTTCATCTGTCGGTTTTCAAATGCTTGAAGGACTTCAGGCAGGGCAAAATCTGGTGTGGAAATTCCTTTTACAGAAAAACATCACTCAGTTTTTAGATGTGAATTTAAATTATCAGGGAAGGAAAAGCGAGACAGGATCCGTGGTTCACACCGGAAACATACAGCTTCGCGCTTATTTTTAACACTTTACCGAAAACCTATTTAAAAATTGTTTAATTTTAATTGAAATTTAAACTTGTAACATTATGAAAAAATTATTAGTACTTTGTTTTGTAGTTCTTCTGTCTTCTAATTTCTATGGACAAGAGTCAATTACAAAAGCAGCGAAAAGTAAAACGGAAGCCGCCGCTAAAAAGAAAAAAGCGGAAGCAGATAAAGCGAAAGCAGACGCTAAAAAAGAAACTGCAAAATCCAAAAAGGCAGCGGATGATGCCAGCAAAGCGGCAGCAAAAGCGACAAAAGAATCTGCAAGTGCTGCTAAAAAAACGGCCGACAAGCAGGCCACTAAAGCAAAAAGTGAAGCATCGAAAGCAAAAAGTGATGCTGTCAAAGCAACAAAAACTGCTGACAAAGCTGCCAGTACAAAAGCAGCAAACGCAAAAGCTGATGTAACAAAAACAGCAGCAAAAGCGACTGAAGCATCAACAGCAGCTAAAAAAGAGGCCACCGCAGCTAAAAAAACAGCCGCCAAAACCATTAAAGAAACGAATGAAAAAGCTCCAAAAGTAGCCGACAAAGTAACTGGCGAATACAATGGAAAAAAAGTATATACCGGACCTAAAGGCGGTAAATACTACATTAATAAAAATGGTAATAAAACCTATATTCAGGAATAAAATTCATTTTACCGATATCTGAAAGGGGTTACTTACAGTAACTCCTTTTTTTTGTCTATTGAGAAACCAAATATTCGTTAACATACAAGTAACTTTTCCTTCCAAACACTACTAATTCCAAAACCTAAGCAGCGAATTATATGGGCTGAACGGCCTTATAGAGTTAATAATTTAGTAATACGCGTGAAATATCATAAAAAGCATATTTCTTTATCTTCGTTTTTAAAAAGCGTTACACCATGAGCATTGATTATTCTGCGAACAAAACAATTTTAGTTGCTCCACTAAACTGGGGACTGGGCCATGCTACAAGATGTATCCCTATTATAAAAGCGCTTCAAGAAAACAATTATATTCCTATAATCGCTTCTGACGGTATTGCACTGGCATTGCTGCGAAAGGAATTCCCATACATTCAGACCCTTGAATTGCCGTCTTACCATATCGAATATGCCAAGAATGCCAAAAACTTCAAATGGAAGCTGATTAAAAACCTGCCCAAAATGATTGTGGCTATTCTTGACGAGAAAAAAATAGTAAAAAGCTGGATCAAAAAACATGGAATAGACGGAATTATCTCGGATAACCGACTAGGAGTTTTTAGTAAAAAAGTTCCCTCTGTGTTTATGACGCATCAATTGAATGTCATGACCGGGAACACAACCTGGTTTACCAGTAAATGCCATCAGCATATTATAAAAAAATATACCGAATGCTGGGTTCCGGATACTAATGATTCCGTTAATCTAACCGGTGATTTAGGCCATCTGAAAACGAATGATCTAAACTTAAAATATATTGGTCCGTTAAGTAGAATGCGCAAAAAGGATACTCCAAAAGTGTACGATTTGATGATTATCCTGTCGGGGCCTGAACCTCAGCGTACTTTTTTGGATGAAAAACTACAGAAAGAAGTCGTCAATTATAAAGGTAAAGTGGTGTTTATACAAGGCATCGTTGAGAAGACACAAAACAAATGGCAGGCCGGAAATGTTACCTATTACAATTTCATGAACTCAAAACAGTTGGAACAGACTTTTAACGAAAGTGAATTTGTATTATGCCGTTCGGGTTATACAACTGTTATGGATTTAGCCAAATTAGGCAAGAAAGCCTTTTTCATTCCAACTCCAGGGCAATACGAACAGGAATATCTGGCGATAAAACTTCAGAAAGAAAATTTAGTACCCTATGTAATACAAGACGACTTTACCATTGAAGATCTTTCAAAAGTAAAGTCGTTTAAAGGTTTGACTCAATTTAACGATACAATAGACTGGGATTCTTTATTTACCGTTTTTGAGGATAAAATCTAGAAGTTAAACTGCGCCTGCAAACGCAATAAATTCCCTTGCTGTCTGTTAATTGGAAGTGCACTGTCCTGGAAAGTTCTATCGGCAATAACATATTCGGCAGTAAGTTCAAAGGCTTTTAGAGGCTGCCATTCTATGCCAAATTCATAATCTCTAACGACATAACTTCTGGCATCTTTCTCATATTTCTTCCCTCCGTCGTAATATTGAAATTTGGCGAAAGGATAAATATGCTGTTTTTTAATATCTAATTTGTAGTTCAGTAATACATAACCACCATCCAGATCTGTTTCATCGACTGCGTTAGTTACTGAATTGTATCTTGGTCCTTTTCCGATATTGTACTCAGTCTGAATTCCAAAAGGTCTTGGATATAGTACGAATGTTGCTCCTACCCTTTGATCTTTTATGTGCTGTGAATTGTTCACTTTAACTCCTGATGAAATTTCACCTGAAAAAGCCCATTTTCCGGCATAAGCCTGAATTCCGGGTTCGATAATCTGACTACCAATCACAAATGGGTAGGTTACTCTTGCCACCACATTCAAATCTCTGTTTCCATCTAATCTATTCGCAATTTGACCATTGTAAACTCCAAAAGCGAAAACACCATAATCACCTGATCCTTTATAACCGTCTTTTACCAACATTTCAAAACGCTCTCTAATTTTAGCCGGTGCCCAGTAAAAGAACATTCCTAAATCACGTTCGTTTAATATTGCACTGTTCAACGCATCGTTTCGATCTAAAGTTAAACGCTGTCCACTTGACTGCATATTCTCGAAACCGTATGGTATTTTACTCTGCCCGACACGTAATCTGTATTCTCTCTTCTTATCAAAAGAAAGATCAAAATATAAATCCCTAACCTGAACAAAATTCTGAACTCCTGTAACCGGAGAACTCGCAAAATCAGGTTGAAAATAGAAAAATACATTTGGATGAACCTGACCAGAAAACACTAAACGTGCACGTCTGATAAATAAACCATTGTTTGCTTTTGCATCCGGGGCTGTAGAAGTTGTCCCCCAAGATCTGTCGCACTGATCACAGGAGACTTTATCGTTTGTAGAAAACAAACCGTTGTATCGTATCTGTGCATAACCTCTTAAAGAAATCTTGTCGTACCAACGATCCTTATCCTTTTCATCATCACTATTCCCGGATTCCGTCTCCGGTAACTTCGATTTGTTGATTGAATCAAGAAGACGAACTACTTCTTTTTTTACATCTTCTTTCTTTAAGTCCTGTGCGTTTGATACACAAGTAATTAGCAAAAAAACTGCTATTAGTTTTATTTTCATTCTTTCTATTTTCTTATGCCTTAATTTTCGAATGCAAAGATCTGGCACCTATGTTAAGATATCATTAACAAGGTGTTACTATAATAAAAAGGAATTGTTGCGAAATGGTTACGCAAATTGAGTTAGTGTTAAAACACCCTGTTTTACGATACCTCGCTCAAACAAGGTTACAATTATTTAACTTCGGCTTTTATTGTTTTGTTTGCTTTTTCAAGCGTAAAAGAAAATTCAGAACCAATTCCGAACTCACTTTCTACATATACTTTCTCTTTATGTGCTTCAATAATATGTTTTACGATGGCCAATCCTAATCCGGAACCGCCTTCTGAACGGGTTCCACTTTTATCCACTCTGTAAAAACGCTCAAAAAGTCTTGGGATATTTTGTTTTTCAACACCTTCCCCATTATCACTAATACGGATTAAGACTTTTTTCTTGGTCAGATTAACCACTCCTACTTCCGTCAAACCGCCCTCTTTACCGTACTTTATAGAGTTCACGATCAGGTTTTCCAGAACTTGCTGAATTCTGTCCTTATCTCCACGAATAATTACCGACTTAATGTTCTTACTTTCAAAAGCCAATTTAATTTTCTTCTTGTCAGCCTTCATTTCCAGTAAATCGAAGACATTCTGAATCAGTTCTACAATATCAAAATCACTCATGATTAAATCCAGATCTCCTGATTCCAGCTTGGTGATCATGTCCAGATCTTCGACGATATAAATCAATCGTTCAACGCCTTTTTCAGCTCGCTTTAAATATTTTTTTCGAATGTTCTTATCTTCCATAGCGCCATCCAGCAAAGTCGAAACATATCCCTGAACCGTAAACAAAGGTGTTTTCAGCTCATGTGAAACATTTCCAAGAAACTCACGTCGGTATTGTTCCCTGATTTCCAGCATTTCAATTTCCAGCTTTTTATCTGTAGCAAACTTTTTCACTTCACGTGAAAGCGTTTCCATATCCGTAGTTATAGGTTGATTGATCAATGTTGTTGTCTCTAATAATGAAACCTCATCGTATATCTTCTTGACTCTTCTGTAAATAAAACGCTCCACACGGTATTGCAAGACCAGGAACGAAAACGCATAAATGGATATTATAAAGATTATTCCGAATACAAATTGATACTTCAATTGGTTTTTATAAAACAAGGACATCAATATCATCACAAATCCTGTTGCAAAAAGACTTATGTATAATGCTGACTTTACAGCAAATTTGTATGTTTTTTTAAAATTAATTTTCATTGAAATTATTGAGCCATTAAGAGATTAAGAAAATTAAGTTCTGTTTTGAGTTCTATTCTTTTGGGCAAAAGCAAAAAAGGAATAACTCAAAAACCATATAAGAAAATGAAGATTACACAAACTTCAATTCTTATATGGTTTAAATGTATTGAATATTTTAAAACAATTTGAATGAATTTAAATCCTGATTAAAACCCTTAGCCACGCAGCTTTTCAGAACCTCAGCAGCTTAAAAAGCTAAACTTCAAATTTATAACCCACTCCTTTTATGGTTTTAAAAAGGTCTTCTCCTATTTTCTCACGAAGTTTTCGAATATGAACATCAATGGTTCTACCTCCTACTACAACCTCGTTCCCCCATACTTTATCCAGAATTTCGTCTCTTTTGAAAACTTTTCCCGGTTTTGAGGCCAATAAGTAAAACAATTCGAATTCTTTTCTTGGTAAGGCGATCTCCACGTTTCCTTTGATGATTTTATATTCTTCGCGGTTGATCTCGATTCCTCCCACATTTAAAGTGTCACTTACAACTTCTTGTTCTTTTAACCTTCTTAACAGCGCCTTTACTTTGGAGACCAATAATTTCGGTTTTATTGGTTTTGTGATATAATCATCTGCACCCGCATCAAAACCAGCAACTTGTGAATAATCCTCACTTCTTGCCGTAAGGAATGTTATGATAACATTATTTAATTCAGGAATTTTTCTAATGTGTTCGCAGGCTTCCATTCCGTCCATTTCTGCCATCATTACATCCATAATAATCAAGTCCGGCAATTCTTTCTGAGCCTTTGCTATTGCTTCTTTTCCGTTAGAAGCAGTTACAATCTGGTAGCCCTCCTGAGCAAGGTTATAGCCAACGATTTCTAAGATATCTGGTTCATCGTCAACTAATAAAATCTTGGTTTGTGTTTTTTTCATAAATAGCAAAAATTGAGATTTTTACATCAAATTTTCTTTATTATACATTCGATGATTTTCATTTGAGATGGTAAATATACTAATAAAACAACCGTTAAAAATTGCGGTTAACGGTAATTTAATCTGGTAACAATTTGATAATCTACGCAACACGAAAACATAACAAGTGGCTAACATGAACTTTACACAGCGTTTCTTTCTTTGCACAAAAATAAATTAAACACAACACTGAAATGAAATTCAATTTAAAATTTCTATTTATCACATTATTCATCTGTACGATTTCGATCGCACAAAACAAAGGTACGATTTCTGGTGTATTAACCGACAAAGAAACCAACAATGAAGCTTTACCTTTCGCAAATGTTTTATTAAAGGGAACTAACATTAGCGCGAACACTGACATTGAGGGAAAATATTCCTTAAATGTAAATCCGGGAAATTATATCATTATTTTTAGTTTCGTTGGATATGAATCTATAGAAAAGCCAGTAACTGTTAAAGCAAATGAAACTCTTACGGTAAATCAGGTACTTTCATCAGGAAGTTTTACACTTAAAGATGTTGTTGTAAAATCGTCTGCCGTAAACAAAGAAAAAGAAACCGCCTTATTACTCGATCAAAAAAACGCTGTCGTTATCAAACAAAGTATTGGAGCACAGGAAATGTCAAGAAAAGGTGTTAGTGATGTCGAAGAAGGTTTGACAAAAATCACCGGAATTACAAAAGTAGGTTCAAGAGGTTTATTTGTTCGTGGATTAGAAGACCGATACAACAATTTATTAATCAATGATCTTGCCGCTCCAACAAACAATCCTTTTTTAAAGATTATCCCATTGGACTTATTTTCAACTGATATTGTTGGTGTTATAGAAGTATACAAGACTTTCAACCCTAATATATATGGTGACTTCGCTGGAGGAACATTTAATATTCAGACTTCGAAAAACACAAAAAGCATTACAAAAATTAATATCGGAACTAGTTATATTGCCAATAGTAATTTTAAAAGATTCTCTCTTTCTAAAGATGCAGACTCAGCAGAAGGTTTCTTTGGAATGACAGGAGACAATAGAAAACTACCTTCATTATTAGGAGGCACTCCTTCCGGACATGTTTTTACTCCTCAAGAATCGTTAAATTCATTTCAAAGTGGTTTTGATGTTTCACCTATAAGAAGCCCACTAAACACAAGTATTGGATTTTTACATTCAGAAAAATTCGACTTAGGTAAAGACAGAAACTTTTCTTATATATTTTCGATAAATGCTGAAAACAGCTATGGAATTCAAGAAGGAGTAGACAGAACTTTTGCCTATCAAAGTACCGGAATCGCTTACAAAACTGACTTTGTTACGACAGACAACCATTATAAAACTTCTTTAACAGGTTTATTAGGTTTAAATTATAGTGCCAAAAGATTCAAATTAGCTTACAATAGTCTTTTCATAAGAACTACTGACAATTTAATCAAAGATCAATTTGGTGTTGCAAATGCTGAAACTGGAACTGGAACAAACAAAACTCTTATCCGCACGAATCAATTAGACCAATCAAATTATTGGAATAATCAATTATTAGGAGAATACGCATTAACTGAAGACAAGAGTCAGACTGTAAAAGCTGGTATCTCTTATGCAAAAACAAAATACGACCAGCCTGACAGAAAAGCATTCTCAGGTGTAAAAACTGAAAATGACGGAGTTATAGCTTCAATTGCCGGAAATAACTTTATCAAACAATATCTGGAAATTACCGGAAATTCATACTTCTCTGGATTAGCAGAATACAACTTAAAGTTTGGATCAGACAAAAACCATAAACTTACAGTTGGATATAACGGAAATAAATCTGATATGGAATCTTCTTACCGTTTTATTTCACCAACTACAGGTCCAAATGTTGATGCTCCTTTGAATAGCATTGACAATCAATTGAACGGCTACGTAGCTGGAGGTGCTTTTAACTACAGAGAAAGCTCTAACTCGACTTATAAAGCAATCCTAAAAGAAGGAACCAATGCCGGGTATGCAAATTTACTTTATAAGTTCAATGAAAAACTTGAAGTGAATGGCGGAGTAAGAGTAGAAAATGCAAATAGAACTACTAAGTACAGACAACAAGGTTCATTTGACGAACCATTCATAACTTTAAATTACGATAAAGTTTATTTTCTACCTTCGGTAAATACTAAATACAGTATTAATGAAAAATCAAATATCCGTTTAGCTGGTGGTATAACTTATACAAAACCTGTAATAATGGAAGCTTATCCAATTGAATACATCAATGCCGATGGAACTTCTATGAAAGGAAACCCATATTTAGTAAATAGCGACAATTACAATGTTGATCTAAAATATGAGCTTTTCCCAACAGCGAAAGAAATGTTTGCAGTTGGTCTTTTTGGAAAGAAAATGAAAAATCCAATTGAAAGAACATTAACTGCTAATGCTGCAGGTTCTACAATCATTACCTATTTAAATTCAGACAATGCTGTTCTATACGGTGCAGAAATTGAATTCATATATGACTTAGGAAGACTTACTAATACTTTTAAAGATTTCTCATTAGGGTTCAACACTTCATTAATGAGTACAAAAGCAGAAGTAAAGCCTTTCATCATAAACCCTGACGGAAGTACTTCACAATCAATAGAAACTCATAGATCAAGAGATTTACAAGGTGCTTCAAAATGGTTGATTAATTCCGATTTAAAATATCAGTTTGACATTAATAAGAACTGGAATAATACTCTTTCCTTAGTATATTCAGTATTTGGAAAAAGAATCTATGCGGTAGGAACAAATGGTTTAGATCATATTTATGAACTACCAGTACAACAATTAGATTTTGTATGGAGCAGTAAAATAAATGATCATTTTGACGTAAAATTCTCAGCAGACAACTTAATTGACCCTGCTCGTAAATTTGAAATTGGAGATAACAGCGTAACTCCTGTTGTAGGAGATCCGATAACAAGAAGTTACAAAAAAAGCCGAGGGTTTTCTTTAAGCCTTGGATACACATTCTAATACTATTTACTTTTATAAACACAAAGCTCTATTTCGATAGGGCTTTTTTTATACTCCATTATAAATCAACTTAACATTAAATTCATATTTAAGAGATTTTATAATAACAGTATTGTAATACTTAGCTAACACACATGAAGTATTCTCATCCTAATTTTGTCAGCAAAGAAATAAACTATTAAAACACAACTATGAAAACTAAATTTTTCGCTTTAGCCCTTTCTATTGGCTTATTATTTTCATCATGTAGTAGCGACAACGATCCGGCTCCATTTATTGTAGCTCCTTTAACAGGAACTGAAAGTATTGTTGTAGGAGCGACTACCACTTTTAGCAGTACAACTACTGGCGGTACTTACACAAGTGCTACACCTGCTGTTGCAACTGTTGCGGCTTCAACTGGGGTTATCACAGGAGTTTCTGTTGGTACTTCAGTTATTACTTACACAGTACAATCTGTTGCTGTTACAAAAACTGTAACTGTAACTGCTGTACCTGTAGCAACTGGAGAAATTACTGGTCCAATTACAGCTGATAAAACTTATGCTTTAGGAAACTATACTATGAAAGGTATGGTAAAAGTTAATTCAGGTGTAACATTAACTTTTGAAGCTGGTTCAACTATTACAGTTGATAAAACTACCGGAGATAATGCATTAGTAGTTTTAAATGGTGGTAAACTAATTATCAATGGTACTGCTGATAAACCAGTTGTATTTACTGAGAAATCTAAGATAGCTGGTTCTTGGGGAGGTATCATCATGTATGGTGACGCACCAATCAATGCTATCAACGGTGTAAAAACTTCTACTTCAGAAGATGGAAATGCTTTACCATATGGAGGAACAAATGCTGCTCATAACGGTGGTTCATTAAAATATGTAAGAGTAGAGTATGCTGGTTCTAAATTAGCTGATGGAACTAAAGAATTAAACGGATTCTCTTTCTACTCTGTAGGATCAGGAACAACTTTAGATCACTTAGTATCTTACAAAGGTGCTGATGACGGATTCGAATTTTACGGAGGAACTGCAAGTTTAACAAATGCGATCTCATACGAAAATACAGATGATTCTTTTGACTGGCAAGATGGATGGCAAGGTCAAGCCAATTCAAATTGGTATGCACGTCAAAATGTAAAAGGAAATTTCGGAATTGAAATCGAATCTTCTAAAAACAATAACGCTTACTTCCCTAAAGTTACAAATATCACTCTAAGAAGAATTGCTGGTACAACTCCTGAAGCAGTTGGAGATGTTCAAGTAGATGCTTTCCAATTCAAAAATGAAGGAAATGGTGATTTCAGTAACATTATCATCGATGGTTATGGTGACTATACCGAAGCTGGTAAAGTTTACACTGGTGCAGCTGTAAAAATACAAGATGCTTCAACAAACACAAACCAAGTAAATGGTGGTAAAATTAAAATTACTAAAGTTAAAATTACTAACACTTCTAAAAACATCTTAGGTGTAGTGGTAGCTCCATGGGACGGTATTGTTACATTCCCGGCTGGAAATTTTGTAACAGATGATACTGCTACTGGAGCTTCAATAACTGGAGGTGCCTGGGCAACAGTTAATGGTGTTGATTTGACTAAATAAAAGTTTAAAAAACAATATTGTTAAAAACATCCTAAAAATTTAGGATGTTTTTTTTTGGTGTAATGTCTAGTCCTGAAATAGCGATACACAAAAAGTATCATTATGGAAGTACCTCAAGAAATACGCTATGTAAAGCGTACACAAAAAGACTACTCTATGTCTTTTAAATTACAAGTTGTTCAGGAAATAGAACGCGGAGAACTCACAGCAACGGAGGCTACAAAGCAGTATGGCATCCAATGCAAAAGCACAGTTGTCCAATGGCTTAGGAAATTTGGTAACTTTGATTGGGAAAACCAAACCTCTATGAAAATGGCAAAAACACCTGAACAAAAGATTATGGAGCTTGAAGCTCAAGTCAAACTTTTAGAGAAACAAAAGGCACTCCTGGAAAGACAGGCTTTTGTTGCAGACAAGAAAGCAATCTTATTTGATATGATGATTGATTTAGCGGAAAAAGAATATCATATTGATATCCGAAAAAACTCTGTGCCCGAACAATCACCCATTTCAAAGAAAGAGAACAACAAACAATAGGATTTACCTGTTATTTGTTCGGGATAGACAGACAGGTTTATTATCGAAAAATTAAAAGAACAACAATTAAACAAAATAAAGCTAAAGAAGTTGTTTTAATGGTTAATGATCTTAGGCAATTAATGCCTAGAATAGGTGCTAGAAAGCTCTATTATCTTTTATTGGATCAACTCCATTTGATGAAGATTGGAAGAGATAAATTCTTTGATATACTTAGAGCTAATCATTTATTGGTACAACCTAAACGTAGTTACCATATAACCACAAATTCACATCACCGGTTTAGAAAGCACAAAAATCGAATTTTAGATTTAGAAATAAATCGCCCTGAACAAGTTTGGGTATCCGATATTACTTATATCGGAAAAAGAGATAATCCGTGTTATCTAAGCTTGATCACAGATGCTTATTCAAAAAAGATAATGGGGTATTATGTTGCTGAGAATCTCAATACTCAAAGTAGTTTAAGAGCTCTTAAAATGGCTCTTAAGCAAAGAACGCATAATACATTAACTCTAATCCATCATTCAGATAGAGGTTTGCAATATTGTGCACATGAGTATCAAAAAGAACTTATGAAAAATAAAGTATTATGCAGCATGACCCAAAATTCAGATCCTTATGAAAATGCGATAGCAGAAAGAATTAATGGAATTTTAAAACAAGAATTTATGATCGATAAGTATCATCAAAAAAGAAAAATTACAAGCTTAATAATAAAGGAATCTATCAATATTTATAATAATCTCAGACCTCACTATTCTAATTACATGTTAACACCAAATCAAATGCATTCTCAAAATCAAATTCAAATGAGAAGATATAAAACAAAAAACAGTTGCAAGAGGGTTCTTGCAACTGTTTAATTAATTATTTTTATGTAATAATCTGTATCGCTTTTTTAGGACGAGACATAATTTTTGTACTTTTTTTTTTGTATATTTACAGTAACCAAAATAACGCGATGGCAAAAAATTACTTTTATATTACTTTCTTATTGGCTTTTTTCTTTACTGTAAGTGTTTCAGCACAAGACAGTAAGCAATTACCAAAACCTCAACAGACCGCAACCATTGAGGGTTTAAGCTTGTACCCTAATCCAGTGACTGGTGGAAAAGTAACTATCTCCTCTAAAAATGATTTAGAAAAAGAGATCATCATCTTTGATGTTTTAGGTAAAAAAGTACTTCAAACACATTTAAGTTCACGAGAATTAAACGTTTCGGATCTCGTTCCCGGCGTTTACATCATCAAAATAAGTGAGGAAAATAATTCGGCAACACGAAAACTCATTATTCGATAAAACACAAAAGCTCTAATGAAAATTAGAGCTTTTTTAGTTTTCAGTCACAGTCTCGGTTTTCAGTTTCTACGAAAACCTAAAATGACAACTGAAAACTGTGACTGAATACTGTGACTGAAAACTAAAAACAATATCTTTGCACAAAAAAAGTTTTGATCACAGCCAACGATATATTTACCATTTCGAGTCAGAAACAATTTGAGAAAATAGCCCTAAAAGTGTTTCGTTTTCAACATGAGAATAATGTTGTATATCGTGATTTTTGCGATTTTTTAAAAGTAAATCCACAACAGATAAAATCACTGGAACAAATTCCTTTTTTACCCATTCAGTTTTTCAAGAGTCACAATGTCGTTTCCAATACTAATCCTGCTCAGGTAACTTTTACAAGCAGCGGAACAACCGGCATGATTACCAGCAGACATATTGTGACCGATGTAACCCTTTACGAAGAAAGTTATCGCAACGGATTTTCACAATTCTATGGCAACATAGAGGATTACGTTGTTTTAGCACTTTTACCGTCCTATCTCGAACGCGATGGATCTTCGCTAATCTATATGGTCGAAGACTTAATAAAACTCTCCAATCAGCCTGACAGTGGGTTTTACCTGCACAATCACGACGACCTGATTAAAAAGCTTACCACTTTAGACGAATCCGGTCAAAATGTGATCTTAATTGGGGTTACTTATGCCTTACTGGATCTGATTGAGAAACACCAATTCAATCTCCAGAATACCATTATTATGGAAACCGGCGGTATGAAAGGCAAACGTAAAGAAATGATTCGCGAAGAGTTACACGAACAGCTTTGTGCAGGTTTTGGCGTTTCGGCCATTCATTCAGAATACGGTATGACCGAACTTCTGGGACAAGCTTATTCTCTGGGCGAAGGTATTTTTGAATGTCCGTCGTGGATGAACATTTTAGTTCGTGATCCCGAAGATGCGCTCACTTACGTGAAAGACGGAAAAACCGGTGGAATCAACGTTATTGATTTGGCCAATATCAATTCGTGTTCCTTTATTGCCACTCAGGATTTAGGCAAAAAAAATCCCAACAACTCTTTCGAGGTATTGGGACGTTTTGATAATTCTGATATTCGTGGCTGTAACCTAATGGTTTTATAAAAGTTGAACCGTTAATTTGGTTAATCGTTTAATCGTGAAAAAATCGATTAAAAAAATCCCAACAACTCTTTTGAAGTATTTAGGACGCCTTGATAATTCTGATATTTATGGCCGTAACTAATAGTACTTTAAAAAAGTTGGACACTAATACAAAAGCTTATTTCTTTAAAAAGCTATTCTCGCAATATGTCTTTAACTTTTTCTCTTAACTGAGGTAAAACCACATCCTGAAACCATTCATTTTTGGCCTGCCAGATATTGTTTCTCGGTGACGGATGCGGCAAAGGAAAAAAGTACGGTAAATAATCTTCAAAATTTCGTACCGTTTCGGTCAGTGTATTTTTGATATTATCCCCTAAATAATATTTCTGCGAATACTGCCCCACTAACAAAACAAGTTCTGCATCCGGCATTAATTTCAATACTTTTTCATGCCATAATGGTGCACACTCTGGACGCGGAGGTAAATCTCCTGTCTTTCCTGTACCCGGAAAACAAAAACCCATTGGCATCAACGCTATCTTATCGGTATTATAAAATATTGTTTTATCAATTTGCAGCCAATTCCTCAAATTGTCTCCGCTTTTGTCGTTCCATGCAATATTTGTATTGTATACGATTCGCCCTGGTGCCTGCCCTATAATTACAATTTTACTCTTTCTGCTGACAGCAACAACAGGATTTACGCCATCTTTAAGATAATCTTCACAAACACGGCAGTTTTTAATTTGTTCCAGAAGCTCTTCCATAAATCTGATCAATTATTTAAATTAAAGCACCCTCCTGCTATGACTGTGTTATCCTTATTCCTTAATCTACAAGTTTAAGTCCTTTGCAAACATCCTTTAATAATTCACATGGATCTACATCAATTGCCAAAGCAATCAAATACAATTCGTCTGCACGTAATTTTGTACTAGTATTATTCGCTAATTCACTCAAGCGTGTTTTACTAATTCCAGTTTTACGGGAAACATCTGAACGATTTACTGATTTTCTAGAAAAAAATAATCCTAATTCTGTCATTATTATCTGTTTTTACAGACATAAATCTAGTAAAACAGAACAATTTTTCTGAAAATCTAAAACTTGATTTGGATTTTTATCCGAAAATCAATACGTTTGTTTAGAAAATCGGATAACTAAACTAAAAAACATGTCACTACGAAACACCTATACGAAATTACAATTGGAAGAATTAATTCACAGTCAGCTAGAAAACCTAAACGCAATGAACGATTTGATCAGTATCATGCGACACCAGAATGATTTGCTGAAAAATGCTAATAAGAAATTGAAAGAAGAAATAACAGATTTCAAAGAGTATCAAATAAAATACGCCACAAGAAGAAAACGAACCTCTTAAAAACTAGGAGATAAATAAGTGTTAGGGGCTTACTTTAGATTATACACTTCGCAAAACAATCCCTAAAAAAAACAGATAAAAAAACCGTTCCAAATTAAGTATTGAAACGGTCTTTAAAATTTAAATATTTGATCTGGCTCAAAGATTACTTTACTCTAATCACAAAATAATTCTTCTTTCCGCTTTGTAATAACACAAACTGATTATTAATTAAATCATTTGCAGTTAAGACAGAATCTTCTTTTATTTTTTCTCTGTTCACCGAGATCGAATTTGCGGTTAAGGCACGTCTTGCTTCTCCGTTTGATTTAAAGAAACCCGTTTTCTCGTTTAAAACCGTAATGATCTCCAAACCGTTTTCTAAATCAGCTTTTGCGATTTCAGCCTGAGGGACACCGTCAAAAACTTCCAAAAAAGTAGCTTCATCCAATTTTTTCAAATCTTCAGCTGTAGAATTTCCAAACAAAATATTCGACGCCTGAATTGCTTTTTCCAATTCTTCTTCAGAGTGAACAAAAATGGTAATTTCTTCTGCCAGTTTCTTTTGTAAAACTCTTAAATGCGGAGCTGTTCTGTGCTCTTCGATTAAAGCATCAATCGTTTCTTTATCTAAAAACGTAAAGATTTTGATGTATTTCTCTGCATCTACGTCAGTTGAATTCACCCAAAACTGGTAAAATTTATACACTGAGGTTTTATCAGTATCCAACCAAACATTTCCACCTTCAGATTTTCCGAATTTAGATCCGTCTGCTTTTGTAATTAATGGTGTTGTTAACGCAAAAGCTTTAGCATTCTCTCCCCCCATTCTACGCACTAATTCTGTTCCAGTGGTAATATTCCCCCATTGATCAGAACCTCCCATTTGCAAAAGACAGTTGTTGTTCTTATATAAATGATAAAAATCGTATCCTTGAATTAATTGATAAGTAAATTCCGTGAAAGACATTCCTTCACCTTCTCCATTAATTCTTTTCTTAACAGAATCCTTCGCCATCATATAATTTACCGTAATACGCTTTCCAACCTCACGGGCAAAATCAATAAACGAGAATTCTTTCATCCAATCATAGTTATTAACCATAATTGGGGCGTTTGGTTCATTTGAATTAAAATCTAAGAAACGAGACAGAACACTTTTAATTCCCGCAACGTTTTTAGCCAAAGTTTCTTCGTTCAGCAAATTTCTTTCGTCAGATTTCCCAGAAGGATCACCAATCATTCCGGTCGCACCACCCACAAGAGCAACTGGCTGATGCCCAAAATTCTTTAAATGAACCAATAAAATAATCTGAACCATGCTGCCAATATGCAGTGAATCTGCCGTTGGATCGAAACCAATATAAGCCGCAGTTACTTCTTTTAGCAATTGTTCTTCCGTTCCTGGCATGCTATCATGATATAACCCGCGCCACTTTAATTCTTCAACTAGATTCTTCATTTTTTAAATAATTTGTGCAAATATAATCAATGGCAATGGCAATGACAAAAAGCAGTTCCAATATCAATAGTAAAAAGCAATTTCAACATCAAAATCCTTAGCTACAAAGAGGACATCCCTTAAAACTTTAGCCCTTCAAAAACTCCAATTAAAACATATATAACTTTTTACATTCTACATAAACAACCTATAACTTTTTACTTATTTTTACCTCAACTAATTAATAACCATCCAAAAATTACCTTTATGAAAAAACTTTTGCTTCTTGCAATCTTACTTTCTTACTCCTTTATTAATGCTCAGATCTCTTTTGAAAAAGGATATTTCATATCTAATAATGGAACCCGGACAGAATGCTTCATCAAAAACATAGACTGGAACTACAATCCAACAGATTTCAAGTACAAAATCAATAACGAAGACACCAATACTAAAACAGAAACCGTTGCCAATGTTCAGGAATTTGGAATCGTAAACAGCACAACATACAAAAGAGCAAAAGTTAATATCGATATTTCAAGTGATGTATTGGAAAGCTTTTCCACAGACAAAAACCCTGTCTGGCAAGAGCAGCTCGTTTTCTTAAAAGTTCTTGTTAAAGGAGAGGCTTCTTTATATTACTATACCAATAATGACATTACAAGGTTCTTTTATGAAACAAAAGAAAGATCCGCAGAACAGCTTGTACATAAGGAATACATTGCTGAACTGAATAACTCCCGGACAACAGTTGAAAACAATTACTTCAGACAACAATTATTCAACAATGTTAAGACCAAAAACACAACTGAATATGATGTTAAGAACCTGCCTTATAAAAAAGAGGCTCTTATGAAATATTTCCTGAAATACAACAATATCTCATCTGATGAAATCGAGAAAACAATTACCTCAGCAAATAAAAGTATTTATCATTTAAAGATAACTCCGGGTATTGGTTTTTCTTCTATTTCAATTGATGGTATCAATAGGGATGGATATAATAGTGTAGACTACTCTAAGAAAGCAACTTTTAAAATAGGATTGGAAGGCGAACTTATTCTTCCTTTCAACAAAAACAAATGGAGTCTTTTTATAAACCCAACCTATCAACAGTACGAAAACAAGAGTGAAACCGGAGTAATAAATTACATGAATGATGGTATGAGAGTCGAATTTCCCTCTGAAGTTAAATACTCAGCCATACAGATTCCTTTTGGAGTACGTCATTATTTTTTCCTAAGCAGCAAATCTAAAATATTTATTAATGCCGGTTATGCCATTGATGTAAGTGGCAAATTCAAACTTACAAGCAAACCAACCAACTTAGACAGCTCCACAAGCGGTAATTTTATAACCGGACTTGGTTACAATTTCAAGAACAAAGTGACTGCAGAAATTAGAGCAAATAGCCGCAAGGATATCCTTACCGGATTTACCTCTTATAGCGGAGCTTACAGATCATTAGATTTTATACTAGGGTATACTATTTTCTAAAAAAACAAAATTGAATAAAAACTTGCGCCTTTAAACCTGTCTCTCTTTGCATCTTTAGTCCAAAATACTATCTTTACGAGATGGTATTAGTAACAGGAGGCACAGGTTTAGTTGGCGCACATTTATTACTTCATCTGATTGAGAATGGAGAAAACGTTCGGGGTATTTACAGAACTCTAAATAACATTCAAAAAACCAAATCGGTTTTTGAATTGTACAAAAAAGGAGAACTATTTGAAAAAATCGAATGGGTTGAAGCAGACATTTTAGATGTCCCATCTTTAGAAATTGCCTTTACAAACATTGATTATGTATATCATTGTGCCGCACTGATCTCATTTGACCCCAAAGACGAAGAAGCACTTCGAAAAATCAATATCGAAGGAACTGCCAATATGGTTAATTTTTCGATTGCCAGAGCGGTAAAGAAGTTCTGCTTTATAAGCTCTATTGCAGCTTTAGGTGATTTAGCAGCTCACGAAACTTACATTACAGAAGAAACAGACTGGAACCCCGAAAAACCTCATAGTGATTACGCAATTTCTAAATACGGAGCCGAAATGGAAGTTTGGCGTGGTTTACAGGAAGGCTTAGACGTAATTATCTTAAATCCGGGTGTTATTCTGGGGCCAATCCCGAAGCACAAAACAAACGTACAGGGAAGTGCAGAACTCTATGCCAAAGTTGCCAACGGACTTTCTTTTTATACTCTTGGAAGTACCGGTTTTGTTGCTATAAATGATGTGACAAAAATTGCTAATCAATTAATGAAAAGCGACATTAAAAACGAACGCTTTACTTTAATTGCCGACAATATTGTTTTTCAGGATATCCTAAACACGATTGCCGATACTTTAAAAGTAAAAAAACCAAGCATTCATGCTACGCCGGTATTCATGAATTTCCTTTGGGTCGTCGATGCGATTTTTTCGACTTTATTTTTTCAGAAAAGACGTCTTACAAAAGCAACTGCAAAGGCCTCCTATTCCAATAATCTGTATTCTAATGAAAAAATAAAAACCGCTCTGGGAACGGTTTTTCAGGATGTACATGAGTACATAAAAAATATTTCAAAACTTTAACAACTATCGATCTAATCGTTTTGTTTTTCGGATAGAATCCAGTTTCACCTTTGTTAGATTATTCCCTACTGTATCTTTAAGTTTGGTTTTCTTTGCTTTTGCTGCATTTTTCTCTTCAATTTTTAATATCGAATCTACAGCTCTTTGATTAACAGCCAAACGTTTTCCAACTTCGTCAAACATGCTTTTATAATTTTCATAATCAGCCGCATAATAGCGGTTACTCTGTGAAAATTGCAAACTATCAATCTTGTACTTTTTCAGGATAAACGCCGTAGGACTTGTTTCGACTGAATCTACCGAAACAGGATGCTGATACTTCATAGCTTCAATAAGAGAGAGATCATACATAATATCAACCATTTTATCTTTCTCGATAAGCTTTGCAGGCTGTTTGACCAGCTCTTTTTTACAACTTACAGAAAGAAACAATACCAATATTATTACTATAAAATTTTTCATCTCAGCTTTTTATCTGTCAAACAATAAACGTTTTCCTGCGCGAATATCTTTTACTTTAAAGTTATTGTAAACCATTTCACCGTTTACAAAAGTATGAGTAATTCTAGACTTAAAAGTAAAATTCTCAAAAGGTGACCATCCACACTTAGCTAAAATATTCTCCGGTTTCACGCTCCATGGCAAACTTGGATTTACAATCACTAAATCGGCATAATAACCTTCTTTTATAAAACCTCTTTTTTCTATTTTGAAAATTTTAGCCGGATTGTGGCACATTTTCTCTACAATTTTCTCTACACTGATTTTCCCTTGATGATGTGCTTCAAACATGGCTACAACAGCATGCTGTACAAGCGGCCCACCGGATGGTGCATTCAGATAAGGCTGCATTTTTTCTTCTTTAGTATGTGGCGCATGATCTGTAGCAATTACATCGATACGACCATCATTTAGAGCTTCCCAAAGCACTTTTCGGTCGTTTGCTGTTTTTACAGCAGGATTCCATTTAATAAAATTCCCTTTGGTTTTATAATCTTCGTCTGTAAACCATAGATGATGCACACAAACTTCAGCGGTAATTTTTTTATCTTCCAATGGAATTTTATTGGTAAACAATTCCATTTCTTTCGCAGTCGAAAGGTGAAAAATATGCAAGCGCGCTCCTGTTTTCTTAGCTAGTGCCACTGCTTTTGAAGAAGAAATATAACACGCTTCTTCGCTGCGTATTAAATGATGTGCCGTAACCGGAATATCATCACCATACTGTTCTTTAAACTCCTTTAAATTATTCTGTATAGTAGTTTCGTCTTCGCAATGTACTGCGATTAACATTGGCGTACTGGAGAATATCTTTTCTAAAGTAGCTTCATTATCTACCAGCATATTTCCGGTTGAAGAACCCAGAAAAATTTTTACTCCCGCAACATTCTTTGGATTTGTTTTTAGAACTTCTTCGAGGTTATCATTGGTAGCTCCCATCATAAAAGAGTAATTCGCAAATGATTTTACTGCCGCAACCTGATATTTGTCTTCGAGTATTTCCTGAGTTACAGCATTTGGAACTGTATTAGGCTGCTCGATAAAAGAAGTGATTCCACCTGCAACTGCAGCTCTTGATTCGGATTCAATGTCTCCTTTGTGCGTTAGCCCGGGCTCTCTAAAATGCACCTGATCATCAATCGCCCCTGGAATTAAGTAATTCCCTTCGGCATCTATTACTTTACAATCAGATGATTTTAGACTGATGCTGTCTGCCACTTCAACAATCAGGTCGTTTTCGATCAAAACATCTCCTTCAAAAATAGATCCTTCGTTTACAATTCTGGCATTTTTTATTAGAATCTTATTCATTTTCATAACTTTATAAAGTATTGACTAATTTTTTCAATCGAAGTGAAATTACCCCAAGTATCGCTTCTTTAATAATGGCATTGCTCATTTTAGAAACTCCTTTTGTTCTGTCTGTAAAAATAATTGGAACCTCCTTAATTTCAAATTTAGCACAGTAAGTCCTGTACTTCATTTCAATCTGAAAAGCATAACCCACAAATTTAATTTTGTTAAGATTGATTTTCTCCAACACTTCCCTTTTATAACAAACAAAACCTGCTGTTGCATCGTGTATTTTCATTCCGGTAATAAATTTCACGTACACCGAAGCGAAGTACGACATCAAAACACGGCTTAATGGCCAATTGACAACATTTACCCCCGTTACATAACGAGAACCAATAGCTAAATCGGCTCCACCAAAATGGCAGGCATCAAACAGCTTTTCGAGATCATTTGGATTATGTGAAAAGTCGGCATCCATTTCAAAAATGAAGTTATATTGACGCTCTAGTGCCCATTTAAAACCATGAACATAGGCCGTTCCTAAACCTGACTTTTTAGCCCTTTTTTCTAAAAACAACCGGTCCGGAAACTCTTCCTGCAAAGCAACTACTTTATTGGCAGTATGATCAGGCGAATTATCGTCAATGATTAAAAGATGAAAAGGTTTATGTTGCGAAAGTACAGCTCTAACTATACTTTCAATATTTTCGATTTCGTTGTAAGTGGGAATTATGACAATACAATCATTCATTTTTCTGAGTAATTTCACCGCAAAAGTAAACTTTTTATAGCATTTGATTCATAATAAATATATAATAAAAGTATTGATGCAAAAAATTACTAATTTTGCATCGCTATGATTGAACAACTTCATCCCCGAATTCTGGAAAACAAAGACTGGGCAACACTTTTATTTGTGTTGACCTTTGCAGTTGTTGCTATGACTAAATCAGCTTACGAAACCAGGTTTAGCGAATTCAGCAAGCTTATTTTTTCAGACAAATACGCCAAGATCTATCGCGACAATAATCATTTAAGAAGCAGCTTTACCGTTGGTTTATTTTTTGTACAAATTGTTTCGTATGCTTTTTTCATACAGCTTACGATGCATATTTTCGGATATGCTTCTAAAACAGACTGGATTTTATTCATTCAGCTTGCCACATTTTTACTTTATTTTATTCTGGGAAAATTTTTAATTGAGAAAATTGTAGCAACTTCATTCAATATCGACGAATTTGCAGACCTTTTTAACTTACAAAAAGTCACTTATAGAACTTATATAGGCGTTTTAATCCTTCCCATCAATGCTGTTTTGTTCTATTATGACAATATTCCGCAAATTGTACCCCTAGCAATAATAGCCATTTCGCTGTGTATAAGCCTATACTCCTATTTTATTTCAATAAAAACGTATCAAAATGCAATAATCAGCAAGTTATTTTATTTTATTTTATATCTTTGCGCTCTTGAAATAGCCCCTTATTATTTCATGTATTATTGGATTACAAAAGAGGCGGCTTAGTAAATGTTTATAATATGAAAGTGAAAACAATTTTGGTGTCACAGCCTGAACCTAAAGTGGAAAATTCTCCTTACTTTGAGCTCCAACAAAAACACAAAATAAAAATTGATTTCAGACCATTTATTCATGTGGAAGGGGTTAATGCAAAAGAGATACGATTACAAAAAATCGATCTTAATCACTATACTGCAATCATTTTGACGAGCCGTAATGCGGTAGATCATTTTTTTAGAGTAGCAGATGAAATGCGTTATAAAGTTCCTGAAGGATTGAAATATTTCTGCCAATCTGAAGCTGTTGCATTTTACCTGCAAAAGTATGTTGTGTATAGAAAGCGTAAGATTTACGTAGGAGCAAAAGATTTTGCAGATTTATCTCCTCTTATCAAAAAGTATAAAGACGAAAAATTCCTGTTGCCAGCATCTGATCAACTGAATGCTGATGCACCTATAACTTTAAACAATCTAAAAGTAGACTGGGCACAAGCTGTTTTTTACAAAACAGTCATGAGTGACTTATCTGATTTAGCTGATGTTTACTATGATGTTTTGGCCTTTTTTAGCCCAACCGGAATCAAATCATTGTTTAAAAACTTCCCTGATTTTAAACAAAACGATACCAGAATTGCTGTTTTTGGAAGCACAACTCAAAAAGAAGCGCTTGATCACGGCTTAAGAATCGACATTCTTGCTCCAACTCCTGAGACGCCTTCAATGACCATGGCTTTAGAGAAATACATTAGTGAAGCAAATAAAGGAAAATAAACCTTTAAGGAAATAACAATATTTAAATTCCAAATTCCAACTCTAGGGTTGAAATTTGGAATTTTTCTTTTTAAACAAAGCCCTTCCCTAATCTTTATCAAAGCCTTAAAACTTTGACAAAGAAAAACGTACACCATTTTCAACTTCCATTTGGAAATTGGAATTTCAAAAAATGGAATTTTATTTTTCAAATCATTATGAGTACATTTGATTTACAACTAAAACCAAATAACCAAGTTTAGTTTCAAATCACAACTCCAATGAAAATCAACTCCCTTATAATTGAAATTGACGGCATCGATAAAGAAATCCTACGTTACTTAATGGATGATGCCCGAAAACCCATTTTACAAATTGCCAATAAAATAGGCATTTCAGGAGCAGCAATTCATCAACGTTTAAAAAAATTAGAACAGTCGGGGGTTATTTCAGGCTCTAAATTCACTGTCAACCCAAAAGTACTAGGATACAATACCATGGCATTTGTTGGTGTTTATCTGGACAAAGCCTCCAGAAACTCCGAAGCCGTGAAAGATTTAAAGAAAATCCCCGAAGTTTTAGAATGCCACTACACCACAGGAAACTGGTCGGTATTAATCAAAATCATCTGTCGCGACAACGAACACCTAATGCAGCTTTTAAACACTAAAATTCAGGCAATAGAAGGCGTTTCAAGAACAGAAACATTTATTTCGCTGGATCAGCAGATTGACAGACAAATTCAGCTTTAGAGATCCTAATGCGGTAATGAGAAAATTAGACAATGAGATAATTTTTCTTACGGTTTAAATATTTTAATATAATTCTTCTACCCTTATAAACAATTAGACCCGACAGGTTTTTAAAACCTGTCGGGTCTTGTTTCGATTAAAAATTATCTCATTAACAAATTATCTCATTAATTCCTTCTGCTTCCGGAATAAATTGAGATATAGTACAACAACGTTGCGATCGATCCTATTGCAGCCACAACATAAGTTCTGGCAGCCCATTTTAAGGCATCCTTAGCTCCGGCCTGTTCCTGTTGCGTCAACATCTGCTTGTTTTCTAACCAGGCTAGCGCTCTGTTACTTGCGTCATACTCTACCGGCAAGGTAATAATCGTAAACAATGTGGTTGCTGCAAAAATAATAATTCCAATCAGCAATAGCCCCGGAAAGGTTCTGATCATCAAAATTCCGGCTAACAAAATCCACTGCACATAATTGGATGCTACGCTAACAATTGGCACCAATTTAGAACGCATCGTAAGCCACTCATACCCCACAGCATGTTGCACTGCGTGCCCACATTCGTGTGCAGCTACTGCGGCTGCGGCGGCATTTCGCTGGTTGTAAACCGCCTCACTTAAATTGACTGTTTTATCTGCAGGATTATAATGATCGGTCAACTGACCCGGTGTCGAAATGACGCGAACATCTCTAATACCATTATCAGCCAGCATTTTCTCGGCGATTTCGGCACCACTCATTCCGTTTCTTAATTGCAGTTTAGAATACAACTCAAATTTACTCTTGAGTCTTGAACTCACTAACCAGCTGAACAACATAATTGCTCCGGCAAGAATTAAATATCCACTTCCCATATCTTTATTTTTTTTTGATTGATTATTAAATTTACAAAACAAACCGCAAATTCTGAACCAAATTCAAAAAATGTCATTTTGACATTTAAAGTCAGGACATTACTGTAATATTTTCATAAACATCACTAGCTTTTTTTTATAACTCCAGTTGTTTGTTAACCTCATCAAACTTGTCGATCAGGCTGTTTATTTTTTCCTGTTGTTTTTTAATTTGTTTCGGACGAATATAAAACCAGTTCACACCTATCCAAAGCAATGTCACCCCATAAGTTAATCCTGCATAAACGAAAGTCATTCTCAAAGCATATTCATACATGTACAAGCAAATTCCAACACCCAGCAAAACAAAGTACAAGTTCAGAACTGTAGACTGCAGGTATTGCTGTTTTTTTCGAATTAAAATCAATCGCTGCAGGTAGTCCTGATTGGATTGTGTCGCATCAATATTTTTATAACCCGCCAACAATCTATTGTAAACACTTACATACATAATCATAGCCAAAATCACGAGTACGATTCCTATTTTGGTCGAAATGAATTCCGGTTGATAATAGTACCAAATAAAAACAATAAAAGCAGTTGTTGCCAGGAGCATTATATTGGTGATCCACAATTGACGTAAACCAGCAGCTTTAAATTGTTTCAGTCTCAGCAGCAAATCCTTCATGTCGGGCTGACTTACGGTTTGTTTTTTCCATAAACCTTTAAAGTCTATATTGTTATTGTCGTCCATTTTCTTTAAATTTTTGAGTCAGTTTTTCCTTTATCCTGTGAATTTTCACTCTTGTATTCGCTTCTGAAAGCCCTACGATTTTGGCAATTTCAGCCTGCTTAACCTCTTCAAGTTCGAGCGAAATAATAATACGTTCCGTTTCCGGTAATTCAGCAATACACTTGTACAAAAACTGGATTTGCGGCTCTAACGATTGTTGTTTTTCTTCTTGCAAATTAACCGGAAGATCTGATTTAAGAAAACGTTTGTCTTTTTCAATTTGCCGCAAACAGTTATTAGAGGCTATCCTAAAAATCCAGGTCCCAATACCCGACTCACTTCTAAAAGTATCCAATTTTTGCCACACAATAACAAAAGTCTCCTGAGCCAGATCCTGTGCGATATCATAGTCGTTTACAAAACCCATGCAAAGCCTGAAAATTCTATCCCAATATTTTTTATAGATAACTTCAAATTCCATTATTATGATTTTACGAAATTACTCACCTGATTTAAATACCATGCTGTATCATCATACATGATAAAATGTAGTCCTTTAGCAGCATATTGAAAATTGGCACTCTTTAAATTCTGATACTGCCCTTCAATAGCAGGTTTTAAATTTACAAAATATGCCTCCAGTAAAATTAATGATGGACATTTTACATTCGAAATTTTTTCTCTCAAATCGGTATTAGAAAAATCACAATACATTTCAGCAAATGTTTTTCGGTCTGATTTCACGCTCCAGTCTACAATCATATCTATTTTTGAAGCATCCTGAACAAGACGTGGCATTGTTTTTTTCTGCATGTCCTGAAACTGAGTATCTGTCATTGTCGTCATTTGATTCACCATTGACGAACAGTCGTTATTTTCTTTTGCTTTGAAAGCAGGATCCATCAAAGCTGCCATACACGGAAGCGCATCCACTACCACAATTTTACCAACCAATTCCGGATAATCTGCTGCTAAAGCCAATGCAAATCCTCCACCCATACTATGACCAATTATAATTGGTTTTTCAATTTTATTTGTTTTAATAAAGCTGGCAATTTCGGTTTCCCAGTTTTTAAAAGAGGCATTAGGTTGTGGTTTTACACCGGCAAAACCTGCCATTGTAAGTGTATAACAGGTGAAGTCTTTTTCAAAATTAACTCTGGTATCCTTCCACACATCTCCTGAAGAAGCAAATCCGGGAATGAAGAGGATAGCTTGTTTTCCTTTTCCGGTTTTAAGAACTTCAAACGGATAGGCTTTTGTTTGTGCAAATACATTTAAACATACAGCTGAAAATAATAAGGCGATAACTAAGATGATATACTTTTTCATTTTTAATAGATTTAAGTTGTTAAATGGTTTATTAGTTAAATTCGCCTTTTGGATACGAGAAGTTTCAAAATGTTACAAATCGTTTTAAAAAAAATAAAATTTAATCCCAAATTCCCAAATTCTAACCTTAGCACATAAGCTAAAACCCCAATATTTACAAGGGATGAAACACACAGAAATGTCGATTATTTTTTTTTAAATTATTTCAAGTTTTTTTTTACCCCTAACATTTTGACTATCCATTTAAAATAAAACAGCAACAAATGCAATAGAAAAATCCCAAATCTCAAATCCCAAATCCCAAATTCCAACAAAAAAACGAGAAATCACACAAGGAACTCCGCAAACTATGTCGACAATCTTTGTCGATTAGCTACTGTGATTTCTCCCTTCGATCGAAATGACAAACTAAACGCAAAAATCAATTCGTGTAAATTTGTGTAATTCGTGGCTGAAAAATAAGTGCAAAAAAAAATCCCAAACCCCAATCGTAAAATTGGAATCTAGAATTTATAGTATTTAAAAATTTATTTATCCTACCAGATTGATAATCTTACCAGGAACAATAATCACTTTATTTGGAGTTCTTCCCTCTAACTGACGTAAAGTTCTTTCATCTTTCATAACAATTTCTTCGATCTGCTCTTTGGTTAAATCTAAAGGCAATTCGATAGTGAAACGCATTTTTCCGTTGAAAGAAACCGGGTATTCTTTGCTCGTTTCCACCAGATGTTTTGCTTCAAAAACTGGGAAAGAAACTTCTGAAATCGAAGTTGTATTTCCTAGCTGTAACCATAATTCCTCAGCAATATGCGGTGCATAAGGCGAAACTAAAATCGCTAACGGTTCTAAAATGGCTCTTGAATGGCAATTTTGAGCAGACAATTCATTCACACAAATCATAAACTGAGAAACAGAAGTATTAAAAGAGAAACTCTCGATGTCTTCAGCTACTTTTTTAATGGTTTTGTGCAACGATTTTAAGTTGTCTTTTGTTGGTTCGTCGTTGTTAACGATTAAGCCATTGTTTTCATCAAAATACAATCTCCATAACTTTTTCAAGAAACCAAAAACTCCAGAGATTCCGGCAGTATTCCAAGGTTTAGCTTGTTCTAATGGCCCTAAAAACATTTCGTACAAACGTAAGGTGTCCGCTCCGTATTCATTACAAATATCATCCGGAGTTACTACATTATAATACGATTTCGACATTTTCTCGACTTCACGTCCAACGATATATTTTCCGTTTTCATCAAGAATAAATGCTGCCGTATTAAAATCTTCTCTCCAGTTTTTAAACTTTTCGATATCTAATTCATCTGAAGAATTTACAAAATTTACATCTACACGTAATGGCTGTACATTTTGATCTCCAATTTTATTTTTAGACACAAAAGTATTCGTTCCTTCCAATCTGTAAACATAGGCAGTCGTTCCCAAAATCATTCCCTGATTGATCAGCTTTTTGAATGGCTCTTCGGTTGGAGCAAAACCTTTGTCTTTTAAGAATTTGTTCCAGAAACGGGAGTACAATAAATGTCCGGTGGCGTGTTCGCTTCCTCCAATATACAAATCAACACTTTCCCAATAGGCTAGCGCTTCTTTGCCTGCAAACTCGTTTTCGTTGTGCGCGTCCATATAACGCATCCAGTACCATGAACTTCCTGCCCAACCTGGCATGGTATTCAGTTCTAAAGGAAAAATCGTTATATGATCTACTAAGTCGGTATTAACAACTTTATTGTTTTTTGTATCCCAGGCCCAAACCGCTGCATTTCCTAATGGAGGCAAACCGTCTTCGGTTGGTAAATACTTTTCTACCTCAGGCAAGATGATTGGTAAATGCTGCGCCTCGATCATCTTTGGCAAACCATTTACATAATAAACCGGGAAAGGCTCTCCCCAATAACGCTGACGGGAGAAAACCGCATCGCGCAAACGATAATTGGTTTTTCCGACACCTTGCCCTATTTTTTCCAACTCGGCGATAGCGACCTGAGTGGCTTTTTTATAATTTAATCCGTTTAAGAAATCAGAATTAGCGATCTCCACATTGTCTTTTGAACCGTATGCCGATTCTGAAATATCAACGTTTGCAAAAATATTTTTGATCTCCTGCATTCCGTTTTGACCTTTAAAGAAATTTGCAAAAGCATAATCTCTTTCGTCTCCGCAAGGAACCGCCATTACAGCACCTGTTCCGTAACCTGCCAAAACATAATCGCCAATCCAAACCGGAATTGGTTCTTTTGTAAACGGATGTTCTGTATAAGCACCGGTAAATACGCCCGATATTGTTTTTACATCGGCCATACGCTCGCGCTCTGAACGTTTTGCTGTTTTTTCAATATATGCCTCAACCGCTTCTTTTTGCTCGGGACTTGTAATTTTGGCCACCAAATCATGCTCAGGTGCCAAAGTCATAAAAGTAACTCCAAAGATGGTATCAGGGCGGGTTGTGAAAACGTCAATTACTTCATCGTGATTTTTCAGTTTAAAAGTAACCATTGCGCCTACCGATTTTCCAATCCAGTTCCTTTGTGATTCTTTTATAGATTCGCTCCAGTCGATCTCGTTTAAACCTTGCAACAAACGTTCCGCATAAGCCGAAATGCGCATGCTCCACTGGGTCATCTTTTTACGGATTACCGGATAACCTCCACGTTCTGACACTCCGTTTACGATTTCGTCATTAGCCAAAACAGTCCCCAAACCAGGACACCAATTTACTTCGGTTTCTGCCAAATAAGTCAATCTGTACTGCAAAAGAATTTTCTCTTGTTTGTCCGCCGAAAAAGCCTTCCATTCCTCAGCCGAAAAAGCTTCGATGTTATCATCAGAAACCGCATTTACAGTTGCATTTCCTTCTTTTTCAAAAAGCGCAATTAAAGTGGTTATATCTTCTGCTTTATCAGCATTCTTGTTGTACCAGGAATTAAACAACTGGATAAAAATCCATTGTGTATGTTTGTAATAATCCGAATTTGAAGTTCGCACTTCGCGGCTCCAATCAAATGAAAAACCAATTTTATCCAATTGTTTTCTATATCCCGCAATTTGTTTTCCTTCTTTATCAACTCCACCGTCAATATTTACGCGTGTTGTATCTTCAGGACGTTGCCCCGTTTGTATCGCATATTGTTCAGCAGGCAATCCAAAACTGTCGTAACCCATTGGGTGCAAAACATTGAATCCCTGATGTCTTTTGAAACGAGAATATACATCTGAAGCTATGTAACCCAGCGGATGTCCTACGTGCAATCCCGCTCCTGAAGGATAAGGAAACATGTCTAACACATAATGTTTAGGTTTTTCAGAATTGTTTTTCGCCGCAAAAGTTTGGTTTTCTGCCCAATACTTCTGCCATTTCGTTTCGATTTCGTTTGGATTGTATTTCATTTCTTTGAGTTGCTGAGTTACCAGGTAACCTAGTTGCTAAGTTTTGTTGTACTGAATTATTAAGTCCGCAAATTTACATTTATTGTACGAAAGTTAAAACTTTGAACGTTATTAACTTCATTTAAAGAAATTCTTTATTATTTTTACCCCATAATTTAAGCAAACTATGAGTTCTAACTTTGATAAATTTCAAAAGCGCAGGTTAATTTCCTCTTATTTTTCGGTTGTATTAAGTGTATTTCTGGTTTTATTCCTTTTAGGAGTACTGGGATTATTCATTATCAACTCTAGAAAACTGGCTAATGATTTTAAAGAAAAAATCGCGATGACGGTTTTCTTTAAAAACGAAGCCAATGATAGTGTGATAAAAGCTTTCAATACCGATTTAAAAAGAGCTCCTTTTGCAAAATCATTCGTTTATGTAACAAAAGAGAAAGCAGCAAAGGAACACACTGACATTATTGGAGAAGATTTCCTGACTTTTCTGGGAGAAAACCCATTGTTGAACTCTTATGACATTCACTTAAAAGCGGATTATGTTGAAAGAGACAGCATCCTTAAAATAGAAAGCAAACTGCGTCAAAATACCATGATTGAAGACATTGTTTACGACAAACAGTTGGTGAATCTGGTAAATGACAACATCAAAAAAGTAAGTATGTGGATTTTGATTATTAGCGGTTTCCTTGCGGTAATTGCAGTTTTATTAATCAACAGCTCCTTGCGTTTATCCATTCACTCTAATCGTTTTATCATTAAAACCATGCAAATGGTTGGGGCAACCAAATCGTTTATCCGTAAGCCTTTCGTAATGCGCAGTGTAAAACTTGGAATGTTAGGTGCCGGTTTGGCCATTATCGCTTTAGTTGGACTTTTACTTTATGTAGAAACCAATTTCCCGGGCTTAGGCATTATAGAAGACAAAGCCTTAATTGGATTGGTATTAGTAGCCGTATTCGGATTAGGAGTTTTGATTACATGGGTAAGTACTCACTTTGCAACACAACGTTTCCTGAATTTAAGAACCGACGATCTATATTAATTTTAGATCGCAGATTATAGATTTTAGATTGCAAATTTTTAAAAAGCCTTGGCTACGCCCAGCGGCACAAAAAAAATAAAATGAAAAACAACAATAAAGAAGAACAGGCACCAAAACAAGAATTCCTTTTTGACGGAATCAACTACAAAATTCTATTAATTGGAATTGGAGTTATCGCTTTAGGTTTTATCTTAATGTCTGGCGGAGGAAGTAACGATCCGAATGTTTTTAATGAAGATGTTTTCAATTTCCGACGCATTCGTCTGGCACCAACAACCGTTTTAATCGGCTTTGGAATTACTATTTACTCTATTTTCAAAAAATCTAAATAGACTTTATTTAGACCCCTTAGACTTCTTAGACCTTTAGATTATTTTGATAATCTTTTATAAAATCTAAGAAGTCTAAGGATTCTAAAATTCTAACAATCTCATAAATGAATACATTACAAGCTATCGTTCTTGCTATTATTGAAGGAATCACCGAGTTTTTACCCGTTTCTTCAACAGGTCACATGATTATTGCCTCTTCCTTTTTTGGAATTGCTCATGAAGATTTCACCAAACTTTTTACGATTGTCATCCAGCTTGGTGCAATACTTTCTGTAGTTGTTTTGTATTTCAAACGTTTCTTTCAAACACTTGATTTTTACTTTAAACTTTTAGTAGCCTTTATTCCGGCTGTAGTATTAGGTTTATTGCTAAGCGATTTTATCGATGGCTTATTAGAAAACCCTGTTACAGTTGCCATTTCTCTTTTGATAGGAGGGTTAATTTTACTAAAAGTTGACGAGTGGTTCAACAATCCAAATGCTACCGAAAGTTCTTCGGAAATTACGTATTTACAAGCCTTTAAAATTGGTTTATTCCAATGTATTGCCATGATTCCGGGAGTTTCAAGAAGCGGAGCCAGTATTGTGGGTGGAATGTCTCAAAAATTATCCCGCACTACAGCAGCAGAATTCTCTTTCTTTTTAGCCGTTCCGACAATGTTGGGTGCCACGGTAAAGAAATGTTACGATTATTACAAAGCCGGATTCGAACTGTCTCACGATCAGATTAACCTATTAGTGATTGGAAATGTCGTTGCTTTTATTGTAGCGCTTCTTGCCATCAAATCCTTTATTGGATTTTTGACTAAAAACGGTTTCAAAGTTTTTGGTTACTACCGAATCATCGCCGGAATTATTCTCCTGCTGATTCACTTTTTCATTCATCCACTTACGATTATATAATGACTCCTGAAGAATATTTAAACGGACAGGTTTTACTGATTGACAAACCTTTAAAATGGAGTTCGTTTCAAGCTGTCAATAAATTAAAATACCTGTTAATTAACAAAGTTGGACTTCCTAAAAAGTTCAAAATTGGCCATGCGGGAACTTTAGATCCGTTGGCAACAGGGTTATTGCTTATTTGTACCGGAAAGTTTACCAAAAGAATTTCGGAGCTGCAGGGTCAGGCGAAAGAATATACGGGCACTTTTTATATTGGAGCCACCACTCCATCTTATGATTTAGAAACCGAAATCGATCAGACTTTTCCAACTTCTCATATCGACGAAGCGTTGATTCATGAAACAGTGAAACAGTTTTTAGGCGAAATCGATCAAAAACCGCCTATTTTCTCTGCCATCAAAAAAGACGGTGTTCGTTTGTATGAGCATGCGCGTGCCGGAGAAACGGTAGAAATTGCCAGCAGAAAAACGACTATTCACGAATTCGAAATCACCCGAATTGCTTTACCTGAAATCGATTTTAGAGTCGTTTGCAGCAAAGGAACCTACATTCGTTCTTTGGCTTTTGATTTTGGAAAAGCAATGAATTCAGGATCTCATTTAACCGTTTTACGCCGAACTAAAATTGGTGATTACGACGTAAAAAATGCAATCGACATTACTCTTTTTGAAGAAAGCCTTCAAGCCTAATAAAACCTAACCATTTTTCCAGAGATATGTAGCAAACCTGTATCTTTTCATTTTTTTTGTATTTTAGACGACAGATTAAAATACCAAAAAAAAATGAAAAACCGCCTTTTCCTACTATTCTTTGTCTTTACGATATCCACTTATAGTCAAACCGGCAATCAAAAAATTGTTTCCGTCGATATTGATAATTTCTGGAATGCCTACAGCAAAATCAGCACTGAGAAAGACAGCGTAAAACAATACTCACTTTTACAAGAACTATACATCGACAAAGCCAGTCCAGGCTTAAAGAGCTTAATTGAAGTTCGCAATTACACCTCTAAAGATTTTATAAATGCGATAAACAAGTATCCCAAATTCTGGAATTCTTTAAAATCAAATACTTTAAACGCCAACGAACTTTATCCGGAAATTGATGCCGACATCAATAAACTAAAACAAGCTTATCCCGATTTAAAGCCGTCGACTCTTTATTTTTCGATTGGAGCTTTCAGAACAAATGGAACGATTCAAGATGATCGAATTTTAATCGGGAGTGAAATGAGCCTTGCAGACGAAACCACTATTGTTGACGAACTGCCCGTGTGGAGACAGTCTTTTTATAAAGAATACAATCCTAGAAAAAACATCGCACTACTCTGCACACATGAGTACGTACATACACAGCAAAAAGAATTGGTAGAAAATTTACTTTCGATGTGTCTGTATGAAGGTGTGGCCGAATTTATTTCCTGTAAAGTAACCGAAAAAAAGCCCAATACTCCTGCAATTGAATTCGGAAAAAGCAATCAACAAAAAGTAATCGATCAGTTTATTGCGGACTTATACCTTAGAAGCAACAATTACAATTGGATCTGGGGTGAAAACAAAAACAGCTTAAAAGTTAGAGATTTGGGCTATTATATTGGTTATGAAATTTGCGAACGTTATTACAATTCAGCCAAAGACAAAACAAAGGCAATCAAAACACTTATTGAACTGGATTATCACAATGAAAAAGAGGTTGCACGCATTGTAGATGGTACAAAACTATTCAACCAAAGCCTGAAACAATTGCATCAGAATTACGAAAAACAAAGACCAACTGTTGTCTCTTTGTCAGCATTTAAAAATGGCAATCAAAAGGTAAAACCAGGACCAATCGAAATTACCATTACGTTTTCGGAACCACTAAACGGGCGCAGTACAGGCGTAGACTTTGGCCCTCTCGGCGAAAGCTTTTTCCCAAAAATAAACACAGAACGAATCTGGTCTTCGGATATGAAATCGTGGACTATCAAAGCTGATTTAGAACCCGATCATCATTATCAAATTCTAATTTCAGACAGTTTCAGAAAACAAAACGGAACAAGATTGAAGCCCTTTTTAATCGATTTTAAAACCACTAAGTAATACAGGGTTTAAACATTCATCATCATTATTCATGATACTTCACACCATGCTGTTGTCAAAGCTCTTTCAGAGCAACGGGATTCAAACCTTTTATATCTTAACGATAATTGGCTGTATGTTAGATCTTTTACAACAAGTGATTTTTAAAATGATAAAAGTTTTTAGGTACAACAAAAGGATCTCGTCGGCATCCTTATCGTTCTTTATAATAAAAAAGAAAGAGTATGTATTTTATCTCTTTGCTACTTCTCAATTTGACACCTCAATTCGATAGGGTTAAAAACAAAAAAAGCACATTACATCATGAATACCCATAGTAATGTGCCAACTTCTTGCAAAGTAGTTCTATTTCATAAGCTCTCGTTTTTTGAAGTTAGTAATGAGATACATTCTTACCTCCAAACAACAAGCCCGAAACAAAATCGTAAAATCTTTCGAATAACTTTTTCATGATAGTGTATTTTTTAATTGTTAAACATTAAATAAACACCAATAAAAAGAGTAAATAAGAAAATGAATAATAGAAGTGGGATTACTCTCGCAAGATACAAAAATTAAAAGCCACACAAAATATTTTAATATATTTTTTATTACTAAAATTCTTATTTGCAACAGATTACCCGAAAAATAAGGGGTTTTAGCGATTTATTTCTTAACAACCACAATCGCATATTTTACTATTCCCACAATTGCATGAATCTACAAAAGATCAAAAAACGCTTTATTTTTAAGTCCTTCAAGTATTTTCGCCGATGGCAAATTATCCCTGCCTATAAAGCTTTTCATCTCGGGAATATTATCACAGAAAATGATATCTAAAGAAAATCGATCATTTCCATAAATTCCGCGATGAATCATATTGGCAGAAAAAATCAATAGATCTCCCCGATTCAATTTTATAATTTTTCCCCGTTCTAAAGCATCGCTTTGCTGACAGCCGTTCAAAGCATTCCGAACATCAAACTCTTTCGGCAAATCCCATTCCCGATGCGTTTTTGGGATCAGTTCGATCCCGTGTTCACTTTTCATCGGAATCCTGAAATGCACCACATTCTGAGTTTTAATTGCTTTCTCTTGATCTTCGATTGCCATTCCGGTATATTGAATATCACGATGCCAATAATTTTTCTGATCTGCATTTTTTGGATCAAAGAAAAGTTGTGTGTTCAAAAAGACAGGAGTCTTCGGAAAAATTTCACTCAGCAATTCTGCAAATTTGTCCTGAGAAATAAATTCAAAAAGAGCTATTTTTTCTTCTCCATTGAAATATTCTCCAGAAGTAAGACTGTGACTGTTTAAAATTCCATTTTCATAATGCGCTGCATTGTCAAGCAACCAGAGTTCATGAAATTTAATCAGTTTCTCTTCAATATCGACAAGTTCCTCTTCAGAGAAAAAATGCTCCAGATAGACATATCCGGTTGGCTCATACCTTTTCATTACTCCCGAATTTCGAGTAAACGCATTATTTCCATAAGCTCGTTCTGAGTACTTAGTCCTTTATCAGCCAAATACCACAATTGCAAATCGGTTTTGATTTTTTCATCAATTACACCAAATTCTTTTTTATAGTTGATCATTAATTCACTAGCTCCTTTTGGTCTTGGTCCCCAGTCAGCACGTGCAATTCCGGTTTCTTTACAAATCACAATTACTTTTGGAATTGCTCTTCCGCCGTTCGTGAGATATTGATTCATTAGCGCTTCATTTTCATCACGGAAAACAATTCGGAGGTCGATCTTTTTGTGAGAGGCCAAAGCCATTTTATTAATAATAGGAAGTATTTGTGCCGCATCACCGCACCAGCCTTCAGAAATCACCAGCCAGATATAGTTATGTTTTAAATTTTCTAATTCGGAAGCTATCTCATCGAAAACTTTCATGGTTTTCTCCAGTCGGTTCATTCTGGCTTCATTCAGCTTGCTGTAATTGGTTAAGCTTTCAGATTGCTCATTACCGGTTGATTTCCCTTCTAATAGCAGATCGGTAACTATTTTTCGATATTCGGCATACGAATGACTGTTGAATAATGCTTTGGCTATAGTACTTTTCATATTTAAAGTTTTTTTGAATTGTCTAAAATTACAACTTTTAAGAAAATTTAAAAAATGACTTTTGTCACATTCGTAGAAATCCCGAAGATATACTTCAATTTAAAACGAAAAGAACTATTATTTTTTTTTAAAACATTATTTCTAAAAATCAGAATATGTCTATATTTGCACAAATTAACGCAACACAGAAATGAAATATAAAAGAATTCTTCTAAAACTTAGCGGCGAAGCCTTAATGGGTGATTTACAATACGGTATTGACCCTAAAAGATTAGCCGAATACGCTGAAGAAATTAAGCAAATTCACAACAAAGGAGTAGAAATTGCTATTGTTATTGGCGGAGGAAATATTTTTAGAGGCGTTGCAGGTGCAAGTGCCGGTATGGATAGAGTACAAGGTGACTACATGGGGATGCTTGCTACCGTAATTAACGGGATGGCGTTGCAAGGTGCACTTGAAGACAAAGGAATGAAAACGCGTTTGCAGACTGCTTTAAAAATGGAGTCTATTGCAGAACCTTATATCAAAAGAAGAGCGGACCGCCATCTTGAAAAAGGAAGAATCGTAATTTTTGGTGCCGGAACAGGAAATCCATATTTTACAACCGATACAGCAGCCGTTTTAAGAGGAATTGAAATCAATGCAGATGTAATCTTAAAAGGAACACGTGTCGATGGTGTTTATGATTCTGATCCGGAAAAAAATGCATCAGCTGTAAAATTTGATTTTATCTCGTTTGATGATGTCCTTAAAAAAGGATTAAATGTAATGGATACTACCGCTTTTACTTTAAGCCAGGAGAACAAATTACCAATCGTTGTTTTTGATATGAACAAAATCGGTAATCTTTTGAAAATCTGTGAAGGTGAAAACGTTGGAACAGTAGTTAACATATAAGTCATCAGTTACAGTTTACAGTTACCAATACAGACTGAGACTGAAAACTAAGACTGAAAACTAAAATTAAAAAAAATGACTGAAGAAATAGAATTTATATTAGATAGTACTGAAGAATCTATGAATGGTTCGATCGCACATTTAGAGAAAGAATTTCTTAACATTCGTGCGGGAAAAGCTTCACCGGCAATGCTGGGAAGTGTTTTTGTAGATTATTACGGATCTGCAACACCACTTTCTCAAGTGTCAAAAATCAGTGTTCCTGATGCCAGAACCATCACTTTGCAACCTTTTGAAAAAAACATGCTACAGGTTATTGAAAAAGCGATCATGGTAGCCAACATTGGTTTTAATCCAATGAACAATGGAGACGTTATCATCATCAGCGTTCCGCCTTTAACTGAGGAGCGTCGTAGAGACTTAGCCAAACAAGCAAAAGCTGAAGCTGAAGATGCTAAAATTGGCGTTCGTAATGTACGTAAGGATGCTAATACCGATATCAAAAAATTAGAAAAAGAGGGAACTTCTGAAGACATTTGCAAATCAGCCGAAGAGCAAGTTCAGAATTTAACTAATACTTACATCAAAAAAATCGATGAGTTATTGGCAGCAAAAGAAGCCGAAATCATGAAGGTGTAATCCTATTCAACACAAAATAAAAATCCGTTTAGTTAAATTATACTGAACGGATTTTTTTATTCTTATTTTTGCATACCATTTTTACACTTTGTCTGTTTTTGAAACTATAACACTCTCTATGAAGCTATTTTGTTTGTTGACTTTGTTTTTCACGCTTACTATTCAGGCGCAATTTCAAATAAACGGAATTGTAACGGACTCCAATAACAAACCTCTTCCTTTTGCTACAATTACAACTTCCGACAACAACAATACAATTACAGATGTTGACGGGAAGTTTATTCTGAAAATGCCTCTAAAGCCAACCGATTTTATCGTTTCGTATATTGGTTTTCAAACAAGGATCATCGCAGTTACTGATCATAAAACTTTTTATCCGATCTCTCTTTCTCAAAAGACCGACGATTTAAAAGAGGTTGTGATTTCAAACGAAAATCCAGCCTTAACGATAATTAAAAAGGTAATTGCGAATAAAAACAAAAACAACCCGCAAAAAAAACTCAACAGTTTCGAATATAAGAGCTACAATAAACTTATTGTAACCGCCAATCCTGACTCGATTGACGGCAGAATCGACTCGACCGCTACTTATAAAAATTTAGACAAAAAACGCATCAATATTGATTCTTCTGATTACAAATTCAAAGAAATAATCAGTAAGCAGCATTTATTTCAAACCGAAAAAGTTTCCCAATATCAGTTTGGCAATCATAAATTGAAGGAAACCATATTAGGAACCAAGATGGCCGGTTTTAAACAACCCATTTATGAGATTATTGCTTTTAATCTACAGTCGATTTCGATTTATGATTCGAAGTACGAGCTGTTTGAAACGAAATACGAAAATCCAATTTCAGACAACGCTCCGCAAAGTTACAATTACAAGATCCTCGATACCGTGAATGTAAAGGGCCGCGAAACGTATATGATTTACTTTAAAAACAAACACAGAAGAAAATCATCGGGATTAGAGGGCGTTTTATACATCGATCAGGAAAATTTCGCTGTTGCCAAAGCCGTAATGCGTATCAAAGGTGTTTTGGACATTAGCGGAATTCATGAATTTGAATATGTACCTAACGAAAAAATATGGTTCCAAAGCAATACTACTTTTAAAATTGTAAAAGGAAAGAACGATGATGACATTAAGATCTTAGGAGGAACAATTCAGTTTGACGGAGACGTTGAAGATAATTTCGAACCCAGAAAAAAATCAGCTTCTGACTTTACCTATCTGCTTTCTGAGAGTAACAATTTTGACATTCGTTACAATACGACCGCACCTATAAAAAACCCGGCTCTTTACATCGAAATTAAAGACGACGCCAACAAGAAACCTGAAACTTTCTGGGAAGAATACCGAAAAGAAAGTCTGGATCTAAAAAGCCAAAAAACGTATCAGCTAATAGACAGTCTTTCGATAAAGAAAAGAATTGAAAATCGTTTAGGATTAGGACGTAAAATCATCAACGGGTATTTCCCGATTGGCCCGATCGATCTGGATTTAAAGAAAATCATCAGTTACAACAATTACGAAGGTTTCAGATTAGGACTTGGTGGTATTACTAACGATCACTTCTCTAAAAATTTCAGAATCGAAGGATATGGTGCTTACGGGACAAAAGATGGTGCATTCAAATACAGTCTGGGAACAGGAGTTTTATTGGACAAAAACACCAATACATGGGTAAACGGATACTATACAGATGACGTTCGGGAAATTGCGAGTACCGTTTTTGCAGTTGACAAACGTGTTTTTAAAATTTACGATCCACGTCCTATCAACATTAGTACTTTTTATAAGTATGTGGGTTGGAAAGCTAATATTCAGACGAAAATCATTCCGAAAACGGAAGCAATCCTTGAATTTTCAAGAACTTATGTAGAACCTAAATTCGATTATCTTTTTAATTACAATGGAAAGTTATATTCGGATTATGTCATGACTACCGCAATGGTTTCGATTGTTTGGGCACCTTTTAGCCCTTTTATGCAAACCCCGACCGGAAGAACTGAGACAGATAAAAAATTCCCAAGGTTTACTTTTCAATATACGCAGTCGCTACCCAATGTTATGGAGAACGATTTTACTTTTGGGAAAATAGATTTCAAAGCAGAATATGAAAAGAAATATTTAAACGGTCAGAAAACGAGCTTGCTCCTTCAAGGAGGTTATGCTACGGGCGATGTCCCCATTACACATCTGTACAATACAATGCCCAACAACTTAAACAAGGAAACACTATTGCAACGTATTACTTTTGCCGGACGAAACAGTTTTGAAACCATGTTTTTTAACGAATTTTTTTCCAGTCAATATGTCTTTTTCCAAATCAAACACGGTTTCGACCGCATCAGAATACTCAAAAAAGTTCGTCCGTCTTTAGTACTGGTTACAAGAATGGCCTGGGGAAATATGGAAAATCCGCAACAGCACGTAGGTCCAACCTATAAAACCCTGGACAAAGGTTTTTTTGAATCCGGAATCGAACTCAACAAGATTTATAAAGGTATTGGTTTAGGTGGCTTCTATCGTTATGGTCCGAACCAGCTAATGAGATTTGAGGATAACATTGCGGTTAAGATTTCTTATGTGCTGGATTTGGGGTTATAAATATTAAATTCCAATCTCTTAAATTCCAATCTTTTAAATTCCAAATTCCAATTGGAGGCTTAGTTTCGTTTCAACAGAGAGAAAACACAAAAAACAAATCAGGAAACAAAAAATCCGTGTAAATCCGCGTTTTCGCAAAGCGAATCTGCCTCATCCGCGACCCCAAAAAAAAATCCCAAACCCAATTATAAGATTGGAATTTGGAATTTTACAGATTGTAATTTGAAAAAATTGTAATTTAATCCCTTTTATGGCTTCAAAATTAATACAGAAGGTGTATTGTTCAACCAGGTACTTTGAGATTCTATTAATTTTTTCCAACTGTCTAAACTAATAATCATTAAGTTCTGATTCTCCAAGAATTCTTTTTTAATCGTTCGGTCATGCATAATCATGATGTGATTGGGTGCAATTTGCTCGATCGAACGAATCGTTTCCTGAATATCTCGGGTATTTTTTACTTCACCGCTGGCATCCAGAACGGTAATCTGAGATCCGTTATTGTTGATTAGTTTTTTGGCATAATCAATTAAAAAAGCATCTTCTTTACTAAAAACCGGCATAAAAACCTGATTGACTTCTTCCAGCTTTTTATCGATGAAAATCCCAACTGGCATTTTACTTTTTGCGATAATATGGCGCGTCCTTTCGTCAAAAGGAGAATTTTCAAACAGTCCTTCTTTACCTGTAAACTTATCGATTAAACGATCCGGATTTACGATTCTGGTTGTAAACCCAAGAATTTTACCCAACAAGGTTCCTTCAAAAATAGACTGCCCTAATCCAACTAACAATAAATCATATTCGCCCTGATTTGCCGTATCAATAATATCAGTATCGATATCATTTGTCACTTTAAAAACACTCACCATATTCTGATTCAAACGTTCTGATTCTTCAATCACTGGCAACAGCATTTTACGTTCATGGTCTTTTATGTCAAACGAGTGTATTTCGGTACTCAATGATAAATGCATCGCCGTCACAATAGAATTATCTGCCTGCTTTTTAACCAAACTATTGGCCAGTTTAAGTAATTTTTTTCCTTTTTCAGGAGTAGCGAAAGAAAGCAGGATTTTAAATTTGCTTTTACTTCCAATTTCTTGTGGAATCGCGGTTATCTTATCTTTAAAAACAAAACCGATTAAATCCAGCGCAGGACCAGTCATGAATGTGGTTACCAAAGCCATGATCACCATCATGGTGAAAATTTCTGTTGATAAAACGCCTAAATCATAACCTATGTTTAAAACTACCAACTCCATCAAACCGCGGGTATTCATTAGAGCTCCGATCGCCAAACTATCTTTCCAGCTTTGTCCCACAAATTTTGCAGCAAAAGCACTTCCAAAGAATTTCCCTGCTACGGCTACTCCAATAATCACGGCAGTCACCTTCCATAAATAGGGATCGTTCAATAAACCAATTTGTGTACGTAGACCGGTAAATACAAAGAACAATGGCAGTAAAACGATAATCGCAACGTCTTCTACTTTTTCGATAAAAATATTTCTGAATTTATTGTTTTCAGGCATAATTGCTCCGGCCAAAAAAGCACCAAACAAAGCATGAATTCCGATTAATTCAGCAGCATACGCTGAAAACAGAAGTGTCAAGAAGAAAATAGCAACAACCGGTTTATTCAGACTCTCACGTGTTGAGTTTAAATCGCCCACACGTTTCAGGAACGGACGAACTACTTTCAGCATGATAACTACATACAATAAAGCTAAACCAATTACATATAAAGCACTCGTGAACGAACCAGCTTTTACAATAGCAATTACCAGAGCCAAAATACACCAGGCCGTAATATCATCGGCGGCGGCACAGGTAATGGCTATGGTTCCGAGTTTTGTTTTTTGCATTCCACGTTCCTGCACGATACGGGCAAGAACCGGAAATGCCGTAATACTCATCGCAATTCCCATAAACAATCCGAAAGAGGCAAACTCAACCCCAACCGGTGCAAAAGTATGGTAGACAAAATAAGCTAATGATAGACCCAGGGCAAAAGGGATTACAATACTTGCATGACTTATAACTACAGCATCATGTGCTTTATTTTTCAAAACTTTCAAATCCAATTCCATTCCAATCACAAACATGAAAAAAATCAAACCAATCTGACTTAAAAATTGTAGGTTTCCTAAAGATTCTTTTGGGAACAAAGCTGCTGAAAATTCAGGAAAATACATTCCGATCAAAGAAGGCCCTAAAACAATTCCGGCAATCATTTCTCCAATTACAGAAGGCTGTCCGATTTTTCTAAAAACCCATCCAAACAAACGCGCTACTAAAATAATAGTCACAATCTGTGCTAACAAAATAGCCAAAGGATGCTGAAGATTCTCAACCATCGAGTGAAGAAAATCATTCCAGTGATTGCTTTCTATTTTTTTATGAACGATTCCGCGTCCAGCCTCAAGTGAAGCCCCTTTTGAGATTACCCAATATATCAGGGCCGTAAAACCTCCAATGACAGTAACGTAAAACAAGGAGTTTTTAATATTATTCATAACTCGTTTTTTTGATTTATTGCTGCAAATATCAACACTCCAACTGTAGTGCAAAAGTAAATTTACTGCTAATTTTCAATCCATGTAACAAGTCCGAAAAACTTTGTAATAAGTTATTTTATTCCACAATAACCAACTGGCATTCTGAGATAAATCGGCTGCTTAATTACAATAATCAGGAGATTTTAACACTGTCGGTCTTACGTTTACTAACTGAGGTATAAATGTTAGATTTTTACTCTTTTCAAAAAATCGGCACGATAGGTTTCGCTTAGAATCAAAGAGCTATTTTTACCATCTTTTTCTAAATGATGCAATACAATTTCGTTATGATTAAAAAACTTTATCGCTTTTACTGCAACAATTTCTTTCTTGTTGACACGGCAAAAATCAGTCTCGGGAAGTTCCTGTAAAAGCGTATCAAATTTCACATTCTTTAAGTTGAGTAAACTTCCGTCAACAAGCAGTACGGTTTTATCCCGACTGTCACTAATGGCCGTCTTGATGTACTGAATCTGATTAAAATAAAGTAATGTTTTGCCTTTATCGGTATTTAACTGAATGAATTTTTTAGCGGCATCCGGTTTATCGAAACGTTCAAAAGCTTTTGAGATCGCTTTTTGCAAACGTTCGAGTTTTACTGGTTTTGTAATATAATCTACAGCATCAATATTAAAAGCATCAGCAGCATATTCTTTATAAGCCGTGCAGAAAATAACCAACTTATTGTCGAGGGTTTCTGCCAGATGTAAACCATCGATACCTGGCATTTCGATATCTGAGATCAACAAATCAAAATCGAGATTCGGTATTTCGGCCAGGAGTTTTTCGGGATTGTTAAACGTTTTTACAATTTCTACTTCGGGAATCTGTTCGCAAAGCATTTTCAGATACGTTAAGCCCGGCAGCTCATCGTCCAGCAGCAAGCATTTCAGTTTTGTATTCAAGTAAGTCTATTTTTAGATGAGCGATATAAATGTCATTTTCGACAAACCTGTCGAGTTTGAAGTTGTTTTTATAAATAATTCGCAATCGGTGTTCTAAGGTGGCGTGACCGAAGCCGCTTCGTTCTTTTTTCAATACTTTTTTATCCGATATTTTATTAGAAACGGTCATAGAAAAAGCATTGTCCCTGAACTCAAATACAACCGAGATAAAAGCATCGGCACTCTGTAAGTCGGCATGTTTAAAAGCATTTTCGATTAAATCAATCGAGATTAACGGTGCCAGTAAAGGCTGCTCGTACAATTTGTCTTCTTTATTGATATTGGTTTTGATTTTTAATTCAAAAAGCGGACTGATTTTGATTTTATTGATTTCGATTAAATTGAGTGCAAAATCAATTTCTTCTTTTGCCGTGACAAACTTCTTCTTACTCTCGTAAAGGATATAGTCCAGTACATTCGCTAATTTATCTAAAGCAAAATAGGTTTGATAAGCATGTGACTGAATCGAGTTTAAAATATTTTTAAACAAATGCGGATTCAGTTTAGACTCTAAAGTTTCCAATTGCAAATCGTTCACTTTCATTTCAAGTGCATAAAAGCTTTTCTCGGCATCGTCTTTTGCTTTTTTGAATTGCAGCAGTTGATACATCAAAAAACAAATGATAGCGATGAGCAATAAGAGAATTGCCAGAAATATAAAAGTGATTGTATTGTCCTGCATTGTTTTATGTAAAGTTTAAAAGTTTTCTTTCGCCACTAATTTACTCCGTCTGTTCGCTATCGCTCGAGTCACGAATAAACACGAATTATAAAATCTCCATGTTATTATTTTGCCACAGATTACAAAGATGATAAAGATTTTCTGCCTAATGCAAGCTGTTGGGCGTAATCCATTTTAACACATAGTAACATAGATTCTGTATCCATAAAAAGGCGTTTCACTTTATTTAAATATACATAGCTCCCTATGTAAAAAAAAAATTATTAATGACTGGAAACGAACTTCAATCCAATAATCGAAGCAATTAAAGTCGAAAGAAAGAATATTCTCCAGAAAGTTGCCGGCTCTTTAAAAACTAATATTCCAACCAAAACAGTCCCAACTGCTCCAATTCCGGTCCAAACCGCATAGGCAGTTCCAATCGGCAATACCTGAGTGGCCTTATACAACAAAAACATACTGATGGAAAGACAAACAAAGAAACCAATCATCCAATAGGTCGAAACCATTCCTGTCGTTTCTTTGGCTTTGCCCAGACAAGAGGCAAAAGCAACTTCAAAAAGTCCTGCGATTATTAATAGAATCCAATTCATTTTCTACCTCTTTTTAAATTAGATACAAATATGAGAAAAGCTAACGTAGAATTCTATAAAATATCACATTTTTAAACAACAGCATCGTTTCAATTGTGTTAACAAACCGTAAAAACCAAGCCGAATATTTATGATTCCGAGCACTTTTCACTACATTTGCATCCATTTTACAAATTTTATGAAAAACGTCACACAAGTTGGATTTTGGGAGAAATTAGCCAGAATCATACTTAAAAACAGAATTTCTATACTCGTTGGGATCGCTGCCCTGACTATTTTCCTTGGTTACCAATGGAAAAACCTCTCTATGACTTATACTGAAGCAAATTTGCTTCCTAAAAACCATATTGCCAATAAAGATTATCAAAAATTCCTGGACAAATTTGGAGAAGAAGGAAACCTGGTTGTAATTGGTTTTCAGGATAAAAAATTCTTCACGCCAAAAAATTATGCAGCCTGGAATGAGTTAATGACAGGTCTTAAGAAATCGAAAGAAGTAGACTTAGTGGTTTCCTTAAACGATTTGAAGAAACTGGAAAAAGACACGGTTAACGAAAAATTTGTTCTGGCACCGTTTATCGATCAAAGCAAAGCAACTGATCCTGAATATTTGAAAAAGGTGCAATATGATTTATTTCATAATTTACCTTTTTACGAAGGATTGCTTTATAACAAAGAAAGCGGTAGTATCCGTTCGGCCATTTACATCAACAAAGCGCTTGTAAACACCGCTGAAAGAAAAACATTTATCCTGGAGAATCTGGTTCCGAAAATTGATAAATTCGAGAAAACCACAGGAATCGATCTGCGTGTATCGGGAATGCCCTACATCAGAACGATCAATGCCGACAATATGAAAGGCGAAATTGGACTTTTTATTGGTGCCGCATTATTGACCGTTTCTTTGATTTTCTTTTTCTTTTTCCGTTCGTACCGAGCCACCTTTATTTCTATCTGTATTTTAATTGTGGGGGTAATCTGGTCTTTTGGAACTTTAGGATTGTTTCATTACAAAATCACGATTCTAACCGCTATTATTCCACCATTGATTATTGTAATCGGAATTACAAACTGTATTTTCCTGATCAACAAATACCAGCAGGAAATTAAGCTTCACAACAATCAGGCAAAAGCATTACAGCGCATTATTTCTAAAATTGGAGTTTCGACTTTAATGACCAATTTAACCACTGCAATTGGTTTTGCAACGTTTATGATCACCGGAAATGATTTGCTTTTTGAATTTGGTTTAGTTACCTCGATCAACGTAATTTCTGTGTATTTATTAACGCTTTTAATTGTGCCGATAGTGTACAGTTTTATGTCGGTTCCGGGAGAAAAACATTTGTATCATTTAACCAAAACTTACATTTCGACCTTACTTGATTTTGTCGAAAATGTGGTAAAAAACAAACGCAAAGTAATTTATACAATTTATGGCTTACTATTAGTTTTTAGTGTTATTGGAGTTACTCAAATGAAAGTTTCGGGAAGTTTGATTGGTGAGATGCCAAAAAGCGCCTCTTTCTTTAAAGATATTCTCTTTTACGAAAAAGAATTCAATGGTGTAATGCCTCTCGAGATCATGATTGACACCAAAAAGAAAAAGGGCGTCATGAAAGCATCGACCATTCGTAAAATGGATGAATTACAAAACACAATCATAGAAATGCCCGAACTGGCAAAACCGGTTTCAATTGTAAATCTGGTTAAGTATTCGAAACAGGCTTTTTATAACGGGAATCCTGAATATTACCAATTGCCGACTTCGCAGGAACAGACTTTTATTTTGTCGTATGCTAAAAATGCAACCAAAAACAGCAAAGAAAACCTGATGAAAGCCTATGTAGATTCGACCGGACAATATGCCCGAATTACGACTTTCATGAAAGATATTGGTACGGATGAAATGGCAAAAGTGGAGAAAAAACTTCACAGCAAAATTGATGAAATTTTCCCGAAAGACCGTTATGAAGTTACCATAACCGGAAAAGCACTGGTGTTTCAAAAAGGAACTTCTTACCTGGTTGATAATTTAATTGAGTCTTTAATTTTTGCGATACTTGTAATTGCTGCTCTAATGCTTTACTTGTTCCGATCGTTTAAAATGGTTTTTGCCTCGGTAATTACGAACATCTTACCGCTATGTATCACCTCAGGACTGATGGGGTATTTTGGGATTCCATTAAAACCTTCGACGATTTTAGTGTTTAGTATTGCATTCGGAATTTCGGTAGACAATGCGATTCAGTTTATGGCGAAGTACCATCATGATTTATTGCAGAACAACGGAAAGGTAAAAAAATCAGTTTTCAGTGCTTTAAGAGAAACCGGAATCAGTACTTTTTACACTTCGGTAGTTTTGATTCTTGGATTTGCTACTTTCACGCTTTCAAGCTTCAGCGGAACCATTGCACTAGGAGGTTTAATTTCCTGTACATTGGCCTTTGCGATGTTTGCTAACTTATTGGTTCTACCGGCCTTGGTCTTGACTTTCGAGAAAAAGAAGGCTAAGAAAGAGGAAATGGAGGGATTGGAAAAGTAAGGTTTCATAAAGTACACTAACAAAAGTCACTCAAAACTATGAAAAAGATAATCCTGTTAATTCTTATATTGAATATCAACTCAACATTCTCTCAAAATTATGTTGCGAATCTAAACTTAATGTCTTCTCAAAATTATTTTGAGGGAAAAAATTTATACTGCAAATCTGAGAATTCTGAATCAATCAGACTTTTTAATCTCGGAATTGAAACTCTTTATCTAAATAGATCTTTAGATAAAAAATATCTTAAGATTACGTCAAAAGTTTTTTTTGATGCATATAAGAAAGACACAACATTTTGTGACGCTTTGTTTTTTACCGGATATACATTAAGATTATTAGGAGACAAGAATGCATTGCGCTTGTATATAGCAGCAGATAGCTCGTACAATAAATCGCTTGAGTTTAAAACAAATTTAGCCGCTGAATGTTTAAGATATGGCAATGAAAAAACCGTGAAAATTGCCAGAAAAAAATATACTGAAATAATAAAGCTATTTCCTGAAAACCCTGAGGGTTATTACGGATTCGCAATTACTTCACCAATTCTTGGAGATCACGAAAAAGGATTAGAAAATATAAATATTGCCATTGAAAAATACAAAAATGTAAATCAAAAATTAAAGGATGATGTGATTTTCTTACAGGCAATTTTACTTTCAATGAACAATAAGCATAATGAGGCCTTGGAAAACTTTGATAAGGTTTATTCTTCTTACAAAAAAGACTTTAATTTCAAGGTTTATTATTCTCTGTCACTTTTAAAAGTCTCCGAAGAAAAGAAAGATGAAAAAATGAAAAAGAAGGCATTAGGTATCTATGAAAAAATAAAAGAGAAAGATCAAATTCCGAAGGAAATAAAAGATCAATTAGTTTTTTCTTCTTAATTGAAGAAAAAATAATTCCACGAGAAGTCCGACAACGATTAGCGAATTTCTTTACAGACTTACTAGTGCGATTCCTCTTTCCTGGGAATGGCAAAAAAGAGAATAACTGACTTTATAAAAACGATTGCCCTAGCCCTGATAGCAGCGGTATCCTTTTTCTGACTTCTTTAGGAAGAAAAAGATATAGCGGATAGCAGGAAACAGCTTCTAATTTTAATTATTATCGTTTATATTTGCAGTTATTACACAACAAATAATTTAATTTCAATAGTATATATAAAATGAAACACACAAAAGTTAAAGACTTATTAAACAGTACGACGACGCTTCAGGAGGTTAATGCAAAAGGATGGGTGAGAACTTTTAGAAATAATCAGTTCATCGCGCTTAATGACGGTTCTACCATTAATAATATACAATGTGTTGTTGATTTTGAAAATACACCTGACGAAACTTTAAAAAGAATTACGACTGGTGCTGCGGTTTCTGTAATTGGAACTTTGATCGAAAGTAAAGGTGCTGGTCAGAAATATGAAATTCAGGTGAATAAATTGGAAATCTTAGGAGATTCTGATGCCGAAAAATTCCCGATACAACCAAAAAACAAACCTAGTTTAGATTTCTTGCGCGAAAATGCACATTTACGTGTTCGTACGAATATGTTTGGTGCAATTATGCGTGTGCGTTCGGTATTGTCGTTTGCGGTTCACAACTATTTTCAACAAAAAGGTTTTGTATATGTAAATACGCCAATCATTACCGGTTCTGATGCTGAAGGTGCAGGAGAAATGTTTAAAGTTACGGCTCTACCTTTTGACAACACGCCAAGAACTGAAGACGGAAAGGTAAACTATAAAGAAGATTTTTTCGAAAAAGAAACAAACTTAACGGTTTCAGGACAGTTAGAAGGAGAAACGTATGCGATGGCTTTGGGTCAGATTTATACTTTTGGACCAACTTTTAGAGCTGAAAACTCTAATACTTCTCGTCACCTCGCTGAGTTTTGGATGATCGAGCCAGAAGTTGCTTTCAATAATCTGGATGACAACATGGATTTGGCTGAAGATTTTATTCAGTATGTCATTAAATATGCTTTAGACCACTGCCAGGATGATTTGAAGTTTTTAGAAGGAAGACTTTTAGACGAAGAAAAATCAAAACCTCAGGCAGAAAGAAGCGAAATGGCTTTGTTAGAAAAACTGAACTTTGTATTAGAGAACAACTTTAAACGTGTTTCTTATACAGAAGCTATTGACATCCTGAGAGATTCTACTCCAAACAAAAAGAAAAAATTTCAATACCTCATCAACGAATGGGGAGCTGATTTACAGTCAGAACACGAGCGTTATTTGGTTGAAAAACACTTTAAATGTCCGGTAATCCTGTTTGATTACCCAGCAAATATTAAAGCGTTTTACATGCGTTTGAACGACAACACTGAACCAGGAAGAGAAACGGTTCGCGCCATGGATATCCTTTTCCCTGGAATTGGAGAAATCGTTGGTGGATCTGAAAGAGAAGAGCGTTACGACGTTTTGATCGAAAAAATGAAAGCTTTAGAAATTGACGAAGAAGAATTATCATGGTATTTAGATACCCGAAGATTCGGATCAGCAACTCACGCAGGTTTCGGACTTGGATTTGAGCGTTTGGTATTGTTTGTAACCGGAATGACAAACATCAGAGACGTAATTCCTTTCCCGAGAACCCCTGGAAATGCAGAGTTTTAAAAAAGGTTCTAAGGTACTGAGATACTGAGGTTCTAAGTTTTTAAATATAATAAAATTTGTTTCAGGTTTCAAGTTATTGGAGTTTGAACTAAAATAATAATATTTGTTTCAAGTTTCAAGTTTCAAATTGTGGCACGTTCTACAACCTGAAACCTGAAACTTGAAACTTTTAACAAAATCAAATGCTAAAGCAATTTTTAAATTTAAAATTATCCCAAAAATTATCTCCACAGCAAATTCAGCTGATGAAGTTAATTCAATTGCCTACGCAAGCTTTTGAGCAACGTTTATTAGAAGAAATGAACGAAAATCCGGCACTGGAAGCCGGTAAAGAAGACGAATACGAAGCCGATGAATTTGCTAATGAAGAATACGACGATTATGACGATGCAGAAGGTGACAGAATCGAAGCAGACGACATTAATATCGACGAATATTTAAGCGACGACGATACGCCCGATTATAAAACTCAGGTGAATAACTATAGTGAAGACGAAGAACGCGAAACTCCTTTTGCTTCGCCAATTAGCTTTCACCAGGATCTAATCAATCAACTGAATACCTTTATTCTGAATGATGAAGAACGCGAAATCGCTGAATTCCTTGTTGGAAGTATTGACGACATGGGGTATATCCGCAGAAGCGTTCCCGATATTGTAGACGATATGGCTTTTACTCAGGGTATTTATACCGATGAGAAAATGGTCGAAAAGATGCTTCAGGTGATTCATGAACTCGAACCTTCGGGAGTTGGAGCACGTGATTTACAGGAATGTTTATTACTTCAATTAAAGCACAAAACACCGACAGAATATATCGATTTGGCGATTGATATCATCGAAAATCAGTTTGACGCTTTCACCAAGAAACATTACGACAAACTTTTACAGAAATACGGAGTTTCGAACGAACAACTTAAAAAAGCCATTCACGAAATCGAAAGACTGAATCCAAAACCGGGTGGATCTTACACCGGAAACAATAGAGTAACAGAGAATGTAGTTCCCGATTTTGCGATTAGAATTGTAGATGGCGAACTGGAATTAACTTTAAACGGACGAAATGCTCCTTCCCTGCACGTTTCTAAAGATTATCAGGAAATGATGCAGACGTATAAAGATTCCCGTGATAAATCGTCGGCACAAAAAGACGCAGTTCAGTTTATCAAACAAAAACTGGATTCGGCCAAATGGTTTATCGATGCAATCAGACAGCGCCAGGAAACCCTTTTTGTTACGATGAATGCTATTATGCATTATCAGGAAGAATATTTCTTAGATGGCGACGAAACCAAACTAAAACCAATGATCTTAAAAGACATTGCCGATATGGTTGGCTTAGATATTTCGACCATTTCGCGTGTTGCCAACAGTAAATACGTTGAAACACCATACGGAACAAAGCTGATCAAAGAGTTTTTCTCTGAAGCCATGAAAAATGATCAGGGAGAAGATGTATCAACTTTAGAGATTAAAAAAATCCTTCAAAACACCATTGAAGAAGAAGATAAAAAGAAACCTCTACCTGATGATCAATTGGCCGAAATTTTAAAAGAAAAAGGCTATCCAATTGCCAGAAGAACTATTGCAAAATACCGCGAACAATTAGATATTCCGGTAGCAAGAATGAGAAAGAAAATCTAACAAACAAACCTAACAGTACTTAAAAAAAACTGTTAGGTTTTTTTATATCCCATAAACAAAAAAAACCGACAAGCTTTTGTGAAGCTGTCGGTTTAGTTTATAGTAGTATTAAATTATTTGTACTGATTCGGCTTTATGGTAATCTGAAACAAATAATTTTCTTTTTTATCATCGTAATTATAGATCAGGGTAAAATCACTGTCCCGAAAAGCTTTAAGCCCTGGATTTGCCTTAACGGTACTCAGAAGACTTGCTTCAATATTTTGTTTTATTGTTTCAATTTCTGCAGTCTCTTTTTCAACATTTAACAAAGTTAAATTGTACTGAACCACTTTATCTTTAGGCAAAGTAACATTGTCCAAACGAATTCCTTCCTGAATGACTAAAGGACAATTTTCATTGTATTTAGCAACCAATTCGATCATTCCTTTATCTGTCACAGGCTCTTTAAAAGAGCGATATAAAACAAAAGCCAGCACTAATGCAGCAATGGCACTTACTATTAAAATAGTTGAATTCTTTTTTTTAGTTGGTTGCTGCATCTTTTAATTTGTTTGTTTAGAAAGAAAAAAACTTTACTTGTCCTGAATCTTTTTCATCGCATTATAATAAGCAGCACGACTCAGCGGCTCATATTCTTCGGTTTCACCAAGCATTACTAACTTATCGTTATCTGTTTTGCGAAAACTATAGTTGGCAAGATTTCCTGTACGTGTGCAGACTGCATGAACTTTGGTTACATATTCGGCTGTTGCCATAAGTGCCGGCATAGGGCCAAAAGGATTCCCTTTAAAATCCATATCAAGTCCTGCAACTATCACACGAATTCCCTGATTGGCCAGATCGTTACAAACCGTAACTATTTCATCATCAAAAAATTGTGCTTCATCAATACCTATAACATCACATCCTTGTGCTAAAATAGAGATATTGGCAGCTGCCGGAACCGGAGTAGAACGAATTTCGTTGGCATCGTGAGATACTACCATTTCGTCATGATAGCGGGTATCAATAGCGGGTTTAAAGATTTCGACTCTTTGTTTGGCAAATTGGGCGCGTTTTAATCTGCGGATTAATTCCTCGGTTTTACCCGAAAACATTGATCCACAAATAACTTCAATCCAACCAAATTGTTCTTTGTGATTTACTGTATTTTCGAGAAACATTTTGTATTTTTCTACCTTTAAAAATGAATAGTTTTTATTACTTTGTACTGGTAATAAATCGACGTGAAAAATTGCGGTTTTACACTTTTTCAAAAGTAGAAAATTTTTATCAAATCGAAGATTCGCAAACGCTTATTAACAGAAATAAAAAAATATCTTTCAGATTTCCATCGCGAATAAAGATATTCAAATACAAAATATACTAAAATACCGTATTCACTATAATTTCAACAGTTATGAAAAAAAAATTGGAAGCCGATTTAATCAGCATTGCACATCGAATTTTAAAACTTAAAAACAAATCCGATATCAATCAATTGTATCTTGAAACGCAGAAGTTATATGAAAAATTAGCGGTTTTAAAATTTGTAGACGAGAATTTCGATACGCAGAAACCAACAATTGGTCACAGTGAAATCCATTCTGAAATTGAATCTATCTTTGAAAAGGAAGAAACAATTGCAACAGAAATTAAAATTGAATCTCCGGTAATAACGGAAGAAATAGTGAATGAAGAAGCGACAGAGCCTATAGTTGCTGAAGAGACCGCTGCTGAACCCGAAGAAGAGACAAATCCGGGACCTGAAACTCCTGAAGAAGTGATCTCTGAACCTACAGAAGAAGCTAGTCAGGAACCTGAAATTCTTGAAGAAATAACAGCTGAAATTCTTGAAGAAACAGCAGCAGAACCAATTCTTGAAACTATTCCGGAAACTGTTGCCGAAATCACAGAAGAACCGGTTATCGAAGAAATTGAGGAACCAATTTCAGAAACTGAAAAAGAAACAGAAGCTTCAGAAGAGCTTTCATTCAGGACTGTTAGTGATTTTAAACCGATTCCAGATTTTGTTCCAGCTTTTGAATTAGATAGACTTGAAGAAGTAGAAGAAAAGGAAAAACCGAAAAAAGAAGAACCAAAAACGGAAACTTCTTCAAAACCGGAACCTGTTCACATTTCTTTTGAAGAGATATTAGGTATTAACTACGCTGATGCTCATTTTGTAAAAGTAGACAGTTTCGAAGCAGTTTCTCCTACTCCAACACCATCAATCAGTGAGTTAAAAGAACCAAAAACTATCGAAACAACGGTATTAGAAACTCCTGTTGAACCCAAAGCAGTTACATTAAATGAAAAACTGGCAAAAGGTTTCCACATTGATTTAAACGATCGTATTGCTTTTACCAAAAATCTTTTCGGAAACAGTTCTGAAGATTACAGCCGTGTTCTAAATCAGTTATTAACTTTTGATTCTTATGGTGAAGCCAAAGAATTTATTGAAGATATGGTAAAACCGGATTATAACAACTGGGACGGAAAAGATGATTATGCCGAACGTTTCTTAGGAATTGTAGAAAAGAAATTTTCATAAAAACTAAAACACAAATTACACGAATTAGCACGAACCTTATTGGTTGTAAAATTCCTAAAGACACTTAAAATTTGTGTCAATTATTGAAATTCGTGTCCAATAACTCCATTTAGAATTCAGAAAAATTATGTCTAAATTATATATCGTTCCCACGCCAATTGGCAATCTTGAAGACATGACTTTTCGTGCCATCCGGATTCTGAAAGAAGTCGATTTGATTTTGGCCGAAGACACCCGTACCAGTGGCAAATTGTTAAAGCATTTTGAGATTGGTACGCACATGCACAGTCACCACATGCACAATGAGCATAAAACGACCGAAAATTTAATCGCACGTCTGAAAGCCGGTGAGAACATTGCTTTGATTTCTGACGCAGGAACTCCTGCAATTTCGGATCCCGGTTTTTTACTGACACGTGCCTGTGTCGAAAATAAAATTGAAGTTGAATGCCTTCCAGGAGCAACAGCTTTTGTTCCGGCCTTGGTAAACAGTGGATTACCCAATGACAAATTTATTTTTGAAGGTTTTCTCCCTGACAAAAAAGGGCGTCAGACCCGTTTTCTAACTTTAGCCGAAGAAACCCGAACTATGATATTGTATGTTTCACCACATAAACTGGTAAAAACATTAGCTGAATTCATTCAATATTTTGGAGAGGACAGACAAGTTTGCGTTTCGAGAGAATTATCGAAACTGCACGAAGAAAACGTACGCGGAACAGCAAGAGAAGTTCTGACTCATTTTGAAAAAACGGCACCACGTGGCGAAATTGTCGTAGTCGTGGCCGGAAAAACCATAACAAAAGAACCTAAGAAAAGTAAGTTTTCTAAGGATGAAGAAGAAACAGAAGAAGAATAATTTTGGCCACGAATTTCCCTAATTAGAGCTCGAACTTAAATTAAAATTCGTGTTCAATTCGTGAAATTCGTGGCAAAAAAACTAATCCACAATAACATGAGCATACAAGCCTTTTTAGAAAAAGTAAAACAAACTCCAAACGAAATAACATTCCCGGAGACTATTGCCGTAATCGAAGAGAACTACAACTTTACTCCAACAGCCTTCCAAAACGGGACACAACATAATGCAGCCGGAGAAAACTCTGGTTCTTGCAAATTATTTTCTTTCGCAAAACTGCAAAACCTAACTAAAGACGAAACTTTGGCTTGTTTTGGCGCATTCTATTTTGATGAAGTTTTGGGAGATCCAAACGGAACAAACCATCAAAACATTAGGAATTTCATCAACTTAGGTTGGGACGGAATTCAGTTTGAAGGAAATGCTTTAGAGCAAAAATAATTATCTAAGATTTTTGATTAGCGATTTTTGACTTCAGAAATCAGCAATCTAAAATCAGCAATCTAAAATCTAAAATCAACCATGCGTTGGACCTTAAAACCAAAACCTTCTGAAGAAAAAATCAAACATTTGGCGCAAGCTTTAAATGTCGAAGATTTTGTAGCAACGCTTTTGATTCAGCGCGGCATTGAAACTTTTGACGAAGCAAAGGATTTCTTTCGTCCTTCACTAGAAAAACTGCATGATCCGTTCTTAATGAAAGACATGGACAAAGCGGTTTCCAGAATAGAACTGGCCATTAAAAATCAGGAAAACATTTTAGTTTTTGGTGATTATGATGTCGACGGAACAACCGCCGTTTCATTGGTTTCATCCTATTTGAAATCGCATTATCCCAATATTGCAACTTATATCCCTGATCGTTATGATGAAGGTTACGGAATCTCTTTTAAAGGAATTGACTTTGCCGACGACAACGGATTTTCATTAATAATTGCTTTAGACTGTGGAATAAAATCCATCGATCATATCGCTTACGCGAAAGAAAGAAGCATAGATTTTATCATCTGTGACCACCACAGACCCGGGGAATTTCTTCCCGATGCCGTTGCCATTCTAGATCCAAAAAGAAACGACTGCTCCTACCCTTATGATGAATTGTGTGGTTGTGGTGTTGGTTTTAAATTGATTCAGGCTTTAGGAACGAACCGGAACGAAACCATTCAGGATCTTTTACCATACCTCGATTTAGTTGCAACAGCAATTGCTGCCGATATTGTACCCATAACCGGTGAAAACAGAATCCTCGCTTTTTACGGTTTGCAGGTAATCAATTCAGATCCGAGACCCGGAATTAAAGCTTTGGTGCATCAGGTAAAAAAGAAAACTTTAGACATAACCGATGTCGTTTTTATCATTTCTCCTCGAATAAATGCCGCAGGACGAATCAAACATGGTAATCATGCTGTTGAATTACTTACAGAGTTTAATTTTGAACAGGCCCAACAATTTGCATCGGAAATAGAACAATACAATGCAGACCGAAAAGATCTGGATAAAAAAATAACCAAAGAAGCTTTTCAACAAATCTCAGAAAACAACGAACAAGACCGGTTCTCTACCGTTGTTTTTCAGGAAGACTGGCACAAAGGTGTTATCGGAATTGTAGCTTCCAGATTAATCGAGACTTACTATCGTCCGACTTTAGTTTTCACCAGAAGCGGTGACAAATATGCGGCATCCGCAAGATCTGTAAAAGGTTTTGACGTTTACAACGCTCTTGATGCCTGCTCAGAACATTTGGAACAATTTGGAGGTCACATGTACGCTGCCGGAATGACCCTGAAAGCAGAAAACTACCAAACCTTTAAAGAAGCCTTCGAAACACAGGTTTCTTCCACCATCCTTCCGGAAATGCGAACTCCGGAAATAGAAATTGATGCCGAAATTAATTTCAGCGATATCACTCCAAAACTAATCCGCATTTTAAAACAATTTGAGCCTTTTGGCCCTTTAAATATGACGCCCGTTTTTATGACTAAAGACATCAAGGACACGGGCTACGCCAAAACCTTAGGAGCAGAAGAGGAACATTTGAGGCTTTTTGTAAAACAAAATAATTCGGATGGAATTGCTGCAATAGGCTTTGGACTTGGAAAAAAATTAGACATCGCAAAAAATCAAACTCCGTTCCAGCTGGCTTATTCACTCGCTGAAAACGAATGGAACGGAACTGTTTCTAACCAACTTATGCTTAAAGACATCAGAACAAATGAAAACTAAACCAAACAAGCAAGACCCTTACCAGGCGTTGCGCTATAGAGAATTTAATGTATTCCTTATCTTGCGTTTTGCTATGGTTTTTGCCTGGGCAATGCAGTTTATTGTAATCGAATGGGAAGTTTACAGTATCACTAAGAATCCATTATCCCTCGGAATTATTGGTTTAATGGAAGTTATACCGGCTGTTTCAATGGCCTTATTTGCGGGACACATAGTCGATCAGAGAGAGAAAAAAGGCTTATTGGTAAAATGTATTTTAGGCTTCTCCGTAATCAGTTTTGGATTATTTTTAGTCACCTGGCCTAGAGTTGTTGGCGGCTTATCTTCAAATGTAATTTTGTATTCCATCTATGCTTTAGTCTTTTTGGGTGGATTAGTCAGAGCTTTTCTGGGACCTACTATTTTTTCTCTTTTATCACTTATAATTCCTAAAAAAGTATATCCAAATGCTGCAACCTGGAGCAGTTCTGTTTGGCAAATTGGAGCCGTATTAGGCCCTGCAGTTGCGGGTTTTTCGATCAATTGGATTGGAGTTCACTGGTCAATGTGTCTTGTTTTCGGATTCTCTATACTTTCCTTAATTGCATTATCACAAATCAGTAAAAAGCCAATTATAAATCCAAAGATTGGAGAATCAATCAAAGACAGTTTAACAGAAGGTTTAACGTTTGTATTTCGAAACCAAATTGTATTAGGGGCTTTATCTCTGGATATGATCGCGGTACTTTTTGGCGGTGCCGTTGCTTTATTACCAATCTTTGCACAGGATATTCTAAAAGTTGGCTCAGAAGGTTTTGGTATCTTAAGAGCTGCTCCGGCAGTGGGTTCTTTTATAACGATGCTCATATCTGCTTATGTACCTTTATATAAAAACGCCGGAAAAAAACTTCTAATTGCCATATTTGTCTTTGGACTATCCATTATTTTATTTGGCTTTTCTACCTATTTCTGGCTCTCTGTTTTTGCTTTATTTTTAAGCGGACTTGCCGATGGAATTTCAGTAGTAATCCGCCAAACCATTTTACAGCTTAAAACTCCGGATCATATGCGTGGCCGCGTGGGGGCTGTAAACTCAATCTTCGTTGGGTCTTCTAACGAACTAGGAGCCTTTGAAAGTGGCGCAACTGCCAAATTAATGGGAACCGTAACTTCCGTAATTTTTGGAGGCAGTATTACACTCCTAACCGTTTTAGGTTTCGGGCTAATATCCCCTACGTTTAGAAATTTGGACCTTCAAAAAGACATGGACGATCATCAAAATATGGACTAATGAAACATTTGCTATTAACTTTCTTTCTTGTTACATGCTCTTTAGTGAGCGCGCAAAATCTCTATATTAAAACATATGGCAACAAAAAGGACAAAACAATAATTTTTATTCATGGCGGCCCAAGTGGAAACGCAACATTGTTTGAAGGTACAACTGCTCAAAAATTAGCTGATTTAGGTTTTTATGTAATTGCCTATGATCGCAGAGGCGAAGGAAGATCTAAAGACACTACTGCGACATTTACTTATGATGAAGCTTTCCGGGATCTAAATAGCATTTATAAAAAATACAATATCAAAAAGGCAACACTTCTTGCCCATAGTTTTGGAGGTTTAGTGGCGACTCTTTACACAGAAAAATATCCTCAAAATGTTAGTGCACTTGTACTAGTCGGGGCTTTATTTTCACAGCAGGAAACATACGATCACATCCTAAACTCCCTAAAGATAAGCCACAAAGGTGATTCTAAAACCCTCAATAAAATAGCTTATGTAGAAAGGCTGAACAAAAATTCTGCCGGATACCGAAAACATTGCTTTGATTTAGCAAGTGATGACGACTATTTTAAAATGCCAAATCCAACCAAAGAATCAAAAAAGTTGTACGCAAATTATGAAAAAGGTGATTTTTTTAAAACCAATATCCGAAACAAAAATGCTCCTCTCCTTTTCTATCAAAATGAAAAGCAAAATAATATCGATACAAGATCATCTCTAAAGAAAATAAAAGCTAAAGGAATTTCTATTTTTGCAATTTACGGAAAAGATGATGGTATCTTTTCAACTTTTCAAATCAACTCAATCAAAAACTTAGTAGGAGAAAATCATTTTGACTTACTACAAAATTGCTCCCATTATCTTTTTGTAGATCAACAAAAATCGTTTCTTTCACATATCAAAAGATGGATTAAGTAAAACTTCAAATTGTAATAAATTTACGTGACTTATAGCCAATTTATTTTTTCGAAATTTTAAGACTTTTTTATTTAGAATTAATATAAATAATATTTATATTTGTTGAAATAAAAGGATCTGTAATGAGAGAAATAGAACAATTATACCACAATAATTTTGGAATTGCCTTTTACTGGAAAAAGGAAAACGAAACTATCACTGACAAAATACAATTGGTTTTTAAAGAAACCGGATTTTACTTCACGGTTCAGGAACTCAATTATTTTTGCGATTTAATTGAGGACAGTATGATTGAAAATGCCTGTTGCGAAGCTTGCGAACTAAAAAACTCTTGTCACAAATTTTTACTTAAAACCCCATACGCTGCAATAGATTTAGCCGTTTCTATTAAAGAACTAAAATCAATCAAAGATTTAGTGGAAGGCTCTTTATTTAGAATTGAGTTAGACGAATATGTTTACGGAGTTGGCTTAAACTAAGAAGTATTCCAAACATTTTAACAACATCTTTTCATTATTTAAATATATTTTGATTGTATTCAAAAAAAAGTATATTTACAACAATGAAAAAAACAGGCATTCTTTTTTCTGTTGTTGCATTACTCTTTTTTATAACGGGTTGCAAGAACGAATCTGACAATTACATCGACCCCAGAGGAACCGATTATGCCGGTTCTGAAAGCTGTATTCAATGCCATAAGGTGCAATACGAAACCGCTTTTCACAGTTCGCATTTTAAAGCAACCTCACCCGCTTCTAAAGAAAACATATTGGGCCATTTTACAAATGGGCATAACACTTTCGTTTATGACAAAAACACTACGTTAGTCATGGAAGAACGAAATGACAGTCTGTACCAGGTACTTTACAAAAACGGAAAAGAAATCGAAGCCTATCCGTTTGATATTCTTTTTGGTACTAAACATGCCCAAACAAGTGCATTCTGGAAAAACCACACTACTTACGAGCTGCCAATATCATACTACAAATCACTAAACAATTGGGCAACAAGTCCCGGTTATCCTGCTGACGCAGCTAACTTTACCAGAGAAATCCCAAAAGATTGTTATGCATGCCACAGTTCAAATATTTCAGGCAGTTTTGTAACCACAAGTTCGGATCAGGTTAAAGGTATGGCAATGGAAACGGAGCCTTTCCTGAATAAAAAAACTTTGGTCTACGGAATCGACTGCGAACGTTGTCACGGACCAGCAAAACAACACATTCAAACCCATTTAAAATTTCCTGATTTAAAAAACAAGCCCCAAAGTATTGTTTCTTTTAAAAATCTCACCAGACAACAAAGACTAGATGCCTGTGCGCTCTGTCACTCCGGAAATGACAAACTAAAAATGAAATCCCGTTTTCAATTTAAACCCGAAGATAATATTACCGATTATTTCAGAGCCACTCATGCCTCAAATGACAGTATACATTTTGATGTACACGGCAATCAATTAGGTTTACTTGCTCAAAGTAAATGTTTCCAGAAGAGTGCAACTATGGATTGCATGACTTGTCATAATCCGCACGCAGATGCTTCGCAAAATCTTGCGAGTTATTCTAAAATATGCATGAGTTGCCATCAGGATCTAAAACACAACGCAACAACGTTAAAAAACAGTTCTAAGCTCTTATTGGCAGACAATTGTGTAGCATGTCATATGCCAAAGCAGATGTCGAATGCCATCACATTCCAGCTTTCAAAAAGTAAACAGAAGTCAAATTACGTTTTGAGAACACACAAAATCGGAATTTATCCAGGTAATAAAAAATAGCTGCTATTCGAACTTTTTAAGCTCAAAGGTCTCTCCATCAAAAACTCCGTAGGTAAAATAACCAATCCAGTCGCCCAAATTAGCATATTTGGCGTCTTCTCCAACCGGAATAACCATCGGTAAATGGCGATGGCCAAAAATAAAATAATTGTAGTGTTTGGTCTCCAGTTTGCGTTTGGCATACAAAACCAACCATTCATTTTCTTCTCCCAGAAATTTCACATCTTCATCACCCGAAATCAATTTGTTTCTGACTGATAAATACTGTGCCAAGCTTACGCCAACATCAGGATGAAGCCATCTAAACAGCCATTTTGAAAAAGGATTTGTAAATACCTTTTTCATTCGTTTGTACCCCTTATCACCAGGCCCTTTTCCGTCACCGTGACCAATTAAAAATGTTTTTCCGTTAAAAGTAAATTCCTTATTGTCATGATACACCGGAATATTCAATTCGGTTTCAAAATAATCATTCATCCATAAATCATGATTACCCACGAAAAAATAAATAGGAACACCGCTATCCCGAATTTCCGCCAATTTCCCTAAAATACGAACAAAACCTTTTGGAACGACTGTTTTATATTCAAACCAAAAATCAAACAAATCCCCCAATAAAAAAATAGCTTCGGCATCACTTTTCACCTCGTCCAGCCATGCAACAAATTTCTTTTCACGCGGTAAACTCAACTCTGCAGTTGGAGCCCCAAAATGCTGATCAGAAGCGAAATATACTTTTTTCATTTAGTTTTTTTGTGAGATGTGAGATGTGATTTGTGAGATGCCAAATGTAAAATGTGAAACGTCTAACTTTTTACATCTCACAATTTACTTTTTTACAAATTATCGGAAGCATACCACTCTGCAAACGACGATTCTGTTTCCTGAAGTTTTAAAGAGAAAAGAGAAATTTCTTTAGGCAAACGTGCCGTGATTCTATCGGCAAAGTCTACGACCATATTCTCGCTAGTTGGTTGGTAATCCACTAAAATAACATGATGACCACGATTTTTTAGTTCATTTGCCAATTCGATATGTGGTGTTGTTTCATTAAAAACCGTAGCATGATCAAACTGATCGACGATTTCTTCTTTTACAATTTTCTTTAGATCCGAAAAATCAATTACCATCCCGAATTTCACATTCGATCGGTCTGTAATTGGCGAACCAATAACCGTTACCGATAATTTATAACTGTGTCCGTGAACGTTCTTGCATTTTCCGTCGTAACCGTATAAAGCATGTCCGGTTTCGAAACTAAATTGTTTTGTAATTCTGATATTACTCATCGATTTGAATTTTAGGTTGCAAATTTACAAATTAATAACCGTTCTCGCCTCTTTTTTTGGCTCTGTTATACATCCAATATGCAATTCCGATTAAAACAACGAAAGGAATAAAGGATCCAATCACCACTCCAATCTGATAACTGTTATCCGGAGCAGTCTTAATTTTCTCTGCAACATCTACTTGTTGCAACAACGAAATAATTCTCATCTTGATTTATTGTTTATGTTCAACCGTAAAAAAACACTTCAAAACCTAAAAAGATTACTCTCAATCTGTAGTTCAAAATTTTTTAACAGCTTCCAAATTTACATTCCTCTATCACCGCAGCCAATGACAAATATCATAATTTGAATCCACATAAAGAACCTAATACTATTGAGGTTTCTCCTATTTCTTAAACTGCTCCAAAGCTTTTCTGCTAAAATCAGATAAAACCAATTTCCCTGTTATTCCTGCACGCTCGACAAGCAATGATTCCCAATGTTCCGTTCCTTCCCAAATAATTTTCTTCATTTCGTACAAAGCATCTGGATTATAAGAACTTAATTGTTGCGCAAAATTTACCACTGCGGTATTTAAATCTTCCGCATTATGAATTTCCGTAAACAATTTGTTCTCTAATGCCCATGTTGCCGATTTCCATTCGTGTGCTGCCAAAGTCATTTCGGTCATTGCTGCTTTTCCAATCTTACGCGAAACGGCGGGTTCAATCACAAAAGGACCAATTCCGATTGCCAACTCTGACAATTTAACCGCACTTTCAGTAGTCGCCAAAACATAATCACAGGCAGAAATAATTCCGACACCACCACCAACCGCTTTTCCCTGAACGCGTGCTACAATAATTTTAGAACAATTTCGCATCGCATTTAACAAATGAGCAAATCCAGAGAAAAAGTGTGTCCCCTCCTTCTCATTTTTTACCGCTAACAGCTCATCAAAAGAGGCACCGGAGCAAAAAACTTTAGCACCTAAACTTTTCAAAACAATAACAGAAACTGTTTTGTTCTCACTTAAAGCATTAATTTCGGAAGTTAAACGATCTAATAATTGTCTTGGAAAAGAATTGCTGGCCGGATGTCCAAATTCAACCGTTGCAACAGCATTATGAAAAGTAGTTTGTAAAGAACCGTCTTGTTTTTCTGCACTCATAAAAAATAAATTTGATCGTAAAGTTACACTTTTGAAAAATATTTTCGGTTGAAGTGATTTGAAATTTGCTTTTTGAAAATTAATTGACTTAATTTGCTCTCGCTTTTGGGGGATTAGCTCATTTGGCTAGAGTGCTTGCCTGGCAGGCAAGAGGTGACCGGTTCGAATCCGGTATTCTCCACAAAAAAACCGTATTTCTTTATTGGAATACGGTTTTTCTAATTTAAGAAAGAAATCTCTCAGCGTTCATTCGCAGAATCTTCGGCATCTACTCTTTCTTTCTCCACTTTCTTAAAATCGTTATTTAATAAGTCTGTCAGTTTCTTTTTCTCTTTCTGATTTTTCTTTATTGTAAATACGATCACGACTATTACGACGGCTGCTACAATTCCTATTACTACCCAATTGATTTCCATAACTTTAATTTTGAGTTAAAAATAAAGATTTAGATTTTTTGCAACATTACCAAAAGGTTAAACCTTAACCTTATAAAATGCGGAGAGGAGAATTTTGCTGACAAAGAACAATCCCTCTTCCCTAATATTATATTGTTTATCAAAAAGATTGTAGTCTGGTACTTTACTAGAAATGGAAGTTATACCTATAAATAAAAGTTAAATGTATCAGAAGAAGAGAGTCCGGAATTGTTTTTGTTAGGTTTAGGCAATACCACTTTTAAGCACCAAAAAAATGAGAAATTTAATTTTACTACTGAGCCTTATTTTTATTACTTCTTGTTCGTCAAGTGACGAAGATACACAGGGAGTTTTTCATTCTCCTTCCTGGATACAGGGGACCTGGAAAGATAATACAACCGGAGCTACTTTAACTTTCACAAAAAATGATATCAAATATAATTTGAACGGAAGTACCTATTCTTTCAGTAAAAATCAGATTAAAACATCAACAAATCGAATATTTCCACAGCAAATAGCGAAAACCGATGATCTATATATTGTAGATTTTGGTCAGGGTCTTGAGGGCTCTTTAATCAGATTTAACTTTTTGAAAAAAACGGATAATACAATAGAGTCAAAAGGGCATTTACCCGGCAACTATATCCGGCAATAAATCCAGATAAGGCAAGTAAACAACACAAAATGCACCACCTAATAACAATAGTACAAGGACAAAACTTTGCGCCTTAGCGTCTTTGCGAACCAAAAACATCCGCAACTCAAAAAAACTAATTCAACAAATACCCAAATCGAATCGACCCGTAAAAATATCCCGAATTGGTATTGGTATCCGGATCTTTTAATTCTCTGCCTCGGTACATAAACGAATACGACATATTGAAGTTATTGTGGCGTAATTTTATACCCGCCTCAGCATTGAAACGAAGTGGTTCCAAATCAAATGTCAACGGACTGGTATTGCTAAACATACTGCCTTCGATTGTAGCATCATAAAACTGGTAATTGACACTTGGCATCGCATAGAAATAAAATTCGCGAACATCATATTGCGGTACATCGCTTACAGAAGCGTCATGCATATTAGAATCATAAATTGGAAGTAATTTTTTGAAACCAATTCTAGTCAGCAATCCTGTTGAAACACCTGTAAAAATAGTCCCTACATTTGCTTCCGACTGAAAGTGAAGATCGATAAAATTATTGTGCTTCGAAAGAAATAATTTCTTCGAATACATTACATGCGCCTGAATAGCGAATGCGTTGTGCAGCTGGTTTTCCCAACCATACACCGTTTTGTACCCAATAAGATGATGGAAACTTTCCTGAGTTTCTCTTCCCATGGCATTAGGCCCCATAAAACCGAGCTGAAAATCTGTTTTTAAAACCGATTCGCTTTTATAGAAAAAACTTCGTCCTGCTTCAGCAAAAAGATAACCGGTAAAAGGGCGATCATTAATGGTTACCGCCGCCTCGTTTATAAATCTCGGATTATAAATATACTGTCCAATACGAAACTCGGTAATTTTTTTACTTATTTTTTCGTTGTTGTTTTTCGATAAAAAACGATAGAAAAGCTCAATTCCATTGGTGTAATACATATCGTTTTTAGACGAAGTGTATAAATCGTTATCTGTAATTAACCCAATTTCTGTGGTTTTTGTCTGTCCAAAAGTCAAAGCTGTTATCAACAACCCGTATAAAAAAAAGGCTTTTTTAGTTCGCATTGTAATTTATTTTCCCAACCGAACGCATTTCACGAACAATTCGTTCTTTTCTTCGGTTGATATAACTGGAAGATCCTGTTGCTTTAAACTTTCTTGGATTTGGCAATATTGCTGCAATTCCTGCAGCCTGCATAGGCGTTAGACTCGAAGCGTCGCGACGGTACCAATGCTCGGTAGCAGCATAAGCTCCGTAGACTCCATCCCCCATTTCGATGCTGTTCAGGTACACTTCCATAATACGTTCCTTACCCCAGATCAATTCAATCAAAACGGTAAAATAAGCTTCCAGTCCTTTACGCAGATAACTTTTGCCCTGCCATAAAAATACATTCTTGGCAGTTTGCTGTGAGATGGTACTTCCTCCACGAATTCTGCGTCCGCGTTCATTACTTTTATAGGCTTTTTGCAGTGCTTTGAAATCAAAACCATTATGCTTTAAAAACGTTCCGTCTTCACTGGCTATCACTGCTTTTTGCAGATTCATTGAGATCTTATCGATCGGCTCCCAGTCATGATCAAAATAAACTTCTTTACCTGCCATTTTGTTCTCGATCGCACGAATGATCATTAATGGCGTAAAAGGCACGGGCACATATTTAAAAAATACCACTGAGGCAATTGAGATTCCGAAGAACCATAAAAATAATTTGATGAAAAACCATTTTACTTTTTCACCAAAAGTTCGATTGCCTTTTTTAGCTCCCGGCTTTGGTTTAGTTGTGTTTGTTTTTTTTGGTAACGGTTTTTTGGTTGCTGCCATTATATTAAATCTGCTAATTCTGTTCCTATTAAGCTTCCAATTGCTACTCCCATTCCGCCTAATCGAACGCCACAAAACACGTTTTCAGACAATTGAGTAACAACAGGGTTTTTACTATTTCCAATTCCCATGATTCCGCTCCAACGATGGGCTATCTGGAAATCCTGATTCGGTAAAATTACATTTTTAAGTAAATCTTCCAATTTATTTTGTACAATTTTAGTTTGGCCAAATTCTGTTGTTGTTTCGGTTTCAAAATCGAGATTTCGTCCTCCTCCCAGCAGAATCCGGTCACCAATATTTCTGAAATAATAATACCCGCGATCCAGATGAAAAGTACCTTTTATTCCTAAGTTTGCAATGGGTTCCGTAATTAAAACTTGTGCTCTGGCAGGTTTTACCGCACCTTTTGTTAGCTTATTTGCAAAACCGTTGGTTGCAAAAAGTACTTTTTGGGATTTAAAACTAAAATTCTCCAGTACAACTTCAACCTGATTTCCCAAATCAGAATAAGCGGTAAGAGTTTGCTGGTTTAAGATCAATATATTCTCAGAAACAGCTTGTCGCAACAGTTCCTGCATCATATTTCCGGTATCTATTTGTGCTTCAAACGGATTAAAAATTAAATCGTTCTGAATATTCCCAAACCCAAACCGATCCGTTTCTTTAGTAAAAACATCAGCTTTGAAAAGTGGCTTTAAAATTTCGTTGACAAAAGACAGTCTCGAAATACAGGCTTCAAAATTAAGATCATCCTCTTTTAAAAACAGTTCATATCCCCCATAAGGCTTAAAGTCTATTGCGGCATCACCGAGTCTTTTCCGCAGTAACTGCAGACCTTTCCATCTTTTTTCGATAAGCTGAATCACCTCTTCTTCTGAATGTGTTTTGAGATCTTCCATAATTTCGGAGAGACTTCCAAAACAGGCAAAACCGGCATTTTTGGTACTTGCGCCCTGAGGCAGCATTCCTTTTTCTAATATCAGAATTTTAGCTGTCGGAAACCTTTCGCGTAAGCGTAATGCAGCATGTAAGCCTACAATTCCACTTCCAACAATAGTATAATCAACATTTGTAAACCAATTTTTAAGCTCCCAATAACTTAGTTCCATCATTAATAATAAATTTCAATTAGTTAAAATCCAAATTCCAATTTAGGAAATAAATTTAAGATAGAAATTTATATTTTTAAAATTCCAACTCGTTAAATTCCAAACTACAAGAGCTGTTATAAAGTTTTTTTTTGCCACAAATTCACGAATTTTTATACTTAAAGATTATCAAAAAATAATTTGTGAATTCGTAGCCTATAAAATCAACTCCAAAGTTTAAAACTCAACACCATAAACTTTAACAATTTTTGGAATTTGGAATTTAGCTAATTTGGAATTTAATTGTTGTATTTTTAGCCCACGAAAAATTAGAATTTTATTATGAAAAAAGTATTATTTACAACCTTAATAATGATGAGTTTAAACGCTATCGGACAGAATGTAATGTCTCCGGAATTGTTATGGAAATTAGGACGAGTAAGCGCACTTGGACTTTCGAAAGATGCAAAAAATGTTGTTTTTAAGGTTTCGACACCTTCTATTGAAGAAAACAAATCGTCTTCAAAATTTTACATCATTCCTGTAAATGGTGGAAATGCTACCGAAATCAAAGACACCAAAGAAGTCTTGGCCGACAAAAACGTTTCGCCTGACGGAAAATTTTTAGTGTACAACGAGGAGGTAAAATTAGAAAAAGTTTTAGGTAAAGATTTTTATCCAAAACTGGATAAATCAGATGCTCAGATTTATGACGGATTGGACTATCGTCATTGGGATACCTGGAATGAAGGCAAATTCAACCACGTTTTTTACAAAGAAAACAAAGAAGGTGCAGCCGGAATTGACATCCTGAAAGGTGAAAACTTTGATTCTCCGCAAAAACCTTTTGGTGGTGACGAAGATTACATCTGGTCTCCTGACGGAAAAAGCATCTTATATGTATGCAAGAAAAAAGCAGGAACTCAATATGCAATTTCTACTAATACGGATATTTACGAATACAACTTAGAGACTCAGAAAACGATAAACAGAACCGAAGGTAATTTAGGTTATGATACAGCTCCACAGTTTTCTCCAACAGGAAATCTAACGTGGCTGCAAATGAAACGTGACGGTTACGAAGCCGATAAAAACGATCTTATTGTTGAATTTAAAGGTATCAAAACAAACCTTACAGCAAACTGGGATGGGACTGTAGACAATTTCATCTGGAGTAAAGACGGTAAAACCGTGTTTTTCGTAGCTCCGGTTGATGGTACAAAACAGCTTTTTTCTGTTAATTTCCCGGGATTAACCAAAATTGCAATTCAGGTTCGTCAATTGACTAATGGAGATTTTGATGTGAATGACTTAGTAGGTTTTGCAGGTGATGATATCATCGTAACCAGAAACGATATGAATCACGCTCCGGAAATTTATTCTTTTAACCTAAAGAAAAATACATGGAAACAAATCTCAAATGTAAATACAGAAACTTACAAAACATTAGCACTTAGCAAAACAGAAAAACGTTATGTAACTACTACAGATGGTAAAAAAATGTTGGTTTGGGTAATTTTACCTCCAAATTTTGATGCTACGAAAAAATACCCAACTTTATTGTTCTGCCAGGGAGGGCCTCAAAGCGCCTTGACACAATCGTATTCTTTCCGTTGGAATTTCTCCTTAATGGCAGCAAAAGGTTATGTGGTGGTTGCACCAAACCGTCGCGGAATGCCGGGTCATGGTGTTGAATGGAACGAGCAGATTAGTAAAGATTGGGGTGGACAGGTTATGGATGACTACCTTTCGGCAATCGATGATGTCTCTAAAGAAAATTATGTAGACAAATCCCGTTTAGGATGTGTAGGCGCAAGCTACGGAGGATATTCTGTGTTTTATTTAGCAGGAATCCACAAAAACCGTTTCAAAACTTTTATCGCTCACGACGGTGTTTTCAATACCGTAAGTATGTTAGGAACTACCGAAGAGGTTTTCTTTAACAACTGGGATTTTGGCGGCCCTTATTGGGAGAAAGACAATGCTGCAGCTCAAAAATCTTATACTGTCTTTAACCCTGCAACTTTGGTTCAAAACTGGAACAAACCTATTTTAATTTTCCAGGGTGGAAAAGATTTCCGTGTGCCAATCGGACAAGGACAAGAAGCTTTTCAGGCCGCTCAATTAAGAGGGATCAAAAGTAGATTTGTGTATTTCCCTGATGAAAATCACTGGGTTTTACATCCACAAAATGCTCAGGTTTGGCAAGGTGAATTTTTTAAATGGCTGAACGAGACACTTTAAATTGAAATACTTAAAATAAAAAAATAGCCGCAGGTAATAAAATCTGCGGCTATTTTGTTTTTCAAATCTTTTAATTATATAAAAACATTAGCATTATTTTATATTTATAAAACCGAAATTTTAAATAAATTGCGGTTGTTTCCCCAATAAACTTCCTAAAACTTATAACATTACCAAATGGAGAGTAAAAAAAGTTACATGCCGATAAAAGTACTCTTCAGTTATATTGCTTTACTGGGATTGGTTGTTACCGTGGGATGGTTCTTGTATGCTGAAAATGTGGTTTACAACAAACTGGAAAATAAAATTGCTTTTGAAAAAACCAAGATCCTAAAAGTAAGCAAGCTGTTTTCGAATGTATACAAAACCGAAAGTTTAGCAAGGAAAACTATTCAAACCAATTCGGAGGAAGATTTCAAAAGCTACCTTACCGAAACCGACTCTTTGAAGTCCAGAATCGATACCTTAAAACAGATCGTTACTACACAATATCAAAAAACACTATTAGATAGCGTTACCTATTTATTGTCAGAAAAGACAAAAAATATCAGGCAATTAAAAACCATAAAAAATAAAGCCGACGATGAAGTTTCAGTTAATACGGCGATCGATGAAATTACCAAAATGGAGTTTAAACTCCGAAAATTAGAACTTCAGGATTTCAATAAAAACCCAAATCAGTTAGGCAGTTACCAGCGAAATGTGCTTCAAAAATACGTGGATTATCTCAATCAGAATATTCCTGATGATAGTACCAACACCTTAAGCAAACAAGCCTCGGATTCCATTCTTGCCAATTCGAAAAAACTGCTAAGTAATGTAAAACTGAAAGCCGAAAAGAAAAAAGAATCGCTGAATTTCGAAGAAAATAAGTTATTAAAGAATGAAATTGCCATTTCAGATCAGCTCCGAAAAGTACTTCGGATTATCGAAAGGGAAATCATCATCAATTCGATAAAAAACAACTCTTTAAAAGAAAAATCACTTAAAAAAGTGAATGAAATTGTAACAGCTTCAGCCATTATTGGTTTGGTTTTGACACTGTTTTTCTCGATTTTAATTGTAAGCGATTATTCTAAATCGCAGGTTTATAAAAAGAAGCTGGAGATTGCGAATTTTAAAACAAAAAACCTACTAAAAAGCCGTGAACAACTTATTTCTACGGTGAGTCACGATTTAAAGACACCTTTGAGTACGATCGTAGGATATTCGGAACTTCTGGGGAATTCTGACGTGAACACCAAGCAGTCTTATTTCATCAAAAACATTAAAAATTCTTCTGAATACATTACGCAACTGGTTCAGGATTTATTGGATTTTTCTCAGATTGAAGCCGGAAAAATTACGATTGAAAAAGTACCATTTCTGTTACCGGAAATAATCGATGAAGTCGCCAAAAGTATCCAAACCGTATACAAGCAGAAAAACATCGATCTTATTATCAATATCGACGACAAACTAAATAGCCGTATTGTAGGTGATCCTTTCAGGCTAAAGCAAATTTTAAGTAATATTATCGGAAATGCTTATAAATTCACCGAAGAAGGTTTTATAAAAATCAGTGTATACGTTACAGAAAATAATGACTTTTTTATTATTTCAATTCAGGATTCAGGAATTGGCATCGAAAAGGGAAATCAGAAATTAGTTTTTGAAGAATTTGCACAAGCAAATGAAAATATCGAAAAAAAATATGGCGGAACCGGTTTAGGATTATCCATCTGTCAGAAAATAATTTCGATTTTGGGCGGAACCTTAAACCTTGAAAGCACTTTTGGAAAAGGAAGTACTTTTCAAATTCAGCTTCCTTTATTATTTGATGCCAGTCAAAACACGGTTATCGAAGAAAAACAACCCATTATCCTGAACACCCAAAAACAGACGTTTATTGTTCTTGACGACGACATCAATCTTCTGAACTTAACGAGTGGTGTTTTAAGACAGGAAAAACACCAGGTGTTTTCTTTTAACAGCGCCCAAAAAGCTTTAGAAGCAATTGAGAGCACCCCTTTCGATTTTATCATCACCGACATACAAATGCCAGAGATGGACGGTTTTATGTTCTTGGAAAAACTAAAAAATAGCGGTTACCCGACTTTTAAAAACCAACCTGTAATTGCTTTAACGGGAAGAACTGATCTGGATGCTACGATTTACACCGAAGCTGGTTTTACTACGGTAATTCAAAAACCATATTCACCTAAAATACTACTGGAGACAATTCATCTTATTCTGGAACACGACACATTACCAAATGCAGATATCAACAAGAGCGAAGAGACTATTACTTCAGAATTGTATGCTCTTGACACCCTAAAAGAGTTTTTAGGCAATGATGAAGAAGCACTGAAAGAAATTCTCAAAGCGTTTATCGAAAATAGTTCTCAAAATCTGAACGCTTTAGAAAATGCTATTGAAGAAAAAAATACGGCCGAAATTAACTCGATTGTACATCGAATGGCTCCTATGTTCAAACAAATTCAAACATGCGAAATAGGCGAAATTTTAAGGGTTCTGGAAAGCAAGAATCTTGACATTTCGGAGGCAAAAGGCATTTTTAATACTTTGAAATCAAAAACAGATCTGCTTTTTAATGCCTTACGTCAGGAAATAGTTTAATCGATGTTATAGTGCTTTAATTTATTATAAAGCGTTTTTCTCGTAATTTTAAGCAATTTAGCCGCCTCAGATTTATTATTCTGTGCTTTTGACAGTGCCTGAATGATGGCTTCTTTTTCATTTTCAGATAACGAAAAACTCCCTCCTGAGTTCGCCTCTTTCTGTATTTGGAAAAACTCTACAGGCAACACATCACTTTCGATAAATTCGCCTTTGGACAGCAATGTCGAACGTTTGACACAATTTTGTAATTCGCGTAAATTTCCGGGCCAATTGTAATTCTGAAAAATGGCAACGACTTCCGGCGAAAAACCAATAACCTCTTTGTTCAGCTGTTGATTTGCTTTTTCCAGAAAATAATCAGCAAATACCATCAAATCTTCATCTCTTTCTTTTAACGATGGAGACAATATCGAAAACTCGTTGATTCTATGGTATAAATCTTCTCTAAAATCGCCGTTTTTTACCGCTTCACGCAGATCTTCGTTTGTAGCAGTAATAATGCGTATATCGACGTTTATTTCTTTATTACTTCCAACGGGCTTAATTTTTCGTTCCTGAAGCGCACGCAACAATTGAATTTGGTTTTCATAAGACAGATTCCCTATTTCATCCAAAAAAAGAGTTCCGCCATTGGCCGCTTCAAAATAACCCATTTTATCGCTGATTGCTCCGGTAAAAGATCCTTTTAAATGTCCGAAAAATTCACTTGCCGCCAGTTCTTTTGGTATGGCTCCGCAATCGACCGCAATAAAATTATTGTTTTTCCTCAAACTTTGCTGGTGAATACTTTTAGCAATGATTTCTTTTCCTGTTCCGCTTTCTCCTATAATTAAAACCGACATATCTGTTGGGCTTACCAATTGAATATGATCCAGCAGTTTTTTTGAAGCGACAGAAATTCCTTTTACAAATTCGTTTTCACTAGAAATTTGTTTTTTCACTGCTTTCTTCTCCTTCACAGGAACTTCTTCTGTTTCGGTTTCCGAAGTTTTTAAAGCATTTGTAATCACCAATAAAACTTCATCGGGATTGAAGGGTTTTGAAATATAATCGGCTGCACCATTTTTTATGGCTTTAACAGCGGTATTAACATCAGAATAGCCTGTCATTAAAATTACAGGAATTTGAGGATAGGTAGTTTTGATTTCTGACATTAGTCCAATACCATCAGAATCAGGCAAACGAAGGTCTGTTAAAATCAAATCGAAAGATTCTTTTTTGATCGCAATTCTGGCTTCGGCAGCCGAAAAAGCAATAGTTACATCGTACGCTTTTTTGATTAGAAATTTTTCTAATAATTTACAGAACGAAATATCATCTTCTATCAGTAATATCTTTGGCATTTGCTTTTGAGGACTTTTTTGCTAAAATAATACTAATAAAATTGTCTTTTCACAAAATTATGTAAAAAAAAAGAGATTGCTTATCGCAATCTCTTTTTCACCAAAAACATAAATCTAAATTCACCTAATTATATCTTCAACCAGTTGCCATTGACATCTGAAAAAACAGTAGCCTTTTGGTCACCAACTGATATCTCAAGTTTGTATTCTTTTTTCTCGTTTACTGCTGCCTTCACCAGTTTAGCACCCGGATAAGCGGTTTGCAATGCTGTTTTTACAGCGGCAGGTACAGCATCTGCACTAACTTCTGTATATTCTGTCTGAACAGAAACAGTTATTTTTTCTAATTTTGGAGTGGTCACTTTATAAGCATAAATTGACATACTACCTAAAACTATTGCTGCTGATAAGATTAACTTTTTCATAGTGCTTTCTTTTTAATTATTTTTTAAGGATGTTCCCGGAAGCATCTGTAAATACAGTGTACTTTTTATCTCCGGTTGAGATCTCCAGTTTGTACTCGTCTTTTTCGTTTTTATACGCTTTTTCAAGTTTCGTATTTGGAAAAGATTTTTCGATTGTTGATTTTACTGCTGCAGGAACTGCATCTACACCAATCTCTTTGTATTCATCCTGAATAATTACAGATTGAACACCTAATGTTTGCATTACCGGACTTGCTGCCTGAACTGACAAACCTCCCAGAACAATTGCTGCTGATAAGATTAACTTTTTCATAATAAATGGTTTTTATGGGTTACTAATAGTTATTTTTTAAGAATGTTTCCCGAAGCATCTGTATAAACTACAGATTTTTCACCTCTAACGATTATTTCTATTTTATACTCTTTCTTTGCATTAACATAGGCTTTATCCAGTTTCACACCCGGATAAGCATTGTCTAAAGCAGTTTTAATTGCAGCCGGAACTGCATCAACTTCTTTATATTCGTCCTGAACGCTTGCAGTTTGTACCATTGAACTTTTCGCAGCTACATTTCCTGCCTGCATTGACAAACCACCTAATAAGATAGCTGCCGATAAGATTAACTTTTTCATAATGATCCTTTTTTATGGTTCTTTATTAATTATTTTTTGATCCAGCTTCCGTCTGCATTTGCATAAAGAGAGCCTACTTTGTCACCTACAGTAACATCAAGTTTATACTCTGTTTTTGCGTTTTTGTATGCTTTTGAAAGTATTGCATCCGGATACGCTTTTTTAAGAGCTTCAATTACAGCAGCAGGAACTTCTTCTACTTTAATTTCAGTGTACTCATCCTGGATAACTACTGTTTTTACGATTGTATTTGATATTGGTGAAGTTGAAGCAAATGATGTTAAACCTCCCAAAACGATTGCGGCTGATAGAAATAAATTTTTCATAGTGTGTATATTTTAGTACTCTTAATTTTATTTTGGTATTCTTAACTTGGATAAACATAAGAGCTTTTTTAAATTATTTTTTGATCCAGGTTCCGTCTGCATTAGCAAAAAGATTACCCACCTTTTCTCCTACTGTAACGTCAAGTTTGTACTCTGATTTTTCGTTTTTATACGCTTTTGTAACTACCGCACTTGGGTATGCTTTTTTCAAAGCTTCTGTAATAGGAGCAGGTAATTCTTCTAATTTGATCTCTGTATATTCGTCTGCAACAGAAACCGTTTTAACGATAGTACTTGTTATTGGAGCGTTTGATGCGAATGATGTTAAACCTCCTAAAACAATTGCGGCTGATAGAAATAAATTTTTCATAATGTGTATATTTTAAATTATTAATAGTTGTTTACGCTTTAGATAATGAAATTATTATGCCGTAACGAAAACGTTGTATCTACATTCGCTTAAATCCTTATTCTTAAAGGGATTAAACCATTTGTGCCAGAATTTCAGTTTTACAAAAAGTGTGTAACTCAGGCAAAACATGTATAAAAAATACACACCAAAAGTGTTTACCTTACTAAAAAACAAGCCCGACAGGTTCCTAAAACCTATCGGGCTTACCATTTGGTAAAATAAAAAAGGCCGTCGAAATCGACAGCCTTCAGTTTTATTCCTCTATAGGTTTCATTTTAAATGTATCCATAAAAGCAGTAGTATAATCTCCTGCAATATATCTTGGGTCATCCATTAATTGTCTATGGAATGGTATTGTAGTTTTGATTCCTTCGATAACAAATTCATCCAAAGCTCTTCGCATTTTGCTTATTGCTTCTTCACGAGATTGTGCAGTTGTAATTAACTTAGCAATCATCGAATCATAGTTTGGCGGAATTGTATATCCAGAATAAACGTGAGTATCTAAACGTACTCCGTGTCCTCCTGGCATGTGAAGTGTAGTAATTTTCCCCGGTGAAGGACGAAAATCATTATAAGGATCTTCGGCATTAATACGACATTCGATAGCATGTAATTCCGGTAAGTAGTTTTTTCCTGAAATTGGAATTCCTGCCGCTACCATAATTTGCTCACGAATTAAATCGTAATCAATTACTTGTTCTGTAATTGGGTGCTCTACCTGAATACGGGTATTCATTTCCATGAAATAGAAGTTTCTGTGTTTATCCACTAAAAACTCTACCGTTCCAGCTCCTTCGTACTTAATGAATTCTGCGGCTTTTACAGCAGCTTCTCCCATTGCTGTACGCAATTCGTCTGTCATGAATGGTGAAGGTGTTTCTTCGGTTAGTTTTTGGTGACGACGTTGTACCGAACAGTCTCTTTCAGAAAGGTGACATGCTTTTCCGTATGAATCTCCAACAACCTGAATTTCGATATGACGTGGCTCTTCGATAAGTTTCTCCATGTACATTCCGTCATTCCCAAATGCAGCAGCAGCTTCCTGACGTGCACTTTCCCATGCTTTCAATAATTCATCTTCTTTCCATACCGCACGCATTCCTTTACCACCACCACCAGCAGTAGCCTTAAGCATTACCGGGTAACCAAATTCTTTAGCTAATTTTTGTGTTTGTTCGAAAGATTCTAATAATCCGTCAGAACCTGGTACACATGGAACTCCTGCAGCCTTCATTGTCGCTTTAGCAGAAGCTTTATCTCCCATTCTATCAATCATTTCAGGAGCTGCACCAATAAATTTGATTCCGTGTTCCTGACAAATTTTTGAGAATTTAGCATTCTCAGAAAGAAAACCATATCCTGGATGTATTGCGTCTGCGTTAGTAATTTCAGCAGCAGCAATAATATTTGACATTTTCAAATACGATAAGTTACTTGGAGGGGGACCAATACAAACCGCTTCATCAGCAAACTTAACATGTAAACTTTCTGCATCGGCTGTAGAGTAAACTGCTACAGTTTTGATTCCCATTTCTTTACATGTACGAATTACACGAAGTGCAATTTCTCCTCTATTTGCAATTAATATTTTTTTAAACATCTTATTTATATTAAAAATTACAAATTCCAATCTCCAAATTCCAACAATTGGATTTTGTGATTTCTCTATTGGAATTTTTAAAAACTATGATGGATCAACTAAGAATAAAGGTTGGTCAAATTCTACAGGAGACATATCGTCAACAAGAATTTTTACAATTTTACCTGAAACTTCTGATTCGATTTCGTTGAATAATTTCATTGCTTCAATTACACAAAGAACATCACCTTTTGCGATAGTGCTTCCAACCTCAGTAAATACTGGTTTGTCTGGAGATGGTTTTCTGTAAAAAGTTCCAATAATTGGAGATTTAATAGTAATGAATTTAGAATCTTCAACAGCAGCAGGCGCCTCTGCATTTACATTTACAACTACCGGAGCTGTTTGTTGAGGAGCAACTGCTTGTGGCAATGCAGCCTGAGCTGGCAATTGTTGTACATAAGTAGCTTCAGTTACATTTGTTTCTAAAGTTGTTCTGATCGTGATTTTCACGTCATCCATTTCCAACTTTACTTCTGCAACTCCCGAATTTGCTACAAATTTGATTAGGTTTTGAATTTCTTTTAAATCCATAATGATTCGTTTTTAGTTTTGATTTATTTTTTATCGTATGCCCATTTTAGGTAAATAGATCCCCAAGTGAATCCTCCACCAAACGCAGCAAAAATAATATTATCTCCTTTTTTAAGCAAGTGTTCAAAGTCGCTTAATACTAATGGTAATGTAGCTGAAGTGGTATTACCATATCTTTCAATGTTCATCAATACTTTTGATTCTTCAAGATTCATTCTGCTTGCAGTAGCATCGATGATACGTTTGTTTGCCTGATGTGGTACTAACCAGTTCACGTCTTGATTCGTAAGATTGTTTCTTTGCAAAATCAATTCGCTGGCATCGGCCATATTTGTTACAGCATATTTAAAAACGGTTTTTCCGTCCTGAATAATATTGTGCTGTTTATTTTTTACGGTCTCTTCTGTAGTTGGTGTTAGAGAACCTCCGGCAGAAATTTTAAGAAAATCGCGTCCTACACCGTCGCTTCTTAAGTATTCATCTTGTAAGCCTAAGCCTTCATAATTGGGTTCGAATAAAACGGCTCCCGCTCCGTCACCAAAAATAATACAAGTTGCTCTGTCTGTATAATCTACAATTGACGACATTTTATCGGCACCAATTAATAATACTTTTTTGTATCTTCCTGATTGTACATAAGCTGCAGCAGTTGACATTCCGTATAAGAAACTTGAACATGCCGCTTGCAAATCGTAAGCAAATGCATTGGTAGCTCCAATTTCTGTTGCAACATAAACTCCGGTAGAGGCTACTGGCATATCTGCTGTAGCTGTTGCCATTATAATCATATCAATCTCTAACGGATCGATATTAGCTTTTGCTATTAAATCCTGTGCTGCTTTTATAGCAAGAAACGATGTTCCTTTATCAGCATCTTTTAAAATCCTTCTCTCTTTAATTCCGGTACGAGTAGTAATCCATTCGTCATTAGTTTCGACCATCGTTTCCAATACCTTGTTCGAAAGTACAAAGTCGGGAACGTAAGCTCCAACAGCGGTAATTGCGGCTGTGATTTTATTCATTATATTCTATTATTTCGTTTCAAATACAGTGTATTTGAAAAATTTTTAAAAGACTTGAAAATTACAAAAAAAAACGAAATTAATTTGTAGATATTTTCTTAAAAAAAAAGAAAATTATAACCAACAAAAAAAACTCTCACTATGTGAGAGTTCCAGTATCATTTACAAAAACGTATTAAGCAACCGCTACAGATTTATCGATAACAACTTGCCCTCTGTAATACATTTTACCTTCATGCCAGTAAGCTCTGTGGTATAAATGTGCTTCTCCAGTAATAGGACATGTAGCGATTTGAGCTACAGTAGCTTTATAATGTGTTCTTCTCTTATCTCTTCTTGTTTTCGAGATTTTTCTCTTAGGATGTGCCATTTTACTATATTATTTATCCGTTAATAGTTGCTTTAATTTGTCCCAACGCGGGTCAATATCTTCTTCTTTTTTACTCTCTTCTTTTTCTTCTTTGACTTCTTTTACTGTCAATTCATTTAGTTTCTTCAAGGCGTCAGTTTGCAAACTTCCGTCTTTTACTCCTGGATGAACTCGTTTTAGCGGTACCGAAAGTGCAATCATTTCATAAATGTATTGTGCTACATCTATTTCATGCTCTCCATGCGGCAAGATTAGAAGCTCTTCATTATCGTTATTGAATTCATCTCCAAAACGAACAATTAATTTCATTTTACCCTTTAATGGCAAATCAAAATCTTCGCTTGTTAGATCACATGGCATATTTACGGTCCCTTTGTGTTTGAATTCCAACTCTAACATGTTGCTTTTCTTATCTAAAACTAAACCTACTTTGATATCTGAACTTTGAAATTCATCGTAATCAAAGTTCGCAAAGAACGTGTTACTTATTTGATACTCAAAATGGTGTTTTCCTAGTTTTAATCCTATGAAAGGAATTAAAAAATCTTTTGTTTTGCTCATTTCAACATCAATTTGACCAATCAGTATCTAAAACTCAGATACCTGAATTGGGGTGCAAAGATATAAAATTATTATAAAACTAATAATCTTATTCACCTTTTTTTGTTTATAACTGTTTTTCTTTTATTTTGAGAGGTTTTTCAGTAATCTCCTCATACTGATTACGCGAGCGAAAAATATCTAATGCAAGATAAACCGCTTCTTTAAACGAGTTGAAATCAGCCATGTCTTTTCCAGCAATATCATAAGCCGTACCGTGATCTGGCGAGGTTCTCACCCTATTTAAACCTGCTGTATAATTCACCCCTTTTCCAAACGATAATGTTTTAAACGGAATCAATCCCTGATCGTGATAAGTCGCTACAATTGCATCGTACTTTTCATACTGACCGCTTCCAAAAAAACCATCTGCCGAAAATGGACCAAAAACCATCGTACCTTTTTCAAAAATCTTCTTTAGCGTTGGTTTCAAAATCAAATCTTCTTCTTTACCAATCACTCCACCATCACCACTATGCGGATTCAATCCTAAAACCGCTATCTTTGGCTTCACAATACTAAAATCCTGAATCAGAGACTTTCTGATCGTTTCAATTTTTCTAACGATCAACTCTTCTGTCAAATGCGAAGAAACTTGACTCAACGGTACATGATCCGTTAGCAAACCTACTCGCAAATTATCCTGAACCATCATCATCAAAGCATTTCCTTCCAACTCCTGATCTAAATAATCTGTATGTCCCGGAAATTTAAATTCTTCTGACTGAATATTGTATTTATTAATTGGCGCCGTTACCAAAACATCAATCAAACCTTCTTTTAAAGCTTTGGTCGCTGCAACAAATGATTTAATAGCATATTCGCCAATTTTTTCATCGTTTTTCCCCAAGTTAATATCAACCCCTTCTTTCCAAAGATTAAAAACATTGACTTTTCCAGGCAAAACCTGCTCTAACTTGTCTACACCATGAAACTGAACTGAGGATGTAAAACTCTTCTTAACAAAAGAAAGTATTTTGGCGTTTGCAAAAATAACCGGCGTACACATCTCCAACATGCGGGAATCTTCGAATGTTTTCAATATAACTTCGCTTCCAATACCGTTTAAATCTCCAATTGAAATTCCAACAATTATATTTTCTGCTTTTTTATTCATGAGCTCAGGTTATTTATTACTAATTTTGATGTGCAAATTTAGTAAAATAAAACAACAATGTTCACAGGAATTATAGAAACCCTAGGAAGGATTCACGAAATAAAAAAAGATCAAAACAATCTTCACATCACAGTTGACTCATCTATTACAAATGAATTAAAAATTGACCAAAGCGTTTCCCATAACGGAATCTGCCTTACAGTCGTAGCCATAAAAGATTCATTTTATACTGTAACCGCTATCGATGAGACTATTTTAAAAACAAATATCGGTGACTGGGAAGAAGGCGATATTGTAAATCTGGAAAGAGGAATGAAGCTTGGCGATCGTCTGGACGGACACATCGTACAGGGACACGTTGACCAAACCGGAACCTGTATCAAAATTGAAGAAGCACACGGAAGCTGGAATTACACTTTTGAATACGACAAAAACCTCAACAATATTACCATCGAAAAAGGCTCTATTACGGTTAACGGAGTGAGTTTGACGGTTGTAAACTCAAAAACAAACGAATTTAGCGTTTCGATTATTCCGTATACTTTTGAGCACACCAATTTTAAAAATTTCAAAGTTGGAACCAAAATAAACCTTGAATTTGATGTTGTTGGAAAATACATCTCAAGACTTTATGCAATAAACAAGTAAGTATTAAAACCTGTTCATAAAAAAAGCTTCAATTTACATTGAAGCTTTTTTTATTTTATTTCTATATATCATTGTAATTCCTAAAACAACAGCCAATATTGCCAAAAAAAGTAAGTGATCATCTATTGGTACTATGTCCGGATCATTCCCATCATCTGGTGGCGGCGGTATGAATTGTGCCAAAGCACTAAAACCAGATAGCAAAGTCAGGCAAAATGTAAAAAAAACAGTCTTGATTATCTTCATAATTTCAACATGCTGCAACACAGCACGGTAGGTTGTTAAATTTATCTATTTTAATATAATTCGCACAAAAACAGGGGCTTACAACGAATTATTCGGCAAATGTATAAGTTTTTTGCAAAAACACAAGATTTAAAACAAAAAAAGAAAAACAAAAATAATACACTTATCCTGACACAGGAAAAACCCCCGAAAACATTAATCCTTACCGGTACTTACGTATATTTTTGTGGTTTAGATTTTTTTTCTACAAATCTAAACTTCGATTCCAACAATAAACCCAACTTCTACCATCTCAGAGCACAAAATCCATCTGAATGATTCATAATCTGTTACTTCAAATAAAACCTATATCGCTCCAAAATAACTTAAAGCATAAAAAAAGACCGTTTCGGATTACGAAACGGTCTTTTCTAAACTAGCTAAAGGTTATTTGCCTTTTTGTACTTTTTCCAGATATTCTACTTTTTCTTACATTGAAAAGGCAATTATCGCAAATTGTTACCCATGGTTTCAATCACCGGATTTGTCTTGTAATTATACATTGCGTTCACTTTTTGTTCCCGATGGTTGAAACCATTGGCAATACTTCTACTTGCCCATATTTATGTACAATTTGTTTTTTTTGAGCAATCTTACCTTATTAACCTGATCCATTTTTCTTTAAAAATAAATGGCTAAATATTTAAACTATTTAGCCATTTATGAACATTACAAACAATTTGTTTTCTCAGTCTAATAAACTATTGTTTAAAATTTATAGTTTAGACCTGCACTTACAATTCCTCTATATCCGAATCCGACTTCTGCAAACACACCAAGTTTTTTACCTACACGTATACCTGCAGGATTAACCTGAAAAGCAAAATCAGCAGCATTGTCTTTAACGGCAGCTCTATTAGGCTCTGTTTGTGTATATCTTTCCAGAACAACACCTGCAGCAGCTGAGCCATAAAAATCCAACCAATCTGTTTTTATGTAACTAAACGCTATCGTTGGCATTACCATTAAATAGCGATTGGTTCTCTTACCAATAAATTTGTTATTTTTATCGCTTTGCTCGGTTTGTTCCTGCTGAAAAGCGATATCACCACCTACTCTTATTCGTTCGGTGATTTGATTTCTATAACCCAAACCAAAATTCCCAGAAGATGTTGTCTTAGAATTTAGTTTTTGTCCCAGAATTGCGGAAGATAATGCATCTGAAAAACCATCTACAAAAGTCATTGGTATACCATCGCTATAGGTTAGATTTACTTCATGTTTACCGGTTTCTTGTGCTTTTACTACAGTTGTACCGAATGTTAAAAAAATTACGCATACAATAATTGACTTTTTCATTTGTTTTAATTACTTTATAGTTAATAAATTTAAATTTGCGGCAATAATATCTTACACTGCCTTATTACTAATACGTCAAAAAATAAAATACCCCTATTACGCTGCAATAAAAATTTAAAATCTCCCTACTTTTTATGATATGAATGAGGACCTAAAGCATTTTAAACAATTGTTCAGCGAGCTTTATCAGCCCTTATGCAATCATGCCTATAAATACCTTCAGGATCGGGATGAAAGTGAAGATGTGGTGCAGGAACTGATGATTAAAATATGGGAAACCCGCAAGGATTTACTTTCTGAAAAGAGCCTTAAATATTATCTGTATATAGCTGTTAAGAATCGGTGCATATCTATTCTGAGAAAAAAAATCTATATGTTTGACATTGACGAAATGTCTGCCGATATTGCCGAAGAAATTCCCGAAACAAAACCCTTATCAGATGCTAACCAGCTTATAGAACAAGCATTTAATGGAATTCCACCAAAATGTCTTGAAATTTTCAAACTGAGCCGTATTGAAAAATTAAGCTATAAACAAATTGCAGAGAAATTAGAAATATCAGTAAAAACAGTAGAAAATCAGATGGGCAAAGCCATCAAACATATACGGGAGTTTGTCAAACAACATCCCAACCTAATTGTTTTCTTTAAAATATGGTATTTTAGTCATTACATAGTGGGGGTTTTAAAAGAATTTGTGTTTTATTTAAAAGAGGTTTAACCATGGACAACCAAGATATTAATGTATTACTGGCAAAGCATTTTTCAGGAGAAACGAAACCTGAGGAAGAAGCTGTGTTAATCAATTGGATAAAAAACAATCCTGATGAATACCTCTCGCTTAAGATTTTTTTTGCAGAAAGTCAGCCATTAGACTCCCCTCAGTTGTTTGAAACAGCTAATGCCTGGAACCGCATAGCACCAAATTTATCATCCACGAAGCCAACCGTATTTCAGTTGTATAAAAAATACCTATATGCAACAGCAGTTGCAGCCGTTTTCATTTTAATAAGTACGTTCGCTTTCTTGTATGCGAATGCCGAGATAACTGTCCAGACAGCTAATGGACAGGTAAAAAGTGTCGAATTGAGCGATGGTTCTTTAGTTACTTTGAACGACAACTCGAGTATTACCTATAAAAGATTTCTGTGGAACAACCGTACTGTCAGCTTAAATGGGGAAGCTTTTTTTGAAGTAAAACACGACGAGAGCAAGCCTTTTTCTGTAAATACGGGCACACTAGCCGTAAAAGTTTTAGGAACCTCTTTTGTTGTAAAAACAACAGAAAAAGAAAAATCGGTAGACGTGATTACAGGAAAAGTCAAGGTTACCGCCACTCCTACTAATCAAACAGTCGTTTTGGAGAAAAAACAGACCGTTCATTACATTTCCAATAGGTTAATTGAAAGTGACACAGCCGACAAAAACTTACTCTCCTGGAAAACAAAGTCTCTTTCTTTCGAAAATACTCCACTTCAAAAAGCCTTTGAGGATATTGAAAATTGTTATCATATTAAAATACAGGTAGAAGGCAAAATCTCTGATTCCTGCACCGTTACCACAAATTTCAAGAACGAATCTATAAAAGAAATATTAGAAGAATTCCGTTTATTGTTTGGGCTTAGTTATACACAAAAAGGCAATACTATTTGGGTGAAAAACATATCATGTGAAAAGTAATTCTCCCATAAATAACTGGTTAACAACTTCATTCTATTTTGTACTTTTCTTTTGTGCCGGATCTGTACAAGCACAAAAAACAAGCTTACTGGAAAAAAAGATCACTATCCAAATAGAAAATGATAGTATCGGAGCTTATATTTCCACCATTATAGCACAAGGCACAAATTTATCCCTAAGCAATAACAAACTCAATCTTGGCAAAAAGATAAAGATCGACAAAGGAACTTATAAATTAAAAACGCTTCTACATCTTCTTTTTGAAACAGAATCAGTAAAATTTCTCGAAAAAGATAATAAAATAATTATCTACACGGTTTCACGAGCTCCTGACCCATTTACTATTAGCGGGTTTGTTTATGCAGGCGACAGTAAAGAAGCGCTACCCTACGCTACTGTACGAGTTTTAAACACAAACATTGCTGTTAATTGTAATGATTACGGCTATTATACGCTAACACTGCCCGAAAACAAGTACATCATAAATGCGAGTTATACCGGTTTTACTTCACAAACAGATACGATACTGGTAAACAAAACCATTAAAAAAAACTTCAATCTTGAAATGGGACTATCCCTTGCTCCGGTTGAAGTTAAGTCATCCAAAAAACCTTTAAATGAGATTTCCAGCATAATCGATACGCAGCATGTTAACGCTCTTCCCTTTCTAATGGGGCAATCAGACCCGTTAAAACTTCTTACCTTAAAACCGGGAACCTATGGCACTTCTTTAAATGTAAGAGGAGGCTCAACTGATCAGAATCTGGTTTTATTAGATGGTGTTCCTATTTACAATTACAATCATTTTACGAGTTTGTTATCTATTTTCGATTCGCAGGCCATCAAACAAATAAGTTTTTACAAAGGCGGCTTTCCGGCTCGTTACGAAGGAAGACTATCGTCGGTCATAGATGTTAAAACAAAAGATGGAGACATGCAATCCTACCATGGGGCTGTTAATATTGGCTTACTAACGGGTTCTGCGATGATTGAAGGACCTATCATAAAAGACAAGGTGTCTTTTATGATTAGTGCAAGGAGAAGCTGGATTGATGCTTTGACCAAAGCGATTTTTGATCAGGATATTAATTTTAAATACCGAATGTATGATGCCTATTTTAAAATTAACTATTTTATTAATTCCTCCAACAGACTGTACCTTGGTGCCTATACCGGCGGAGATCTTATTCGTGTAAATTTCTTTTCTTCCGAAGCACCTCAGCTTACCTGGACCAACAGGACACTTTCTTTGCGCTGGAACAGGGTGTACAACCCCAGACTGTTTCAGAATTCGGTTCTACTGCTAAGCAACTACAATAATCAGTTTGCCAATGCAGATGAGGATGGAACCAGAAAGTTTCGTATTACAGATATAGGTATCGAAAACAACCTGAACTATCACTGGTCGTCATTCCTAAATAGTGCGATAGGCTTACGAATAAATATGACTAATTTTTCTAATAACACTATTGACCGTGATCAATTGATAAAGTCATTACATTTCAAAACCTATTGGGACAATGATATAACACTGTCTGATAAAGTTCGAATAAAAGCAGGTCTTCATTATGCAACTTTTTTAACTAAAAACAAGGTTTATAATTCTTTTCAGCCCCGTACCAGTTTGGTTTACAAGTACAGCAATTCTAATAGTCTCTTTGCCTCCTATGCCATAATGGAACAGTTTTATCATCAAATTGCCCAGAACACCTATGCCTTACCCTCAGATTTACGCATGCCAAGTACAGATCAGTTACCTCCGGAAAAGGCTTTTATTTATGAAGCAGGCTATGAAAAAACTTTAAACAAAGGATACATCAGATTACAGTTTTACGAAAAAAAAGTATCCAATATTTTAATGTATCAACCCCTTTATGATGTTTCAGATCAGGACAAAATACAATCCCCTCTAATCGGGTTTGGTAATTCAAGAGGCTTGGAACTTGAATTTTCTAAGCAGTTCAAAAAGTTTGATGTACAGGCATCGTATACCCTGAGCAAATCGACATTGCGATTCCCCACAATAAATAATGGTCAGACATTTAATTCTCCAAACGATATAACCCATCAAATAAAAGGAGCTGTTATCTGGAATATTAACCAATCCTGGGTCCTATCCACCATGTTTAATTATAGTTCCGGCATTTTAATCTCGGCACCAGATTCTTTTTCCTATAATGACAAAAAAGATTCGTACCCAGTAGATCCCAACCAAAGCAATGAAATATCAAGACCTAATAACTACCGTTTACCGAGAAATTACAATGTAGATGTTGGCGTCTCAAAAACAAAAAGAACGAAATCCGGCAACCAATCCAGATTGTATTTTGGAATTAACAATCTCGTAGGACAATCTCCACCGTTTATCATTGAAACCAGTTTAAGTAATGACACCTTTAATTTAGAACAGGTCAGAATGTTTAAATATTTTCCTTACGTTGGATATACTTATACTTTTGGAACGGGTAAAGAAAAATTAAACTAATTTCCGGAATCTCTGAAAAACAAGCCATAAAAAAACCGCTTCACGATATGAAACGGTCTCATCTAAATCGATCAAAGGTTATTTCCCTTTTTGCGCTTTTTCTAAGTATTCTACTTTTTCTTTTTCGGCCTGAAGCAAACGCTCGTAAAGCTCAACCACTTTATCAAGAGGATTAAAAGCACAATGGTGGTTGTTGCCAAAATTATTATTTGGACTATCATTAAAAGTATTAAAATAACTGATCATAGCTTCTTCTGAAAAATTTTTAATTGCTTCAACAGTAACTCCTAAAGCATTGGCTACTGCCAAAAGCTTGTCATCATCCAGTTTTTCACTGTTTTCAATGTTTGAAACCGCCTGCTGGCTTGTGCCTAAAGCCTGCGCCAATGCTTCCTGTTTCATATCACGAAGTTCACGAATACGGCTGATCTTTCGCCCTATGTGATTTGGTTTTGTTAGTGTGCTCATAATTCAAAGATAATAATTAAGTTTTATAACCAACAACAGGTAAAAAACATATACAGTAATGTGTACTACCACTAAAAAGTAATTGGTTGTTGTTTTACTCAACAAAAATATTCTTTTTCTTACAAACAAACTCAATGTTTACTCTTTTTTTGATAGCAGCCCTTGAAATGAACAAATACACTTTCTTCCCTTATACATAAATAAATCCGACAGGTTTCTTAATTCTACACGAATTTTAATACAGATTCTAGCTATGTAAATGAATTTAAAAAATTAGGTGCTATATTAAAAGAATTTGAGGTGAAAGACCGCAGCAATAGACTTATCATAAATGTAAAAATGATAAACCTAAACAGACAAACATTACCACTCTACATCAGAAAACGAAGACATTATTATCGGCGAATATTTATTAGCACTTTTAATTTACAATGGACAATCAATCAATCAATCAATCAATCAATCAATCAATCAATCAGATTTTAGAAAAAACCAATGAAATCGAAGACAAAAAAGGGAAGCTGTAAAGCAGATTATTACCGAAATAGTTTTAAATTTTATAAATCTTAATCCCGAATATATTTATACAATAAAAGACAATTAAAAGCTGGTAAATCTCTGAATTCATCAAAATCTATTCAAACGAAAATTAACACTAATTGTTAATAATAAGGATTACAAATATCACAATACAAAACAAATAACTTGTAAATTGTAACTACCAAAAAACTAAAAAACATACAATGGAAAAAAAATTTCAAATCGGAGACAGCGTTGTTCTAAAAAGCGGAGGACCAACAATGACAGTTACAAGACATATCGGAACGACACCATTATCCGGACCAAGCCAATATACCGGTAGAGTACAATGCTCTTGGTTTATTGACAATAAAGTTGAAAGAGATGAATTCCCTCAAGAAGCTTTAGAACTAGAAGAATAATCAAAAAAAGTCTGCTTTGTAGTAAAGCAGACTTTTTTACATTAACAAACATTTTTTAATGATATTTCTACTTTATTAATGACCAAAAATTTCACCATTACTCATTCAACGTATTACACACAGGACATGGATAAGTCTTAACATCAAAATTTCGATAGAATATTGTTCCACATGATTGATGATTACATCTTCGAACTTTATTAGCGATAAAATCATCTAGATTTAACTTAGGACATGCAATAAAAGCCAGTCTAATTTCTTGTAATGCATATTCATTAACTGCTTTAGCATTTTTCCTGTTAACTAACCCAATTTTTTTCAAGTAACCGCCCGATGTCCACGGAAGAATTATATTACGAACTGCTGGAGAATTAGAAGCCAGTTTACTTGTTACTAATTCTTCAATAGTAAATGAAACTTTATTCATTTTAATTAGATAATTTAAATTTGAAGAATTTGTTATTAATTCTTGTGCTTTCTCTTTACAAAACGACTCAATTGAAGCATCAACTATATGTTCTTCAAATTGAATTGAACTAGGATTAAACTTAAACTGTTCTGACAATATCCTATTACAAATTCTCACACAATCTCTTGGAGATAATTCTGAAAATAAAATAACTCTACCTAATGACTTTCTGTTCTTAAAAAGTGATGTAAAATTCGTTACTCTACCATCACTATATGCTGAAACACGTTTTGATAACATTGTTTGTATTTGTGACCACGTCCAAACTAAATCATACGAAAAAACTCTGTCAGGTCTCGCATGCTCCATGGTAAAAGGTCTTAAAGCATCCCAAAGAAAAAACTTAAAACTAATATTAGGTGTTTCCAACAGCTCCAAATCCTTTATTAAATCACAAATAAGCGTAAAACTTGAAAGCGGATTATTTCCCGTAAGATTCTGTTCGTCAACTTTATCAACCAAGACCATTATTGAATTATAACCTGCTTTATTTAAAAGAGAATTTATATTGAAAAAATTATTTTTATGGCTAAATTCTAACTTTTTATCTATTTCAACATTTGAAAGATCAATCTCTAAACCTTTACTCTTAGTTATTTGTTTTACAACATTTACAATTGGTTCTTTAAACCCTTTCCATATATCCACAATATGATCTTCAAAAGTTTTTAAACAACTAATTGCTTGATTAGGGAAAGAAGCAGGCGTTTCAAATAAATAAATCCTAGCCAACTTATAAATATATTGCCTCTCCGAAAATGAAAAAATAGAATTAAAATCAAAAGATTCATCATTAATTCGATTAAAAAAAGACAATAATAGCAATCTATTTAAATAAGTTAAATGATATGAAAGTGTTATCTCATTTATACTGCTAAAAGCTGATAAATCATGATTTGTATAGGTTATTGTCAATATGTCATCAGACTCTTTTGCTCTTTTTTCGACCATTATCCTCTGAGCTGTTTTGCCACCACCTCTCGGAGCATAAACAATATTTGAAACGGGATTATAAGGATTACCCCAAATATCTTCAAAATAATCTGGCTTTATAAAATAATTACCGATTATGTCAATTTCTTTATCCGCATTTGAATACTGAAATGGATTTATTCCAAAACCGAGGTTAGCTAAGTATTCATTAAAAGTCATCTATCTGTTTTTTTTCAATATTATACAATATAATATTAATGTTTGCTCGTAAAGATAATACAATCTTTTAAAGAATGAAAAATTGAAAAATTGCCCCTCATCCGTTCCCTAGAAACAAAAAAAGCCTCTACATTGCTGTAAAGGCTTTATTCTAGTAGTGGTCCCACCTGGGCTCGAACCAGGGACCACCTGATTATGAGTCAGGTGCTCTAACCAGCTGAGCTATAGGACCGGTTTGAGGATGCAATATTACTACTATTTTTCATTCACTCCAAATATTTTGGGAGATGATTTGCATTTAATTTCAAACAACACCCTGTGTTTCCTAAAACACAATTGATTTTCAACTGCTTATTTCGAATCCTAAAAAGAAAAATTTTTATTTAATTTCCTGACAAAGCTCGACTAAAACACCATTTGTGTTCTTTGGATGTAAAAAAACCACTAATTTATTATCCGCTCCCTTTTTAGGAACGTCATTAATCAGCACGAAACCTTCGTTTTTCAAACGGGCGATTTCGGCATGAATGTCTTCGACATCAAAAGCGATATGATGAATTCCCTCTCCTTTTTTCTCCAAAAACTTTGCGATAGGACTTTCAGGATTTGTAGCCACCAAAAGCTCGATCTTATTGGTTCCGGTTTGAAAGAACGAGGTTAAAACCCCTTCGCTTTCTACCGACTCCATTTTATAGGACGGAACGCCCAATAATTTTTCGAACAGCACATTGGCTTCCTCCATATTCTTCACGGCAATTCCGATATGCTCAATTTTATTTACCATAACCTCTAAATTTTAATTTCAATTATTGATTTACATACGTATTAAAGTAACCGCATTCGGCAATAACATCCTGATAATACTTCGTATCCGAATAGTCTTTCTGCAACGCTTTAAAACCACTCCAGGCAATAAAATTAATTTTATCGTCGTCAGCTTCCCACCAGTTTTTAAGGTTGTTGTACTTATTATTGTAATATTCGTTTCGTTCGCATTTGGCCAGCATATAAATACATTTTGCTTTTTGCTCTTTTGTTGTGGCCGCTTCCAACGCCTTTTGATAGTACATTTTAGGAAGATCACAATTGGTTATCATTCGTTTCATCGAATCTCTAAACGAATACGGACTTGAACCGTAACCTATAATTGTGATTTCATAAAAAGTTCTTCCGTTTCCGAAATGTGTAATATTATAAAAGGCATTACCCAACAATAAGCTATTCGTGTACACGTCTTCTTTTTGAGCCAGTTTACCTTGCATTTCCTTTACGGTAGTCAGGAAATCCATAAAAGTATATTTTCTTTTTTGATACGCCGTGTGATCGCAGTCGTGACAGTCTTTTATATTTCCGTTAAACGGATTCCCCAGAAACTTGCTGTATTGAACCGAATCGGTTTGTTTCATGTACTCAATAGCTTCCGGAATTTTATTTTTAAAGGTTGCCTCAACCGCCTGAAAATTATTGATATCTTTTAGCTTCAAACTATAAATTCCTGCTCCGATACTTTCAATTTCAGATTTATTGGATTTAGACAAGAAAGCTTTCATGTCTAATAAAACTTTTTCATTGTCATAAAATGAATTTCCATCGTTCCAATAACTGTAACGCGATTCGCCATAAATTTCAGCCATTACCGGATTTCCTTTTTCCCTGTAAAGCGTTGACAAATAACTTCTGCTCCAGGAAGAAGCATTCTGATAACGAAATTCCTGCCCTTTGTAATTCTTCGGAAGTTCAAAATACAACCAGTTTAAATCGGCGAGGATTGTTTTTTCGTTTTTATCCGTAAGCTTGTCTATTTTACTCAAATTATTTACAAAACGAAGCAAACGCAATTGCATTCCTGCCAGTTCTGTTTTAGGAAGCGTTTTCACCGCCTTATCAAAATTCTTATCTGCATTGGCATAATCTCCTTTTAAAGTCTGTAAATACCCCAGAGACAAATCCCATAAGTAAGGCCGGTCTGTATTTCCTGCTGCCGAAATTTTAGCGATTAAATCCAATGTCTTTTGATCAACCTTAACCTGATTTTCGGTTTTGTTTTCGGCCACACTAAGTTTTTTCATAGGCTGATTTTCTCCTCCATCCTTCTGAAACGAATTGTTTATCGCCTCCTCTTGTCTGTTCACTAATCGTGTTACCAGATAATTCAGATGTTCGCTTTTAGGATCTAATTCATAGATTTTTTCAATGGACTTTTTTTCGTCTTTGTAGTAACCACGAACAGCCCAAAGCGCTGCTTTTTCCTTATTATTTTTAGCCATCGTCAACGCCTTATTCCAGTCGGTTTCATTTTTTGGCCTAAAACAATAAGCGGTAACGATTCTCAATTCCGGGCATTTATCAAAAACCTGTGCGTACAAATAGTTTGAAGCTGCAAATTTATTTTGCTTGTGATTCACTCCTGCTACGTAGGAAAGTGCTCGGTAATACAGCACATTTTTAGGAACCGATTTTTCTGTTTTATTAAAAAAATCAACGGCTTTTTGTTTGTTGTTGCTGTAAAAACGAGCTTTCATGGTCAAAAACCAATATCTGTTTTTCATAAAAGGATCCGAAGTCGTGTTGTACACATTCTCGATAGACTGAATCATCTTGGCATCGTTGAACGTTTTTGCCTCCACCGGATCGTAACTCCAATAATCTCTGTTAATAGAAACGGTTTCTATTTTTTGCGCCAGATATAAAAACTCGACAAAGCTTTTTACTTTATCATCCTTCAGCGAAATCTTTTTCCCCCATTTCAAAGAGGATTTATTTTCCTTTTTGTTTTTATAAAACGTATGAAGATCTTTGATTTCTTCCTTGTTTTTTATCGCACTTTTATTTTCTGAATAATAATCCGGTTTTTCTTCTCCAATTAAAAAATAATTTACGGTAGTGGTATCGATTTTCCCTTTAAGATACGTTCCCCAATCAGACTTAATATCTTTGTTGAAACGGGAATTGTGCTCGGTATCAAAACCAATTCCGTAGAAAATTCCACCCGACAGGAAAAGCGGTGAATAGGATTTGTCTGCAAAAGTTTCGGGAGTAAAATTAGAACTGTACGATCCAAAATAATCCCAATCGCCATCTGCACAGGCATAAATTACTCCGTATGCAAAAAGTAAAACCGCACTAGAAACAAGAAATAACTTGTTCAAAAATATTCTTTTCATAGTTTTTTAAATTGAATTCGTCTAAATCGTAAAATATAATTTCTTTGGGCTGCTGCGCGGTATTCTCACCCAGTTCTTCCGCCATTTGTTTTAAATCTGCTGCCGTAATTACCTCCATTTTTAAGAGGTCATTTTCTTCATAAAAAACTCCATTCTTATAATTGGATTTTTTCGCTTTAAAAAAGATTCCACTTAGTTGTTGAAAATTTGAATCCCTTTTGAGTTCAGCTACATTCATTTTAGAACGTAAACCAATTACTTTTTGGTTTCGGATATGAATTCCCCAAGAATATATAGGTAGGGCAAAATCGAGATGCATCGGATACTTTTTCAGACTTTTTAAATAGCGTTCTGCAATTTTCTGATCGTATATCGAATTTAAAGAATCGGGAGCAATTGCCCCCATGTTATAATACATCAAAACTCCGGAATCTACGTTCGGAATTTTAGTTTTCTTAAAATATTTCACCTGATGCAAGCGAATTGTTGCGGAGAGTTTTTTTCCGGAAAGCTTTTTAACACTCTCAATAAATTTAAGATAGTTGTCTTTACTTTTAAGGGTCCAGTCGCAATCGATCTGAATTTCCTGAGATGTAATTTTGTTCTTCGTGCTGATTTCTTCAATCAAACGAACTGTTTTCTGTGCCAGATCCTCCACATCAAGCGAAGGAGACAACATAACTTTGTTTTGAATAAATACTACGGGTACAATTTCGAACTTGGTTACGGCGTCCTGAAAACGAATCGGACTAAGCGGAATCGGTTCTTTGGTCTGGGGATGCTGGCCAATATCAAAATACCGAATATAAAGCTTAGCGACTTCATTGTGCTTCAAAACAAGCTTCTCCGTTTCAGATAATTTCAGAATGGTTTTCCAGTAATAAAAAGCAACAACCGGCTTTTCATTCTTACTACAGGAAATCAGAAAAAGAATTAAGAAACCAATAAAAAATCTTTTGATCAAAACTTAGGAAAAATTACATTTTAAACCCAAAAGTAAGAAATTCTTCGCTGTTATGGTTTTGAATTTAAAAAAAAAGAGCAATTTGCAAAAGCTGTAAATCCTAATAAATGGCTAAAAAGTTTCAATTAAAGCAAATATAATTGTTATTTTGTGCAATCAAATTCAGAAACCGTTATGTTGAAAAACAACTTTAGATATATTGCATTTTTACTGGTCTTTTTTATGTTAAGCTGTGCCAAACGCGGAAGCATTACCGGCGGACTAAAAGATACGCTGGCTCCGGTTTTAAAATACAGCTCGCCTAAAAATTTCAGTACTGATTTTAAAGGAAATGAAATTATTTTGGGATTTGATGAGTATGTAAAACTTAAAAACCTCAACAAACAGCTTATCATTTCACCTCCTATGAAACGTGAGCCGTTAATTTTACCAACTACCGCAAGTAAAGTAATCACCATAAAAATAAAAGATACTTTACTGCCAAACACTACGTACAGTTTTAACTTCGGACAAAGTATTGCAGACAATAATGAAGGAAACTCGATAAACCAGTTTAAATATGTTTTCTCGACAGGCCCGTATATTGATTCTCTCTCTATAAGTGGGCAAATCAAAGATTCGTATGAAAAAAACGTTGATAATTTTGTTTCGGTAATGCTATATGAAGTTAACGATACTTATAAAGATTCTTTGATTTACAAACAGAGTCCACGCTACATCACAAACACTCTGGACAGTTTGCGTACTTTTAAATTAGAAAATTTAAAGGCCGGAAAATACCTGTTAGTAGCAATGAAAGACAAAGGAAACAACAACCGATACAACCCTAAAGATGACAAAATCGGGTTTATCAAACATTATATCACCGTTCCGAACGATACTATTTTTGAGCTCGAATTGTTCAAGGAAGTACTTCCTTTTAAAGCATTAAAACCAATACAGGCATCAGGAAATAAACTCTATCTTCCCTACGAAGGCAAACAAAACTTCAAACTTTCTAAACCCAAAGTTGTCCTGAAACACGGCAATGAAACTTTGCAAACGATTGTTACCGCTTTTCCTAAAAAAGATTCCTTACAAATTTGGTACAAACCCCTAAAAGCCGATTCTTTATCTCTAGAAGTCAGCAAAGACAAATACAACAAAAGATTTAGCCTAAAAATTAAAGACCAAAAGAAAGACACTTTAAACATAACTGCCGTTCAAAACGGAAACATCAATTTCAGAGATCGTTTTACCTTAGAATCAGCCACTCCGCTGGTAAAGTTTGACAAATCAAAAATTAAACTGGTTAACAAGGACTCAGTTGCTGTAGATTTCACCACAGAATATGATGAATTTGAACAAAAATTCTATGTTGATTTCAAAAAAGAGCCTGTTGAAAAATACAATATAACCTTTTTCCCAGGTGCACTGACTGATTTTTATGAAAAGTCTAACGATACCCTTGCCATTAAACTAAGCACAAAAGAACCTGCCGATTACGGAAATCTTGTTTTGAACCTGCAAAATGTGAAACGTTTTCCAATTATAGTCGAAGCGACTAACGCTAAAGGAGATGTGGTATATGCAAGTGATTACTCGGAAGGCAAAACTAAAATTGAATTTAATCTATTAGTCCCTGATAAATTTACGATTCGAATAATCTATGACGATAATAAGAACAAAATATATGACTCGGGTGATTTCCTGAATAAAAAATACGCTGAAGAAGTATTCTATTTTCAAACCAATGTAGATGTCCGAACCAATTGGGATGTCGATCAGGCCATTGATTTAAGCGTTCCCTACAACCCTGAAGTAGAGAAAAAACAGATCGAGAAAAAGAAAAAAGAAGATGAGAAGAAAAGAAAAGCCTTCTAGATTTTAACGCCTGAAGACACCAATATGGAAAACGATTTGATTGAAAAAGAAAATTGGTTAAAAAGAAACTGGAAATGGCTTTTACCTATAATCCTGATAGCTGTACTTTTTTTAATCGGAACCCTGGCAGCTTCAACTTCCAAAGAAAATATAACCGATATCGCTCAGGCATATTCCGACAATTTGCTTTTTGAACAGGCAATTGAAAAAGCCAACAAGAATCCAAACGTCCTTGAAAATGTTGGAAAAATTGAGCCGATTGATCAATTAGCAATTTTAGAAGGCAACATTCTTTATTCCAACAACCACAATACTGTCCGCTTATCCGTTAGAATCAACGGAGCCAAAAGAAAGGGCAAACTAGACCTTTCTGCTATCAAAAAAGGAACAGAATGGAAGTACCAAAAAATTACTGTCCGCACCAAAAATCCTGAAAACGAAATTATCGTCTTAGAAGAACCTCAAAAATAAGCTTTCGAATTAGAATCAAAAATCGATTCTAAACTGGTCTTTATCACTTAAAAAATCAAGTTTTTTTCGGGTTTCCAACATCGAATTTTTATCCAATTCCACCACAAAAGTATCTTCAGTTTCCTGTGGTTCCAGAATATAATTTCCTAAAAAATCCACCGCTTGCGAATGTCCAGTATGTTCAAAATTATTGGCGTCCAGCCCTACTCTGTTAACCCCAATCACATAACTTAGATTTTCGATAGCACGGGCTTTAAGCAAAGCATCCCAAGCATTGGTTCGCACTTTTGGCCAGTTGGCCACATACAGCAGTAAATCGTAGTTTTCTACATTTCTGGCAAAAACGGGAAATCTCAAGTCATAACAAACCTGCAGGCAAATCTTCCAATTCAGATAATTCACAATTACTTTTTCATCTCCTCTGGTATAAAACTGATCTTCTCCTGCAAGCGAAAACAAATGGCGCTTGTTGTAATATTGAATTTCACCTGACGGAAAAACAAATACCATTCGATTGTAATACTTCTCGTTCTCCACAATAACAAGACTTCCCACAATAGCTGCATTTTTTTGTTTCGCCAAAGACTGTATCCAGGAGATAGTCTCCCCTTGCATCGTTTCGGCAACAGCTGCGGCATTCATCGTAAATCCCGTTGAAAACATTTCCGGCAACACGATCAGATTAACGTCAGCATCGATTAAATTGATTTTGGCTTCAAATTGCCTTCTATTCTCTAAAGCATTCTCCCAGTAAAGATTTGATTGTATAAGTGCGATTTTCATATGGTAAAAATACCTTTTTTTTAAAACAAAAAGCCCAAACAAGATTTGAGTTTCACAAAACCTCCTACAAAGAGCCACAAGCCTAGTAAATATCGGATTTTTCAGAATAAAAAAACATTATCTGAAAAAATTATGCAAAAATCTTGCACAATTTATGCGAAAATATTGCTAACAATGAATATAATTTATATATATTTGACCGCTGATTAAAAAACACAACACCTTAAAAAACACTTAATTATGAAAAAACACCCAGTTTTAAAGGGCGCACCGCCAACAATGATTCTTACAAACAGTCACGAATCATTTGCAATAAAAAAGCAAAACAATCAAATAGCGCAAGCAGATTCCTTATTATCTAAAGCATAATACTAAAACTACAATAAAGACCACAGCTGTAGTAAAAGTAACAGGATTCTATTTGTAATAATTCGTCTTCAGGAAACGAATTAAAAAATTCTTTCACCTCACCAGTGAAACAAAAAAACAATCAATCAATAAACCTCAACTAACTAAAAACCAAAAAGAATGAAACAAACTATTTTATTATTTATGTTCTTTTTTGCGATACAGGTCACCCAGGCGCAAGTAAAAACCATCAAAGGAACGGTGACCGATACTAATGGCATCTCGATACCTGGAGCATCCATAAGCGTAAAAGAAGAAAAAAGAGGCACCACAACCGATTTCGACGGTAAGTTCTCTATCGACGTACAAGAAGGAAAAACACTAACGATCTCCTTTTTAGGATTAGAACCACAAAATATTCTCATAGGAAATTCTAACAACCTCACCATAAAGCTTAAAGAAGCCGCTGCAACAGCCCTTTCGGGTGTGGTAGTTACCGCATTAGGTCTAAAAAGAGAAAGAAAAGAACTGGGCTATTCTTTTCAGGATGTAAAAGGAAAAGATCTAGCAGACAATCCCACAATAAGTGTTGCTCAGTCTTTGTACGGAAAAGTAGCAGGTGTTAACATTTCTCAAACCACAGGAGGTATTGGAGGTAGTTCCAGAATCGTAATAAGAGGGAACCGATCTATAAGTGGAGACAATCAACCACTTTATGTTGTAGACGGAGTTACCTTAGGAAACACCGGACTTGGAAGCATAACAGACAATAAATCGGCCAGATACTCTGAAGGAAGAGACAATGGCGACGGATTGTCCAGCATAAATACAGATGACATTGAAAACATTTCTGTTCTAAAAGGGGGAGCAGCCAGTGCTCTTTACGGAGAACGTGGCGCCAATGGTGTCATTGTTATTACTACCAAAAAGGGAAAAAGAAACTCTTTGAAAGTCGATTGGAACAGCACTACTACTTTTGACCAAATCAATTCAAGATACAAAGACTACCAAAAAGAATATGGTACAGGATCAAATGGAACACTGCCGAATACTAATGAAATCGTAAATGGACGAAATGCCACCACCAGTGCCTGGGGGCCTCGATTCGGATCTGCCGGCAACACTTCAGTACGAATCTTTGACGGATCCTACAAACCTTACGAATACATGAAAAACAACTTTAAAGATTTTTTCAGAACAGGCGTAACTGTAAACAATAGCATTAGTCTTTCAGGTGGTGGAGACAATACCACCTTCCGATTAAACTATTCCAATATTGATGCCACAGATATCGTTCCTAAAACCGGTCTTAAACGAAATACATTCACATTAGGGGTCAATTCTCAAATCAAAAAACTGACATTAGATGCTAAATTCAATTACATCACAGAAAACACCACCAACAGACCTGCCCTTTCAGACGATGCCGGCAATCTTGGATTAACTGTAACCTCACTCGCACCAAACTTCAATCAAGCCTGGTTAAAAAATTATGAAGATCCAAACGGGAACTACTATCAGTGGAATTCCGACCCAAATAAATTAAACCCTTACTTTGTATTAGACGAAAACAAAAATGTAACCGAAAAACATCGAATATTAGGAAATTTCAGCGCAACCTACGCCTTTACCGATTGGCTAAGCGCTACAGGAAGAGTAGGAATTGATCGTTTTACATTTGAAAGTTCCGATTTTGTCAACGAAGGAACTACCTGGACTGCAAGACAGAATGGCTCTTTAATCAACAGCAATACTACCTTTCAGGAATATAACGCCGAAGCATTATTAAATGCTCAGAAATCATTCGGTGATTTTAATGTTAACTTAGGTGTTGGTGCTAACCAAAGAAATACCCAAAGAATTGTTTCGGGGGTAGCACTTACGGACATGTTTTTCAATGGAGTAAACAAACAATCTAATTTCTTATCCGCTGTCTTAAGTCCGAAAACAAATGATGAAATATTAGTACGCTCTTTATACACTTACTTAAGAGCCAATTATAAAAATTATTTATTTCTGGATTTTACAGGACGTAACGATTGGAACTCAACTCTCGCCTCAGCAATAAGTTCTACCAACAACAACAACTATTCTTATTTTTATCCGTCTATATCCTCCAGTTTTATTTTTACTGACGGTCTAAATATTAAGAATGACGTATTAACTTTTGGAAAAATAAGAGCTTCATGGGCAACGACTGCAAAAGCACTGGAAACTCCATACGCAACTTTATTAAATTACAACATACAAGCCAAACCTTTATTAGGAAACCCTATTGGCTCAATCAACAGTAATATTATTCCAAATAACAACTTAAAACCAGAACTTACCACCAGCTACGAAGCCGGAATTGATTTAGGATTTTTTAAAAATCGCTTACAAGTTGATTTGTCTTATTACTACACCAGAACAAAAAACCAATTGATTGTATTAAACACCTCACAAGCTTCCGGTTTTGTTGGTGTTAATGCAAATGCAGGTACAGTTGAGAATAAAGGTTTTGAAGCCCTGATAACTGCCGGAATTTTCAGAAAGCCAGATGGCTTTAATTGGGACATAACCTTCAATTTTGCTAAAAATGACAACAAATTAATTGAGTTAACAGACAAAACTGACCTACAAGTGATCTCGAATGCAAGATGGGCCGGAGCTCAAATTGTTGCAAAAGTTGGGCAAAGCACTACAGAGATTTATGGTAAAAAATTCCAAAGATCTCCTGATGGGCAAATTTTGATAGGATCAAACGGAAATCCGCTGTTGACATCAACTTTGGAAAGCTTTGGAAAAGCGGCACCGGACTGGATTGGAGGAGTTACCAATGAGTTCTCCTACAAAGGAATTAGCCTAAGAGCCAATCTTGACATGAAATTTGGAGGCAAACTATACTCTATGACCAACGCCAACGCCGCTGCCGCAGGACTATCCAGCAGAACTCTCGATGGGAGAGATGAATTTAATGCATGGTTTGCACAGCAGATCGCTTCCGGAAAAACACCAGATGATATCGCTAAATTACAACCTGGCGCAGGACTCATTATAGAAGGTGTAAACGAAGTTAGAGACACTAACGGTAATGTTACCGGATACAAAAACAACGCCACACCAGTGAATCCGCAAACTTACTGGAGAAGCTTATACGGAGACGATACCACACCGGAACCTTTTATTTATGACGCCTCGTATGTTAAACTAAGAGAAGTCTCTATAGGTTACGATTTTCCAAAAAAATGGCTAAAAGGCACCGGATTTGAAAGATTTAAATTCTCGGTTATTGCTCGAAATTTATGGACTATTTACTCTAAAGTTCCAAACATCGATCCGGAGTCAACTTACACAAGCGGCAACGGACAAGGTTTTGAATACGGTTCCCTGCCTTACAGAAGATCTTATGGCTTTAACCTACAATTATCATTCTAATCCTCTAATTGCATCAAAATGAAAAAACATATATTACAACTGACAAAACATGTGTTGGCTATACTTTTAGTACTAACCACTACTAATTGTGCTGACGACGACCTTTTCAGAGAAACAAACACTAACCCTGAAGGCTTTCAAACCATCGAACCTTATACTCAGATAACGGGAATAGAAGCTGCGTTATCAGGAGGATGGTTTGAGCAATGGAGAGCCAACCTTATTTATGGAGAAGGCTTTATTCAACATCTTGGCGGATCATGGAGCGTTGCCAACTATGGTTCCTTTTACATTGCTAACAGAGAATACCAAGACGCTCTTTGGTTTTCGAACTATGGAGGCGGAATCGTACGAAACTTAACAGACGTTCTGGAAAGAACAAAAGGAAAACCAGAATACACCAACTTAAATGCTGTTGCAAAAACACTGAAAGTGATGGTATATCAGCGCTTAACCGATTTGTACGGAGATGTTCCCTATTCCGAAGCAGGCTTTGGCGATTTGCAGAAAATTTTCTATCCGAAATACGACAGTCAGAAAGACATTTATACCGATTTTTTTAAAGTACTAGACGAAGCATACAGCCAATTACAATCCGGATCTGACGCAATAAAAGGAGATCTCTTTTACGAAGGCAATGTCGCTAAGTGGAAAAAAATGATCAATTCCTTACGATTACGTACGGCTATGAGAATTTCAAAAGTAGACCCGGCATTAGCAAAAGAACAAATCAAAAAAGCAGTTACCAATGGCATCTTTACAAGCAACGATGATAATTGTTTCATGAAACATGACGCCACTACTAATGAAACTACAGGTGCTTTAAACAACGGTAACGGACTTTCTCATGCCTTAAAGGCCACAGGAGACTTAAATGACCACCCTACCCTTACAATATTAGAGGCATTAAAAAACGACCCCAGAAAAGAGATATGGTTCAGACCAAATCCGAATGGAATCTATGAAGGCATCGACCCGAATAATTACAGATGGGGGCATCCAAATGGAGGTGATGCCTTATCAAGGACTCAGCCTTATCTTTCCCAAAACAGCTCCCCTTATTTACATCTTACTTATTCAGAAACACAATTACTTCTGGCTGAAGCTTCTTTCAGAGGGCTATATCCGGGTGACACAAAAGATTATTATAAAAAAGGAATCGAAGCCGGTATCAGACAATGGATTATTTTTAAAGACGCCAGTATTATCGACAATAATGCTATTACTACTTTTCTTGCCACTAAAAATCTTACCCCAGGAAAAGAATTGGAAGAAATTGCCACACAGCAATGGCTCACTTTATTCTTAAACGGAATGGAAGCTTATAGCAACTACAGAAGAACAAATTTCCCCGTTATGATAAAAATTACCCGAGCAGGCTCTGACACACAAGGAGTTATGCCTACAAGAATGCCCTATCCGGTGGAAGAATCAACCAATAACCGAGAAAACTTCCTGGCTGCCAGTGCCAAATACAACAACAACAGTTGGCTGGCAAAAGTTTGGTGGGATGTAGATTAAACCTACTTAATTTCATGTTGATCCTAATACCATTCGTAATTTGTATTGAATTGCGGGTGGTATTTTTTTAGGCTTTTCCGATCAAAAACAAACAAAATTACCCGTTCATACCCTTCTAAAAATACGAATTTTAAGATTAAAATGAATTCTTTTCAAAAAAACTCATTCTGCAAAATTTTCTCAGAACACCTTTAGAAACCTCATTTCTTTTGGATTATAAAAACACTTCAGAAAAAAATATTGCAAAAAAAATGCACTTTATGCAAAAAAAATGCAAATGAATAAAAATAATATATATATTTGATCGCCAATAAAACCAAAATAAAACATGAAAACCAAAGTATTATGAAAACAAAGCTAATTTCATTAGTATTTATTGGGGGAGTACTCTTCTCAGCAAATGCAAAAGAAGCTGCAATTAAAACGCACCTCTTTGAACAAAAAAGCAGTCAGATTGAAATTTCGGGCCAAGTCATTGGTCAGGACGACGGAATGCCAATTGCCGGAGCTACTATTTATGCCAAAGGCAATAAGAAAACAGCCACTATAACCGATGAAACAGGAAAATTTAAATTAAATGTTCCGGAAAACGAAACTCACATTATCGTTTCTTACATGGGTTATGGAACTTTAGAATACAAACTAGACAATGTTAGAGATGTCTTAATAAGCTTAAAACCTGCCGAAAATGTATTGGAGCAAGTATTAGTAACCGCATTAGGGGTTAAAAAGAGTAACAAAGCAGTTGCCTATGCTGTTACCGAATTAAAAGGAACTGAATTCACCAAGGCAAAAGAAACCAATATCACAAACGCTTTAGTAGGTAAAATTGCCGGAGTAAACGTAAGCAGCTCTGCAACAGGCGCAAACGGATCGACCAGAGTAGTCATTCGTGGAAATGGTTCCCTAAACGGAAATAACCAGCCCATGTATGTAGTGAACGACTTACCAATTGACAATACACAACTTAACCTGCCTGGAACCGGAAATGGAGCAGGCTCACCAAGAATGAACGTCGATAGAGGTGACGGTACCTCTGTTATCAATCCTGATGACATTAAAAGCATCACTGTATTAAAAGGAGGAACTGCAGCAGCACTTTATGGAGCAAATGCTGCCAATGGTGTAATCCTTATTCAAACCAAAAGAGGAGGCGCACAAAAAGGCATCGGTGTAGAACTCAATTCTTCTTATACTTTTGAAACCCCAGCTGTGATCCCGAACTGGCAGTACGAGTACGGAGCCGGAGATGCAGGACAAAAACCATTAACGAAAGAAAAAGCTATAGAATTTGGTCGCTGGTCGTGGGGAGCAAAAATAGACGGGACTGATGTTATTCAATTTGACGGAGTAAAAAGACCTTATGTTGCACAAAAAAACAACATCAAAAACTTCTACGAAACCGGAACAACATTTATCAATTCTATCGCACTTTCAGGAGGAACCGAAAAAGCTTCAGGACGTCTTTCCTTCTCTAATACAGACAACCAGTCGATTGTACCAAATTCTGATTTCAACCGTAAAAGTGTCAACATTGCCAGCAATGTAAACTTAACCAATTGGTTAAAATTTGACGTAGTCGCACAATACAACATAGAGAAATCAAACAACAGAATTACGGTTTCAGATGCAGAAGCCAACCCGAACTGGGCCACCTATCTGCTTGCTAACACTGTAGACATTAGAAATCTTTCACCTGGTTATGACGAAAACGGTAAGGAAATAGCATGGAATCCTGTTCCAGTTGCAACAAACCCTTACTTCACCATCAATAAAATCAAAAACAGGGACACTAAAAATCGTTTCCTTGGAATGTTAAACGTAAAATTAAACTTTACACCCGAACTATTTCTTCAGGGAAGAATTGGACAGGATTACACCGATTACGATTACTTTGGATACATTCCAAAGACAAGCCTAAACAATCCAATTGGATACGCACAAGGTTCCCGCGTAAAGCTGTCAAACCTGAATTCCGAAGCTATACTAAACTATACCAAAAAGAACTTGTATAAAGATTTTTCTCTGAATGCATTACTTGGAGTAAACTCCCGTACAACCTTACGAGATGAAGTTAGCCTTGAGGGTTCAAATTTTGTCCTTGATGATTTTTTCGCTCCAACCAATTTTACTACTTTATCGTATACTTATCCTTATGGAAAAACAAAAACAAACTCTGTTTATGCTGCCGCAGATCTGGATTACAAAAATGTAATTTTCCTAAACGTTACAGGACGTCAGGATTGGTTTTCAACCCTATCTAAAGAAAACAATAAAGTGTTCTACCCATCCATAGGAACTAGTATCATTCTTTCTGATATTATAAAAATGCCGGAGTGGATTTCATTTACAAAACTGAGATCTTCGTGGGCCCAGGTTGGAGGCGCTACACCAGACCCATACGCACTAAACCGATCGTATTCAATGGTTCAGGGAGGCCACAACAACCAACAGCTACAAGTCCCTACAGGAACGAGAGTGCCAAATTCTACATTAAGTCCTTTAACTTCAACCACCTTTGAAATTGGAACTGATATAGGCTTCTTTAACAATCGTTTGAATCTTGACTTCGCCTGGTACAACCGTGCTACCACAAACGACATTGTACAAACAACCATTTCAAATGCGTCAGGCGCAAATACTGCTTTACTCAACATTGGAAAAATGAGAAATGAAGGAGTAGAATTATTAATTAGCAGTAAGATCATAAACAATAGCAACTTCTCTTGGGACGCAAGTATCAACGGAGCCTATAATAAAAACACAGTTGAAGCACTTACAGACAAATTAAACTCGATTACGATGGCAATTTCCGTAAACGATTATGCCCTTATTACAAGTGATGTAGGACGCCCTTACAGTACTATAAAAGGATACAAACCTCTTAAAGATGCAAACGGAAATACAGTTTACAATGTAAGTGGCAATACCGCAACCGTAGCAAGAGGTCCACTTCAGGAGCTGGGACAGGGTGTTCATCCCTGGACAGCAGGACTTAATAATGAATTTAAATACAAAAACATATCTTTTAGCTTCCTGATCGACGGTAAATTTGGTGGTAGTTTATACTCCGGAACGGATTTATATGGAACCCGTATGGGATTAACCAAATTAACACTTGAAGGTCGCGAAAACGGCTTACCAATTAAGGGAGTTGATACTAAAGGAAATCCGGTAGATATGGTAATTGCTCCTAAAGACCTTAGAAATTATTATGATGGACTAAAAAACATTTCATCAGAATTTGTCTACGATGCAAGTTTTATAAAACTAAGACAAGTTATTATTGGATATCAATTCCCTATTGAAAAAATAAGCAGTTTATCAAAACTTCAAAGCATATCCATTTCTTTCATAGCAAGAAACTTATTCATTCTTTACAAAAAGACTCCAAACGTAGACCCGGAATCTGTATTTAGTGCGGGAAATGCTCAGGGTATAGAACAATTTGGAGTTCCTAGAACCAGAAGTTTCGGTTTAAATTTAAATGTTAAATTTTAAACACCCCCTATCCCTAATTTTTAAATTAAAAGACATGAAAAAGATAACCCTATTATACATTTCAGGCATACTGTTGGGTAGCCTGACAGCATGTACCAAAGATTTTGAAGAAATCAACTCCAATCCCAATGCTGTTGAAAAACCAAATACCAACTTTATTTTCAGCAGGGCGCAACTTGACGGCTTAGCCAATAATTATTTTTTTACAAACATTCTTGAATGTGGCGGAATACTGCAACATTATGCCACTTACAAAGAAGTCTCCGGAGTGGGTGATAAATACTTAGATGGAGAAAAATACTATTCCGGTTACTTTAATCAGGCATACCCAACAGCATTAAATGAAACTGAGATCGTAATTAATGCCGTAAAAGACACACCGAACGACAGCAACAAACTTAATATTGCCCGAATCTGGAAAGTTTTTTTATATCATAAAATTACAGATTTGTACGGAAGTATTCCCTACTCCCAAGCAGTACAGGCATACACTACAAATCTATTTCTTCCAAAATATGACTCGCAAGAATTCATCTATAAAGATTTACTAAAAGAGCTTGATGAAGCTGCGACTGCACTGGATCCAGCGAAACCGAGTTTCGGTACTGCCGATTTTATCTATCAGGGAAATGTTGCCAAATGGAAGAAATTCTCTTACTCCTTAATGCTTCGCTTAGGCTTGCGTTTAACTAAAGTGGATCCCGCTTTATCAAAAACCTGGGTTACCAAAGCCATTGCAGGTGGAGTAATCGTTAATGGAGCAGACAATGCCATCATGAACTATAGCGACGGGCCAAATAACTTCAACAGAAACCCCGTTGCTTTTGACTCAAGAACCGGAGATTATGCAAACGGATCATACGGTCAAACTAACACTGAGGGAGGCAAACTAGCCAAAACTTTCATTGACTTATTAAAAACTACTGCTGACCCGAGAATCAGTGTTTACGCCGGAGTTTGGCAAGGAACTGTACAAAATACTAACCCGGCCGTGCAAAAAGGTTTCCCAAATGGAACCACAACAGCACTAGCACCATTAGAGCAAGCTACTTATTCTGAGCCAAATCAAAATACCATTTTAAGATTCGATGCTCCGCTGGTATTAATAAGCAATGCCGAAACTAATTTATATCTGGCCGAAGCTGCTGCAAGAGGATGGTACACCGCCGAAACCGATAAGGATTTATATGGAAAAGGAGTGAAAGCATCTTTCCTAAATATGGGAATTTATGGAACATCCTACGCCATTACAGATGCAACTCCTTATTTAACTGCTAATCCTTATAATGCAGCAGGGAATTTTGAAGCCAAAATGAATCAAATTCATACCCAGGTTTATGTAGCTTTATTTGTAGACGAACAGGAAATTTATGCCAATTGGAGAAGAACAGGATACCCTGTTTTAACTCCCGTAAATTTCCCTGGAAATGTAACAAATGGCACAATACCAAGGCGTCTTAGATATCCAACCAGTGAATATTCAGTAAATACAACTAACTTAGCAGAAGCAGTTAAACAACAAGGACCTGATACTTTTACTACAAGAATCTGGTGGGATAAACAATAAAAATCCATTGATATAATTAATTTAAACACATAGAGACATAGATCCTGCAATCCTAAAAAGATGTTTCACTTGCATTAATACGCATAGTTACTATGTTTTAAAAGCTAATTTTTTTTTATTATTCTTTTATTAAGTAAAAAAATCTATGTTGCTATGTGTTTAATCAATTTTATACGAATTACACTCTGCGGAGTTAATAATACAACAGATAAATGAGCATTTTAATTCTTACGGCATGCATTGCGTTTCTAATCGTCCAGATAGCCTGGCTTAAAATCAATCCGTTTATTGCCTTTATCATAACAGCTTTATTAGCAGGCCTTTTTTTAGGTCTGCCGATAGACACTTTATCACAAACCGTTCAAAAAGGTTTGGGCGAAATGTTAGGATCTATTACGCTGATTATTGTTTTCGGAACCTGTATTGGTAAACTTACTGTTTCATCAGGCGCCGCCAATGTTATTGCCAAAACTGTTATGGGATGGACGGGTAAAAAATACGTTCGCCTTGGCTTAATGATTACCGGATTTATTGTTGGGATACCTCTATTTTATAGTGTTGGTTTTGTTTTGTTAGTACCCTTAATCTTCTCAGTAGCCCACCAATTTAAACTGTCAAAAGTATATCTTGGTATTCCAATGCTGGCGTCGCTTTCAGTAGCACACGGTTTCTTACCCCCACATCCGTCTCCAATGGCTTTAAGCAGTATTTTTAATGCCGATCTTGGACTTGTTTTGGTTTATGGAATCATCATTGCGATTCCAACCATTTTTATTGCAGGTTTGCTGTTTTCGAATTTACTCAAAAACATTAAAACCGAATCAGATCACGAAATCTTAAATATTGAAGAAGTTGTAAACGAAGGCAAACTTCCAAGTTTTTCACTTAGTCTGTTCTCCGCTTTATTTCCGGTTTTCGGATTAACAGTAACTTCGATATTACCTATGATTTCTAAAAATGAAACTTTAGCTGACATCTGCAAAACAATTGGAGAGCCTAGTATCATCATGCTGATTTCTTTATTGATCTGTACCTATACTTTAGGGATCCGAATGAACCGAAGCATCAGCTCGGTAATGGATGACTACGCCGTTGCCATCAAAGATGTTGCCTTAATTGTTCTGATCGTTGGAGGAGCCGGCGGCCTAAAAGAAGTCATGATTGTAAGCGGCGTAAACGAAACTATCGTTGCAGCTCTAACACAAATAAACATTCATCCTTATTTATTGGCTTGGATGATGGCAGCGATTATTCGCGTTTGTGTAGGTTCGGCGACAGCGGCAGGATTAATGACCGCGAGTGTTTTACTCCCATTACTACAATCAACCGGACTTGATCCTAACTTACTGGTTTTGTCTGTTGGAGCAGGAAGTTTAATGTGCTCGCACGTAAACGACCCAAGTTTCTGGATGTTCAAAGAATATTTTAACATCAGCCTGAAAGATACTTTCAAATCATGGACCGTTATGGAATCCTTAGTATCTGTTTTAGGAATCATTTTCGTTTTTATTTTAAACTCTATAATACATTAATATCATGAATTTATTACCACAAGAAAAATTTGAAACACTTGGTTTGTCTCTTCCTCCGGCGCCTCAGCCTTTGGGTATATACAAACCCTATTTGGTTGATGGTAAATATTTATACCTTTCAGGTCACGGGCCTGTTAGAGACGACAAATCACTAATCATTGGCCGAATTGGCGATGACATGGATATCGAAGAAGGAAAATTAGCAGCGAGACAAGTCGGATTAACAATGCTTTCTACAATTGTAACCAATTTTGGAAGCCTGAACAAAGTAAAAAAAGTGATAAAAGTACTTGGAATGGTGAATTGCAATGGCGATTTTCTAAGACATCCCTATGTAATAAACGGCTGCAGTGAATTATTTGCCGAAGTCTGGGGACAGGAAAACGGAATCGGAGTAAGAAGTGCCGTAGGTATGGGATCTTTACCGGATAATATTCCCGTTGAAGTAGAAGCCGTTTTCGAATTATATTAAAAAAAGTTATGCCACAGATAACATAATAAAAAAGCATTATTTTTTGTTTGCCACGAATTTCACGAATTAAAACGAATTAATTTTTCAGGTACTGATTTGCGAAAATTAGTGAAATTCGTGGCGAAAGAATTAAATACATAGAAACATAGATTTTTTTTACTTCATTGAGGATAACAAAAAAACTCGTTTTCGCACATAGCTATGTGTATTAATGCAAGTGAAACGCCTATTACAAGGTTTCAAAAACTATGCTTCTATGTGTTAAAAAAAATAATCGCTAAGTTTATAAATCAATATAATCCCGACAGCTATCGGGAGTGGCTAAAAAAAGACAACAATGAATACAAATACCTCACAAACAAAAATCGCAACTTTCGGTGAATTATTACTCCGGATGAATGTTGCCAACGGAAATCGATTTACACAGGCCAACGAAATAAAAATTTACGTGGGCGGTGCCGAAGCAAATGTTTGTGTTTTACTATCCCAATTGGGAATACCTACCGATTACATTACCCGATTGCCTCAAAATGACTTAGCCCAATTGGCTGTAAACGAACTTCAGAAATACAAAGTAAACACCTCGAAATGTGTTTATGGCGGAGACCGTTTAGGTTTATATTTTGTCGAGGCCGGAAATCAAATCAGACAATCACAAGTTATTTACGACCGAAGCAATTCGTCTTTTGCAACCATACAAAAAGATCAGATTAACTGGGATCTGGCATTAGCCGATGTAAACCATTTTCACTGGTCCGGAATAAGTCCGGGAGTTTCGGATGAAGCAGCTCAGGTCTGTAAAGAAGCTATTTTGGCTGCACATCAAAAAGGACTTCCAATTTCTTCCGATTTTAATTACCGTTCTAAATTATGGCAATACGGAAAACATCCCTCTGAAATCATGCCTGATTTACTTCAGTACAGCACAATTACTGTTGCCGATTTAGATGCTATTGAAATTTATTTCGGAATCAAAACAGATCCAAACGAATCCGATGCCGATCGTTTTCAAAAAACATTCGAATTGTTAAAAGTAAAAATGCCCTTTTTAAAAACACTGGCAATGAGTTTCAGAAAGTCAGACGGACCAGCGCATTTATACAAAGGATTGCTGATTCACGAAGGCAACTTTTATCAGACACCCGAACACAAAATACATGTCGTAACAGACCAGATTGGTTCCGGAGATGCCTTCAACGCAGGATTATTATACGGACTGACCCATAAATTATCCGGTCAGGAATGCATCGAATGGGCAACTGCCTGCGGTGTAATCAAACAAAGTATTCACGGAGATTTTGCTATAAGCACTCTTGATGAAGTAAGTCATTTTATTAAAAACGGCTCAAGTAATAGAATTAACAGATAAAATAAGAACATGTACAGCATATTAAAAACGCAAGGTGTACTTCCGTTAGTCACACAAATCAACATTGAAACAGCCCAAATAGTCTTGCAATCGGCGGCTGATGCTGGCATAAAAATTATCGAGTTTGCTGCTCGTGCAGATAATGCAAAAGAAGTTTTTACTCAAATGATTGCTTTTAGAAAAGCCAATAATCTGCAGGTTAAAATAGCCGTAGGATCTATTTTAAATGTTCATGATGCCGAAACCTTTCATCAGTTAGGGGCAGATTGTATTGTATGCCCGCATACCGATTTCGAAATTGGAAATTATTGCTTTAAAAATAATATTTACTGGATTCCTGGAGCTGCTACCTTAAACGAAGTACTTCACGCCAATAAATTAGGAGCTGAAATTGTAAAACTTTTTCCTGCCGATAAAATTGGCGGTCCCGGATATGTAAAAGCCATCAGAGCTCCTTTTCCGAATTTAAAGATAATGCCAACCGGAGGTGTAACCTTAGAAGAAAGCAATTTGAAATCCTGGTTCAAATCCGGAGTTGTCTGCGTTGGGATTGGTTCTAATTTATTTACAAAAGAAATGCTGCTAAATTTAAGTTATGAGCAATCCTTTCAGGCTTTTCAAAATTTAATTGAAGTTGTCAAAAAAACAAGAACCTAAATTATGCGAAACAACTGGTGGAAAATAAATTCCGAAATCCGTGTTGATACTCCATTTTTGGCTGTTTACGAAGATCGCATTCAGTCCAATATTGAGCATTTGATTGAGTCTGTAAACGGTGATACTCAAAAATTAAGACCACATATCAAAACCCATAAAATTGGGGAAATTCTGGATTTATTTAAAACTTACAACATCAACAAAATTAAATGTGCTACAATTGCCGAAGCTGAACTTGCCGCCATACACGAAATTCCGGATGTGCTTCTCGCCTATCAACCTGTTGGTGTTAAAAAAGAAAGATGGATTTCGTTAATTCAAAAATATCCAGCTATCGCTTTTTCGACAATTGTAGATAATTTCGAATCGGCAAAAGCACTGGATACCATCGCGCATAAAAACAATCTGACCCTAACTGTATATCTGGATTTGAATACCGGAATGAACAGAACCGGAATCTCAATTTCTAAAAATTGGGGAGCCTTAATTGACGAAATTATTAAGTTAAAAAACATTCATTTCGCAGGTATCCACATTTACGACGGTCATTTAAAAGGTGATATCGAACACCGAACATCAATAGCTTCCAATATTTTCTTCAGTATCAATGAAGAAATAAAGACTATTCAGGAAAAATTTGATTACGAACTGAAAATTGTTGCCGGAGGATCTAATACTTTTCCATTTTATTCGGCTCAGAAAAATGTAGAATGCAGTCCCGGAACTTTTGTTTTCTGGGATTCCAATTATCAAATTCATCTACCGGAGCAAAATTTCAAACCCGCACTGGTCATTGTCGGAACCATAGTTTCAAAACCAACTTCTTCTACTTTTTGTATTGATATTGGATACAAAGCTATAGCTTCTGAAAACCCAATCGATAAAAGACTTGTGATTTTAAACGATGAGAATCTAATCCCCACCGGACATTCAGAAGAACATTTGATTATCGAAAACAAAGGAAAAAACGAATATGCTATCGGCGATACTATTTACGCACAACCTTATCATGTTTGCCCAACCTGTGCCCTTTATGACTCCGTTCAGGTTGTAAATAATGAACATCAGATCTGCGATCAATGGCAGGTTGTGGCCCGCAGCAGAAAAATTAATATCTAGCAACAGAGAAAAAAAATAGAAAATAGAGCGAAGAGGAAAGAGAATAGAGTAAAGATTATAGACCTTGCAGAAAACCTCTGAACCTTTGTGCCTTAAAAAAAATACTATGTTTATAATAGACGCCCATTTAGACCTTAGCATGAATGCGATGGAATGGAATCGAGATTTAAGAAATGACGTACCTACTTTGCGCCATTTGGAAAAAGGAATGACTGACAAACCGGATCGCGAGCGTGCAACGGTTTCTTTTCCTGATTTGCGAAGAGGAAATATCGGAATTGTAGTTGCCACTCAAATTGCACGATTTGTAAAACCCGGCAGCATTATTCCCGGCTGGAATTCACCTGAGCAGGCCTGGGCACAAACACAGGGACAGCTCGCGTGGTACAAAACCATGGAAGAAGCCGGAGAAATAACTCCAATTACAGACAAAACATCATTGCTGCAACAAATCGATTTATGGAATGACGGAACGCCAAATGACAAAAAACCCATTGGTTATATTTTAAGCTTAGAGGGTGCTGATTCTATTATTGACATTTCTTACTTAGAAAAAGCACATCAATACGGATTAAGAGCTATTGGACCGGCACATTACGGTCCCGGGCGATATGCAAACGGAACGGATGCCACTGGAAAAATGCGACAAAACGGAATCGACTTGCTAAAAGAGATGGAACGTCTGAACATTATTTTAGATGCAACACATTTATGTGACGATGCTTTCTGGCAGGCATTGGATCATTATAACGGACCTGTTTGGGCAAGTCATAACAATTGTCGAAGTCTTGTAAATCACAACCGCCAATACAGCGATGAAATGATCAAAGCCCTGATTTCACGAGGAGCCGTTATTGGAGGGGCTTTAGATGCATGGATGCTGGTTCCGGATTGGGAAAGAGGTGTTTCGACTCCACAAGGAACAAACTGCAATCTTGAGACAGTCTTCAAGCACATGGATCATATTTGTCAATTGGCCGGAAATGCCAATCATATTGGTATAGGCTCTGATCTTGATGGAGCTTTTGGTACAGAGCAATCGCCATACGATTTAAACACCATTGCCGATTTGCAAAAATTAGTTCTGATTTTTAAAAGTCATGGTTATTCAGACGAAGATCTGAATAAAATCTTTCACCAGAACTGGATTAACTTTTTAATAAAGAATTGGGACTAAATAAAAACCAAACTGGGAACTGCCTTCTTATACGCCTGTAGTTTTTCGTGATCGGGATCGACTTCCGTCACCACATAATCAACCTCGGATAAGTTGGCAATTTTCATTTTTAGAACCGTATCCAGTTTTTCAGAAATAGTAAGAATCGCTGTTTTTTCAGAAGCCTGAATCATAGCTTTTTTTACCTGAACCGTTTCCCAGTCAGAATCTGAAAATCCGCCTTCGATATCTAAAGCATTAGTTCCTAATATCAATAAATCAACTTTAATATTTGCCAACTGATTATAGACATCGCCGCTCACACACATTTGGCTGTACGAAGAAATGCTGCCGCCAATCATGATAATTTTAACATTGGGTTTGTCCAGAAGTTCTACTGCCGATAAAACAGTAACCGTAAAAATGGTCAGATTTAAAGTATCCGGAATCAATCGGATGAATTCTCTGATGGTAGTTCCACCGCCAATTAACAAAACCATTCCGTCATGAAGCAGACCTAATGTTTTTTGCGCGATGGTTTGTTTGGATTCGCCTGCATAAGTTTGATTCGAAGAAGAATGGTGATATGCCTTTGTCATTGCACCACCCTTTACTTTAATCAATAAAGACTCTGATTCAAGTTCATTAATATCGCGTCTTACGGTATCTTCTGAAACACATAATTTAACCGAAAGGGTTTCAAAACTTACACGAGTGTGTAGGTTAATCTCTTTTAAAATAAGATTTTTACGTTCTTCCTTGGTATAATTAACCAGTTCATTATCATTATTCATGCAAATTCATTTTTATTAAAGCAAATGTAAACAATTAATGCAATATTATTGCGAAACAAATTAGAATACAATGTAATAAAAAAGTTAATTCATCTATAATAAAGACATTTAAACGTAAATAGCTTTTGCAAAAAAAATGCAAATTAACCAACAAACCTTAAATTTGTTTAACGAACATAAAAAGTAACCATGCGAAAAAATATATTTCTCCTTTTAATATTTTGTTTTTCCTTTGGAAGTGCTCAAACTTCCTCTACTACTAATTCGATAATTCCTGCTCCCAATTCTTATAAAGCAACCGAGGACAGCATTCGTTTAAACGGACAAATTAAAGTAGTTTTTGAGCACAATAAATTCAGTACCAAAGAACAAAAAACTGCGAACCTTTTTGAATCCGCCATAAACACAAATACGACCAATAAAAAAAGCAACATTGAAGTTTTATTTATTACTAAAACCCCATCTGCATCGTTAAAAAAAGAAGCCTATAAAATAAGTATTACCTCAAAAAAAATTACCGTTACCGGAAGTGAAGAGGGACTGTTTTATGGAGTTCAGAGTTTATTACAAATGCTTCCGAACAAACCCAAAAATCAAGAGGTAAAATTACCCTGTGTTACTATCGAAGACGAGCCCAGATACGGATATCGCGGTTTACACTTAGATGTTTGCCGTCACTTTTTCTCTGTTGATGTTATAAAAGATTTTATCGCACAAATGGCCAGCTATAAATTAAACAACTTTCACTGGCACTTAACTGACGATCAGGGATGGAGAATTGAGATTAAAAAATACCCGAAATTGACCGAAGTAGGATCTAAACGGGCACAAACTTTAGTCGGAAATAAATTCGAAAGATTTCCTTATTTTTTTGACGGAAATCCATACGAAGGTTTTTACACTCAGGAAGAAATCAAAGACGTTGTAAAATTTGCCGAAGAGCATTATGTAAACGTTATTCCGGAAATCGAAATGCCGGGGCATGCCACAGCAGCAGTTACCGCTTACCCGCATTTATCCTGTTTCCCCGATCGTTCCTATAAAGTTATTGAATACTGGGGCGTATTTGAAGACATATTCTGTGCCGGAAAAGAAGAAACTTTTACCTTTCTTGAAGATGTTCTAACCGAAGTTATGGCTTTGTTTCCAAGCAAATACATTCACATTGGTGGTGATGAATGCCCAAAAGCAAGATGGAAAGAATGCCCAAATTGCCAAAAAAGAATCAAAGACTTAGGTTTAAAAAACGAACATGAATTACAAAGTTATCTCACCACCAGAATCGAAAAATTCCTGAATTCCAACGGAAGACAAATTCTGGGCTGGGACGAAATGCTGGAAGGCGGACTGGCTCCAAACGCAGCAGTAATGTCCTGGCGCGGAGAATCGGGAGGAATTGCCGCAGCCAAACAAAAACACTTCGTAATCATGAATCCGGAGCAAGTTTTGTATCTTGACTATAACCAGGCGTATTCTCCAAATGAGCCTTTAACCGTTGGAAGATTAGTGACCGTAGAAAAAATGTACCAATACAACCCCACTCCTGTAGACAGTCTGACGATTGACGAACAAAAATACATTATGGGTGTGCAGTCTAATTTGTGGTCGGAGTATTTAACCAGTCCTGCCAAATTAAACTACCAACTCTATCCCCGAATGTTTGCTTTAGCAGAGATCGCATGGACAGAACCACAAAATAAAAATTATGATAATTTTGTTCTCAATCGCATGCCGCATCATTTAGAAAAATTAGAAGCACAAAAAAGGCTCTACAAAGTCCCAACACCCTTTGGCGCAAATGAAACAGCTTTGATCACTTCAAAATACACCTTAGATCTGAAACCAACGATCAAAAACGGGCAAATTTTTTACACCATAGACGGTTATAACCCAGATGAGACAGCAGAACTATACACCAAACCGGTAACCATAAATATTCCACAAGGAGAATTCAGAACCATCAAAACAGTTCAGATTAGCCCGGGCGGAAGAAGAAGCTCTATCAACAAAATAATAATCCGAAATCCGGATTTAAAACCGGCTTTAGCACAAAAACCTACTAAGAAAGGGCTAAAATACGAGTATTTTACAGGAGCACTATTCCAGCAGGTTCAGGATTTAGATTTAGTAAAACCTGTAAATTCCGGAATTTTTGAAGGCACTGTGAGCAGTGAAAAATGGAAAACGAAAAAAGAACGCTATATTGGCTTAAAATTCGACGGATACCTCTATATCCCGGAAACCGGAAATTATACGTTTTCAACGCTTTCAGACGACGGATCGAAGCTTTTTATCGACAATGAGCTAATCGTTAACAATGATGGGATTCATTGGCTCAACGAAGCTTATGGAACTGCAAAACTTGAAAAAGGATTTCATAAAATCAATATCAGTTATTTTGACCAGATTGGCGGAACAACTTTAAACTGTTTCATTCAGCCCGAAGGAAAAGAAAAACAGGAGATAAGTGCTTCGCAATTCTATTATGAATAAAAGTAAAGAAAGCGGCAGCTTAAAATAACAACTCCTTTGATTGAACAAAAAAAATCTAAAAAACACCAACAACAAGACCCCAGCGGGGTAAAATATTTATAGAATTTCAACAAAACCGATAAAAAAAAGCTCCAGAGGAGCGATATACATTTACGATCTAATATATCGCTCCTCTGGAGCTTATGCAAACGCCTGTTTTTTTCTACAAATATTTCACTCCCTTGGAGCTCACAAAAAAAGGGCCTGTCTCAAAAATGAGACGACCCTTATTTTTTAACCGCTAAGAAACTATTCTTTTAAAACAGCTTCTTTTGTTTTTATATAAAAAACATATTATCCTTTCAAACTTGCTGATAAATACTCACGGTTCATACGTGCAATATTCTCAAGAGAAATTCCTTTTGGACATTCGATTTCACAAGCTCCTGTATTGGTACAGTTACCAAAACCTTCTAAATCCATTTGGTGTACCATGTTTAGAACACGATCAACTGCTTCAACTTTACCTTGAGGCAACAATGCATATTGAGAAACTTTTGCTCCAACAAATAACATTGCCGATGAGTTTTTACAAGTTGCTACACAAGCTCCACAACCAATACAAGCTGCAGCATCAAATGATTTATCCGCATCGTGTTTATTGATTGGAATTGTATTGGCATCAATTGTATTTCCAGAAGTATTCACCGAGATAAATCCTCCTGCATGCTGAATTCTGTCAAAAGAACTTCTGTCAACCACTAAATCTTTAATTACCGGGAAAGCTTTTGCTCTAAATGGCTCGATAAAAATCGTATCTCCATCTTTAAACATACGCATGTGTAACTGGCAAGTAGTTACTCCTCTATCTGGTCCGTGTGCTTCACCATTGATGAATAATGAACACATTCCGCAAATTCCTTCGCGACAATCGTGGTCAAATGCAACCGGCTCTTCACCTTTATTGATTAATTGTTCGTTAAGAACGTCAAGCATTTCAAGGAAAGACATATCTGGTTCGATTCCGTCAATTGGGTAATCAACTATTCCTCCTTTATCTTGGGCGTTTTTCTGACGCCATATTTTTAATGTAAGTTTCATACTGTTTTAGTTTGAAGGTCATAAAGCCGAAAGTCGAAAGTCAGTTAACATTGAGCCATTTGACTTTAAGACTTTTGTCTTTTGACTAATTGCTATTTGTAACTACGCTGTACTAATTTAATGTTTTCGTAAATTAGAGGTTCTTTGTGTAATACGGCATCACTTGGTTTTCCTTTGTATTCCCAAGCTGCAACGTATGCAAAGTTTTCGTCATCACGAAGTGCTTCTCCCTCTTCTGTCTGGTACTCCTCACGGAAGTGACCTCCACAAGATTCATTACGGTGTAAAGCATCTTTCGCGAACAATTCTCCTAATTCTAAGAAATCGGCAACACGTGTCGCTTTCTCTAATTCCTGATTAAATTCGTTAGCGCTTCCTGGCACTTTTACATCTTTATAAAACTCTTCACGTAAAGCAGCAATTTCTTCGATAGCTTCAGTCAAACCTTTAGCATTACGAGCCATACCAACTTTATCCCACATGATTTTTCCTAATTTCTTATGGAAATAATCTACAGAATGAGTTCCTTTATTATTGATAAATCTGTCGATTTGATCTTTTACTGCTTTTTCTGCTTCTAAGAATTCCGGTAACTCTGTAGAAATTTCTCCCATTTTAATATCCGGAGCTAAATAATCTCCAATAGTATAAGGCAATACGAAATATCCATCAGCTAAACCTTGCATCAAAGCCGAAGCTCCAAGTCTGTTTGCTCCGTGATCAGAGAAGTTAGATTCTCCAATTGAGAAACATCCCGGAATTGTAGTCATTAAATTATAATCAACCCAGGTTCCACCCATAGTGTAGTGAACTGCTGGATAAATCATCATTGGCGTTGTATAAGGATCCTCATCAACGATTTTGTAGTACATCTGGAATAAGTTTCCGTATTTACTTTTCACGATCGCAGCTCCTAATTTAGTCACCAAAGCAGTGTCTTTATCATCTAAACCTTTTACGTAAGCATCTTCCGTTCCGTAACGTTGAATTGCTGCTGCGAAATCTAAGTAAACAGCTTCTCCGGTTTTATTAACTCCAAAACCAGCATCACATCTTTCTTTTGCAGCACGAGACGCCACGTCACGAGGTACTAAGTTACCAAAAGCAGGATATCTTCTTTCTAAGAAATAATCTCTTTCCGCTTCAGATAAATCAGTTGCTTTTTTCTTTCCTTCACGAATTGCTTTAGCATCTTCTAATTTCGCAGGAACCCAAATACGACCGTCATTACGTAACGATTCAGACATCAAAGTCAATTTAGACTGGTGATCTCCTGAAACCGGAATACAAGTTGGGTGAATTTGAGTGTAACAAGGATTCGCAAAATACGCTCCTTTTTTATGTATTTTCCAAGCTGCTGTTGCGTTACTTCCCATAGCATTTGTAGATAAGAAAAATACGTTTCCGTATCCTCCTGAACCTACTACTACTGCGTGAGCAGAGTGTCTTTCAATTTCTCCTGTAATTAAGTTACGAGCGATAATACCTCTCGCTTTTCCGTTCACGATAACAATGTCAAGCATTTCGTGACGGTTGTACATTTTTACTTTTCCACGACCAATCTGACGGTTCATTGCAGAATAAGCTCCTAGCAATAATTGTTGTCCGGTTTGTCCTTGTGCGTAAAATGTACGGGAAACCAATGTTCCACCAAAAGAACGGTTATCCAATAATCCACCATATTCACGAGCCAATGGCACCCCTTGAGCCACACACTGGTCAATAATATTAGCAGAAACTTCAGCCAAACGGTGAACGTTTGCCTCACGTGCACGGTAGTCACCTCCTTTTACAGTATCATAAAATAATCTGTAAACCGAGTCACCATCACCTTTATAATTTTTTGCTGCATTGATTCCCCCTTGTGCTGCAATAGAGTGCGCACGACGTGGTGAATCCTGAAAACAGAAAGCTTTTACGTTATATCCTAATTCAGCCAAAGTAGCCGCAGCAGAACCTCCAGCCAAACCTGTACCAACAATAATAACATCTAAATTACGTTTGTTAGCAGGGTTTACTAAATTAATATGATCTTTATAATTTGTCCATTTGTCCGATATTGGACCATTTGGAATTTTTGAATCTAATGCCATTATAATTGATATTAATTATTGAAATGATGAAATAATGCGATGATAACGAAAAGTGCCGGTACTACAACCGCAAATCCATAACCAACTTTACTTAAGAATCGAGAATACTTATTGTGCATCCCTACAGATTGAAGAGATGAACTGAATCCGTGCCAAAGGTGAAACCCTAACAACACAAATGATATACAATAAATACCTGTACGAATTGGATCATGAAACTTATGCACTAGCTCTCCATAATATCTTGTTGCATCTGGTGCTGTACCTGCAATATACTTGTAAGTAACTTCAGGAAACCAAAAATCATAGAAATGCAATCCTAAGAAAGCCAAAATAACCAACCCCGAAATAATCATATTTCTAGAAGTCCATGAAGCATTAGCAGCTCCGTTGTATTTTGCATAAGCAATTGGTCTTGCCGCGCTATTTTGAGCAGTCAATACAAATCCCATTACGAAATGGAAAATTACTCCGATTGCCAAAACAGGTTGCATTACATATTGAATCAGCGGATTGTATCCCATAAAGTGAGAAGCTTCGTTAAAAACGTCTTCACTAATAATAGAAATAAAATTTAAGGAAACATGCAGCGCTAAAAACGTGATTAAGAATATTCCCGAAAGAGCCATAGCCACTTTCTTTAAGATGGAAGCATTCAATAGTGCAGATTGTGCCATAAGTGTTAAAGTAGTTTGTTTTAAAAAATTAGACAAAAATAAAGCAATTAGACATCAACTACAACCATTTCGCTGTTATTTATAATGATTTTAAAGAGCTTTCCCCGATATTATTGCAAATTATTTAAAAACAAGAAAATAGAAATTTTTCACAAGCCATTTTAACGAATTCTTAATTTTTATGTAATTACCAAATTGCTATTTTTTGCCCCTTTTTGAGCTGTTTTCCTCAAAAATAAAGCGATGCTCAATTTTATTGAATTAAAACAACCGAATTTTAAGAGCATAATTTTACCTTTATCCGCTTCAAAAAAAATGATAATGAAAACAGGAATTGACGCTATTTCTTTTGATGTAGCCAACATACATTTGCCCATAAAAACTTTGGCTCTTGCCAGAAATATAGAACCTGAAAAACTAGAAAAAGGCCTCGGACTAATTAAAATGACTTTACCTGACGTTCATCAGGACGCGGTGGTTTTTGGAGCCAATGCTTTAACCAAACTTATTCTTGACCACAATATCAATCTAACCGAAATTAGCAGGATCTATGTGGGTACCGAAAGCGCCATCGACAGTTCGAAGCCTATTAGTTCGTTCTTAATTAGTTTGATAGAGCAAAAATTCGGCGAGGATACTTTGGCAGAATGTGATGTAGTCGATTTTACTTTTGCCTGTATTGGTGGTGTTGACGCTTTGCAAAACTGTATTGATTTTGTAAAACTGAATCCGGCCAAGAAAGCAATTGTCGTAACAACCGACTTTGCCAAATACGATTTAAACTCTACCGGAGAATACACACAAGGCGCCGGAGCATTAGCAATGTTAGTGACTTCGAACCCGAGAATCATTGCTTTTGATAACAATTGGGCGACAAGTACAAAAGGAGTCTTTGATTTTTTCAAACCCTACCGAAGCATTTCAAAAGAAGCGATTACAAAAAACATAAACAACGACTCGTGGTTTGATAATTTAGAAGCCGAGATCGAAATCCATAAAGACCAGCCTGTTTTTGATGGTCAGTATTCGAATCAATGTTATATGGATCGTACGAGAGCTGCTTATTTTTCATTTAAGAAATTAAAGAATACAACTGAAACTTTATACAATTCCTGGAATAGCATTATCATGCATCTTCCCTATTCGTTTCAAGGACGACGCATGTTATCTGAAATTTACGCTTTAGACAGTGCCGAAAAAATCATTTCAGAAAACATCGAACCTGCAGATTACCAAAACAAAATCAAAGAAGTCGCAAAATCTGATGAGTACAGAAATTTTGTAACCGGGAAATTACAACCTGCTGAATTAGCTTCGTCTTTAATTGGGAACCTTTATACGGGTTCTATTTTCATGGGATTGTTATCAACTTTGGCTCATTCTTACGATACAAAACAAGAAGTTGCAGGAACTAAATTCGGATTCTTAGCTTACGGAAGCGGATCGAAATCGAAAGTTTTTGAAGGTACAATCCAGCCGGAATGGAAAGCTGCACTGGAAAACGTGAAGCTTTTTGAAAATCTGGAAGAAAGCACAGAAATTGATTTCAACACTTACGAAGGCCTTCATAAAAAAGAACAAAAACAAAGCGTCAGAACTCCAAAAAACGAATGGATTCTAGACCGAATCGAAAAAGAAATCCCAAATTTGATTGGGGCGAGATATTATAAATGGATAGATTAAGTAAAATTCCAAACTTTTTAAATTCCAATAAAAAACCGAAGCAAACTGCTTCGGTTTTTTATTGGAATTTTTATTCCCTTTCACCGTAGTGTTTTTTTATTTCCTTCAAAATATCATAAACTACAGTATCATTCCCATCATGATATCTTCTAGCCCAAAAACTATAAACTATTATCGCTGCAGCTTCCTCACTACTTCCTCCGATTGCATAGGCTTTCTTCTTTAATAAGGCTAAGGTACTATTGGAAATGTAAGGTGCAATCTTTCGATAGCAATCGGTTGGAGAATCCCTATTCGTCCTGGAAATCATCATGTTATAAACTTTATCCATTGCTTTAGAGCCATCATCTGTATTAGAAACATCATCTCTGCTAGCAATCAACACATCTACAAGCTGTTTTAAATTTGATTCAACGTAAATTTTCTTAGACAACAAAGAATAAATAATAGGGCTGTAACTTTTAAATGATTTTGCAAGAGCTTCATTATCAACTCTCAATACTTTACCCACATGTTTTATTTCTGAATATTCAGCAATCTGAGATTCCGTGTCGATTACATTTTTTGTACTGATATAATACTCTCCTTTTTTTAAATTTAAGAAATCTGCCAGAAAATACTGGATTAGATTTCGCACTTTGGTATCGGTATAACTTCTGTCAAAATATTCCTTAAAAAACCCTGTCGATTTTACACCAGTTGGTTTCATTTTTTTAAACCCGTAATAATCATCCTCTTCCTCATCTGATAATTCTTCATCAGTGATTTCATCCTGCCCAAATGTAGCTGAACTATCAATCATAGTACTATCTATAGCTGCATAAGCACTATCCTGAGCTACTTCGGTTTCATCAACTTCCGGAACAAAAGGAATCGCTTTAATTATTTCACTTGAGGAATACTGTGGTGAAATTAATTGATTCAATCCAAAATATAAAGAACTTCCAAAAATAAGAACCGAAAGAAGTATCATTAAACCACCAAGAAGTCCGCTTACTTCATTAACCGAATCTTTTATCCTTAAAAAAAGCCCTATAACCAAGCTCGCGATAAACAGAATTCCCAAAAAAATAGAAAATCGTAATCCGAAACCGGAATAGCCTTTTATACCTATTTCAAAATCCACTATCACACAAATAACAGAAGACAGAAACACTATGGTACCAACAACCAGATTCGCAAAAAAAGAAATACGCCAGAATTTATCTTCGTTGCTGTTTTCTAAATCTTCAACCTCTGAATCGGACTGTAAAATAGAAATTATCAAACGCTGAATGAGGATCGAAATACCCAATATCATCAAAAGAAAGAAACCGATTAAAAGTAAAATCAATTTTGAAATAACCGCAAAAGCAATACCATACTCTATATTATAAAGCACAAAACCAAATACAGTTAATACAAAAAACTGAACAATTAAAATTATTTTATAAGATTTTATCATTTTAAAATTTAAATATAATGTACTCGTATTTCTCTCAAAACCTTATAAACCACATCTTTATTACCTTCCTTATTTCTTCTTGCCCAAAAACTGTAAAACCACACAATATCTGAATTGGACTTATAAAAACCTTTATTTTTTTTAAGCTCTTTTATTACGTAAGGAGAACAAACCTTTTTAATTTCCGATAAAAATTTTCCAATATTATTTTCATCAGAATCTATATTGTTTTGCATAATCTCGTAAATTAGATCTAGTTTTCCAGTATCTTCACCTACATCGTGATACGTAAATAACAACGCATCAACGACTTGATCAAACTGATTACTACGATATGTTTCTTTCGAAACGGTACTAAAAAGAATCCACTTATAACTTTGAAGCCCACCATAAAGATGCACGGGGTTGTCTTTTAGATGCGAAATAAAATTAATCACACGATAATCATTATCATATGTTTGTCCTGCAAGAACACTATACACATACATCCTAAGTCCCACTAAGTCAAATGAATTTCCGATTTTTTTTACGAAAAAATCATCCCTCATTGCGTTCCATGAATCAACAACCGTTGACTTATCCAATACCAGAACCTGTAGTTTTTTTACTTCTTCACTTGATTCATAGTCACTTTCCTGGTTTTCTTCACTTTCTTCACTTTCTTCGTAATTACTTTCTTTTCCTTGTTCACCATATTCGCCCTCATAACTATCCTCACTTTCTGAATATTCTTCAGAATCTTCCCCTTCATTTACCAAAACTCTTTTTTCATTTTTATGCCTCACATAATTCTCAGAATTATTTATGAATTGCCTTATAAAAACAACATCAAAAACAAAAGCAACAATAATTATAAAAAAACCAAATATCAGAATAATAGAGGCCAATGTTTTATTTGATTTCCAGTAAATTCCAGATGCGAGAAAAAAAGAAGCCACCACTAAACTTAATAACAAAACAACTAAGCATCTTAAAAAAATCAAACTATAGAAAAGAACAGGCTGATCAATTACAAATGAATCTTGTCGAAAAACACCTACTGATACAACTGCAATGAATAACAAAGTAAAAACATTACAATAAAAGGCAAATTTCCAGAAATTCTGTCTGCGTTTTATTTTCAAAATTTCTGATTCATCAACCAAGACATCTTCCCGTTTTGAAAACAAACTAAAAAGCGCAAGAACCAAACCAATACCAAAAACGAATAATGGAACAGCATAACCATAATTAAACTCATAAGGATGAATTTCTCTAATTCTGATTACTTTTTGACTTTTCGGATTAGAGAGTATAAAAACACCTAATAAAAAAACGGGGATAAACTGAAGTAATAATACGTTTTTAAAAAACTTAGTTTTTTTATTCATAAATTGGGTTAGGAGTTACGTAGGAATTTGTCCAAAACTATTAAAAAAATTAACATTTACCGTCTGTTTTCTTTTTATTTTTTTCAAGAAAACAGACGGTCTTTTAGGCAAATACTAGGGAATCAATAATTAATCCTTTTTATGCTGTTCTGTATAGTTTTGACTTCCTTTAAGAGCTTCGTCATGCACATTCATTCCATGTGACATTCCCAGCATAAAAGCAGTTAGTATTACTATAAATTTTCTTTTTATCCAATGAAGTGGTCGCTTAGATTGCTCTAAACGTGTTTGATTATTGTGTTTATACATTTTAAAAATGATAAATGATTAGACATTATTTTATCATCGTATGCGTTGAAGCGCATAAAAGCCCAAAAAATTAAGCTATGTATAAACTTGTTTTGAAATTACCGGAATGAATTGTTTCATTTACAAAAACAGATTGTTTTATAAATGAACTTAATTTCTGAAAAAGAAATATTTGTAAATCTTGAATTACCCGAATTTGAAAACTTAAAACATCTTTATTAGAAAGATAATCAAGAACAATCGAAAACATTGTTTTTGTTCGGGAAGTTGATTTTGCAAACTTGTATAATCGGGAACTAGAAAAATCTAATTCTCGTCTCAAAATCACAAATGAAGATTGGTAATAATCTGCCGATTTTGAGGGAGAAACTAAAGTACCATCACTCGCAATCACGACAAAAGCCAGAAAGAGCGAAAGTAGGTATTTTGTATAGTTTTTCAATTTTGGTTTGATTTATTATAATTTCATTTCCATAACGGGCATAAACCTGTCTTTTATTGCGGTTTCGAATGCTCCTATTTTCACAAATCCCATTTTTGAATAAAAACCTTCAGCATTTGGCTCTGAATCGAGTTGAATGGTTTGAATTTCAGCTTCTTTCATTCGGTTTAAAAAATCGAGAAACAGGTATTTACCAAAACCTTTCCCTATATATTCAGGCAAGATAAATAAATTATCCATTTTTACATTCTTTCCATCTTCAAAAAGATAAGAATAATAACCAATTATTACGTTATCCTTTACCAATTTGAATACATCATGCTCCCTTATATAATCTTGAGAAATAGTAAGGCTCACCTCCCACTTTTGAATTTGCTCTGCCGAATATCCCCAATAAGCTTTTGACTTCTTGGTTATTTGTGTTAGAATTTCACTATCGGTTGTATTTGCTTTTTCTATCCTCATTTTTATACAAGATGAAAGCGAAGATATGAATTAAAACAAAAGTTCTAATCTACTAGAAGACTATTTCTCAATTGACTTCTACTGTATTTGCTTCCGGGGTCTCTTTTCTATAAAGAAGCAAACCTAATCCTACTAGAAAAACAATACAACTCAACATCATATAAACGCCATTTCTTAAGACGAAGAATGAAAAACCAACTGCAGGCGCAGCAAAAACAACCATTAATACAAAGATCAAATGAGTTTTTATAAAGCTTAAAGCATGGATCGCCAAACCTATAAAAAGCAATGAGGGCCCAACAATAATAAACGGATATAAAATCAAGGGTGTATTACTAATATGAATGCTTAAAGCTTCTCTCGCGGCATCGTTATCTCCAAAACTCGACATTATAAAATCAATCGTACAAAGACCAATGTGTGCAATAACCCCCAAAGTTGTTATAAAAGAAGCAACGGCATTCAACTTGTTTTTAGGAAAAACATCATTAAATGCTATTAAAAAACAAGCTCCAATAAGATTGAACCAATGTGCAAAATCGATTGAACTTTGAATGTCCGGTAAAACTTTAGAAAATAGTAAATAACTGATCCCGAAAAATAGCAATCCAAGGAAGCAAAAGTGTTTTGTTTTCATAATTTATTTTAAAAATTGAGAAAGCAAAACTAAAACGAAAAACCCGCTTAATTGCCTAATTTACTGACTTAGGTACAAAACATATCGTTTTAGGTACGAAATTTAGAAAGCCAGTAAATTTTCTTTAAAACTCTTAGAAACCGGAAGTTCAATTTGGGTTAAAACAATCGTATTTTGATCTCGCCACGATTTAAAATGCAGTGGATTTATCAAATGTGAACGGTGTATTTGAACTAAAAAAGCAAAATCGTCCTGAAGTTTTTTGAGCGAAGTGCGAATCAATTTTGAACGTAGCTGATCATTTTCGGTATAAAAAATCTCCACGTAGTTTTGCGCATTAGAGATGCAAACCAAATCGCTTGTTTTGATTTTTAAAATGTCTAATTTGTTTTCACCTTTAATAACTAAAAGATCTTCTTTTACCGGAATCAGTTTAAGCAAATATCTTCTGGCCAGAACGATTACGGGAGTTAAAACTAAAGCAACTTTGATAAATATTATAGTGAAGAACTCCGCAAAACGATAGCCTCCGTTTAAAATCGGGCTTTTGTAATATCCATAAACCGCAATGAAATAGATCAGATAAAAAAAGATAAGACTTGCTACTTCAAGACCAGTATTCCATTTTGATATTTTTTGATAAAGTCTCCTCTGGACAATAGCAAGAATACCGTAACATATCAATGCTGTTACACTAAAACCGATGCTCATTAAAAACCAGGTCCTTAAATTCAATGTTCCATCATCGAATGGTCTTATGATAAAAGCAAAAACAAAAATCCATAAGGCAAGAAGTAAACCTACTATTAGATTGTGTTTTAGAGATGTATTCAATTGTTTCATTTAACTAGAGAACAACTATGTCCCATTTTTTCCGTTACTTATAAATCGTAAACTTGTTATGCGTTAACCCAAAGCCAAGATTTTCGTAAATCAGTACATTTTCTACTCGTCTTTTATTTGTGGTTACTTCAATACTTTTCAAATTGTTCCGATCGGCATACTGCAAAATCTCATTTATTAATTGCCTCCCAATGCCTTTCCCGCGATAATTTTGATGAATAAAAAACTCCTGAATTTCGCCTACCAAACCGCAATGATGCAAAAGATTTTGGGTGTGAAAGCTAATAAAACCTAACCCTTCTGTTTCATTTTCGGCAATTAGATAAACATTCTTTTTATTTGAAATGTTTTCTTCGAATATTTCCTTAAAAACTTCAAAATCTAAAATTTCATTTTCAAGTTCGTTTATAGCTTGGTAAACAAAATCTAAATCCTGTTTTTCTACTTTTCTGATTTTAATATTTGATTCCATCGTCTTCTATAAATTACCGTAAACCACAATATATTCAGCATAAACTAACTTATCGTTTAACCAATTTATTGTTTCCAATAAAAAAGCATTCTCCTTTTCATTTTCATTTTCTATAAGTTTTATTTTTTCAACAATCAATCTAATCGTTTTATGGTCAAAAAAATTATGACCCGTTTTATCAAATTCATCTTCAATTACATCATTCCACGGATTTCGCAAGGGGAAAACAGATTGAAACTCTTTCAAAAAAGATCAAAATCTTCTGTTGGAATAAAAGCATCATTTCGCTTAGCAGTTTTATAGAATTCACCTTTTCCATTTTCGGGCCATAAAACAAAGCCTATTTTAGAATCTGTTGCTTTTCCTGTTGTTATGATAATTGGTTTTTGATTAATTCTTTCGACTGTTTTTACAACATCGTAATTACATAACTCATAATTCTCTTTTGCAACATCATAATCACACTCTGTTTTTATACTTATTATCTTGATATTATCATTATGAAATTCCTGCTCACACAATTCAATGTCATTATTATTTTTTTTAAGAAGTCTAATAGCCTGGTTTAATGGAATTGAAATTTTATTTCTTAGTGTTCTTAGCTTTTCATTGTCCATAATATAAATCTAATCTCTTGAATTCTTTTCTCCAGTTTTATAATTAGCTAATATCACTCAATTTTAAAATCTTATTATCTAAAAATTCAAAAACAGATTTCCCCTTCAAGTTTAATTCTTCTCCCGCTTTCATTCCGTTAGGAAAATCCATCGCCAAAACAGCATGGTAATCAATTTCAATCTCTGTTTTAGACTCAAAATGATTCAATACAGTAATTACTTGTGATCTGGTGGAAAAGTAGGCTTTTGCATTTTCGGCTTGTTCTTTAAATTCATTTAGTCCGTTTAAAGTCATATTTACTTCACCGTTCTGAATGTTTTCAAAAACAATATCCCGACTAAAGTCAGTTGTCATTTTATCAATATCGAATTGATTGTAACCTTCAACGTAATTCTTAATTATTCTTTCTCTATCAATCATAATCTGTTTTATTTTATATTTAAAGCCTGATTAAAGAAATTAGTTTAATCCAAGACGCCCGAATTTAACCTTATATTTTTGAACATAGCTATCCCATTTCGGTTTATTTTCTCCATTATTATAAAGAGATGCCGCATAATCAACAACTTCTTTACTAAAGTGATTCCCAAAAATAGCGTCAAGATGCTGTATTCCGGAATCAATTACACTTTTTAAAATAGATAATTTATCCTTTCCGTTTTCTTTGCAAATCTTGTCGAGCCACAATCCTTTACCAATTTTCACATATGCTTCAAGTAAACTATCGGTGATAAATTCAGAAGGAACATCATTAATGTTCGGTTCGTGTTTACCTTTTTTAAAAGTTGTAATAATTAATTCTTCCGAATAAAAACGCCCGGGAATCAATGAAACCAATGTCCCACTTTGAGCTGCTTTCCAGCAAAGTTCTTCGGTTATAAATTGATCGGGAATTACCTGAAGTGCAAAACCATCCTTACCGACTAATTTCTCGCAAATTTCAGACGTAATAAAATCTTTGTCCACAAACGGTAACGCATGATGGGTGATATTCAGTGCAATATCGCACAATCCTCTCGTCTTAAATTGAAGCGGAACTATTTTTAAATCTCTGTAATTGGACGAAACTCTCTTTTGCCAATATTCCTGGTTTTTAGGCAACGGATTACTTTCTTTTAAAACCAACTCACCCTCCTCCAACTCTCTTTTCAATTCTTCAAAAGTGGTTATTAGAGGATTATTAAGGTGTTTTCGCAATTTGGCTGAAATAACTTCTTCGTCACTGTCCTCATCATATTCGGATTCATTTTCAGGATCCATGTCGTCTGTTTTATCATTATAATAAAACAAGTCATTTTTACGATCCGCAACTGTGGTATAATGATCCTCCACTATAAAAACCGGAGCTTCAATACAGCCCGAACATTTAAAATTACCGTGATTATAAGAAGTCATTACTACTTCTTTCGCAATAACGTTGCCTTCAATTTCGACATACGAACCTCCCAACAACATGCTTTGACAACTTACGTCTCCTTTAATAAAAACATAAGGACCGTAATCGCCTTCGGCATTTATAATTGTTCCGCTAACAGAAAGATTTCCATTTATTAAAACTCCTTCGATTCTAAGATCTCCCATTTCTTTTAAGGGAAGATTTAATACATTGGCAAGCCATTTTTTCTCTTTATCCTCATAAAGGTCCAAATAAAAATTGCCTTCAAAATTTACACTTTCGGGTGCAACCAAAAAGAAATCCTCCTCTTCCCATTCATCAAAATAATCGAAACCTTCTCGATCGATTAAAGTTGGATATTGCGATTTAACTTCTTTGATTGTAATTAATTTGAAACCTAAATGATGCATTTTATTTTTTATTGGGCAGTTGTTTTTATGCTAGATTATACAATATTACGCAATACTGTCATTTCTTTAAAATCAAAACAAGTAAGAAAAGTTGTATTTTTACAACATTGGAAAACAATTTACAAAATGTATCCCACAAGTGAATACTTGTTTTCGACCAAAACCAAAAAATGTAAAAAAAAATTAAATATCTTTGAGCTATGAGCACAGCACCAAAACCTAAACATATCGGTCGAAATATTAGCCGAATTAGAGAACTGAGAGATATGAAACAGGAAGCCCTTGCACAAGCAATTGGCACAACCCAGCAATCGATCTCTATTATTGAAGGAAGCGAAAGCGTTGATGACGAAAAACTTAAAAAAATCGCTGAAGCTTTAGGTGTACCGGCTGAAGTGATAAAAAATTTTACAGAAGACGCTGTTTTTAATATTATTGGAAACACTTATCATAATGATGCTTCTTCTATAAAAAATAATAATTGCACTTTTAACCCGTTAGACAAACTTCTTGAATCTTACGAAGAGAATAAAAAGCTTTACGAACGTTTGGTTGAAGCTGAAAGAGAGAAAGTGACTCTGTTAGAAAATTTACTAAAGCAAAAATAAGCCCGAATTATATACTTATAGAAAAACCGAAGTTTTAGAGGCTTCGGTTTTTTTATACCCCAGATTAAAATGATTTTAAAAGATTTCTTATCAGTACATTGACTGAAAACGGTAAATTTCAAAAAACGCTCTGAAAGAGCTTTAGCAATAGGATGGTACAAAGTGCCATCGGGAAAAAACACATTGGCATATAAGCCCTGAAAGGGCGAAAGCCTAATCTCAAAGAAAACATTCTTAAGATCATACATCTTGTTTATTTAACTTACTTCATAAGTGCTTTTACCCTTTCAGGGTAATACTTACTGTTCGTTTAGTTTGTAGTGCGCTGCACTACGTTGTTGCTTTTGGGCTTTCAGCCAGTTTTAAAAATCTCGAAAACTTATAATCACAAATCCGAGCGATCAGATTAATGTGCTGTCTTATTAAATAGAACAATTTAATATTTTTCCGTTTCTTAAAAAACGAATTCGCGTGAGGGATAGAGGCGGTATCCTTTTATGAAGTGAAACGGAATAAAAGATATAGCCGAAAGCCCGACCCGTAGGGGCACGCCAATATTGAAATTCTAAGTTGCTGCTATTTTCTCAATGTTGTCATTTCGACGAAGGAGAAATCACATACGCCAATCGGCAAAGATTGACGACCTCTATTGCGGAGTTTCTAATGCGATCTCTCCTGCGTCGAGATGACAAAACTGTGGCTAAGACTAATTGTAAAAAGAAAAAACCTGCGAAATCTGCGTGAAACAAAACCGCCAATCTCTATCGAGTTACTAGTGTGATTCTTCGTTCCTCAGAATGACAAGATTGCGATTACTTTGCAACTTCGCGAGAAAAAAACTAGCGTACTTTGCGTAAACCCTAGCGCCCTTTGCGGTTATCCCTCAACTTCGCTCAGAATAACACAAAAACAAATAATAAAACTTTAAGAAATCAATTTCATGCTGTTTGCTGAAAAAACGTAATTTTGAAATTCGAAGTTCAAAAACCGAATTATTATGAAATATCACCAAATAAACAGCGCTCTTTTTGTAAAAAACCGCAAAAAATTCACGGCAGAAATGAAACCTAATTCAGTTGCCGTTTTTAATTCCAATGACATTTACCCTGTTAGTGCCGACAGTACTTTGCCATTTGCACAACACAGAGATATTTTTTATCTGAGCGGTGTAGATCAGGAAGAAAGTATTTTGCTTTTGTTTCCCGATGCTCCTTACGAGAGTCAAAAAGAAATTCTTTTCCTAAAAGAAACCAGCGAACACATTGCAATCTGGGAAGGTGAAAAACTGACTAAAGAACGTGCTTTTCAGGTTTCAGGAATCAGAACGGTGTATTGGTTACAGGATTTTCATAAGATTTTGAACGAAATGATGACGTATGCCGATACGATGTACATCAACACCAACGAACATTACCGCGCTACAGTGGAGACAGAAACCCGTGAAGCTCGTTTTGTAAAATGGTGGAAAGAACATTATCCGGCACACAATGTAGCAAAAAGCAACCCGATTTTACAACGCCTTCGTTCTGTAAAAGAAAGTGAAGAACTTGATTTGATTCAGCAGGCTTGTGATATTACCGAAAAAGGTTTCCGCAGATTATTATCATTTGTAAAACCAAATGTTACCGAATACGAAATCGAAGCCGAATTAATTCACGAATTCATTCGCAACCGTTCTAAAGGTTTTGCTTACACGCCAATTATTGCTTCAGGAAACAATGCTAATGTTTTGCATTATATCGAAAACAATCAGCAATGTAAAGACGGAGATTTAATTTTACTGGATGTTGCTGCCGAATACGCCAACTACTCGAGCGATTTATCACGTACAATTCCGGTTTCAGGAAGATATACCGAAAGACAAAAAGCAGTTTACAATGCCGTTTTGAGAGTAAAAAACGAAGCTACAAAAATGTTGACTCCGGGAACTCTTTGGAAGCAATACCATGTTGAAGTGGGTAAAATCATGACCTCTGAATTACTTGGTCTAGGTTTGATCGACAAAGCCGATGTTCAGAACGAAAATCCGGAATGGCCAGCCTACAAAAAATATTTTATGCACGGAACATCTCACCACATGGGACTGGACACGCACGATTACGGATTACTTCACGAACCAATGAAAGCCAATATGGTTTTTACCGTTGAACCGGGAATCTACATTCCGGCAGAAGGATTCGGAATTCGTTTAGAAGACAACGTTGTGGTACAGGAAAAAGGAGAGCCTTTTAACCTAATGCGTAACATTCCGATTGAAGCTGACGAGATTGAGAGTTTGATGAATGAATAGATAAGAAAAAAGCCCTTAATAAATTTTATTAAGGGCTTTTTCAATTTTATAAATCAACTATTATGCGATTTTTGCGATTTGCACATCCAACTGGAATTTGCCGGCAGCTTCACTTTCATCAATCAACTCAAAAAGCTCTAAAGCTCTTCTTGCGTTTTTCTCTTCTTCTCTCTGCTCAGCAACATACCACATCATAAAATCTTCTGTAGCATAGTCATTTTCAGCTCTACATTTTGCAATTACTTTATTCACTGCTTGTGTAACTGCAATTTCATTCTGCAAAGCAATTTCAAATACTTCTCTCAAAGAAGCAAATTCCTGCTGCACTTCTGGAATAGACGGCGTAATGGCAATCCCTCCCATATCTGTAATATATTTGAAAACTTTTAGGAAATGCTCTCTTTCTTCTTCGGCTTGTTTGTACAAATAAGATGCTGTATTAGCATAACCATTTCTATCTAACCATGCAGCCATAGCTAAATATTTGTTAGAAGCGTCACTTTCTAATTTTGCTTGTAAGTTTAATATATTTTCTACACTTTCAACTAATGAAGTACGTGTTCTTAATAAATCTTTCATATCCTCTAATTTTTATATCTGTAAAATTACAAAAATTAAAGAAGGCTCCTCTAACTGCTTGAAAATTTGGATTTGATCTAAGTAAGAATCTAAATAAGCTCTACGTTTACAATGTTACAAAGCATAGAATGTAAAGTGAGGGTAAATTTAGTTCCGTTTAATAAATCTCTTAACTGCACTATTTCACAGATAGTAAGATTTCTGGAAAAATTTCTTTTGGTGGTTTCAATCAATTGTGCGTCTGACCGGTCAGATAAGTCATAAAGCATATTAAGAATGTCAACGCTATTAACCTTTCTTTGAAAAATCAAAAAATCATGAATTTTGTAACTTGACACTGTATCTACAAAATTGATAATTATACTATTGGTCAAATCACATTGATAACTGTATCCTTTTTCGGTTTCAAATAAAACTTTGGTGGTCAAATCACTAACTAACGCCATTCTGATAAAATATAATAACGTTGCAAAAATATAGAATTTAAAGCAATAAAAAACATAATTAAGACTAATTTAAAATAACAAAATCATTTAATGTTCTTAAAAACAACGGTAACTCACTAAAGAGTGTAACATTCTACGGCATTATTAGTCTAATTTTAAAAACAAATAAATTAAGAAATTATGCAAGCACACGAAATAGATTATCAGATTTTTGGTGAAGAAATGCAATATGTTGAAATAGAACTGGACCCGCAGGAAATTGTAATTGCCGAAGCCGGCAGTTTCATGATGATGGAAAACAATATCCAGATGGAAACGATATTTGGAGACGGTTCTCAACAACAAGGCTCAGGTTTGTTTGGCAAACTTTTAAACGCAGGTAAAAGAGTTCTTACCGGCGAAAGTTTATTTATGACAGCATTTTTAAACCAAGGCAATAGCAAAAGCAAAGTTTCATTTGCGTCGCCATATCCTGGAAAAATCCTTCCAATTGATTTAACAGAATTTCAAGGCAAATTTATCTGCCAAAAAAGCTCGTTTTTATGCGCTGCTAAAGGTGTTTCTGTCGGAATAGAATTTTCTCAGAAACTTGGACGTGGTTTATTTGGCGGTGAAGGCTTTATTATGCAGAAAATCGAAGGAGACGGAATGGCATTTGTACATTCGGGCGGAACAATGGCTAAAAAAGTATTGGGGCCAGGCGAAGTCCTAAAAGTAGATACCGGATGCATCATTGGTTTTACCAAAGATGTAGATTATGATATTGAATTTATTGGCGGAATTAAGAATTCTATTTTTGGTGGCGAAGGATTATTTTATGCCACATTAAAAGGTCCCGGAACGGTTTACATACAATCATTGCCTTTCTCGAGACTGGCTGACCGCATTATTGCATCTGCACCAAAATCTGGCGGAAACAGCCGCGAAGAAGGCAGTCTTCTTGGCGGATTAGGAAATCTTTTAGATGGTGATAACCGATTTTAATTTGTAATGGCTTTCAGAAATGGAAGCCATTTTTAATTCGTTCACAAACCCTATTTTGCTATAAATAAATTTATTCCCGTTTTAAAGATTTCCCAATTAAATCAAGACATCTCGATATTTTACTTCAGCTTTCTTAACTTTGTGCCTGACAACAAAAAAAGTTCATTTTGAAAACGCTTTTATACAAAAATACCAAAATATCATACTCAGATTCGGGAACTGGAAATGCAATTGTTTTACTTCACGGCTTTCTGGAAAACAAAAAAATGTGGAAAGACTATGTTGATTTTTTCTCCGAAAAACATCGCATCATTACGATCGATTTACTGGGACACGGCGAGTCGGATTCTTTGGGATATGTACATGCAATGGAAGACAATGCCAATGCTGTTCACGAAGTTCTAAATCACTTAAAAATTGAGAAAGCTACAATCGTTGGACATTCGATGGGAGGTTACGTAGGTTTGGCTTTCGCCGAATTATTCCCAAAAAGTATCCGAAAACTCGTTTTACTGAATTCTACTTCAAGAGAAGACAGTGCTGAGAAAAAAATCAACCGAACACGTGCAATCAAAGCGGTCAAACAAAACTACATAACATTCGTAAGCCTTGCCATTGGCAACTTGTTTAGCGAAAACAATCGAATCCTATTACAAGACGAAATTGAGAAAGTCAAAATTCAAGCCCTAAAAACTCCGTTACAAGGAATTGTTGCTTCTTTGGAAGGGATGAAAATTAGAAAAGACAGAGCAGCACTCCTTCATCAGAATTTGTTTCCGGTCTTATTGATTCTAGGCAAAAAAGACCCTGTTTTAAATTATGAAGAAAGCATCACCCAAATCAATGACACTACAGCTGAATTGGTTTCTTTTGAAGACGGTCACATGAGCCATATTGAAAACAAAGAAGAACTCAAAACCATATTATTAGGTTTTTTCGAATAAATCAGGAAAATCTAAATATCCAGCTTCTAAAACCCTAAGTCTCTAAGAAGTTTAACCAGGAGCTATTTCCTGCTGTCCGCTATATCTTTTTAGGCAGAAGATTTATGCTAAACCAAAAAACTTCATGATTGCCTAAAAAGGATACCGCTTCCATCAGGGCTAGGGCATCCGGTTTCAAGAAGAAAATTCAATAAGTTAACCATTAATAGTTCGATGGTTTAATCTATCTTTTCTTCAAAAGGAATATCCATATTAAAGATTTCTTTTAGCAACACCACAATCTCTTCCAGATAGCTGTTTAAGATCTCATTCGTAACGGTAACATTCAATTCCTTATCTTCTTTAAATCCAAAAGGCAAAAATCCTGATTTTAGATTTTTAAAAGATATAATCCCAACTTCAATCGGAATATCACCCGCTTCCTTTTCAAACATGAACGCATAGGCCAAAACCTGAATAATTTTATCATTTTTAAGCTCCTGAGTCAATCCGTTCCAGGATTTAAGGATAACGTTCGTCTTTTCAACTTTTCCGGTCTTATAATCAATAATTCTGATTTTACCGTTGCGCAATTCAATTCGATCCACATTTCCTTTAATCAAAACCGGAAATGGCAGATCCGGATGATGCAACTCACGTTCGTATGTTTCTTCTAATGCAATGATCTTAACGGCATCACCATTCTTAAGAGACTCCAGTTCCATTTTTAAAAAATTGGAGACGTTTCGTTTTGCTACTTCAAAGGCCAAAAGATTACGTCCTTTTTTAATTTCTCCTTCTTTATAGACCAGTTTAAATTGTTTTAAGACTTCATCATCCAGTAATTTGAAGCAATTTTCAAGATCCGCTTCCGAGATAAACTTTCCGATAAAAGGTTCGTATAAAGTCTTTAATGTTTCATGAATTATGGTACCAAGGGTATTCAAAGCGATGTTCTCCTCTACCTCTTCAACCTCTCGAATTCGAAGTATTTTTTGAAAATAAAAGTCAATCGGATTTCGAATGTAACTCGTCAAAGCCGAAGGCGAAAAACCCGCGAGTGCAATTTCTTTTAAACGATCCATTACAGCCTCGGATTTCGGGACCACCATTGGCTGATAAGCCGTTGTTGGTAAAACCGGGTTATAGATATCAAAAGTCAAATTGTGTTTGTGTTGTTTTTCTACTTCCAGCTGCGTGATGAAACGGCTACGTTCTCCGGCATCCAGTCCGTCATTTTCGGTATTATAAATCAAATAGATGTTTTTAGCCCTCTGCAATAAATGATAAAAGTGGTAGGTATAAATAGCGTCTTTCTCTTTAAAAGTTGGCAAACCTAATTCGTTTTTAACGTCATAAGGAATAAATGAATTTTGAGATTTCCCGGCCGGGAATTTCCCTTCATTCATAGACGTTACGATTACGGTATCAAAATCCAGCACACGGCTTTCAAGGACACCCATAATCTGCAAACCACGCAAAGGCTCCCCTTCAAACGAAACTTCTGCAACATCGATAATTTGTTTATAGATCGCATGCAAAGTATCTATATTGTCGATATGATTGTGTTTTGTATAATAATTAATCAGCTTATTAATTACTTTAAAAACCGCATAAACAAAAGCCTTGGCAATTTTTTCCTCTTCATTGTCATTGCTAAAATTCTCTTTTATCAGAAGTAAAAGTGCAGAAACATTTTCAAGAACAGCAATCGATCCGCTTTCCCACTTTTGGAAAAGCAATTTAAACAATGGAGACGGATTTAGATTAAGTTCCAAAACCCGGTTATGCGTAATAAAAGTGTAATTATTCTCCTTGATAATCCGCACTAAATTACCGGCATTCGCATACGGTTCAACCAACGGATGCGTCAGGATATCAAGTATATCTTTATAATAAAAAACATAACTTTCCCCTTTACGCGAAAGCGCATTAGTGTGCATTCTGAACAATTTTGCAATTAATATCTGCGACGGGTTGTTCTTTCCGGAATATCCCATCGTAATATTCAAACTTCCAACCGAAGAAGGCAGCGAATATAAAATTGGCATCAGCAAATTTTCCTCACCAAGCACAATAGCCACTTTATCAAGAGCAGTTGCTGGGTTCTCTGTAATAATATTTTCGATAATACTACCCGCCAATTTTGCCTGACCAATAGTTTTGGGTGTACCAATTATCTGAATGTTTTTAGACTGCGAAAAATCATCTACAATCCACTCAAACGGGTTAGCTTTATAATGTTTCCAATTTTCTTTAAAACGTCTGACAAAGAGTCCCGCATCATGATAAGGATCGTTCAGAAAAGTCTGATCGACATCCCAATAAATTTTAGCTTGGCCTAAAGCCAAAAGATGCTGAACAATTTTTTCTTCAGCTGCATTTAAAGCATTAAATCCCGCAAAAATAAAACTTCGTTTTGAAACTGTATTCGAAAAGTGATTAAGGTTGTTTACCGCCTCACGATAAATCAGTCCCTGATAGCCAATTGATTTATTAAGCAAATGATTGTACAACGAATCATAATACAACGGAAGAAGTTTCCAGAAATCAATATAATTTTCTAAAAGTTTGGTTTTATTTTCAACCTCAATCCCCCATTTTTTGATATCTTCAATATCGCTCAAGTAAGACAAAACATGGGAAGGATCTAAAAGATAACGATCGATTTCGTTAAAATCCTGCAGCAGTGTTTTCGCCCAATTGGCAAACAATTCAAAGGACTGCTGCTGTTGTTTTTCGGTTACAGAAAGATAAACTTCATAAAACTCAAACAAAAGTTCAATTGAATCAACCGACCTGATCGACGCTACATCTTGCACAAAATCTTCGATACTAATAATTTCAGGAGAGAGTATCGTTTTCTTAGTCTCATTTTTCAGGGCTTCGATTAAAAAAACTTTCGCTCTTTTATTAGGTAAAATAATGGTTGTTTCAGCAAGTTTAGCCGAATAATCCTGAATTATAACAGTCGCTATTTTTCCGAGAAAGGAAGTGTTTATCATTTGATAAAAATAAAAAAAGCCATTCAATTAAGAATGGCTTTTAGTATTTATTTAGAAAGTAAATTAGATTTTACCTTGGTATTTAGAACCAATGTGTCTAATTTCTGTTCTTCTGTTTTGTGCTTTACCTGCAGCAGTTTTGTTACTTGCAACTGGTTGAGAAGATCCAAATCCTTTAGACTCTAAATTTTCTGGATTAACACCTCTTTCGATTAATGCATTTTTCACAGCGTCAGCTCTTTCTTGAGAAAGTTTGTCGTTGATTTTTGCAGAACCTGTACTATCTGTGTGTCCTTCGATAGCGAATTTCGCGTTTGGATAGTTTTTAAGGATTTCTTTAATAGCATCTAATCTAGCTGGAGTTTCTTTGTCTCCTGTTTTGAAAGTTGCTTTTCCTGAGTTAAAGTAAACCGCTCTAGCTTGAACTTTAAGATCTTCTAAAGCTTCAGTAGTTACTTCAGGACAACCTCTGTTAGAAGCAGGACCAGCTACTGTAGGACAATCATCATCTTTATCAGCAACACCGTCTTTGTCAGCGTCTAAGAAAGGACAACCACCATTTTCTTTAGGACCAGCAACTGTAGGACATTTGTCATCTTTGTCTGGAACACCGTCTCCGTCTGTATCAGGACATCCGTTGAATTGTTTTGGACCAGCAACATCTGGACAAGCATCATCTTTATCAGCAATTCCGTCTCCGTCTTTATCTGGACAACCGTTTAATGCAGCTAAACCAAATTCAGTTGGACAAGCATCACTAGCGTCAACGATTCCGTCTCCGTCAGTATCAGGACATCCGTTGAATTGTTTTAAACCAGCAACATCTGGACAAGCATCATCTTTATCATAGATTCCGTCTCCGTCAGTATCTTTACCTCCGAATTTGAAAACTAGACCAGCAGTGTGTTGAAAGTGAGATGGAGCATCTGGAACACCAGCTTTGTCTTCTCTATCACCACTAACTGACCATTTGTATCTTGTAGCAAGCTCAAGACCAATAGCATCAGTAAACCAGAAAGTAACACCAGCACCTGGGTTAACAGTTCCGTAGCTGCTATCTCCGAAGAAAGTATAACCTCCACCAACAGATAACGAAGGATCAATCACTTTAGATTTGATCAACTCTTGGAAGCTATATTTAATAGTAGCATCAATTCCGTAATACATCAAATCACCAGGATTAGTAACTACATTACCTCTACTATCATGCCCTACAGCAGATGGATTGAAAGTAACATATTTATCGATCTTGTTTACAGATCCTTGTAAACCAACAGAGAAACCGCTACCTACATATCTATTCACACCAATGTAAGATAAAGAAGGAAGGATATTCCAGTTGTCTTTTACAGCGAATGGCTGAGAGAAGTGTTGATCAAAGAAACCACTTCCAGCACCAGAACTTGTTCTAGTGTCAACGGCATTAACTCCGAAAGAGATAGCCCATGGATTGTTACTGTCTTGTGCGTGAGAACTTAAACCCATCACCATCATCACAGCAACTAAAAGTTTGTTAAGATGTTTCATACTTAATTTTTTTAATTACAATTTAGTTAATTACAAGCAAAAGTAACACCAAAATTTTTAAATACAAAATGAAATGTTAAAAAAAACCTACAAAAATTTGACCAAAGTGGGAATTATATAACTTTTAACATTTGTCCGACAACTATAAACGCCTCTATAGCCCTGTCTAAGTGCTCTTTTGTATGTGCTGCAGATAATTGCACTCTAATCCTGGCTTTTTCTTTCGGAACTACAGGGAAGAAGAATCCGATTACATAAATACCTTGTTTCAATAACTCATTAGCCATTGTTTGCGACAATTTTGCATCGTATAGCATTACCGGAACAATCGCTGAATCTCCATCAATGATATCAAAACCGGCTTTTTTCATTCCTTCTTTAAAATAATTAGTATTCCATTCTAACTTATCTCTCAAAGAAGTATCTTGTTCCAACAACTCAAACACCTTTATTGAAGCACCAACAATAGCCGGTGCCAGTGAGTTTGAAAACAAATATGGTCGTGAACGCTGACGCAATAACTCAATTATTTCTTTTTTAGCAGTTGTATAACCTCCCATTGCTCCTCCTAAAGCTTTACCAAGTGTTCCGGTTATAATATCAACCCTTCCCATAACACCTTTGGCTTCAAGAGTCCCTTTTCCTGTTGCTCCAATAAATCCGGCAGCATGACATTCATCCACCATCACCATAGCGTCATATTTATCAGCCAAATCACAAATCTTATCCAAAGGCGCCACAAGACCATCCATTGAGAAAACTCCATCAGTAACAATTAATTTGAATCGTGCACCAGCCTCATTAGCTTTAATTAACTGTTGCTCCAAATCTTCCATATTACTATTTTCATAACGGTAACGCGCCGCTTTACACAAACGAACTCCATCAATAATAGAAGCATGATTTAAACTGTCTGAAATAATAGCATCATTTTCTCCCAGCAGCGGCTCAAAAACACCGCCATTTGCATCAAAAGCAGCAGCATAAAGAATCGTATCTTCTGTACCATAAAAATCTGCTATCTTTTTCTCCAAAGTCTTATGAATATCCTGTGTTCCACAAATAAAGCGTACTGATGACATTCCGAAACCATGTGTATCCATAGCATCTTTTGCTGCCTGCACCACTTGAGGGTGTGACGAAAGCCCTAAATAATTGTTGGCGCAAAAATTCAAAACTTTTTCTCCTGTAGAAATCGTTATCTCTGCATCTTGTGCTGAAGTTATAATGCGTTCTTTCTTGAAAATTCCATTTTCTTCAATCGTTTGCAACTCATTTTGCAAATGTTCTTTTATTTTTCCGTACATTTCTATTTATTTAAAACGTTAAAAATTAACAACTTAAGCCATAAATACCTAACTAAATCCTTAACATCTGATTAATTTTTTCACAAATTTACTATATCGATTTCTGATCCGATGTATACCAATGCTTTTTTTAACACTTTATACCCTAAATCCTCAATAGCTTCCTGATACTCCTGTATTTGCCTGATATATTTTGGATTGATAGCTCCCGTTTTATAATCCAACAAATATGCTTCTCTGCCCCCCGTTAAAACAATTCGATCAGGTTTTAAAATCCTGCCTTCTTTCTGAACAATTGTCTGTTCGTTCAAAATAGTATCCTTTCCATCAAAACAAATACTCAACTCAGGATGATTGACAATTTCCTGGAGCGTCTTCAAAACCATATCTATCTGGTCATTCGTGATCAATCCGTTCTCGATACCTTTTGTAACCGCCAGATCGACATCTGTTTTATCTTTTACAAAAGCCAAAATTTCATGAACTATATTCCCATAAGCAATTGCCTCTTGTTGGTGTGTCCCCCACATTAAAGCCTCACGTTGTGCAATTTTAATATTTTTTGGATTTAGAACTTCTGAGACCACCGGAATCACTTTGACCAGATCAACCGACTTTACCGAACTTGAAAGCCTGGTTTTACTCCCAAACTCGTACTCTAATCTCTCGGCATCATAAACTCCTTTATACATTAAATACCTGATAAAAAAAGAAGCCATATTACTGGGCAATTCGCCGTCTTTTCTTTCTTTTAAAGCTTGCGATACTACATGCAGCTGCTCTTCGGCACGTGTTAATGCCACATACAAAACATTAATATTATCGAGTAATTCTTCCTGCTTTTTCAAATTAAAAACCGCCGAAGCACTTTCACCAAAACCTTCAACCGCGCTACTATTATCAATTAAAGCTTTCGGAACATCTAAGTTCACATCTTCGGTATCGAGCCACAATTTATCTTTTGGCTTTCTATTGTAATCTTCTTCTGCAAATGGCATAATTACAACCGGAAATTCCAATCCTTTTGACTTATGAATCGTCATAATTCTAACAGCATTGTTTCCTTCCGGAGACGGAATACTAAATTTCTCTGCATTTTTATCCCAATAACTTAAAAAATCAGCTATTCCGGCCTGATTTCTCATGTCCCGCTCTAAAACAATATCCAGAAAAAACTGAACATATGCATTCCCCTCGTCAGGAATAACAAATTTCGAAATTATAATTTCTACCGCTTCGTACAATGATTTTTTTCGAACATCTTCAAAAGAAAACGCAACATCAAAAGTCAATAACCATTTTTCAAAATCATCTTCCCTTTTTTGAGCCATTCCCAAAGCAATGAAATCATGAATTGGCATTTGAACCTCTTTGTTCGATCCTAAAAAATGAAGAAAATTAGCTTTTGACTCTAAATCGGCACTATTGTTTAAATATTTCAGCAAATGAACAATCAAACACACCTCTGTAGCATTTTGAATCATTAAAGTTTCAGAAGATAAAAGCGGGATATTTTGTTCTGTTAAATAATTCGCGATTGCAATTCCCTGATCTCTTTTTCGAGTTAAAATCACAATATCTTTGTACTCAAATCCTTCCCTGACTACTTTCTGAATTATATTTAATGTCGCCAAAACATACAAATCTGATTTCTCCACAACTTCTTCTTCGTCCGCAAAATCTGACTTCTCAATTATAGGCAGAAAAGAAATATTGACATATCCTCCTTTTTTCGAATTTACATTCTGAAAACTATGATTTTCATACAAATCTTTATAATCTTCATTTGTAAATTCAGTCGAAATTAATTTAAAAAAATCGTTATTAAACTCAATTACCTCACTATAACTTCGGTAATTTGTATCCAAATGTTTGACTACTTTTTCATGATTAAAAAAAGAAACCTCTTCTTTCCCCAATTCGATAAACTGTTCCGCTTTTCCACCCCTCCATCGATAAATAGATTGTTTCGGATCCCCCACTATCATCAGAGTTCCTTTGTTTCCAAAATCATCCTGACCGGAAAGGGAGTTATGTATTAGCGGAATCAGATTCTGCCATTGCATTTCGGAAGTATCCTGAAATTCATCAATAAAAAAGTGGCGGTATTTCTCCCCTAAACGCTCATAAATGAAGGGCGCGGGCTGATTTTGAATTTCACGATGAATAATCGCATTAAATTCAGAAATAGACAAAATATTTTGTTCTGATTGAATTTTCGCCAATTCGTTACTAACAGTATTCAAAAGCGAAAGTGGTGTAATATTTTTCAGGAACGCTTTATAAAAATCCCTTTTCTCAAAGTTCTTATAGATTTTTTCCAGAATTTGAAGCAGTTCCGGAATTATATTTTCGATTAACGCTCTGTCTTTTGCCGTTTTATTAATCGCAATATCATCAAATTCATGGAAAGTTTTATTACGGGGATTAAATTTTCCATCGCGAATACTCTCTAAATGGTTTGGAAACGTTCCGCGTGAAAATGATTTTAAATCAATTCCATTTTTATCTATTAAAGCAAGTGCTTCTGTAGCAAAATTTTCATTTTCAGCTTCCAATTCTTTACACAAAGCCTGCATTTTCTTTTTGATGACAACAAACTCTTCAATAGATTTATCCTGAAAATGGGAGATCTCATTCCGATTGTTTTCATTCAAAACCAACCTTCCTGTTTCTAATATTTCACGAGAAACATCCCAACTTTTATCATCGTCGGTTTTCTCCATCGTAAAATCAATCAACAACTTAGTTAATGTTTCGTCCTGGCCTGCTTGCGCAATAATAGCATCAACAGCTTCAATTAACAAATTCTCGGTATCCAAAGTGACCTCGAAAGTCATTGGCAAATTAAGATCATGCGCGAAAGCACGAATTACTTTGTGGGTAAATTTATCAATAGTAGAAATATCAAAAGCAGCATAATTATGAATCAGATGCTTTATAATATTTTGAGACTTTAATTTGATTTTAACAATTGAAAGCCCTGTATCACGAGACAAGTCCTCCATCAAGTCAACTGCTTTCGCAGAAGGTTCTTCTTTTGCAAACTCCGACAAACTTCCCACAATACGGCTTTTCATTTCATGAACCGCCTTATTCGTAAAAGTAATCGCTAAAATATTTCGATAGGCATCATTTCTTGGAGAAGAAAGAATAATTTTGAGATACTCTTTCACCAAAGTATAGGTCTTTCCAGAGCCTGCAGATGCATCGTAGATAGAGAAAGACGGACTTTGCATGAGTTTAGTTTTTCGTACGGTAAAAATAACACATTAAAATATGAAATCCCAATAAAGCAAAAATTCCAAATTCCAATAACTAACTCTTTTATCAAGCAGCTATTGGAATTTGGAATTTTAAATATTTCAGTTTTTCTACAACAACTAGGCAGTTTTAGGAAAGGCTCTTTTATTAAAAACCAACAATATACCTACTCCTGTAGAAATTGCTACATCGGCAACATTAAAGATCGCATTAAAAAAAGAAACTTCTTCACCACCCCAGTAAGGGAACCAAGACGGTAAAGTACCTCTCCAGATTGGAAAGTAAAACATGTCTACCACTAAACCGTGAAACCATGTTCCATAAGGCTCTGGTGAGAAAAGGGTTGCCAGATTACCATGACTACCATCAAAGACAATCCCATAAAATACCGAATCAATTATATTTCCGGCTGCTCCGGCAAAAATCAACGCTATAGCTACAATTAAGTAATTTGAATAACGTTTCTTAACCGAATCTGCCAACCAGTATCCAATTCCTACTACAGCAAAAATTCTAAAAACAGTTAGAAATAGTTTACCATATTCACCAGGTATCTTTGTCCCCCAGGCCATTCCTTCATTTTCAATAAAGTGAATTCTAAACCAGTCAAAAATTACTACTTCATCACCTAAAACAAAGTTTGTTTTTACATAGATTTTTGAAAGCTGATCGACAATTAAAACTAAAAATATAAGGAAATACGCTTTTCGTAATGACATTTTATTAAATTTTGATGGGGCAAAAGTAACAATTTAATCAAAAAAAACGCCCCTATCGGAGCGTTAATTGTTTTTGGAGATAAACCAGCAACTGCCAAAGCATTTTAGTCCTTTAACTGAAGCTCTATTTTTCAACATTTGACCGAACCGTTTTTTTAGGTGGATCCGCAAAGAAATCTGAAATAGATTTAAGCAATCCTTTACCTTCTTTTCCCGCTGTCCCATTCTTGACTTCAGCCTTCTTTATCTGAGTTTTAAACTGTATACGAATCTTTTCAAATTCCTTCATTCGATGCTCAACATCGGAGTTCACTTCTTTGAATTTCAATACTTTAGCCATTTTATAAGATTTTTATGTTAAATAAATAAAATTATAATGATTTGATATTACAATGATACATAATTTAATTTATATTTGTTAATAAAAATTAACACTTGTTTAGACTAAAAGATCATATTTACCTCTCACGCAGTATTAAAACGAAAAGAATTTAACAACTTTCCTAAATCTTACAAAATATGAATGAAATCACAACTACTCTAAACGATTTTCTACTTACTACCAAATCTTCCGCAGCATTAATCATTAATGGGAAAGGAAAATTAATCACATCACTTCATTTAGATTATGCGGATAGTATCGCCGCAATGAGCTCGGCCATCGTATCGATGAGCGACAAACTTTTATTAGATCTCGAAAAAGGCTCTTTAAAGCAACTTTTTTTAAAAACCACAGAAGGAGTTGTTGTGGGAAACAAAATAAGCGGCACAAATTTTATTATTACATTTTCAAAAGACGGCAGTAACCTCGGTTTATTACTACGATCGACCGAAGAAACAGCTACGGAACTAAGCAAAAATTCTTTGTTAAAATAACATATTTCTATTAACACCAAACCCCGAAAAACTATGAGTAATGACTTTTTAAACGTTTTTTTGAATGAAATGAAAACTAACGTAAACGGCTTTATTGCAGTAGCTGTAACAGAAATCGAATCAGGATTAAGCTTTGGAAACCTGACAACAGATCCGGCATTTGACCCTGAACTTGCAGCAGCTTACAATCTCGAAGTTGTGAAAGCAAAATTAAGTGCAGTAAAAGCTTTAAATTTAAACCAGGAAATCGAAGACATTTTGATTACTCTTTCCAATCAAATTCACATCATCGACATTTCTCCCAACAAAAAGTTCATGATCTATCTTGCCGCAGATTCGACTAAAGCAAATTTAGGAATGACAAGAGCCGTTTTAAGAAAACACAAATTAGAATTAGAAAAAAACTTAGCTTAAACTCAAGCTTATTTTATTAATTAGAACTGTCTGCAAAGAAGACAGTTCTAATTAATACTACTTCTTTCCTACGTAAAAACTCCTGTTTCTTTAAATTCTTACAAAAACAAACAACCCAATTTTACTACATCTTTATTTATTTATAGTAAAATTCTCTCTTTAAAGAATTATCTTTACTTCAACAAAGCTGCTCAAACATTAAACAAAAAAAAACGCCCCTAAAAGGAGCGTTTTATTTTATAGAGTACAAAAACCCTGGATTTTATCTCTGCAAGTTTTTAGCTTCGATACTCATTGTAGCATGAGGAACGATTTTAAGCCTTTCTTTGCTAATTAATTTACCTGTTACTTTACAAATACCATAGGTTTTATTTTCAACACGGAATAGTGCGTTTTTTAGATCGCGAATAAACTTTTCCTGTCTGATAGCCAACTGTGAGTTTGCCTCTTTAGACATTGTTTCGCTTCCTTCTTCAAATGCTTTAAAAGTTGGAGAAGTATCATCTGTACCGTTATTCAAATCATTCATGTAAGCACTTTTAATTAAATCCAGATCGGCTTGTGCTTTTTGTATTTTAATTTGAATTATTTCTTTGAACTCTGCTAAATCAGCATCAGAGTATCTTGTAATTTCATCTATCATATTATACTTATTTTGAAATTAATATCACTGTTTTAATATCATCAAATTCAATTTCTGTGCCGTTTTCCAAAGCGTCTACAAAAACCAAATCATCAGTTAATGTCTCAGACTTAATATAGTCTTCATTTTTTAGAATTGCCTCTTCTAAAAGGCCGCTTCTTTTTATTTGAACTTTAATCTTATCGGTAACTTCAAATCCTGAATCCTTACGGATGTTTTGAATTCTGTTTACCAATTCTCTTGCGATTCCCTCGTTTTTCAATTCGTCAGATATTGTAATATCAAGCGCAACCGTAATTCCGTTTGAATTTGCAACCAACCAACCTTCAATATCCTGAGAGGTTATTTCTACATCTTCTAATGATAAAGTTACAGTATTTCCTGCAATAACAATATCCAATGCGCCCTGCTTGTCTAATTGATTGATTTGATCTGCCGAAAAAGACTGTATCTCTTTGGAAATCAGCCCCATACCTTTACCGAATCGCGGTCCTAAGGCTTTAAAATTAGGCTTAATCTGCTTCACCAAAATACCCGAATCATCGTCCAAGAGCACAATTTCTTTCACATTAACTTCCGCTTTTACAAGTTCAGAAATAGCTTCAATTTCAGCTCTCTGATTATCGTCAAGTACCGGAATCATTACCTTTTGCAAAGGCTGACGCACTTTAATCATTTCCTTTTTACGAAGTGATAAAACCAAAGACGAGATGGTTTGCGCCTTCTGCATTTTGCTTTCTAACGTTTTATTAACAAAGTTTTCGACAAATTTTGGAAACTCTGCCAAGTGAACACTGCTATATTGCTCGGTTTGCGTAGAACCTGTTAAGTCGCGGTATAATTTATCCATGAAAAAAGGAGCGATCGGCGCACTTAATTTACTTATCGTTAATAAACAAGTATAAAGTGTTTGATACGCTGCAATTTTATCATGAGCGTACTCCCCTTTCCAGAAACGACGACGACACAAACGAACATACCAGTTACTTAGATTTTCCTGAACGAAGTCAGAAATAGCTCTAGCTGCCTTAGTAGGCTCATAATCTTCATAACATTCATCAACAAATTTTATTAATGTATGCAATTCAGACACGATCCATTGGTCAATTTCCGGCCTTTCGTTTAATGGAATTTCTGCCTCAGCATATTTAAATCCATCGATATTTGCATATAACGAAAAGAAGGAATAGGTATTATACAGGGTTCCGAAGAATTTACGACGAACCTCAGCAATCCCTTCAATATCAAATTTTAAATTATCCCAAGGATTTGCGTTAGAGATCATGTACCAACGTGTGGCATCAGGACCGTATTCCTTAATTGTTTCAAAAGGATCTGTCGCATTTCCTAAACGCTTCGACATCTTTTGTCCGTTTTTATCCAGAACCAAACCATTCGAAACTACATTCTTGTACGCAATTTTATCAAAAACCAAAGTTCCGATTGCGTGCAGCGTATAAAACCATCCACGAGTCTGATCGACACCTTCTGCAATGAAATTTGCAGGGAAATCTTTATTCTCGTCAATTTTATCTTTATTTTCAAAAGGATAATGCCATTGTGCATAAGGCATTGCTCCTGAATCAAACCAAACATCAATTAAATCACTTTCGCGTTTCATTGGCTGGCCTGAAGCTGAAACCAACGTGATTTCGTCCACTACATTTTTATGTAAGTCGACTAAATCATAGTTTGATTCAGACATATTTCCGATTTCAAAACCTTTGAATGGATTTTCTTTTTGAAAACCTGCTTCGATAGATTTTTCGATCGCATTGTACAATTCTTCAACAGAACCAATAAGAACTTCTTCTTTTTTGTCTTCAGTTCTCCAAATTGGCAACGGAATCCCCCAATATCTAGAACGAGATAAGTTCCAGTCGTTAGCATTTTTCAGCCAGTTTCCAAAACGTCCTTCACCAGTAGACTTAGGCTTCCAATTGATAGTTTCGTTCAGGTCGAACATTCTATCTTTAACATCGGTTACTTTAATGAACCATGAATCTAGTGGATAATATAATAACGGCTCATCAGTTCTCCAACTGTGTGGATAACTATGTACGTATTTTTCAACTTTAAAGGCTTTATTTTCTTCTTTTAATCGAATAGCAATCTCAACATCTACAGAACGCTCTGGCGCCTGACCCGCATCATAATATTCATTCTTTACATATTTACCGGCCAAATCACCTACATGTGAAGTAAATTTTCCTTGTAAATCAACTAAAGGAACTGCTGTCCCATTTTCGTCTAAAACTAACATTGGCGGCACTTCCGGTTTTGCTTCTTTTGCAACTTTAGCATCATCAGCACCAAAAGTAGGAGCGGTATGTACTACCCCTGTTCCATCCTCTGTAGTAACAAAATCTCCTGTGATTACCCTGAACGCATTCTCAGAATTCTGATAAGGCAATACGTATGGCAATAATTGCTCATAACGGATTTCAGCCAAATCGGCACCTTTTGCCTCTGCTAAAATTTTATACGGAAGCTGTTTGTCTCCATTTTTCACTTTATCAAAATCAACATCGTCTTCGCTCACAAAAAATCCTTTTCCGAACTGTTTTCCGACCAAATTTTTAGCCAGAACTACATTAATCGGTTCAAAAGTATACTGATTGAAGGTTTTCACTAAAACATAATCTATTTTTGGCCCAACTGTCAAAGCTGTATTCGACGGTAATGTCCATGGAGTTGTCGTCCAGGCCAAAATATGAACATCTCCAAAACCTTGTAAAAAGGCTGGCAAAGTTTCCGGCAAAGTTTTAAATTGTGCTACGATCGTAGTATCCGTAACATCACGATACGCTCCGGGCTGATTTACTTCGTGAGAAGACAATCCTGTTCCGGCTTTAGGTGAATAAGGCTGAATCGTGTATCCTTTGTACAACAAACCTTTATCATAGATTTGTTTCAAAAGCCACCATACAGATTCCATATACTTAGGTTTGTAAGTTACATACGGATCTTCCATATCTACCCAATACCCCATTTTTTCGGTCAAATCATTCCATACATCGGTATAACGCATTACGGTTTTTTTACACGCTTCGTTATATTCTTCGATAGAAATGGTTTTACCAATATCTTCTTTTGTAATTCCAAGTTCTTTTTCGGTACCTAATTCTACAGGCAATCCATGAGTATCCCAACCGGCTTTTCTTTTTACCTGAAAACCTTTTTGAGTTTTGTAACGACAAAAAATATCTTTAATTGCACGAGCCATCACGTGGTGAATTCCCGGTAATCCGTTTGCTGAAGGCGGACCTTCAAAAAACACATAAGGCTCAGCACCTTCACGGGTACTTACACTCTTTTCAAATATATTTTCTTTCTTCCAAAAATCAAGTACTTCTGACGCTACTGTTGGTAAGTCAAGTCCTTTGTATTCAGTAAATTTTGTGCTCATTTTATACTTTTCTTAAACGAGGTGCGAAAGTAAGGAATTTTGGATTATTGACCATCAATTTCTTTAAATTTCACAAACTTTTGTTGAGATAATACGCCCTAAAACAAAAGAATTGATTAATTTCCGGCATCCAACTCAGAAAACCGAGTCTATAAACCAAAAACTAATCAATTCTGATTATTCTTTTTCAAAAAGACAACATAGACTATTTAAAGCCTCCGAAATACACTTCTTTCATAAAAATTCGATTTCCAAAAACGGGATTAACCTCTACTTTTTCGCGTATTTCCTGATAAAGGGTTTCTCCGTTAAAATCTTCGATTTCATAATTAATCTTATGTGGAATTTTTCCGGAATTTAATGTTGCAACGGGGCGGTAATCGCCAAAAAGTTTTCGTTCGAAAAAACTTTTGTTACCGTTATCGAATTCTGTTTTTTCGGTAGAAACGATATTAAAATTCTCTTTATCAATAAAAACATGATAATCTGTTTTAGGAATTGTTCTATTTCCTGAACTTAATGTTTTTTCAAAATAATTCAAATGATAACATACTCTTCCTTCATACATTTCATCTTGCAAAACTTCAAAATTATTCCATAAATCAAGTCTTAAATCGGTTAAAAAATTTACCGGATCTAAATTTTTAGATAAATTACTGTAATCGTATGCGGTGAGTTTTGCCCATTTTGCATTTACGCCACTTTCGCGATCATCATGACTCCAGGCTTCGGCTCCATTAACAATCTCATAATAACTTTCAGGCATTTTTTTTCTTAAAAGATAATTCAAGTTAGTCGCCCATCTTTCTTCTGTTTGAGATACTTTATTACCCTCTATAGAAAGCTTAGAATACAAATGTGCTTTTTCGATTTTTTTTAAAGCCTGACTTCCTCCTAAATTATCAATTACTTTGGCCAGCAAGTTAGCATTGAGCTGATAAGGTATAGAATCAAGCAAATTAGATCTTTGCATTTTAGCTTTTTCTAGTTTGGCCTCACGATTCGATTTTTCGATTTCCCACTCTGCATCCTGCTGCTCTATTTTCTCAAAGAAAGCTAATCTTTTTTCTTCTTTTTCTTCAGCGATTTTCAATCCTAATTTTTTAAGATCGGCAAAACGTGTTGTATGGCTTCTGACTTTTTTGTCAACAAAATTGGCACTATTTACTCTTTTAACAATAGCCGAGCCCCGTGAATCCTGCTTGTCATTTTCGATCAGTAAATTTGCATACTGCAACGCTTTTTCTTTATTTTCCAGTAAAAAATACGTTTCGGCTAAATTGTTTGTTACAATAAACCGGATATTTTCGTTTGCAGGTGAAGGCGGATATTTGACCAATAAACTTTCTAAATATTGTAAATGCGGCGCCAGTAATTTCTCGTCTAACCCCTTTTCAAGTGTTATTTTTTCTATTTGAGCCGTAATTTCATTCTCAAAATCCAGCATCTGTTTGTATTCTGAATGCCCTTTTGAAGTTACGAATTCAAACTTTTCTTTGGATTCATCAATTGTATAAGCAAATTTATAATTAAGATAATTCTGGATCTTTTCTACAGATTGATAAATTACTCTATCCATACCCAATTCTTCTGCAGTGTAATCATTATCTTTTTCTGCTTGTTCAACTCTTTGATTACTTAAAGCTATCGCGGCTTTTACATTTTCTTTTTGATAAGAACCTCCAATTACATACGATTCTGTATTATTAAAATCTTCAGATAATAAAAGTTTATCTCCACATTTAGCTTCTACTTTTATTTTCACACTATAATTAGAATAGACCATAAATTGCCAGCTATTCTTTTTCTTATCAAATGTGCTATCGACTTTTGTCGCATTGTACTTAGGAAGTGCAATGGTTAAATAAATTTTCAACTTACCATTTGCAGGATCCTTTATAAAACCTTCTATATCAAAATATTTCTTCTTTAAGATAAGCTCTTCCTGCACCAATTCTTTATCCATTTGATAAAACGTGGTTTGTGTTAAGGCATTATCAAGAATAGGGAATGAAGAATATTTAATTACTGGTATAAAAAATTTCTTCTTTTTTGAGCTTATCTTTTCTTGTGCCTGAATTGAACCAATTACAAGCAAAGCAATTAAGAGTAATGTTTTTTTCATAGGCAAAAAAAAAGCCACCAGAAATAAATTCTGATGGCTTTAGGTTTTTATTTGGTTTATTTTTTATTGAAAATTTGAATAGATTTGTCAGACACATAAAAAATGTTTTGCGTCGCAGGATCTACCTCATAAATAGGTTTTGTGTTATTGAAGATAATTTTATCCACTTCAGTCCCTTCAGCTTTACTAACTTTCACTAAAACTTTTTCTCCACTATCTGCTTTTGCAAAAATATAAGAGTAGTCTCTGTTTTGTTTCATCGCATTAAAACGAGAATTAAATTTAGCAGCTACAATACCAAGAGCTGCTGAAGCCATAGCCATATTCTTAGCCTGGTTCTTTTTTGATTTATCCTCTTCTTTAATAACAGTAGACCTCATATTTCCGCTGGAATCACGATAAGTCATTGTTAACTCAGCACCTTGTGCAGCACTTACTGCTGATCCAACTCCTAAACCAATACTTCCAGCAATTGCAGCACTTTTAAGTAAACGTCTTGTTCCTTCACCAGGTTGTGTATAAGTAAGGTGATATTTTATTGTTCCATCCATATTAACTCCCATTACCTCAACTGGCCCTGAAAGCACTACACCCCAAGGAAATAATTCGATACTGTTTAATTCTTTTTCCTTTTTGATATTTACTTTAGCAAAAGGCTCTGGTTTGTCCTTAATACTTGGATCGAATTTGTATAATTTCTCATCATTATATACCAAATACGAATTTGTAGCTTCGTCATAAGTTGGTAAAACCGGACGACTTTTATCAAAACCGATGTTACGCTTCCAAAGTTTAATTCCAGTTTTATAATCAACCATATTTCCGTAAGTTCCAGTAAGGTACATTACTTTTTCGCCTACTTTTCCTAAGTAGTAAATTGGATCTTCTTTGTCATCTGAAATTTCGATGAATTTTTTCCAAAGTTTTTCTCCGTCTTTATTGATCAGCATCATTTCATTTTCTGCAACATATAAGAAATCCTCGTCGATAGGAATTACTCTTTTTAATCCATCTCCGCGAGCATCTTTTTTCCAAACTTTTTCGCCTGTATTTAGGTCAAAAAAGTTAAATCCGCCATAATGAGCAATTAATAATTTTGTACCCCAATCTTCTAAATAAACAACACGTTTTGTTTTAATAGATTCTTTCCAGATACTTTTTCCGTTTTCTGTATTCAAAACATTTAAATATTCTTTGGCCGCAAACAAACCTTTACTGTTCACTACTACAATATTTTTATCATTCTGAGTCAAAAAGAATCTTGAGTACTCTTCTTCAGCTTTCCAGTTTAATTTTCCTGAATTTCTGTCGAATGAATATAATTTCCCGTACAATAAATAATAAATTACTGATCCATGTACCGTAGCTTTATTTGTAAATGCAGATTCTTTTACTGATAGTGAAAAACTAAACAATGATTTTGCTTTATCTACAGTAGTGTTCCATTTTAACTCTCCTGTTTTCATATCTAATAAGGCAATTGCCATATCTCCGTCTTTTTTCATAGTAAGCAAATACTCATCTGTTTCAGGAATAAAATCTGACTGCATTACCCAGAAAGATTCTTTAGATGAATTATAAACCACTTTACCTGTATCAGTATTAATAATAATATATTTACTGTTGATATAGGCCTCTACATAAGGACTTCCGGCAACACTTGACAAATCACTTTTTTCTTTAAAAAGTTTCCCAAAATCAGGATCAGTCAGAATATCACCTGCAGAGGTTGATCCAAAATCATCTTTTGTTAAAGTCCAAACAATTTTTTTTGTCTCAGGATCTAAACCTTTTACAGTTCCTCCTTCTTTAAAAACAACAATTCCTGTTATTTCGTTTTGAACCATGTCTTTTACACTGTTCTCTGTAGTGATGATTTCATCATATTTTCTTTGAGCTGTAACCGAAAGGCTAACCAGAAAAAGTAAAATAATAGAAAAAGTCATTTTCTTCATGCTTTTTTTCTTTTAAAAAAATTAATAATTAGGCTGAAAATTTCATTATCGAATTGACATATTAAAAAATATTTATCAAAACTTTAATAAAAATTCCCTGCACAAATATATAAAAATAGCATTCCGTTTTAAGAAAATATCTCTTTCAAAACATCAAGTGATTTTGGTCTTTTAAAACCCTCCAAATGAAAACCATAATAATCAATTAAAACCTTCAGTAATACTTGTCTTTCAGCTACGTGAAAAACCTTCTGATCGTTTTCGAATTTAAGATCTATCAGTTTCTTAAAAAGATTTGTTTCATGTTCTGTCAAAGTATTCGCCCCATGAAACAAAGTAAAAACGCCGTCAATCATTTCAAAATAAGAAAATTCGACTTCTGAAATATCCGGATAAAAGCCCAGGTATTTTGTAGCTTCCAAAAGCAGAATCAAATGAAAATTCGAAATTTCATCATGATGATCCAACCAGGTCAGTGCTGTCTCTAAGAACACAAAAAATGATTCGTTTTTCTCCTCTTCCTGAATAGAATAATGGAGCATCTCAGACAAAAACATAACCATAGTACTTTTCACAAGATCGGTATGAATACTCTGAAAAGGCACTGCTGTTTTTATTTCTTTAAAAGTCTCCAAAGTTCCTTTATTCTTATGCATCGCCTCAATTTCAAGAATAGACAAAGGCTGAAAATAGGCAATTTTCTGACTTGCTTTCCGACTTGAAAAAGCATCACGCACAAAATAAGATTTCAGGCCGTTTGAAAGAGTAAAACACTTTACAATCAAACTTTTCTCCTGAAATTTTAACGATGAAATTACTATTGCTTTGGTTTTGATTAACAAAATTAGACTTTCTTAGAGATTAGACTTTCTTAGACTTCTTAGATTTAACAATTATCACATTATCTAATTATCATCACTTTTTTCACTTTGGTCTCACTACCATCCTCAGCCGAAATAAAAACCATATATACTCCCGAAGCTACTTTATATTTTCCAAAAGCGGTTGTATCCCATTCAATTGTTCCGCCTGATGAAGTGGCTTCATAAACCAGATTACCTTCAATATCTGTAATTTTAATATTAGCTTTATCAATAAGTCCGGCAACTTTTACCGTTCCGGCATATGTTGGACGCACTGGATTTGGATAAACATATACATTGCTCAAATCTTCATTTGCTCCCGTTGCTATTCCTTTAAAAGATATCATTCCTTTGTTAGTCGCAATAAAAACTTCCCCGGTTACACTGTTGATTTTAACATCGTTTACGACATTACTTGGCAAAGGTGAATTGTTTATTGTAAAATGATACTTCGTTTCCTGACCGTTTGGTGACACCATAAATATTCCGGAATCTACTGTACCAATCCATTTATTATTAGCACCGTCAACTGCGATCGATGTGATAAACTGCTCGTAAAGTAATTCCTGAGCCAAATTATCCTCCATAATTATAATCGGGTTTGCCTTTAGCTGACTTTCTGTTTGAAAACCTCCCACATTAGATAAAACTCTTAATCCTTTAGTGGTACCAATCCAAAGCTGATTCTTTATATCAAGTGCCACCGCTCTGACATCAGCAATTGGAAGATTTCCCAAATCAGCTCCAAAAGTCATCTTTTTAAAGGTATTATTACTTTCATTAAAAGCAATTAACCCGTCATTGTTCGTTGCAATCCACTTTGTATTGTTTTTATCGATTACAATACCAGCATAGCTGGTTGCTTCTGCATTTTTAAGAATTGAGGTTGTAGCATAACTCTGCCACTTCCCATCAGTTTTCAGTACTTTTAAACCATTCTTAATTCTACTGTTGGTCACCCACAAATTACCTGTTTTATCAAAAGCGGTTCCGTTAACACGAACATCAATATAATTTGGCCCTTCGTAGGTTATCGTCTCTAATCCACTATTTTTTTCATTATATAAAAAGACCGGAATATCATTTTCAATTTTCAATAATCCGGAAAAAAAAGAACTTACAAAGACCTGTTTTTCATTAGTTGGATTTATAATAACCCGGGTCAATGATTTCGCATCTAAAACCTGTGAATAAGGAATATTCAGCCAATTCGAAGTATTGTATTTACTCACACCGTAGCTATCTAAGTTATAGGGATTATAATAAATATCATAATCACCATACACAGCCCAAAGTACATTAGGACTTACATCCAGAGAAAAAATATTATTTCGTACTGGTCCCGAAGGTGTATTCTCCTGAAAAGCAGAATTTCCTGAAAGTGTAGACGAAAATAGACCTTTTTCTTTTGTTCCAATATAAATCTGATCTCCAATAAGGGTTGAGCAGGTAAAATTCAGGGTGTTATCCAAAACCTGCGTATTTGCTATTTGGCGCATCAATACCATTTGATTGGTATAAACATAAACCGTATTAGATGTTGTAACTACTAAATTATGATTTACAGCGCGCATGTCTGTTGAAGGTCGCGGAAGCTGAAAAAAGCTAACAAATATATTTGAATTGTACCGATGAATGTATCCTCCTGAATTTATAGCAATAAGCTCACTATCTAATGGTTCGACACTGGTCCAATCACCCGCGGTTACCAAACTCCACTGGTTAAAATCGATAAGATTACCATTAGTACTACTGGCTTTTTTAATTCCGTTTGAAGTCGCAGCATAGAAAAATCCATTAAAATAAGCCGTTTGTCTTACTTTTACTTCGGCACCATTATCTCCGATAAAATAAGTATCTCCAAATTGCAGGGTGGTTAAATTGAACTGAACAACTCCAAAATCGCAGGAAACATAAACCATTCCGTTGTGCTCCATCAGGTGGTTAATTCTCTTTAAATTGGCCGGCAATTGTTTATTAATAATATCGATCACCTTTAATATACTGCCATCGGTATCATTTACCACGATCATTAATCCGTTTTCATATCCAATTACTGTTTTCTTAAATCCTTCGCTATGGTATAAAGAAGAGATCGTCTGTCCTGATAGCCCATCGACAGTTGTGGTAGTTTTTATTGTATTTAACGCTGTGTTTTTAGAAAAAAGGGCATTCTCTGAAGCAGTAAAAATGGTAGTTGAGGATTGTGAGATATCTTTTACTTCATTGAATGAAAAATAACCCTGCCAGGACAATTTATTCTGAGAGAAACAAAATTGCACCACCAACAAAAACAAAACGTAGAAAAACCTTCTTTTCATTATTTAATAAATTCAGATAGACAAATATACTACAAACGAAAGTATTTGATTTTTGTTCTCCTGTAAATAAAAAAATGCCTCCGATTTATCTTTATAAAAGACAAATGGAGGCACTAAAAAACTATAACTAAAAAATTATACTACACCTTGTGCAAGCATAGCATCGGCAACTTTAACAAATCCTGCAATGTTAGCTCCTTTAACGTAGTCAACATAACCTGATTTATCCGAACCGTATTTTACACATGAAGCATGGATTGCTAACATGATTCCTTTTAATCTTTCGTCAACTTCTTCAGAAGACCAGCTTAAACGCAATGAGTTTTGCGACATTTCAAGACCTGAAGTTGCAACACCACCAGCATTAGAAGCTTTTCCAGGAGCAAATAAAATTTTTGCATCAAGAAAAACAGTAACAGCTTCTGGAGTAGAAGGCATGTTTGCTCCTTCTGCAACGGCAATACATCCGTTAGCCACTAAAGCTTTAGCCTCATCACCATTTAATTCGTTTTGAGTTGCACATGGCAATGCTACATCACACTTAACTTCCCATGGACGTTTTCCTTCTACGTATTTCGCATTTGGATATTTTGCCACGTACTCGCTGATTCTTCCTCTAAGCTCATTTTTCAACTCCATTACGAAAGCTAATTTTTCAGCATCGATTCCATCTGCATCATAGATGTATCCGGCAGAATCTGATAATGTAACAACTTTTGCTCCTAACTGAGTTGCTTTTTCAGTTGCATATTGTGCTACGTTTCCAGAACCAGAAACTGCAACAATTTTTCCTTTAAAGCTATCTCCTTTAGTTGCTAACATACTTTGAGCAAAGTAAACTGCTCCGTAACCTGTAGCTTCAGGACGAATTAATGATCCTCCAAAAGAAATCCCTTTTCCGGTTAAAACTCCGGTAAACTCATTTCTTAATCTTTTGTACTGACCAAACATATATCCTACTTCTCTACCTCCTACTCCGATATCTCCGGCAGGAACATCTGTATCAGCTCCAATATGTTTTGAAAGTTCCGTCATAAAACTTTGACAAAATTTCATAATTTCGTTATCTGATTTTCCTTTTGGATCAAAATCAGAACCTCCTTTACCACCACCCATAGGCAATGTCGTTAAGCTATTTTTAAAAGTTTGCTCAAAAGCCAAAAACTTCAAAATACTTAAGTTAACAGAAGGATGAAAACGCAAACCTCCTTTGTAAGGTCCGATTGCTGAGTTCATCTGGATACGATATCCTTTATTAACCTGGATTTCACCTTTGTCGTTCAACCAGTTTACTCTGAACAAGATAACACGTTCAGGTTCTACCATACGCTCTAAAAGCATTTTATTCTGGTATTTTTTATTTTCTTCAATAAAAGGAATTACCGTTTCGGCAACTTCTAAAACTGCTTGTAAAAACTCTGATTCGTTCGGGTTTTTTGCACTAACCGAATCCATAAAAGCGGTAATACTTTGTGACATGATTATTAGATTATTAACATTTAAGAAAACGTTTTCGTTATTTAAGACAAAGGTAATCGAAAATGGTATTTATTGAATATTTTTTTAAGAATCTCTTAAACTTTTATTTATAATACAGCTAATAGAGAAAAAAGATATTTTAGGTTTTGCGTTTTGCAGTAAATTACTACCGAAATATTTAATAATTTAATATTTTTAATAAATATTCATCAATACACCTGTTTATCCTTTTTAGTTCCTCGTGTTTTTATATATTTGCCGGGATTTGAAAGCCCAAACCCCATGCTTAAACCTATAGTACTCACGTTATTTGCCTTTCTGGGCATCTCAACATTATCGACTGCACAATCACTGGCACACGAAGTTGGAATAATATTCGGCCCCGTTACTTTCCAATCTGATTTTGGTGAAAGAAATAACCTGGATACTAATCTTGGAAACACCGGATTTGGTGTCGGATTGGTTCACTTTATCAATTTCTCATCCAATAGCAACGGAGAAAGCTTCTTTACCGAGCATTTTAAAGTTAGATCAGAGCTTTCTTTTAACAATACAAAACTGAATCATTTTGGAGAATGGACTGAGAAAAAACCTCAAACATTAGGCGTTAAGCAGCTTAAAGCCATGCACGGAAAATCAACTGTAATTAGTTTTGGATCACAACTCGAATTTTCTCCAGTAAAAATACATTACTACGAAACTTCTATAGGGACTTTCAGTCCTTATGTAAGCTTAGGCTTTTTAGTAAGTTACTATACGACAGAAGTAAGCTCTGAACTTGGCCAACTGGGAACTCCCGAAACTACATTTCCAAAATACCTAACCCCTTCAGACGGACGTCAATTTGGCTATTCCAGTGAGAGTGGTTTGGTTTTATCAGGTACAGCTGGTTTAGGTATTCATTACAAATTAGGCCGTATGAATGATTTAATGTTTGAAACCCGTTTTCAGGTTTTCAACTCCGACTGGGTTGACGGTTTAAATCCAAACAAGAAGATTTACAAAGAAAACAAATCAAATGACTCACAGATTTGGTTTAACGTAGGATATATACAGTACTTATAATCTTTAAAATTCCACATAAAATAAATCCCAAATTCCAAAATATTAAAATTGGAATTTGGGATTTATTTTTTGGAATTTACTTTTTTTATGCTAAGGCTTGTTCCAGATCAGCAATTAAATCTTCGGCATCTTCAATACCAACACTTAATCGAACTAAGTCGTCGGTAATACCAACTTCTGCTCTTTTGTCTGCCGGAATTGAAGCATGTGTCATCAAAGCCGGATGATTCGCCAAAGATTCCACTCCACCTAAAGACTCAGCCAAAGTAAAAACTTTCAGCTTTTCTAAAAAAGTAATCGAATCTTCTTTTTTCCCTGACTTAAATGTAAAAGACACCATTCCGCCAAAAGCTTTCATTTGTTTTTTAGCAATTTCATGAAATGGATGACTCTTTAAACCCGGATAATAAACGGTATCAATCTTAGGATGATTACTCAGATATTCTACTACTTTTTCCCCATTTTCACAATGTCTCTGTACTCTCAACGAAAGTGTCTTGATCCCTCTTAAAACCAGAAAACTATCCATTGGTCCTAATGTTGCTCCGGTAGCAAATTGCTGAAAATGCAACTGATCACCTAAAGCCTCATCTTTCACAATTAAAGCTCCGGCAATGACATCTGAATGTCCTCCCAGGTATTTTGTTGCAGAGTGCATTACAATATCAGCTCCCAAATCAAGTGGTTTTTGCAAATAAGGTGTCGCAAAAGTATTATCGACAGCAAATAGAATATTATTCGCTTTGGTAATTTTTGCTACTTCTTCGATATCTGCTAGTTTCATCAACGGGTTAGTTGGCGTTTCAACCCAGATCAGTTTCGTATTTTCATTGATTAACGATTTCAGTTTTTCGAGATCTGTCATATCAACAAAATGAAACTTAATCCCTGAATCTTTATAGATTCGAGAGAACATTCTATAGGTTCCTCCGTACAAATCATCCATTGCGATAATCTCATCGCCAGCTTTAAACGATCTTAAAACACAATCAGTAGCCGCCAAACCTGATGAAAAAGCCAATCCACGAGTACCATTCTCAATACTTGCCAAAGCATTTTCTAAAGCCGAACGCGTTGGATTTGATGCTCTGCTATACTCATAGTCCGCCAAAGGTTTTCCCGGACTGGTTTGTATAAAAGTTGAAGTTTGATACACGGGAGGCATAACAGCCCCTGTAGCTGGATCATGATGCTGACCACCATGTATTACTTTAGTATTGAATTTCATATAGTTATATATTTAAAATGCATAATTGTGGTACAAATTTACCGTTTAATTTATTTTAATCCTGACACAACTTCTTACCTTTGTATATAATTAACATTTTTTGACATGAAACAATATACTTTTTTAATCTTTTTGCTTTTGACGCTTATAAGCTGCAGCAAAGAACTTTCGTTTGAAAATGAGACATTTGAAAAAGAATCTACATTGCCTTGCGAAAAAGACTGCCCAAAAATAACCATTGATATTCCTATTGCAAAAAACATCCCTATTGTAGCTGACAGTATTAATAAAAAAGTTTTTTCGGTCATTAAAGAAATCGTCTATTTTGAAGAAGATCCGAAAAAAGCCAATGATTACAAAGCCCTGACGGCTTCTTTTATCGGCTCTTATGAAGAAATGCATAAAAAATTCCCTGGTGAAACTTTTGGTTGGGAAGCAAAAATCAAAGGAAATGTTGAATTTGAATCCGATCAGATTATCAACCTGAAAATTGACCACTATACTTTTACCGGAGGAGCGCACGGTTATCAAGGGTATCGATCCTTACTATTTCATTCTAAAACCGGAAAAACGATTTTTACCGATCAGATCTTTAAAAACGAAAAAGAATTTTTGGCTTACGCCGAAAAAGAATTCCGCAAGAAATATAAAATCCCGGAAAAATCAAATATTAACGCAACAGGCCTGATGTTTGAAAATGACAAATTCCACCTGCCACAAAACATTTTTTATACCAAAGAAGGATTGCTTTTGTATTACAACTCGTATGAAGCCGCTTCTTATGCCGATGGCCCAAAAGAACTATTGTTTCCTTATGATGAAATCAGTAAATATTTAAAATACCTATAGCTTTAAACCAAAGCTGCACGTGCCAAAAAAGCCTTTGTCGCTCTGAACCTTTGCAACTTCACTTAGAACCTTAGCAACTTAGAACCTCTATTTAGCCCCTTCCTGAAAATCGTATTTCATCTTACGCAAGATTCGAAGTGCTTCTTTAAAGGACAGATAAATATTTCCAAAAGGTTTTAAAAGTAGTTTGGCATCAATTAGTTTTTGTTTGGCATCGTCAAAGCCATTCAAATAACAGATCATGAAAGTGGAAGGCAGATTTTCCAGATCTTTCAATTCCCGCTCTGACAAAACCATTCCCCGTTGAAGTTTTTGAAGTAAAGCCATATTCGCATTGTAAATATGATACAGCATTTTACGGTTGAACTCAGGAGGCTGAAAAAGCATTTCGCTATCAATTTTATAATAGCCGTTGTCAAAAAAATGAATGGTTTGCTTTTCTAACGGATAGTAGCTGGTCTTGTCGTTTAAACCCAAAGGAACATACTCCGTTATGGTAAAACTATCTTCATCATAAACAATTGTAACCACATCCTGAGCAGAATAAAAAAGTTTAATCTGTTCATTGATCAGCTCAATATCAACACGGGATAAGAAGGTTTTATCTCTGGATTTTTTTGGAACCCCAGCCCAGCAAATTACAAACAGCTCTTTAAAAACATGATATTTGGGCGACATGTCTTTATGTCTGAAATTCATAAAATCAATTACACCGTCAAGCGTGTACTGAATGCTGTTTCTCGAACTGTTTTCGATCCCGATGACGGTTTCTGTGTTCTGGTAGTTTTTTTCGATTTCGCCCTCAACGGGAACCGAATTACTCCCCCGACGCACAAAAACACTATTAGCAACGATCGTATGAATTCCTTTTTTGAAATAGGAGATTTTACTTTTTGGTTTAATAGTCACCAATCCGATTACTTTATCTTTTGGAAGATTCGGAAAAGGCACATTTTCGTATTGAATTTTAGGTGGGTTTTCTAAAAAGGCATTAACAAGATTCTGGATTCGGCTGTCATCAAAGAAATCATCACCTACAATTTCGTTGTCGTGATCCTCTACTCCCACCACGATATAAGAATTATTCGTAGGATTTGAATTCGACAAAGCACAAATGTGTTTCAGGAACTTCCCTTTTCCTTCACGGGAATGCAGGTTCAATTGCCTTTTTTTATCATAAAAACTGCTCTCGTCGTTATGAGCGAGCAGGTTTTTTATTAAAAGGCGTTTATTGATCATTTTTTTTAGATTGTTAGACTGACTTAGACTTCTTAGACTAGCTTAAATTTTTAGACATTCTTAGAATGTTAGATTATTGAGCTGGGAAACAAATTGCCAAACTTCTCAGACACCTAAATTAATCTAAAAATTCAAGAAGTCCGTCAACCCAATTTTAAGATTACCCACTTAGAACTTAAAAAAATCTAAGCAAGTCTAAGTTAGTCTAAAATTCTAAGAAGTCTAAGCCAGTCTAAGGAAAGTCTATAAATCTTTTTTAACAATGGTCGATGACGCCTGCGCTGTACTCATGACCACTAAATCGGCAATATTAACATGGTAAGGTCTTGAAATTACAAAGTGAATAATATCGGCGATATCTTCTGCCTGAAGCGGATCAAAACCTTTGTACACATTCGAAGCTCTTTCGACATCTCCCTTAAAACGCACTTCACTAAATTCGGTTGCTACCATACCAGGATGAATCCCTCCAACTCTGATTCCAAAAGGATTTAAGTCAATTCGCATTCCTGCAGTGATGGCATCAACGGCATGTTTACTTCCGCAGTATACATTTCCGTTAGGATAAACTTCTTTTGCAGCTGTTGAGCCAATGTTTATAATGTGCCCTGATTTTTTGGCTGTCATTTTCGGAATAACCGCTTTCGAAACATACAAAAGTCCTTTTACATTAATATCGATCATAGCGTCCCAATCGTCTAAATCTCCTGTTTGAATCGGGTCTAAACCGTGTGCATTCCCGGCATTATTGATCAAAACATCAATATCCGAAAAGGACGCAGGAAGTGCCTCAATTTTTTCAAGAACCTCCTTTTTATCCCGAACATCAAATGACAGAGAATGTACTTCTGTAAATGCCGAAAGTTCGTTTTCAAGTTCGTTTAAGCGATCGATACGTCTTCCACAAAGCACCACTTTAAAGTTGTTTTTAGCCAGTATTTGTGCGGTTGCTTTTCCAATTCCGCTTGTGGCTCCAGTAATTAAAACTGTTTTTTTCATTTTAGATATTTTATTTAACACATAGAAACATAGTTCTGCTTTGCTTTAAAAGGCATTTCATTTGCATTAGTTCACAAAGCTATGTGCAAATGACATGCTTAAAAATACTACTTCTAAGTAAGCAGAACATCTATGTTTCTATGTGTTTATTTTTTTTGCATCCTGACTAAACACTAAAAATTAAGCAACATCGTCCCCCATACTTTCTGTCCAAATAGCGAACCAGTCTTCTTTATCCATTTCCAATTCTACTGCTTTCATCAACGATTGAATTCGGGCAACATTTACAGTTCCTGCAATCGGAATTACTTTCGCAGGATGTTTTAAAATCCATGCCAATAAAAGTGTATCAGAACCAAAACCATATTTTTTAACTAAATCTGACAGCAGTTTTTTCAATCGACGTGTTTTTTTAGTGTCTTCTCTAAAAACCGTTCCAAGCGGATTCCATGACAACGGACGGATTCCGTGTGTTTGCATATAATCAAAACTTCCGTCAACCATAGGCTCAAAATTCGTTGCTGAAAATTGCACCTGATTGTAACTCACTTCTGTTTTCTGACGAATCAGCTCGGTTTGTGAACTTGTAAAATTCGAAAGTCCGAAATCAATAATTTTACCTTCCGATTTTAACTTTTCAACAGCTTCTGCAATTTCATCGGCCTGCATAAGCGGACTCGGTCTGTGCAGCAAAAAAACGTCAACATAGTCTGTTTTCAGTTTCTTCAATGATTCTTCAACAGACCACACTATATATTCTTTAGAGTAATCGTAATGTTTGATTGTATTTTTACGACTTTCAGCAATCATCTGAATACCGCATTTGGTGATTAATTGTAATTTTTCACGCGAAATTTTGCTGGTTTGAAATGCTTTTCCAAAATCGGCTTCAGTAGTATAAGCGCCGTAAATATCTGCGTGATCAAAAGTAGTAATTTTGTTTTCGATACAAATCTGTATCATGTTTTCCATTTCTTTAAGCGTTAGGTTTTTATCCCATACACCCCAATTCATAGTGCCCGAAATAATAGGCGATAATGCTGTTTTACTCATGGTTTTATTGCGTTATTTTTGGTAATAAATATGCTTTTCTGAAGCATAATCACCAAAGTTCTTAAAAATATAAAAATAGATTCCCAATTCGTCCTTAAAATTAGGTCTTTGGTCGAAGTTTTAACCATTTTTTAACATCTTACTTCTCAAAAAATATTCAATTTGCACTCTCAAAAGTTAGGCATAAAAATCAAGGTTTTAAAAAGGTTTTAAAAATATTTATATGGAAGAAAATACAACGACTTTAGACATTAGAGCGATAAATGAGAAAATTGAAAGAGAAAGTGCTTTTATAGACCTTCTTACAATGGAAATGAACAAAGTCATTGTGGGCCAAAAACATATGGTCGAGCGTTTACTAATCGGACTTTTAGGACAAGGGCACATTTTGCTTGAAGGTGTTCCGGGATTGGCCAAAACTTTAGCGATAAATACTTTGTCGCAAGCGGTTCAGGGTTCGTTTAGCCGTATTCAGTTTACTCCGGACTTATTGCCTGCCGATGTCGTTGGAACGATGATCTACAATATCAAAGCCAACGAATTTTCAATTAAAAAAGGACCAATCTTCGCTAATTTCGTCCTTGCCGATGAGATTAACCGTGCTCCGGCAAAAGTACAGTCAGCACTTTTGGAGGCGATGCAGGAAAAACAAGTTACCATTGGTGATACTACTTTCAAACTAGACCGTCCGTTCTTAGTTCTTGCAACGCAAAATCCGGTGGAGCAGGAAGGAACTTACCAACTTCCGGAAGCCCAAGTCGATCGTTTTATGCTTAAAACTGTAATTGACTATCCAAAAATCGACGAAGAACGTTTTGTAATTCGTCAAAACTTAAAAGGATCTTACGAAAAAGTAAATCCTGTGGTTTCTGTAGAGCAAATCCTGCGTGCGCAGGAAGCTGTACGTGAAGTTTACATGGACGAAAAAATAGAAAAATATATCTTAGATATCATCTTTGCTACCCGTTATCCGGAGAAGTACAAACTTGCCGACTTAAAACCTCTTATCAGTTTTGGAGCATCACCACGTGGAAGTATCAATTTAGCTAATGCAGCAAAATGTTACGCTTTCATCAAACGTCGTGGATATGTAATTCCAGAAGATGTTCGTGCAGTTGTACATGATGTTCTACGTCACAGAGTTGGTATTACTTATGAGGCTGAAGCCGAAAACATTACTTCTGTAGACATTATCAACAAAATCGTAAACGAGATTGAGGTACCTTAAAAATAGTTTTCAGTTTTCAGTCACAGTGAACACCTTATTAAGTAAACTGCGACTGAAAACTGCGACTGAAAACTAAAGAAATGGATACAAAAGAGCTTTTAAAAAAAGTACGGAAAATAGAAATCAAAACCAAAAGACTGAGCAATCATATCTTTTCGGGAGAATACCACTCTTCCTTTAAGGGACGAGGGATGACTTTTAGTGAAGTACGTCAATACCAATATGGCGATGACATTCGTAACATCGATTGGAATGTAACGGCGCGCTACAATGAAGCCCACGTAAAAGTTTTTGAAGAAGAACGCGAACTAACCATGGTTTTAATGGTGGATATTTCGGGATCTGAAAGTTTTGGTTCAAAAAGTCAGTTTAAAAAAGACATCGTCACCGAAATTGCGGCAACGATGGCTTTTTCGGCTACACAAAATAATGATAAAATTGGTTTAATATTATTCTCTGACAATGTAGAGTTGTATATTCCCCCAAAAAAAGGACGCTCTCACGTACTGCGAATCATTCGTGAGTTAATTGAATTTGAACCGAAGAGTCATAAAACCGATATTTCGCAAGCTTTGAAGTTCCTATCCGGAACGCAAAAAAAGAAAGCTATCGTTTTTATGATTTCCGATTTTATGTCTGAAAATTACGAGCAGACTTTAAAAATCGCATCTAAAAAACACGACATAACCGGCGTTCGTGTTTACGATATCCGTGAGGAAAAAATTCCAAATTTAGGAATGGTGAGTATGCTTGATGCTGAAACAGGGAAAATTCAATTGGTCAATACCGGTTCAAAAACAGTACGACTGAATTACGAAAAACACTATCAGGATAGAGTGAATTATTTCAAGGATATTTTTAGTAAATCCGGAGCTGGTGTTGTAAATACAAGAGTCGATGAAAATTACGTGACCAAATTATTAGGTTATTTCAAATCAAGATAATTTAGATTGTTAGACTGTTAGATTACACGAATTATAAAGTCTTTAGATAAAAAAATCCGTTTAAATCTGTGTCATCCGTGTTCCATTTTTAAGCATTCATTTTAGACCAAAATCTGAAATCAAAAACCAAATGAAATTAAAATTTTACATATTTTTATTTTTACTTTCCTCAGCTGTTTTTGCGCAACAAAAACAAGTTGAGACAAGCATTGATACTACAAAAAATAAAATTGGTGCCGAATTTAAATTAACTCTTAAAACAGTTGTAAGTTCAAAATCTAAGGTTGTTTTTCCCAAACTAAAAAACATTGGTCCTTTAGAGGTTATTCAATCCTATCCTATCGACACTGTCAAGAAAAATGACACTTACGAACTGATTAAAAAATACGGATTAACCCAATTTGATTCCGGAAAATATACCATTCCGTCTATTAAAATTTTAATTGACAAGAAACCATACGCAACAGATTCTATTCGCGTTGAAGTAGCCAATGTAAAAGTCGATACGTTACAGCAAAAAATGTACGACATCAAAGACATTACCGCTGCAGACAATTCGATTGGCGACTGGTGGATTTACGTTTTGATTCTGATTGTAATTCTTGCCATCGGAGCTTTTGTTTATTGGTATGTTAAAAAACATCAAAAGAAAAAGATAGAAGAGGAAGTCTACAAAACTCCTATCGAAAAAGCGACAAGTTTGTTGAACAATCTGGAGCAGAAAGAACTGGTACAAAAAGGAGAAATTAAAGAATACTATAGTGAATTGACAGATATTGCCCGAAACTACATCGAGGAGGCAATTCATATTCCGGCAATGGAAAGCACCACTTCTGAATTGATTCAAGCCATCAGAACTGCTTCTACCAAAAAGAAGATGACTTTAACACCGGAAACCGTTGAAAACTTAGAACGTGTTTTACGCCAGGCGGATTTAGTGAAATTTGCAAAATCTAAACCCTTAGAATTTGAAATCACAGAAGACCGAAATAAAATTCAGAAAGTAATCCTAACGCTTGATAATGCTATTCCAACCGAAGTACCGGCAGAAGAAGAAGATCAATTGTTGAACGAAGCACAAAAACAAAAACAGATAAAACTTCAGTTGTTAAAGAAACGCAACAAACGTATTGCGATCTCAGTAGGATCTGTTTTATTTTTACTGATTGCTACTACCGCCTTCTTTATCATTACAAAAGGTTTTAACTATGTAAAAGATAATGTCATCGGACATCCTTCAAAAGAATTATTAGAAGGTGAATGGGTAAAAAGTGAGTACGGAAATCCGGGCATCCTGATTGAAACCCCAAAGGTTTTAAAACGTATGGATACTCAAAAAGTCCTTCCGAAAGAAACCATGGCCCTAATCAAAGAAATGCAGCTTTTCGCTTATGGAAGCATGGTTGGAAATTTCTATGTAACCGTTTCAACAAGCAAATTTAAAAATCCGGTAGAACTTGATCTGGCCAAAGCATTGGAAGGTTCCTTAAAAGTTATCGAAGCGCAAGGCGGACAAAATATCATTGTAAAACAAGAAGATTTTCAAACCAATGAAGGCGTTCAGGGACTAAAAGGATACGGAACCATGACCGTTTTCAATCCTATTGACAAAACAAGTACAAAAGCATATTATGAACTTTTACTTTTTAAACAAGATCAGGGATTACAACAGATCTTGATTTTACACGAAGAAGGAGACACCTATGCCAATGATATTACAACCAGAATATTAAATTCTGTAGAACTTAGAAAAGCGAGTAACTAATGGATAAGATAACTTTTTTAAATCCGGAATTTTTTTGGTTGTTTCTGTTAATCCCCATTGCGATCGCTTGGTTTTTCTGGAAACGCAACCAGCAATCGGCGACTTTAAAAATGAGTTCAACTCAGGGCTTCAAAAACAGCGAATCGCTATTGACCAAATTAAAACCTTGTTTATATGTTTTCAGGATTATAGCTTTAAGCTCTTTAATTATTGCCTTAGCGAGACCAAGAACAGTAGACATCAGCAATCAGACCAAGACCACGAAAGGGATTGATATCGTAATGGCAATTGACGTTTCGGGAAGTATGCTTGCCAAAGATCTAAAGCCAAATCGTATGGAAGCTTTAAAAAGAGTGGCGGCAGATTTTGTTGAAGAAAGACCTAATGACAGAATCGGATTGGTTTTATATGCCTCAGAAGCATACACTAAAACTCCCGTTACAAGTGATAAAGCCATAATCTTAGAAGCGATCAAAGGAATCAAATACGACACGGTTCTGCAAGACGGAACAGGAATTGGAATGGGATTGGCAACTGCCGTAAACCGTCTAAAAGACAGTAAAGCAAAAAGCCGTGTAATTATCTTAATGACCGATGGTGTAAACAACGCTGGTTTTATTGAGCCTGAAACAGCTTCAGACATTGCAAAACAATACGGAATAAAAGTATACACGATTGGAATTGGAACTAATGGAATGGCTCCTTCTCCATATGCATACGCACCAAACGGAGGTTTCCTTTTTAAAATGCAAAAAGTAGAAATCGACGAACAACTAATGAAAAGCATAGCTCGTAAAACGGATGGAACTTATTTTAGAGCCACAAGTAACGATCGATTAGCCGAAATATACAGTGCCATCAATAAATTAGAAACTACTGAAATACAAGAATTAAAATTCTATGATTACGATGAAAAGTACAGAACATTTGTTTTATTAGCAGCCTTTTTACTATTATTGGAAGTAGGTTTAAGAAATACTGTTTATAGAAGCTTTATATAATATTTTAGTTTCAGTCACAGTTTTCAGTTTACAGCTGAAAAATGTGACTGAGACTGAGAACTAGAATTAAAAAATGGAATTAGACGAAAAAAAATATTTATATCTTTTATTCTTACTCCCAATTGTGGCGTGCATTTTTCTTTTCAATATGTATTGGAAGAAAAAAAAGCAACGCGAATTTGGTGATCTTGAAATGGTAAAAAGACTGAGCCCTGAGCGCTCTGTTTTTAAGCCTGTATTAAAATTATCGGTATTGCTTTTGGCACTTGCCTGTTTGATTATTGGATTAGTAAATCCGAAGATCGGAACCAAAATGGAAACCGTAAAACGGGAAGGAATCGATATTGTTTTTGCCGTTGACGTTTCAAAAAGTATGCTTGCCGAAGATGTCGCACCAAGTCGTTTAGAGAAAAGCAAACAATTGGTTTCTCAAATCATCAACAATTTAGGAAGTGACAGAATTGGAATTGTAGCCTATGCCGGAAGTGCTTTCCCGGTTCTACCTATTACTTCGGATTATAGTGTGGCCAAAATGTTTCTGCAAAGCATGACTCCTGATATGGTTTCCTCACAGGGAACTTCGCTGGATGAAGCCATTCGATTGTCTTCAACTTATTTTGACGAAAAAAGCAAAACCAGCAAACTACTAATTTTGATTTCAGACGGAGAAGATCACTCTGAAGGTGCCTCAGCAGCTGCGGAAGAAGCCAACAAAATGGGAATGAAAATCATTACTGTTGGTGTTGGAACTGAAAAAGGAAGTACAATACCGTTAAAAGAAAACGGAGTAGTCAGAAGCTATCAAAAAGATCAAAACGGACAAACTGTTATTACCAAATTAAATCAGGAAGGTTTAAAAACTATTGCAAAAGCGACTAAAGGTGGCTATGTTTACGGCGGGAATACAAAAGAAGTGCTGGAATACATTAAAAACGCCCTAAACAATATTCAGAAAACAGAATTTGAAGCTACTCAAATGGCTGACTTTCAATCGCAATTCCAATGGTTTATTGGATTCGCTTTTCTGTTATTATTTTTAGACATTTTCCTCTTAGAAAGAAAAACAAACTGGATAAAAGAGTTGAATTTATTTAACGAAAAGAAATAATTAAAGTCAGCCACTAATTACACGAAAGAAAAAAGCTTTTGTGAGATTTAAAAATAAAAAACAATTAGATTAGTGATAATTGGTACAATTCGTGGCCAACTAAAAACATAAAAAATTAGAATGAAAAATTTACTTCTTTATATTTTACTAACATTTTCTTTGGCAGTTTCTGCTCAGGAGAAAGACAAAACATTGCCTGACGCCAATGAGGAATATAAGCAGAATAAATTTACTGATGCAGAAGCCAACTACAGAATTTCAGAGTCAAAATTTCCAAAACGTGCTACCGCTCCTTATAATCTGGGAAATACCATTTACAGACAAAATCAGGCTTCTGAAGCTAAGTTTGCTTACGCGAAAGCCATAAAAAATTCCAAAACAAGACCTGAAAAACATAAAGCATTTCACAATTTAGGAAATGTTTTAATGAAAGAGAAAAATTACACTCAGGCTGTCGAAGCATACAAAGAAGCTTTGCGTAACGATCCAACTGATGAAGAGACGCGTTACAACTATGCTTTGGCAAAACAAAAACTAAAAGAAAATCCTCCGAAAAACGACAAAAACAAAGATAAGAATAAGGACAAGGATAAAAAGAACGACAAAAAAGACGATCAGAAAAAAGACGGCGACAATAAAGACAAAAAGGACGGAAAAGACGATCAGAAGAAGGACGATAAAGGCGACAAAGACAAGGATAAAAAAGACGGCAAAAATGACCCAAAGAAAGATGACAAATCCGACAACAAAGGGGAGCCAAAACCAATGCCGGGAGGTATATCCAAAGAAAGAGTTCAGAATTTACTGGATGCAGTAAACAACGAAGAGAAGAAAATTCAGGACAAAGTTAACGCCCAAAAGGTAAAAGGTAACCCTAAAAAAACAGAAAAAGACTGGTAGGATTTTGAGGTTAACCGTTTATTCGTTTAACTGTTAATTCGGGCAAACAGCAAAACTGTACAAAAACGATTAAACAAATTACCCATAAACGATTAAACATAAAAAAAGATTAAACAAGTAATGAAAAGATATTTAATTCTATTACTATTCACTTTTCAGGGGCTTATGGCTCAAGTTCAATTTGAAGCCAAAGTAAGCAAGAATACGCTTGGAGTAAATGAAAGACTCCGTATTGACTTCATCATGAATGTTGATGGAGACAACTTTGACCAGCCCACATTTGATGGTTTTAAAATTGTAGCCGGACCCAGCCAGCAAATAAGTCAGTCCTGGATTAATGGAAGAAGCTCTTTTCAGAAAATCTACTCATATATTTTACAGCCCAACCAAAAAGGAACTGTAACGATCAAACAGGCCGCTATCGAATATAATGGTCAAATTTACAAAACAGCACCTTTAAAGATTGTTGTAACCAATGCTGTTGCACAGGAAAGAGATCCAAATGACAGACCGCAGGGATCCAGTTCTGGCGATGAAATGCTAAATCTTGTAGCCGAAATTTCAAAAACCAACCCATATCTCAATGAACCTATTACAGTTGTGTACAAATTGTATTTCAATTATATCAACGTAACAGGATTTAAAGAACTTGCAAAACCTAAATACAACGACTTCTGGAATCAGAATATCGACATCAAACAACTGGCTGTTGAGCAGGGAAGTTATCAGGGACAAAGATGTTATTATGTCGTCTTAAAAAAGACCATCTTATATCCTCAAAAATCAGGAAGACTTACTATCGAACCGCTTTCACTGGACATAGGTGTACAACTGCCAACTAACCGTCGTGACATGTTTGGTCAGATGATTGTAAGCGACGACAACAAAGTGGTTTCTGCCGGGGCTAAAACAATTAACGTGCGTCCTCTTCCGGAGGCTACCAAACCTGAAGGTTTTGGTGGTGCTGTGGGTAAATTTAATTTTACGGTTACCCCTTCTAAAACGACCTTGAAGAGCGGAGAAAGTCTTGACTTGTTTGTGAGTGCAACCGGAAATGGAAACATGAAATTATTTACTTTACCAAAACCTGTTGTTCCTAATGCCTTAGAGATGTACGATCCGGTTCACGACGAAAAGGTGACCACATCGCTTTCGGGAATGTCCGGAAAAATAAGCGACAAGTATACCATTATTCCGCAATACAAAGGAAAATATGCGATAAAGCCAATGCAATTTTCTTATTTTGATTTGAGTACCGGTTCATACAAAACAATCACGTCCCAGGAGATCATGATTGATGTTTTAGATGGTCCAATGCCATCGGCAGCAAATGCCCCTGCACATGCGGCTACAAATGCGATTGCCAAAACAGAACAATTTAAATATATCAAGCCAAAAACAACTTTAGTTTCTATAGCTAAGGAAGATTTTTACGGCTCTAATCTATATTACACTCTATTGTTCTTGCCTTTCGTTATTCTGCCAATTATCATTCTGGTTAAGAAAAGAAAAGAAGCAATTGATGGTGATATTACCGGAAACCGAATTAAAATGAACAATAAGCTGGCGAAGAAATATTTATCTGAAGCCAAAAAACAGCTTAACAACAAAGAACCATTTTATATTGCCCTGGAAAAAGCAATGCACAATTTCCTGAAAGCGAAACTGCATATTGAAACCTCAGAGATGAGTAAGGATAATATTCGCGAATTGTTACTGTCCAGAAGTGCCAACCCGGAATCCGTTCAAAGTTTTATTGATTTGACTGAAAACTGTGAATTTGCAAGATATGCTCCGGCGTCGAGCGCATCAATCCAGCAGGATTTTGACAAAGCTGTTTTGATCATTTCGGAGTTAGAAAAACAAATTGTTTAAACTTAAATAAACTCAAATCCGACACGTTTTAAAAAGCTGTTAGATTTAAAAGAAATAAAATGAAAAACATAGTAGTGTACCTTTTTTTATTAATTACCCAGGTTTTCTTTGCTCAGAGCAGCTTCGAAAAGGGAAATGCGTTGTATCAAAAAGGACAATATCAACAAGCCGTTGATGTTTATGAAAGCATTATCAAAGAAGACAAACAACAATCGGCAGAATTGTATTTTAATCTGGCAAACAGTTATTATAAATTAAACAAAGTCGCTCCTTCGATCTATAACTACGAAAAAGCACTTGTATTAAAGCCACATGATCCGGAGACCTTAAACAACTTAAAATTTGCCAAGAAACTAACCATTGATGAAATCAAAGAGGTTCCAAAAGTAGGTTTCGCAAAACTGATTCAGAACTTTACCGGTATTTTTAATTACAATACCTGGGCAATCATTTCCATCGTAATTGCCTTTGCCTTCTTATTGACTTTTATTGGTTATTACTTTTCTCAGCTTACCCTTTCGAAAAGAATTTATTTCATTGGAATGTTTGTGCTTTTGGTTGCTTTACTTTTAAGTGTTTCGGCGGGAATGTCTGAAAAAAACCATTTTGACAACGATCGCCCTGCAATTGTTTTTTCCGAATTGAGTGAGGTTCGAAGCGAACCGCAAAAAGCAGGTTCTGCCATTCTCTTACTACACGAAGGAGCAAAAGTTTATGTAATCGAAACTGTTGGAAGTTGGAAAAAAGTCGAACTAACCGACGGAACGGAAGGTTGGATTGATGCTTCAACGATCAAAGAAGTAAAATAAATTTCTCAAACACTCAAATAAAAAATCCCAAATACCGATCTTAAAATGGTGTTTGGGATTTTTCATTACATGACCTAGTTACTTATAAATCACACAAATGATATAAGAAAAATTAGCCTTCAGATTGTTCAAACAATAAACCTACTTATATCACTTCTATGATTTACAATCAAAAAGTATAGATTTTTAAAGGCGTTACACAGTAATCCAGCTTCACATCTGATTCAAAGACATCTGTAATCTGATTCTCCGCTTCAAAAAAGGAAAGCCCAATTTTGATTGTGTCAGGTTTGCATTCAGCGAGAAACTTATCGTAAAAACCCTTTCCGTAACCTACCCGATTTCCAGAAACATCAAAAACTAAAAGCGGCACAAAAACCACCTCAATCGTTTCGGATGGAACCGGCAAACCATTTACAGGTTCCGGAATATTATATTCGTTTTTTTTAATTCTGGTATTATCCGTCAACAAAAAATGTGTCATCCCCCGAGTTTCAAAATCACTTTTTGAAACTACTATTTCCTTGTCTTTTCCGGAAAGCAAATGCAGAACATATTCTGTATTGACTTCCCGCTGTTCTTCAATAGGAAGAAAAACATGGTAATAGGTTTTATCCCAGATAGGCAATTGGATTAAAGTATTGGCAATAGCCAGACTTTTTTCTTCGATATCATTTTCCGAAAGTTCTTTTCGAAGACTCTTATAGTGTAATCGTAACTCTTTTTTATTCGTCGGCATGTTCATCACTGTTTTTAGACATATGGTAAATGGCGTCCCCTTCGTACACGATTGGCGAGTGATTGGCGTTAATCACAAATCCATCATGAGGTGCTTTTACTTTTTGTTCAAATTTACCAAACGGATCTGTAATAATGGCCAGGATAGTTCCTTTGGTTACAAAACGTCCAATTCTGTTATAATCGTGCAGCAGGCCTGAGCATTTGGCACGCAGCCAAACCGAATTTTTAATATAAATAGAAGGTTCATCCTCTGTTTCGACTAGCTGTTTGGAATCCAGCATCTTTAAATAATTCAACAAACGCTTTGCTCCTTTTACCCCTTCATTTGCAACAAAATCATTAATATCCAGCGATTTTCCTCCTTCAAAAAGCAGCATTTTTACATTAGCTTTTTCGCAAGTATTTCGGAAAGAACCGTTGATATTTTTAGAGTATAAAGTAAAAGGCGCGTTAAACACATCGGCAAGTATTTTCAATTCGGGATTGTTCTCTGTGATCCGAATTTGCGGAGCATTAAAACGACTTGCTCCTCCGGCATGAAAATCAACAGCGTAATCGATAATCGGTAAAATTTCTGCCACAATATGATAAGCAAAGCGACTTGCTAAAGAACCTTTTTTACTTCCCGGAAACACCCTGTTTAAGTCACGTCCATCAGGAAACTCTCTCGACTTATTTACAAAACCATACATATTGATAATGGGAATACAGATAATGGTTCCTCTTGAAGGGCGATTGATTTTTTTGCTGATAATCTGTCTGACAACTTCAACACCATTGATCTCGTCACCATGAATTCCGGCCGAAAATAAAACAACAGGACCTTCTATTTTTGAACGGCGTACAATAACCGGAATATTAAGTTTTGTAGTGGTATGCAGACGTGCAATTTCAACGTTTATAGTTTTACTCTCGCCCGGCAAAATTGCTTCGCCAAAAATTATCAGGGGTTTACTATTTTTCATGTAGAATTATAAAATCTAAATATAGAAATTATTCTTTTGATTTCGTAAATTTGAAACTAAATCAATGTTAAGCTTTTTAAACCTCAAAATGTTTTTAAAAGTATAACATCTATCTTCAGAAACAAAACAGAATGCAAAAACCATCCCTAGATCTTCAAATTCTAACCTTGCCTGACAATCCGGGTGTATATCAGTATTATGATAAAGACGGGAAGATTTTATATGTTGGAAAAGCCAAGAACTTAAAAAAAAGAGTTTCCTCTTATTTCAATAAAATACACGATACTGCCAAAACCAATGTTCTGGTTAAGAAAATTGTCACCATAAAACACATTGTAGTTCCCACAGAAACCGATGCACTTTTATTGGAAAACAACCTGATTAAAACTCTGCAGCCACGATACAACGTCCTGCTTCGTGACGATAAAAGTTACCCTTGGCTCTGCATCAAAAAAGAACCCTTTTCGAGAATATTCTATACACGAAAAATGGTCAAAGACGGCTCTGAGTATTTTGGCCCTTACACCAGTTTCAAAACAGTACATACCATTCTGGATTTAATCAAAGAATTATATCCTTTACGAACCTGTAATTTCGATTTGAGCCAATCAAATATTGATTCAGGAAAATTTAAAGTTTGCCTCGAATATCACATTGGCAATTGCAAAGGCCCTTGTGAAGGATTGGAATCTTTGGAAGATTATCAGCGACAAGTGGATGCTATCCGCGAAATCTTAAAAGGAAATTTCAAAGAAAGCATGAAAGACTTCAAACGACTCATGACACAATACGCAAAGGATTTACGTTTTGAAGAAGCGCAAAAAATAAAAGAAAAAATTGACGTCCTCGAAAATTACCAGTCACGATCGACCATTGTAAATCCGAAGATTACCAATATTGATGTTTTCTCGATTGTTTCAGATGAAAGTGCAGCTTATGTTAACTTTCTTCAGATTTCACACGGATCGATTATACGTTCGCATACTTTAGAAATCAAGAAAAAACTGGATGAAACAGATGAAGAATTATTAGAACTGGCAATTATAGAACTTCGCGAACGTTTTCAATTACTTTCTAAAGAAATTATTGTTCCGTTTGAAATGGATCTGGGCGAGAACATTAAAACCACCGTTCCGCAACTGGGAGACAAAAAACAAATACTGGAACTGTCTATTCGAAATGCAAAGTTTTATCGAATTGAACAACTCAAACAGTTACAAATTGTAGATCCCGACCGACATGCTAACCGAATCATGGCACAAATGCAAAAAGACCTGCGATTACCAGTCGAACCACGTCATATCGAATGTTTTGACAACTCGAACATTCAGGGAACAAATCCGGTAGCAGCCTGTGTTGTTTTTAAAGACGGGAAACCCAGCAAAAAAGACTACCGCCATTTTAACGTTAAAACCGTTGAAGGTCCTGACGATTTTGCTTCGATGACCGAAATCGTATACCGTCGTTACAAAAGATTATTAGACGAAAATGAGCCTTTACCACAATTAATTATTATTGATGGTGGAAAAGGACAACTATCTGCGGCATTAAAAAGTATCGACGCCTTAGAACTTCGTGGCAAGATTGCTATCATTGGAATTGCGAAACGTCTTGAGGAATTGTTTTACCCAGGAGATTCTATTCCGTTATATCTGGATAAAAAATCAGAAACCTTAAAAGTGATTCAGCAATTGCGAAACGAAGCACATCGATTTGGAATTACCTTTCACAGAGACAAACGAAGCAAAGCAGCACTTAATTCCTCCGTAGAAAGCATACCCGGCATTGGCGAAAAAACGATGCTCACGTTAATACAACATTTCAAAAGTGTTAAAAGATTAAAACTCGCGACAGAAAAAGAAATATCTGACGTTGTAGGAGTATCAAAAGCCAAAAAAATTGTCGACTTTTACAAAACCAACTAGTTATCTTCATGCGTATAGATCAACTGCCCCACGAAAATACCATATCGAAAAGTTTTTTTTCTTCACTGGAGAACGAGCTTTCCAAAGTTGCTCTTTTCTTTCAGAAAGGAAAAACTCTTCGTATTCTGCAGTTTTCTTTTTCTGTATGTAGTGCAACAGTCTTAATTTTTGCAGTATTACTTCTAAATCCACAAAAAACATTTTCGCAAGAACAAAAAAAGGATAGCCTAAAAAGACCAAAAATAGGATTGGTTTTAAGCGGTGGAGGAGCCAAAGGATTTGCACATATTGGTGTTTTAAAAGTTCTGGAAGAAGCCGGAATTAAAATCGACTATATTGGTGGTACCAGTATGGGATCTATAATCGGCGGACTTTATGCTTCCGGTTACAATGCTTCTCAAATTGATTCCATTTTCAAGAAAACCAACTTTGACGAACTCATCAACGATTACATACCGCGATCGTCCAAAAACTTCTATGGCAAAAAAAATGACGAGTTATATGCCATTGCATTGCCTTTTAGCAACTTCAGAATCGGGATTCCGGAAGCCCTTTCAAAAGGGATGTACAATTACAATTTGTTAAGCGGCCTTACCCGAAATGTACGTCATGTACGTGATTTCAATCAACTTCCGACTCCTTTTTTATGTATTGGAACTAATATTGAAACCGGAGAAGAAGTTTTACTAAACAAAGGAAATCTCGTTCAGGCTATGATGGCGAGTTCAGCATTCCCTTCCCTGTTCACCCCTGTCGAAATTGATGGAAATTTATTAGTAGATGGAGGCGTAGTCAACAACTATCCCATAAAAGAAGTTCGTAATCTGGGTGCTGATATTATTATTGGTGTCGATGTTCAGGACGATCTTATGAATCGTAAAAATCTGAAAAACGCGACCAAGATACTCGTACAGATTACCAATTTGCAGTCTATCGATAAGATGAAAAATAAAATCAAGGATACCGATGTTTATATCAAACCGGACATTCGGGATTATGGTGTAATTTCATTTGACAAAGGAGAAGAAATTATCCGAAAAGGAGAAGAAGCCGCTTTTGCAGTCTATGAAAGAATCAAATCTTTAACTGATGAAGCTCATTTTTATAAAAAACCCAAACTAAAAATCGCCAGTGACACACTGCAAATCAATCAGATAAACAGTGAAAATCTTGAGAATTACACGAAAGAATACATTCGCGGAAAACTACGTTTTAAACCCGGAAGTACGATTACTTACAATGATCTTAAAACCGGAATCAACAACCTGAATGCTACCCAGAACTTCAGTACCATTTCCTACTGCCTGCAACCGGATAGCCAACAGGACGACCTTGATATCGTCTTAAAAGAAAATCCTACTCAGACTTTTTTAAAACTTGGTCTGCATTATGACGGACTATATAAAAGTGGAATCCTGCTAAATCTTACCCACAAAAAGACCTTTTTAAAAAATGACGTTACCTCGCTTGATGTTATTCTGGGAGATAACTTCAGGTACGACTTCAACTATTACATAGAAAACGGTTTTAATATCAGTTTTGGATTCCAGTCACGTTTGAATCAATTTAATCGAAACGTTACCACAAGCATTAATACCTTAACGGCACAGAATCCAAATGTAAATCTTATTAATGTTGACTTCTTAGACATTACCAATCAGGCCTATTTTCAAACCATCTTTGTACAAAAATTTTTAATGGGTGGCGGCTTTGAATACAAATACTTAAAAATAGACTCTCCAACACTTACCAATACAGTAAATACTATTGAAAAGAGCAGCTATCTTAGTCTTTTTGGTTATTTAAAATACGATTCATTCGACAGCAAAAGCTTCCCTCGCTCCGGCTTGTACTTCTCTACCGATTTACAAACCTACTTAGCGTCGTCTGACTATACACAACAATTTAAACCGTTCTCGATTGCAAAGGCCGAAATTGCTTTTGTAAAAACGTTCTTCAGAAAGGCTACTTTCAAAATTGACGCCGACGCAGGGTTTAACATTGGCAGCGACAGCGTTCCGTTTTTCGACTTTATACTTGGAGGATATGGTTATAGCAAAATCAACAACTTCAATTATTTTTATGGATACGATTTCCTAAGTATAGCCGGAAACAGCTTTATAAAAACAGGGCTTACACTCGATTATGAAATTTTCAAAAAGAATCACGTAAATCTTTCTGCTAATTTTGCCAACTTGGGAAATGATATTTTTACGAAGGTCGACTGGATCTCAATGCCAAAATATACAGGATATGCTGTTGGTTATGGACTGGAAACCATCATTGGTCCAATCGAGATCAAACAATCCTGGTCTCCGGAAATGTCTAAAAGCTTCACCTGGTTTAGTATTGGTTTTTTATTTTAGCAGTAAAGCAAAGAATTGTTCAACAAAATTGTACTATTTTTTTGCCCTTTAAAAATTATATCAAAAAAAATTAAAATAAATCATGTTTATAAATGATATAATTTATAATTTTACTCAGCAAAAATTACGACATTTGTTATAATGAAAACAAAATGGACAGGTTTATTAGAGTATCTTCAATTCCTCATCAAGAGAAATCCTGAGTGAAGCTATCGAATTGAGATAATTGGTCAATTTTAAGAAATTGAGCTGGTTATCTGTTCACACAATTCAAATTTTCAAATTATCTAATTTTAAAATTATCTAATAGAAAAGCCATGCCATTATATCACAAACTTGGAGACTTCCCTCAAAAGAGACACACACAATTCGAAAAACCGAACGGAGGTTTTTATTACGAACAATTATTTGGAACCGAAGGTTTTCATGGACATTCGTCATTATCATATCACGTACACAGACCTACTCAGGTAAAAGAAATTTTAAATTCTTATTCTGTTGAGCCTAAAATCGCCATCGGAAAAAATATAAAATCATTACTCTTTAAAGGTTTTGAATTAAAAGCGGAAAATGATTTTCTGGACAGCCGTAAAGCAATGATGGTCAACAAAGACTGTATCATTGGTTTGGCAGCTCCTAAAGAATCGCTTCGAAATTATTTTTACAAAAATGCCGATGCCGACGAAATGCTTTTCATTCATAAAGGAAAAGGGAAATTAAGAACCATGTTAGGAAACATCCCTTTTGAATATGGAGATTACTTAATTATTCCACGAGGCATTATTTACCAAATAGAATTTGAGACAGAAGAAAACCGACTTTTTTATGTCGAATCTTACTCTCCTTTTTATACCCCAAAACGTTACAAAAACCAATCGGGTCAACATTTAGAGCATTCGCCATTTTGCGAACGCGATTTTATTTTGCCAAACGAACTGGAAACACATGACGAAAAAGGTGATTTTTTAATTAAAATCAAAAAAGAAGGCATGATTCACGAAGTGGTTTACGCCACACATCCTTTTGATGTAGTGGGTTGGGACGGTTACAATTTCCCATACGGATTCTCCATTCATAATTTTGAACCAATAACGGGACGTGTTCACCAACCGCCTCCGGTACACCAAACATTCGAAACGGCTACTTTTGTCGTTTGTTCTTTCTGCCCAAGACTTTACGATTATCATCCGAAAGCAATTCCGGCACCTTACAATCACAGTAATATAGATTCTGATGAAGTTCTATATTATGTGGATGGTGACTTCATGAGCCGTAACAACATTGAGCAGGGTCATATCACTTTACACCCAAAAGGAATTCCACACGGTCCTGCGCCTGGCGCGATGGAGCGTAGCATTGGTCACACAGAAACACAGGAATTAGCCGTTATGGTTGATACTTTCCGTCCACTTATGGTTACAGAAGAAGCTATGGGTCTTGATGACGGTCAGTATTACAAATCCTGGACGGAATAATTCACTAAATCGATCTAACCGCAAAGTTCGCAAGGATTTTACGCGAAGATCGCTATAACAACTTCGCGAACCTTGCGAAATAACTTCGCGTGCTTTGCGGTAAAAAAAAATCTTAAAAACAACACTACGGTTCAATCAATCAAACGATTAACCGATCAAACAAATAAACATTATGTCAAAAGAAGTAAAATCAGTAGAATACGGATTAGAAAAAATCTTTGAAGGAGCACAGGATTTCCTTCCATTATTAGGAACCGATTATGTAGAATTCTACGTTGGTAACGCCAAACAATCGGCACATTATTACAAAACGGCTTTCGGATATCAGTCATTAGCCTATGCCGGATTGGAAACCGGAGTAAAAGACAAAGCCTCTTATGTTTTAAAGCAGGACAAAATCAGAATCGTTCTGACAACACCTTTAACACAAGATTCACCAATACACGAGCATCTTAAAAAACATGGTGATGGTGTAAAAGTAGCAGCTCTTTGGGTTGAAGATGCCAGAAGTGCCTACGAAGAAACTATAAAACGTGGCGCCCGTTCTTTTATGGAGCCAACAGTTGAATCGGACGAATTTGGAGAAGTGGTTCGTTCGGGAATCTACACTTACGGAGAAACAGTTCACATTTTCGTAGAAAGAAAAAACTACAACGGTGTTTTCCTTCCGGGTTACAAAGAATGGAAATCGGATTACAATCCGGAACCAACCGGTTTAAAATACATCGACCATATGGTTGGAAATGTAGGCTGGAATGAAATGAATACCTGGGTAAAATTCTACGAAGACGTTATGGGATTCGTGAATTTCTTGTCATTTGACGACAAGCAAATTACCACAGAATATTCAGCATTGATGAGTAAAGTAATGTCAAATGGAAATGGAAGAATCAAATTTCCTATTAATGAACCGGCAGAAGGAAAGAAAAAATCTCAAATCGAAGAATATTTAGATTTCTATGGCGGACCCGGAATTCAGCATATTGCCATCGCAACAGATGACATCATCAAAACAGTATCACAATTGAGAGCACGAGGTGTTGAATTTTTATCTGCTCCTCCACATACCTACTACCAGGCAATTCCTGAAAGATTAGGAGTTCATATGGATATGATGAAAGAAGATATTAACGAAATCGAAAAGTTAGCCATCATGGTCGATGCTGACGAAGACGGTTACTTATTACAGATATTTACGAAGCCTGTTCAAGATAGACCAACACTGTTTTTCGAAATTATTCAAAGAATGGGAGCAAAAGGATTTGGCGCAGGAAACTTTAAAGCACTTTTCGAGTCAATCGAAAGAGAACAGGAATTGAGAGGAACGCTATAAAAATGCATTTTTTTTACATTATGCGAAAAAATCCTCTGTAAAACGATGGTTTTTATGCAAATGTTATGTTAAACTCACTTTTTAACATTTATTTTTTGAACTTAGTATCTATCTTTGCACTCGCAAATCAGGAAGGGGTGGTTTCCTTCCGAATTGATATAAATTTCATAATTTATAGTTTTTTGGTTAGTTAATAGCATAAAAACTCCGTCATTCCTTGACGGAGTTTTTTTGTTTTGGTACATTTGGAATAAAATTTGCATTTATTTATCTTTATAATGGAATGTAAAAAATGTACTATGAAAAAATTAGTCCTCCTCCTATTAATCCTCACGACTCTAAGCTTCGACACTCAAAAAGAAGATGCTTTCGATACCGGGGAATATTTTAAATTCAGAATTCATTACGGAATTATAAACGCCGGCTATGCTACACTCGAAATTAAAGACGCCACAATCAACAATAAAAAAGTATTTCACGCTGTAGGAAAGGGATACACAACGGGAATGTCAAAATTTTTCTTTAAAGTTGAAGATCTTTACGAAAGCTATTTTGACAAACAAAACGGAGACCCCTATCGCTACGTTCGAAAAATAAACGAAGGTGGTTACACTAAAAACCAGGAAGGCTTTTTTGATCCGTCTGAAAGTAAAGTTTTAGTAAAAGACTACAAACGTAAGACAGAGAAAACAATAGTAACGACACCTAATGTACAGGATATCATCTCTTCTTTTTATTATCTGAGAAACCATCCAAGCATTGACAAATTAAAATCTGGAGAAGCCATTACTATTGATATGTTTTTTGACGATGAAATCACAAAATTTAAGTTAAAATATGTAGGCCGTCAAGATATTACAACTAAATTTGGCACCGTTTCTACCATGGTCTTCAAACCATTAGTACAAACAGGAAGAGTTTTCAAAGAAAAAGAAAGTGTAACACTCTGGATCACAGATGACGACAATAAAATTCCGATACGTATAAAAGCAGATCTGGCCGTAGGATCACTTAAAGCGGACCTTGACGAATACAAAGGATTAAAAAATCCATTTAAAGCAAAAAAATAATGAACCCTACTGATCATTCAGAATCTATTTTAAAAGAGATTGACCTTAAATACCAAGCTATAAATCAAAAAACTGATGTACAATTAGAAGGATTGCTTTGGTCAAAACCTATCACCTACTGGGACTACATTCAGACCGATGCCCTTTTAAGCTTACAAACACAACGCACCACCCTTCCTGACGAAATGGTTTTCATAATGTACCATCAGGTAAACGAGTTAATTTTTAAAATGATTTTGTGGGAAATTGATCAAATTGCCGATACACAAAACATTCAGGTTGCCTTTTTCAGCGAAAGACTTTCAAGAATTACCCGATACTTTGACATGCTAACCAATTCGTTCAGTATCATGGAAAACGGAATGGAAGTCGATCAATATATGAAATTCAGAAACACGCTGACTCCGGCCAGCGGCTTTCAAAGTGCACAATACAGATTAATCGAATTTGCTTCGACAGATGTTATCAATTTAACCGACCGCAGATACAAACCTAACTTTGATGAAAACACTCCATTAGAAACAAGTTTTGAACATTTGTACTGGCAGGCTGCAGGAAAAGATTACCAGACAGGAGAAAAGTCATACCTACTTCAGGAATTTGAAAACAAATACAAAGACCAGTTCTTAAGACAAATGTCTACTTTTAAATCAAAAAATATCTGGCAAAAATTCACACAATTACCTTTAGAAGACCAACAAAACCATGAGCTAATCGATGCCATGCGCCATTACGACAAAACGGTAAACATTACCTGGGTTATGCAGCATCTTAACACTGCAAGAAAATACATCCTGGAAAGTGGAAAAGGAAACGGAGAAGCTACCGGCGGAAGCGATTGGCAAAAATATATGCACCCAAAATACCAAAGACGCATCTTTTTTCCTAAATTGTGGGCCGAAGAAGAATTGTCCAATTGGGGAAATGAAGCAGCCATTTAATTTCCTAAAAAATTTAAAAGTTTGAAAAAAGCATTCGTAATTATAATCATTTTATTCTCAATATTCTCATGCAACAAAACCGCTGAAAAAGTTGAAACTAAAATCACTAAACCAAAAACTAAAAAAGTAGAATTTGGTTTTAATTACGCCGACTTCAATGTTATTCACGATACCATTAAAAAAGGTGATTCCTTTGGATCTATCATTCAGGGGCAAAATATTGGAGACAAAAAAGTCTACGATGTTGTAGAACAAATTAAAGATTCTTTTAATGTAAGAACTATTCGCTATAACAGACCTTATACCGTACTTCGTTCTAAAAACAAAACAAACAAGCTGCAGGTTTTTATTTATCAGCCCGATGCCCTGACCTATTACGTTGTTGACTTTAGAGATAGTATTGCCAAAGCATACAAAAAAATAAAACCTGTCACATTAAAACGCAAAATCATTGGAGGCGTTTTAAAAAGTTCATTATCAGAAACCCTAGGTAATGAAAGTGTAGAAGCAGCACTTGCCAGCAGAATTACAAAAGTATTCTCCTGGTCTATTGACTTCTTTAAACTAAAAAAAGGAGATCGTTACGGGTTAATTTTTACGGAACGTTTTATAAACGGCAAAACCTACGACGGCGTTGAAGATCTTGAAGCTGCTTTTTTTGAATACAAGGGCAAAATCATTTATGCTTTTCCTTTTGAAAGAGACACTACTTCAGGGAAAATTGAATATTATGACGATCAGGGAAGAACGCTGAAAAACTTCTTCTTAAAAACTCCGATTAAATTTAGCCGAATTACTTCCCGATTTACTGCAAACAGATTTCATCCGGTACAACACACCTGGAAAGCTCACAAAGGAACCGACTATGCTGCACCAACTGGAACACCAATTTCGACAACTGCATCTGGAACTGTAGAAGCAACAGGATATACGGCAGGAAACGGAAACTTTGTAAAAGTAAAACACAACGGAACCTACTCTACTCAATACCTGCACATGTCCAGAATTTTAGTCCGACGCGGTCAACGTGTTACTCAGGGACAAACTATCGGATTAGTTGGCAGTACCGGCCTTGCAACAGGACCTCATGTATGTTACCGTTTCTGGAAAAATGGTGTTCAGGTCGATGCTTTAAGACTTAACTTACCAACCGGAGAGTCTTTAACAGGAAATGACAAAACCCGCTTCTTTAAGCAAATCGAACCTTTAAAGAGAGAACTGGACAGTATTGGAAACCTATAAGAATCCATATTTATCCTTAAAATAGAAGTAAACATGAAAAACAAACGCATTAAAGACATTCTTGATGAAACTTTTTCTGACTTAAAACTATTTTACAGAGACACTACTTTAAACAACAACTTACTTGCTTCTTATCAAGTTGGGCAAATACTGAAAGAAAAAGATTTTACAGACATGTCGTTTATTGGCGGCGGCCTTTCCGGCAATTGCAGATATATGATTGCAAGCGCAAGCGCAAGAGATTTGTCTAAATTCAATCCTGATTCAGCAAAAAACGGACATGCACTCTTAGATGATAATTCTTTCTTTAAAGTATTAGACATTTACAAAATCAGCGACAAAACTCAAATCTTCCTGCTGAACATTCCCGGAAACTCGCTTCCGCTTTTCAAAAATTCAACTTCAAATCTTGAAGAAGAAATTACCGAAAAAGCCAAGCAAAAATTCGCGAATAAAATCAACTCGCCTTTAATTCCGGAGCTTCAAACCGAAAATTGGAAAGAAAAAACCAAAGCCCCTATTGGCATGAGCAGTACCGGTGAATTATATTTTGACGATTCAGCCATAAAAAAAGAAGAACCTAAAAGAATAGAAATCAATAAAGACAGGAAACAGATTGAAATCAACAAAAAGCCCTGGTGGAAAATATGGTAAATAATACTTCCGCTTCAAACAATATTTCACCACTTCACCTTTCAGGAATGAAGCGAATTTTATTATTCCTCTCTTGCACAATAACAATAGGCTGCTCCAATAATCCCCACACTTTTATTTTAAACGATAAAAAAGAAAACAAATACTTTATAGCGGAATCAATCAACCGGGCATTTGAAGAAGATTTAATTGAAAAATCGCCTTTAATTGTCATAAACGGAATTCCTTTTAAATACAACAAAAAGCAAGACACCATATTAATACCACTCCAAAAGTCTGACATTATTAGCTTAGATTTTTTAAACAAAAACAGCAGCCGCATCATTTACAATGAAAAAGAAAACGATGGCGCCATCATCATATCAGCAAGAATTAAGACCAAATAAACACATATATCGTTTTCGTAACTAATTGTTATATAATCGTGAAGCGTTACACTATTAAAAAGTAATTTCAGTATTTTTGTTTTTTATAACCGCATTCTCAATTAAACAAAAAATGGCTTTAAACACAACAAACCCAACCGGGACTGAAGCGTGGAAAAATCTACAAAACCACTATAACGCAATTCACGAAACTACAATACAAGAATTATTTCAACAGGACAAAACGCGCGTTGAAAAGTTCAATTTACAATGGAATGACTTCCTTGTTGATTATTCTAAAAACAACATTAGTCAGGAAACCATATCTCTTTTATTAGAATTAGCCAACTCAATTGGATTAAAAGAAGCCATCTCACAATATTTTGAAGGAGAAATCATCAACCAAACCGAAAACAGAGCCGTTTTGCACACTGCATTACGCGCACGGGAATCGGCAGTTATTAAGGTAGATGGCGAAAATGTAATCCCGGAAGTTTACGAAGTAAAAAACAAAATCAAACAATTTAGTCATGAAGTTATTTCGGGAGAAAGAAAAGGTTTCACCGGAAAAGCTTTTACGGATGTTGTAAATATTGGTATTGGCGGTTCTGATCTTGGACCTGTTATGGCAGTTGAAGCTTTACAATTTTACAAAAACCACTTAAATCTTCATTTTGTATCTAATGTTGATGGTGATCACGTAAACGAAGTAATTAAAAAATTAAATCCTGAAACAACATTGTTTTTAATTGTTTCTAAAACTTTTACTACTCAGGAGACTTTATCCAACTCTGAAACCATTAAAGAGTGGTTTTTGAAATCGGCTTCTCAGGAAGATATTGCGAAACATTTTGTTGCCGTTTCTACCAATATTCAAAAAGTAACCGAATTTGGAATTAATCCTGACAATGTTTTCCCAATGTGGGATTGGGTTGGAGGAAGATTTTCTTTATGGAGTGCCGTTGGACTAAGCATTAGTTTAGCAATTGGTTTCGACAACTATAATGATTTATTGAAGGGTGCGAACGAAATGGACGAACATTTTAAATCGACAGAATTCGACGAAAACATTCCAGTGATTCTTGCATTGTTAAGCATTTGGTATAATAATTTCTTTGGTGCTGAAAGCGAAGCATTAATTCCATATACACAATACCTGCAAAAACTTGCTCCTTACCTACAACAGGCCACAATGGAAAGTAACGGAAAAAGTGTTGGTCGTGATGGAAAACCGGTTAACTACCAAACCGGAACTATCATCTGGGGAGAACCGGGAACGAATTCTCAACATGCTTTTTTCCAATTGATTCATCAGGGCACAAAATTGATTCCGACAGATTTTATCGGATTCGTTCAACCATTATACGGAAACGAGGATCATCACAACAAATTGATGTCAAACTTCTTTGCTCAAACAGAAGCTTTACTAAACGGAAAAACCGCTGCACAGGTTCAGACCGAATTTGACAAACAAGGATTAACTGCAGAAAAAGCATCTTACTTACTACCATTTAAAGTTTTCACCGGAAACAAACCAACAAATACAATCTTAATACAAAAACTAACACCAAAAAGCCTGGGATCATTAATCGCTTTATACGAACACAAAATTTTTGTACAAGGTATTATCTGGAATATTTTTAGTTATGATCAATGGGGAGTGGAATTAGGAAAACAACTGGCAAATTCAATTCTGGATGAAATTAACACAAAGACGGTAAAAAATCATGATAGCTCGACTTCATTTTTGTTAAATCACTTTTTGAAAAACAAATAAAACCACCAGAAGTCTCATTACGCAACATACTGAAACGCCTTGATTTAATAAAAATTAAGGCGTTTTTTCATACATATAAACCTTAAAAACAAACCAAACTACCTGTTCTTGCAAGTTTAGCACTACAAGACCACTAGGATCATTACGATTTTAACAAAATTAATGTCTGAAAATTTAAAAAAACCACATTTTATCTAACAAAAAATAGAAAAATCATTTTAATACGCAACACATTATATAAAAGTTAATTTTCTTAACATTTTGATAACACTATCTGATTAAATTGTTATAATTTTGCCAAAAACAATAAACTAATTAACAAATGAAGACAATGAAAAATTGGTTACTTACTGGACTATTGTTCATGATAGTTTCAACCGCATTTTCTCAAGGAAAAATTTCCGGTATGATTACCGACGGAGTGGGTTCACTTCCGGGAGCAAACGTTGTGATCAAAGGATCAACAGTTGCTACTTCTACAGATTTTGACGGTAAATTTACTCTTAATGCAACAACAAGTACAGGAGAAATCGTTATTTCTTTTTTAGGTTACGAGAACTTAACTCTTAGATTTTCAGTTAAAAATGGTCAAACTACTAATCTAGGAACAATTGTTTTGACTTCTAATTCTAATGAATTAAGCGAAATTGTTGTAAAAAGTACAATCGTTGACATCGCAAAAGACAGAAAAACTCCTGTAGCGGTTTCAACTATTAAAGCTGCTGAAATCCAGGAAAAACTTGGAACTCAGGAATTTCCAGAGATCTTAAGAAACACTCCTTCTGTTTATGTAACTAAAGCAGGTGGTGGTTTTGGAGATGCCAGAATCAATATTCGTGGTTTTACTCAAAACAATATTGCTGTTATGATCAATGGTATGCCAGTTAACGACATGGAAAATGGTTCTGTTTTCTGGAGTAACTGGGCTGGTCTTTCAGATGTTACATCTGCTATGCAGGTACAAAGAGGTTTAGGAGCATCTAAACTTGCAACTCCTTCTGTAGGAGGAACGATCAACATTGTAACTAAAGCTTCTGATAGAAAAGAAGGAGGATCTTTTTCTTCTGGTTTCGGAAACGGTAGAAATTTCAAAATTCAAGGTTCATACAATACTGGAAAATTAGAAAACGGTCTCTCTGCATCTATTTTGTTATCTAAAACAATGGGAGACGGGTATATCAACGGAACTCAATTTGAAGGAGCTAACTACTATGTTGCTTTAGGATACGGCAGCAAAAGTGGAAAACATGACTTTCAACTTACGGTAACAGGTGCTCCACAATGGCACAACCAAAGATCTACAGTTTCTACAATCGCAACTTACCAACAATATGGTAGAAATAACGAACCAAATATCAGATACAACGCTGACGCAGGATATCTGAATGGTGAGGAATACAATATCAGAAAAAACTACTACCACAAACCGGTAGCGTCTTTCAACTGGGATTATAAAATCAACGAAACTACAAAACTTTCTTCTGTTGTTTACGCTTCTATGGGTCGTGGTGCAGGAGCTAGTGCAACCGGAGGAATTAAAGGAAAAGGATACAATGACGCTATAGCGTTCAGAACTGCTGACGGTTTAGTAGACTATGATAAAATTTATGCTTACAACTCTGGAAAACCAGTTACTATCGCAGGTTTTACAGGACCTCAAACAAGACAAAAAATTGGTGGAGTTTACCAAAACAGTTCATACTTTAATGCAGGTTCAGATGTAGCAAATTACAATCCAAGCACAAATATGAATACATCTGGTATCTCACAAACGTCATCTATCAACTCTCATGACTGGTTTGGTGCAGTAATCAACTTAAACAAGAAACTTTCTAATACCTTAACTTTAGATTTCGGTTTTGACGGAAGAACTTATAAAGGATACCACTTTACTGTTGTAAATGATTTATTAGGTGGTGGTGAGTATTTTGACAACTTTATTGCTAGTCAAAAACCAAACGGAAGACAGCTAACTAACACTTATAACACTGATGTTCAATGGAATGTTTTCCAGAATAGAAAATACGACAAAGTATCTTTCAACAGTACTGGTAATGTAAAATGGTATGGTTTATTTACTCAATTAGAGTATTCTAAAGACAACCTAACAGCATTTGTTCAGGGAGCAATTTCTCAACAAGGATACAAAAGAGAAGATGACTTCGTTTATTTACCAACTGACCCATTAGCTTCTACTCCTTACAAAAACTTATTAGGTGGTAATGCAAAAGCAGGAGCTAACTATAACATTAGCGAAAAAAGCAACGTATATGTAAACGCTGGATATTATTCAAAACAACCTTTCTTTAACTCTGTTTATCCAAACAACAGATCAACAGTAAACCCTAACCTTACTAACGAGAAAATTATTGGATTTGAAGCTGGATACGGTTTCCGTTCTAGATTCTTCAATGCTACAGTAAACGTTTACAACACAACTTGGAACGACAGATACTTAAAAGGTAATGCACTTCCAACTACTCCTGCAACTCCTGCAAACTCAACTTACACAGAGTTCTTAGGACTTAACGAAGTTCACTCAGGAATTGAATTTGAAGGATCTTCTAATATCACAGAAAGATTAAAAGTAACAGGAATGTTCTCTTATGGTATCTGGGAATACAAAGGAAACGCAACTGTTAACGCTTACTTCCAAGCAGACAACTCGCCTGTACCAGGATTCCAAGGAACTACAGTTTATATGGATAAAGTAAAAGTAGGTGACGCTGCACAAATGACTGCCTCTTTAGGAGCTTCTTATGAAGTTTTAACAAGAGTAACTGTTGATGCTAACTATAACTTTAATGACAATTTGTACGCAGGAATTAACCCAACTAGCTTTACATCTGCAACAAACAAAGGAGCATTACAATTGCCTTCTTATGGTTTGATGGATGCTGGTTTCTCATACAAAATGTTAACTGGAAAAAACAAAGACAAATCGGTTAACTTCAGATTAAACGTAAACAACGTATTAGACAAAATTTACATTGCTGAGTCAAGAACTAATACTTTTGCTGACGACAACCTTCCGGTAGCTTCTGGTCAACCAGCAGGTTCAAAAGGAACTTATGCTTCTAATGGAATGCTTTACAATGGAGTTGCGAACGTAAACCAGGTTTACTTTGGTTTCGGAAGAACATGGAACTTCTCTCTACGTTACGATTTCTAATATTTAGAATCTAAATAAATACGAAAAGCGGCATTGACTTTTAGTCTGATGCCGCTTTTTTTATGCCCTTTTTTGTTATATTTGTTTTATCAAAAAATCTAATTTATGTACTATTTTTTACAAAAATTCCATTCAGGCTGGGCTTATTTAGCACTGTTGCTTTTACTAATTGCAGTTGTAAATGCCATCATCGGTCTTACTTCTAAAAAAGACTTTACAGGCAAAGACCGCAAAATTGCACTGTTTGCTTTGATCGGAACTCATACACAGTTATTGATTGGTCTTATTCTTTATTTTGTATCTCCTAAAGGAATAGCTGTCCTTGGACAAATGTCTAATGCAGCACTTAGACTTACTTCTTTAGAGCACCCTTTAATCAACATTATTGCTATCATTTTGATCACAATCGGATGGTCTAAACATAAAAAATTGGTAAATAGCGAAGCGAAGTTTAAAACATTTGCTATATTTTACGGATTAGGATTATTACTTATTTTAAGTAGAATCCCTTGGAACCTATGGTTCTAAAAAAAACCAATTAAAGCCCTAGAATTAGGGCTTTTTTTATCTCGGCATATTATTTGTACAAACTCCCCAAGTCTGAAAAAAAATAAAACATGAGAAATAAAAAATATATTTTACTCACTTCACTTACTATAACTTTTTTAAGTTGTTTTACCTATGTCATAAGTCAAACAAAGCCTGCAACTGAACCTAAAATCACTCAGGACACTGTCAAAACTGCCAGACCTAATTTAATTGCAATACCAACTGATTCTGTTTTTACAGACAAAGGTTTAAAATTAAAACCATACAAAAAAAATGCGCATGCCTCCTATTACGCTGACCGTTTTAATGGTAAAAAAACAGCCAACGGAAGCCGATTCAGTAATAGTGCGTATACCGCAGCACATAAGAAGCTTCCCTTCGGAACAAGAATAAAAGTTACAAATGAAGCCAATGGAAAATTTGTAATTGTAAAAGTTACAGATCGTGGTCCATTTGTTAGAACAAGAGAACTAGATTTATCCAAAAGAGCCTTTATGGAAATCACTAAAAGCAAAGGAAGTGGTGCCATGAAAGTAACTATTGAAACTATAATAGAGTAATGAAATTTTAATATTCAAACCCGACAGCTTTAAAAATCTGTCGGGTTTGTTGTATTTTTAAGGTCTAAACAAACTTTCGGAGACTCATTACAATTCCAGTATGAACCCCTTCGTGATAATTATTAAAATCTAAAGCACCATTTATATTTTTCAAGGTATATCCTAAGCTAGTGGTGTATTCATTGTAATCAACAAAAATACCTGCAGCGAAATCATTCTCAACTTGCTCTAAAGTAGTCGATAGCAACGTTCGTATTTCATCGACTTCTGCCTGCGACACGTCCCCTTCCGGTTTAGTATCTTTTCGATATTTAGCAATGAACTCCTCAGAAATAGTAACCGGCAAGCCTGATAACTTATAAACCAAAGCCTGCTGTGAAGCAACGCAATGTGCGATATTCCAAATAATATTATTCTTAAATCCCGGTGGAATTTTATTTAACTGTTCTAATGAATGATTGTCTAAAACTTTCAAAAGAATCTCCCTGATGGTCTTTTGCACTTCAAAAACTGAGTTCATATATTTATTTTTTTTCTAAAATTAGGCAATTTTAAGTTTCAAATGAATTTTCTTTGTAGTCTCTTAAATTTAAAATTATGAACAAAATATACTACTTAGCTTCCTGCGACACTTGCCGAAAAATTATTAAAGGCTTACCCAAAGACAACAATCTGGTTTTTCACGATATCAAACAAAACCCTATTACAGCCGAAGAGCTTGAAGAGATGTACAAACTTGCCGGAAGTTATGAGGCTTTGTTTAGCAAGAAAGCACAATTGTACAAATCGATGGATTTAAAAAACAAATCTCTAACTGAGGATGATTATAAAAAATACATTCTGGAACACTATACATTCATAAGCCGTCCGGTTTTTATCATTGATGGCAAAATTTATATCGGAAACAGCCAGCAAAACATATTACAGGTAATGAAAGCTTTAGGCTAAAAAAATTAGCCCCAAATTGCACAAATTTTCACTAATTACATGCCATTTAACTTTCTCAACTCTGTTTCAAACTTGTGTTTCGTGAAATTTAGATTTACAAGCTCCGGTATTTATGAAAATTTGTGTTTTTTTGACAAAAAATTTAAAAAAACCTTACTCTTAACACTTTACCATTTTACAGCCAAACACTGCAAACTTTTATTTATCTTTGCGCCTTTATACTCAATTATATGATACAATCTATGACAGGGTTTGGCAAAGCTTCTTTGCAATTGCCTACAAAAAAAATTACCGTTGAAGTAAAATCCTTAAATAGCAAAGGTTTAGATTTAAATGTTAGAATGCCTTCACTTTACCGCGAGATGGAATTAGGCTTAAGAACTCAAATCTCTACCAAACTAGAAAGAGGAAAAATTGATTTCGGAATTTACATTGAAAGTACTTCTGAACAAACCTCAACTAAAGTAAATGTTCCTGTTGTAAAAAACTACATTGCTCAACTAAGAGAAGTTTACCCCGATGCCGACGAAACTGAATTAATGAAGATGGCTGTTCGCATGCCTGACACTCTAAAAACAGAACGTGAAGAAATTGACGAAAATGATTGGGAGCAAATCCAGGTGATCATTGAGGAAGCTCTAGAGAACATTCTGACTTTCAGAAAAGACGAAGGCGAATCTCTTGAGAAAGAATTCAATCTTAGAATATCGAATATCCGTCAATATATGAACGACGCTCTGGCACTTGATCCGGAACGTATAAAAGCAATCAAAGACCGTTTACAAACTGCTATTTCGGAATTGAAAGTAAATGTGGATGAAAATCGTTTTGAGCAGGAATTGATTTATTATCTGGAGAAACTTGATATTACCGAAGAAAAAGTTCGCTTAACCAATCACTTAGATTATTTCCTTGAAACTATTAAAGGTACTGAAGCCAATGGTAGAAAACTAGGATTCATCACTCAGGAAATGGGTCGTGAGATCAATACCATGGGTTCAAAATCGAATCATGCACAAATGCAAAAATTGGTGGTAATGATGAAAGATGAACTGGAAAAGATTAAAGAACAGGTTTTAAATGTACTTTAAAAGCTGTAAGCTTTAAGCGTTAGGCTATAAGCAAAAAAAACATAGAGTAAGTGAGCTTAAAGCGTACCGCCTAAAGCCTAAAGCATAAATTAATGAACAAAGGAAAATTAATTGTTTTCTCAGCACCTTCGGGATCGGGAAAAACAACTATAGTAAAGCATTTATTAGGGAAAGAAGATTTAAATTTAGAATTTTCAATCTCGGCAGCTTCACGCGAACCACGCGGAGAGGAAGAACACGGAAAGGATTATTATTTTATTTCGTTGGAACAATTCAAAAAGCACATTAAAGCAGAAGAATTCCTGGAATGGGAAGAAGTATATCGTGACAACTTTTATGGCACTTTAAAATCAGAAATTGAAAGAATCTGGGCTTTAGGAAAAAATGTCATTTTTGATATTGATGTTGCGGGCGGACTGCGTATCAAGCACAAATTTCCGGAACAAACTTTGGCTGTATTTGTAAAACCTCCAAGTGTTGACGAACTAAAACGTCGACTAAAACAACGTTCTACAGAAAGTGATGACAAAATAAACATGCGAATTGCAAAAGCTTCGGTTGAACTGGCAACCGCTCCGCAATTTGATACGATTATCAAAAATTACGATCTGGATACCGCTAAAGAAGAAGCGTATCAATTGGTAAAAGATTTTGTGAACAAATAGCTATTACACTAAGATTCACAAAGAAAAACTCAGAGATTCACCAAAATTTTATAAATTACTTCGTGAATCTCTGCCAGAACTCTGCGAATCTTTGTGAAACAAAACACTTATGAAAATAGGCCTTTATTTCGGAACGTATAATCCCATTCATGTTGGTCATTTAATTATTGCCAACCACATGGCTGAGTTTGCCGATTTAGATCAGATATGGATGGTCGTTACACCACACAATCCGCTCAAAAAGAAGTCTACCCTATTAGACGATCATCAACGTTTGCAAATGGTTTATTTAGCTACGGAAGATTATCCGAAAATAAAACCCTCAGACATAGAGTTCAAATTACCCCAACCCAATTATACCGTTAATACGTTGGTTCATTTGCATGAAAAGTATCCAACGCATGACTTCTCTTTAATTATGGGCGAAGACAACTTGAAAACGCTTCATAAATGGAAAAACTACGAAGTGCTTTTAGCAGATTACGATATTTATGTTTATCCTCGAATATCTGAAGAAGAGGAAAACATTGAATTAAAATCGCATCCAAAAGTTCATATTATTGATGCTCCAATTGTAGAAATCTCTTCTACTTTTATCCGAAACAGTATCAAAGAAGGAAAAAACATTCAGCCTTTATTACCTCCAAAAGTTTGGGAGTATATTGATCACAATAATTTTTATAAGAAATAAAAAAAAACACAATATTGTCATTTCGACCGAAGGGAAAAATCACACAAGTAATTCGACAAAGATTGACGATTTTGATTGTAGAGTTTCTGGTGTGATTTCTCCCTTCGGTCGAAATCACAAACAAAGAGCAAAAAGAAAGCCTGAATTTAAAAATTCAGGCTTTCTTGTTTTTATACTTCAACGTTTACTGCGCTTTTCACTCTTGTTCGAATCTCACTTAGCGACTGCTCTGTTAAAAGTTTCCCGTCTCTGAAAACTTCTTTCAATTCGCCTTGTTTTTCTTCTTCCCAGGAAACATTATCCGTTAGATGATATACACCATCAATTAAATCAATTTTCATTAATCCTTTGGCTGATTTTTTAGTTCCATCATCTGTTATTGGATCTTTAAAGATAGCTCTTCCTTCTCCATTAACTTCTCCATAAGTTGCTTTCATTGCAAAACCAAAAGTATCTCTGGTATTGTATTGATAGGTAAACGAACCGATCCCCAAAACAACGTTTGTAGAAGCAAATCCTTTTTCTTTTAATCTTTCGCAAATTTGGGTCGCCCTTGCTACCGTAATACTATCACCGTAAATGGCGCCAATCTGCGGAATAAGTTCCTTATATCCTTTTGCATTAACTGTACCTCCAAAAACATCCCAAAGCAGCTCAATTACCCCTTTTTTCTCTTCTTCTGTTTTTCCGTTTGGATTACCACAAATAATATCTACCGGATCTCCACTATCAGGACGAATCACTACCTTACCTTCTCTTGCAACTATATCTTCTTTTAATCGAGGCAAATAATCGGTAAGCACTTTCCATAAGTCCCAGGTATCAGAAACAATAGAAACGATCCCTTTTGGATAAACTTCTGTCACTAACCTTTTAAACGTTTCACATTCACCTTCGGTCGTTCCCATACACATTACGGAATGCTCTGTTGCCGCAACCGAACCTGCGATTAATTCGGTATCTGAATTAGCCTTGTAATATTCTTCAAAAAAGTCAATTACCGGAATGGTATCTGAACCTGTAAAGCTCAACAAATGTCCGGCAGCGGAAGTAATTGCTGCTTCAATTCCACCCATTCCCCTCATCGAAAAATCATGTGCTTGCCAGTCAACAAATTCAGGAACTGATGATGTTTCGTCGGCAAATTTGTCCAATACTTTTCGATATTCTTTAGCAATCGTAGCAGAGTTACAAGGCAGCCATACTACTGCAGACAATAAGGTTTCGAAATAATTAGTTAGCCAGAAAAACTCCGGAAGCGTATTGTACATCGTAAACATGGGTACTCTTAATGGCACGCTAACACCTTCGGGCAACGCTTTAAAAACCATCGGAATATATCCTAAATCGTGTAAATCTTCGATATGTTTGGTTCCAACCTGATTTTCACCCAGATAATTATTGATTCTGCGCGCGTATTTTTTAATAACTTCTTCTTTTGGCTGTTTAAAAAAATCGGCCTCAAAATCATGAATAATATATTTTTTGATGAAATATTGCAATCCGAAAAACACAACTTCTTCCAAACCTTCGATTCTTGATTTTCTTGGTGTCCAGTTGGAGTATACCAATGTGGTTTTATCCGGATATTGTCTTCTGTGGTCAACTTTGTAACCGTCGGTTAATAATAGTGGGTTCATAAAATTTCTTAGTTATTTTTTAAATTATTTATTTCTTCCTTTTTCATTTGAATAAAGCTGTTGTACGACATCACTTTGCCAATATCCTTTTGTTTCAACATCAAGACAACTTAATTTACCATAAAAACCAGCTCCGGTATCAACATTCCACACATTACAGCCTTGCATTGGAATCTCTATATTGTAATGAAGGGTTGGCGTGTGACCAATATAAATCTCATTGTAAAGTAATAATCTTTTCGGATAAGAAAGCGAATTTTTCTGAATTCTCTTATCCATTGTCAAAGCCATTTCCCACAACGTCCTATCCCACGAATAATTGGTTTTGTAATGTTCTTTCTCCGGACCATGCATCGATGAAAAACCGGCATGAATGAATAAGTTGTTGTTTTCGTCTACAAAATAATCTTTCATAGTATTGAAAAATTGACGATGTTTTTCTTTTTCTGAACGTTCAATACCGACATAACTTTCTATAGTCGATTTTCCTCCGTGCAAAAACCAAATATCGTTTATAACCTCATCCTCTAACCATTCCTGACACCAGACATCATGATTTCCTTTGATAAAAAGACACTCCTGTTTTTCAGATAGATCAATAAGAAAATCAATTACTTGTTTTGATTCACTCCAGCCGTCTACATAGTCTCCCAGGAAAATAAACCGATCCTTTTCTGAACAATCCATTCTTTCCAATAATTGAATTAATGCTTTTAATCCCCCGTGAATATCCCCAAAAACAAAGGTTCTTTTCATGATTTAATTAAACTTATTATCGAGAGCCGCATCTAATTTTATCAGAAAGTCTTTTCCAAATGTATCATTCTCTAAACCTTCATACAAAAATGCAGGCAAGGTTTTATCGCAGTTTTCTTTGTTACTCAATATCGCCATGCATAAGGCAGCAACAGTATCTGTATCTCCACCATAATCTATACTCGTTTTTAAGCAATATTTCATAGAAGTGGCTTCCGAAACGATTTTAATGACCGCTTGCGTCGTTGGATAACCGTGCATGTCGATTGGCGAAGTAATTTTGTAGGTTTCATTCTCCTTTAGCGTTTCATTTAAAAATGGTATCAGGGTTGATCCATCCCCTAAATTGTATTTAAAGTAGTGAACAGCCAACGCAATACGCTTCGCACAACTGATCCCTTCGACTGTATAATGGGAAGTTCTTGCCTGAATTTCGCAGAACTGCATCAATTGATCGATATCCTTTAAGTAGCCAATACTATAAGCTCTCATGGCAGAACCGTTTCCACTACTTCCTTTATCGATTATCTTGATAAAATCAATTCCGCTCTTACTAGCGTCCAAAGCATTGTAAACTCTATCCGAGTACCCTCTTCTTTTATCTCTATGAAATACCTCAACAAACTTATCTGCTACTTTGATTTCGTTCCAATTATCCTCTTCTAATAACAATTCTGAAATGGCAATTGCCATTTGGGTATCGTCTGTATAACGTTTGTAAATTTCAGTATAAAGTCCGTGTTTGTGATACTTCGTTAAATGGTTGTTTTGCGCAATAAAATCTAAATCCCGAAATTCAAAACCTGCACCGTATGCATCGCCTATTGCTGCTTCTAATATCATAATTGGTTATTCTTAAATAATTAAATGATTCTTCTCACACTTTACATCTCACATCTCACATTCTAAACTCTATGTACTTTGCCGGAACCTCAGCAGTTAGCCAAACATTATTTTCGGACAAATAAAATTTAAATCCGTCTCTGTACATGGCACCGCTTCTTACGGTCAGAATCTCCGGAACGCCTCGTCTGCTTCCCACCTTTATGGCAGTTTCCTTGTCTTTAGAAAGGTGTACGTGCTGACGGCTCATTTTTTGTAAGCCTTCCCGTTTTATGCTTTCCATAAACTTTCCAATTGTTCCGTGGTATAAAAACTCTGAAGGTTCGGTTTCATTTAAATTTAATTCAACCGAAATGGAATGTCCCTGACTTGCTCTGATTTTCGTTTTATCTTCATTAAAAGCAAAACGTTTTTTATCATTATTTTCTACCACGTAATCTAAAAGTTCAGCAGTCATTTGATTTTGACTTCCTCTGTTATTACATTTTAGAATCAATTCTTCAACATCTGTCCAACCGTTCTCGTCTAATCTTAAACCGATCGTTTCCGGTGAATGCCGAAGTACCAGACTCAGAAATTTACTCACGCTTTTTGCTGTTTTTTCATTCATCATTTTTAATTTTTTAACTTTAAAGACAATCGTTCACACAAATCATCAATATCGTTTTTTCTTGCTACTCCCAAAATCCACTTTTGAGGAATGTTGTCAATTCCATAATAAATCCCCGCCAAACCTCCTGTGACAGCAGCAGTTGTATCGGTATCTCCTCCTAAGTTTACAGCTTTTAAAACGGTTTTCTCGTAGGAACTCCAATTTAAAAAACACCATAAACTAGCTTCTAAACTATGAAGAACATAACCTGACGAATGAATTTCATTTTCAGGGTATTCTGCTATATTATTTTTTAAAATCCTATCAAACAATTGAAGTTCCAGAGGATTAAATTTCTTTTCTCGTAAAAAGTCAGCGACAACATCCTGCATCCTTCTATATGCTTCTCTCTTATCATTGGCTTTTAAAAGTTCTAAACAGTAAACAACATAAATAAAACAGGCAAATCCTGATCTAAAATGGGCATGGGTAATAGACGATACTTCTTTTACTTTTTTATAAATGACTTCGATATCCTTTTCGCTCTTAAGATAGAAAGCCAAAGGCAAAATTCTCATCAAAGAACCATTTCCGTTATCCTTTTCTTCAAAACCGCCACACAATTCCGGTTCATGTCCTTTCCCAATATTATGAATTGCATTTCTGGTTGCTATTCCAATATCAAAAACTTTCCCGTGTGGCGTCCATAATTCTGTGTTATACCATTTTACAAAATTTCTTCCAATATCAGATAAATCATAATCATTGCACAAGCTTTCTGCTAAACAAAAAGCAAGAGAACTATCATCACTCCATGTTCCTGCTGGCTGGTGATGTGTTCCAAAACCTATCATTTCAGAAACAGGATTTTCTTTTAAATCAGATCTAGAGTAAAACTCTACAGGAACGCCTAAAGCATCGCCAACCGCCACTCCAAACAAGCCGGATTTAATTTTATAATTGAAGTCATTTTCTATTATATCGTTATAAATTTTGAAATTCTCTTCATCAAAACAAACAAAAACAATTTTCTCGAATTGATTTTTTAATTCAAAATTATTGACCGCATTAATTGCGATTTCGGCCGCCTCGTCTTTTGGAAACTTATATATACCAGTACTTATATTAGGAAAAGCAATTGTTTTTATATTATTCGCTATTGCCAATTCTAAAACACTCAAATAGCAGTTTTGCAATAATTCGACTTCCAGACTTTTACCTCCATTCCAAACAGGCCCAACGGTATGAATCACATATTTTGAAGGCAAATCACCAGCTGTTGTTAGTACAGCATCGCCAACTTTACAGCCGCCTTGTTTGTTTCGAATTTGAATACATTCTTCTAAAACAGCTTTTCCTCCTTTTCTATGAATAGCACCATCGACTCCACCACCACCTAATAAAGAAGTATTTGCTGCGTTGACAATAGCATCAACCTGAATTTCGGTGATATCCCCTTTTAGAATTTCTATTTTCATAACCTATGATTATCTTAATTCATCCCTAACTTCCATCAAAGCAAAACCTAACAAATTCAAGCCTTTCCATTTAGCAGGATTCAAAACATCTTTGTGGTCACCAGCCATACCAATTCCCCAAATGGCATCAACCGGGCTGGCTTCTACAATAATTCTATCGTTTGTATTTAGTAAAAAAGTTTTTAGCTCTGGATTCTGATTGAATTTATGATAATTGCCTTCTTTCACAATGTCAAATCTAGCCGCTAACCAAAGCGTTTCATTATAATTCTTTACCTCTCTTCCTAACTTTTTGGCTTCCGCAGGAGATTTTGCCTGAAGGATTTTCGGCAAAACCTCATCATCTTTAAACAATTCGGCTTTCTTGGCCATCATCCAATGTTCGGCAGTTTTATAAGTTACTTTTTCTACTTCAAAAGAACTTAACCACCATTGACTAAAACAGGTTTTAGAGATGCTTCCGTCTTTATTGGGTTGGTGTCCCCAGAAAAATAAAAATTTACTTTCCGGAGTTATATTATCTATATTGTATTTCATTTTTTCTATTATTGAAACAAAGAAGTAAGTTCTTTGTTTTTTCGTTTCAGGATTGAGGTTTGCTACATAGCTTGACACCTGAGACCTGAAATTTTTTAAACTAATTGATCCAATCCAATCACCTGAACGCTTTCGCCTTCGAAATCTTTTACGGAATTGGTGGTAAAAATAGCATCGAAGCAATTTAAAACTTCAAAACCTTTATTGAATATTCCGTGGCTTACGGCCAAGTATAATTTTCCGGCATTTTTCTTTTTTAATTCTTCAGCCAATCCAACGAAAGTTCCTCCTCCATCACAAATATCATCCACAATTAAACAATCCATTCCGTTTAGATCGTCTTCGTATACTTTAAAACCAGATAATCTTCCGGTTTTTACATCACGGCTTTTGCTGCATTCTACCACATCAATACCGCCAAGAAACTCAGAAACTTTGTAGATTTTCTTCAAAGCGCCACCATCCGGCGAAATTAATTTTACGTTTTCACCGATTACCTTCAAAACTTGTTGAATAAAAGTGTGGTTTGGGATGACTTCGCAGTTGTTTACCAATGCCGAAGTAACCTCAGAGTGCGCATCAAAAACAAACACTTTATTCAACTGAAGTGTATTAATAATATCTGCATATACTTTTACTGATAAAGATTCGCCTTTAATCATGACACGATCCTGTCTGGCTGCCGGGAAGTACGGAATGAACAGATCAATTACTTTAACCTCCATTCTACGCAATGCGTCTACTGTGATGCACAATAAACCTAAATCGTTGAATGAATTTAACCGGTGTGTAATGGTTACTTTTTGTGTAGTGTCAAAATCAGGGTTAATTTTGATATGAGGCTCTCCTCCTGAAAATGTAAAGCTTTGGAATTTTATTTCTTCTTTATTAAGAATTGGAGTGAATTTTGGGTCTAAATTAAGTATCATAGCTTTTTAGTTTGCGTTAATTATACGCAAATATAGATCAATATATTTATTAAACAATTTATTTTGTGTAAAATTTACGCAAACTTTATTTCGAAGTGAAACCCTTTTTTAGTTAACTCTTTATATTTCAAATCATTGAACTTAAAAAGTTTTGCGGGGCGACCGCTTTTAACAGGCGAAAAATGATCTGTTTGATCTAAAAAACCATAGCTAAGTATCTTCTTTCTAAAATTTCGTCGGTCAATTTCTTTCTCTAAAATGGTACAATAAAGATTTTCCAGATCCGAAAACAAAAACTCTTGCGGAAGTAAATCGAAGCCAACCGGTTCATAAGTCAGTTTTGCTTTTAATCTTGCTATAGCAGTTTTTACGATTAAATTATGATCGAAAGCCAGAGAGGGAATCTGATCTATTTTGAACCATTGTACACGTTCGGCATCGGTATCTGCCTTAATTTCCAGACTTGAAGCGTCTACTAAAGCATAATAAGCAACCGAAATCACACGATTTCTGGAATCTCTGTTAATATCATCTCCAAAAGTATACAGCTGCTCCATATAAGTAAGCTGAACATTGGTCTCTTCGTGCAGCTCTCTAATAACCGCTTCACTTAAAGATTCATCGTGCTTTACTAAACCACCTGGTAGAGCCCAATACTTTTCGGCAGAGCCAAACTTTTGCTCAATTAAAAGTACATACAAGCTGTTGTTCTTATATCCAAACACAATGGCATCAACCGCAATTCGAATATTTTGAAAATTCTCCATATCTAAAATATCATATCTCACAAATATAACGAATGAGAGCCAATTTTATAATCTATCGCCTAAGCAATAAATCATAAAACTAACTCTCATCAATATGTTCTTTCTTTCGAACTGCCTAGTTTATTGTTACTGTTCGTTTTGGAATAGAAGTACAATCTGCACCATTTTTTGCAACAGTAACCTCTGCACTAACTTCATAAGTTCCTGCCGCCGGGTAAATATGAGTAGTACTAGTTCCAGTTCCGGTTGTACCGTCTCCAAATGTCCACTTTACACCAACTAAAGTTCCGGTTCCGCTATATCCAACAGAATAGTTCATTAATTTTGGATTAGTAGCGTCTGTAGAATTGTGTAATTTTACAAAAATCGCTTCTCCCAGACAATCTATAATCACCTCGTCGTCATGTTTGCTACAAGAGTTAGCCGTATAAAATACCAGGGCAAGCATTAAAATTGATACGATCTTTTTCATTTTTAAAAATATTAAGAATTTATCTCCCAAAATTATTCTTTAAAAATACAGAAAACAATGATTTCTGTCATAATCTGTTACCAAAAAACAATTTTAATTCTTTGGAAATAATTTCAAAAAACGAATTCAAATTACTGTTTTTAGCGGTCAGTACAAACACATATACTTCCGGTACATGAAAACTGTTCCACAACAATTGCAATCTATTCTCTTTGATATATTTTCTCGCATTACAATTCCAGGTTATAGCCACTCCTTCATTATCGGATAACATGCGGAGCATTTCAGATTCTGACGGAATAATGTAATTGGGCACCATCGATGGCCTTTTTTTATTAAAGGCATGCAGCCAGAATAATTTTATGTGCGGAATTCTCGCATCGTGACTGTACCACTTTTGCTCATTGAGCCACTGTTCTACCCCTGTATAATTATCTGATTTTAATTTCTGACGAAATTCAGTGGCATCCAAACTTGTCGGCGCCACCATTATGAGCTTAATTTTACCCACAATTTCATAGATTGTATCAAACGTATCATATCTTTTTGTGGTGATTGCAAAATCAAGTTTTTTAGCATCAACTAACTCAAAGAGCACATCATTTTCTGCAAAAGTAAAATCGATTAAATCAAACTTAGAAATCAACAGATTTCCAATACAATTAAAAAGATTCTTCGAAATACCAACCGAAATTAATCGGGTAGCATCCTCTGCTTTTGCGCGAAAAGTACTCTCTACATTCTCAAGCCGGTCAAGTGCGTCTATGATTAAATTATTGAGTAACTTAGCGTATTCCGTTGGTTCTACGCCTTTTGACTTTCGGTTAAACAATTTATTCCCAACATGTGCTTCCAGCATTGAGATTTGCTGGCTAACTGCAGGCTGACTCATAAATAACTCTTTTGCAGCGATAGAAAAATTTCCGTTTTTATATACAGCCTTAAAGGTTCTGTACCACTCCAGATTCACCATGACATAAATATATTTATAACAAACATAGTTTATTTTATTTTTACTGATATCACTTTAACCGTAAATTTGATCAAAATTTAAACTTATGAAAAAGATAACCTTACTTACGATTATAGCCTTTAGTGCTTTTAGCATCTCGGCTATAGCTCAAAAATCAACAAAAAAAAGTGCCAAAAAAGTACTATTTGTTGTAACCAGCAACGATAAACTGGGGAATACCGGAGAGAAAACCGGATTTTGGTCAGAAGAATTTGCTGCACCTTATTATGAATTATTAGATCAAGGGGTCGAGATTACGATTGCTTCACCTTTAGGAGGTCAGCCACCAATTGATCCTAAAAGTGCCGATCCGGCATCGGCAACTGCAGACACTAAACGTTTTGATGCCGATAAAACTTTACAGGAAAAATTAAAACACACGCACAAACTTTCAACCATCAACCAAAAAGATTATGATGCTGTTTTTTATCCAGGAGGTCATGGACCGCTTTGGGACTTGGTAGAAGACAAAAACTCGATTGCTTTAATCGAATCTTTCTATACCCATAAAAAACCAGTTGCTTTTGTTTGTCACGCTCCTGCAGTTTTAAAAAACGTAAAAGTTAAAGGCGAATTTTTAGTAAAAGGCAAAAAAGTAACCGGTTTCACAAATGCCGAAGAAGAAGCTGTGGGCTTAACCAAAGTAGTACCGTTCTTATTGGAAGATGCTTTGACAAAAAATGGAGCTACCTTTTCGAAAGCAGCCAACTGGCAACCGTATGCTGTGGAAGATGGCCTTTTAATCACCGGACAAAACCCTGCTTCATCTAAATTAGTAGCCGGAAAATTATTACAACAGTTAAAGTAAGAAAGGGGCTGAGGGACTAAGGTTCTTAGGTACTTAACAAAAAAACTTAGAACCTTAGTACCTCAGAAACTCAGAAACTTAAAAATACAACAATTAAAACAACAAAGATCCTAAGGTTATGAATTACTAAGATGATAAGCAAAAAAACTTAGTACCTCAGCACCTTAGCATCTTAGAAACTCTAAAAAAATGCTAAACTTTGAATTATACAATCCGACGAATTTAATCTTCGGAAAAGGACAAATTGAAAAACTTTCTACTTTGGTTCCTAAAGATGCCAAAATCTTGCTGGCCTATGGTAGTGGAAGTATTTTTAAAAATGGAATTCACGAACAAGTCATCAATAACTTAAAAGGTTATGATATTGTAGAATTTGGCGGAATCGAACCCAATCCGCATTTCGAAACTTTAATGAAAGCGGTTGCTGTTATAAAAGCTGAAAAAATTGATTTCATCTTAGCTGTCGGCGGTGGTTCTGTAATCGACGGTGTGAAATTCATTTCAGCAGCTGTGAATTTCGACGGAGATCCGATTGATATTTTGCAAAAGCGTTTGCTTATTAAAGAAAACGCTCTGCCTTTTGGAACTGTTTTGACTTTACCTGCAACGGGAAGCGAAATGAATTCAGGAGCTGTTGTTACCATCGAAGCAACACAGGAAAAACTGGCTTTTGGCGGAAGTGCCCTTTTTCCTAAATTTTCAATTTGTGACCCAACTGTAATTGCCTCATTACCAAAAAGACAATTACAAAATGGTGTTGTGGATGCGTATACACACGTAATGGAGCAATACCTGACCTACCCGCATGAAGGATATTTGCAAGACCGAATTGCCGAAGGAATCTTGCAAACCTTAATTGAAGTTGGTCCAAAAGTAGTCGAAAATCCAACCGACTATGCTTTGGCTTCTAATTTTATGTGGAGCTGTACAATGGCTTTAAACGGACTAATTCAAAAAGGAGTTCCTTCAGACTGGGCCACACATATGATTGGTCATGAATTAACAGCTTTATACGGAATTGATCATGCCAGAACGTTGGCGATTATCGGACCAAGTTTGTACCAAATAATGTTTGATACCAAAAAAGAAAAGCTGGCACAGTACGGCAGGAGAATTTTCAACTTAGCGGGTTCTGACGATGAAGTTGCAAAAGAAGCAATCGATAAAACCGTTGACTTTTTCCATACTATGGGAATGGACACTAAACTCTCACAATACACTGACGATTACAGCAAAACAGCCGATTTTATCGTAAATCGTTTTAACGAAAGAGGCTGGAAAGGTCTTGGAGAAAAACAATTGATTACGCTGGAAAAAGTAAAATCGATTGTTGAAATGAGCTACTAAAACATAAGTCCCAAATAAAAAAATCCAAATTCCAATTTTAAGCTCATTTGGAATTTTACAAAAAAGGCGTTCTCACTTTCGAGGAACGCCTTTTTACAATACTAAAACAAAATTAACTAACTCAATTCTTGCTAAATTCATTAAATTCTAATTTATAAATAGTTACAACGTATTGATTGTCTTTTTATTGTGCATACCGAAAAATATTTACTTTTTAAATTTAAAACCTTCTGTAAACCATTGCATTTAATGGTGGTTTCTAAATTTCTTAAATGAGATTTTGTATTATTACTACATTATTAAGTACTTTTGCTTTAAATTATTAAAATAATGAGCGAAAATTTAAAATTTGCAGTAATTGGAGGAGGAAGCTGGGCAACAGCAATTGCAAAGATGTTATGTGTAAATCTTTCAGAAATTGCTTGGTACATGCGTAACGATGCTGCTATCGAGCACATTCAGAAATACAAACACAATCCAAACTACTTAAGTTCGGTTGAATTTGACACTACAAAACTTAAACTGACCAACAATATTAATGAAGCTGTCGCTTATGCCGACTATGTGATTTTTGCTATTCCATCTGCCTTTTTAGATGGAGAATTAAAAAACTTAACGGTTTCACTGGCAGACAAAATCATCTTTTCGGCAATTAAAGGAATTGTTCCTGAAACGAGTTTGATCGTTGGAGAACATTTTCACATTCAATACGACATTCCATACTACAACATTGGTGTAATTACAGGCCCTTGTCATGCCGAAGAGGTAGCACTAGAAAGACTTTCGTACTTAACAATCGCTTGTGGTGATCCTGATAAAGCACATGTTGTCGCTAAACATTTATCCGGTAATTACATTAAAGCCAAAATTTCTGATGATATTATTGGTACCGAATATGCAGCAATGCTTAAAAACATTTATGCTATTGCAGCAGGAATTGCACACGGTTTAGGTTATGGAGACAACTTTCAATCGGTTATGATGAGTAACGGAATTCGCGAGATGAAAAAGTTTATCCGAAAAGTTCACAAAATGAAACGTAACATTAATGATTCAGCTTATTTAGGTGACTTATTGGTTACAGGTTATTCTGTGTTCTCGCGAAACAGAATGTTCGGAAACATGATTGGTAAAGGCTATACAGTAAAAAGTGCCATGATGGAAATGAGTATGGTGGCCGAAGGTTATTATGCCACTAAAAGCGCTTATAAACTAAATCAGGGCTATGGTGCAAAAACACCAATTATCGATGCTGTTTACGCTGTTTTATACGAAGGAAAAGATGCCAAATCGGTTTTCAAAAAATTAACAGAGTCTTTGGATTAGTTTTCTTTTTAGAGAAGTGAGATTATAGAATATAGAGAATAGAATATAGAGAATAGAGGCAAGAAGCAAGAATATAGAGCAAAGACTATAGAGTGTGAACTTGTTTTGCCACATAAAAAAAAGAGTCAGGATAGAACTAAAATTCATCTTGACTCTTTTCTTTTATTTTAACATATAGTCTAAACTCTTACTTCTAGGTTCTATATTCTATAATCTATATTCTATAATCTTGCTTCTTGCTTCTTGCTTCTTGCCTCTACAAATCTCCGCTCAACCTACTTCACCATAACTCCTTCAACAAACAAAATAGGCACTTCCTCCGTATCATTTTCGTTGATTAGGTTTGATTTAAAAGTAAATTTCTTGTCGTACAAAGTATTTCCAATAAAGAACGTCACCATAAATTCGTTGTTCAACACCAGTAAGCTCTTTTCTACCATTTCGATTTTCACAACCGAAACTGCAGGAACCTCAACAAATGCATGACGTAAAACGGACGTTTTTTTCATCTCTCCATCGATTGTTCCAAATGCTTTTGAAACGACCATCACGCTGTCCAGGTTAAAATCACTGTCGTTTACCAGGTAAGCGTACCATACTTTTTCCATAAAGTCATCGCTCCACTCTTGTACTGCTGCAAGAAATACGTTTTCTACTTCCGGTATTGTTATGTCTTTTTTCATAATCTTAGTAATTCGTAAAATATAAATAGTGATTAGAAAGAAGACTTCTCACTAATCACTATTTACTAATAACTTTATTTTTAAATATTGGCCTTAAACTGCTCTAAGAAACGAACATCATTCTCGTAAAACATACGAATATCGCCAATTTGATACAGTAACATCGCGATACGCTCTACTCCCATTCCGAAAGCAAAACCGTTGAATTCGTCAGGATTGATGTCGCAATTTTTAAGAACATTTGGATCTACCATTCCACAACCTCCAATTTCCAGCCATCCTGTTCCTTTAGTGATACGGTAATCGGTTTCGGTTTTTAGACCCCAATAAATATCAATTTCGGCACTTGGTTCTGTAAACGGAAAGTAGGACGGACGTAAACGAATCTTAGATTTTCCGAACATTTCTTTCGTAAAATAAAGCAAGGTTTGTTTCAAATCAGCAAATGAAACATCTTTGTCAATGTACAAACCTTCTACCTGATGAAAAATACAGTGTGAACGTGACGAAATCGCTTCGTTACGAAATACACGTCCCGGAGAAATTGTGCGAATCGGCGGTTTATGATTTTCCATATAACGCACCTGAACAGATGATGTATGTGTACGCAACAGCACATCCGGATTCGTCTGAATGAAAAAAGTATCCTGCATATCACGTGCCGGATGATATTCCGGTAAGTTCAAAGCGGTAAAGTTATGCCAGTCGTCTTCGATTTCCGGACCTTCAGAAACATTGAAACCAATGTTCGCAAAAATATCAATAATCTGATTTTTAACGATTGAAATCGGGTGACGTGAACCAATAATTACCGGTTCAGCCGCACGTGTTAAATCGCCAAAAACTCCTTTTACCTCTTGTTTGCTTTCCAACTCTTCCTGAATAACTCTTACTTTTTCTTCGGCAACCGATTTCAAAGTATTTATTACCTGTCCAAAATCTTTTTTCTGGTCGTTTGGAATGTTTTTGAACTCTGTAAAAAGCTCTTTCAACAAACCTTTACTTCCTAAATACTTAATACGGAATTGCTCTAAAGATTCTTTATTTTTATCATTAAAAGCCTTAGCTTCCTCTATATGTTCTTTTATCTTGTCTATCATTTTCATTCAGTTCTTGAGAATACAAATTTAAGTATTTTGTTTTAAGTTTAAAGTTTAATATCCAAAGTTTCCTTTACAACTACAAAACGGAATCTTAAAGCAGTAATACAACTCGTTAAATCTGTAAAAATTGTCTATTTCGAAGGAGTTTAAATTATTTTATCTGGCTTAGTTTTTCATCTACTTCTTTAACACTTTCATGCCAATAATCTAACCGTTCCTGATTGATAGCAATTTCCTTTTGGCCTTCAGGTCCAATTTTGCTGCGCCAAAAGTCCATCTCTTTCAGATACGTTTTTTTCATCTTTTCAAAATACTCTATTAATTTTTCTTTTGAATTAGGAATATAACCAGGCCCGCCGCAACCACAGGAATGAAAGGTAATGCCAACAGAATACAAACTCTTAATATGTTCCCATTTCTTTAAATCATCCTTTTTGGGCGATTCAAAATCCAGTCCCATGTCTGCCATCAGCTCGCTGCATTGCGGACATTTGGCTTCAAAATCGGATTTTTCTCCTTCTTTTATATCGCTCATCAATCTTCTTTTAAATGTCTTTCGACAATTAAAGCAGGCATAATGAGGTTTAATAGGTTGTCATTGCATATCTACACATTTCTTTCGCAGTTTAGGGACTAAGTCGCAGTTTAATTAAAACTGAAAACTGCGACTGAAAACTAAAACCTATTTAATAAGTTCTCTTTCTAAAAAATAATTTACAATGGCTTCTTTCATTAAAACCGATTGTTCTCCCGCTTTCAACGACGGTAACTCTTCTTTTACTTTATAATGTGGCCATCCGTCGGCATCAAAAAAGTCAAATTCATAAAACCCGTATGGTTCTAATAATCGACAAATGGCGATGTGCATCAGGTTTAATTTTTCATCTTTTTTGAATTCACGATGTACTTTCCCGAGTTCCTGAACTCCAATTAAATAAATTATGGCATCTAAATCTAAGTCTTCGCCTTGCGAAAATTGATTAGACAGTATATCGACGAGCTTTTCCCATCGCTCTTTTAGTTGTGTATCTCTGGACATTGTATGATTTTAGATTGTTGATTTTAGATCTTAGATTGTTGAAAAATTCAATTCTGAAGGGGACAGAATTACAATCCTAACTCTAAATTTTGAGTTGCAAAGATACACAGTTCAATACATTGCACCTAAAAAAATTAAACACACAGAAAAAGAGAGCTCCAAAAAACGGCTGAAGCTTTGCCACTCTGAACCTCCGAACCTAAAAAAGTATATCTTTGCGCTTTTTTAAACACACCAAAATATGAGTTTTTTTGATATAATTGTGGCCGCTCTTTTAGCTTTTAGTTTATATAAAGGAATTAAAAACGGGCTTTTTGTTGAAGTTGCTTCTTTCATTTCTTTATTGTTGGGAATTTATATCGCCATTAAATTCTCTTCTTTTATGAAAGAACTTATCATGAAACACGTTTCATGGAATCCGAATACGATACAAATTACTGCTTTCATTCTGACTTTTATTTTAGTCGTTATAGGTGTTTATTTCTTAGCTAAGATTCTTACCGGAATTGCCGATTTTGCTTTTCTGGGATGGGCCAATAAATTGGGCGGAGGCTTTTTCAGAATTTTAAAAACCATTCTGATCATGAGTATTTTTATTGCTCTTTTTGAGAAAATCAATTTCAATAATACTTTTGCTAAAAAAGAAACATTAGATCATTCCATTTTTTACAATCCGGTTAAAAAAGTAGCAGCTTTCGTTTATCCTTCTGTCGAAAAATGGTACGAGGAATTCAAAGATATTCATGCCGAAACGGCTAAAGAAACTTCTAAAGAAGAGTAATATCCCTATAATTATATCTTACTGATTTAAAAAATAGTAATCTTTACGAAACACCACGACCTCAGTTAATTGAACAAAAAAAATTATCTTGCCTGATATTTCCAACAACCGATTTAATTTATAATCAAAACCTGTATGTTGTATTTAACCGGCATTATAATCACCTTTTTTCTGGTTGTTGTACTGGCAAGCAAAAGGAACAAAACCGAGGCCGACAAGATTCTGGCACTCTGGCTGTTTTTTACCGGCTTTCATTTATTCCTGTTCTATCTTCATTACAAAAATGATTATAGCGACTTCCCTTTTTTACTGGGATTAGAGCTTCCAATGCCTTTAGTTCAGGGACCTTTTTTATTTTTATATACTTCGGCTTTAACGAACCAAAATCGCTATAAAAAGTTTAATCTTTTACATTTTATTCCTTTTCTAGCTGCCATTCTGGTATTGACACCTTTTTATAATTTGTCTTTCGACGAAAAAGTAACTGTTTTCAAAAATGAAGGAAAGGGATACGAGACCCTGATCACTGTTTTGTATGCCGCAATACTCCTTTCCGGAATTGTTTATGCTTTACTTTCCTTGCAGAAACTCGTAAAACACCGCAAGAACATCAACAATCAATTTTCGTTTACCGAAAAAATCAACCTGACCTGGCTGCGCTATTTAATTATCGGATCCAGCATCATCTGGATCGTGGTCATTTTCTCTGACGATCAGTATATTTTTTCGGTTGTCGTTTTTTATTTGATTTTTATTGGGTATTTCGGTGTCAAACAAGTTGGGATTTTTACAAACCAACCCTTTTCCGAAAACAACCTAACTACGACTTCAGTAGCAGAAAAAACCACTGTTGCCCATCAATCTGAAAAAATTAAATACGAAAAATCAGGCCTTACCACTACAGAACTTCAAACCATTCATCAGAAGCTGACTCAGATTATGCACGATGAAAAACTCTACAAAAATGCCGATTTAACTTTAACCGAGCTGGCCCAGAGGACAAGCGTTCATCCAAATACACTTTCGCAGGTCATCAATTCGGTCGAACAGAAAAATTTTTACGATTACGTCAACTCCCAACGTGTTGAGGAATTTAAAAAAGCAATCCGTTTGCCTGAAAATCAAAAATTTACCTTCCTATCTGTCGCATTAGAATGTGGCTTTAATTCGAAAACGGCTTTCAACCGAAATTTCAAAAAAGAAACCGGACTTTCTCCTTCTGAATATTTAAAAAAACTTTCATTTGAAACCTGTCGGGTTTGAATTTATAATTCAAAAATCAATTCTCCTAAACACATAGAAACATAGTTTTTGTAAACTCAGAAAAGGCATTTCATTTGTTTCAAACAAACATAGCTATGTGCGAAAACTTGTTTTTTGACCTCCTTTATTTTAAGATAAAAATCTATGTCCCTATGTGTTAAAAAATGAGCTCATTCCTTAATCCCTGAAATAACTTCAATTTTAAACCTAATAGTTTTTAAAAACCTGTCAGATTTTTAAGTTATAAACTGGAACCACCTTACAAGTTGGGGCGACCAGCATAGTACCACAGTACATCTTTGCAGAAATTTAAACCAATTTATGCAATGAAAACCAAAGTACTTTACTCAGCCGTAATCGCTGTTTCAATTTTCTTTTTTATTGGATGCGAAAATGAAAATGACATTCAGGGCCTTGGAAATTTAGTTCCCAAAACTGTCGATCAGGATGCCTCTATCCCTTCTATTTTTGTAAACGGAACGCAGCTGCACGCTGAAACTTTCGGAAATCCCAACAACCCAATGCTCGTTTTCCTCCATGGCGGGCCCGGCTCAGACTATAGAAGCGCCTTGGATGTAAAACAACTCGCCAATGAAGGCTATTATGTGATCTTCTACGATCAAAGAGGCTCCGGATTATCCAAAAGACATGACAAAAACACGTACTCAATTCAACTCGTACTCGATGATCTTACCGAAGTCATAAAATATTACCGAAAAACCAATGCTCAAAAAATATTTCTCTTTGGGCATTCCTGGGGCGCCATGCTCGCCGCAGCTTATGTAAACAAATATCCCACTACTATTAGTGGTGTTATTCTGGCAGAACCGGGAGGTTTAAACAAAAAACTATTAGACGATTATGGCGAAATGAGCCGGAAAATAAAATTATTCTCCGAAGCCACCAGTAACTTACTGTATGTCGATCAGTTTTTGACCGGGAAAGAAAACCAACATGAAATTCTCGACTACAAATTCGGCATTTCTACGAGTTTCTCTTATGCAAAAGGCAACAAAGAAGGTATTCCGGGACCTTCACCATTTTGGAGGATCGGAACAACGGTCTTAGAAAGCTTTACCGATATCGCCGAAAATGATGGCTTTGACTTTACGACAAACCTAAGTCAGTATAAAACCAAAGTTCTCTTTTTGTACGGTGAGTTCAATCAATCGTACGGTTTGTCTTTTGCTCAAAAAGAAGCAGCTTTTTTTCCGAATGCTGCCATAGTCGAAGTAAAAGAAGCCGGACATGAGATGATTTACTTCAATTGGAAAAATGTACATCCCTTAGTGTTGAACTATTTAAATGCTCTAAAATAACCAAACGATGAAAACAATACTAGTAATAATCACCTTTATTCTTTCTCTTTTCTTAACCAAAACCTATTCTCAAACTATAAACTGGGAAAATCTTAAAGAGAATCAAAAACACATTCTAAATATAAATGCCGGCTGGGAACATAGTTTTATTTACGGACTTGCTTACGGTTACCATCTCAAAACCAAACTGCCAATTGTAATCGAAGCATCTTTTTCCTTACCATCAGGTGAAACAATACCGGATGATTTTAAAAGTAAAATTGGTGGACAACTAAATCTCTACCAACTGAATCATTTCCGTTTTAATGCAGCCATTCACGGAATTTATCGCCGATACGAAAATCCGTTAGTCACCTTACAAAACTTTGGCGCCGATGCAACTGCGATTATTGGATATTATAAACCAAAATGGTTTGCCTCCGGAGAATTTGGTTTTGACAAAGCGATTGTTACTCATTTTAAAAATTCGGCAGTTTATAAAGAAGTCTACCCCCACGTAAAAAATGGTTGGTATGAACCGTCAACCGGAGGCAATTTCAACTATGGCATACAAGCCGGATATTCCTTTCGCCGAAGTGACCTTACTTTACGACTGGGAAAAGTAATTACCCAGGATTTTAAAACAGAACCTCTGATTCCATTATACTTTCAACTGGGTTATAATTTAAAATTAGAATGATTTAGTTAATTACACTAAACCCGACAGGTTTCAAAATACCTGTCGGGTTCTATTTCTCCTCTCTTTTTAGAGAAAATCACAGTATATTTTAACATTTTAAAAGCCATTTTAAAATTCCGTATTCAACTATCGAAGATCAACATTCCAGAATCCAAAACTTTGCGCTATCTTTGCGGCTTAATAACATGCTCTAAGGCAATTGCTACAGTGCAAATTTATACCCGGAAATTACTTAAACTCGTTTAGAGAATTGACATATTAAAATGAAGAAGATACGTAACTTTTGCATTATTGCACACATTGACCACGGTAAAAGTACACTGGCAGACCGCTTATTGGGCGCTACACAAACCGTTACAGCTCGTGAAGAAAAAGCACAATTGCTTGACAACATGGACCTGGAACGTGAGCGTGGAATCACCATTAAGAGTCACGCCATTCAAATGGAATACACTTATAAAGGCGAGGAATATATATTAAATTTAATTGACACTCCCGGTCACGTTGACTTTTCATACGAAGTTTCACGATCTATTGCGGCCTGCGAAGGTGCTCTTTTGATCGTTGATGCGGCTCAAAGTATTCAGGCACAAACTATTTCTAATTTATATCTGGCTTTAGAGAATGATCTTGAGATTATTCCGGTTTTGAATAAAGTAGATTTACCTAGTGCCAATCCTGAAGAAGTAAGCGATGATATTATCGATTTATTAGGATGTAAATTAGAAGATATTATTCATGCTTCTGGAAAAACCGGTTTTGGTGTAGAGAATATCTTAGCAGCTATTATTGAAAAAATCCCGGCTCCAAAAGGAAATGTTGATGAACCATTGCAGGCATTGATCTTTGATTCACATTACAACCCGTTTCGTGGAATAGAAGTTATCTTCAGAGTAATGAATGGAGAAATCAAAAAAGGGCAGAAAATTAAATTCATGGCTACCGGCAATGAATATTTTGCCGATGAAGTGGGAACTTTAAAATTAAATCAGGTTCCAAAAAATGTAATTTCTACCGGTGATGTTGGTTATTTAATTTCAGGAATTAAAGAAGCCAAAGAGGTAAAAGTGGGAGATACTCTTACAGATGCCAAAACACCAACAACCAATATGATTACAGGTTTCGAGGATGTAAAACCAATGGTTTTCGCCGGAATTTATCCTGTTGATACCGAAGATTATGAAGATTTGCGTTCTTCTATGGAGAAATTGCAATTAAACGATGCTTCGTTAGTCTTTACTCCGGAAAGCTCTGCCGCTTTAGGATTTGGTTTCCGTTGCGGATTCTTAGGAATGCTTCACATGGAAATTATCCAGGAACGTTTAGAGCGTGAGTTCGATATGACGGTTATTACTACTGTACCTAACGTTTCGTATTTGGCGTATACCAAAAAAGATCCCGAAACTGCATTTGTTGTAAACAATCCTTCAGACTTGCCTGAACCTTCTCGTTTAGACCGTGTTGAAGAACCTTTTATAAAAGCAACCATCATTACAAAAGCCGATTTCGTTGGAAACGTAATGAGCTTGTGTATCGAAAAACGTGGTCAGATTACCAATCAAACGTATTTGACAACAGAACGTGTTGAGCTGAATTTTGACATGCCATTGGCCGAAATTGTATTCGATTTTTACGATCGTTTGAAAACAGTTTCTAAAGGTTACGCTTCTTTTGACTACTCTCCTATTGGAATGAGAACTTCAAAACTGGTAAAACTGGATGTTCTTTTGAACGCTCAGACGGTTGATGCACTTTCTGCTTTGATTCACGAAGACAACGCTTACAACATCGGTAAAAAAATGACCGAGAAATTACGCGAGCTGATTCCAAGACAACAATTCGACATTCCGATTCAGGCAGCGATTGGTGCGAAAATTATCGCTCGTGAAACGATTAAAGCACTTCGTAAAGACGTTACCGCAAAATGTTACGGTGGAGATATCTCTCGTAAACGTAAGCTTCTTGAAAAACAGAAAAAAGGTAAGAAACGTATGCGTCAAGTAGGAAACGTTGAGATTCCACAAGAGGCGTTTATGGCTGTTTTGAAATTGAACGACTAGATTTTTTTATTTTAGAAAAAAGAATAAAGAGGAAAGAATATAGATTAAACCCGATGACTTATGTTGTCGGGTTTTTATTTTTATGCTGATGGCTGTGTAAAAGACCAGCCTGCCACGATTAAGTCGCGAACTACCTCATTTCTTTCTGCTCCATCTTCCAGAGTGTAAATATCATGACTTACCACAAAAGATTCTGTCATTTTTTTTGATCCATAAATTCCTCCAAAAATCATTGCAAAAATTCCTGCCACTACAACAAACGGATTAAGCAGCATGAAGTTATAAACCAAAAGAGAAATTACCAGCACAATACTAATTCCTGTTATTAACTGTGACTTCGAAGTTGATTTTTCATGAATTGCTTTACAAGAAGAGCATCTTGGAATTCCAATTAAAATTTTAGAATATTTAACCGATCGGTATACGACAATATTAGTCCTGTCCGCTTCTACAAAAAGGGGTACAAAATAGCAGTCATTCATACTTTTCATATAATCTTGCTCGCAATAAGTACACTTGGTTTCATTAGGTTCGAATCTTTTTTCATATTCGTTAAAGAAGTAATTTTCTATCATATATATAATTTTATTCTTGGTCTGACGGCATTAATAATGAAAGAAGGTATTTTATTAATAATCCTGGCCCAAAAGAAAACAGCAGAGGAATTAGAATTTCTATACTAAAATAAGAATTTCTGCCTTTAAGGTAGAAAGCACAGAAAATTGGCATAAGAAAAGCACCAATTCCATAACCTGTCATTGCAGGAATTGGATTTTCAGGAGAGCTCCAGTAGCCGCACATACAGGCCGCAACAACCGAAACTAATATCATTAATCCATTGTTGCCTCCCAATATTCCAATTAAGGCTGAAATAATAATGACCGCCGCAAAAGATATTTTATCTCTTTCTTTGGCTTTCTCTGCTTCTTTAGCTTCAATAAACAAATCATCTTTGTGGCTTTTCAGTAGATTGTCTAATATTTTTTTTACTTGGTCTGGTTCGTAACCCTGATCAATTAAATTAAAAAATTCCAATTCTCTCTTAAAAGTTCCTGCTTTTAATTTATTCTTTAAATCTAAAGTCTGCTGGTAGGTAAATTCTTTTTCCATTTTGTTTTTTTAGGCCGGAATAAATGTAAAAAAATCTGAACAAATAAAAAGACTTTTATTCATTTGGCTCCAAACTTCTTTTCGAAATTACAAAACTGCCGTGCGCCTCTACAAGATTCAGCTTGTGGAAACACAAAATAAAAAAAATGGATTGTCTGCAAAACCGTTCTTAACACAATTTCGAAATAGAATTTCGAAACAGATATCAAAAAATAAAATTAAAATTAATTGACATTGCGGATAATTTTTAATCCATAAATCTGTCCTAATTTGGAACACATTTATTATTTCTTTAAACTCTGAACCTTTGTATCTTTGAACCTTTGCAACTTTACAAAAAACCTTTGAACCTAGAAAAAATGGACGAAACTCCAAAACGATTTGACCGAATTGTCGCCATCCTCATCCAATTACAATCCAAAAAAATTGTAAAAGCACAGGAATTGGCTGATCGTTTTGATTGTAGTTTACGAACAATCTATAGAGACATTCGAACGCTGGAAGCTTCGGGGGTTCCTATTTACAGTGAAGCCGGAGTTGGTTATGCTTTGATGGATGGTTACAGATTGCCTCCCGTTATGTTTACACGCGAAGAAGTAAGCAGTTTTATTGCCGCCGAAAAACTCATGCAAAAATTTACCGATCCATCTCTTGGAGCACATTATGCTTCGGCTATGTACAAACTGAAATCTGTTTTAAGAAGTACCGATAAAGACTGGCTCTCCAATATCGAATCGCGGGTTATAATGAACACTTCCGAACCGATGTTTAATGATAATTCGCCAAATACTTTAGCACTTCTGTTTGAAGGTATTGCGGAGAAAAAACAGCTTTTACTTTCGTACAAAACCTACGAAACCGATACGGCTACGCAAAGAAACATAGAACCTGTTGGGGTTTTTCACGATAACAACAACTGGTATTTTTTAGGATATTGTCATTTACGACAAGATTATCGTCAGTTTAGAACAGACAGAATTCAGGGTATTCGAAAAACAGATGCTGATTTTACGATCGAACACGATGCTTTAGAAACGTATATAAAGAAAACAGAAACGTGCCCAACAACAAAAGTCCGAATTTTAATTGACAAGAAAATCGCCCGTTATCTGAGCACCGAAAAAAAGTACCACGGATTCATTTCAGAAAAAGAAGTAGACGGAAAAATAGAAATGACTTTTATGTCACGTGATATCGAAAACTCATTTCCGCGATGGTTTCTAATGTATGGAGATTACGCTACGATTCTGGAACCTGAAAAACTCAAAACCTCAACGCTCGCATTACTGGAAATCAACCGAAAAAGACTGTTATAAAAAAAATACCTAAAGATGAAGTTCATCTTTAGGCTTTTTTCAAATCTAGTGTTTCTCTTTTACCACATTGTAAAAATTATAATCGGTATTCGAAGCGTCGGTAATACCAATATTTCTTCCGATAGTTACAATTTGACCTCTGTGATACGTTCCGTGATTCACCACCTGCAACAAGTAATCGCTAACAGGCAAATCACACTGAAACCATGGATTTTCGATTTTGATTGTTTTCAACAACTGTTCGTCTGATAATGATGTGATGAATGCCGCTAATTTTGCAGAGGTATTCAATAAACCTTCAAATACTTCATCCTTGTTTAAATCAGTACTCACTCTTCTTTCGGGCTGGGGAGTTTCAGTTATTACCGAAAACCAATATTCCTCAGTTTCCCAAATATGATTTAGCGTTTTAATAATGCTGGGGTAGCTTGAAAGAACTTCTTTATGTAGCAATTCATCTGTTTTTGCCGAAAGCCAATTCACAAATTGCTGATTTACCCACAAATTATAATCGGCATAATTGGTCATAATTTTTTTAAAACTCATACTGTTCGATTTAAATTTGAATAAAATAGATTGAAATTTATTTAGCACTTCTGGCTATAGTCCTCTCTCCCAAAAAAATGGAGGCTCGATATTTAAGGCTCTTAAATACACATAACCTTGTCCGCGGTGATGCACTTCGTTATCAATAAAATATAATACATTTTGAATTATAGGAAATTCGTACTGACCAAACAGATTAAAGGTTTCGCTAAAATCTTCGATCGACAATTGTTTCCAATATTCGTTAATTTCGACTGTTGCTTCATCCCATTTTTCCAGGTACTGTGCTTTAAAGATCAATTTTTCAGATGCTTCGGTATAAGGTTTGATCTCTTTATTTACAATTCCTTTTAATGCAGGAGCCGCGATAGCCAAAAGTTCGTCAGTCAACTGAGCGAAAGTTCGCATTCCTCCGATTGAAAATTCGAAAAAATCTTTCTCCGGAAATTTTTCAATAAGGTTACGTGTAAGCTTACGGTGTCCTTGCCAGTGGATCAATAAATCTTCAGGAGTAATTACTTGGGCTGCTAATGTTTTCATAGTTTTAAAGTTTTAATTATTTCTTACTTCAAAAGTATTGAGGGTCGGTGACAACAGTTTGTCAGCAGGAAATAAAAAAATAAAATATTTTTCATTTTCTCTTCTAAAGATACGTTTCTCTACAGATAAAGAAGGCGTTCAGAGAGAACATCTCCTTAAATTCGATAAAACCTTTGTACCTTTGCCCCTTACAAACTTTGGAACTTAAAAGAAAATGATCGAAGATAAAAATCCGCAACGTACCAGTATAGCACAATTAGGCGAGTTTGGCCTAATTGACCATTTAACCAAAAATTTTGATGTTACCCAGGAATCTACCCTGAAAAGTATAGGCGATGATGCCGCTGTTCTTGATTTTAAGGACAAAAAAGTAGTGGTCTCTACCGATTTATTAATTGAGGGAGTGCATTTTGATCTGGCGTATATGCCTTTAAAACATTTGGGATACAAATCGGTTGTTGTTAACCTGTCCGACATTTGTGCAATGAATGCAAAACCAACGCAAATAACGGTTTCTGTGGCGGTTTCTAACCGTTTCCCACTAGAAGCCTTAGAAGAATTATTTGAAGGGATTACGCATGCTGCAAAAGAGTATAAAGTAGATGTTATTGGTGGCGACACTACCTCATCACAAAAAGGACTAATTATTAGCATCACCGCAATTGGAGAAGCTAACAAAGAAGAAATTGTTTACCGAAATGGTGCCAAACAAACCGATTTACTTGTCGTTACCGGAGATATAGGAGCTGCATACATGGGATTGCAGGTATTGGAGCGTGAAAAACAGGTTTTCCAGGTGAATCCTAACAGCCAACCGGATCTGGATATGTACAGTTATTTGATCGAACGCCAGTTAAAACCCGAAGCCCGAAAAGATGTTCGTACCTTATTACACGCACTCGAGATTAAGCCTACGGCAATGATTGATATATCAGACGGATTATCTTCTGAAATTATGCACCTCTGCAAACAATCAAAAGTGGGTTGTAATTTATATGAAGATAAACTTCCACTGGACCCTCAATTCATTTCAACTTGCGAAGAATTCAATATCGATAGTACAACAGTGGCTATAAACGGCGGTGAAGATTATGAATTGCTATTTACGATCGACATCAATGATTTTGACAAAATAAAAGGAAACCCAAACTTCTCGATTATTGGTCACATGGCTGATGAAAGCGAAGGAGTACATCTTGTAACACGTGCCAATACAAAAATTGCTTTAAAAGCCCGTGGTTGGGATGCTTTGACGGAATAGTTTTTTAGTCGCGGTTTTCAGTCTCAGTTTCCAGTTAAAGTATTTAATAAACTGCTAACTAAAAACTGAGACTGAAAACTGAGACCGAGAACTGAGACTGAAGACTGAGACTGAGACTGAGAACTAAAATAAAAAAAATCCAAATTCCAGAAACATCACTGGAATTTGGATTTTTTTTATTTGTAATTTCCTTCTCTACAAAAGCCCTTTGCATTTTGCTTCTTTGACTAAGTCGTCATCAGAACCGCTTTTCACTTTAAGAAGTTCCTTAAGCCCCGCTTTACGCTTTTCGATAGCATTAACAGAAATTGGGATGTATTGCGGCATATCTTCCAAAGAAGTTCCTTTTGATAAATGAAACAAAATCTGCTTATCAAATTCATCAATTTCAATTGAATTATGAGTCGATTGATTGAGCATCTTTTGAACGGACTGGCTGTAATACTTATCACTTTTCATGACTTTATCAAACGCAAAAAGCAATTCATCAAAAGTAAGATCATTTTTAATGATTAAGCCATTAGGACTAATCGTTCTGATGATTGTTTTAATTTTTAATAACTCGGTATACATTGTAAGCAGAATTATTTTGCATCTTGGCATTTTCTTCAAAAGTAACTTCGCCAGATCTTCACCCGAAAAAATATCTTTCTCTTCATACGCCGGCATGCTGATATCTAAAAAAGCAACATCAAATTCCGGAGTCTGAGCATCTTCGATTAAGTCATATCCTGATTTGCAATCGTGGGCCTGTAAAATAAGAAACTCATATTGTTTAGGATTGTAGCGCGTGATCGCATTTTTATATCCTTCAATAATAAAAGGGTGATCGTCAACAATTAAAATATTTTTTTTAATTAATTGAGGAACCGGGGCGTTGGGGTCAATTGTCATTTATGCTGTAGGTTTATTTTTTGATCTATAGGAATTTTAACCATCAAAAGAGTTCCTTCTCCTTTCACTGATTTTAATGAGACCACACCTTTACATTCTGCGGCTCTGTATTGAATATTATGCAATCCTATTCCGTTTTTCGTTGTTCTGGTATTAAAACCAACTCCATCATCAGCAATTGACAAAATCAGATGATCGACTTCACTTTTAAAACTGACCGTAATCGTACTCGCCTCTGCATACTTATTGCAATTCTGAAGTGCTTCCTGAACAATTCTGTATAAATTAATCTTTACTGTATTACTCACCAGTTCCCATTTAATATTAGAATCAAAAGAGGTAATTAATTCTGAATCATAAGTGTTTCTTTGATCTTCAAACAATTTGTTTAAAATCGCGATAAAATTATTAATTAATTCCGATTTCTCTCTGTTTAAATCATGCGAAATCTCACGTATATCTTCTTCAATTTTTTTCAGTTCCTCAAGGTATTTTTTTCTCTTGGGAGCTGCCTCGGTCTCATCTACCTTATCTAAACTGTCAAGGCTGATTCTAATACCAAACATTCTTCCCAACACACCATCATGTAAATCCTGCGCTACTTTTTTCTTTTCTTTAATTCGGGTCTGTTCAATATCGTTTTGTTGCAGAATCATCAAATTATAGATGTCTTCGTTGGCAACTTGCTGTTGCTGCTTAAAAAGTAATTCTCTATGTCTTGCCTGCTGTGTTTTGTAAACATAGAAAAACAAACCAATTAGCGTGCAAATACTGAAGACGTAGATTAAGGTTTTATTTTTTTCTTGTAAGTTTGAATTTTGATCTTTTATTTCGTTGGTTTCATATTGAATCCTCGAGAATTTTTCTCCTATAATCCTCTCCTCTCTTACCAGTTTTTCATTTATTTCTATATACTCCTTTGAATATTTTGGAGCATTCTCAGGATCAACAATAGCAATTTGTTTAAGAGCGTCTAAAGTATTTCCTAATTTATTTGAAACCCGGGATAAGTTTAGAGCTTGTTTTGAAAATTGAAAAGCTCTCAAAGTATCTTTCTTAAACCCATAATATTCAGATAGATGTATTTTATTCAATATAATTCCCGAGGTAAGCTTTAAACTATCTCTAATTTTCAACGCCTCATAAAATTGTCCGGGAAGTTCATCAAATTCTTTTGACTTAAACTTAGCATAAGCCAGATTATCTAAAAGCATTGCATATAATGTTGCACTTTCTTCAAATAAATTCTTTTGCAACAAACCTTTCCTAAAATATGTCTTCGCCTTTTCGTAATCCTCCATACTTAGGTAAACAAAGCCTATGTTGTTTAGCGAAGTAGCTTTTAACTGTAAATCTGATGGAATTGATTTATCTTCTAAAATAGACAGTGCCTTATTGTGAAACATCAATGCTTTATCATATTCTGTCCGTTCATTATACAATACTCCTAAAAGATTGTAACAATCATAAAGTTGATTATTAACTTGTTTCTCCTTTTTTAAAATCTTAAGTGCTTTAAATACCATTATTTCACTTTCGAAATAATCTGCTTCACTAAACTGCAAATCTGCTTTGAGAAAAAATGTCTTGGCGAGGTTAAGCTCGTCGTTAATTCGCAAATATATTTTCTCTGCCGCAAAATAATTTAAAAAGGCACTATCTGAAATCGTTTGTGATCGATAATAATCTCCCAGATAGGTATAAACCTTAGCAATACTAGATGAATCTTTACTATCTATTGCTCGTTCCAGAATTAACTTTGATGTTTTTTTATAGGCTTTCCAATCGCTCATGTTATAATAACGATTAGCCACTTTAAACAGATTTACTCTATTAAGAGAGTCATTTTTTTGACCTACAATTATATCAAAAGCTTTTTGATTATAGCTTTGTTTATAATTCAGGGGCATATTAATATCACTAGCCAATGAAAAATAGATAGAGAGACTATCTGTTGAAGAATTTTCATCTTTATTTTTCTTTGTTTCATTCGTACATCCGAACAAGATAAGAGTTAAAAACAATAATATCCGAAAATGCTTTTTCAATGTGTATCTTTGATTTTTATCAAAAATACTAAAACTATAGACATAAAAAAAGGCTGTCTAAAAAGACAGCCTCTTAATTATTTATACTTTTATATACTTAATCCAATTTTATTGTAGTTCTTGTTGATTGACTAACAGCAGCAAAACTTTTTAATTGAATTTGTGCACTCAGAACATCTTGTTTTCTAGTACCTGTTCCTCCTGTTTTTTGTCCTCCACTACCATCAGTAGCGATACAATTTTTATTATTCAAGACTGTTGCAGGATTTACAAATGAAGTTGCTACCATTACTAAAGAAAATATTCCTAATACTAAAGCTGTTTTTTTCATGATCTGAGGGTATTAAATGTTTGATTTTTTGTTTTGGAGAATCATCGCTTTGTGCGAATCATGGTGTAAAACTAAGCCCACATTTAAAAAAAATTAATATGAAAAAACAGGTTTATGGTAAAACATACCCAATTACTAGTCAATGGGGGGCAAATCAATGTAATTGCTTAATTTTTAGACTTCTAAATAATTTCCTACAGCAAAATCGGCAATAATTAAATCAACATTTGATTTATAGGTTTTTGAAAATGGGATTTTTTTGGAAGAATTTCTAATATAGCAAGTTGAGTTTCCGCTATGAATCCTAGCAATATAATTCTGATTGATTATATAACTATTGTGAATCCGAATAAAAGGATGTGACAAAATACTTTCGAAATGTTTTAGTGTTTTAAAAGCCGTTATCATTTCGCCGGAATTCAAATAAATATCTGTCGAGTTGTTATCTGCCTGAAAGTAACTGATATCATTGGCATTGATGTACCGATAATCACCATACGATTTCACGCATAATATAAGTGGCTGCTCTGTATCTTTAACGGGTTTTGCAAACAACTCGCTCAATGGAGTACTGTCTTCTTCAATTGGATCAGAATCGTTTATAGGAAGTGTTTTTTCGAGTTTTAGAATAGTCTTCAATACATCAGACCGCAGGGCTGGCTTCAATATATAGCCAAAAACACCATACTGAATGGCCTCAAAAGCAAGTTCTTTCTTTGCCGTCGTAATAACTATCTTAGGGATAAGGAATAAGAAACGATGCAATTCATTTATAAAGGCCAGTGACAAATTACTGGATAAATCTTTGGGAGCAATTTCTAAAAAAACAAGGCAGGGCCGGTGTTCTAAAACCAAATTCAGACCCAATTGGTAATTCGCAGCCGATCCCGCGAAAGTCAATTCTGAAAAACCTTCTGCAATTGTTCTGGTTTTCAAAATACTTTCCACATCATCATCAATGATAATATACGAATACTTTTTCAATCTTACATTTTGTTGATTTTTCATGAACCCCCTACAACTACCCCTTTAGTTTCATCAATCTTTTTTAAAAGATTTTTATCTAGCAATTTATTCGCAATTAAAAATACGAATTTCGATTATTCTACTATTTCATTGTTAATATGTTACAAACAAATGTTAACACAAAAGGGTGAAATGCAGAAATAGTCGCCAAAATACACTATTTGACATTAAAAAAAACCCAAACTCCTTATGGAATTTGGGCTTTTATATTGAAGTATGACAAAAATTACATTTTCATCAACCAGTTTTTCATTGAAACTTCGTTTTCAATTATATCTTTCAATTCTGAAATCTTCACACGATCTTGTTTCATTGTATCTCTGTGACGAATCGTTACTGTTTCATCTTCGATGGTTTGATGATCTACCGTAATACAAAACGGCGTTCCAAGAGCATCCTGTCTTCTGTAACGACGACCTACTGCATCTTTTTCATCATAAGCTACATTGAAATCCCATTTTAAATCTTCTATGATTTTTTTAGAAATCTCTGGTAAACCATCTCTCTTAATTAAAGGCAATACAGCCGCTTTTGTTGGTGCCAAAACAGCCGGTAATTTCAACACTGTTCTTGTTGAACCGTCTTCCAGTACCTCTTCTTGTAATGAAGTTGCAAAAACAGCCAAAAACATACGATCTAAACCAACAGAAGTTTCTACTACATATGGCACATAGTTTTCGTTTAGTTCAGGGTCAAAATATTGTAATTTTCTTCCTGAATATTCTTCGTGTGCTTTTAAATCGAAATCTGTACGAGAGTGAATACCTTCCAATTCTTTGAATCCAAATGGGAAGTTAAACTCAATATCTGCGGCAGCATTTGCATAGTGCGCTAATTTTTCATGATCGTGAAAACGGTAATTATCTTTTCCTAATCCTAAAGACAGGTGCCAGTTTAAACGTGTGTTTTTCCAGTGTTCGTACCATTTCATTTCTTCACCAGGGCGTACAAAAAACTGCATTTCCATTTGTTCAAATTCACGCATACGGAAAATAAATTGTCTCGCAACAATTTCATTTCTAAATGCTTTACCCGTTTGAGCAATTCCAAAAGGAACTTTCATACGACCTGATTTTTGAACATTAAGGAAATTTACAAAAATACCTTGCGCTGTTTCCGGACGTAAATATAAATCCATTGCAGAATCTGCAGAAGCTCCTAATTTCGTTCCGAACATTAAGTTGAACTGACGAACTTCTGTCCAGTTTTTAGACCCTGTTTCAGGATCAGCAATTTCTAATTCTTCAATTAATGCTTTTACATCTTCTAAATCTCCATTGCCCAAAGAACGCCCCAGACGCTCTCTGATTTCTTTTTCTTTAGCCAGATATTCAATTACACGGGCATTTGTTGTAACAAATTCCTGCTCATTAAAAGCATCTCCAAAACGAGCGCTTGCTTTTTCAATTTCTTTTTTAGCTTTCAGATTAAGTTTTTCTGCATAATCTTCTACCAAAACATCGGCTCTGTATCTTTTCTTTGAATCTTTATTATCAATTAATGGGTCATTGAACGCATCAACGTGGCCTGAAGCTTTCCAGGTTGTTGGATGCATTAATATTGCAGCATCTAAACCAACAATATTTTCATTCATCTGAACCATTGATTTCCACCAATATTCACGAATATTCTTTTTTAACTCGACACCATTTTGTGCATAATCATACACTGCACTCAATCCATCGTATACTTCGCTTGACGGAAAAATAAATCCGTACTCTTTTGCGTGCGAAACCACATTCTTAAATATATCTTCTTGTTTTGCCATAGTGATGCAAAAATATAAAAAGTACGTTTAAAAAAAAGAAAAATAATAAAGTTTGAAGTAATGATTTGGTTATTTTTGTAACTAAATTCTCTCTATTTGTGTTTAATTATCTTATCAACCTCTTTTTTCCTAAAGTCTGCGTCGGATGTCACATGCTTTTACGCAGTGGTGAAACTATTATATGCACAAGCTGTCGTCATGAATTACCTCTTACTCAACACCATTTAGATCCAAAAAACGAAGCTCTAAAGAAATTTTACGGCAGAATCGATATTCAGCATGCATCGGCATTTTTATATTTCAACAAAAAAGGAATTGTTCAGGAGCTTATCCACAATCTTAAGTACAAAGGTCATGAAGAAATCGGAACTGTATTAGGAAACTGGTACGCCGAAGACTTAAAAGAATTAAACTTAGAATCTCCTTTTGACGTTATCATTCCAGTGCCTCTACACCGCAGAAAACTAAAAGAACGAGGCTATAATCAGATTACTGCTTTTGGGAAGACTTTGTCTAAAAACTTAGAGATTACTTATGATTGCACTTTATTGTATCGAAAGAAATATTCGAAAACTCAATCTAAGAAAAATCTTTTAGGAAGATCTGAGAATATTGAAAACATCTTTGATGTCCAATTTTCAGAAGGAAATCACAACAAGCATTTTTTAATCGTTGATGATGTACTCACTACGGGGGCCACACTTGAGGCCTGCTCTAGGGCTTTACAAAAAATTCCGGGCGCTAAAATCAGTATTATTTGCATAGCAATGGCAAACTCTTAGTATTAAATTCCAATAAAAAAATCCAAATTCCAAAAACTGTTCGTTGATAGTTCTTGGAATTTGGATTTTTTTATTGGAATTTATTCTTTCTCTAGTTCACAATTATTTTCTTAACCGTTCTGCGATCACCGTCAATCACGGTCACCAAATACATCCCCGAAGAGACTCCGGATAACTGAATATTTTGATTAAAATAAGGCGTTTTATCATATGAGTTAAAATACACTTGTTTACCAAGAATATCATGAACATAAACTTGAACCCTATTGATCGAATCACTTGAAAACTGAATCGTAAAACTTCCCTTATTTGGATTTGGATATAACGTAAATGCTACATTTTCAAGATCTATTTCTCCTAAAGTAAATGTTTGATTGCAAATATTTAAGGATGCTGAATTGATCGTTCCAAAATTACCTGAAACCGCATCACGAACTCTAAAACTCCAGGTTCCTTTTGGATCCTGACCATTAAAAGCGCTCAATGCATCTACAGGAATAACAATCTGACTTGTTACTTTGGAACAATCTAAAGTAAATCCGGCATCATCAAACTGAAGTATTAAGCTAGAATTTATCCCTCCACAACTTTTATTATTATACAAATTCACAACTGTACCCTGCGGACTTACCATTTGTATTTCGAGATCAGAAAGCTTATCGTGTGTTACATTAACCAAAACATTGACATCGGAAACTTTTCCGGTTGATGCCGGTACATTTACTGTTTTGGCCGTAAAACTAGTTCCGGACGGAATTGCAAAAGAATTCCCAAAACTATAAGAATCACAAGTGGTAGTAGAACTGTAACCCACTGCAAATGATTTACTGTTTATTGCGTAATAAATATTTGCGGTTGGTTCAACCTTAATCCTGCAATTAGTTGAAGCAGTTACACTGCCAGGAACCTGAATCAACTGCGAACCATCATTTGGTGTATTTGAGGCTAAAATTACAGGGTATGTCAAACCTCCATCCAGAGACAATTTAATGTTTACCGATGAAGATCCCGGTAGGGTGTTGGTATTATTTACTGCCCAGGTTACTGTTTGACTCGATCCTATTTGCCAGCTTATATCGCTGGTGTTTTGTGAAGTAACTGTAAATGGCCCCGCATTAGTTACAACAGTTGCAATCATAGTATCTGTATTCGTCTGTGCAGCTCCTGATCCTCCATTGTCTCTTGCCGTTAGGGTAAAATGCAATGTTCTTGCAATCGAAGAAACAGATTCCCAGGTCGTGGTTAGTTTATTCAGAAGCACGGTGTTTAAATCGGGCATATAACGAACAGGTGAACTTCCCGGAACTATAGATCTAAACAAAGGGCCGTTTGGTTTTGTGGGATAAGCAATACTGTTGCTGTTCGCGGTTGATGATGATGTTGCACTATCAAATTGTTCCCACGTATAGGTAATCGTGCCAACTGAGCTAGAACCTGTGCCAACTAAAACAAAAGGTGTGCTCATTGGAATTGTATAATCTAAACCTGCATCAACAGTTGGAGGATTATTGGTAATTACCGTATTAGCAGGACAACTCTTTCCGGCAAGAGTATTCTGAATTTGCAAAATACTTGCATAAGCAAAATAATCATCTGAATTACTTTGAACATCATATCCCTTAGATACTCCCGCATACCCCATAATGGTTGAACCACTTCCCGGCTCAACATTTAAACCTGTTCTTTCTGACGCATCATAGGAAAAAGTATGATTTGCTCCTAATTGATGTCCAATTTCGTGCGCTACAAAATCAATATCAAAGGTATCGCCTTCCGGCTTTTTATCAGATGGTGACGTATAAGCACTTCCTTTTCCCATCGCTTCTGATGGCGTTGGACTACTACAAACACAACCTATACAGCCTGCATTACCTCCGCCTCCATCGTGTCCAAACAAATGTCCGATATCATAATTAGCTTCTCCAATCACACTTGTTAAAGTACTTTGAACTTCTTTACTCCAATAATCATTACCATCTGAAGGATCTCTTGAGGTTCCTCTTGTTGGATCAGAATAAGGATCAGTTAGTGCATTTGTATAAATTACAGCATCATTATTGGCAATTAAAACCACTCTTACAGCAAGGTCTTTATTAAAAACCCCATTTACTCTAGACAAAGTAGCGTTCATTCCAGCTACCGCTCCCGCTTTTGTGCCTCCAAAATAAGCAGTGTATTCTCCCGTACAGGACAACGCCAATCGCAGGGTTTTGAAAACTTTATTGTTTGCTGCCGACTTTGCAGTAATTGATGAGGCGCTTTTATTCGACGCAGTGTCCAGTGTCTTACAGTCTAATTTAGATTTGGCAGCCGCATCAGTATTGGTAAACAAAACATAAGAAGACTTATCTTCCTGATTTTGTTCTATATACTCCGCTGGTCTATCGGCACGAAGTACCATAGTCTGGATTCCAATCGGTGCCACACTAAAATAAATTGTAGCCGTTTTATCATCTAAACCACGTCCTTCATAAGCTCTGATTTCAGGATATTTTGCCTGCAACTCAGGTTCAAAATTCGAATGTTCCGAAACTGAAAAGCGTTCCAAGACACCACTGGCATTAGGAATCGTAATTTCTGTCGAAGCACTTTTTTCTGATTTATTAGTAGTTGCAGCAAGTCTTGATTTCAAAAAATCTGAATTCAGTTTATAGTACAACCGCCCAGAGTCAGACGAGATTCCTCTCTTACTTGGAGAAACCGCACTCACTTTCTGCCACAAAACATCACTTTGGGCATACATATTTGCACAGCAAAAAATAAAAAATAAAAAAAGTAGATTTTTTCTCATATTTTGGAAATAACAGTATACCAAAATTACGTTAATAAAACCGAAATTTTACACTTATCACAGACAATTAATGCTTTTTGGTTTACAAGTTGTCCCATTTTCACAAAAAGTAACGGCTTGAGATTAAAAAATCAATTACCCTTAGTATCAAATTTAAAATAGATAGTATAAATTTGCACCATCTTAAATTATTTGTTTTGAAGCTCTTTCATTCTATAAACGATTTTCAGTCCACCAAGAAAACAATTTTAACTCTTGGAACATTTGATGGTGTACATATTGGTCATAAAAAAATTCTGGAACGCATTACCCAAAACACCGAAAATGGAAAATATGAAAGTTTAGTCCTTACCTTTTTTCCACATCCAAGAATGGTATTACAGGAAAAATCAGAAATAAAACTTTTGAATACCATTGCCGAAAAATCAAAACTTCTGGAAGCGACCGGAATTGAAAATCTTGTGATTCATCCTTTTAACGAAAGTTTCTCAAGATTAACCGCCGAAGAGTTTGTTCATTCCATTTTGGTAGATCAGTTTCATATTCAGAAAATAATTATTGGACATGATCATCGCTTTGGCAGAAACAGAACCGCTAATATTGATGATTTAATTGCTTTTGGTCTTGAATATGGTTTTGAAGTTGAACAAATTTCAGCTCAGGAAATCCAGGACGTTTCTGTAAGTTCAACCAAAATCAGAAAAGCACTGAACGAAGGAAATATGACCTTAGCCAACAATTATCTGGGCTACAGCTACTTTTTGTCGGGTGAAGTCGTTAAAGGCAAACAATTAGGTAGAACTATAGGTTTTCCAACTGCCAACATACAAATTGATGAAGATTATAAGTTAATCCCAAAAGCTGGTGTTTACATCGTTAAAGCTCTAATCGATCAAAAAGAGGTTTTTGGAATGATGAATATTGGTTTTAATCCAACGGTTAACGGACAAAAACAAACTATCGAAGTGAATCTTTTTGATTTTGATGCTGACATTTACGGCAAAAAAATTGAAGTTTCGCTATTGCAATACCTCCGCGAAGAACAAAAATTTGGTTCTGTCGATTTATTAAAAGAACAATTAAATCAGGACAAAAAAGATGCTTTGGCATTTTTAAACAGAGTTTGACAAGCTTTCTCTTTGCAAATTAAAATCTAATCCCTTACCGGGAGATTAAATTATTCCTTTACTCGTCTATTAGGATTACAAGCTTATGCGCTGACAAAATTATTTTGAATTACTCCCTCTCTTAACTGAAGTCATCCGTTCTATTTTTTAAATAGTAAGCTGAAACATACTTTTCACCATTTTTAAATCATCGTAGTTATTTTTTTAGTAAATTTGATATAGAACTCTGTTTATCAAATATTTGCTATTAACTTCTTTAAAAATAACCACTATGAAATTACCTAAAGAAATTACCAACGGTTTTCTGATTTTCCTTGGAATCGGAATTTACTTTTTATTGATGAACGTATTAGGTTTGGCGCATTTATTCTATTTGCGAACCCTGAATGTCTTTTTTATATTTTATGGTGTAAATAAAACAATGCGAATGAACCTTCATGAAGGCGAAACTAATTTTGTGTCGAATGCGGTTTCAGCAATGGCAACCTCTGTGGTTGGTGTGGCTTTAAGCGTTTTTGGATTGTTAGTTTATAGTTACGCCAGAGGGGGAGATGCTTATGTAAAAACACTTTCAGAAACATTTATGTTTGGCGGAAATCCTTCTGTACCAACCTACTGCATCTGCTTACTGTTTGAAGGAATTGCTTCCTCAGTAATCGTCACGCTGATGATGATGTTGTACTGGAATAATAAATATGCAGCCGATTAATTTTTCAAAATAAATCAAACTATTTAGCACTCTAAAATCATAAAAAATTACAATTCTATGATTTTAGAGTGTTTCTTTTTTGAAATTATCTGTCAAATATTCATTTACAGGATTGGGCATTGGTTGATTGGAACAATTTAACTACTTTTGGAGCATCAAAAAACTGCATCAATGAGCATTACAAAACACAATTGGACAAAAGACGAAATAATCGCCATATATAATAAACCTATGATGGACTTGCTGTACGAAGCAGCAACAATTCACAGACAAAAGCATGATCCTAACGTAGTTCAGGTATCTACTTTACTTTCAATCAAAACCGGAGGCTGTCCGGAAGACTGTGGGTATTGCCCACAAGCTGCTCGTTATAACACCGGAGTTGAAGGAAATGATTTAATGAGTGTTAGTCAGGTTAAAGCACAGGCTTTACGTGCAAAATCAAGCGGATCGTCTCGTGTATGTATGGGAGCTGCCTGGAGAAACGTAAAAGATGGCGAAGAATTTGATCAGGTTTTAGAAATGGTTCGTACCATTAATAAACTTGACATGGAGGTTTGCTGTACCTTAGGTATGATTACCGAAAATCAGGCACAACGTTTGGCTGAAGCTGGTTTATATGCTTACAACCACAACTTAGATACTTCTGAAGAATATTATAAAGATGTTATTTCAACACGTGGTTTCGAAGACCGTTTGCAAACGATAGAAAATGTTCGTAAAACGAATGTGACGGTTTGTAGTGGTGGAATTATCGGAATGGGAGAAAGTATTGAAGACAGAGCCGGAATGCTTGTCGCGCTTTCTACTTTAAACCCTCAACCTGAATCTGTACCAATTAATGCCCTTGTAGCTGTTGAAGGAACTCCAATGGAAGAGGAAAAGCCAGTTGAAATTTGGGAAATGATCCGTATGGTCGCTACAACAAGAATTGTAATGCCGGATACACAGGTTCGTTTGTCTGCAGGAAGAACAAATATGAGTCGTGAAGGACAGGCAATGTGCTTTTTCGCGGGTGCAAATTCTATTTTTGCAGGTGATAAATTGCTTACTACACCAAACCCTGATGTTCATGAAGACATGAAAATGTTCGAAATGTTAGGATTGAATCCACAAAAACCATTTACAAAAGTTTCGCAGCCTAAAACCGTTGAAGCATCTGATTCACAGTTTGCTCCTCTAGGCGAGAAACCAAAATGGTCAAGACCGGGACATACAATTGATAGAAACCTTGAGGCTTCTGTCAAATCAAAAAATTAAGAAAAAGAGTTCATAAATCTCGATAAATATTTTTAAATTGCTTATAACATGTGTTATAAGCAATTTTTTTATTTAAGAGAGATGAAGTTAAAACAAATCGAACGGGTAAAAAAAATTTCAAAAGCAGATTTTATTTCCCAATATGTAAAAAAGCAAATTCCTGTTGTTGTTGAAGAATTGACCGAAGACTGGCCAGCTTATCAAAGATGGAAATTATCTTATATCAACGAAGTCGCAGGAAACATCATCGTTCCCTTATACGATGACAGACCCGTAAATCATGAAGACGGATTTAATGAAGCTCATACTACCATGAAAATGAGCGACTATATTCATCTTCTGGAATCGAAGCCAACTAATTATCGCATTTTTCTTTATAATTTAATGAAAGAAGTCCCGTCTTTAAAAGAGGACTTTCTATGGCCGGATATAGGTTTAAATCTGGTCAAACAAATGCCTATGCTTTTTTTTGGTGGAGAAAAGGCACGTGTATTCATGCATTATGATATTGATTACTCTAACATTTTACACTTTCATTTTCATGGAGAAAAACAATGCATGCTCTTTGCTCCGGATCAGTCTAAATATATGTATAAAGTGCCCCACGCTTTAATTTCAAGAGAAGATATAGATTTTGACAATCCTGATTACGAAAAATTCCCAGCTCTAAAAAAGGCACAAGGATTTATCACCAATCTAAAACACGGTGAAATGTTATACATGCCTGAAGGGTACTGGCATTACATGAAGTATTTAACACCTGGTTTTTCGATGAGCCTAAGAGCTTTTCCTAAAAATATTACAAACTTATCGAAAGCTGTTTACAATGTTTTTATCATGCGTAACTTTGATATTATGATGCGCAAATTCAAAGGCCAAAAATGGATTGATTATAAAAATGAAAAAGCAATTCAAAATACCAATCAAAATCTGCAAAAACCTTTCTGAAAGCCTTTTCTGATTGTTTAAAAAGCAGTCGCAAAATTTCAGTTTGCAACTGCTTTTTCTATTAATTATCTAAAAAACTATTTTTTTAGTTCGTGTAGCATCATTTTCTAACGTCACTTTTACCAGTACTATCTGATTCCCTGGTGCCAGATTTGGTATTTGTAATTCTTTATTGCTAATTTTCTTTTTGTTGTACATCAATTTCCCCGACACATCAAAAACTGAGACCTCTTTAAGCTGTTCATTTGATGACATCACGTTTATTATTCTATTTTTGACTGAAACAAAAATGGCATTCTGCAGGTTTTCGAAATCATCGGTGCCTAACGTTTTTCCTTTATAACGCAACACCAGTCGATCTGCGAAAGTTCCTATTGCGGTTGTAAAAGTGTAATTACTCTGTTTTAAATCATGAATTACGCCCATTACTTTATCTTCGATATAAATCGGCTGTTCATTCATATTAAGGTCTACTTCGTCAATCGAAATCGTAAATTCACCCGCGATTGTAGTACGATACCCTAACGGAACGAGATCGGTATCAACAAAAGGCAAAGCCCTTCCCTGAATTACATAATTGTTCCCGTTAGCTATACTATAAAAATCGAGATAAGGATTAGCATTAAAACTAATTCCGTCATAGTTGGCATCATACTCATTCGTAGCTCCCTCAATATACCCTACAAGTAACTGTTTAAAGGCCCCGGATGTATTGGTCATGTTTAACCAAATACGTTTTTTTACCAGAGCCGTTTCTTTTGATGTGTTTTCAGATTTAAAAAACTGATTATTATTTCCTGCTACCCGCATCGAATTGTTAAACTGTACTTTCCCTGCGGCTACAGTAGTTACAAAAAATGATTGTCCCGCTGCTATTTTACCCGTTGGTTTAATTCCATTATCATTGGCCGGAATATCACTATGTAATGGATCTGATTTAGCAGAAACTCCGCCACTTAAATTATAAGAAGCATAATCATCGGTTGTATACTGATTTGTATAGGTTAACTGTACAGGCGTATTGTGTGTCCAAAAATAAATGGTTCCACCCAGTAAACTGTTTCCGCTTAGAAGGGCATCGGCATTTAAAGCAGATGGATAAGGATTTCCTACTAAATAACTTTTTCCCGAACTTAAAAATTCTCCTTCCAAACTTCCATTGTTCGGAACTCCTGAAAAAATTCCCGTAAAAGGTGCTTTAACAGTATTCGAATAGGTCTCTGGGCCACGAATGATATACCCTTTGCCTACTACCATATTAGTGGTTCTATCGGTAACTACCCATTGTGTGCCATCAAAACCATAATATTTTGTTGCTGCTGTTCCGGATGAAAGATCAATTAATCTTTGAGGATTTACGGGAGTTGACCAATACAGATAATCTTTTTTTAAGATCCCGGGACTTGTTCGCTCATAAAAAATACTTCCTGAGTTAACTGCAGTATTCACCTGAAACAAACTTGAACTGGTTTTGAAAGTCAAAGAAGTACCTGCTCCCGAATCGACAATTAGTGCATTCTTAACTGTTAACGTATTTGAACTATTTATGGTTACTTTTTTTCCGGCATTTATCGTACAACCACAACTATTCACGTCTCCGGACGAAGAAAAATCATCTGCAAAAACAACATTCTGGCTTGTTGTTGGCGTTCCAAGCGACCATCCTCCTGCAATTGTATAGGTATTCGTTGCCAAAGCATTTACAACAATACTCGACAATGACAAAGAAGCGCAGGTGCCCGGATATTGTACCGTAAAATTATATGTACCGGGAGCCAGGCCTGTAATGGTATATTTAGTCCAATCGGCACCTACTCCTCCCGAATAAGTATTGGAGAACGTACCAGTTTGAGTAATCGTATAATCGTTTCTGTTTGGCAAATTCTTCAAAACGACAGTACCCGTCAGAACATCACAGGTGGGCTGAACCACCGGATCATTAAGTGGTGTGCCTGGCTGAGTAGTCGTCGTTATATTTTGTACTGTTGCGGTACCAGTAGCACTGGTTCCACAACCATTCTTTGATCTGAGTCTGTAATAATAGGTTGTACCTACAGTCAGTCCGGTCACTGTATAGGTCGTCACATTTCCTATATCAAGAGCATTATATCCTGATACAAAACTGGCAAATGTATTCGCAAGAGAGACATCTAACAGATAACTCACCGCATTGACTTCCGCACTCCAATTTGCCGTAAATGCAGTGCAAAAAGTATTCGTGGCTGCCTGCAATACAACATTACCCGGAGAAACAGCTGGTTTGTAAGTTACGGTATTCGAATAAGCACTCAAACAGGTACCGTTAAATGCTCGAACTCTGTAATAATAAGTAGTCGCATTGCTTAAACCTGTAATATTTACCGTTAAAACATTTCCAACATTCAAACCGTTATAGGTTCCAACAAAACTTCCGAAATTAATATCTGTCGAAAGATCCAATGTGTAATAAGTTGATCCCGAAACAGATTGCCAATTTGCTGTAATCTGGGTACAGGTTGCTCCGGTTCCTGCTAAAGCAACAGGAGCTGTTCCGGATGATGTTACATTTACTGAAGTAGTATTATTTGCACTGATCGTTGAAGCACAATTATCGGCAGCATTGCCACTTGTTCCAGAAGTTAAAGATGTAACTGTTAAACTTTTACTTCCTAAAGCTGAAAATCCGGGAGCTGTAAAAGTACTGGTTCCACTTGTACTTACAGTCATACTTACCGGTGTCTGAGTTACTCCGCCTACCTGATAAGCAACACTATATGCTCCTACCGGTAAACTACCATTTAGGGTTATTGTTGACGATGTTCCGGTACAAATATTTACGGTCGAGGCTGATATACTTGTTAGACTATAAGTTGGACAAGTATAAACAATCACAACTTTTCCGGTTCCTCCGGCTCCCCCTGTTGAAGCGGAACCTAAAAGTGCCGATTTTCCACCACTCCCACCACCTCCTGGCTGAGTTCCGGGATTACCATTACTATTGGCTAGTAAACCTGTAATACTCGCCCCTCCGGCTCCTCCGACATCTGCCCCGCTAGTACCTCCGGCTCCTCCGGCTCCGGTTACAGCAGGTAAAAGTGTCTCACCGGCTCCACCACTTACTCCGTCGACTTTAGTTGCTCCTGTAGATCCTGAAGCTAATCCTCCGGCGCCTCCTGCCGGATTGGTGACTGTACCATTATTGACAATCCCACCATTTCCTGCAAGTGCCGTTACATAACCTGTAATTGAGGAATTATCGCCAGCACCTCCATTAGCTGACAAAGCTCCTGCACCTCCTTTACCAACCGTAATCGACAAGGTCGTTTGAATAGACATGCTCATAGAGTAGGTACCCCCTGCAAAAGCCCCTCCTCCTCCTCCTCCGGCAGCTCTCTGTAAAGACAGACCCGGAACAGTTGAGCCACCTCCGGCTCCACCGCCTCCCCAGGCGCTCATAGTTACTGATGATACACCCGCAGGAACATAAAAACTACTTGTTCCAACACTTGAAAAAGAGACTGTTTTAGTCTGTGCATAAAAAAACAAAGGGAATGCAAATAACTGAAGTGTAAGTAAATATTTTCTCATCGTGGTATTTTTTAATATTTAAAAACAGAACTTCTCAATCAGACAGAAATCTGATCAAAGTAATTTTTAAATACCTCAAAAAATAAAACAACAATGCACAGGATAGACTAATCCTGAAGACACAAATAAAATATTGATGTGGAAAGTACTTTTTGTTTCATTTAATGGGGCATTTAAATTCGCAATCAGTATTTTAGGCAGATAAAAACTAATGGACACTCTATTCCATATCGTTTTAATAGCAAAGGATAAAAATTAACTTAACAGGCTTTTAAGCATTTCAATCGTAAAGTAACAACAAGGTACGATTTTATTTACAATGAAGACAACTGTTTTTGATTAAACTGTGCGATTTTAACACTTATCCGATCACACAAAACACTAACAAACAACACTTTACCAATAAACACAGGGGATCACGTCCAAAGTACTCTTTTAAAACTATAAAAATTATTACTTAAAAAAATGCGATATTACCTTTCAGATCGCAAAAAAGAAACCTAAAAGTCCTTATTTACGAAAACAATAGTTCATTGAAAACAAACAACAGGAATTAAAAGAAACCCAACATATCTTTAAAGCAAAATTTTTCGGGTTATCATTTTTCCGTTTTTCAATTTGATTTTTAGTATCAAAACCTGGTTGTTTGAATTGAATTTAGCCCCTTGAAATTCCAGATTTTCAATATTCTCTTTTTGATACAGTTGTTTTCCTAAAACATCAAAAATGATTATTTCACTGATTAGTTCCTGTGTAGAAGTCACTTTAACGACTCTGTCCTGAACTGAGATAAAAATATCTTGTTTTTTATTCTCAAAACCGTTTCTCAATAAAGACTCATCTATAAAGCTTAATACAAGACGTTCATTAAAAGTTCCCGGCTGAGTAGCAAATGAATAAGAACTATGACTTAAATTATGCTTTATCTTCAAATCTTTGTCCTCTACGAAGACATTCAACTTCTTGAAAAATTCATCCTGATGATCAATGCTAATACTAAATTTTCCTGCAACAGTAGTTTCATAACCAAGCGGTATTGAATCCGTTTGAACAAAAGGCAATGCTCTGGCCTGAATTACCAAGTTCTTACTTTCAACCCTACTATAAAAATTAACAAACTGGTTTCCATTTATTGATTCTGCATCATAATCTATGTCGTAACTATTTGTTGCATCTCCAATATAACCAATCAAAATTTGTTTAAAAATACCGTCATCGTTCTGAAAATTCAACCATATACGATGCTTTTCAATTGCATTTTTGATATTTCTATCCGAAATCTTATCTGCTTGTTTAAAAAATGTCGAGTTTCTTCCCATAAGCCGCATACTATTATTGAATTCTATTTCCATCAGACCTTTACTATTGACAAAAAAAGCCTGTCCTGAGGAGATCGTTCCATCAGGAACTGTTTCATTAATTCCTGATGCGATGGCTTTTCTTGTTCCTACACCGCCAAGTAAATTGTAAACCGCATAGTCATCGGAAGTATATTTATAATTGGTAAGCGGTGTATTATGTGTCCAAAAATAAAGTGTCCCCTTAATTTTTGATTTGTTTTCTGCCAAAAAAACATCCGCATTGAGAGAAGATGGATAGGGGTTTCCAATTAAATTGAAGCTATCGGCGATTCCTAATTTAATCTCAATTTTACCATTACTTGGTATTCCTTTAAAGGTTGCTTCAAATTCTAACGGTACTGTCGTGGAAAAATCTTGTGGTCCCTGAATAATGTATCCTCTTCCACGAAGCATTATATTTGTGGGATTCTCCCGATTCCATTTTTTATCCTCATAGTTGTATGAATAAAATTTTTCTGAATGTGACTTGGGAGATACCTCTATTAATTTTTGTAAGTCTACAGGAGATGACCAATACGTATAATCCGATTTTCGTATGGGAGTTGAATTTCTTTTTAAATGAACGACACCTGTATTTACGATGTCGTCATCAGACTGATATAGGCTTGCAGAATCCTCCATTGTTAAAATCCCTTCACCCGCATATAAAAGTTCGATTCCTAAAGTATTCCCATTTAAAAGTGTAACCTTTTTCCCTTTATCGATTACACAACTGCACACATTTGCAGAAGTTAGATTTTCATAATCGCCTTTGAATTCTATTTCTTTTCCTCCCGACGGAAAACCATTGGACCAAACACCTCCATCCCATACTGTTGCATCTAAACAAAGTTTGATTCGCGCAATTCTATGTTTTGAAACGCCTGATATTGAGTTGAAACTTCCCCCAATAATCAACTTATAGTCTGGTGTAAAACCCATTGCAAAGAGACTATTGTTAAGCTGGCTTTCGAATGAAGAATCGTAGTCCCCAGATTTTTTCAAACGCAGTAGTCGTAAAGCTGTATTGGATTTATAGGTTCCGGAAAAGGTTCCGCCTACCAAAATACGATCGTCCGGCTGAATTAAAATACTACGAACATCGCCTTTACTAAAACCAGTACCATTCTCAAAAAGCACATCTAAACTCCCATCTCTATTTAGTCGGGTAATGCGTTTTTGTGAGATTCCGTTGTAACTCAAAAATGCCCCCCCTACTACTATTTTCTGATCGGATTGCAGTCCAATTGTGTAAACATTTTTATCAAAACCTATCCCTGTTTTAAACCCTGAATCGACGCTACCATTAGAATTTAGACGAACCAATCTGGGAGATGCATTGCCATTAAAACTATTAAATCGACCTCCCACTATTATTTTATCGTCGGGTTGCACAACTATTGTCTCGACAACTCCATCGACACCAACATCCGTGTTAAAACTAACATCACGTAAACCGTTTTGCAGCAATCGAATTATTCTTCCAGCCGGCGCCCCGTTATAACTTGTAAAGTTACCTGCGACAATTACTTTTTCATCCGATTGAATAGCAATGGCATATACCAGCCCATTAAATCCCGAACCTATATTAAAAGTATTATCTATTGCTCCATCGGGCAAAATCCGGACGATTCTATTGCAGGTAATTTCGTTGTACTTTGTAAAATTCCCACCGAAAATAATCTTTCCATCTGATTGTAATATCCCAGATCTTATCCCATTATTAGCACCTGACTGTCCGGAATTAAAAGTTGCATCGAAAGTCCCATCAGCTAAAACCCTTGCTATTCGTGAGCTAAAATTTCCGTTGAACTTCCTGAAATTCCCAAGTACCAATGTCTTTTTATCCGATAGAGGCAGCACGTTCAAAACAGAGCTATCAAAACCAACTCCAGCTGACAAATATCCTTCTACATGTTCTCCATCTCCATTAATTTTTACCAATCTTCCCTGATTCAGACTATCAAAAGCCGAAAACGAACCGGCAACATACCAGGAATTTTCTGTGCCGTTTGCCAAAGCCAAAACTGATCCTGATCCCGGCCCCGAATCAATACCAAAATCCGTTTGAAGAATTCCATTTGAATTTAACAAACAAATTCTATTCACTGAAGTTCCATTATAAAAGCCAGTGAACGATCCTCCTACCATAATATTACCGTTAGAATCGTTTTTAATAACCTCTACAGCATCCCCGCTAAAACCAGAACCGGCTATAAAATCATTATCTATGCTACCATCCTGATTCAATCTGATAATTCGGTTAGCGGTAAATCCATTATAGCTTGTAAATTTTCCTCCCAGAATAATTTTCCCATTTGATTGGATAACAATCGTGTTTACGTCTTCGTTAAAACCCATTCCAACATTAAAATCAATATCAACTTTGCCATTCGGAAGTAAACACACTATTCTGTTGGCTGCAATAGTATTAAAAACAGTAAAATTACCTGTCAGCAAGATTTTACCATCGGACAAAATAATTGCATTTGTAATATTTGCCGAAGAGCCTGAGCCTGTAATAAAAGAAGGATCTAAGCTCCCATTTGATAGAATGCGCGCTACTCGGTTTACCGTACTATTATTATATTTTGTAAAACTTCCGGTTATAATTATTTTACCATCGCTTTGTGGGCAAATGTTATAAATAATACCTGCAGTGGCAGCAACGGTAGTATCAAAAGTTGAATCGTAAGTCCCATCACTGTTTAATCTGATAAGCCTTCCGGAACTGATTCCATTAAAAGAAGTAAAACTACCCCCTACGATTATTTTGCCATCGGGCTGGATGTAACTGGTATAAACTTTACCGTTGAAACCTGTTCCTGTATTCCATGTTTCATCGATACTGCCATCCAAATTTAAGCGGGTTAAGTAGTGGGTCGAAATTCCATTGAGACTCAAATAATCTCCACCGACAATAAGTTTTTGATCCGATTGTAAAGATACTGTCCGCACAATATTATCAAAACCATCTCCTTTCTGTCCGTCATCAACTGTGTTGAAAGAGATATCTACTTTACCTTGTTGCGCACAAAGTGCTGGACTATGTAAATAGCCAACCAAAATCAGAGAAAAGATTATTTTTTTTATCAAAATATAAAATTCAAGTTAATACATATTGTAAGAATTAACTCAAAAATAAATACTCTGTCTGAGACTTGCAATACCTGATTTCAGTGATATTTTAAAAATCTTTTTTAAGCAAAAAAAGAATCCATTCCGAAAAACGGAATGGATTCTTTTTGAAATGAACTATTATTTATAGTTTATTGAAATATAATTTTTCTTGTAGCTGTAAAATCATTTGCCAAAGTTACCTTAACCAATAAAACCTGATTGGATGAAGGCAAATTCTGAATTTGTAGTTCTGTATTGCTCACCTTCTTTTTATTGTAAAGAATCTTTCCTGACACATCATACACTGTAACTTCCTTGATATTTTCCTGAGAAGATTGTATCGCAATTACTTTATTTTTTATCGAAACTAAGATCCCGTCTTTAACATTTTCAAAGTCTCCGACTCCTAAAGTTTTTCCGGTGTAACGCAATACTAAACGTTCTGTAAAGTTCCCCACTTCTGTTTTAAAAGTATAATTGCTTTGTGTTAAATCATGAATAACTCCTGTCGTTTTATCTTCAACATAAATCGCCTGCTTCGCTAATTTACCATCTGCTTCGTCTATCGAAATCGTGAAATCGCCCGCTACAGCAGTTCGGTAACCTAAAGGAACAACATCTGAATCTGTAAAAGGCAACGCACGTCCCTGAATTACAAATTTCTTCGTATCACTTATCGTATAAAAGTCCAAATACTGGTTACCATCAAGAGTTAATCCGTCGTATAGAGTTTCATAATCGTTGGATGCCCCCTCTGCATAACCTAGCAATAATTGTTTGAAAGCTCCAGTTGTACTGATCAAGTTTAACCAGATACGATGTCTTTCGATAGTACTTTTTCTTGAAGTATTTGCAGGCCTGAAAAACTGTCCGTTATCAACCGCTCCTAAACGCATTGCGTTAGTAAACAATATTTTTCCAGCAGCCTTAGTGGTTAGAAAAAATGACTGCCCAGCTGCAATTTCTCCGGTTGGCTTATCACCACCCGAATTCGCTTTTGTTGATCCAAGCAGATTGAATGAAGCATAATCATCCGTAGTATATTGATTACTTGCAACAGGTTTTGCCGGTGTGTTGTGCGTCCAGAAATAAAGGGTTCCATTTATTACATTTTCATTTGTTTTTATAAACCCTTCTATGCCCTCTGAAACAAACCTCTCTCCACTTAAAGCAGACGGGTACGGATTCCCTATCAAATAACTTTTTCCTGAAGCCAACATTTCTGTTTCTATATTTCCATTATTCGGAACTCCTTTAAAACTTGCCGGATAAGCTGTCTTAGAGCTATTCGAATAATTGGACGGAGCACGAATAATATACCCTTTACCTACCACCATATTATCAGTCCTAGGCGCTCGAACCCATTGTGTACCATCGAAACCATAATACATAGTGCTAGGCGTTAAAGACGAAAGATTCACTAATGTTTGTGGGCTTACCGGAGTTGACCAATACACATAATCTTTTAGCAATATAGGAGGAGTGGTTCGCTCATAAGTAATATCACCTGTATTAGTTACATTATTAATTTGTACTAGACTTGCTGTATTTTTAAAAGTCATTGTACCACCACTAAGTACTTTAACATCATTGGTAATATTTAAAGTATGCCCAACTCCTATCGTAACATTCGCTCCGGAATTAACTTCACAAGAACATCCGGTTACATCACCCGTAGAAGTAAAATTGGAAGCAAAAATAAGTTTCTTTTCTACTGAGGGAGCATTATCCCAAGTACCGTTATAAGTTGCTATTGCCGGAGGTGGATTGATTACTACTCCTGTGGTCGCAGCCGAGGTACAATTTCCATTTCCAACTGTGTAGCTATAGGTGCCTCCGGCAAGATTACTATCTATCACTGTTGTTCCGCTATAAGGTACCACTACCGCTCCCGGTGATCTTGTTAAGGTACCTCCAGAAGGAAGTCCACTTAAAGCGATAGTACCAAAAGTCACCACACAGGTTGGCTGTGTAAATGTTCCTAGTACAGGAGTCGTCGGAACTTCGTTAATCACAAAGTTTACCATAGTCCTACAAGCAGCAGGATCACTAGAACAAACCGCATAAAAAGGAGTCGTACCAACAGTATTTGCATTTACAAGACCAGCAGCAACCGGGTCAAATGAAGCTCCGGAACCCACTTTTGTTCCTCCCGAGGCTACTGTATACCAATCTATAGTTGAAGGTAGAGTATAATTAACTGTAATGGTAATATTTGAAATATTTGCATCCGGGTCGGCATTATCCACATAAGTCTCTTTAAATTTAAACACCCAGTTTCCTGTTGGGTTTGTATTTGCCCAACTTGCTAAAGGAGCGTTTGTAGCAGTACCAGTAGTTCCTGAAGAAGGACTTATATCATCTATTGCTGCACCCATAGCTACCGGTGGTTCAATCCTTACACGCAATTCTCGTAAATATGAATTTCCTTTAGCAGTATAGGTTATTATAGCATTAGTACTGGTGACTACTGCACCAGCCGGTAGTGAAGGAAAATTAATAACAATATCAGTGTTTCCGGCTTCTCCATAATTTAAAGTCCTAGATGTCCCTCCAGAACCACTTGCCGTCATAGGCGTTTGAGCAATTGCAGCACAAGTCGATGAAGTAGTTAAAGAGCCTGAACCTCCCTGGCAAATTGTAACACCGGTTGCAATCGGATTTTTAATAGATACTGTTCCAACTGCAGAGGTTGCCGCAGGACAGCTTCCATTTTGTACTACTGCCCTATAGGACGTTGTTACCGAAACATTTGTTGCTGTTAATGTTGTAGTTGTATTTGTTATTGGTGTAATTACAGAAGCGAAATTATCTGTAGAAGACTCCCATCTGATTACGTTACCTGTATTTCCGGTTAAATTAAAAACGGTATTGTTAGTTCCCGCGCAAACGGAACTACTTCCCGAAACCGATCCTCCGATACTTCCGGTACCAACTGTAACTGCAAAAGTTCTTGGTCCATTAGCATTAAATCCACATCCATTCCAAGTCTGAACTCCTATATTTCCATTTTGTCCGACTGTTCCTGTAGTAACGGTAATAGAGTTTGTCCCTGCTCCACTGATGATACTCCAACCTGTAGGAACTGTCCAATCATAACGAACCGTATTGGCAACAGCATCAACAGTATATATTTGATTGTTAACTGATGGACATTGTGTTGCTGTTCCTCTAATTGTACCTGCTGCTGGTCGTGCCGGTGCACCCGGACTTGTAATAATAGTAACCTCATTGCTTTCATTAAAGGTACAAGTTACACCCGGAGCATTAGTCGCATTAATTGTCGCAATTCGCTTGTATTTTGTTATTGTGTTTGTTCCTGCAGCAGTAATTACCGGAGGATCATAGGTTCTTGAATTACCGTTAGAAGGAACATTTACATAGGCAGCTCCATTCGTTGAAACTCTCCATTGATAATTAATGTATGGATTTTGCATCTCCGTTCCATTGTCGTTATATTTAAACGAACCCTCAATTAGGGCCGGATCTCCTCCTGAACATAAATTGGTTGTCGTTGGAGCAGTAATTGTATTGGCAGTGGCATCAAAAGGCACTATTTGAAAACTTACCTGATTATTACCGGTATTTTCATAGTAATCTAAAACAAGATTTGAATTCGCTGCAAGGTTAACCAAAATATAATCGTAATATGTAGGTGATTGCTGTACCCAACGATCAAAAACCAGTTTACCGTCTACATACAAACGAACACCATCATCACCCGTAACCTTTACAAAATAACAGCCCGGAGCTTTATTCCATGTCATACGATAACGTATGGCAAAATTATGTGTATCAATACTTCCTCTGACACTGCCTTCTGAATATACATCAAAACAAGTCGTATCATCACCTCCTCCAAAATTAAAACCTACAGGAATAACATCCGAACCAACATTATAGTACCCCGCATAATTCGCAGGCGACCCCGTAATAAATGGATAAGTAGTTTCAGAAAGATTTGTCGGTGAAGGATTACCTCCTGGAGGAGCAGTACCTGTCCAGTTATAAATGTGTCCTTTCCATGAACCCACTCCGTAGGCCGTTTGAGAATCTATCGTACTATTATTGGCTACTGTATTTAAGTTCATACTAAGAGTAGTAGTCGTAGTACTTGTTTCGGCTGAGCAATTATTATTTCTTAACAATAAAACCCTAATTTTACCAGAAAGAGTAGCTGTCCAGGTTAAACTAACGGCACCTGTCGAATTGTTCTGAGTTAAAAAGGCATTCCCTGGTGCATCGTCAAAAAGTCCTAAATATTTAATAGTCGATCCTGCTCCCGCCCAAGTAATATTAGGGATTGAAAAGGTATAATTATATCCTTTTATTACATTAACTACAACATAATTTCTTGCGGCCATCGATCCAATTGTAATAGGATTTGTTCCGTCAATACAAAAAAATTGATCTCCTCCAATCTGACTCGTTCCCGAACTTGGATAAACAGAGCACTGTCCATAATTTATAAGGTAAGTAAAAAACAATACAAAACTTAATAGTAGTTTTCTATTCATGGGGCTATGTGGTATTTATGATTAAATTTGTTTTTGCAAACAAAACACAAAACGTACTGCATTAAAAAACGCTGTTTATTTCTGTTCTATTTTTAAATAATAACGGCTAAAAACCTGTTTTACAAGGTCATAATAAACTGTTAATTTTTGCGTACAAAAATATTATAATTCCTCACATATACAACATTTTAGCTGAAGACTTTTTTGAGAAAAACAAAAAAAATACTTGTGTTTTTAACATTTAAATGACTATTTTTAGCAGCAATCGTTAAAAAGAAAGAAAAAAGCTATGAATTCAATTTGCACTCCCAAAGAGGCTTTACTGAAGTTAGAACACTATTGTGCCTATCAGGAACGTTGTCATGCCGAAGTAGTTTCTAAATTGTACAGCCTCAAAATGACGGCCGATGAAATCGATATGATTGTAGTTCAGCTGATTGAAACTAACTTTCTAAATGAAACAAGATTTGCCTGTAGCTTTGCCAGAGGCAAACACCGTATTAAACACTGGGGCAGAATCCGAATTACAAATGAACTAAAAGCAAAACAAATTTCTTCGACCAACATTACGCTTGCTTTAAAAGAAATTACAGCCGAAGAATACGAGACCACTTTTGACCAACTTTCTGAACGATGCTGGAATGGCATTACCGAAAAAAACACCTTAAAAAAACGAAAAAAATTCTGCGACTATATGCTTCGTCGTGGATACGAAAGTTTTCTTGTTTACGATAAAGTCACTTTACTTGAAAAAGAATTCTAGTCTATAAAAATTCCAATCCTAACCTCATTCCTTCTGGGTTTTTCTCGTCAAAATCACCACACTCACAAATTCCATTTTCTTGTGAATTTTTTACTCAAAAGACGTTTTTTGTACTTATAGTTCTAAAAACCGGATCGTTTTGAGCATTATTTTACGATTTTTCCTATACTACAAAAGTACTATTTATAAGAAATAACATAAAACTACATTTTCAAACATGCATTTCGTCGACTATTTTAACATTTTGTCGATTAAATGTCCATTACCAAAACCGCTTATTTCCCGAATACGTAGATGTATCTATCTTTGCCCGGGCAAAAATTTATCCCGTTCCGGCATAACAAATTGTATAGAATACACCTACTATGAAGAAAACTTTACTTTCTAATGTTCCCTTTTTAAATATAAAAAACCTGTCATCCCAAACTAGATTAAAAATTACCTTTTTCTTTTTTTTAATGGGGGTATTTTTTAATGGTGTATATGCTCAGTGTAGCACACCGGCAACACCTGGAGCAATCATAGGAACTACCACAATATGCCAATCTTCTACACAAACCTACAGTATTTCTAATATACCCGGAGCTACCTCCTATATCTGGACTACATCAAATGGTAACCTCCCAATTACTTCCGGTCAAGGAACAAATACAATAACAGTCACATCACCCAATTATAATCTGACCTCAAACATTACAGTACGAGCCAAAAACAACTGTGGAGAAAGCGCTTCAAATTCACTTTCGGTACAAGTAGTAAGCACCTCGGCAGGAGGTGGTGTACACAGAGGTGGCTCCAACGAAATTTGTTTAAACTCTGATACAGGTACAATGAGATTACAAAATGGATATGTAGGATCGGTTGAAAAATGGCAAAAACGATTAAACAATTCTTCAACCTGGACCGATATTGCCAATACTAGCACTACCTATTCCGAAGTTCCTTCTTCAGCAGGCACCTGGGAATATCGTGCCTATGTAAGCAACTATGGCTGCTCACCTCAATATTCTACCTCCTTTCCTATAGTCGTAAAACCTGAAGTTGTAATAACACCAGCTCTGGTTGCCGAAGCAACTCAATTTTCTACTACAGCAACTTTAACCTATACCGACAACAACTCAGACCAATATTATTTAAAATTTGACCCGGCTGCTGTAGCTGCAGGGATAAGCAGTAATACACAAAAAGGAAATACCTCACGTCCTAATGGAAACATTACCATTCAAATTCCAGCCTGTCTAGCAACCGGAACTTACAATGCAGTACTTTATGTTGACACAGACTTCCCTAAATGTACCAGTAAAAACTACAACATTTCCTTAGTGGTAAAACCAAACATCACCGTTGGCGGTACTCTGAAGTCAGATCAGATAATATGTAATAACACAGCTCCAAAAGATTTAGTTCTTGACGGAGGAAGCATGAATTCCATTATTAAATGGCAAAGTTCTACGAATGCAGAATTTACTAATCCTTATGATATCCCATCATCTGCTAATTTAAGAACTCTTACCAGCGCTAAAATTGGCCCTTTAACCCAAAGTACTTATTTTAGAGTTATCAGCCAGGCGAATGGATGTAACAGAACCACATCTAATGTTGTACTTATAACTGTAGATAGTGGTGCAGCAGCGACTTTTACAAACTCTCCATCTTCAACCGTTTGTGCTAATACTAATACAACCTACACCACCCAACCCGGAAAAACTAACTACCGTTGGAGTGTACCTGGTATCGTTAATACGGATTATCAAATTCAAACTGGAGGAATTGGGACTTCAAACAATACTGTAACGCTAAAATGGTTAACAAAAGGAAATAAAACAGTAACAGTAAATTATTCAAATGGATGTTCAACATCTGCAAACGCAAGCAATACTACTTCTGTAACAGTAACAACCGCTCCAACAGTAGGCACTATTAAACAGCCAAATTGTACTACCCCTACAGGAAATGTTGTTTTAGAAAACGTACCTCCTTCAGGTAGATTAATGGAATCCCGCGGAACCGTATATACCTACACATCTTCGGGAACAACTTACGAAATTACCGGGTTAGCGCCCGGGACTTACAAATTTGCCGTTGATGATAATTGTACAAAAGTATACTCCTCGGATGTTGTCATCCTACCTGGAAATGTATGGAATGGAACTGAATGGTCAGGCGGAACACCATCACTAAACGACCTGATTCATTTTATGGGAAATTATATAGCAGAAACAGATCTTAACGGATGTTCCTGTACCATTGACAATGGAGCGACTGTAACAATAAAATCAGGAGTAACCCTGACTGTTACAAACAGCATCGATGTTGACTCCGGATCTTTAGTATTTGAAAACAACTCAAGTTTAATACAAAAAACTAATGCTGTAAATACTGGAAATATTACTTACATCCGTACCAGTCCTCCCATATTCCAAAAAGATTATTTGTACTGGTCCACCCCGGTAACTCCGCAAAAATTAGTAGGCGTTTCGCCTTCTACGCCTGCCAATTTTTATTATGGCAATGATGGCACACAATGGGTACGAACCAATAGAGAAAGCAATATGATTGTTGGAAAAGGCTACATTATTCGAGGACCATCGAATTACACCAATACCAATAAACAAGAATTTACCGCAACTTTCAAAGGAATTCCAAACAATGGAGATCTGGAAGGAGAATCACTAACCGCTACGAAAGCTCACCTGATCGGAAATCCGTATCCGTCTGCCTTAAGTGCCGATCTGCTTTTAAAAGAGAATCCAATGTTAAACGGAACGCTCTATTTCTGGACGCACAACACTCCGGCAAAACCTGTAGCAAGTAATCAGTACAGTGCTGATGATTATGCTTCCTACAACCTTAGTGGAGGAGTTTCTGCAAAATCAGATAAACAGCACAATAATGATCCTGTAAAAGACAAAGGCACTAAACCGACGGGCAACATAGCAGCCGGGCAAGCCTTCTTTGTAACAACGAATGCTGCAGGAAAAGTCAAGTTTAATAATTCAATGCGATTGGGCGGATCGAATAACGGTCAGTTTTTCAGACCCGGAAACACGTCAAAGGCAGCAGCTATAGAAAAACACCGCATTTGGCTAAACATGACCAATGCAACGGGAGCTTTTAAACAATTGCTAGTAAGCTACATTGAAGGGGCAACCAATGACTTTGAAACTAATTACGATGGGTTAACTTTTGACGGCAATCAATATTTGGATTTTTACACTACGGATCAAAAAAACAAATATGTAATTCAGGGACGTGCTCTGCCATTTACAGATACCGATCTAGTTCCATTAGGATACCGCACAACAGTTGCAGGTGATTTTACTGTTGCAATTGACGAAGTAGACGGAAACATGAGCAATCAGGCCATTTACATTGAAGACAAAACTACAGGAACTGTCCATAATTTAACGCAAAGCAATTATACTTTTAAAACCGAAGTCGGTACCTTTACCGAACGCTTGACACTGCGCTATAAACCAGGCAAAACTTTAGGTACAGGAGATTTTGAAAACATCGAAAATGGCATTCTTATTTCGACTGGAAATAAAACCATTCAAGTGTCTTCATCAAAAGAAAACATTAAACAAGTTGTTGTTTTTGATATTACAGGTAAACAATTATACAATAGAAACAAATTAAACAGTGTAGCTTTTCAAATTGAAAATTTACCATATGTCAATCAGGTTTTACTGGTGAAGGTCACTTTAGCAAATGATTTTACCGTTACCCGAAAAGTATTGCTTCAGTAATCGTTAATTCGTTAATTCGTTAATTCGTTAATTCGTTAATTCGTTAATTCGTTAATTCGTTAATTCGTTAATTCGTTAATTCGTTAATTCGTTAATTCGTTAATTCGTTAATTCGTTAATTCGTTAATTCGTTAATTCGTTAATTCGTTAATTCGTTCTATAAAAAAATCCATTCTGTTTCTCAGAATGGATTTTTTTATATCTCAACTTGGTATTCGAAAAATTAAACTAGGGCTTTTCGATCAAAACGCTAACTGCATTTCCTCCGAAACCTACGGCATTAATCAATATTCTTTTAATGGATTTTGTCTGTTTTTGTTCTTCTCCGAAAGGCACTCCAATAAAAGTATCGTGCTGAAACATCAAAAGTGCCAACTCTAGACTCAATATACCAGAAGCTCCAAAAGTATGTCCGATCTTCCATTTATTAGTAGTTAGCAAAGGCAATTGAGAATCAAAGACCTTTTCGATAGCGCGCAATTCTGTTAAGTCTCCTTTGATTGTTCCCGGCGCGTGCATCACAATAGCATCAACGGTTTCGGGAGCGACATCTTTTAACGCCATTTTCATTGATTTCTGAAAACAGGTTGCTTCTGCAGAAATAGAAATATTGTGTTCTAAAATCTCGGTTGCATAACCAACACCTGTTATGTATGCAATTGCATTCTCTTTCTCGCCGGCTTCCAAACAACAAACCGCTGCCCCTTCCCCTAAAATCATGGTGTTCTGCGTTTTCTCAAAATCAAAAGCCAGATTAGGCCAGGATTCTAACTCCTGATCAATTCTGGAATATATTTTAAGAGCTCTCATTTGAGCAATCGTAAAATCTGTCAATGGAGCTTCACTTCCACCCACCAAAAATTTATCCGCCATACCGGACTTCAACCATGCTACTCCATTTAACAAAGCATGAAGCGCCGTTGAACAGGTTATAGAATGAGATATTTCCGGCCCCGTACTTTGCAGGTCATGAGCAATCCACGACGATATATTCCCCAGAGTTGTTGTTGGAGAAGCTAAAGTTTGTGCCTTTCCGGTATCAATATATTCTTTGTAATGTTTTTCGAATAGGTCTGTCGCCCCTCGGGACGAACCAATATTGATTCCAAAAGTATCTTCTGAATTCCATCCTGCTTGTCGAACTGCTACTCTTGAAGCTGCCAGAGCAAACAAAACCGAATCATCTAAAAATTTATATTTCGGATCAGATTCCCTCACTTCCGCTACAATTTGTTTAGATACGGCATCAAGAGCTGCAACAGATGTTTCCTGTTGATCTAAAAATTGTTTCGTAAAACAATGCTGACGATCAAGGTACTTTTTCCAAACTGAATCTGTCGTATTTCCTAAAGGTGAAATAGAAGAAAAAGCTGTTATGGAGATTTTTTTATTCAATGTTTGTAATTTATAACCCTAAGGTTGTTTTTCTAACTGTAAAAGCCACAAAATACTACTCTGGACTTTTATGTTAATCCTAAATTCACTCCTTTTCACAAAAGTTCCCGCAACAATCCCTTTAATTTAGAGTACTTGCGCTGCTTCACATTTTAATTCGGAGTAAATCAGTTCAATCCGTGAAAATTTGTTGGCAAATTTACACCATTTCGATAGCATCTTCAATTGTTTTGTACACTTTTTGAAGCTGTTCGTCGCTCATTATATAAGGAGGCAAAATATAAACAATGTTTCCTACGGGACGCAAAACAACTCCTTTTTCGATAAAGAAATTATAAAGTTTGGTACGCATAGAACCGTAATAACTTTCCTCAGATTCTGATTTAATTTCTACGGCAAAGATAACCCCCAGTGTTCTGGCGGTAATTACTTTCGAATGTTTCTCGATTTTCTTCTGAAAACCCAAATGGCTTTTATGAATTCTTTCAATATTAGCCTGCATTTCTTCCGTATGCAACAAATCAATACTTGCCAAAGCTGCAGCACAACCTGTAGGATTTGCTGTAAAAGTATGCCCGTGAAACAAAGCCTTATTGATGTCATCATCATAAAAAGCATCGAAAACTTCTTGTGTAAAAGTCGTAATCGCCATTGGGATCGTTCCTCCGGTTAATGCTTTTGATAAACAAATCATATCAGGAACTTCTGTCACATAATCCATTGCAAAAGTCTTCCCGGTTTTACCAAAACCTGTCATTACTTCATCAGCAATAGTAAGAACATTATGCTCTTTACAAATCTGCATTAGTTTTGCCAAAGCTTCCGGTTCATACATAACCATTCCGGCAGCACCCTGTACCAAAGGTTCAAAGATAAATCCGGCACAATTATGCTTTTGGATTACATCTTTCAGGGCATCATAGCTTTCCTGCTCCTGCCCTTTTACCGGAACCGGAATTCGGACTACATCAATAAACATTCCCTGAAAAGCCTGTGTGTAAAAAGATATTCCACTTGCGGCCATTGCCGCGAAAGTATCCCCGTGAAAAGCATTTTCAAAAGCAATTATAGTTGTTCGCTTTTCATTTTTATTGAAAAAAAACTGCAATGCAACTTTGATTGCCACTTCTACTGCTGTGGAACCATTATCAGAAAAGAAAATCTTCTGTTGGTTTTTAGGTAAAATCTCAATTAGTTTTTCAGCCACTTTGATGGCTGGCTCGTGTGTGAAACCACCAAACAATACATGTTCTAATGTAGTTAACTGTTTGTAAATCGCATCGGCAATAAATCGATTACTGTGTCCAAACGGATTTACCCACCACGAAGCAATCGCATCAATATATTCCTTACCATTCTCATCCCAAAGTAAAGCACCTTCACCTCTGGAAATTGCAATGGGAGTTTGTGCTGTTTTATGCTGTGTATAAGGATGCCAAAGGTATTGGCTGTCTTTTTCTGTTAATGTCATCTTGTTTAGAATATGGATATTAGAGTATAGAAAATAGACTAAACTCTACAATTTTGACAAAGATAAGAAAGTCTATTTTCTTTATTCTGCCTTCGTTTCTCTATAAATTAAGTAAGTTCTCTCGAAACAAATCTGCATATTCCCTAATTACATTCTGATCAAAATAGGGTTCATCATCAATTCTTCCGATACATTTTATTCCGGTTTTATTCAGAATTAAACTTTCCGTCGATTTATTCTCGTTTCCACTAAAGATGATACCTGCTACTTCAAAGCCTCTATTCTGAATCGCTTCTATCGTTAGAAGTGTATGATTAATGCTCCCCAAATAATGTCTTGAAACCACAATTATTTTATAATCCGACTGAATTAAATCTACAATGGTATCTTTTTCGTTTAACGGAACAAATATTCCTCCGGCTCCTTCAATTACCAAATGATCAGTAGTTTCGGGTTCCACAATTTTCTTTAAATCAATCGTAAGCCCATCAATTTCTGCTGCCAGATGCGGACTTGCCGGTGTGTTTAATTCATATGCATTAGGGTAGAATTGAGATTTTGAGTTTGAGATATGAGATTTTACTTTATGTGTATCACTAAAATTTAAATCTCCGGCCTGAACGGGTTTCCAGTAATCAGCCTCTAAAGCTTCAACAACGATTGCCGAAGTAACGGTTTTACCAACATCAGTTGAAATTCCGGTTATAAATATTTTCATACTTCTTTTGTTTCACAAAGACTCACAAAGTGAATATCCGTTTAATAATTGATGCAAAAATACCAATAAAAAACAAAACCCATCATGGCGACAGGTTTGTTATTTTTTATTCTTCTTTCAGTTCGTCTATAACTTTTCGGATTTCCTTAGCGTATTTTCCATAATAGTGATGCACCCACCATTCGGTAAACACTCCTATCATTAAGATTGTAAGTACAAAAACGAGCACTATTAGTCCTAATTTCCTGTTAGCAAAACCCTCATTTAAGATCTGTGTAAAATCTGGCATTTCGTAAAGAATAAATCCAAAGAAATAGATTAGAAAAAAAGGCGATAACGAAAAAGTAAAAGTCTTATAAAGCTGCATATTAAGCCTGATATCAAGATATGTTTCGTATAGACTGTCTTTAGTTTTCAATGCGACCTTATCTAATCTTCTATAGAACAAAAAAAGCTGCGTTAAATAATAGATGCATATAGCAACTAATATTCCGAATATAAAATAGTAAGGCACTACCAAGTTCGATGGAAATTTACTGTGTACTGGCAAAAGACCTATGATCACCAAGGATAAAATTTGAATGAAAAACTCCATTCTTAAACTTTTTCTAATCCTGTCCAAAGGCATACTTGCCGATTGTATTTTTTCTAAATTATTTGGAACAACAACATTTTCAGTCTTTTCATTATTCCATGCGTTTTGTATATCATTAAAATCCATATCCCTGATTTTTAATTATTTCTTTTAATTTTTCCTTTGCTCTGTTTAATTTCACTCTGGCATTTCCCTCCGAAATTCCTAAATTCTCACCAATCTCTTTATGAGAGAAACCTTCCAGTTGATAAAAAATGATCGCTTTATCAATTTTTTCGAGTTTTTGAACCGCTTTATAAAAATGATCAATCTGACTTTCTTTAATCTGCGAATCACCTTCATCTTCTTTAATATTCTCAGAGGCGATTTCGTACTTATCAACCTTTCGCTTTTCCTTTTTCAGAAAAACAATGGCTGTATTCACTGCTACACGATACATCCAGGTCGAAAACTGACTTTCATTTCTAAAAGAATCATACGATTTCCAAAGCTGACAAATAATCTCCTGAAACAAATCCTGTTGATCGTCAGGATTATCCATGTACATCTTGGAAACTTTGTAAAGTATTCCTTTATGACTTTCGATCCGATTTAAAAATTCTTGTTCTTTCTCTTTCAAAATAATCTTAGTTCATTATTGGTTTTACCTTATACCCTGCTTTTCTTAATAAATTAATTACTCCGTACTCACCTCCCAAATGCGCCGATCCTACAGCAAAAAAGATCCTTTCTTTTTTCATTAATTCCGGCATCTTCTTAACCCAATTGCTATTTCTATCATCTAAGATAATCTTATTTGTTTTTTCACTCGACATTTTTTCATCAGCTGTAATATCATACAATCCCTTTATATTTTCACTCTTATAAAATGCAACCGACTCAGAAGTTAGCGAAGCGTTTAACCCTTCCAACATATTAAGTAATTCATCATCTGTATAGGCATTTTCGAGTATTTTCATTTGACTTTTTACCGTTTCTAAACCTCCGATTTCGATATTTCTTTTCTTCGCTTGCTCGATAAACTCCATTTCATAAAGTTTAATATCGTCACAGCCAAAACTTTTGACAGAAATCAGGCTCATTACCGTAGCCAGACTCAAAGCGTCCACCTGTTTCACCCTCATTCCGGTTGCTTTTTGTAGAATCACATCTAATTTAGCGAGTTGTTCCGGGCTCAACTTCTTACTTAATGGCTCTTTTCCCATAGCCATTTGCTGCATATCTGCCATTTCTTTTGGATCTGCCAAATCAATTTCTAAAACTAATTCAGTAGAAGCTTCAAATGCCTTCTTTGTTTTTTCAGATAGAAAATAATCTTTTGAGCATATCGCATGAATTGTTCCGTATAAATAAGATGGCTTTGACAGTCCATTTCCCGACACTTCCCATAAAAGCGAATTTTCAAGTTCTGAAGATTTCACCTGTGCTTGTGCTGTTCCGTTAAAAAATAACACGATAGCTGCGATTGCTGATGTAAATAAATTTTTCATTTTGTTAATTGATTACTTGATTGATGATGATTTGATTTAGTTTGATTGATTGTGCTTTGATGATTGATAGAATACGTATTACGATTTGCTGTATTTTTTTCTCTGCCAAGATGCCATTGAAGCAAAGAAAAGGCAAATCATAACCAGAAGTAATTCTTTATTCGGTTTATCTAAAACAAACTGATTCACTAAAGAATAGCCAAGTCCTACAGAAGCGGCAAAGACAAATACGAAGTTGAATACTTTTTCGGTAACTGATATTGAAGTTGTTTTCATAATTATTTTGGTTTATTTGATTACGACTCGTAAGTAATCAAACAATCAAAACGTTACAAAAAATTCTAAACTTTTTTAAAGAAACCCATAAACAAAGGGGGAGCCGAAGTTTTTTTAATCATTTATAGTTTCACAGAAATACAAAAAAAAGAGCCCAACAAAATAACTTTGTGAAGCTCTGTGACGACTTTGCGATTCTTTGTGGAACACCAAGTTTTAAAATACGAAATTCCCTAACAATTCTAAAATTTGGTTGATTTCCTGTTCTGAATTATAACTATGAATACAAAAGCGTAAACGTTCCTGACCTTCCGGAACGGTTGGAGAAAGTATAGGTTTTACATCGAAACCTTTGTCCTGAAGCTGTTTTGCCAATCGCTTTACATTTTCATTTCCCGGAACAATCGCCGACTGAATAGCCGATTTACTCCGAACAAACATTGGCTTTAGACCTAACAAGTTTTTTTGCTGATTGAAAAACACTATGTTCTGACGCAACTTTTCAATCGTTGCCTTTTCCACTTCCAATTGCTGATAGGCTATGAGAATTGTAGCAACAGAATGCGGGGAAAGTCCAGTAGTATAAATAAAACTTCTGGCGAAATTTATCAGATATTCTTTAAGATCAGAACTTCCTAAGACTACGGCACCATGACATCCCAAACCTTTGCCAAAAGTCATTATTCTGGCGAAAATCTTGTCATGCAATTTCTGGTATTGCATCAAACCTTCACCTTTGTCTCCAAAAACACCCAAAGTGTGTGCCTCATCAACTACCAAATAGCAACTGTACTTCTCTGACAGCCCTACTAACTCCTCTAGATTTGGACTATCTCCATCCATAGAAAAGACGGTTTCGGTAACAATATAAATAGTAGTATCCGGAAACTTCTGAATAAGATGCTCCAGATCTTCAAAATCATTGTGATTGAATTTATACGATTTTGCATTAGACATTATGATTCCGTCACGAATAGAAGCATGACTTAACTCATCATACAGAATTACATCATTTCGTTGCGGCACAGCACTAAAAAAACCAACATTGGCATCGTAACCCGAATTAAAGATTAAAGCCGATTGAGCGTCATGAAATTCAGCAATAAACGTTTCTGTAATTTGATATAAAGAGTGATTTCCTGAGATCAATCGCGATCCGGTTGCGCCGTTTTGAAAAATTTCGTTTTCCAACAAATAAGCATGAGTAAGCTTAAAAATAGCTTCTGATTTCGAAAAACCGATATAGTCATTAGACGAAAAATCGACCAAATTATTAAACGCAGGCAGTTTTCTCAGCGAGTTATTCTGTTTTCGTATCTCTAATTTCTGATTCAGGTTCTCCGGTAATTTCATAAAAGTAAAGTTATAAAATTGATTGCAAAATAAACAGTGAGTTTAATTCCACCAAACGTTTGGGTATGATTATTCAAATTAAAACCTTAGAATCTACCTCTTTTAATAATTCAAAGACACAAAATTAAGGCATAAAAAAAAGACTCCAATTACTTGAAGTCTTTTTGTATTTATTCCGAAACTGCTTTAGTCAACTAAAACAATTACTTTATTATCTTTCATTTCAACAGTACCTGATGCAATCTCTAATGTATAGGTTTGATCGTTTACTTTTGTAAATTTACTCGCTACTTCTTTAGAAAAATTAAACTTTGCAGAAGCAATTTTAATAGTTCCTTTTTCCAGAATAGAGACAATAGGAGCGTGATTATTCAATATTTGAAAGCTTCCATCAACTCCAGGCAATGTAACCGATGTTACTTCTCCTGAAAATAATTTTGCTTCTGGTGATACTATATCTAAAATCATAACTTTTTTTTAAATTCCAAATTATAAAATCCCAAATCCCAATTTTGGAATTTGGAATTTTTATTTTTTGATGTTTGTCAAGCTATGCTTGATTATGCTTCAGCTAACATTTTTTCTCCAGCTTCGATAGCATCCTGAATAGAACCTTTCAAGTTGAAAGCTGCTTCAGGAAGATGATCTAACTCACCGTCGATAATCATGTTGAATCCTTTGATAGTATCTTTAATATCAACCAATACTCCAGGAATACCTGTAAACTGCTCCGCTACGTGGAATGGTTGAGATAAGAAACGTTGAACACGACGTGCTCTTGATACTGATAATTTATCTTCTTCAGATAATTCTTCCATACCAAGAATCGCAATAATATCTTGCAATTGTTTGTATTTTTGAAGAATTTCTTTTACTCTTTGTGCACAGTCATAATGCTCATTTCCTAAGATTTGAGGAGTCAAAATTCTTGAAGTAGAATCTAACGGGTCAACCGCAGGATAAATACCTAACTCAGCAATTTTACGAGACAATACCGTTGTTGCATCTAAGTGAGCAAACGTTGTTGCTGGTGCCGGGTCAGTTAAGTCATCCGCAGGAACGTAAACCGCCTGTACAGATGTAATAGATCCTTTGTTTGTAGAAGTAATACGCTCTTGCATAGCTCCCATCTCTGTTGCCAAAGTTGGTTGGTATCCTACTGCAGAAGGCATACGTCCTAAAAGTGCTGATACCTCAGAACCTGCTTGTGTAAAACGGAAGATGTTATCAACGAAAAACAATACGTCTTTACCTTGATCAGTTCCTGCTCCATCACGGAAATACTCAGCGATAGATAATCCTGAAAGTGCTACACGCGCACGAGCTCCAGGAGGCTCATTCATTTGTCCGAAAACGAAAGTAGCTTTAGACTCTCTCATTCCTGGCATATCTACTTTAGATAAATCCCATCCTCCATTTTCCATAGAGTGCATGAAATCATCACCATATTTAATAATTCCTGACTCTAACATCTCACGAAGTAAGTCATTTCCTTCACGTGTTCTTTCTCCTACTCCTGCGAATACTGAAAGTCCACCGTGACCTTTTGCAATATTGTTAATCAACTCCTGGATCAATACTGTTTTACCAACACCTGCACCACCAAACAATCCAATTTTACCTCCTTTTGCATAAGGCTCGATCAAATCGATTACTTTGATACCTGTGAATAAAACTTCTGATGAAGTTGACAAATCTTCAAATTTAGGAGCTTGTCTGTGAATAGACAAACCGTTTTCACCTGTTTTAGGCAAGTTTCCTAAACCATCAATTGCATCTCCAATTACATTAAATAAACGTCCATATACGTCTGGACCGATTGGCATTTGGATTGGATTACCAGTTCCAACTACTTCATATCCTCTAGACAAACCGTCTGTTGAGTCCATAGAGATTGTACGAACAGTGTTTTCTCCAATGTGAGATTGTACTTCTAGAACTAATAAAGTTCCATCTTTTTTAGTGACTTCTAGTGAATCATAAATTTTTGGAAGTTCAACATCCTTACCGTTGAAAACTACGTCAACTACTGGTCCAATGATTTGAGCAACTTTTCCTATTACTTTTGACATTACTTATGTATTTATTAAATAGCTATTTAGGTTTATCGAAAATACCTCTTTTTTCAGAGCGCAAAGATAATTTTTTAAAATATAAAATCAATATTTTTTTTATAAAAAATACTACGATTTTGTTTGATTCTTAAAAGTGAGGCCTCAAATACCGAAAATAGCATTTTTTAACCCCATAAAAAAAGCCACTGCGCTCTGAAAGCAAGTGGCTGTTTTATGAAAAAATAGATCTTAATTTATAACTTTAGGATAAAGGATCGGGTAATTCCCCACATCTACTCCTTTTAGATTGGAACCGTACTTTGCATTAATTGACTCAATAAATTTATTGGCAATAAATGCATAACCTCTGGCTGAAGGATGAACACCGTCCAGAGAAAAGACTCCTCCGAAAACAAATGTACTTGTCAAAGTATAACCATTAACCGAAATACCATTTGCAGTAGACAACTGTTTCATCAATGCGTCAGCATCTACTAATGCCAGACCGTTTGCTTCCTGAGCCGCTTTAATGGTTACATTATAAGCCGTGGTAGCATTTTTAATTTCCGTTATCTCTGTTGGAATCAAAACATACTTGTCCTGTAACGGATACGTAATCCCAAACTTATCCAATGGAGCAGGAGGCGCCATTCCGATTCCTGAGTTGGCAGCCGTAGGTGCCGTACCGATTGCTGCCCTGGTACTCAAAAGCACTAAGTCGGTAGCCCTGGCCTGACGCGCCTGACCAAAAACAGTACCATAAAATGCCGCTGTCTGCGCCCCTACTGAAGGCGTAAGCACTGCTGTAAGCTGCGCTGATAAATTGGTAAGCGATTCATCTTTTATCAACAAAGGATTTGCTGCAGTTAAAGATAGTAAATCTATTCTGTCTGTAACTCCAAGATAATTTAAGGCGCCTTTCAGCGGACCATATAATTGTGCGTTAAGTGCGTTGATCGTTGCTGTTCCAACAGCAGTACTTCCATTGCCTAGAACAGAAATCGTTAACGGATTAAAAGGAACCGTTGTAAAGTGAGGCAAAGTACTGATGTCCGGCAAATTGGCTACAACCCCTTTTCTTCCGTTCTTAGACAATTCTGTCGCCAGGTTTTTATAAGCGGCATCAAAAGTAGCCGGATCTGTAATCGGGTTTGTGCCGTCTCCTCCGGATGTGGCATAACCTAAAACATCGTTACCTCCAATCCATAAAGAGAAAAAAGTAGGATTCTGCGCTAAAGCATCACCTAAAACCGTTGCTGATGCCGAAGAAGCAATCCTGCCAAAGTAAGGATTACCACTGGCATATCCCGACAATGCTAAATGTATTGCTTTTGCACCGGGAATCCCCATATTATTGAAAGCTCCTGTTAAACGCGCACTAATATCAGTACCCGAAACTCCGCTAACAGGAACCGGAGTACTTGTTGCTACATCTAAATACAACCTAACTCCTAAACTAGGTACCTGAACACCACCGGAGGAAAATCCTCCAATATTATCGGCCATAAAAGGAGTCGTAAAAGCGCCACCACCTATCAATGCAAATTGCTGTGCCAAAATATTAGGATAAGCATTTGTCTGACCAGCTTTAAACAAAGCATTGTCTGAAAAACCTGCTGCAAAGGAATCCCCCAACGCAACATATTTCGAAAAATTCGCCTGCCCCGAAGTTAACGGCTGTCCATCAGACGAATCTGACACCGTTACCGCATCATCACTATTACAAGCCATAAAGGTTACTGAAACCAAAAACAGCCATTTTAAATTTTTTACCATGATCTACTATATTTTATAATTATCCTTTTCTGAATGCTGTATCCGGAAAAGCAAATAAATGGTTTGTTTTGTCTATTACTTCAAATTAAGGATTGATCGTCCAGGAAACAAAATATTGCTGACCGATATACCCTGCACCAAGAACCTGAGCGTATTCTTTTCCACCAATATTTGAAGCTCCTAATTTGAAAATTGATTTTAATTTTGGAAGTCCGTAATTAATTTGCGCATCAATTACAGTTGCTTCCTTAATGATACCATCTGCAAAAGTTGATTCCCATTTGTATTCACTATTCCATCTTCCACTCACATTAAACCCGAAGTTCTCAAACAATTTATCATTTCCAAGAGATACTTTAACTCTGTGTTTTGGTGTATTAAAACCAGCTTCAAAACTTGGATCTTTTGCCTGATCAAAATCAAACTGAGCATAATTATAGTTTACTCCTAATTCAAAATTAGCAATCACTTTTTTAGAAAGACCCACACCAAACCCAAACGATTTGATTTCAACATCTGTATTGGTATACAACTGATATGCTCTAGTATTCCCATTCTGAAGAGCATGAACTGATTGAAAACCCGGATCTGTATCTCCCTTAGTAACATCAGGAGAATCCTGTGCTGTACCATAAAAAGGCGCTATAACATTTAGATTTCCAATAAAATGATTGTAAATATTATAATAAACATTAAGATCGATTGAAACATCATTGATAAAAGAACGATACCCCAACTCAAATGCTTTAACTTCTTCCGGCTTTACATAGTTTACATTTGTTTTTCTTAAAAGTTTCGCCGCAGCTACAGGATCAGTTCCTGCCAAAGCAGCAAAAGCACTGGCTGAGCTTGCCGTATACGAATTACCATACGCATTCAAACCGGTCATTACAACAGTTGACCCTTTTGCAAAACCTTGACCCTTCGTTGTCGAAACCGGCAATGTCTCAGTAAAACGCAACAAGTTATCCGGAGCAGAACCAATCAACACCGCATTTCCTATATTAAAACCAATATATTGATCTTGTGTAGAAGGGTTTCTGAAACCCGTTTGGAACGATCCTCTGAAATTATGATTCTTTTTCTCTCCTCCGGAATACACCAAAGACACTCTTGGTGAAAAATTACCATCGAAATTTTTTGATTTATCGTAACGAATAGATCCTGTAAACTTCAATCTATCGTCCATGAATTTCTTCATCAATTGTGTGTAAGCACCGTATTCTGTATAATTAATACCACTATTAGCATCGGTATAGATTCTTCCATGAGAATTTAACTCGTACAATCTGAACGATCCACCAACCTGAATTTCCATAAACTTTATCATATCTTTAAAGTTGTAGTTGGCATCTGAATGGTAAATCTTCGAATTATCCACCAGTTTTGAACCCGTAAGTATACTTTCATCATCAATTACCTGATTGAACGCATTCTTAAACGCTGCTGTACCCGGTAACAAACGACCTGTATCTGCCGTAGTTCTTCCTGCCGCATGAGCCTGCTCAGGAGTTGCTCCGCCTAAAGTAGCCTGAACGTAAGCCCCGGCATACTGACCAAACCAGGTTTTATCATCTTTCCACTTTCTATTGATGTTAATACCCGTAAAGCCCATATCATAAGAATGTCCTCCGTCTTCTGATGTCGTATATCCTCTTACGAAAAAGTTTCTCCCTTTAAACTCAATTTTATGTTGTTGCATAAAAAAATCATTCAAGTAGTACCTATTAGCTCCTTGATAAACCGCGTTTCCGGTACCAAATTTACTTTGCCAGATAATTTCCAATCTGTCATCTCCAAAAGGTCTTCCGTGTAATGAAAAATCAATTTTAGTATTTCCGGCTTTGTTGTTCGTAAGATCTATTTCATTATAACCAGTTCTACTTACGTTCTTACTAGGTAATAAATTCACAGCCGAAGCAGGAATCAACCCCAAAACAGCCAGTGACTGTCCTACTCCTTTTAAATTAGTTGAAACCTCGTCACCATAAACGTTAATTCCATCATAATTGGGATTGCTTCTGTCGATTCCGGGAATTGTTTTATCGTTATAGTTTGTAGCATACCAATCCGTAGCCTCCATATAAGTAAAGTTGGCTTTAGCTGCGAAATACTTATTAAACGCATGTGAAAAACGTACTCCTAAATCATAGTAATTATTTACACCTGCAGCCTCCTGTGACGTCACTCCATACTTAAAATAAGCAGATACCCCTTGATATGTAAATGGACTTTTACTGTTCATAAATAAAATTCCATTAAAAGCATTTGCTCCATATAGGGCAGAAGATGCACCCGGCAACAATTCAACACTCTGAACATCTATTTCTGAAACACCAATCAAATTCCCTAAAACAAAGTTCAAAAGCGGAGATGAATTGTCCATACCATCCACCAATTGCATAAAACGGGTGTTAGCTACAGTCGCAAAACCTCTGGTATTGATTGATTTAAAAGACATACTACTGGTATTCATCTGCACCTCTTTTAAATTTTCCAGACCATCATAAAAAGAAGGAGAAGCCGTTTTCTTAATGTCCTGAATCCCCATTCTTTCAATGGTTACCGGAGACTCAAGAACTCTTTCAGGAGTTCTCGAAGCAGAAACTACAATTTCATTCAATTTGGTTTCCTCGTCTTTTAAAACTACATTAATCTTTTGATTTGCGGCGGTAACATTAATCGTTTTAGACTCGAAACCTACAGCCGAAACTTTAATACTAAAAGGCAGCTTAGCCGAAGTGCTTAATTTAAATGTACCATCAAAATCGGTAGAAGCACCGTTTGAACTTCCAACTACGACAATGTTGGCTCCGGGAATAGGTTGTTTACTGCCATCAGTCACAGAACCGGTAATTGAATTCTGCGCAAAAGATATTCCGCTGAAAAACAACATAATTAATAAATAGACTCTCATTTGGTTAGTTTTTGTTTAGTTTATACTACCAAAATACAAATAATTTCAATATGTATAAAAAAATGTTAAATAAAATTCACTTTTACCATATTTTTACACAATATTTTAACTATTCATCAATACTGTTTTGTTAAATTAAAATCAAATATTACACCTCCAGCAATTCAATTACTATGCATACATATTATTTTAAACCAAAAAAATGAGGATTTAATAAAAATACACAGACGATAAAAAAATATGACAATAAAAAAAAGCGAGATCAAAATCTCGCTTTTTTAACATTTTTAATAATTCAACTATTTTGTCAATCGAAACGAAACAAAATGCCAATAATTATTCCTTATACCCAAACCATTAAATACAAACAAGTTGGCTTAAAACTCAATCTTCGAGCCAATTTGATTAGCACTTGCGATTAAAGTAGTTTTGGGAACCGATTTATAATTTTCTACCAAACCTTCATTATGTTTCGAAATCGCAGATTTAATCTTTCTAGTATACCCCATCTTAATAGGGATCGAAGCGATAATCATTGCACCTCCAATAATCGCGGCTGTAAAACTGGTAGGCTCGGATTTAATCGAAGGATTATATCCGTTTCCAGGATATGAAACTGTGGTATTATCCTGAGTTAAACCCACTATTAAATTGGCAACCACAAGGCTGCTCCCTCCGTAGAAAAGTACATTTCCCCACGTTTTTTTGTTACGCCCGGCGTTATAAAGTGACAATGCTTCCGGATTGTTATCTAGATAAGCTCGAACCACATTGGTTGAAAGTTTTTTATTCTCAGCATCATTGTAAACCACTCCACCACTTCTATAGCTTAGTTGTTGTGAGAATACCGATACGGATAATACTAAAAACAGACAGCTAATCAATAATTTCATTTTCTTCATATTTATTACTTATTATTATTTTTAAATGTTCCAATGGTGTAAACACAAAAAAGCACCTCGTCACTAAAAGGTATTCTTTCTTAAAAATTATAATTGATTCTATATCCCAAAGCCACACATCTACTCCCTATCTTTTCATAAACCTTATACCTTTAAATCTATTTACTCCGAAGTCAGGGCGCTTCTCGAACCATCAACTCCTCACCTTTATAAATATTAATTTTTTTCCATCGCAGAAACTAACTTTATAAGCATTCACTAGCGGGACGCTTGCGCTAGCAGGGGAGTTATTTATCAATCGTTTTCAAACTAATCAAAAAATCCTCAAAATTAAAATTTTCGCAACCGTGTTTATTAGTCCCTTCAAATACTTTAAAATCAGATTTTACAATGTTATAAAAATCTTTATTTTGTTTTTCGTTTAGTAAAAGTGACTTCCCTTTAAAGAAAGCATACGTGTCAAAAATTCTAAATCGTTTATCTTTGAAACTACCTTTATAATTTACTTTTTCAAGTAAAAATTCTTGCTTTAACTCATTATTGTAATAAAACATTTTTTTGTTTTTTATAAAACAACATGCCTTTTTCACTTTTTGAAATTGTATCTTTTTGATTTAATTTCGTGAGTTTATCAATATAACCGTATTTGACACCTCCAATTTCGATAAAATCACAATCGTCATTGTTTGCATCATAAAAAATATACCAAGGAAATTTATTTGATTGATATATAAATCTTTCTTCTTTTTTTCTGCTCGATTTGAACAAATTGTTAAAAGCATTGATAAAAATATAAGTCTCATAATAATTATTTTTGTAAGTGGTAAGAAAATAAGGATGGTCTAACTCCTAAATTTCTCAAATAAATTTGAGCATTCAAAATAAATGGATGCATTTCTAGTACTGGAACACCTGCCAAACTTAACGCTCTTGATATATGATTTACACAACTTGAAAAGTATAAATTATATTTTGCACCATTTGCTAAATTTTTGCTGTAATTTGCTAAAGTTTTTAAATTCACTCCATCAACTACCTTTTTCCAAGTCCCTTTTACATCAACATAATTATCCCCTGCTGTGCGAAGTCTCCCGACTTCGTACCCGTTCCTGTATGACGTTACAACGTTTTTTGGCAGTTGCATACTCACCGATAACCCTTGAAACAAATACAATTATCAAGACATTCATGGAAAAAGTCAGGAGACTTTTATCATATTTTACGGCTTTCAACAACTTTTAAAAATCCGCAAAGTCTTGAGACTTTGCGGAGCGGGGGGAATATTCCATTCCTTGAAAACCTGCACCAACAACTATTCCTGCTAAAACGCCATAAGGTCCAGCAAAAGAACCTCCAACTCCCCAGGATGAAATTGCCGTTCCAACTCCCCATGAAGCCGTTTTAAAAATATTAACGACTTCCAAGTCATTGAGCCGTATAGCTTGTAAAGTAAAAGCCTAACTAAATCGGATTTTCTTCATTTATATATTTTTCTAATTCAAAAACTAAATCGTATGTGATTTTGCTATCACAATTTTTAGTCAGTTCATCAGTTATCTTTTTTTCAAACGACTTTGCTGCTACTCCATTTCTAATCAAATAAATATCTTGTACTAGATTACTAAGCAAAAACCATTCATCATCAGAAATTAGTTTTTCTTTTCCTTTATTCTGAATATCGTATCCATCATAATAGCCTTTGTACTTTTTATATATTTCTATTTTTTCTGAGGTTAACATTATACTGGATTTAATAGTGAAAAATTACACCTGTAACATTCGGATTTTTTAACAATGCAGGATATTCGTGCAACCTCCATATACTTTGCATTCCAACCCCTTGCTGTGCATTTTGAAATACATTTATCGTTCCCCTAGCATCTTGGGCATATTTAGTAGAAAGTCTTGCCCACAAATTATAAGCTTGTGAACCCCTGCTGTGCGAAGTCTCCCGACTTCGTACCCGTTCCTATATGCAGTTACAACGTTTTTTGGCAGTTGCATACTCACCGATAACCCTTGAAACAAATACAATTATCAAGACATTCATGGAAAAAGTCAGGAGACTTTTATCATATTTTATGGCTTTCAACAACTTTTAAAAATCCGCAAAGTCTTGAGACTTTGCGGAGCGGGGTTCTTTTAAATAAAAAACAAAAATCAACAAAACAACAAAAGACAATAAAAAAACGCTCCATTTTTTTTGATTTTTCCTTGATACAATACCTACCATCCAATTACTCATCTTTACCTCAAAAATCTGTATTACCGTTTCTATCAAAACCTCGAAAAGCACTCTAATTACTCAAAACGAATATTCTAAGACAGAAAAAATAAAATCAAAAAAACTAGTGCCATTACAATTATAACTCCACCGATAAACATAAGCGCCATACTATAATGATAAGCCAATATCTTTATAGAATCTGATATATACTCAAAAATATTACCTCTCTTAACCCCATAAACTGGTTTAATATTTTTCTTTTTATATAAAACATAAAATATCAAACCGATGAAAAACGTTACCAAACCTATTGGTAAACCATAAATAACTCTTTCTAAATAATCTCCTGATGTCATCTTTTACTCTTTTGATTTATCACAATAAAATTTCTTTGAATACTAGGAGACACCAATTTATCATAAACGAATGTGCTAACTTTTAGAATTGTTTTATCAAAAATATATTCGCCTCCTGGAATTCTATTAATCGCTTTACCAATACCGGCAGTCAGAGCAAATTTTGTACCCCCCTGCTGTGCGAAGTCTCCCGACTTCGTACCCGTTCCTATATGCCGTTACAACGTTTTTTGGCAGTTGCATACTCACCGATAACCCTTGAAACAAATACAATTATCAAGACATTCATGGAAAAAGTCAGGAGACTTTTATCATATTTTACGGCTTTCAACAACTTTTAAAAATCCGCAAAGTCTTGAGACTTTGCGGAGCGGGGTAGTAACCAACTAAACTTGCAATCGCGAGCGGACACTGGCACAAGCGGAGGGATAAAATTTTCAATCTTCGAGATATGGTAAATCACTAATTTCACATTAATTATTCAAAAGAAGGATAAAATCCATCATAATGACCTGTCCTTATTCTATGTACAATACTTTCAGGATCCATAACAACCCCTATTTCAGCTTTTCTATTCTCATCCTCTAATTTTCCTACATGAGTAAACTCCGCATCATTAATTCTCCAAACGTACCAATTACTTGAAATCTTAACTGGACATTCTCCTTTCTTTACTCCGTAATCTCTTGTTCCACGGAATAAAATATTCTCAAACGAACCAACTTCTTTGACATTGCCTACTTTCTCCCAAAAACCTAATTTTACTCCCCATTTAGTTACACAATGTGCATAAAATAAAATATTATTTTGTATAATTTCATCAATAACGGGTGAACTGTCAATCGGATAAACTTTATCAAAAGCTCTTATCACATCACTATTCAATTGTTTTAAATCATTTGTTATATATTGAAAATAGCGCTTGCTAAAATCATCAACTTTAACAAAAAAAACATCTCCTACTTTTATGCTTACTCTTTTCATTTTTACTTACGGTTTAATTCCATATTCTATCCAATATTTTGGAGCGATAGAATTTCTTATATTTAATAAATTTCCTTTTCCATATTGATTTATTAGAGATTGTTCAATAATTCGGGCATTTATTCTACTCAAATTTTGATATCCATCAATTCCCCCATATCTCAACAAAGATTTAGCTCCTCCTGAATTTACATGTTCATCAAATCTTATAGATGGATCTCTTTGAGTAATACCAATATACTAGACTTCTCCAGTAATTTTATTAACCCCTGCTGTGCGAAGTCTCCCGACTTCGTACCCGTTCCTATATGACGTTACAACGTTTTTTGGCAGTTGCATACTCACCGATAACCCTTGATACAAATACAATTATCAAGGCATTCATGGAAAAAGTCAGGAGACTTTTATCATATTTTACGGCTTTCAACAACTTTTAAAAATCCGCAAAGTCTTGAGACTTTGCGGAGCGGGGGGAATATTCCATTCCTTGAAAACCTGCACCAACAACTATTCCTGCTAAAACGCCATAAGGTCCAGCAAAAGAACCTCCAACTCCCCAGGATGAAATTGCCGTTCCAACTCCCCATGAAGCCGTTTTAAAAATATTAACGACTTCCAGGTCATTGAGCCGTATAGTTTGTAAAGTAAAAGCTTAACTAAATCGGATTTTCTTCATTTATATATTTTTCTAATTCAAAAACTAAATCGTATGTGATTTTGCTATCACAATTTTTAGTCAGTTCATCAGTTATCTTTTTTTCAAACGACTTTGCTGCTACTCCATTTCTAATCAAATAAATATCTTGTACTAGATTACTAAGCAAAAACCATTCATCATCAGAAATTAGTTTTTCTTTTCCTTTATTCTGAATATAGTATCCATCATAATAGCCTTTGTACTTTTTATATATTTCTATTTTTTCTGAGGTTAACATTATACTGGATTTAATAGTGAAAAATTATACCTGTAACATTCGGATTTTTTAACAATGCAGGATATTCGTGCAACCCCTGCTGTGCGAAGTCTCCCGACTTCGTACCCGTTCCTATATGCCGTTACAACGTTTTTTGGCAGTTGCATACTCACCGATAACCCTTGAAACAAATACAATTATCAAGACATTCATGGAAAAAGTCAGGAGACTTTTATCATATTTTACGACTTTCAACAACTTTTAAAAATCCGCAAAGTCTTGAGACTTTGCGGAGCGGGGAAATCTGCGCTATCCATTCTCGAGATATTTACTGCATTTCCGAGCTATCGGGTACGGATGGCAAAACTACGCTATCCTATCCGACTTTTTTTTACATTTCCAAGCTATCTAGTTGATATTTCAGTCAAGTTTTCTGAAAACAATATTTTCATCGGTAAATATTCTACGTCTTTTGCACCTTTAATAACAATAGAGTTATCTTTCTGTTCGATTTTTTTAAACATAACTAGAAAAAAATCCATACCATTAGGAGCAGTACCAATAACTTTTTCAAAAATAATTTTATTGTTTTTCTCTAAAGTAAAATTAGCTTGCATTTGATTTTCTAAAAAAACAACCCATAATGATGCTTTGTAATTCTCTTTAAACAAGACTACATCAGTTTCAATCATTCTATAATCGGCAATTAGTCCAATTTCTAGTCCTTTATGGTAAGCATACTCGCTAGAAATTAATAAACTTTCATTTTTTAACTCTTTGCTTGCAAATTGCAACATCTCATATGCTTGTTCCCAAATAAATATTTTTTGGTTTGCAAAATTTAATGCTAAAAAACAGCTTAAATCAACAACTTTTTTATAAGTAAATTGTCCACCATAATAATGAAGAAAATAGTCTTTTTTATAAGCTTTTTGAAGTTTTCCAGCATTATTATAAAACTCAATGTTCATATATTTTATTTTTTTACCATTATATTTTTCACTTAATATTCTATTTAACAAATTACCTAAAAAATAAAATTTATGATTTAAACTAACTATGTCTTCTTCGTCATTAAACCAAAACATTGTCCTTTCTATTATTTCCTTCATATAATTATTATTTATGGTTTACTAATTCTGATTCCTGTATCAAAATTTCTAGGATATGGATACACCATCCCTCTAATCTTCCAATTTCCTGTTGAATTATAATGTAAACTACACATATAAGTTTCATTCCTTCGCTGGCGCGAGCGTCCCGCTCGTGGACACAATCAAAATCAATCCGTTTTCTTTTCAAACCATCGACTCCTCACCTTTATACATATTTGTTTTTTTTCCATAGTAGGAACCGACTTTATTTGCGTTCACCAACAGGCCGCTCCTGTCAGCATAGGTCATGAGACTTTGGAGAGCAGGTGGGGAATTCATGTAAAGTAAAAGACAAGAACTCTAGTCGGAATTTCATAAAAAAATTACAACCTAGTTCATTTATCTCTAAAATTCCTTATAAAAATAATATGTCAGCACGACCAAAAGAAATGATGAAACATTATATATGTCAAGTAAAAAAGAATATTTACCAATAGAATAAGAATCATCTTTAATTATGATTGCACCATACCCCTTTTTACTAAAATAATAATAATTAAACAAATAAAACAACACAGGCCCGATAAGAGCAATTTTCCTTATATCATAATTAACGTCTATTCGAGTAATTATCATTATAACATTAATAATCGTTATCAAATTACTTGTTTGTGTAAAAGATAACATTGCGTATACTGGTATTTCGGGTACAGCATTCTTTTTTGAGCTTTTTAAATAAAAATGATAATAAATTAATTTATAAATTTTCATTGTCTTAATCTTTAAATATTTTGCTTTCATACCCACTCACTCGCGCGAGCGTCCCGCTCATGGACACAATCAAAATCAATCCGTTTTCTTTTCTAACCATCAACTCCTCACCTTTATACATATTTGTTTTTTCCATCGCAGAAACTAACTTTATATGTATTCACGAGCGGGACGCTCGCGCCAGCGAAGGGAAGCAAATCGATACGGTTATACTTTGAACATCTAAAACATATTCTACCTATTGATTAATCATAGGATAAAACACTTTTTCAATCCTTATCTCAACATTCTTAAAATTATCCCTTAAAATTTTATCAATTTTATTAGAACATAAAGAAGTAATTACAAAACTAGATCCATCTAAAAGTTCAATTTTTGCATAGTAGTAATTACTGAAAGCCAATGTCCCATTAACAGTACCTTTAGAGCCATTCATAAAAAATATAATTTCACAAATTTCTTCAGAGGTATACTTTAACTTTTCTAAACTGTTTTTATTAATTATTACATTGCTTTCTACAATAAAAACATTATCTAAATTTTCCTTTAAGTAATTAATATGAAGTAATAATACTGGGAAAAAAAAGAATACCAAATAAGAAATTAATATAAAATATCCCCATTTTAATTCTATTACATTTATAAGAAATAATAAAATTAAAAACAGTATTGACACAACAATCAAATCAATAAGCATTTTTAGCTGGTTAAAAAAAGTCACTTCTATTTCCATAATCTTTACTTAATTTTATCTAACAAAATTACCCCTCGCTGTCGCGAGCGTCTCGCTTGTGGACACAATCAAAATCAATCCGTTTTCTTTTCGAAACACCAACTCCTCACCTTTATAACTTATTTATTTTTTTTCCATAGCAGTAACCAACTTTATTTGCGTTCACGAGAGCGACTCTCGCGCCAGCGGAGGTCAGGAGACTTCGGAGAGCAGGTCACAATTGTGTCAGTTTTCAGGACTTATTAAATTCTTTTTTATGCTTACCACAATTACAGACCCAGAAAGCTTATAAATAACAAAATCAAAACTTCCCTTTTTCTTTACTATTGAGTCTCCTAAATCTACTCTTAGACAGCAGTTATCCCATACGTTAACGATCTTTCCAGATCTCAATTTTAGTTTACAAATCGAGTGATCTGAAACATCAATATACTTCTCTAAAACTATACCAGTGTACTCATCATTTAATTCATCTTTATAATTTATCATTTCTACTGATTCTTGAAAAGAAGAAACAAAAAACAACAAAAACCAATAAAACAATACTCCATTTTTTTTTGATTTTTCCTCGATACAATACCTTTCATACAATTACCCATCTCTACTAAAAACCAAACACTTATCTTATTGAATATCAAAAACTAAGACAGTAAAATTCCAACTAACACAAAGCAGGAAATGTTCTCACAGCGTTGACGATTAAAACTTCTTAGAACAGCGATTACCTACTATAAGATTTGAACTCCGCATGAAACTGAAAATTTATACCAGGCAATAAAAGTAAATCACACTTACAAGTAAATTAAGAATAACTATTAAATAATTTATAACTTGAATGTATTTAATTTTAAATGCTTTTTTACTCAAAATCGCCATTAATGGGATTAAAAAAATAATATAATAATAAATACAATCGTTATAAAATTTATCTTCATTGAAACACATTGAATAACAAAACCTAAAATAAAACCTAACCAACAAAAGAATTATTAAACTTACGATCAAAGCTATATATAATCCATTATCTCTACCAACTACCATTTTTTTTTAAATCAAATTTAGAAAACCACGCGAAACAAAAACAAACAAGAAAACTCTTTCTCTCAGAATAATTCAAAAAAATTCGCATATACTAATTATTATCTTTCCAGTATGCAAAATTTGTGACAAAAAAATGCGAGACCTAAGCCTCGCATTTCTAAATACTTATATACTTTAAATAAAGATCTATTCTACCGTAACTGATTTTGCCAGGTTACGAGGCTGATCTACGTTACATCCTCTCATAACTGCAATGTAGTACGAAAGCAATTGTAAAGGTATTGTAGTGATCAGTGGAGACAATGCATCTGAAGTCTCAGGGATCTCAATTACATAATCGGCTAACTCACGAACTTGTGTATCACCTTTGGTAACTACGGCAATGATTTTACCGCTTCTGGATTTGATTTCCTGAATGTTACTTACAATTTTATCATAATGCCCTTGTTTAGGCGCAATAACAATAACCGGCATGTGCTCATCAATCAAAGCAATTGGCCCGTGCTTCATTTCAGCAGCAGGATAACCTTCAGCATGGATATAAGAAATCTCTTTAAGCTTCAAAGCTCCTTCCAATGCTACCGGGAAATTATAACCACGTCCTAAGTACAAGCAATTTGGCGCATCTTTAAATGCAGCCGCAATTTCTTTGGCTCTGTCATTAGTCTCTAATGCCTCAGCTACTTTTTCCGGGATTATCTCTAATTCCTGCAAATAGGTATGAAAATCAGTGTTTGATAAGGTTCCTTTAGCTTTACCTAATCTCAATGCGATCATGGTTAAAACTGTAATTTGAGTTGTAAATGCTTTTGTTGAAGCTACTCCAATTTCTGGCCCCGCGTGTGTATAAGCACCGGCATGACTTTCTCTTGAAATAGAAGAACCTACTACATTACAAACTCCAAAAACAAAGGCACCGTTTTCTTTTGCCAATTTAATCGCTGCCATAGTATCTGCCGTTTCCCCTGATTGAGAAATTGCGATTACTACATCGTCTTTATTGATGATTGGGTTACGATATCTAAACTCTGAAGCATACTCTACCTCGACAGGAATACGTGTAAATTCTTCAAAAATATACTCCGCTACCAAACCGGCATGCCAAGAAGTACCACAAGCAATGATCAAAATTCGTTTAGCATTAAGGAATTTTTCTAAATTATCCTCAACACCAGCCATCTGAACGATTCCTTCATTTGCATGAAGTCTTCCTCTGTAAGTATCTTTTATAACACTTGGCTGCTCGTAAATTTCTTTTAGCATGAAATGATCATACCCTCCTTTTTCAATTTGCTCCAGGTTCATCTGAAGCTGCTGAATATAAGGATCTACTAAAGAGTCGTCTTTAATTTTTCTAACTTTAAGCGGCTTGTGCAATCTAATGTTTGCCATTTCACCATCTTCAAGATAGATCGCATTTGAAGTGTATTCAATAAAAGGCGAGGCATCAGAAGCAATAAAATACTCTCCTTCTCCAACACCAATTGCCAATGGGCTACCCAATCTGGCCGCTACAATTTCATTTGGATTCTTTTTATCAAAAACAGCAATTGCATAAGCTCCTACTACCTGATTTAAAGCAATCTGAACTGCTTTACCCAACTTCAAACCTTCATTCTTCTGAACTTCTTCAATTAAGTTCACTAAAACTTCAGTATCTGTATCTGATTTAAAAGTATAACCTCTCTTTATTAATTCTTCTTTAAGTGGTGCATAATTCTCAATAATTCCATTGTGAATGATAACCAATTCTCCTGAATTAGAAAGATGCGGGTGTGAGTTTACATCATTTGGAACCCCGTGAGTTGCCCAACGAGTATGTCCAATTCCAATGCTTCCGGTTGCATCTAAGCTATCTTTGGCCTTAGCCTCAAGATCCGAAACTTTACCTTTTGTTTTACAAAGTTTTATACCTGATTCGGCGTCATACAACATAACACCGGCACTATCATATCCTCTGTATTCGAGTCGCTTTAACCCTTTGATTACAATAGGATAAGCCTCTCGATGACCGATATATCCAACAATTCCACACATATATTAATTATTAATTTGGTTTCGTGTAGTAAATTTCAAGCTGTAATTTTTTCCCTGACGGAATATTTGCGCTTGACGTACCTCCAAATAATACAGTCCCTAGCGGACTGATTACCGAAGCTCTTGGTGCCTCTGAGATAACGCTGTTTTTTAGTTTTAGTTTGTTAGATGCAATTACAGTTGCATCTCCTGTAACCACCAAACCTAATTTCACGTTTTTCGCAGTTGCATTCTTAATGATATTACGAATGTGATTCGTTAATCTAATTTTATAAGTTGTTCCTCTTTTTGTAGTAGGATCTACATTAATAATACCACTATATACTGCTTTATTCAATAGTGGATTAGACGATGTTCCATCAGAAAGATAATCTGCGATAGGTACATTGTCATCAAGATTATACAAATAAATTCGTTTAGGTTCATAAGAACCTGCCATTTTATCTGTGTCAATAGAAAAAACTAAATTAGCCTCATTAACCAACCATTTCTTCGTTCTGATTTCGTCCAGTTTAGCACCAAAACCATTAAGTTCCAGCACCGCCAATGATCCCTGTCCACCTTTTAGATAAAGTCTGTCGTCTCCTGTTTTATTATTTGGATTCGTTATTACACCAGCATAACCAGCATCTTTAGCCTCCTTAAGTAAACCTGCTGACGCACCTGTCAATTTAATCGTTAAGGTTTTATCCTCCATCGTTGTATCAGGATCCGTCGTTATCGCTGTTTTAGCCTTATACTTAATCGTAATTTTACCTGCTGTTGCAAAATTCAACAAAGCCATATTGGCTGGACTGGTTCCTGAACGTTCCACCTTAAAATATAATCCTCTGAAATACTCCTGAAAAACATCAGCAGAAGCCAATTTTGCAGCCGGAGCTTTAAGGATTTTATCCATAAAGAAAGTTTTATTCAGGTTCAAACGCATTTCCGGGGCAACTTTTGTACTTGTTTCTTTACCGGTCGTAGGATCTGTACTCTTATCCGTAATCTCACTTGCATTAAAGAAAAACTGCTCATTTTGAGTGATATCCGAATCATCGTTTAAAGGAGTTCCTTCAGTCTTTCCCGGAGCCACATAAGGTTTTTTAGATTTATCAAAATTGATATAATCGGCTACACCTGTATCTGTGTCCATATCTGTATTATACAGCTGTGCAAATTGTGCTCCTCCATCAAAAAAGGAATTACGCATTTGAACACCAGACTCATACACACTAAGTTTCATCTTCCCATTAGAAGCTCCGTAAATAGAATCTAACGCAAATGTCCTATTACCACTAGGATCAGTACTTTTAACATGATTAAAATAAGGAACACTAAGTACTACACTCACTATTTCAGGCGCATCACCAATAGTAGGCGCATAGGTTTCTAAACTAACCTGAGTAGCAAAACTGGCCGTTGTACTACCAAAAACTGTATTATCGTAAATACCTAAACCATAATTTACCGCTCCATTTGACTGAATCGGGGTTACTTCCTGATTATAAGCTAAAACATCATATTTTTCAGATTCCAGACCAAAATGATCGTCTCCGATCAAACCATCACCAATCGCATTAAAATCTTTATCGCAAGAATATAAAAGGACAACTGTTGCAACTAATAGTATTTTCTTAATAAAAGAAGTATTGTACATGTTTAATAATAAAGTTAAAATTTAAAGACCCATTGTTTTATAGAAATTTGTATACGCTTCAGCGAATGCATCTTTCGTGGCGAAAGGTAAAAAAGGTTTTCCTGAAGATTCTATAAATTTTGTTAAACTTGGAGATACATTCTCAGAAGCTATAATTACAGCATCCGAATGCAATATACTGGCTTTTAGGATATTTTCGTAATTAGGCACTTCCAAATCAGCAACTGATTCATGCGGAACTCCGTCGAATTTCACTTTATTAATCATCTCCAGATCCAGGTTCTCATCAAAAGATTGTCCGTAAACCGAGGTTACAATTTTAGTCTCAGAAAATAAAGCCTCATTTTTATAATAGTGCTTCATGTAAATAGGTAACATCGAAGCCAGCCAACCGTGAACGTGGATAATATCCGGAACCCAGTTTAGTTTTTTTACTGTTTCAACAACTCCTTTTGCAAAAAAGATAGCTCTTTCATCATTATCAGGATACAAAACCCCTTCTTCATCGGCAAAAGTTGCTTTTCGCTTAAAATATTCATCATTATCAATAAAGTAAACCTGAATTCTTTCTTTCGGGATCGAAGCAACTTTAATAATTAATGGCATATCTAAGTCATTCACTACCAAGTTCATTCCTGAAAGTCTAATTACTTCGTGTAACTGGTGTCTTCTCTCGTTAATATTCCCATATCTTGGCATGAAAATTCTTATCTGACCTCCTTGATCGTTAATCATTTTTGGAACGTCATAAGACATTAAAGAAACCTCATTTTCAGCCAAATAAGGCACGACTTCAGATGATACATATAATATCCTCTTATCTTTCATAATAGTATTTTACTTAATTTTTGGTAATAAAAACGTTGCAAAATTACAAAATTTTATGCAGTTATTAACTAATATATTATGTTTGCACTAAATTTTAATAATACTGCCATGCATATTTTCTACGGTAAAGTAGCTTTGATAGCTTATTTAAAAACTATCAAAACCGCAAATTCTACTATCGGATTTGTACCTACAATGGGCGCTTTACACCAAGGGCATCTGGCTTTAATGCAAAGATCACTTAAAGAAAATGACGATACCGTCGTGAGTATTTTTGTGAACCCAACCCAGTTCAATAACCCTGAAGATCTTGAAAAATATCCGCGTACTCTAGAAGAAGACGTAAAGAAAATGAGAGGTTTAAGCGATAAAATGATTCTTTATGCTCCTACTGTCGATGATATTTATGAAGGCCATACGATCTCTGAGGATTTTGATTTTGACGGTTTAGAAAATCAAATGGAAGGAAAATTCAGACCAGGTCATTTTAACGGAGTCGGAACTATCGTAAAACGCTTGTTTGAAATCGTCACTCCAACCAACGCTTACTTTGGCGAAAAAGATTTTCAACAATTGCAGATCGTTAAAAAAATGGTTGAAAAAAATCATTTACCCGTAAATGTTGTAGGCTGCCCTATTTTTAGAGAAGACAATCAACTCGCGATGAGCTCTAGAAACGAGCGTCTAACTCCTGAAGAACGAAAAGAGGCTTCTATAATTTACAAGGTTTTGACCGAAGCAAAAGAAATATTTCTGAAAGGCACTTCTGAAGAAACCATTCAATTTGTAGAAAATTCTTTCAAAGACAACGAACGATTTGAACTCGAATATTTCGTCATCGCTGACGAATCCACATTATTACCTATAGAACACAAAAGCAAAGACAAAAACTACCGTGCCTTTATAGCGGTATTTGTTAATTCTATAAGGTTGATTGACACCATTTCATTAAATTAATTTACCTTTGCACCATGCAAATTCAAGTTATAAAATCTAAAATTCATCGAGTAAAAGTAACCGGAGCTGATTTAAATTATATTGGCAGCATTACTATTGATGAAACTTTACTGGAAGCTTCAAACATCATTGAAGGCGAAAAAGTAGCAATTGTAAACATCAATAATGGCGAACGTTTTGAAACTTACGCGATCAAGGGAGAGAAAAATTCAGGAGAAATAACCCTGAACGGACCTGCTGCCAGAAAAGTTCAAAAAGACGACATTATCATTATCATATCTTATGCAACCTTGGAGTTTGAAGAAGCTAAAACTTTCAAACCATGGATCATTTTTCCAAATGAAAATGATAATTCGCTAACCTAATCTTTCCTTTTACACTTTATTCGATTTAGTTTGTTCAATATCTTTTGACACAAACAGTATTTTATTGGCTTAAATTCAATATTGACTTTAATAACAAATGGGGCTTGCTATTTTTAAAATTCTTGCTACGACCTGATTACAATAATTAACAAAAAATTGATTTAGGACATAGAAACATAGATTACTTAGGTATAAAAAAATGAAAGAAAGAAACACATTTCTTTCACATAGAAAAATATGCATATTTAAATGAAGTAAAATGCCTTTTCTATAAATACAAAACCTGTGTAACTATGTGTTAAAATAAATTCGCCCCAACGGATTACAATACTAAAAAAGCAAATAAAATGTTATATTGCTACACTATTACAATACTTTTTAACTCACTGAAATGCCCCACTCATGAAAAAAGTTTACCTACTAATTACCTTAATTTCAATTTCTGTCTTTTCGCAGAAAAAATTTGACAACATTAAATCCGAAAAGCTTGGAGAAGAACGAAGAATAACAATAGGCCTTCCGGAATCTTACGAAGCCAATCCCGATAAGAAATATCCCGTTTTATATTTGCTGGATGGTGATTATTTATTCGACCCATTCTCCGGCGCCATAAGCTATGGCACCTATTGGGGAGATTTACCTGAGATGATTATTATTGGTGTTCATCAAAATAAAAACGACGAGCGCGAAGACGATACTACTATTGATCAGAATACTGGACTTCCTTTTGAAAAAGGAGCTAGTTTTTTTGAATTTGTTGGTGCCGAATTAGTGCCTTACATCGAAAAGAAATACCGTACATCACCTTTCAGAATTATTGCCGGTCACGATGCAACTGCAAGTTTCATTAATTTTTATTTATACAAAGAGCAGCCTCTTTTTAATGCTTACATTGCTTTTAGTCCTGAACTTGCCAATAAAATGGAAATTAGAATTCCCGAAAAACTGGCCAAAACTACAGAACCTTTATTTTATTACCTGTCTGTAGCTGATGGAGACAATAAAAAGATCAAAGAACCTATCGAAAAATTAGACAGCAATATTAAAATCGCCAATAATCCGTTAGTAAATTACAAATACGATTTATTTAAGGGCACAACCCATTACACTCAGGTTTTACATGCAATTCCAAGTGCCTTATATCAGATTTTCGATGTTTACAAACCCATTAATTCCTCTGAATACAACAATAAAATTGCGGTTCTGGAAACCGGATATGCTGATTATTTAGAAAACAAATACAACACCATGTCTAAAGTTTTAGGAGTTCAGATTCCAGTGAGAATGAGTGATTTTAAAGTAATTGAAAACCTCATTTTAAAAAAGAACGCCTATGACGAATTAGGCAAAATGGCTGAAATTGGAAATGTAAACTATCCAAAAGCCATGCTGGGAGAATACGAACTAGGGCTTATGTATGAGAAAATGGGTGACCCAAAAAGAGCTTCTAAAAAATACCAAAATGCTTCTCAAATGGAACCAATTGGTGATTTAAATAAAGATTTAATGTACGAGAAAATGGACCAAATGAATGCACTTGCAAAAACCACTAAATAATGTCAAAAGTTAAAACTACTTTTTTTTGCCAAAACTGCGGGACCCAATATGCCAAATGGCAAGGACAATGTAATGCCTGTAAAGAATGGAATACTATTGCTGAGGAAATTATTCAGAAGCAGGAAAAAGTAGCATGGAAAAGCGAGCCCACTTCAAATGGTAAGGCTCCGCGTCCTTTAAAAATTAATGAAATTGATTCGGCACAGGAAATCCGAATGAATACTACTGACGGCGAACTAAATCGTGTTTTGGGCGGCGGAATTGTTCCCGGATCCCTGACCCTTTTGGGCGGTGAACCAGGTATTGGAAAAAGCACACTTTTGCTTCAAATTTCATTAAAACTACCTTATAAAACTTTATACGTTTCCGGCGAAGAAAGTCAGAAACAGATCAAAATGCGTGCAGAGCGAATCACTCCCAACAGCGACAATTGCTACATTTTGACAGAAACCAAAACACAAAATATTTTCAAACAAATTGAAGCAATACAGCCTGAAATTGTAATCATCGATTCTATTCAGACTTTACACACCGATTATATTGAGTCAACTGCAGGAAGTATTTCTCAAATCAGGGAAACAACTGCTGAATTGATCAAATTTGCAAAAGAAACCAATATTCCGGTTATCTTAATCGGACATATTACCAAAGACGGAAATATTGCCGGACCAAAAATCCTTGAGCATATGGTCGATACTGTCTTACAGTTTGAAGGCGACCGAAATCATGTATACCGAATTTTACGCTCATTAAAAAATCGTTTTGGTTCAACTGCCGAACTCGGAATTTACGAAATGTTAGGCAGTGGCTTACGCGAAGTATCTAACCCTTCAGAAATTCTAATTTCGCATAAAGACGAGGAGTTATCCGGAACAGCAATTGCTACTACACTCGAAGGCATGCGTCCTTTGATGATAGAAATACAATCACTGGTAAGTACCGCAGTTTACGGAACTCCCCAACGAAGTACGACAGGCTACAATGCTAAAAGACTGAACATGATTCTGGCAGTTCTGGAAAAAAGAGCCGGATTTCGCTTAGGCGCCAAAGACGTCTTTCTTAATGTTACCGGCGGAATTTCTGTTGATGATCCTGCTATTGACTTAGCCGTTGTTGCCGCCATTTTATCTTCCAATGAAGACATTCCGGTAACAAAAGGGTTTTGTTTCGCGGGCGAAGTTGGACTCTCAGGCGAAATTCGTCCGGTAAACCGTGTCGACCAACGCATTCAGGAAGCCGAAAAACTTGGATTCAACACTATCTTTGTATCCAAATACAATAAAATTGCTTTAAAAAATATCGGAATCAAAATTGAACTTGTGGCTAAAATCGAAGATGTAGCCAGCATTCTTTTTGGTTAATTTTTTACAAACCAGCTATGAAATTCCCAAAACAAAAAATATACAAAGCACTCTTAATACTTACATTAGTATTGATAGTGCTTTTTTTAGGTTTTTACATTTTCCGTGATTCACTTCTCAAACAAGCCATCACCAAAGTAACTAACAAAATGAACACGGAGTACAACAGCACATTTTCCGTAAAATCAGCTTCATTTGATGGTCTATCCGCCATAAAACTAACCAACGTGATTCTTGTTCCAAAAAACGCTGATACCCTTTGTCATATCGAAAAAATAGAAACCAGTATCAGCTTAGCCAATTTGTTAATTGGTGATGTTCAAATTGGAACTTTAAAGATCAACAACGGTTATATTCAACTCGTCAAAAAAGGAGACATACGTAATTTTGATGCCTTCTTAAAAAAAGACAAATCAGATTCGGATAAAAATGAAAAGCGTAAATATGCCACATTTGCCTATCGCATAATTTCGAAACTCCTAAATCTGGTTCCGACGGATATGAAGCTCGAGAATTTAAATTTTAAAATTGATGATAATGGCAAAAAAACCTCAGTTGCTATCAATAAACTTGTTCTGGATAACAAACAGCTCGAAACCAACCTTCACGTTCAAAGCAAAGATTTTGACCAACGCTGGAACATAAAAGGTTTTGCCGATCCAAGAAATAAAAAGGCAGACATACGATTTTTTAATCTGGATACCGGCGCAATTCGCGTTCCCTACTTAGACGAACGTTACAATTTAAAAGCCAGCTTTGACTCGATCCGACTGAATGTACAGAACATCGAAAAAGACGGCAGCGAATTACACATAGATGGCTATACTTCTATCACTAATTTAAAAATCAATCATCCGAAAATTGCCAGTAAAGATGTCGTTATCAAAAATGCCCGTTTTGATTATCGTTTTTTACTGGGAGATAGTTTTATTTCGATCGATAGCAGTTCGACCATGCAATTGAATAAGATAAAACTTCATCCTTATGTCTCCTACGACACCGAGAAAGATACCGTTTATACTCTAAAAGTAAACATTCCGAAAATGCAGGCACAAAACTTCATCGTTTCCCTGCCCGAAGGTCTATTCACCCATTTTGAAGGAATGGAAGCTTCCGGAAGTTTTGATTATAAGCTCGATTTCAGATTCAACAAAAACAAACCAAATACATTAGTTTTTGACAGCAAATTAAACAAAGAAGGATTAAAAATCACCAAATACGGAGAAGCCGACCTAAACAAATTAAATGGTGAATTTGTTTATCGCGCTATTATTCAAAACGTACTACAACGTCCCGTTTTAGTTGGAAACGCAAACCCCAACTATACGCCTTTGGATCAGATTTCTCCTTATTTACGAAAATGCGTTTTAACGACAGAGGACCCTTCGTTCTTCTCCCATCGTGGTTTTATCAATGAGGCTTTTAAACAATCTATTTTAAAAAATATCCGAACCAAAAAATTCTCACGCGGCGCCAGCACTATTAGCATGCAGCTGATTAAAAACGTTTTCCTGACCAGAGAAAAAACACTTTCGCGTAAACTCGAAGAAATTTTGCTGGTATACATTTTAGAGAACAATCGCGTTGTAAGCAAAGAAAGAATGCTGGAAGTTTATTTCAACATTATCGAATGGGGACCTAATGTGTACGGGATTGGAGAAGCAAGTCATTTTTACTTCCAGAAAAGCCCCGCTAATTTGAATGTTGATGAATGTTTGTACTTAGCGACAATTATTCCAAAACCCAGAAAATTCATGTATCAGTTTAATGATCAGGGTAATTTAAGGGATTATGCATTGAAAAATCAAAAATTCCTAAAGAATTTAATGTTCCGAAGAGGCTTGTTGGTTCCTGAAGATACTCTTGGACAATTACCCGTTTACATTTCGGGAAATGCTCGTTCCTTGATCAGAATTAAAGCTCCGGATTCTACCGCGGTAAAGAATGATTCTTTGGCGATTGAAGACGAATTTGACCTGTAAAACGCGGATTTCACGGATTGGCACTAATTTTAGGCTTAAAATCACTTATCCTCTACATAAAAATTCCACAAACTAACACGAGTTCAATCCGTGTTAATTTGTGGAATTCATGTTTAACCTAGTAGCAAGAAAAATGAATTGTACAACAACATTCTTCTCCTTATCTCTTACCCTTTAAAATAACTATTTTTTAAAAACAATACCAAACTATAACCTATAACTATCGAGTAACAAAATAAGCTCAAAAACAAAAAGATGTTATTATACCGGTCATCAATTTCTAATGCTTTACAAACAAAAAACACCCCTAATGAAAGTGTTCCAATTATCCTTAAAACCAGCCTTACTTGTTTCGTATTTATATCCATAATAATAAAAATTAGTGCTTATTGTGTAGCTTCTGCTCTCTCTTTTTCTTTGTAAGACATTGCACACAAATATATAAATAAAAATGTAAAACGTACTATACTAATCCGGAATAGAACTTCCTTGTTTTTTCCCAATCTTCTTTTACAAACACAAACACTTATCAATAAAAATCCCACAAACTTTAGCAGACTAAATCTGTGTCAATTTGTGGAATTTGTGTTTTATCTCTAATACTGATTAAGGCGCCGGATCCGGAATTATTGCCTGAACCGCATTTATCTCTGCTATAATTTCGTTCGATAACACTACGTCAATAGTGTCAATATTTTCTTTTAACTGTTCCATTGTTGTGGCTCCGATAATCGCACTGGTTAAAAACGGCTGCTGCAGCACAAATCCCATTGCCAATTCAGTTAAAGTCACACCATGCTTAATCGCAATTTCCTGATATAGTTTTGTAGCTTGTGTACATTGTTCGCTGTTGTAACGTGTATACTGCGGAAAAAGGTTGATTCTGGCATTTGGATGTGCTTCACCCGTTAAAAACTTACCGGTTAAAACCCCAAAGGCTAAAGGAGAATACGCTAATAATCCCACATTCTCGTACTTCGAAACTTCGGCAGAGCCCACCTCAAAAAGACGATTCAACAAGCTATACGGATTTTGAACGGTTTTAATCCTTGGCAAATTATGATACTTGCTTTCTTCTAAAAAACGCATCATTCCCCAGGCATTTTCGTTTGAAACCCCAATATGTTTTATTTTACCATCTTTGATTAAGCTGTCGAATGTTTCTAATACATCTCTGAAATTATCTTCCCACGCATCGTCATGACCATTAAAAGATCGCTGTCCAAAACAATTGGTTTTTCGCTCTGGCCAATGCATTTGATACAAATCGATATAATCTGTCTGCAAACGCTTTAAACTGTTCTCTAAAGCATACTTAATACTCGCCGGTGAGAAATCACCCTTTTCGCGCATGTAAGTAAACGCAGGGTTTGGCCCCGCTATTTTTGTGGCCAATACAACTTTATCACGGTTTCCTGATTTTTTAAACCAGGTACCTATAATTTTCTCTGTACTTCCGTAAGTTTCTTCACGCGCCGGAACGGAATACATTTCGGCAGTATCAAAAAAATTAACACCCCTCTCAAGAGCATAATCCATTTGCTGATGTCCTTCAGCTTCTGTGTTCTGTTGCCCGAAAGTCATCGTTCCGAGATTTATTTTGCTAACTTTTATGTCAGTATTGGGTAAAGTTGTGTATTTCATATTTTTTTAAGTTGCTAAGTCACTAAGAGACTAAGTTTCTAAGTTTTTCTTTAAAAGTCTAATAATTCAAAGATACGATGCTATTTCTCAAATAGAAATTTGACAAAAGTTAAAAAAATTACAAGATTTCTTTTAAGACTTCCGAAATATCGAGTTGCAAAAATTACAAGTCCTTTCTCTTATAACTAAAGAAGGTTCAAAGTAAAACTTTGAACCTTCCCATAAAAACCTTAGAAACTTAGCCCCACAGGACCTTAGCTCCTTAATTAATACTATTAAGCATCTCCGCGATTTCATCTAATCTTGGCGTTAAGATGATCTCAATTCTGCGATTCTTAGCCTTTCCTTCCGGAGTTGCATTACTTGCCAATGGAGAAAACTCACTACGACCTGCTGCTGTTAGCTTTTGCTTGTTGATTTTAGTGTTTTCACTTAAAATATTTACAATTGCGGTAGCTCTTTTGGTAGACAAATCCCAGTTATTTGTAATCGGCCCTGAACCTGCGTACGGGTCATCATCTGTGTGTCCTTCGATAAGAACTGAAAGATCCGGATTATCACCTAAAACCTTACCTAATTCAACGACTGCTTTTCTACCTTCGACACCAACGGCCCAGCTTCCTGAATTGAACAACAATTTGTTTTCCATCGAAACATATACTTTTCCGTTTTTCTGTTCTACGGTCAGACCTTTTCCTTCAAAACCATTTAAAGCTTTAGACAATGTCTCTTTCAATTTACGCATTGCTTCTTCTTTTGCTGCGATCATTGCTTCAAGTTCATTCAGGCGGTTTGCTGTTTTATCCAGTCGAGCCTGTTCATCAGCCAATTTTTTAGATTTTGACTCTAGTTGCGCCAACAGTTCACGGTTTTTAGCCATGTTACTTTCTAAAGCATCGTTACTGTTTTTCTCTAAAGCATTATAAGAATCCTGAAGTACTTTATATTTTTTCTGCTGAGCAGCCAGATCCGCTTTTTGTTTTTCAAGATCTGCTTTAGTTGCATTTAAATCTTTTGTTAAAGCATCACGGTCCAATTCTAACTGATTTTTTGATTTTTGCAAACTCTCATTTTCATCAGCAATGGAACGATTTTCTTTTTTGAGATCCGAATATTTGGTTTCAAGATCGTTGTAAATTTTCTTGGACACACAAGAAGTCATAGACATCGCTACAACCAATAATCCGATAGAGGCCTTTTTTATCATTTTTATTTTTATTTGGAGGGTATTAATACTAAAGTCAAAATTCAACACTAATGACAATGTCAATGTTTAAATTTAAACAGCAATTCATTCAACAATAACAATACCACTTTTACTCTATTTCAACTAAAACCGGACAATGATCCGAATGAACGGCATCCGGAAGAATCACAGCTCTTTTTAATCTATGCTCCAAAGAATTACTTACCAGATTATAGTCGATACGCCAGCCTTTGTTATTCCCACGGGCTCCTGCGCGATAACTCCACCATGAATAATGATGCGGATCTTTATTAAAATGACGGAAACTATCTACAAACCCGGATTTCATAAATCCATCTAACCAGGCACGCTCAGCAGGTAAAAAACCAGAAACAGTTTTGTTACGAACGGGATCGTGAATATCAATAGCTTCATGGCAAATATTATAATCACCACATATAATCAGATTCGGAATCGTTTGTTTTAACTCATTAATATAAGTTTGAAAATCATCCATAAACATAAATTTATGGTCCAATCTTTCAATATTAGTTCCTGACGGCAGGTACAGACTCATTACAGAGCAGTCGTCAAAATCGGCACGAAGGTTACGTCCTTCAAAGTCCATATGCTGAATTCCAGTCCCGTAAACCACATTATTTGGTTTTGTCTTAGATAAAATAGCCACACCACTATACCCTTTTTTAGTTGCCGGATAATAATATTGGTACGGATAACCAGCTGCAGTGATATCGTCAACCGGAATTTGTTCTTGCGTAGCTTTTATTTCCTGAAGACAAATCACATCTGGATTCGCTTGTTGCAGCCATTCGATAAACCCTTTGGTTATTGCGGCACGTATTCCGTTTACATTATAAGAAATAATTTTCATCAGCGTTTTTTTTAGGATTCCAAATGTAATAAAAAAGTGGAAAGTTTGCATTTGAAACAGCGAAAAGTAGAGTTTTTTGTTATCTTTGTTCGCTGCTCTAATAAATTAAAAATAGTACATGGGTTTAGTTACCGCGAAAGAAGTTGCAAAAGCGATAAATGTTGATAAGTACGGAGTTTTGGGTACTTTTTCGGGCTGGATTCTTATGAAAGTTCTTAAGATATCTACCCTTAATAAAATTTACGATCATAATAAGCATTTAGAGGATGTTGCTTTTTTAAACGGAATTTTGGATGAGATGGAAATCAAATTTGAAATTCCGGAAGAAGATTTAAAACGTTTACCGAAAGATGGCGCCTATATTACCATTTCAAATCACCCTCTGGGCGGAATTGACGGTATTTTGCTTTTGAAATTGATGCTTGAAAGAGAACCAAATTTTAAAATCATTGCCAACTTTTTACTACATAGAATTGTTCCGCTAAAAAAATACATCATGCCTGTCAATCCTTTTGAAAATCATAAGGATGCCAAATCAAGTGTGGTGGGGATTAAAGAAACCTTACGCCATTTAAGTGATGGAAAACCGTTGGGAATTTTCCCGGCCGGAGAGGTTTCGACTTACAAAGATGGAAAACTAGTGGTAGACAAACCATGGGAAGAAGGCGCTTTGAAGCTAATCAGAAAAGCCAAAGTTCCGGTTATACCTATTTACTTCCACGCCAAAAACAGTAAGTTGTTTTACTGGCTTTCTAAGATTGACGATACTTTACGTACTGCAAAATTGCCATCGGAATTACTAACGCAAAAAGATCGTGTTATTAAAGTTCGTATTGGAAAACCAATCTCGGTAAACGAACAAAACGAAATCGAATCTTTTGAGGACTATTCTGAGTTTTTAAGAAAGAAGACTTACATGCTCGCCAATCCATTTGAGAAAGACAGCAAATTATTAGACACCGCAAGTTTAAAAATCCCGAAAGCACCTAAAAAAATTGCAACACCGGCAAATGAATCGAAAATGATTGACGAAGTCAATGCGTTAAGAGAAAGCGATTGCAGGTTATTACAGAGTAAAAACTACGAAGTGTTTTTTGCCCGTGCAAAGTCGATCCCGAACATCTTACACGAAATTGGACGTTTACGCGAAATCACTTTTCGTGAAGTGGGTGAAGGAACCAACGAATCTATTGACTTAGATCAATACGACCAATACTATCACCACATGTTTTTGTGGGACGACGAAACCAAAAAAATTGCAGGTGCTTACCGAATGGGATTAGGTTCGGAAATCTATCCGAAACACGGTATTGAAGGTTTTTATCTAACGGATCTTTTCAGGTTTGAACCGGAATTACACGATATGATGCATAAATCGATCGAAATGGGTCGTGCTTTTATCATCAAAGAATATCAGCAAAAACCAATGCCTTTGTTCTTGTTGTGGAAAGGAATTATTCATACGACCTTACGTTATCCGGAACACAAGTATTTACTTGGCGGTGTAAGTATCAGTAATCAATTTTCTGACTTCTCAAAATCGTTGATGATTGAGTTCATGAAGTCTAACTATTACGATCCTTATATTGCTCAATACATTCACCCGAAAAAAGCATACAAAGTAAAATTAAAAGACGCTGACAAAGACTTTATCTTCGACGAAGCCGAATCTGATTTGAACAAGTTTGATAAGATTATTGACGAATTGGAACCTGGAAACTTACGTTTGCCTGTTTTAATTAAGAAATACATCAAGCAAAATGCCCGTGTAGTTGCTTTTAACGTTGATCCTTTGTTCAACAATGCCGTAGATGGTTTAATGTATATCAGAATAGCGGATATTCCTGAAAGTACCATGAAGCCTGTTATTGAAGAATTTCAGATAGAATTAGAACGCAAATTATCGGAGAAAGAAGATTAATTGCATCATCATACAAACAAAAAATCCCATCTTTAAAATGGGATTTTTTTATGCTTTAAAACGACTTAGAACCAGCCTTTTTGACCAACCTGATAAGTTTGATAAAACTCTTCATCAGTTCTTGTAAGATAGATTATTCCTTCTATAATACCTATTATACCTCCAATTCCGAATACAAATCCAAGAATAAGCTGGATAATTCCTTCCTTATTATATCCCAAATAGAATTTATGAATACCAAGAGCACCTAACAAAATTGCTAAGATTCCCGCAACTACTTTTTTATTCTCTTCACGACGAACCGGAGGATTATTCCAATGTTCTGTTTTACTGTTTTCCATTTTTATAGTGTTTTTTAGTTATGCTAATTCAACTTTATGAGGATGGAATTCTAAGGCTTAAAACCAAATCGACTGATGTAAAATATCATCAAAAGAACTTTCTCTAATAAAAAGAACCAATCGTATCAAATGATAAAAAGCTAAAAAGTAAGCCATATTGTAGGCTAATTTTCTATTGTACAAAAGCCCTGTAAAATATTCTTTTTTAGTAATAAGTTCAGTTATCAGTATAATGATGGTAAGCCAGCAGAACACAATAACAAAAGGCCCCAATATATGGTAACTAAGAGATTTATAGATGTCACCCTGATAGAAATAAACCAATGATTTGGTAATTCCGCAACCCGGACAAGGAAAACCGGTTACCATTTTAAAAGGACAAAATGACTGATCTGATTCCAGATGGTCATTATGATTGTCAAGCATTAAAAAAAACGGAACTATCAGTGTAATTGCTGCACCGATAATTCCGTAAATTTTACGTTTTGTTCTACTATTATTTGTATAATCTGTTGATATCACCTTGTACTATCATTGCTGCTGCAAAAGGGAAAAAGAACCCTAAAACAATTAATAAAGTTGATTGGTCTTTTTGAAGTTCCCCAGTTCTTTGATAAACTTTTGGCAATGCTTCTTTACCAGCCAAGTAATAAAAATAAATGTTTACAGGTGTACAACATCCTGCAAAAATTGCAATCGGCTGTGAGATAACTTCTTTACCTGCAACGGCATTTAAAACCTCAGATACTTTAATGTTCCAATAAATTAAGTATAATCCGCATGTTAAAAATCCAAAAAGCAACACCATAACAGGATCTACTTTGAATACCGGAATTGGTTCATTAAAATTATTAGACGTTTCTTTTAAATCGTTTTCCATTTTTACTAGTTAAAATTAATTGGTTATGTCCTACTCTTCGGATTTTCGGTTCCTCCCTATTTAGAAACAATATTATTAAAAATTAACTTTAAAAACTAATTATAGGCTAAAATTCTACAGAAAAGACTCGTTATTTAATTGTAAAAACAGTACTAAATCATTATTCTTCACCCATAAGACTATGTATGAAAGACCGCTTTTATTTTGTCTGCAATTACCTGCGCCAATCGTTCGTGGCTTTCAAAAGTCCAGCCGGCAATATGAGGCGTTAGCAAAGCATTTTTGGATTCCAATAAATATTTAAACGCCTCGGGAGTACTTTCTTCCTGAAATAAGGTCTCAAAAGATAATTTTTCATACTCCAAAACATCCAAACCGGCTCCCAATACTTTTTTAACTTTCATTGCTTCTACTAAATCTGCCGTTACAATGTTTTTACCGCGTGAGGTATTTATAATCCAAAATGGCTTTGCAAAAGCATTTATAAAATTTCCGTTAACCATTTTATCGGTTTCGGGAGTCCATGGAAGATGTAGACTCAGCACATCGCTTTTTTGCTGCAATTCTGCTAACGAAACCTGTTTTGCATTTTCATCTCCTACGTTATCTAAAATATCGTAACACAGTACTTCGGTCTCAAAGCCTCGAAGTTTTTTAGCAAATGCTTTTCCCATGTTTCCATAACCAATGATTCCAACCGTTTTACCATCAAGTTCATGACCCCGATTGCTCTCACGGTTCCAATGCCCTGCTTTTACTTCGGCATCTGCCTGATTCAGATTGTTAAACAACGACAAAATCACTCCAAGTGAATGTTCTGCAACCGCGTTGCGATTTCCCTCGGGAGCAGCAATCAAATGAATTCCTTTTGTTTCGGCATACTCGCAATCGATACTTTCTAAACCTGCTCCAACTCTGGCAATAAACTGTAAGTTGGCGGCATGATCCAAAAAAGTTTTGTCAATTTTAAAGCGACTCCGAATCACGATTCCGTTATAGTTTTGGATTTTTGCTTCAATTTCTTCTTTAGAAGATTTGAAGTCAGCGTAGTTTTCAAAACCGGCATCTTCCAACTGTTGCCATAAAATTGGATGATTGCTATCAATATGAAGAATTTTTATGCTCATTGTATGCTATTTTATAAAACAAAAATACAGCTTATTCTTTATTTAAGCCGTCCCTTAAGCATGCTGTTTCTACTATCTAATCTTAAAAAGTTTAAAATACAAATAGAAAAATTATTTTAAAGAAATTACCTACTTATTTGTTTCGGATTCCAAAACAAAAACATTCACCATTGGTATTAAAGCATTTAGACACTAAAGTTCTCAAAATCTTAACATTATCAAATTATTTAATTTCATACTTTTATGAATCATTTTAAATTTAGAAAATAACAGTCCCCATTTTGCTTCATCACACATTGAGTTTTAAATAAGCAATTATATTTTAATCAATTAAACATCAGTAATTATGGCAACAAAAGATTTAACTATTATTTTGGTTCACGGCGCTTGGGGAGATGGTTCACATTGGCAACATGTAATTCCGGGATTAGTAAAAGAGGGATATAAAGTACGAAGCGTTCAAAACCCATTGACTTCTTTACAAGATGATATTAATAAAACTCAGGATCTGATTGATGCACAGGAAGGAAAAGTACTTCTGGTGGGGCATTCTTACGGAGGAGCAGTAATCTCAGGTGCAGGGCATCATGACAAGGTTGTAGGTTTAGTTTATATAGCCGCATTTGCTCCTGATGCAGGAGATAGTCTGGGAGCCCTATTAGGACGCAGACCCGGATCAGGCGGAGCCAGTATTTATCCTGATCCAAAAGGTTTTTTATGGATCAAGTACGATGAGTTTCACGAAGCATTTGCTCAAGATCTGGACAAAGAGTCGACGCTGATCTTATCACTGGCACAAAAACCTATCCATGGCCAATGCTTTGGAGATATCGCAGGTGAACCGGCATGGAAAACAAAACCAAGTTGGTATCAAATTTCCAATTTCGACAATATGATTCCGCCAGAAACAGAAAAAGAAATGGCAGAGCGAATCAATCCTAAAAAAATCATTCGCTTAGATGCAGGACATGCCTCCTTGGCATCGCATCCTAAAGAAGTGACAGCCTTAATATTAGAAGCAGCAGCAACCCTCTAAAAAACACTCCAAACCGCCAATCAGATTGGCGGTTTTTTTTGGTTATAAGACAATCCTAAACCCCAACACCAAGCCTCTTAATTTTTTATTCGTTAGTTTTTTTTTAACTTTGAAAATATAAGCCTCAAAAAAATCGCTTCTAAATTCTCTGAACTTTAATAAAAATGAAATTAACAAAAACTTTTAAAGCCTTCTTCAACAACGAAAAATCAGGAGGACTACTCTTGCTTTTTGTCACTATAATATCTCTCTACCTCGCCAATTCGTCTTTTCAAACCGAATATATTGCTTTATGGGAAAAAGAAATCAACGGACATTCCATTACGCACTGGATTAATGATGGCCTGATGACTATTTTCTTTTTATTAATTGGGCTAGAGTTAGAAAGGGAGATTTATCACGGTGAATTGTCTAATATTAAAAATGCTTCTTTACCCATAGTGGCTGCCTTGGGTGGGATGCTGGTTCCTGCGGCTATTTTTCTGGTTTTAAATTTTGGAACAGCAACTCAAAACGGAGCAGGAATTCCAATGGCAACTGACATTGCTTTTGCAATTGGAATTTTATCTCTTTTAGGGAAGAAAGTTCCTTCGTCGCTAAAGGTTTTTTTAACGGCTTTAGCTGTTATTGATGATCTCGGTGCTATAATTGTTATTGCCATATTTTACACCACCTCAATAGCATTTGTAAATCTCGCAATTGCTCTGGGAATCTGGATCTTCTTATTTATACTGAACCGTATGAAAGTTCAAAACCTGATTCCGTATTTAATTGGAGGTGTCATAATGTGGTATTTCATGCTAAACTCAGGTGTTCACGCTACGATTACGGGTGTTATTTTGGCATTTGTAATTCCGTTTGGAAATGGTGACGAAAATTCCACTTCCTACAAACTGCAGCACTTTTTGCACAAACCTGTTGCCTTTTTCATCTTGCCTTTGTTTGCTGTTGCCAATACGTGCATCGCTATTCAATCAGACTGGCATGAAGGTTTAAATCACCCTAATACCTATGGAATCATTCTGGGCTTAGTGGTTGGTAAGCCTTTAGGAATTTTACTTTTCTCAGCTATTGGTGTAAGTCTTGGATTATGCAGTTTGCCTAAAAACTTAAAATGGGCTCATATTTTAGGTGCCGGCATGCTGGGCGGAATTGGTTTTACCATGTCTATTTTCATCACCATCCTAGCCTTTAAAGATCCGGAAACCATTATTTTCTCTAAAATCGCTATTCTGATCGCTTCTGTACTTTCGGGTCTTTTTGGATTAGTTTATCTTAAGTATACGGTAAGCAGAAAACATGTTTAAATTCCAATATTAAAAATTCCAAATTCCAACACTATTGATTAACGATACATTTCTTTGCAATAGAAATAACAAAAACCGAAATAGCATAAAAACAAAAATCCCAAATTCCAAGTTTTAGTAAATTGGAATTTGGGATTTTTAATATTGGAATTTCCTTGTCCTAACCCTTAATTTGTTTCAAAGAAGTCTTAATTCCTTTTATTAAAGACGAACTAAAACCGTTGTGTTCCATTTCGTTCAAACCTACAATTGTACAGCCCTGAGGCGTCGTAACACGGTCGATTAATTGTTCCGGATGGACTTTCTCCTCCAGTAACATTTTCGCTGCTCCTTTGACCGTTTGAGCCGCAATTGCTAAAGCAGTATTAGAATCAAATCCAATTTCAATACCTGCCTGCATAGAGGCGCGAATGTATCTAAGGGCATATGCGGTTCCGCAAGCACCAAGTACAGTTGCGGCATCCATTAATTTTTCATCGATAACAGGAGCAGTTCCCAGATCCTGAAACAAATCAACAATTGGCAATGCTTTTTCTCTGTCTTTTTCAGGAAAAGAGATGCAGGTCGCCGATTCACCAAATTGTGCTGCTATATTGGGCATAATTCGCACTACCGCAAATTCATTATTGGTTTTAGACTGAAGCATATCTAAAGATAGTCCGCTTACGGCCGAAGCAATTGTTTTTCCTTTTATAACCGGTAAAATTTCCGCCAAAACAACATCTACCTGATATGGTTTTATGGTTAAAATAACCACATCAGCTTCCTGAATAGTATGTTTATTATCCGAAGAAACCGTAATCCCAAACTCTGTTAAATACTGAATACTGGCCGTATTTCTTCTTGTGACGGTAACCTCGTTGTCTTTAGAGAATTTGGCAATTCCCAAGGCAATAGAAACCCCGAGATTCCCTCCGCCTATAATGTGTATTTTCATACTGGTTGTTTTTTGAATTATTTTTGGTTGATTAATAGCTCATTTTCCGCATGTAAATTACGTAGATTTTACAGATTTTAAATCACTGTAATCTATCAATTTGTGGCAAAAATCTAAAAGTCAGGAATCATTTCTGTTATTCTAAAAGGCTTATACTATCTAACAATTTGCTAAAGGAACGCGGATTAAAACGAATTTATTATTTTTAAAAATCCGTTTTAATCCGTGTTTTCGCGATAGCGAATCCGTTTAATCCGCGTTCCTCTATAGACAATATTAGTAAACAACTCTTTATCAAAATCGCAAGCGACTTTCTTGAGCTTTGTGGTCGCAATGAATAAATCTTGCACAAAATTTACGCATCTATATTATTCTTACAGCAACTTCCCTTTTAATAGCAAAGAAGCAATCGTAAAATAGATAACTAATCCCGTTACGTCAACTAAAGTAGCCACAAACGGCGCTGATGAAGTTGCGGGGTCCAGTTTAAGTTTTTTCAATAAAAAGGGTATCATAGATCCTGAAAGCGTTCCCCATAAAACAATAAAAACTAAAGAAAGAGAAACGGTCAAACCAATTGTTAACCAATGTTCTCCATATTCATAAAGACCGGTTTGCTGCCAAACCAGAATCCTGATAAAACCAACAATACCCAGAATAGCGCCCAATAAAAAACCTGATGCGATCTCTTTCTTCATTACATACCACCAGTCTTTTAAGGTAAGTTCTTTCAATGCCATGGCACGAATGATAAGAGTTGCTGCCTGTGAACCGGAATTACCTCCACTCGAAATAATAAGCGGAACAAATAAGGCTAAAACTACTGCTTTCTCAATTTCACCTTCAAAAAAGCCCATCGCCGAAGCTGTAAACATTTCACCGATAAACAAAACCACTAACCAAGTGGCTCTTTTTTTGACCATTTCGCCAAGACGTGTTTGAACGTATGGCAATTCAAGAGCTTCTAATCCCCCAAATTTCTGAATGTCTTCGGTATCTCTTTTCTCGATTTCGTCTTTTATGACGTCAATAATATCATCAATCGTAATTCGGCCCACTAAACGTCCTAGTTCGTCTACCACCGGAATTGCCTCCAGGTCGTACTTATCCATCATTCTGGCGACTTCAACATCAGGTGTTTCTACGTTTACAGAATACAATTTTCTAATATAGATATCTGAGATCTGCGTTTTGGTCGATGTTGTTAACAGATCTTTTAGCGACAATCTGCCTTTAAGTCTGTTTTCATCATCAACAACATAAATAGAATGCACTCTGGAAACATTTTCTGCCTGAATACGCATTTCTTTTACACAAGTCAATACGTTCCAGTTTTCGTTGACTTTCACCAACTCTTTGTGCATGATACCCCCGGCAGTATCTTCGTCGTAACGCAATAAATCAACGATTCCTTTTGCGTGTTCTACATCCTGAAGCTCCGAGATTACCTCTGCTTTTCTATCTTTTGAAAGTTCTCCAATAATATCTGCCGCATCATTGGTTTCAAGTTCATCCAGCTCTTCAGCGATTTCTTTTGGCGAAAGTCTGTTTAAGATTTGTTCACGCAAATCATCCTCTAATTCCAGAAGAATTTCGGCTGTTTTTTCGCTATCTAAAACTTTAAAAATATAAGTCGCTTCATCAATGTCAATTTCATCCAGAATTTCAGCGAAATCCGCATGGTGCATGTCATTTAATAAAACTTCAAGCTCCTTATTATTTTTAGCTTGGATGAGTTGAGCAATTTTTTTAATTAGCTCTTTACTGATTTTAAACTCCATCGGCTTCTATTTTTTGAGTCAAAGCAATAAATTCTTCTACACTAAGTTGCTCAGGACGTTTATCAAAGATAGTGTCTTCTCGCAACTTATCGGTTAAATTTAATGTTTTCAAACTGTTACGTAATGTTTTTCGTCTTTGCTGAAAAGCCGTTTTCACTACTGTGAAAAACAACTTTTCTCCGCATGGAAGGCTATAGTCTTCCTTTCGGGTCATTTTCATCACACCCGATTTCACCTTGGGCGGAGGAATAAAAACGTTTTCATCTACCGTAAACAGATACTCAGTAGTATAGAAAGCCTGAGCCAAAACGGATAAGATTCCGTATGCTTTTGAGCCTTTTTTCTCGCAGATTCGTTCTGCAACTTCTTTTTGAAACATCCCCGAAAACTCCGGAATCTGATGTTTAAATTCTAAAGTTCTAAAAACAATCTGTGTTGAAATATTATAAGGGAAGTTTCCAATAATAGCAAATTGTTTGTTCTCGTAAACCTCGTTAATATTGTATTTCAGGAAATCCTGAGAGATAATTTTATCTTTTAATTTTGGATAATTTTCACCTAAATACGCCACTGATTCAGTATCAATCTCGATCACATGTGTATTAATTGGTTTGTCAAGCAAATACTTAGTCAACACACCCATCCCCGGTCCTATTTCTAAAACCTCATCATATCCGTTAAGGCTTAAGGTATCTGCAATTGCTTTGGCGATACTTTCATCCTTCAGGAAGTGTTGTCCTAAATGTTTTTTGGCTTTTACTTTTTCCATTTTCTTTTTTTGTTTCCTGCTCTTATTAATTAACTTACGTATACTTTAATAAGCAGATCCAATATTATCATTCATGAACATATATTGAAAATGAACAACTTCAAACTGAATTTTTTCTAAACTTGTCAGCAGCCCAATATTAGCTTTGTAGCCAAATTTAAAGTTTAAATAATTTATCTTTTCATCTTTCTTATTTACAAACATTTTATTTGTATTAAATGTTTCATTATATTCTTTAAAACTAGCATAACGTTTTGAAGATATAATTACTTTATTCTGTTTATAAAAAAGATCTATCTTATTTTTTAATATAGTATATTTTTGTTTGACGAATTCATCATAAAGTGCTGTGTCGTTCGTTACAAAACAATCTTCTTCAGAGATTCCTGACTTAATCTCATCTATATAATCATTAATTTCATTACCACTAGAATAAATCTGTGTTGCAAAACCGGCTATTAGCCCAAAGTCTTTAGGCTGCTCCTCGTTTTTTACTTTTATAACTTCATATTTAGATTCCGCAATATTTTTTAAGATTTCTTTCGAAGTCTTTTCAATTTCTCTAAATTCATTAAATTGTAAAATGATAGAAGTTGACTCTTCCTCTTTGCTTTGGCAGCAAACATTGAGACTTAACAACAAGAATAAAACAAGTTTTATTTGTAGGTTTTTCATAAAAAAATTAGGTAGACAAGCACAATTAAAAATTAATTTTTGCAAATATACTTCTTTTAATTATTCAGAAAGACCTAATGATTCTAATTGGACATTTAATCTAACTGAAAACTGAAAATTAATGTTCCGAAATCACTTCTAACTCTGTTCTGAAAGAAAGCATTTTATCTGCAAACAATCCTAGTGCTTCTTTATGAAACCCTGGTTCATCTTCGATATAATAACGCTCCAGAGTTTCTTTACTGTCTGTAACATATTGAACAGAATACGTAATTCCGCCCATTTCTTCCTCTATCATTACTCTGACAATTCTTGCCGAAGAAAACTTCTGTGTAGCTAAAATTTCAGGTATGTGTTTTTCCTGCATCCACTTTAACCACTGGTCATGAACGCTCTCGTGTATATTCGTGGTAACGTTGTAAATAATCATTCTCTTTAAAGGTTCTGAGATTCTAAGATTCTAAGGTTCTGAGTTTTTTTATCTACTAAATCCTTAAAACAAATCATCATATTGCTAATTCTCTTTTTTTTTGGAATTTGGAATTTGCTTTTTGGCATTTACAAATTCTTGTCTCCTCTTAACTGTCGGTATTTCTTTCTCGCATCAACAAAATAGATACTATCCTGATGATTAAAAATTACCTTCTCATATAATGGCTTAGCCTTTTTTGCGTCATGCAGTTCATCGTCGTAAATTTCTGCCGAGAAAAACAAAGCTTCATCTACATAAATTCCGTCACCGTGATGGTCAATAATCTGTTGATACTGCGCCAAAGCTGAATTGTAATCCTTCAGACTTTCGTAAATTTTACCTAAACGCAACATTGTAACAGCTTCTATTTCCTGTCCTTTAAAACTTTTCAATATCCCCTGAAACTGAGCAATTGCTTCCTGCTTTTTGTTCTGATACATTAAAAAATCACCTTTAGCAAACTGCTTTAGCGCGGTTTGTGTTGAATCGGCAACCGTATTATCGTTAATCAGTAAAAAATACTCCAGCGCATCATTGGCAATTAATTGCGTATTTGCCGCTTTCAATTCTTTAAACTGTTTCAAAGCCCATTCGAAATCGCCTTTATAATAACTCGTTTTCGCCGCTTTTAAACTCGCTTCATGCGCCATTACATCATTCTTTAAATCCAATTGAATTTGCGAATAATAAATCAAGGCCTGATTGAACTTCTCTTCTAAAAGCAGGATGTCTGCCAACTCCATCTTTGCATCAGCCTGCTGATAAGCATTCAAATTTAACTCCAGCGCTTTCTTAATAATTTCCTTGGCCTCTTCGGTCTTTTTAAGATTAAAACCCAGGAAATGCGCCTGAATTATTTGCAAAGATAAGGTAAAAGGAGTTATTTCATAGGTTGTAAGTAATTGTTGTAACTCAGTACTGATAATTGTATAGTCTTTTTCCTGCGCTTTATCGATTTTAATTTGCATCAGAGACGAATTTGTCTGAATGAGCAAATCAAGATCCTTGGTGTTTAGAAGGATAAAATTCAGGATTTCTTCTGCTGTTTCGGTGTCATCCTCATTCAATGCAAACTGCCCTAAATTAACAATGCTCGAGAGCGATTCAGGTTCTCGTTTGTAAATTGCTTTTTCCTGAATGAAAGCTTTACCGAATTCTTTCTGTTGTACATAAAACCAGCTTAGGTAATGATTCCAGAACACATCCTGATCTTTTTGTGTTTTCAAAATCAATGCTTTACGCATGGCGTCTTTAAAAGCAGTATTATCGGTTTCGCCATTCATGAAACGAGATAACTGTGTCTGAATTAAATTGGCATTCTGCGGGTTCTTATACGACTCCGTCAGTAAAAGATCAATCATCTGATCGGTCTTCCCTAACTGCCCGTACAACATTCCGATTTGAAAATTGAAATTATAATTAGGCTGCACTAGCATTGCCGTTTCATAAGCGCGTAAAGCGTATTCCAACAATACTTTTTTCTCAAAAGAATTACCCACTCCATAAACATCATTCGGATTGGTTTTGATTTTTTCGATCGCCTGTTCGTAGTAACTTTTGGCTTTGGCATCGTTTTTTTGCAGTTGAAAATTATACCCCAACTCTACTAAAAAAACGCCTTGTTTGTATTTGTTGTAACGATCCTGAATTACTTTTTGCGCTACATCAAATTGCTGTAACTGCTGATAACAATCGATCGTCCTTAAAAAGTACTGTGTATTGGACGGCGCACTATTTAAAAGCTCTTCGTAACTGATTTTAGCTTTTTCAAAATCACCTTTATCGTAATAATACTGCGCAAGCTGTTCATTCTGTGAAAATGCGAAAGTAGACCAGAACAAAACAATATAGATGATGATGTTTTTCATATTTTAGCTTTTTTTTCAGTATTCATTCGCAGTTCTCACTTGTAGTGTTCAGTCACGGTTTACAGTTGCATTATTCCGTATAAACTGAAACTGAAGACTGCGACTGTAAACTAAATAAGAACATTCTTCTTAGACTTCCAAACAATCAATCCTAAACCAATCAGAATAAAAGGAATACTCAGTATTTGTCCCATATTAATTGGCATACTATTCTCGAAGGCTTCCTGATTCTCCTTGAAAAACTCAATTATAAATCTGGCAAGAAACAATAATATTAAGAAGTATCCGAAGATCAATCCGTCAGCTTTTCGAATTTTCTCTGACTTGTACATCGCATACAAAATTACAAAAATCAACAGATAAGCAAATGCTTCATACAGCTGTGTTGGATGTCTTGGGATCATATCATCTCTTTGAAAAACAACACCCCAGTTTCCATTGGTTGGTTTTCCATAAATTTCAGAATTCATAAAATTCCCAAATCTGATAAAAGCTCCCGTAACCGGAACCCCAATTGCCATTTTATCTAAAAGCCATAAAAACTTAACTTTATATTTTCGACAATACAAAACCATTGCAATTAAAACACCTATTGACCCTCCATGACTTGCCAGACCTTGATATCCAACAAACTTATAAACCCCAGCCACTTTCTGAATGGGTAGCAGAATCTCTATCGGATGTTGTAAAAAATAGGATGGCTCATAAAAAAAGCAATGCCCTAATCGTGCTCCCAAAATTGTCCCAACAATTACATAAACGAGTAAACTATCGAGATTGTCCAGCGAAAGATTTTCTTTTTTGTAAATGTTTCGTACAATAGCGTAGCCCAGTAATAACCCACAGGCAAAAAAAGCACCATAATATTTCAACGGAAAACTATCTGTTATCCAAAAAATAACGGGATCTACGTCCCAATTCAAAATCCCATTCATCTTCCACTTTTTTTAGTATTCAGTCGCAGTCACAGTGTTCAATGCAATTCACCTCAAACTGAGGCTGCAACTGAACACTGTGACTGCGACTGTAAACTTTATTTCAATCTTAATTTATAATATCAAATCCGCAGTAAGGTCTTAACACTTCCGGGATTACAATTCCTTCCGGGGTTTGGTAATTTTCTATAATTCCGGCTAAAACTCTTGGTAATGCCAATGAACTTCCATTTAAGGTATGTGCCAGTTGGTTTTTTCCATCTTTGTCTTTGAAACGCAATTTCAAACGATTGGCCTGAAAAGTTTCAAAGTTCGAAATTGAACTGATTTCTAACCAACGGTCCTGTGCAGTAGAAAACACTTCAAAATCGTAAGTCAAAGCCGCTGTGAAACCGATATCACCACCACACAAACGTAAAACGCGGTATGGTAATTTCAATTCTTTTAAGATCTCTTTTACATGTTCTACCATTCCGTCTAATGCTTCATAAGACTTCTCAGGGTGTTCAACACGTACAATTTCTACTTTATCAAATTGGTGCAAACGATTTAATCCACGCACGTGAGCTCCGTAAGAACCAGCCTCACGACGGAAACATGGCGTATACGCAGTATGTAAAACCGGCAATTCGCTTTCGTTTAAAATCACATCACGGAACAAATTCGTAACCGGAACCTCAGCCGTTGGAATCAAATACAAATCATCAATTGTTGAATGATACATTTGTCCTTCTTTGTCCGGTAATTGTCCTGTTCCATATCCTGAAGCTTCATTTACCAAATGAGGCACCTGAACTTCATTGTATCCTGCAGCTGTATTTTTATCTAAAAAGTAATTGATCAAAGCACGTTGCAAACGGGCTCCTTTACCTTTGTAAACCGGAAATCCTGCTCCAGCGATTTTTACACCCAGTTCAAAATCGATGATATCGTATTTTTTTACCAATTCCCAGTGAGGCTGTGCACCTTCGTGTAAAACCGGAATATCACCTTCCTGAAAAACATTCAAATTGTCATCTGGTGTTTTTCCTTCCGGAACAATATCAGCTGGAAGATTTGGTAAAGTATATAATTTATTGGTTAATTCGGCAGCTAAAGCTTCTGCTTTTTCACCCAATTCTTTGCTTTTTTCTTTTAAGGAAACTGTTTTTTCTTTTAAGATTGCAGCTTTTGATTTCTCGCCTGCTTTCATCAATTCCCCTATATCTTTGGATAATTTATTAGATTCAGATAAAGTGTTGTCTAATTCTACTTGTGTTGCGCGACGGTTTTCGTCTAATTGCACCACTTCTTCAACAACGCTTTTAGCATCGATATTTCGTTTTGCTAAAGCCTTGATTACTTTCTCCTGATTCTCTCTAATAAATGCGATTTGTAACATAGCTTGTTTTTTATAACTATTGTATTTTTTTTATAATGGAAGCAAATTTAAGGAAATGTTTCCTAAGATCACGACAAAGTTGATTCTAAAGTTATTTCGGAGGTTATTACTCAGAGATACACGAAATATTTGCAGAGATTACTCTTCACTCTTTACTCTTCACTCTTCACTCTTTACTCTTTACTCTTCACTCTTCACTCTTTACTCTTTACTCTTCACTCTTTACTCTTTACTCTTCACTCTTCACTCTTCACTCTTTAATCACCTTAAAAGTCTCCGCTGAATTTTCACCTGCAACTTTAAGCACATAAAAACCCGATGGCAAACCCGAAATATCAATTTTTCCGTCTGTACTTTTTCCTTTTAAAACAGAAACTAATTCGAAACTAAAAAATTCATAATCAAAGTTTTCAGCACCAAAGTCTTTTACCGAAACAACTGTAGTAGCGGGATTTGGAAAAGCAAAAGGTTTTTTCTTAATTACAATTTCCTGCTTCGTATTCTCACAGGCACTTTCTAATAAAGAGGACAAATCTGTTTCATCATAAACTAAAGTATAATTGAACTCTTTTGCTTTTTGAAACCATTCGCAGGCTTTTTTGTATTTATGTTGATCCAGATAAATAATGCCGAGATTTTTCATAGCATACGAATTGTTTTTATCCATTTCTAGTGCCGATTTCAGATCGGCAATTCCCTTCTCTGATTCTCCTAACTTATGATAAATCAAACCACGCGTAGTTCTTAAGTCTCTGCCTCCGTAAGCCGTAGTTCTTTCGATAATTGCTTTTTCAGATACAAAAGCTAAGACTATATTTTCCATTGCCTTCTCATATTCTCCAGTATCACTGTACAATCGCGCAAGTCCCCATCTAGCATGTGCATGGTTCGGTTTTACAGCTACTATTTTCTCCAGATAAAAGCTGGCCAAATCATACATCTTTCTACGCTGCAGCAACGATGCAAAGTTGTACAAAATACGCATATCGTCAGGAGCGCTCTTTATTGCTTTATTGTAATAGTGAATAGCAAAATTATCCATTTCGCGCGAAGCATAAAGAAACGCTAATCGGTCATATAGTTTGCTTCTAAACAAATCCTTCTTTTGTTCTAAAGAATCTGTCAAAACGATACCCTTATTTTTAGGATCTTTATCAATCGAATATTCCACCTTTTTCAGATCTTCAAGAGCTAAAGTAATATTGCCAAGACTCACGCTTAATACGCCACGATTGTACAAATCATTAACTTTTGTAGGATTGTAATTCGTTTTAATATTGATTTCGGTAAGCATTTTAAGAGCCTTTTTTACCGTTTCTTCCCTGTCTTTGTTAAACGGCAATTTATGATCCGTTCTACTTATTTGTTTTCCATGCGAAAAATTCCAGGTTACCAATTTCTCTCCTTGTTGATTGTATTGAAAACAATCAGAATCTTTTAGTCCTTTTTCATCATAATAAAAAACCTCATTCAGCTTTCCATTCGAATAATAGGTTTTGGTGCTGTCCGGATTCTTGTCCGGACCGTACCAAATTTGTATAGAAATTACATGATCATCATAATAATATCGGGTAACATTATCTCCTGTATCCGTATTCTTTGTCTGACCCGATAAGACGACAGGCAAAAACAAAAAGACAAAGGTTCTTTTTATAAAAATGGAAATTTGTTCTCTCAAAATTTTATTGATTAAGCAGAAAATGCAATTTTGGGTAAATTTATTTGTTTTCTATCAATAAAGCTTTCAATTCATCGGTTTTTAAATAAGCCGCAAACCTTCCAGATAGCAATAAAACTTCTCTTTCTTCGGGCGTAATTCTTAATTTGGTCTCAACATGCGAAGCGTACTCGTACAATAATAAAATCTGGCTGGCAGTTAAGCCCTTAAACTTTTCCCGACTTAAAGTCGCAACAATGATTTCACCATCCTTATCTTTCTTAAAAGAATCTTCGCCAAACTTTTCTATTAAGTCCTGTTTAAAATTACCATAAAGTCTGACCCAGCTACCCGGCTCATCGTTGGTGTTTTTTAATTCCGCAACCAAATCTTCATAATCCTGATTCTTTTCAAGCCTTAACAAGTGATCCCGAATGGTCGTAAAACCGATGATCTGATAATTGGTAATCGGGATTTTATAACGTTCGAAAATATTTTCTACATCTTTATCAAAAGTCATGTATCGGGTTTGAACCGTATATAAAGAAGCGGTTTCAAACAATGAGATCAATCTGATTTTGGCGTTTGTGATGTAAGGTGTCTTTTTTCCTTGTCCCAGACAATCTATAAAAAGGGCTTTTTTATTGACCTCTTTTACTTTTGTATCGTCATGCAGTAACTCGATCAGTGTTTTATACCCCATATTGTCAGAAGCTCCGCCATCGACAATACACAATATTTTGTTCTGATCTTTCACGCCGAATTTTACTTTCGGAAGCACACCCGGAAAAGCCGAACTTGCGGTAATAGCATAAGTGACCGGAAAATTATAACCGTCATTGACCTCATTTTCATTCAGTGCAATCGAAGCTTTATTGGGTGCTAAAGACGAATTTAGATTTAAACTTCTAATAATATGAGGCATAAACGGAATTCGTTCACCATTATTAAACGCCGTTCCGTTGGCCACAAACATGGGTAAAACGGGAACTGATTTACTGTCTTTTGAAACAAAAAAATCAGACATCAACATTTGAGAATTAAACTTGTTGGTGTTATCAGGGTTTACGGCATCGTATTGCAAAATATCCGAATCGATTCGCTGTGTCATTGATATTCTGTCGCCTTTCTCATTTCGGTTGTTGTTCAGTAATGACAAAATATTGGCCGATTTGTCGACATAATCTTTGTACGCGTCTGCCTTTGAAAAGTAAAACTCATTGAAAGAGCAATTTTCCTGATATAGTTTATTTTTCAGAATAGTCAGATAGTATCCTGCCGAAAAACAGCCTCCGGAAACGGTAGAAAAATAATCAATTTCGTTCAGAAAATTACGTTCCGAATTGGCTTCCTGAATTTCTTCCAATCCCAAAAGCACGCCCATGCTAAAAAACTGAGCTCTCGAACCTCCGCCCGAAATTCCAATACCTAAGGCAATATTTGGGTTTTGATATTTTTTATCACGCTCCTGAACTGACTTATAATCGCTTAATGAAACGGAAGGAATCGAATTGTAATTGATTTCAGAAAAGAGGTTTATTTTATTCTGAGACAACCCAATCTGAAAGCAAAGAAAAAGCAATATACAGCCGTACCCGTGTTTCATTTTTTTACTTTTAAATCCTAAATCACTGAACGCTAAAATAATGAAGTTATTTCACAAAGTAATGTGAAGATTTCACAAAGATTCTTTACTAAAAACAGGAATTAATCTTACTGAGCCTCATTAGTCTATTTTAAAAGCCACAGCTTAAAAGATTAAAATGATTTCTAAAATCTGTGTACAGCAAAACCTTTTCGGCTCCTTGTTTTTGCGAGATTAACAAACTTAAAAAATAACGCTGTTAATCTCTGTTGCAAAAACCTTTTGAACTAAAAACTAAGCCCTCTTAATCTCATGTCCTACAAATTCCTCCAAAGTCGCAAACATATCGTCTACAGAAAGAACTTCGAAATCGGGATGATTTTTTAAGAAATTAGCATTTAAAGTAACCAGATTTTCTTCTAACTCATAAAAGGTATCGTTGTTCAGCAAATCACGAGTTGGATTTACGCCTTCCAGTTTTCCGCTAACAAATTTATTAAGCTTTACACTGCTCATCAATTTTACCTTTTTGCTTTGCTGTTGGAACAACTCCAGGTGTTTTTCGGCACCAATTAAAGTCAGACCTTCTTCGATAAGTTCGTTTAATTCTTTATTCCAACCTGATTTATAAACAAACTGAGCAAAATTCCCTTCGGCATATTGCGAATAGTAATAATCTAAGTAATAACTCATCAGGGCATCTTCGTGAATAAATTCGTCATCGACACCTTCTTCACGCATTAAATTGATTACCGAAATATTTGAATGAATTACATCCTGAAGATTTTCACTGTTCATTGCCGTTTCAGAAACTATTATTCTACCAAATTCCTCCATTTTGTTTTTGTTTTGAGATTGATTTGCAAATTTCGGAGAAATTAAAACAGAAAAGAAATACATTTAGATTTATATAACATCTTGCTCATCACTATTCTTCTTTTCATTCATTTTTGCCACTAAAGCTTTCAAACGTAATACCTGTGCTTTTTTCTCTACCTGAAGCTTAGCCTTTTTTCGTTTTAGCAATTTGGTATGCAAAGCCTTGTTTTTACCATTTCCTCAAGTTCTTTTACAATGATTTCCAATACTTTACTTTGGATTGCAAATTTCGAAGAAATAATAATATAAGCGACAATATTTTCTTATCGCGACAAAACGTACTATTTACTGTCATTCTTAATACAATCTCATCCTGATAAAAATATAATTTTGTGAGATTTTTTTGAATGAAAAAAAGCTACTTTAGCATACTTAAAAAACGGCCAACTTGCTCTAAAATCTGAAGAAAGGGAAACTTCCGTTATCCAAAAATGAAATTCAGATAATTGGTATGTTCAATAAACAAAAAGGCCTTAGCATTTTCTATAGTTTTAGAGAAGCCGGAATTCTAATTTTAACCCCTAACCAAAAGAAAAAATAACGAATATGAAGAAAACATTACTTTTTTTGATTTTTAATTATACTCTTTCTTATGCTCAAAATGATGGCACTTTAGACACTTCTTTTGGAAAAAATGGTATAACAATTACCGATCTCACTTCAAACGGTATCGATTATGCCTTCGACGGAATACAATTAGCAGATCATAAAATTCTTGTTGGAGGTTACACTTCTGCAAACAGCAATTCCAGCTTAGTGTTAAAATACCTGCCCGATGGCAACTTAGATCTCTCTTTTGGAACGAAAGGTTATTCCATGATCAAATTTGGAAATGAAAAAAGCGATGTCAGAAAAATTGGAATTCAGTCTGACGGAAAAATTATTCTATCCGGGCGTTCTGGCGAAAGATTCGCATACGCAGCTATAGCGCGACTCAATACTGACGGAACTTTAGATACCACATTTGGAACAAATGGGATTACTAAAAATATACTCGGATCAGAATCTGATTTACAATCCATACACATTTTACCTAATGATAAAATGATAGCCGTTGGATATGTTTTGAATGACAATTCAGATATTCTGATCTTAAAATTAAATGCTGATGGAACGTACGACAACAGCTTTGGTAATAATGGTGTTCAGGTGATCAACTTTGATTCACTTTCACAAAGGGCGTTTTGTTCAGTTATGAATGGAGACAAAATTTTAATTGGCGGCTCAGTAAGCAACCCCACTGAAGCATCATTATTGGTACAATTAAACGCAAACGGAAGTATTGATACTTCTTTTGGCACAAATGGTTACCGTTACGTACAATTTGATTCGAATGCTCGGGAAGATTATGATCGTTTCCTATCTGTCAAAATAGATAAGGATAAAATCTATGCGGTAGGAGCTAAAGCAATCACTCCTTTAAAATATGTCATTAATTTGGCGAAATTCGACATCAATGGAACTCTTGATACTACCTTTAGTGATGATGGAAAATTACTAATTGACACCAAAAGTGATAAAGATTTTATAAACGACCTTAATATTCTTCAAGACAATTCAATTCTTTTGGCTGGAGTAACGGCTGTATCGAATTCATCAAATAGTTTATTGATAAAATTAAATCCCGACGGAACTTACAAAACAAACTTCGGCAACAAAGGAATTGTACTCTCAAACATGAATGCCTCCAATAGCACCATTCAAAAAGTAATTGTAAATGAAGCTAATTTAATAACAGTAGGTGTTAGTTCCTCTCGATCGGCCAACATTGGTTTGGCAAAATATAAAAATTCAAATACTTTGGGGATTCCGGAAAATCAATTAAAAAGCAAGAGTTTTAATGTTTTTCCAAATCCGGTTAAAGACAAACTAAGCATCACATCTTTATTGGATCAAAAACCTGATTCCATAACATTAATCAATTCAAAAGGGCAAATTATACTTGAAAACAAAACAAACACAGAACAAATAAATCTAGAAAACCTTGCTGAGGGAATCTATATTTTAAAAATTCAGTCAAATGGATTAACAGAAAACGTAAAAATAATCAAGTATTAAAATCGGGAAAATGTAATACTATTTAGTGATATCAGATTCATCACTATTCTTCTTTTCATTCATTTTTGCAACCAAAGCCTTCAAACGTAATGCCTGTGCTTTTTTCTCTTCCTGAAGCTTAGCCTTTTTTCGTTTTAGCAATTTGGTATGCAAAGCCTTGTTTTTTCCGTTTTTTTCAGGTCCTTTTGCCATGATTTCTAGTCTTTTTAATTGCTCTTGCAAAGATAAGAAAGTGATTGTATCGAAGAATTAAAATATACTCCATTAAAAACATGGAATAATGATTGATAGTCTATAAATAAAATACAAAAGCTCAAAAGTGCTATGTAAGTTCTCACAACCTAATAAAACTATCAAAATCATGAAAGAAACAATCTACAAGAGTTTACTCCTATCCTTACTTCTCACCAATATTTGGAGTGTAATTACATTTTTCATTTACTTTTTTGAAAGCCCAAGAATGTTTAGTGGCTTTAAAACGCTTGGCTTTTTCATATACTCTTGTTGGATCACTGCCGGCTTAGGATTAGTAATCATATTACTTTCATTTATAAAAAAGTTAAAAATTGAACTTAAAATCTTTTCACTCACATTGATTTTCTGGATCAATCTGTTCTTTTTTATTCTACTTTTAATTACAATAGCACTAGAAATAATTGACTCTGAATCATTCTTTGACCTATTCTTTTTCTTCAACATCATTATTGCACCAATATCCTTGCTGAGGATTAAAACAATTTATAAACTGTTAGAAAAACAACAAAACCAAAAGAATTGACCTTGTTTTTTGTCACGGGAATCTTTTCTGATATTTATTATACCTTTATAATTTCATTAGAGCGAATCCAAATTTGTAATTGATTTTTATTTCAAAAAAATGACAGCAACCTTCTTCCCCACCCAAGAAAAATTCAGAATATGGTTAGAAAAACATTATCAAAAAGAAACCGAACTTTTAGTTGGTTTTTATAAAGTGAGTACCAAGAAGCCATGCATGACCTGGTCAGAATCTGTTGATCAGGCGCTTTGTTTTGGCTGGATTGATGGCATTCGAAGATCTGTCGATGAAGAAAGTTATACGATACGGTTTACACCCAGAAAAAAATCCAGTATATGGAGTGCCATCAATATCAAAAAAGTAGAAGAACTCACTAAGGCCGGACTCATGCTACCCGAAGGCTTAAAGGCTTTCGAATTAAGATCTGAAGAAAGATCTAAAATCTACTCGCATGAAAGAGAAGCTTACCTACTTGACCCGGAATTTGAAAAACAATTTAAAGACAATAAAATAGCTTGGGAATATTTCAACAATCAGGCGCCATCGTACAAAAAAGTAATAATTCACGTAATTATGAGCGCCAAGCAAGAAAAAACAAAACTTGCAAGATTGGAAAAAGCAATAAAATTTAGCGCCGAGGGAAAACGAATGTTATAAAAAGCTGTTGTTTTGATATAGTATAATCTGTAACTTTATTCCGTTAAAAAAGTAAAGAAGAAATAATGGAAGGAAGAATAGCATTGGAATATTACGTCTTAGATGTATTCTCAAACGAAAGTTATAAAGGAAATCCACTTTCTGTCGTTTTTACCGATGGTAATTTAAAGCTGGAAACTTATCGTGATATTTCTAAAGAATTTCGCTACTCCGAAACCTCTTTTGTTTATTATTCTACAAGAGAAAAAGCACTAATGGTTCGTTCCTTTACCCCAACAGGAATCGAAATCGATGGTGCAGGACATAACCTATTAGGCGCTGTCTGCGGTGCTCTCTTAAAAGGAATGCCCATTTTTGAAGAGCAAAACGAAAGCGAACAATTTGTAATTATGAAACATTCCGCCATTCCGTTAACGGTTACTCTTGATCCTGTTTCTTTCTATCCTCTTGTTCAAATGCATCAAAAATCGGCAGTCATTAAAGAAGAAATCCCAACTTATAAAATTGCAGTCGCGCTCGGTTTAAAAATTGAAGATTTAGATGTAAATGCTTTTGTTCCAACAATAGTTAAAACAGAAGTTGCCCATACCATGGTTCCTATAAAAAACAGCCAAATACTCAATAGTTTTGTCCCGGACAACCAGCTTTTAATCGAAATTTCAAAAGAATATAAATCTGAAGGATTTTATTGTTTCACTCTTGCTGATGAAAATCAGGAACATATAGTCGAAACCCGATTCTTCAACCCGATTATCGGAATAAATGAAGATCCTGCTACCGGAACTGCTGCCGGCCCACTGATTGGCTTTTTAACACAAAAGAAATTCACTAAATCCGATAAAAAATACAAAATTCTTCAGGGTGTACGATTAAAACAGCCCTCGATGATTGAAGTAATGAATCGCGAAGAAGATATTCTCGTTGGAGGTTCCTCCATCATAACGATGCGCGGAGAACTTTATTTATAAAAAAAGCTGCATGATGTGCAGCTTTTTTTATGAGTCGAAACTTTTACTTTTTGATTTCTTTTGGTAAGGCCGGTAAGGTCAGTTTTTGCTGAGATGGAATACGTTTCTTTAAAAACAAAATCTGTCCTAAATGGTTCGATTGATGTTCCATCACGTGAAACCAGCAATACTGGTTCGTCCAATCGTATCCTTGGTGCACTTCGGCAAACCAGGCATCATCCCTTTTCTTTAATTCCTCAATAGTTTTTGCTCTTACTTCATTATAGATATCTAAGTAATATTGAATATCATGGCCTTTAAAATCATCACGTCCGCCCTGATCCAGGTTTAAAGCGGCATCCCACTTTTTCTTTTCCTCTTCATTAAGTTCTCTGTTTTCGAAAGTAAAAACCTGATAGCTTTTTTCGGCTGCAGCCAAATGCATCACCAATGCCCCGATTCGGTTGGCTTCCGCGTCGTGCAAATAATCTATTTCGTACTGGGTCATATTCTTCACCGCTCTTTCTACACGAAATTTAAGATCTTCCAGCATTGATATCATATCTCCAATTTTTGGAGATGCTCCTTCCACATTTCCAATCTTTGCTTCGGGTCTCACCTTAATACCGCTTCCTTCCAGCATCAAACTGCTTTTTCCGTCGGTACTCGATTTATCCAGTGCAATTTTGAATTCTTTCACTTTTACAACAGCCTCTTTTGAAATCCTCGTATCCCATTTCGGAATTTCTCCATTTTTCAAAGGGGCTTCAAAGCTTGAATTTAAAACCGCCCACGGCTCAAAAACACCTTTTGCATTTTCGATTAACAATTCGAATTTATCAAAATAGAATTTACCATTATACGAACACAAACCACCAAAATAAAGTGTTTTACTATTATTATCAATGGTTCCTTCTACAGTATAGGATTTCCAATCGTTTATTTTTACAGGTCTGTCTCCCATATTATCAAAAAAACCTCTTTCATCGTCTTTAGTATGTACACTCGCCCAAACTCCTGCCCAGGCGTTAGGATCGTTACTTTCTACTTTTACTGATGCAATTACTCTGAACTTTTTCTTTACAGGAGATTCGATTTCTATCATCTGACTGAAAGATGTCCAATTACTCGAAACCGTCCTTTGTGTTTGAGCCTGAGCCAAAACAAAACATAAAAATAACACTAGGGTCACCAATTTTTTCATTCGCTATATTTTTAAAAATTTGAGCAAATATAATACACCTTTTTTAAGGAAATAACTGATTATATTTAAGAAATTATCTAAAAATAGAAACAAAAAAAGCCACATCAATTAAGATGCAGCTTCATTATCAGAATAACCAAAAACGAAGTTCTTAGTTCGTTTTCATTGGTGGTAAATCGAATGCGATTGACTCGTGTTCAAAATTATTACGGTGTCCGCCATCGCAAAAAGGCTTATTTGCCGATAATCCACAACGGCAAAGACCCAATGCCGATCTTCCTTGTAGTCCGTAAACAGCTCCTTCAGAATCCATGATTTCGAAATCACCTTCTATTTTTATTGATCCATTTTTATTGATGATCAGTTTTGTCTTGCTCATAACTTGTCTTTGTTTTTTTTCAGCACAAAGGTTGCGAAATATATTTTGAAGATTTTAAACGATACGCTAGTTTAAACTGGTTCTATTTTATGGGTTATTGCACAAAGTTACTCGAAGGTTTTCGCAGAGATTCGCTAAGATTTTTTTTTTTTTGGATTGGGATAATCTCTCGAAGACGCTAAAACGCAAAGTTTAATTTATAGCTGATGATAAATGGTACTGTTGTCCTTTCGAGGAACGAGAAATCTTCGCAAGAAACTCCACAACAGTGCGCGCTCAACATGTGAGAATTTCTCGTTCCTCGAAATGACATAAAATGAGAAAAAAAAACTTTGCGCCTCTGCGTCTTTGCGTAAAATAAAAATCTGCATCTATCAGCTTAAATCTATAAAATCTGCGTGAAATGAATTTATAAAAAAAACTTTGCGCCTCTGCGCCTTTGCGAGATTAAAATTTCACATTCCAACAAACAAAACTTCGCGAATCTCTGCGCTTTTTCTCTGCGAAACTCCGCGCAATAACAAAATCTCAATTCTATTGCTTATTTTTGCACTCAATAAAATTGAGTTATGATACAAAATCCAAAGAGATATACTATCACGGCAGCCTTACCTTACACCAACGGACCTATACATATTGGGCATTTGGCGGGGGTTTATGTGCCTGCAGATATATATTCGAGATATTTACGTTTGCAAGGAAAAGATGTTGCGTTTATTTGCGGAAGCGATGAACATGGTGTTGCAATTTCAATGAAAGCCAAAAAAGAAGGAGTTACGCCACAACAAGTTATTGATAAATACGACGGAGTAATCCGTAAATCATTCGCTGATTTCGGAATTTCGTTTGACAATTATTCCAGAACTTCGGCTAAAATTCACCATGATACGGCTTCGGAATTCTTTAGAACCTTGTATGATAAAGGCGATTTTATTGAAGAAATAACCGAACAATTGTACGATGCCAAAGCCAATCAGTTTTTGGCAGATCGTTTTGTGGTTGGAACCTGCCCGAAATGTGGTAATGAAGAAGCTTACGGAGATCAGTGCGAAAAATGCGGATCGACTTTAAATGCAACCGATTTAATTAACCCAAAATCGACAATTACCGGAGAAACTCCAATTTTAAAATCAACGAAACACTGGTTCTTACCGCTTGACAGATATACCGATTTCTTAACCGAATGGATTTTGGTTGGACATAAAAACGACTGGAAGCCGAATGTTTACGGACAAGTAAAATCATGGGTTGACGGTGGACTTGAGCCTCGTGCGGTAACGCGTGACCTTGACTGGGGAATTGATGTTCCGGTTGAAGGTGCGGAAGGAAAAAAACTATACGTTTGGTTTGATGCCCCTATCGGATATATTTCGTCTACTAAAGAATGGGCTGCCCGTGAAGGAAAAGACTGGGAACCTTACTGGAAAGACGAAGACACCAAACTGGTTCATTTTATTGGGAAAGACAATATTGTTTTTCACTGTATCATTTTCCCGGCGATGCTTAAAGCCGAAGGAAGCTATATTTTACCGGACAACGTTCCTGCAAATGAGTTCCTGAATCTGGAAGGAAACAAACTTTCGACTTCTAAAAACTGGGCGGTTTGGCTGCACGAATATTTAGAAGAATTTCCGGAGAAACAAGACGTTTTGCGTTATGCCTTAACTTCGAATGCGCCAGAAACTAAAGACAACGATTTTACCTGGAAAGATTTCCAGGCAAGAAATAACAATGAACTAGTAGCGATTTTTGGAAACTTCATCAATCGTGTGGTCGTTTTAACCAATAAATATTACGACGGATTTATTCCGAAACCGAATGATTTCAACGAAGTTGATGAAGCGGCTTTAGCAGAATTAAAAGCCTATCCGGCTGTTATTTCAAGTTCGGTAGAGCGTTACAGATTCCGTGAAGCTTTAGGCGAATTGATGAATGTGGCTCGTTTAGGAAATAAATATTTAGCCGACGAAGAGCCTTGGAAAGTAATGAAAGACAATCCGGAGCGTGTAAAAACTCAAATGTATGTAGCGCTTCAAATTGCTGCTGCGTTGAGCATTTTGGCAGAACCATTTTTACCTTTTACTGCTGCAAAATTATCCAGAATCCTGAAAAACGAGGGGAAATTGAAATGGAATGATGTTGCTGAAAATTCAGAATTGATTCCGGAAGGCCACCAAATAGGTGAAGCCGAATTACTTTTTGCAAAAATAGAAGACGAAGAAATTCAAAAACAAATAGACAAATTGGAAGCTACAAAAACCGCCAACCTTGCCGAAAGCAAGCAACCTGAACCACAAAAAGAACTCATTCAATTCGAAGATTTCGCTAAAATGGATATCCGTGTTGGAACTATTTTGGAAGCAGAAAAAATGCCAAAAGCCAACAAACTTCTGGTACTGAAAGTAGATACCGGAATTGACGTTCGTACAATCGTTTCAGGAATTGCAGAAAGCTTTTCTCCGGAAGAAATCATCGGGAAACGCGTTTCAGTCTTAGCCAACTTAGCGCCAAGAGCACTACGCGGTGTAGAAAGCCAGGGAATGATCCTGATGACTACAAATGCCGAAGGAAAACTAGTTTTCATCAATCCGGATGCTGATGCTCCAAATGGTGAAACGGTAAACTAAACTGATTTAGATATTTAGCATATCGTTTGTCATTTCGAGGAACGAGAAATCGCACGCGAGATTCACGCACTGTTGTTGAGTTTCTAGTGCGATTTCTCGTTCGAAAATGACAACATTACAGAACTAAAAACAAGCCAAAATTCTTACATTTTATTGTTTCTTTCAAATTTATATTCGTACGTTTGTACTGACAAAATATTTGAGAGACTTTCGATAATAAACTTATTAAAAGTAACAATAAGCGAAACCCTCATCATGGTGCTGGAGCAGGAAACTGCCCTTGATCTATTCTTTTGAATATTTTGTCACACCTAAAATGAGGGTTTCGTGCGTTTAAAATTTTCGATCATGACAGAGGAAAATCAAAAACCAACACAACAAGATGTACTGCCAGCGGTAGCACAATTTCTTTCCTTCCTTTGGATGGAAGGAGAATTTAGAGCACAACCAGAACAATTGTCCGAAATTTTCGAGGCCATTCTGGTAACAGAGACTGGCGACGATAAGGATCTGCGGACAAAAATGATGAACTGCATCAAAACCAGTAAGATGTTAGCGAAAGCGCTTGAACCATTTTCTGACCTGCAAATTAAAGAAGCTTGCAGTAAAATTTTGAATGCTTAACACTCTCTTAAACGCGTGAAATTGGTAATCGATTCACGCGTTTCTTTTTTGATGTTTTATTTGAGAAAAAAGTAAGATCTTAGCAAAAAATAACTCCTTGATCATGCTAAAAAAAATACTTTTGACATTCCTGCTTTTAAATAGTTTGCCTTCTTTTTCTCAAGATATTGCAAAAGAATTTGATTTAAAATTAGAAGAAAAAAGAGATTTTTTTCAGGTAGTCAATGAAGATAAAAAAGAAGTGATTCTGTTTTTAAATGATAAGGAAAAAACTAACGCTATAAGATTTGATGAAAAATTCAATATTATAGATTCTTTAACTATTGTAAGGCCAGAAAAAAAATACGAGAGCATTATTGGTTATAGTCAAAAGGATAATAATTGTTTTGTTTTCTGGGCATCGAAAGACAGAAAAGAAATTAGTTCACAATATATCAATTTTACAACTGGAAAAACTGAAAATAAGGCAATTGCTTTAGAACTAAAAAAGGAAAAAATAGTTCAAGAACTTACTATCAACAACAAGTTTTACCTTATAACAATAATAAAAAACACTAGTACTTTAAAATTTTATATATCTGACGATAATGGAAATCTAAACGAAAAAACCGTAGACTTGTCGCATTTAGAATTCAAGAACATATTTGATCATCCCGAGAACTTATATACTGTTCTAACGGATGAATCTTCAGAACCTTGCTTTCAAACTATAGCCAATGATAGTCCTCCGTCATTAGCATTAAGCTCTAAAAGATACAAAATTTACACCTATAATCCAGAGGAGATTATCTTCACTATTGATAATACTACACATGCTACACAAGTTTTAAGAATTAATCTTCAGGATTTTACACCAAATCTTATATCTATTAAGCAACAAAAAATAACTAAAGGCGAATATGGTGCAATAACATTTAGATCAAATTCTTTTTTGATTGACAACAAAATTCTTCAAATAAAAACCAATGCTTTTGTTTTGTTTTTTACAATTAGTGATTTAAATGGTAACATTCTTAAAGAATATAAAGTCTTGCATGATCAGGAAATTGATTTTAAAAATTCTGATTTCCTCCAGCAAAAGAACAGCTTTTTTTGGCGAAAGAACGATATTTTTTCCAGCACAAAACCTATTAAAAATTCAGAACAATTTCTTAGAAGAATTAAAGACGCGCCTAGTGTATCGTGCTATAATTTGAATGGAATTTATTATACCGCTATTGGAAGTTCAGAAGATATAACTCAAGGTTCTGTTGGAATATCAATGAATCAAAATTTAATGAGTACGGGCGGAATGGGAATGAATGGAACTACAATGATACCTTTTAATTCAGGAAGAAGTTATACCGTAACGAATTTAATTTCCTATAAAAACAAAGCCGTAGTTTATACGAATTGTATATTTGATTCTACTTTTAATCATCTTGATCGTGAGATGAAAATCTCCGCCTTTGACAAAGCTAGAATTTTCTTAGAAGAGAACGAAGAAATTAAAAAAACGGTATCAATATTTTCTAAAACTCTATACAAAGATTTAATACTTTTTAAGTTCAAAAATAGTTTATATCTAGGAAGTTATAATAAGAACAATAAAAAATACCAGATTTTTAGTTTCTCTGAATAATTATAGACACATATTCGGTCCAATTAAAATCTGAGCTTTCAAATCAACAATTTGAATAGCAAACTAAAATAATATGAAAATCACCAAACCAAGACTAGCCCTGATCTGTGGAATACTTTGTATTTCGATTTTTCCAATATTGGTTAAACTAAAACTGGCGCCGGGATTAATTTCGGCTTTTTACAGAATGTTTTTTGCTGTGATTTTGCTTTTGCCCTATGTAATAATCACCAAAAGTTTTAAACTTCCAAAAACGAAGCCTTTGCTTCTGGCGGTACTTTGCGGTGTTTTATTCTCTTCAGATGTTGCCGTTTGGAATATTGCTATTCAGGATTCGAGTGCTACGCAAGCTTCTTTACTGACCAATTTATCACCGCTTTGCGTTGGAATTGGTTCTTTTTTCTTTCTTAAAATACGACCAGCCACCAATTTCTGGATCGGAACCGTGGTTTCCCTATTCGGAATGATCACTTTGGTAGGCTTTAGCTTTTTTATGGATTTAAATTTTGATCAGGCCTTTTTGTTTGCCGTTTTATCGGGTATTCTTTATTCGATTTATCTTTTGGTAAGCAAAAAAGCACTTTCAGAAATCGATGTTTTATCTTTTATGACTATCAGCTTACTGGCATCGAGTATTTATTTAGGAATTCTATGTTATGCCCTGGATCAGCCTTTTACCGGTTTCTCTGATACGGGTTGGTTTGTATTGGTACTTCAGGCTGTAATTTGTCAATTGTGTGCATGGCTTTCTATCAGTTACGCCACGCAACACATGCGCGCTACAAGGGTTTCGTTAAGTTTATTAAGTCAGGCCGTAATTACTTCGATATTAGCTTGGTTGTTTTTGGAAGAACAAATAACTTTACAAATGGTTTTCGGCGGAATCATTTTACTCTTCGGAATTAGAATTACGTTCTATGATAAGACGATTTCATTAAAAAAACTTTTCTGAGTCATTGGCTCGCGGATGACGCTGATTTTACAGATTTTCGCAGATTATTTATTCATCTGAATCATTAAATTCGTGAATTCGTAATAAAAAGGTTTCACGCAGATTTAGCAGATCCGGCAGATTATTTTAGAAGCTTTGAGATCATTCTAATCTGTGGCAAGAAAATTCGTGAATTCGTGGCTAAAAAATATTCTCGCAGATTTAGCAGATCTGGCAGATTTTTTTTAAATCTTTGAAATCATTCTAATCTGTGGCAATAAAATTCGTGAATTCGTGGCAAAAAAACCTGAAACAAAAAAACCTGAAACAAAAACATTATGTTACATAAAAACAAAATACCCAACTTAAAAGTAATCGCATTTGATGCCGATGACACTTTATTTGTAAACGAACCTTACTTTCAGGAAACAGAACATAAATTCTGTGCTTTGATGGAAGATTACCTTTCTCATCAGGGGATTTCGCAGGAATTGTTCAAAATCGAAATCGAGAATTTATCTTTATACGGTTACGGAATCAAAGGTTATATTTTATCGATGATTGAAGCAGCCATAAACATTTCGAACAAAACCATTCCGATTGAGGTTATCGAAAAAATCATCCAATACGGAAAAGAATTACTCGAAAAACCTATCGAACTGCTGGACGGAGTCGAAGAAACGCTAAAAACGCTGCACGGAAAATACAAATTGGTTGTGGCTACCAAAGGTGATCTGAAAGACCAGCACAGCAAGTTACACCGTTCGGGATTGGGACATTATTTTCATCATATCGAAGTAATGTCAGACAAACAGGAAATTGATTACACAAAATTACTAGGACGTTTAGACATTCAGGCAGATGAATTTCTGATGATCGGAAACTCACTAAAATCGGATGTTTTACCTGTTTTAGGAATTGGCGGTTATGCGGTACACATTCCGTTTCACACTACTTGGGAGCACGAAAAAATCAATCACAAAATAGAGCATGCGCATTTTAGTTCTTTCGAAAAAATCACTGAAATCCTTCAGAACTTACTGTAATGAAAACACTTTTAGACTTAGAAAACTGGAATAGAAAAGAGCATTTTGCACATTTCATTCAAATGGAAGAACCCTTTTTTGGCGCCACCGTCGAAATTGATTGCACCCAAGCCTATGAAACTGCAAAAAGTCTCCAGTCCTCCTTTTTCATTTATTATTTGCACAAGACACTCGCTGCTGTAAATGCAATTGAGAATTTTAAATACCGTATTTCCGGAGATCAGATCTACGTTAACGATCGCATCGATGCCTCGGCCACTATTGGGCGTGAAGACGGCACTTTTGGATTCTCTTTTATAGAATACAATTCTGATTTTAAAGTTTTCCAGAAAACAGCTTTAGAAGAAATCGAACGCATTCAAAACACCACAGGTCTTTTTACAAGATCCTTTGAAAATGATAATTTAATTCACTTCTCGGCTATTCCGTGGTTGAATTTCACTTCACTTTCACATGCCCGTAGTTTCACCTTTCCGGACAGTTGTCCAAAGATTTCTTTCGGAAAAATGATAACTTCCCCAACCGGAAAAAGAACCATCGCAATGTCTGTTCACGTACATCATGCCTTAATGGACGGATTGCACATGGGACAGTTTGTTGATTATTTTCAGGAACTAATGAACCAATAACTCCAAAATAAAGGTTTAAATTTGGAATGATTTTTGTCGATAAAAGCACATGAAAAAACTACTCCTTTTCTTGTTACTAACCTATCAGTCAGCGCTGTTGAGTCAAACCATTTTGGCTTCGTATCCGTTAGATTTAAAAAGGTACGATCAGAACAATAACATCTTGAATGTCGAAAACAAGACAACAAATGATGTATTTGTTTTTGTTACAAACACTCAGAATCTTACCATTTTAAGATACAATAGTGCTTTGTTTCTAAAAGATGAATTTACTTTATCGCGCACCAATCTTGAAAACAGATCCATCATTGGCTATAGTTTCAGTGAAGACGGGAATCCAAGTCTTTATTGGGCTTCCGAAGATTCTTCGGATATTTTGGTTGTTAAGTATTATTTAGAAACCAAAACATATAAGATTTTAAAATTTCAATATCCTTCTTCGAGTGAATACATCGTTGCCAAATTCCAAAGCAATAACCAATTCTATCTGCTTTCCAAAGATGTTTCACAAAATACTTTGACGGCTTACGTTTTTAAAAATGGAATGGTAGAAGAACGCATATTTGACTTCTCTACTTTTACTTTTCAAAATAGAAAAACCCAGCCCTTGTCTTTTAGCCAGATTATTAGAGAAAATCCAATTATAAAAATCGATCCCGACGACTATACTCCTTTAGACAAAGCTTCTAAAAAAAGCAAAATCTATATCGAGAACAATCATTTTATCCTGGCATTTGACCATAATCCAAAAGAAACACAGCTTTTTGATTTGAATTTGGACAATCAGGATGTTATTGAAAAGAAAATTACACAGTCTGAAACTAAGACGCCTAGAAAAATAAGTAATTCTTTCTATTATGAAAAGAAACTTTATCAAATCAATGCCAACGAAGATGAACTATTGCTTGACATTAAGAATTACGATTCGGGAGAACTTATAAAAAACATCCGAATAACAAAAGAAGACACTATTCGTTTTAAAACGTCTCCTTTGTTTGTTCAGCAAGGCGGTGAACGTAAGCCTCGGGAGTTAAAAAACACCAAGAGATTTCTACAGCATTTGTCTGCTTTAGAAATCGGTTTATCCGTTTATGAAAACGGAACAAGCACTTCTATGACTCTGGGAGGAACACCACGCGTTGGCGGCGCTTATTATACCGTGATGAATGATACTTTTACGTGGGACTATCTGCCGGTTGTAAACGACGAAACCGTATTTTTTGAAACTGCTTTAGACCAAAAATCTGAGTTCACTAGTAAAGATCCGGCACCAATGGCACTTGACAATTTGTATTATTATTTAAATACAAATAAAAAAGCAACCTTAGGAAATGTTTTGAAGTTTAGCGACTATTACATTTTAGGCTATTACGATACTGCCTCAAAACAATACACGATGCGTAAATTTACCGATGGATTTCCGGACGATCAGATGCAAAACCCAATCATAGACAAAGCTACTTTTTCGAAACCCTTTTCTTTTGAAAAACCTTAAATTAATTGAGAATTAATCCAAATGTCTGATGTTTTCGGGTTTGCAAAAAAGGGAATGGATTATTTTTTCTAACTTTACACAAAAGACACATATTATGTTATCAAAAAATATTGAAACAGCTTTAAACAAGCAAATCCGCATAGAGGCAGAATCTTCGCAAACCTACCTTTCTATGGCTTGTTGGGCTGAAGTACATGGACTTGAAGGAATTGCTCAATTTATGTACACACAGTCAGACGAAGAGCGCGCACACATGCTAAAATTAGTAAAGTATGTAAACGAACGCGGAGGTCACGCTCAGATTACCGATCTAAAAGCGCCTAAAACATCTTATTCTACGTTTAAAGAAATGTTTGAAACTCTTTACAACCATGAGATTTTTGTTTCAGAATCTATCAACGAATTGGTACACATTACTTTTTTAGAAAAAGATTATGCAACACATAATTTCTTACAATGGTACGTATCTGAACAAATCGAAGAGGAAGCTACAGCTAAATCGATCTTGGATAAAATTAACTTAATTGGAGATGACAAAGGCGGACTTTACTTGTTCGACCGTGATATTCAACAATTAACGGTTACAAGCTCGATCGCTATCAACCCAAAATAAAAAAAGTTAAAGTTTATTTAGAATATATAAAAATAACATTTTTCTCTTATATTTGTCTCTGTTTTTATAATACAGAGGAAAATTGAGCAAGAAAGAAAAAGACAAGGACAAAAAAAAGGATAAGAAGAAAAAGAAAAATAAAGCTGCTATCCTTGAGAACATTAAGAAGTTGGAAAACTGTAAATCTTCTTGTTGTGAAAAATACAAAAAAAGCGAAAAGAAACGTTGCTCACGTTGTCCTATGTTTGATTTATTCAAAAAAACTGCTTAACGATTATATACAAACCCACCAACTGGTGGGTTTTTTAATTTTGGGAATATTGCTCTGAAAGAGCTTTAGCAATAGAATGGTGCGCAGCACTATGAGTAACGATAACGAATATCGGTTACGCCCTGAAAGGGCAGAAGCTTATGCACAAAAGTTGGATTTATATCATTTTGAATTATACTTTATAAAAGAGCGGTTGATTCTTTATTGAAACTTATAATGTATAGTTTGCTTTTGCCCTTTCAGGGCAATTCTGCACCTTAACCTAATTCATAGTGCTGCGCAAGATGCTGTTGCTTTTAGGGCTTTCAGCCCTTTTTTTCCCAACTTTTGAGATTGATCCCAAAACAATAGAACACGCATGAAACGAATTCGCATCATCTGTGTTACAATGCGGAAGAAAATCTTAACTTTTACAATTGACTCGCACATTCCTTAAATCTTTGTGTAACTTTGTTGATATCCGTTTTTACTACTACGGTTAAAACGAATTCCCCTATTTTTAATATAGATCCTCAAAAAAGACGCGGCATTACTTATGGAAAACCAAATTACGATACCCAAATCCAGTCTGGATTTTCTGACTCAGGTTAAAGAAAACAATAACAAACCCTGGTTTGATTTACATAAGCCAAAGTACCTAATCGAATTAAATCATATTGAGAGCTTTGCAGGAGCTTTGCTTCAGGAGCTTTCTAAAACAGATGTTCTTGAAACGACTTCAGGCAAAAAAAGTGTGTACCGAATCTATCGCGATATTCGCTTTTCTAAAGACAAAACTCCTTTTAAAACCTTTTGGGGAGGCAGTTACACCAGAGCATCAAAAGAAAGACGTGGTGGTTATTATTATCATCTCGAAAAGGGAAACAGTTTTCTTGCCGGTGGTTTCTGGGGACCAAACGCTGCAGATTTAAAACGCATCAGAGCCGAATTTGATCACGACCCTCAAACCATGCAGAAAATAGTGCAGTCAGAATCTTTTGTCAGCAATTTTGGTACTTTGCAGGGAGAACAGCTCAAAACAGCCCCCAAAGGATATGATATAAACCATGAAGCTATTGACTTACTTCGTTACAAACAGTTTCTCGTTATCAAACGTTTTACCGACGAAGAGGTATTAAGCCCTCATTTTCTTGAACAAGCTCTTGAAACGTTCAAAAACATGAGACCCTTTTTTGATTATATGAGTGAAATCTTAACAACAGATATTAATGGTACTTCTATTTTATAAAACACAAACCGGACAGGTTTTTAAAACTTGTCCGGTTTAGATTACTCCCGATCAATACTATTTACTTCAACAGTAAAATTTCAGTGACAACCACTTCGGTAATAAACTTTTTTTCTCCGTTTTTATCGTCATAACTTCTGTGAGTTAGTTTGCCTTCAACCGCCACTTCTTTTCCTTTCACTACAAACTTTTCGATAATTTCAGCCGTTTTGCCCCAGGCCGTAACGCGATGCCATTCGGTTTGCTCGACTTTCTCCCCCTTGTCATTCGTGTACTTTTCGTTGGTAGCGATACTCAAATACGCTAGTTTTCTTCCATTTTCTAATGTTTTAATTTCCGGATCATTTCCTACGTGTCCAATTAACTGTACTCTGTTTTTCAATGCATTCATGGCGTATAATATTTAAATGTTAGTATAAATGAATTCGTTCATCAAATTCAACAAGGCAAAGATGCGATCAACCTCAGCAATTATCCGGTTGACAACTATTTACTTTCGGTTGTAACTATTTGTAAGCGTTTGTAAGTGGAAATTATTTTGTATATTTGAGAGAAACCTTACGATATGCAGACAAAAATCAATAAAGTCGAATTGCGGAATTTGGAATTCGATGACTATAAGCAGCTAAAAGATTCTATGGTAGAATCATATCCCGAAATGGCAGATTCTTACTGGAAAGAGGACGATATTAAAAGACTACTTTCTATTTTTCCCGAAGGACAGCTCGTTATACTGGCAGATGGAAAAGTCGTAGGATCGGCATTATCGTTAATTGTTGACGAAAAACTAATTGACAAAAGACACAACTACAGACAAGCAACAGGAAACCATACTTTTTCTACCCATAATAAAAATGCTGAGATTCTGTATGGAATTGATGTTTTCATTCACCCCAATTACAGGGGTTTGCGTTTAGGCCGACGTTTGTATGACGCGCGAAAAGAACTTTGCGAGCAGTTAAATCTAAAAGCTATTGTTTTTGCCGGCAGGATTCCAAACTATGCCCAGCATTCTAAAAAGCTCACTCCAAAAAATTATATCGACAAAGTAAAACACAAAGAATTACACGATCCGGTACTTTCTTTTCAGTTAAGCAATGATTTTCACGTACTTCGAATTATGAAAAACTACCTCGAAGGTGACGAAGAATCAAAAGAATTTGCGGTTCTTTTAGAATGGAACAATGTGTATTACGATGAAAGTCCAAAACTAATCAATCTCGAAAAAAGTGTCATTCGTCTGGGACTGATTCAATGGCAAATGCGTCCGCTCAACAATATAGAAGAGTTTTTTGAGCAGGCGGAATTTTTTATTGACGTAGTTTCAGGTTACGGAAGTGATTTTGCACTGTTTCCTGAACTTTTTATAGCGCCTTTGATGGCTGATTACAATCATTTATCCGAAGCCGAAGCCATTCGCGAACTGGCCCGATATTCTGACCCTATCAGAAAGCGTTTTCAGGAATTCGCCATCTCATACAACATCAATATCATTACCGGAAGTATGCCTTATTTAGACAATGGCAATCTGTACAATGTTGGTTTTCTATGCAAGAGAGACGGAACTTCGGAAATCTATACTAAAATCCACGTAACACCAAATGAAGTACAGCATTGGGGAATGAAAGGCGGTTCTCAATTTAAGACCTTTGACACCGATTGCGGGAAAATCGGTATTCTGATTTGCTACGACGTCGAGTTTCCCGAACTTTCAAGAATTATGGCTAACGAAGGAATGAATATTTTATTTGTTCCGTTTTTGACCGATACTCAAAATGCTTACACCAGAGTAAAACATTGCTCGCAGGCTCGTGCCATCGAAAACGAATGTTATGTGGCAATTGCCGGTTGTGTGGGTAACCTGCCTAAAGTAAATAATATGGACATTCAATATGCTCAAGCATCTGTTTTTACCCCTTCTGATTTTGCTTTTCCAAGCAACGGAATCAAAGCCGAAGCAACACCAAATACAGAAATGACACTTATTGTTGATGTCGATCTGAACCTGTTAAAACAACTTCACGAACATGGAAGTGTACGCACGTTGAAAGACCGAAGAACAGATTTGTACGAAGTTAAAAAGATAGATTCATGAAAACATGCCTTGAATGCTCTGAAAAAATTGTAGGCAGGGAAGACAAAAAGTTCTGCTCCGATAGCTGTCGAAATGCCTACAACAATAAAATAAACAAAGACAGTACAAATTTCATGCGTAATGTGAACAATAAATTACGGAAAAATTACCGAATTTTGAGCGAACTAAACACTGAAGGCAAATCTAAAGCAACGAGAGATAAAATGATAAACAAAGGTTTTGATTTCGATTTCTTTACCAATATCTTGCAGACCAAAACAGGAAATACCTACTATTTTCTGTATGACCAGGGATATCGCTCTTTAGACAATGATTATTTTATGCTTGTTAAGAAAGAAATATAGTACGTATTTACCATGAAAAAAAACCAGACCTCAATTCTAGCCGTAATTTGCATTCTTGCCATTCTTGGTATTATATACGCCACAATGATGCCGCAGTTAATTTCTAAAGGAGACGAAGCCCTTGCCGAATTTTCGACGGACAGAGCTTTAAATCAAGTTAAGATTATTGCTCAAAAACCGCATTATGTAGGTTCACTCAATCACGAATTGGTGGCCAATTATCTTAAACTTGAACTCAATCGAATTGGATTGGAAACCAGCGTTCAGGAAGGCTTTACGTTAAATGACAAAGGGCTTCTCGTAAAATCAAAAAATATTCTTGCTCGTATAAAAGGCACCAACAATACAAAAGCACTTTTACTGCTCTCCCATTACGACAGCGCGCCGCATTCTTTTTCAAAAGGCGCAAGTGACGACGCTTCCGGTGTTGCTACTATTCTGGAGGGAATCCGTGCTTTTTTATATGCCAAGCAACCCCATAAAAATGATATTATCATTCTTTTTTCTGATGCTGAAGAATTAGGTTTAAACGGCGCGGCACTTTTTGTAAACAGCCATCCATGGGCAAAAGACGTAGGTTTAGTTCTTAATTTTGAAGCCAGAGGGTCGTCTGGGCCGAGTTATATGCTAATGGAAACCAACAAAGGAAATGAAGCCCTTGTAAAAGAATTTTCGAATGCAAAAACTACTTATCCTGTTTCTAATTCGCTAATGTACAGCATCTACAAAATGCTTCCAAACGATACTGATTTGACGGTTTTCAGAGAACAAGGAAACATTCAGGGATTCAACTTTGCTTTTATCGATGGTCATTACAATTACCACACACAACAAGATGATGTGCAACACCTAAGTAAAACCACCTTGGCACATCAGGGAACTTATTTGATGCCATTGTTAAAATACTTTTCCAATGCCGATTTAAATGCTACAACTTCAACAGAAGATGATGTTTACTTCAGCGCTCCGTTCTCTTTCATCAGTTATCCTTTTTCATGGGTACTACCCATGACGATTATTGCGTTGGGATTACTGATTCTTTTCATTTTTATTGGAAAAGCCAAACGTGTCATCACTTTCAGAGAAATATTCAAAGGATTTGTTCCGTTGTTGGGATCTATCGTGATAGCGGGTCTGGTAACCTTTTTGGGATGGAAAATTGTTTTGCAAATCTATCCGCAATATTCTGATCTTCTAAATGGGTTCACATACAATGGTCATGCCTATATTGGTGCCTTTGTGACGCTAAGTATTGCCATTTCGTTTGCCTTTTACCACCATTTCTCGGAAGCTAAAATCACCATGAACCATTTTGTAGCACCGTTACTACTCTGGATCATTATTAATGCATTTATAGCAAACAGCCTAACCGGAGCAGGTTTTCTGATTATCCCAGTATACTTCGGTATTCTCTTATTCGGAGTTTTTGTTCTTACCCAGCATTATAGTTTGGGACTCAATCTCTTGTTTAGTATTCCGGCATTTGTTATTATAGCACCATTTATTGTGATGTTTCCAATTGGTCTTGGATTAAAAATCCTTTTTGGAAGTGCTATACTTACCGTGTTACTTTTCAGTCTGGTATTACCCATATTTGGTCCGTTTGCTAAAAAAGGAATCTGGACGATGTTCTTCTTTGCTGTTTCAATTGGCTTTTTTGTGTATGCAGGATATCATTCCGGTTACGAACACGGAAAAGCAAAATCAAACAGTTTACTATACGTTTATAATGCCAATACTAATTCGGCCACATGGGCAACTTACGATGTCAATTTAGACGATTGGACCAAGTCTTATTTAGGGCAAACAAATCAAAAAGCCGTTGGTTTAAACACATTACCAATAGCCAGTAAATACAATTCAGGTTTTACCTATAGTGCAATTGCTCCTGTTGTAGCTGTTCCAAAACCAACAATTGCATTCTTAAAAGACAGCGTAGTTGGTAATAACAGATATTTAAAAATAAAAATCACTCCAAACAGAAAGGTAAATCGTTACGATATTTATGCCAATCCAAAAATGACATTTTTCAATTTCAAAGCCAATGGTGTTGCAACTTCGGGACAAAAAGGAAATCGTCTGGAGCGTGATGGCATGAAAATATTATGCTACTATGTTGTAGGTAATGAGCCTCTTGTGATGGAATTTTACATCAACAAATCATCCGTTCTTGACATGGACTTGATTGAAAGTTCGTTTGATCTAATGACAAATCCACTGCTTAAGGTAAAACCGAGAAGCGACTGGATGATGCCAACACCTTTCGTCTTAAATGATGCTGTACTTATTCAGCAAAAAATAAAAAGATATACGGCACCGGCAACTGTTCCTGCCCCTGCAACAATAGTGAAAGACAGCACTGCTATAAAAAAAGACAGCTTAAAACCCCTTGCAAAGCCAATCGTTAAACCACAATAAAACTACTTATTATGGCAACAAATATTTCTACAATTCTGCTAAATGCTTCACTAGAAAAAGTCTGGAATACCTTGACTCAGCCTGAACTGGTCAAACAATGGCAGTACGGCAGCGATTTAATTACTGATTGGAAAATTGGTAACGAAATCAGATTTAGAAATGAATGGGAAGGGCAGGTTTTTGAGCAATGGGGAACGGTTCTGGAAGTTATTCCGAATCAGAAAATCAAGTATTCTTTATTCTTTCCAAGGCCGGAACTAGAAGATAAACCAGAGAATTACTTCATCATGAGCTACATTCTCTCTGAAGAAAATCATAAAATAAAACTCGAAATTGTTCAGGAAGATAATCGTCCCGGAGCGGCTCAGGAAAAACCTCAGGACGAACAAAATCCAATTTTACAAGGATTAAAAACTTTAATCGAATCATAAAAACAATAAAGGCAAACTTTACAGAAAGTTTGCCTTTATTATTTAACAGGTGTATTCCATTTTCAAACCTGTTTTTATACCGTTTCTTCCCTCAGTAACATAACCATCAAATTCTACTTCAAAATGGCCGTAAAATGTAAAGACACAAAGAAAAAGATTCCAGGAAATTCTAATTTTAATTCTTTGTCGAGATGAAACTCTGTACCTTAGCGACTTTAAACGAAACATGGAACAAATCAGTATTTTAGGATGTGGCTGGCTGGGATTGCCTCTCGCGGAAAAGCTAATTAAAAAAGGACATTCGGTAAAAGGATCAACGACTTCTGAAAGTAAACTTCCTATTTTAGAAGCATCAGGAATAAAGGCTTTCCTCGTTGCGATTGAAAGCGAGAGTATTTCAAACAGTATAACTAATTTCTTAGCAGAAAGTGAAATTCTGATTATTGATATTCCACCTAAATTAAGAGAGAAAAACCTCAATCTTACGACTTCATCTGGATTAACATTTGTTCGAAAAATTGAAAACCTAATCCCGTTTATAGAACAATCAACCGTAAAAAAGGTACTCTTTGTAAGTTCAACTGCAGTTTACGGAAATGACAACGGAACGATCACAGAAGAGACTTGCCCAAATCCGGAAACCGAAAGTGGCAAACAATTACTTCTGGCAGAAGCTTTACTGCAGAAAAACCAAAAGTTTACAACCACAATACTGCGTTTTGGCGGTTTGATTGGAGAAGATCGTCATCCGGTAAAATTTCTCGCCGGAAAAGAAAATCTTGAGAATCCGGATGCTCCCGTAAATCTAATTCATCAAAACGACTGTATCAAAATTATTGAAGAGATCATAAATCAGTCAAAATGGAAAGAGGTTTTTAATGCTGTTGCGCCTTTTCACCCTACAAGACAAGAATATTACAGTCAGAAAGCGAGAGAGCAAAATCTTGTTGTACCCAAATTCAGTACACAACAATCAAACATTAAAAAAGTAATTTCAGGCAAAAAAATCGAAAACAGTTTGAACTATCATTTTAGATTAGGCGAATACTAGTTAAATCAACATAGACTTTACTCCCGATAATGTTCATTGCAACAAATCACTTAAATTTGTCTCTATTGCGTATAGAGTTTACAACAAAACTTTACGAACTTTGTATAAACCTTTACTCTTTTACGGTTAAAAACTATGGAAACAGCTTATATCAATTCACCATTAGGAATCACCAAAATCGTTGGAGATGATGATGGTATTGCCGTAATCTCAGTTTCAGATGTCGGAACAAATGAGGTTTCTCCAACTATTCCCGACGTTTTACAAGCTGCTGTTTTACAGCTTCAGGAGTATTTTGAGGGTAAAAGAACCGATTTCGATTTAAAACTAAATCCTAAAGGAACCGACTTCCAGCAAAAAGTATGGAAATCACTGTTGGAAATTCCATTCGGAAAAACCGTCAGCTACATGGATCAAACCAAGAAACTGGGTGATGTAAAAGCGATTCGGGCTGTTGCATCCGCAAATGGCAAAAATCCGTTGTGGATTGTGGTTCCCTGTCACCGTGTTATTGGCACCAATGGTTCTTTAACAGGTTATGCAGGTGGTTTGTCACGCAAGAAATGGCTACTTGAACATGAAAATCCTAGCACCCAGCAAAGTTTGTTTTAATCACTTTTTGATGAACTTAAATAGACGTTACTTTATTTTGGTACGTCGTATTTAAACAAAAATGGATCACAAAAAAACGACATCACAACTTTTAAAACATAAGCTATTTCTTATTTTTAAAATCATTTATGTATTTTTATAAATCTAAATGTCTAAAAAGCTAAGACGTCACAATAATGATTGAAAAAATAAATCTTAACAATATCCTTTTCCTCGATATCGAGACCGTACCCGAAGAGGAAAATTTTAATTCGCTTGACGCAGAAATGCAATCCCTTTGGGACCATAAGACTCAATATCAACGCAAAGAAGAGTTTACTCCCGAAGAGTTTTATGAACGTGCGGGAATCTGGGCTGAATTTGGCAAGATTGTCTGTATTTCGGTTGGTTATTTTACCATCAAAGGAGATATCAGAAATTTTAGAGTAACTTCTTTCTTTGGAGACGAAAAAAAAATCCTTCGTGATTTCAACAATCTGATCAACAATCATTTCAATAAACCGCAACACCTATTATGCGGGCACAATGCTAAAGAATTTGACATTCCGTTTATTGCACGACGTATGATTATCAACCAGATTGCAATTCCGGATAAACTCAATTTATTTGGAAAAAAACCTTGGGAAATACCACATTTAGATACTTTAGAATTATGGAAATTTGGGGACTATAAGCACTTTACTTCTTTAAAACTACTAACTAAAATCCTGGGAGTTCCTTCTCCAAAAGGTGATATCGACGGCAGTCAGGTCGCACATGTTTTTTATGTAGAGAAAGACATCGACCGCATTGTAACCTATTGTGAAAAAGACACTATTGCGGTAGCTCAAATTTTCCTGCGTTTGCGTCGGGAACATCTCTTAATTGATGATGAAATTATTCATGTGTAATTCTGCTTTAAATGACGTATTCAAAAATAGCACAACTCCGACTTATTTCTCAAAAACTTCATAAGACGGTTGACAGCTCACCAAAAGAAATTGTAAAGCACTTAGGCGCAATGCAGGCTCAAGACTATGCGATGGCAAAATGGGCAGTTGGCTCCCGTTGCGATGCTTCAGAAAAAGAAATCGAAGAAGCCGTTAATTCAGCACAAATTATCCGAACTCATATCTTACGACCAACCTGGCACTTTGTTGCTGCCGATGATATTTACTGGATGTTGGACGTTTCCGGACCACAAGTTAAACGTATTGTAGCTTCCTATGTGAAGAAATTTGGTTATGACATTAGGAAACTAGATCAGATTAATGTCGCTATCGAAAAAATACTGGCAGGAAACAATCATCTGACGCGCGAAGAAATCATGCAGGAACTTAATATCACCAAGACTTCCGGCCATGATCATTTATCCGGCCCTATTATGATGTATGCTGAGCTTGATGGTTTAGTCTGTAACGGAAAAATGAAAGGAAAACAACAGACCTATGCCTTACTCGAAGAAAGAGTTCCAAAACCACAAACCAAACTAACAGAAGAAGAAGGTTTGGCGAAACTAGCGCTTCATTACTTTGAAAGCCATGGCCCCGCTACCTTACTTGATTTTTCCTGGTGGTCGGGTTTCTCTCCTACGAGCTGCGAAAAAACCATTAATGCAATTGAATTGCAATTAAACTCCATAACCGTTGGCAATCAGATCTATTGGTTTAAAAATAACTTCGCTACTGAAGATAACTTCCGCGAAAGCGTACATTTTTTACCGGCATTTGATGAAATTTTAATTTCGTACAAAACCCGTGAAGCATCCATTTTACCCGAACATCAGTCGAAAGCTTTTACGAACAATGGCATTTTCAAACCCATAATTATGGAAAACAGTAAAGTTATCGGGACTTGGAAACGTACCATTAAAAAAGAGCACACCAAAATAGAAACCCAGTTTTTTAATGAAACTGAAGATCACAAAAAAGCAGTGTTGTTTGAAGGTATAAAATCTTTTGAAAATTATTTGGGAACCAAAATTCTAATCGAATAATTCCAATTTTCACAAAACCGATTCTATTTCTATCAAATACTTATCGTTTCCTCTTTAAAATCTTTGCGCGTTTTATGGTTAAATAATTACATTTACAAAAAAATATAATTATGGTATTGAGCAGATTTTGGTTAGCTATTTTTGTGTCTTCAATTTTATTTGTGGTAGTGAGCTTGTTTACTGGAAACAGTTACACTCTCGATTTTATTTTGAACGGACAAAAGGACGATCCAATTCTGGTATCTGAAAAATATCTGGAACAAATTCCGGCTTTTGTAAGAGACAGCATCGATTTAAAAGAAGATAAAACTATGATTGTAAACAAGGACTTAACCAACCCTGACACTACTTATGTTTACAAAAACAAAACCGTAAAAATTTACAGCGGTGTACAAAAATCAGACGGTTTGTTACCAACCTGCAAAAGTACCCTGATCGACATCATCATTCCATTAATTGCCTACCTGGCCTTTTTCTGTGGGTTAATGGAGCTTTTAATTATCTCGGGCGCTTCCGAAAAACTAGCCAGATTCCTGAGCCCGATGTTTACCAAAGTATTCCCTACCGTTCCCAAGAATCATCCTTCGATATCGTATATGACCTTAAACTTTGCCGCTAACTTTCTTGGTTTAGATTCTGCTGCCACTCCATTTGGACTGAAAGCAATGGAGAGTTTACAGGAGCTCAATGTCGAAAAAGACAAAGCAAGTGATGCCCAAATTATGTTTATGTGTCTGCATGCTTCGGGATTAACCCTAATTCCAACCTCAATTATAGGATATCGTGCCGCAGCAAATGCAGCTAATCCCGCTGATGTTATGCTTCCTTGTATCATCACTTCGTTGATCGGAACCATTGCAGCATTCCTAATTGTTGGAATCAGACAAAAAATAAACTTCAAAAGCGCTTCATTAGTACTCGCCTTAATGGCCATTATTGCCGCCATCATAGGACTATTGTTCTACGTGAATCATTTAGATTTAATCGGAAAAAACTATTTCACTTCGAATCTTTCGGGATTGATGCTAGTTGGTATTATTGGTATCACATTGATTTTCTCCTTCATTCATGAGAAAAAATTTACTGCACAAGACACTACAATGTTTGATACTTTCGTCGTTGGCGCAAACAATGGTCTGAAAACCGGAGTTAAAATTTTCCCTTACGTTCTTGGAATGTTGGTTGCCATCTCTCTTTTTAGAAATAGCGGACTGTTTGAAATTATTAGTAACGGAATCGGTTTTATCTTTAGCAGCATTGGAGTAAGTTCTGAAATCATAAATGCATTGCCAGTTGCATTACTTAGACCTTTCAGTTCAGGAGGCTCCAGAGGTTTTTTACTGGATTCGATGAGCACCTTCGGAGCAGATTCACTAACAGGTCGTTTAAGCAGTATTTTCCAATGTAGTGCCGAAACTACATTTTACGTGATTGCCGTTTACTTTGGATCGGTAAACATTAAAAACACCCGATATGCGCTTACGACAATGTTATTGGTTGATTTTATTTGTGTGATTGCCGCGATTTTTGTAGCCAGCTGGTTTTTTTAATATGACCACAATTGCATAATTCATAAAAAAAGAAAATTTTCAATGATTTCAGAAGATTTCATTTCACTCATTATTATGCTCCTTTTAAGTTTTGTTTTTCATTACTTTCAAAAGATTTGTGAGCGCGATTATACCAAAGCAAAGGAAGATTTCTATCTTTTTATAAAAGAGAATAAAAAGTATTCTGAATGGGATTACAACTATAAAAAATCCAAAATGGATATCGATAACACGAGAAAATGGGTGTTGTTTTTGTTCAAATGGCTTTCTTTTATGGTCTCAATTCACGGTCTCACAATGCTATTAATTAATTCATAATTTTTCAAAGTTTCTTAGCCATGAAGCCACAATTCCTTTTTCTTTTATCGCTTTTAATCGCCTGTCAAAAACCAAAACCCGTTTCTCAGATTCAAACGGACAAAACAAATTCAGAAAAAAAATCTGCTCTCCTTGTTTCTAAAGAAAACTTCTTAAAAACGGATACCCTTTTGGTTTATACCGATGGTGAAACTTCAAAAGATCATTATATACTAGCGCATCTATTAGATCGAAAAATGGATAAAGACAGTACTGTCACGGGAAAATACCAACTTGATTTTTATTCTAATAAAACCAAAACTGCCGATACAAAACTTAGTATTAAAGGAATTGACGAAGGATCAGAATGGAGTGTTATTTACGGACTGGGTCAGGAAAGCATCCAAAATTCTCCTTTTATACAAATTCGTTTTGGATATCCAGCTTGTGGTTATACGCAAAACAACTATTTGTATTACTTAAAAAACAGCAGCTTACAATTGGTTCATGAATGGTACAGCATGTCTGACAGTGGCTGGGGCGGATCGGTTGAATTCGTAGATCCTTCTCCAAAAACGGAGCCGGATTCCTTATACTGCAGAACAGTTTTCTTTGAACCCGATGACAATGATGAGAATATGGGAACCGTTAAATACTACGATTCACTGGTTTTTCGTTTCATTGGAAATCAATGGAAAAAGCAGCGGCTTAGCAAAGAAGGCCAAACCTATCTTGAGAAAAAAATGAGTTTTGATGATTTCCACAATCAAAAGTAAAGGAGTAAAAACAAGGCTTATTCAAATTCTTTCTTAGGTAAATAATTTCTAACTTTGTAAAAAACAAAGCAATGATTGATTTTATATACCAGGACCCTTATCCTATTTTAAAGGATGATACACAATACCGCAAAATCACCTCTGATTTTGTAAAAGTAGAGCAATTTGGACAACGTGAAGTTTTAACCGTTGACCCAAAAGGATTAGAATTATTGGCTGAAGAAGCCCTTACAGATGTTTCATTCATGTTGCGAACCACACATTTGCAAAAACTAAGAAACATTCTTGACGACCCGGAAGCCACAGACAATGACCGTTTTGTAGCTTACAATTTATTACAAAATGCATCGGTTGCTGCCGAAGGTCAGTTACCAAGTTGTCAGGATACCGGAACGGCTATCGTAATGGCTAAAAAAGGAGAAAGTATTTTTACAGGTGTTGATGATGCTGAATGGTTGAGCAGAGGGATTTTCAATACTTACCAAAAACGCAACCTGCGTTATTCTCAAATAGTACCGATTTCGATGTTTGAAGAAAAGAATTCAGGTTCGAATCTTCCTGCTCAAATTGACATTTATGCTAAAAAAGGAACTTCTTACGAGTTTTTATTCATGGCAAAAGGCGGCGGGTCTGCTAATAAAACCTATCTATACCAACAAACAAAATCTTTATTGAATGATAAATCCATGGATGCTTTCATTCGCGCAAAAATTAAAGATTTAGGAACATCGGCTTGTCCTCCATATCACCTGGCTTTAGTAATTGGAGGAACTTCTGCGGAAGCGAATCTAAGTGCTGTTAAAAAAGCATCTGCCGGTTATTACGATAATCTGCCTACTTCCGGTAATATGGCCGGTCAGGCATTCCGTGATTTAGAATGGGAACAGCGTGTTCAGAAAATCTGTCAGGAGAGTGCTATTGGTGCTCAGTTTGGTGGAAAATATTTCACACATGATGTTCGTGTAATTCGTTTGCCTCGTCACGCTGCTTCCTGTCCGGTTGGATTGGGGGTTTCTTGTTCAGCAGACAGAAATATTAAAGGAAAAATAACAAAAGACGGAATTTTCGTAGAGCAATTAGAAGTAAACCCGAAACAATTTTTACCGGAAACCGCTCCACACTTAGAAGCGCCTGTTGAAATTGACCTGGATATGCCAATGGCTGATATTTTAGCTAAGTTGACACAATATCCAATTAAAACACGTTTAAAACTAAACGGAACTGTGATTGTAGCACGCGATATTGCACACGCAAAAATCATGGAATTACTGGAAGCCGGTAAACCAATGCCGGAATACTTTAAAAATCATCCGGTTTATTATGCCGGACCTGCAAAAACTCCGGAAGGAATGGCCTCAGGAAGTTTTGGACCAACAACTGCAGGACGTATGGACGTTTATGTAGATGAATTTCAAAAACATGGAGGCAGCATGATTATGTTAGCCAAAGGAAACCGCACCAAACAAGTGACAGATGCCTGTCAAAAATATGGCGGATTCTATTTGGGATCTATTGGTGGTCCTGCCGCTATTTTAGCACAGGATAACATTTTAAAAGTTGAAGTAGTCGATTTTGAAGAATTAGGAATGGAAGCGGTTCGTAAAATCACCGTTAAAGATTTCCCGGCTTTTATTATTACTGATGATAAAGGAAATGACTTTTTTGAAAATCTTTAGACTAAGATTCTAAGTTTTCTTAAGCAATAAAAAAAACCGCCCAAAGGCGGTTTTTTTATTGCTTAGTATTAGCACCTCTGAACCTTTGTCCCTCAGTACCTTAGAACCTTAATCTAAATCTTCACTTTCAAAAGCGATGAAATGTGACAAGTATCCCTTTAAATTAAAAACAGGTCTTGCATTAATTTTACACTTATAGGTACGACCGTCTTTTCTATAATTTTCTATCGTTTTTTCAAAAGGAATTTGCTTTTGGATAGCCTCTTTAATTTCTTCAAGAACAACTTTAGAGGTACCGGGTCCCTGAAACATCTTGGGCGTTTTACCCAAAACTTCTTCTTCCTTGTAACCTGTCATTCTTCTAATTCCGTTTGAAGCAAAAATGATCTTCAGGTCTAAATCGGTAACGACAACAACTTCTTTCTTAATTCGTTCTTCGATTTCCAAATTATTAGTATTCCAGGTAAACTGACTCGAAATTTTATTAACTTTCTTTACATCTGCAAGAATAGCCTTTAATTCTTTCAAATGTTCACAATGAAAATCCCACGCCATAATAGGGACTGAATTACGATGAGAAACTTCTTCTGATTTATTAGTTTTCATTGCGAATGATTCAATATTAATGTGCTCTTCCTCTCAAAGGTAGAGAGAAAATTCCTCACAAAATAACAAATTGTATAATTTAATTATTCTTTAATGTAATTAAAAGGAAAATTTAAGCTGGACAACTACAGCCTTCTTTTCTTCGGTATTTAAATTGTTCAGCGAAATACCCAATAATCGAACCGAATCTTTCATTCGTTCCTGATACAAAAGCTCCTCAACTGTCTCTAAAATCAAACTTTTATCCGAAATGAAGTATGGCAGTGTTTTACTTCTGGTTTGTTGCGTAAAATCGCTGTATTTGATTTTAAGCGTTACAGTCTTCCCAGATATATTATACTTTTTTAATCGCTTCTCTAAAGATGTCGCAATCTTTTCGAGTTGTTCCAACATAAAAATTTCGGACGATAAATTAACATCAAAGGTGTGCTCCGCAGCAACCGATTTAGTCACACGATACGCTTTTACCTCACTGTTATGAATTCCCCGAACCACATTGTAATAAAAGGTTCCCGATTTTCCAAAATGTTTCTCCAGAAACTCAACCTCTTTACTTTTAAGATCTGCTCCAGTAAAAATACCCAGTTGGTACATTTTCTCAGTCGTCACTTTTCCAACACCATAGAATTTCCGGATAGGCAGTTCTTCCAAAAAACTTAAAACCTCATCGGGATTAACCGTTTTTTGTCCGTTTGGTTTGTTGACATCTGATGCAATCTTAGCGACAAATTTATTCACCGAAATTCCTGCCGAAGCTGTGAGTCCAACCTCATTCAAAATCCGCAGTCTGATTTCCTGTGCAAGCAGACTTGCACTTGGATTACCTTTTTTATTTTGCGTTACATCAAGGTAAGCTTCATCAAGAGAGAGAGGCTCAACCAGATCGGTATAATCATGGAAAATTTTATGAATTTTACTTGAAATCTCTTTGTAACGGTCAAAACGAGGGCGGACAAAGATAATTTCCGGACAATACTTTTTGGCCAAAACTCCGCTTATCGCACTTCGCACACCAAATTTTCTGGCTTCATAACTTGCCGCCGAAACGACACCTCTATTCTCTGATCCACCAACAGCGACGGGTTTTCCGCGTAAAGCCGGATTATCCATCTGCTCTACCGAAGCATAAAACGCATCCATGTCGATATGAATGATTTTTCGATATGTAGTGGTTTCGGACATGCTACAAATTTAAATAGGAAAGAGACACAAAGAGTCGAAAATAATCATAAAAAAAACGCTCGAATAACTTCTAAAGTTCATCTCACTTTTCACTTTTCACATCTCTTCAAGTGATCCTCCGCTATATGACAGTTCTAGCTATCCTCTTTACAAATGATCTCCATTAAAGATTCTTAAGTTAATGGTCTCAAACGAATCATTTTCTTTATTTTTGTGATTCTACATTAAAGAATTAAAATGCGAACATTTGTTATAGGCGACATACACGGCGGTTTACTCGCACTTGAACAAGTGATGAAAAGAGCCCAAGTTACCACACAAGATACTCTTATATTTTTAGGCGATTATGTTGACGGATGGAGCCAATCTCCTCAAGTAATTGAATATTTAATGGACTTAAAGAGCAAACAAAACTGTGTTTGCATTAGAGGAAATCACGATGAACTACTTTTATCCTGGTTTAAAAACAAAACCGAAGATGTTGACGAAACCTTATGGTTCAAACACGGTGGAGAAGCAACTGTTCTGGCCTACGAAAAATTGAGCCCGGAAAAGAAGCAGCTCCACATTGCTTTTCTGGAATCGTTGGAAGATTATTACCTTGACGATCAAAGCAGATTGTTTGTTCACGCAGGTTTCACCAATCTCAACGGAGTAAAACATGAGTTTTTTCCAAAATTATTCTATTGGGACAGAACACTTTGGGAAATGGCGCTGTCCTTAGATCCTAATTTAAAAAGCGATCACGCACTTTATCCTAAACGTTTTACGTTGTATAAGGAAATCTATATTGGGCATACTCCGGTTACCCGAATTGGAGAAACCATACCGGTTCAAAAAGCAAACGTCTGGAACGTCGATACCGGTGCTGCTTTTAAAGGTCCACTGACTATTTTGAATGTTGATACCAAAGAATTCTGGCAAAGCGAACCCTTAAACGAATTGTATTCTTCGGAAAAAGGCAGGAATTAATCCCTAAAAAAGCTATTTTTGCACTTTAAAAATAATTAAAATTTATATTTATGAAAAAGGTAATTACACTTTTGTTTTTAGTATCATTTGGATTCACGCAAGCACAACAGGCTTTTAAAGGAAAAGGAGATATTAGAGTAAATGTTGGTGCTAACATACAAGATGGTGGTTCCGGAATTCAGGGTTCAGTAGATTTTGGTCTTGGAGAAAACTTCTCTTTTGGCTTTGTAGCAAATTATTTATTAGGAGTAGATAACTTTAATGGTTTCTATCACAACAATCCAACTCCATATACCGATTTAAAACCGGATTTTAGCGACCGTTTTGATGCTAAAGCCAGAATTAATGCTAATTTGAGCAGTGTTATCGGTGTTGACCAATTGGATATTTACCCAGGTTTAAGCTTAGGACTTCATAACTTTGGAGGTCATGTTGGTGGTCGTTATTTCTTTACTGACGGATTTGGTGTTTTCACCGAAATTGGATTTCCTATCGCAAAATACGGAAGCAATAATGATGTATTTGATCATTTAAACAATCAGGTAACTTTTAGTTTAGGAGCTTCATTCAACTTGCAATAAGCCCTGAATATATTGAGTTCCAGATTTTACAGAAAGCTTACAGCTGATTACTATTTCTTACGAAATTCCCGGACAGCAAAATTTATAAAGTTAAAAACCGCCTAAGTTGGCGGTTTTTTTATTTGATCCTTATTTACTTAGCAGAATATTCCAATTTTCTCCGCTATAGACTTTATACTTTTCTGAGAAATTTCCTTGATTGACCGCCAATGAAAAATTTAAAAGACTATTAAAATAACAAACATCTGCGCCAATTGCGGCTTCCCCAAATGTATTTACTAACTTAAGTTTTCCTTCATATACTTTTTTAGCTCCATTAAAAACCTGAACCTTCACCATGTCTCCTGCTTTCAGATCTAAATTCGAGGCTGTTTTTTTATCGATATTCGTCCATACATTTCCATATTGAATATCTAAAACCGGAATACTTCCTTTGATGATTCCTTTTTCAAAAATTGATTTCTGGTAATCAATTTTAACAACTTCGTTGGGTAATTTAAGCCCTACTTCTTCAAAAGTAATGGCTTTAGAAGCTAAGCGTGCTCCCGTAAAAGCATACACATCACGACCATGAAACGTATAAGATTCGTTTGAATTCTGACGACGGTTTTTTTTCTCATCGATTTCACGAATTTCCTCAATCCCTAATTGTTCTGCAATTAAAGTCAGTGTTCCATTATCCGGAGTCACAAAGTAATGTCCCGACTTTGTCAACAAAACCACAGAATGTCTTTCGGTTCCCACTCCCGGATCACAAACAGACACGAATACGGTTCCTGTAGGGTAATATTGTGCGGTTTGCGACAAGCGATAAGCGGCCTCCCAAATATTATATGCCGGAATTTCGTGAGTTAGATCAAATATTTTTAAATCTGTCGAAACTCCCATTGCCACACCTTTCATTGCAGATACAGCTCCGTCTTTCAATCCAAAATCTGATTGAAAAACTAATACATTATTCTGTGAGAAGCTCTTAAAAGCAATCACACACAAAAGAAACAATACGCGTAATTTCATTTTTATCTTTTTAGATTATTGGATAAACAAACTTACGAAAACCAGTTTAAGCATAACATTCAGAAATTACACTTAGAACATCCATAAAAAAGCCCCGCAAAATTGCGGGGCTCTCAACCTTAAAATTACAATTTTTTATTTCTTAGCGAATTTCTTAACGATTCGTTTATTTCCGTTATTTAATTCGATTATGTAAAGTCCCGTTTTCAAAGTTCTTACATCAATTGGATTCGCAGAAAGCTCCCCAGCGCTAACTTGTTGCCCCAATGTATTTGTAATTCTAAACGTATATCCGGTATTGTCTGTTAATGAAACATTTAATTCGTCGACAACCGGGTTTGGATACAATGCAAATCTTGAAGTTTCATTTGTTTCAAGTAATCCGGCAGCAATTTCCTGATTTACAATAGCTCCTGAAGCAGTGATATTGATCGAATAATCTTCTACCTGTCCATAAGAAAACGTCTCACAAGAAGTTGGTATTCCGTTGTATTTCATAGAAACTCTCAGTCTTGTCGTTCCAAGTGTTGCCGTAGCAGGAATTGTAATGGTTCCCGTTGCTGTAGTTCCTGTAGATGTTGCTTTGGTCCAAACTGTTTCGCCTGCATCTGCAAAATCACCATCCTGATTGTAATCGATAAAAACAGCATATCCTTCACTGTAAACAGTAGAAGTCCAAGTTGGAGTGATTGTTATGGTATAAGCTGTTCCTCTCGAAGCATTTGTAGAAATAGCAGTATAGTTTTCATATCCTGTTGTTCCTGTTGAAGTGTTATTGATTGTTCCGAATACCACTTTACCAATTCTCTCGTCTGCAGTACTATTCCCCTGAGAGGCACAATACGTTACAGTTGCTGCGGTAGTCGTAACATTTACAACATTACTTGCCGCTGAAACATTTCCTGCCGCATCTTTGGCTTTTACACTAAAGCTATATGCTGTAAGTGCTGTTAAACCTGTAACGGTATAACTTGTTGTAGTAGAAGAAACTTTCAGCGTTGCTCCCTGGTAAATATCATATCCTGTAACGGCAACATTGTCTGTTGAAGCGGTCCAGATCAAGTTAGTTGTTGAACCCGTTGTACCGGAAGCCGCAAGACTTGTTGGAGCTGTTGGCGCAACAGTATCTGTAGAGCCTGTATAAGCAGCGCCAATCCCTACTGCATAAAATGCATTAGTTGTAGCGATAACTTCTGCCGAACCAGCACCATACAAATCAATCGCTGATTGTATCCCTGAAGTTCTTGCATTGGCGTAAGTCGAATTTGCGGTCAAATACACGCTTTCTAAACGATATGCAATTTTTGCCGCTTTATCAATTGTGATACCTGTTACATTATAGGCGCTTCCAATATCATTTGTCCCTGTTTTTCCAACAGACAAAATATAAAACCAGTGATTCAACACCCCCGAATTGGTATGAACACCGCAATAATCATTACTGCTTGTTGGTGTACAATTTGGATTAATCCAATACGTTCCGCCATAAGTATCCGGCTGGCCTTCAGAGTTTGGATCACTCATAGAGCGCAAAGCAAGGTGCCCTGATCTTCTTTCGATATCTTCACCAATTAACCAGATTGATTTTGTTGGCGCAGCTGCATTCTCAATACAAGCTCCCCAAATATCTGAAAACGCTTCATTCATCGCTCCGGATTCTTTTTGATAAGCTAAGTTTGCCGTATACGTACAAACGGCATGTCCTATTTCGTGTCCTGCAACATCAATTGCTGTTAAGATATCAAAATAAGTTCCGCTACCGTCTCCGTAAGTCATAACGCTACCGTTCCAATAGGCATTATCATAGGCATTGCTGTAATGCACATAGCTTTTTATGATGGCACCCGCGTTATCATAGCTATTTCTACCGTGAACTGTTGACCAGTAATCATATGTTTTTTCAGCTCCCCAATGTGCATCCAATGCACCATTGTCTTTATTGGTATTGTTAAACTCGGCAGCTGTCCAGTTGTTATCAACGTCTGTAAAATTTACAGCAGCAGTATAACTGGTTCCTTTTTTCATGTTGTAAGTGTTTATTCCTAAACCTCTTGTTGCATCGGCAAGTATATAAGATGCCCCGCTTAAAGTGGTTTGTATCACCTGTGTTCCGCTATAACGTGTCGCTGCATTTGCGGCAACAAAAGCTTTTTTGACGTTAGCCTCTTCATTTTGACTGATTGCTTTTGCTTTAGCGGCTTTTACTTTACTCCCGTGGCTGTATTCGCCAAGATGTTTTATGGTAGCATTAAAAAACAAGACTTTTCCGGTTTCAGCATCGATGTAAAGATCACCACGGCTTACCGGATTGGTGGCATAAATATCAAATTTATAGGCCAATCTCACTTTATCTGATTTTCGGTTTTCACCCTGATCTTCCATTGCCGGCAATAAAACCAACTCGCCTTTTGGCTTTTCATAGTTCATTGCTGCAGCATCTGCCGGGGTCTCCCATAAATATTGCTTTGCTCCTGTGTAGGCAATCGCTCTATCAAAAGCAGCTTTACTGGATAATTTTGGGGTTGTTTTTACATTTTCAAGAGCATAAAATTCTCCGTTCATCGAAACTAATTTTCCATCTTTTGAATGTAAGGTGTAGTTGGCAAATTCAACTTTAACACCTTGTTCGTACAACTGGAACTTTTCGTGTGTAAAACCCTCTCTGTCAGACTCTACTCTAACTTTCGAAAAAGACTGATTGTCTTTTAGCCCCAATTGCTCTCTAAAAACAGTATTGTAATCTGTTCCCTTGTACGTAGATTTATCACTAAAAGTGATTAAGCTAGGTTGTCCATTTTCCGATACACTTTTCTGACTTACCCGTTTGTCTGTATTTTGGGCAAATCCCGATACTGAAAATGTAAGAATAACAACGGCTGACGCCATAATTCCTGGTAATTTTTTGTTCATAATAATGTGGTATTTAGTTTGGTTAAATGATTACAAATAAAATATTAAACGTAAGTAAATACTTTATTTTAAGATAAAAGTATTTTATTTAAGTTAGATAATCGATGAAATTTGCCTTTAATCGATCAAATGCAACACTTTTTACCTTAAATTCACTTTTATTTAACAAACTGTGATTATTTCACAAAAAATAGCCGTAAAAAATAATTATTCTATTGATTTATAATACATTACACAACAAAAGTCAGGAAACACAAGGCTTTGCGCAAAAAACAAACCTCCTGCTCCATTCTTAAATTATTCCTACAAAAAAGGCTAGCCCTTTTAAAAGCTAGCCTTCATGCGATTTTATCTTAATTACAGAATTATCTTATATCCATCTCCGGAATTTCTCCTTCAATGATCAGATCAGCTTCCGTTGATGCAATGATATGTTCGACAGAAACACCTGGCGCTCTTTCTAAGAGCTTAAAACCATTTTTGGTTACTTCCAGAACTGCAAGCTCGGTTACTACTTTTTTAACGCAGCCTACGCCTGTTAAAGGCAAAGTACATTTTTTTAGAATCTTCGACTCCCCCGCTTTGTTTACATGCATCATGGCAACGATGATGTTTTCGGCAGAAGCAACCAGATCCATTGCACCACCCATTCCTTTCACCATTTTTCCGGGAATTTTCCAATTTGCGATATCTCCATTTTCAGAAACCTCCATCGCGCCCAAAATAGTCAAATCTACTTTTTGGCTTCGGATCATTCCAAAACTAAAAGCCGAATCAAAGAAACTGGCTCCTGGAAGTGTTGTAATGGTTTGTTTTCCGGCATTGATGATATCAGCGTCTTCTTCTCCGGCAAAGGGAAATGGCCCCATTCCAAGGACACCGTTTTCACTTTGAAATTCCACTGCAATATCTTCTCTCACATAATTTGCAACAAGAGTTGGAATCCCAATTCCAAGGTTCACAAAATACCTGTCTTTTACTTCTTTTGCAATACGTCTTGCAATATCTTCTTTTGTTAACATATTTTTGAATGTGTCAATTACTTAATTAGTTAATGTGAAAATTAGATAATGTTATTCTTTACGCAATCCAATAATTATCTAATTGTCTCATTATCTCAATTATCTATTTTTTATTTATAAAATAATCCCAGGTTACTTTTGCAATGTCTGCAATAATTTTTTCTGTATTTTCCTGAGATTCTGTAATGTTCGTTAAATAAACCGATAGAACAAAATGTTTCCCATTCGGAAGTTTAACGATCCCTACATCGTTCATTGCAACCCGTAAATTAGCATCGTTGGTCCCGGACATTCCAGTTCTGTGCGCCAACTCTGTATTTTCTGGTAGTCCAGCTTTCATCCAAGTCAGTCCTCTCGAAGTTTCGACCATGATCTGATACAAATACTTTGTTGTGGCTTCCTTTAGAATTTCACCTTTAAAGAATTTTTCAAGTAATACTGTTGTTCCCCATGGGGTTGTAGTATTCAGATAAAGATTCTCCCAAGTTTTCATTTGCTCCTCATTAACTTTAACAACAAAATCTTTAATCCCCTGCTTGTTTATGAATTTTTGTACTGTCTTTGTTCCACCCAATAAATCAATCAGAATGTCACATCCGTTATTATCGCTATGCGAAACCGTATACCGCAACAATTTATCCAGCGTTAAACTCCTGTTTCCATCGGGAAAATCTTCCCTCATCGGACTCCAGGTATCCGGGTGTAAATCTTCTTTTTTAATGAAAATTTCCTGAGTTAATGAGAGCTTGCCTTCATCTACTTTACTTAAAACAGCCAAAGCAATATGAAATTTAAACACACTCATCATGGGAACTTTTATGTTTCCATTTATGCTCAAAGTGTCTTTATCTTCAATGCTTTTGATAGCAATTCCCACTGTAGCATGCTTATCTGCAACAATCTGGCGTAATTTCTCGCGCAACTCAGTTGTCGTCTGTGCAAAAGTCTGAAACGACAAGAAAGACAACAGAAGGATACAAAAAGCTTTGGTCATTTTTTTGAATGTGTCAATTTGGAAATTAGATAATTAGATAATGTCAAACTACGCGTAGTCCAAATTAATTATCTAATTGCCTCATTTTCTAATTATCTATTTCTAACAGTGCGTTGCTCGATTCTCTTTTCAAATTTTTCTCCCTGAAAGATGCGCTGTACCATAATTCCCGGAATGTGGATCTGGTTTGGATCTAATGTTCCAACCGGAACTAATTCTTCGACTTCGGCAATGGTTATTTTACCGGCTCCTGCCATACATGCATTAAAATTTCTCGCTGTTCCTTTAAAAATCAGATTTCCGGCCTCGTCACCTTTCCAGGCTTTTACAATGGCGAACTCTGCTTTAAAAGCCTGCTCCATGATATGCATTTTTCCATTAAATTCACGAACTTCTTTACCTTCGGCAACTTCAGTTCCGTAACCTGCTGGTGTAAAGAAAGCTGGGATTCCGGCTTGTGCGGCACGACAGCGCTCGGCTAAAGTTCCCTGTGGCGTCAATTCAACTTCCAATTCTCCTGAAAGCATCTGACGCTCAAACTCAGCGTTTTCTCCCACATAAGAAGAGATCATCTTTTTAACTTGCTTTTTTTGCAAAAGCAATCCCAAACCAAAATCATCAACTCCCGCATTATTAGAAATACAGGTTAAATCTGAAATTGAAGTATTTACCAGGGCTGCAATTGTATTCTCAGGAATTCCGCATAAACCGAAACCGCCAAACATAATGGTCATTCCGCTTTCAATTCCCTTGATAGCATCGTGAACGTTATTTACTTTTTTTGTAATCATAACAAACTGTCTTTATTACTGTATATTTTTGATAAAAATAAGATTTTTAGATTAAATTATAACGATTTCGTAAAAAATAAAATGATTGATTTTACCAACTGAAAAACAACCTTCTGTTTCACACAAAAATCTAAGATTATATTATTAATCTCTCTCACCACCGGATGTCTTTGACGTCAATTACATTCTATGAACAGAAAAATCCTTTTGTATTCTTCCTGGTTTAGAAGAATACAAAAGGATTTATTATTTTAAAAAGAACCAAAGTTACAATTCGAATTCGTCTGTATTTTGTTCTGTTTGTGTAGTGTCTTTTACTACTGCAGGTCGACTATAGCAATCTACTTTTATAGAAAGATTGGCCGGACGTTCAAATTCTGATTTGGAAATCTGAAGTCCTTCGTCTGCATAACAAAGTTTCATAAAGTAACCCCATATTGGCAGTGCTGCCGTTGCTCCTTGTCCGTAAGTCAAACTTTTGAAACGTGCCGAACGATCTTCACAACCTACCCAAACTCCGGTTACAAGGTTCGGAACCATACCCATAAACCAACCATCAGACTGATTTTGAGTTGTTCCTGTTTTACCTGCAATTGGATTTTTGAACATGTATGGATATCCTGTCCAACGGTTATCGCCACTTCCACCTCCCTGTGTACGCAAACGTGCACCTGAGCCGGTTTCAGTAACTCCCTCCAATAATTTGATTACTGCAAAGGCAATATCTTTATTTAAAACGTCATGTGATTCCGGAATTGGCTCATAGATCACCTCTCCGCTTTTGTTTTCAATACGGCTTAAAAATTGTGGTTTTACATATACTCCCTGATTAGCGAATGTACTATACGCAGCAACCATATCTTCTACTGTAATGTCTACAGCACCAAGTGCGATAGATGGCTGAGCAGGGATTTCAGTTTTAACCCCTAACTTATGTGTTAGTTCTACTACAGCTTCAGGTCCTGTTCTGTCAATCAATTTAGCAGATACTGTATTGATCGAATTGGCCAGACCTTGTTTCAAGGTTACCATTCCGCGGTATCTGTTATCAGAGTTTCTCGGTTCCCAGTCAGCGGTAACATTATGACGCCCTTTGTGAATCATAAAAGGTCCGTCAAGAATAGAATCACATGGAGACATATTCAATTGCTCTATAGCCGTTGCATAAACAAAAGGTTTAAAGGTAGATCCTACCTGTCTCGCTCCCTGCCCAACGTGATCGTACTGGAAATATTTATAATTAATTCCACCCACCCATGCTTTAATGTTTCCGGTTTGAGGCTCCATCGCCATTAAACCAGATTGCAGGAAGTGTTTGAAGTAACGAATAGAATCAAGTGGTGTCATCACGGTATCACGTTCTCCTTTCCAGGTAAACACACGCATTTTTGTTTTTACTTTAAATGAAGCAATAATGTCCTCTTCGCTTTTATCCATCTCTTTCATGAGCGCCCAGCGTGTTGAATTTTTCATCGCCTGCATCATGATTCGATCTGTTTCTGCTTGTGTAATGTTTACAAACGGCGCATTTTTATTGGTTTTCATTTCAATAAAAAATTGCTGTTGCAGATTTTTCATGTGCTCAGAAACAGCTTCCTCAGCATGCAGCTGCATTCTTGAATCGATGGTGGTATAAATTTTCAAACCGTCTTTGTAGATGTCATAATCCGAACCGTCCGGTTTTTTATTCTCTGCAACCCATTTTTTCATGTAATCACGAAGGTATTCTCTGAAATAAGTAGCAGTTCCTTCACGGTGACTTTCCAATTTAAATTTTAAAGCAATTGGAAGAGCTTGTAATCTCAATTTCTCTGCAGTTGTAATCATTTTTGCTTTTTCCATTTGAGAAAGCACTACGTTACGACGATTTTTCACACCTTCCGGATTACGAACCGGATTGTATAATCCTGAGTTTTTGAACATTCCGACTAAAATAGCAGATTCGTCCATCGTTAAATCTTTTGGATCTTTTGAGAAATAGGTTTGTGCTGCCGAACTTACTCCAACAGAATAATTTCCGAAGTCATACACATTACAATACATTGCCAAAATTTCATTTTTGGTATATTGTCGTTCCAGACGAATGGCGATAATCCACTCTTTTATTTTTTGTACAATTCTAAACGGAAGAAATTTAGACCCCTCTCCATGAAATAACTGCTTGGCCAGCTGCTGTGTTAATGTACTCGCTCCACCATTAGTTCCTAAACTAAAAACGGCTCTTAAAGTTCCACGTCCGTCAATTCCTGAATGCTCATAAAAACGAGCATCTTCGGTGGCAACCAAAGCTTCTACAAGACTTTTTGGCAAATCTGAGTATTTAAGCTGAGATCTATTGGTTTTGAAATATTTACCAATAACCACTCCGTCAGACGAAATGATTTCGGTAGCTAAATTCGAATCCGGATTTTCCAGATCTTCAAAAGAAGGCATTGAACCAAATAAGCCCCATGAGGCAAATAAAAAGAAGGCAAGAACTCCTAATAAACTATAGGCAAAAATTCTCCAGAACTTCTTTTTGTAGTAATTAATATCTTTAACGCTATTGGATTGATTGTTTTTCTTAGCAGCCATAACTATTTTTCTAATCTTTTTGTTCTATTCTAAAACCAACGTCTGTAATACCTTCTAAAGCCTGAACACCAGGGATTTTACCTGATTCTCTCACGGCCTGTTTGATATGTACTTTGTATTTTCCTTTAAACTTTACGTCTTCTTTGTAAAACAGTTTACTTTCTTTAATGTCAGTAAAACCATTTCCTAACAAGGTACCGTCCGGATTTGCCATTTGGTACTCTAAAGTATCTACTTTGGTGAAACCGCTTGGTGTTTCAATAGCCACAATCAGAAACAAATTATTGAACGGATAGTTGTTATTGTCTCTCAAATTTACAAACAAATTGTATTTTTTGGTAGAATCTAAAACCGGCAAATCGAATGTTACAATGCTGTCTTTGTGCCACGCACTTCCAACAGATTTGTATTCATCAAATACTCTTTTTTTATCGCAGGAAAAAAGTAGTATTGCTGCCAAAAGAAGAATCCCGCTACTTTTTATTCTCATTTTTAGTAATAATTATAGGTTTTCTTGGCTCAGCTGGTTTCTTATCATTCGAATTATTGGGTTTGTTCGATTGATTTTGCTTGTTTTGTGGTTTATTCGATTTATTCGGATTACCACCAGCCGGCTTGTTTGTGTTGTTATTTGCTTGATGCGGCTTGTTTGGAGCAGCCACAACTGCATTTTCAGCATTTGGTTTGCGTTTACGACTTGGCTTTTTCTTTCTTTTTGGCTGATCGAAACGGGTTAGACTCTCCTGCCCCATTGCGTTATTAAAGTCTTTTTCAGGTTCTGAAGTCACTTCAATAGCAAAATCTTCCAATGAAGACACTTTGTTTTTTTGTTTGTTCTCGGCAATAATTTCTTTTACCTGATCGATTTTTAAAACATGCCAGTTTGCGAAATTATTGGTGTAAGCAAACCACATTAATCCTTTAAAAATATCTTGTTTCTGGCAAATAGCATCTCCTTTTTCAGTCACTAATTTAGTGTCGTAATCCGGGAAATCTTTCAGCGCATCCATATACGTATCTAACTCATAATTCAAACAACACTTTAATTTCCCGCATTGTCCTGCCAGCTTCTGAGGATTCAGTGAAAGCTGTTGGTAACGTGCCGCTGATGTATTTACACTTCTAAAATCAGTTAGCCAGGTTGAACAGCAAAGTTCACGTCCGCAAGAACCAATTCCACCCAAACGAGCTGCTTCCTGACGAAAACCTACTTGTTTCATCTCGACTCTGGTACTAAATTCTTTGGCAAAATCTTTAATCAGAAGTCTAAAATCGACCCTGTCATTTGCCGTGTAATAAAATGTAGCTTTTGATCCGTCTCCCTGAAATTCAATATCCGAAATTTTCATTTCCAGCTTATGCTGAATCGCCAATTCACGGGCACGAACTTTCATTGGTTCTTCACGGTCACGCGCTACAGACCAGATATCAATATCTTTTTGAGAAGCTTTTCTGTAAATTTTAGGAACTTCATTACTCTCAGGATTTACTCCTTTTTTCTTCATTTGAATTTTTACCAATTCGCCTGTCAAAGTCACAATTCCAATATCATGTCCCGGTGAAGCAACAGTTGCTACTATGTCACCAATACTTAAAGTTAATTTTTCTGAATTTCTAAAAAATTCTTTACGCCCGTTTTTAAAACGAACCTCAACACAATCAAAAATCGCCTCTCCATTGGACGGACTCATGTTTGCGAGCCAGTCAAAAACCGTCAATTTATTGCAGCTATCGGTGCCGCAAGTCCCATTATTTTTACAACCTTTTGGTGCACCACCATCTGAGGTTGAACAACTTGTACATGCCATAATTATATATGTAGTGTCGCAAAAACGCGACTTAAGTTCATAAACGTTTGATCGGTAAAGATAGTATTTTTTTTAGTTTGCTTTTTAACGATTAAAACTAAAGGGATGTTAAATGAACAAATGTCTCGTTTTTAATAAAAAAGACTTTTTTTAACCCTATAAATTCACCCTATCTAATTCTCTTTCTATTTTTTCAAAAGACATTTCCTTACAATTCTATTCCATAACAACCAAATCGTTCTTTTTCCTACAAAAAAATATTAATACCTTCGTCAAAAATTTATTCGGTAAAAAAGATTAAAAGACAAAAAAACTTCAAAAGTAAAATCATTTAACTTTCAAACTAAAAAAATGTCTAATGATTCAGCTGCTAACAAACATAGAGGTAAAAAAGAATACAGCTCTCATCTATAAATTCCTTCTTACCCTTGACAAGGAAAAGTATTCCCAATGGCATCCAGCGCATAAGGACTTTGAAGTAATTAAAAGAACAGAACAAGAACTGGGAAGTATTCTTTATTTCAAAGAAATTGTTGAAGGAACAACAGTAAAGTATAAATGGCGTATAACAGAAGTAACCGAAAATAAGCTGGTAAAAATGAAAGCCCTCTACTTCTACCCTGTCTATCTTACAATAGCTTTAGAAAACATCTCTGAAAACAAAACTATCGTTCATCACTATTTAGATATTGGTTATCGCGTTAAATTTTTAAGCTTAATTCCTGATTGGGTTGTTGGTCATACTTTATTTTCAACTAAAAAAAGAAAATCACAACAGCAACATGCTATTGAAGAATATACAAATCTGGAAAACTTGTTAGATTGATATCTCTTATGTGTTAAGTGAGAAACACATTTAATCCTAATTTAAAAACCCTATTTTGTGTATTACACAAAATAGGGTTTTACTATAATAAAAAAATAATGGCCTAAGTCTCCTTAACCGTTATAATTTTCACCGGACAAACCTTAGCCGCCAATTCACAACTTTCTGCAATCGTATGATTTGGAGATTTTAAAGTAAAAAATCCTTTTGCATTTACGGAATGAATCAAAACTGATTTTCCGTCTTTCTTTGACATCTGAAAATGGATAGGATCCATCTCAACACAATAATTACAGCCAATGCACTTATCTCTTTGTAAAGTAACAATCACCATTATGCCTCAACGATTTTATATAGTTTATCAGACATTCTGATTCTGAATGGCAATTTAAAAGTACAATCATCCCCTTTTGTTGCTTTTTCGGCTTCAAGATCATTTACAAACATTTCGTCAATAATCATTTCCTGCGCACCCGTACTTGGTCCCGTTACCAGAATTTTATCTCCTATTTTAATATCGTAAGCCTCAATTTTGAATTGCCCTACATTGGCTTTCGGAAAATAGTGTGTCCCTTTTCCAACATAAACCTTCTTTTGTGTTGCTGCAGATCCCGGAATATCGCTCCATTCTCCCAATTCCTGACCCAGATAATACCCTGACCAAAATCCGCGATTGTAAACGGTTTCTAATGTCTGCATCCAAACTGCTATTTTTTCTTTTGAAAAAGTACCATCATAATACGCATCAATAGCTTCGCGATACGTTTTAATCACAGTTGCCACATACTCTGGCGCACGGCCCCGGCCTTCAATTTTTAAAACCTGAATTCCCGAATCGATAACCTGATCTAAGAAATCAATCGTACATAAATCTTTAGGCGACATCATGTATTCGTTATCCAATTCGATTTCAAAACCAGTTTCCTGATCGATAACAGTATATTTTTTTCTGCAGTTTTGTTTGCAGGCCCCACGATTAGCAGACGAGTTATGCGAATGCAAACTCAGATAACATTTACCGGAAACCGCCATGCACAAAGCACCATGGCCGAAAATTTCGATTTCGACCAAATTTCCGTTTGGACCTTTTATCTGCTCCTTCTCAATCTGAGCCGTAATATTCTTTACCTGGCGTAGGCTCAATTCACGGCTTAAAACCATTGTATCTGCGAATAAACTATAAAACTTTATGGTTTCGATGTTGGTTATATTCAACTGTGTCGAAATATGAATTTCCATTCCAATTGATCGGGCCATTGCAATTACAGCCTGATCAGAAGCAATCACCGCAGTAATATTGGCCTCTTTTGCCTTATTCAGTAATGTTTTAACAACTGATAAATCATGATCGTAAATAATTGTATTTAATGTAAGGTAACTTCGAACGTTTTTAGATTCACATCGGTTCGCAATTTCTCTTAAATCTTCAATCGTAAAATTCACCGTTGAACGTGCACGCATATTAAGCTGTTCAACACCAAAATAGACAGAATCACAACCATTATCTAAAGCAGCCTGAAGCGAATCAAAATCTCCGGCAGGAGACATGAGTTCGATTTTATTTGTAATAGTCATTTTTGATTTTATTATTCCAATGATATGTTTTCCGAATCTACTCGTCTAACAATTGGCAAAAATAATGTGGGTATAGATTAGATTTCTATGATTTTTATCATAGTCTATATTTTAAAAATTATTTATAAACCGTTGCGCAATCTTTATCAAAAATAGTCCACGGTTTCAACCGTGGGAAACGTTTTTGATTCAATCTTGTAAAACATATATGCGCTATGGATACTCGCTGCGTTCCTGCGGTTGAAACCGCAGGCTATGTTTTTCTATATGGATGTTTTTCAAATATAACCCGTGGTTTCAACCACGGGAAACGTAGCGATGAACATCTTCAACAACAGCGAAAGACTAAAACTTGTAAAACAGACGATCGTTGTGGATACTCGTTGTGTTCCTGCGGTTGAAACCGCAGGCTATGTTTTCTTTCAATGATTTTTAAATATAGCCCGTGGTTGAAACCACGGGGAACGTATTGATAAGAATCATTGATCCCCCAATCCATGCAATTTTACAAAATCATCGAATTCATCTTGTCCGTTTTTCTTAAGATGATGTTGCTTTTGATTTTTAATATAATTATAAACTGCATCTAACTGGGATTCGCTAACAGAGAAAGCCGCAAAGCCAGTTTGCCACGCAAATTTTTCAAGGATAAATTCTCCTCTATTCATAAAATGAGAAGAACTTCCTTTAATTTGCTTTACAATATCTGAAACAGTTTTTTGTGGATTTTGTAAAAATAAGACATGCACATGATCTGGCATTCCATTGATGATTCTAACTGGACACCCGAGTTCAATCAGCTCTTGCCAAATGAAATCATACAATGTTTTCTGAATAGAAAAATCAAATTAGTTCCTGTCGATTCTTGGTTGCCCAAATTGCATGAACCCATAATTTGGTAAAAGATTGTGACATAATGTAAATTAGCTTAAAATTTCGCTAATTTACAATTTTATACAATTTATCTGACAAACGAATACGGAAAGGTACCTCAAAAGTAACCTTATCACCAATTTTAGCCGTTGAAGTTTCGGCTCCGTCAACGATCAGTTTTTCTAAAACCATTTCCTGATTACCAGTCGTTGGCCCCGAAATTAAAATTTTATCACCGGCATTTAGCTCTTGGTTTTCAATCGTAAACTGTGCCACTTGTGCTTTTACATAATAATGCTCTGCTTTTCCAAGAAGTACTTTTTTTACTTTTACTTTCTGACGAATATCAACAGGTTTTTCTGCTGCAGCCAAAGCCGTATTGGGTAAATCACCTGAATGTTTGAATTTCAAATTTTCCGATTTTCCTTTTCTGAAAACTTTGTTTCCAACTTGTTTTCCGGTTCTCAATCGAACCTGATCTACCAAAGGCATGTGGATAATTTCTAAACATTCTGTAGAACAACAGTTTTCCATTGCCGTTTTACATTCATCACACTGAATAAATAATAAATGACAGCCATCATTCTCGCAATTGGTGTGATTGTCACAAGGCTTTCCGCATTGGTGACATTGCGAAATGATATCTTCTGTAATTCTTTCACCTAAACGATTATCAAATACAAAGTTTTTTCCGATGAATTTGCTTTCCAGGCCTTCTTCCTCAATTTGTTTGGCGTAATTGATGATACCACCTTCTAATTGAAAAACATTTTTGAAACCCTGATGTTTGAAATATGCACTTGCTTTCTCACATCGGATTCCTCCGGTACAATACATGACAAGGTTTTTATCTTCTTTATGATTTTGAAGCTGTTCATTGATGATAGGTAAACTCTCTCTAAAAGTTTCAACATCAGGAGTAATAGCATTTTTAAAGTGCCCTACTTCACTTTCGTAGTGATTTCTAAAATCGACTACAATCGTATTTGGATCCTCTAAAATCTCGTTGAACTCTTTGGCTTTTAAGTGAACCCCTATATCGGTTACATCAAAAGTTTCGTCGTTTAGACCATCAGCGACAATTTTATGACGAACTTTAATCGTTAATTTTAAAAAGGAATGATCGTCATGTTCTACAGCTTCATTCAATCGTATGCCTTTCATAAAGTCGTAGACATTCAAAGTTTCTCTAAAAGCCTCCAAATTTTCGGCAGGAATACTCATTTGAGCATTAATACCTTCGTTAGCAACATAGATTCGGCCTAAAGCATCAAGCTTGTTCCAGGCAATAAATAAATCGTCGCGAAATTTTTTGGGATCTTCAATTTTGGCATACGCATAGAAAGACAACGTTAGTCGTTGTTTACCGGCATCATCGATTAAGATAGCTCTTTCTTCTGCGCTCAAAGTGTTATACAGTTGCATGCTATAAACAGTTTTAAGTTAAGAATTATGTGTGATTTTTAAAATCTGCTGCAAAAATAAGATTTATTTTCAGATTAAAAATGCTATTAACATTTCATCTCATTTTTCCTGGTGAAAAAAAAGTCCCAAATTTATAGAAGATTGCAATTTATAATTTATCCTAAAACAGCTTTAAAAGGATATTACAATAAATACATCCGTAATAAAAATGAAAGGCTCTTTTTCTACATTTTTGCTAAAAAAATGTTAACTTAGCTTTGGACTTAATTGGTTTCTAGTTAGTTGAATATTAATACATCTTAATATAAATTAAAAATGAACAAAATTTACCCTTCAGCAATCCTACTCCTTTTCTTTCTTTCAGCCTGTAAAAAAGAAACTCCTCCAGCGCCCAAACCACTTGAAATTTCAGTTCTTACTGTTTTAAATCAGGATGTAAACGTAGAATCTGAATATACGGGACAAACTTACGGTCAGTCCGATATTCAAATAAATCCGCGTGTTGATGGCATTATTATAAGTTTAAATTTTAAAGAAGGGGGCTTTGTTACCAAAGGACAACTGCTGTATACCATAGATCCACTACCCTATAAAGCAAAAAGAGACCAAGCCGAAGGAACACTGGCAGAATCACAGGCACGTTTGGCAAAGACCAAAGCAGACTTAGATATGATCGCCCCCCTAGCCAAGATAAATGCCGTTAGTCAGAGAGAATTAATTTCGGCTAAATCAGCATACAATGCTTCTCAGGCTCAAATTAAAGCATCGCAGGCCTCCTTAGAAAATTCGAAAATTGAACTGGGTTATTGCCGAATTGAAGCACCCATTTCAGGTTTAATCGGAATATCAAAAGTAAGAGTTGGTGATTATGTGAGACCTGGCGCGGCGTCTGTTCTGAATACAATCTCTGATTTGGGTGATGTAAGAGTTCGATTTACAATGAGTGAACAGGAATTTCTACGTCTATTCAGAGAATTCAACAAACCCAATTCTCCTTTAAAAGGTTCTGGTGCAACAGTTTCGCTAAAATTATCTGACGGTTCTGTTTATCCCGAAACCGGTAAAGTCAGCTTTGCCGACAGACAGATTGATCCTTCTACCGGAGCTATAACATTTGAAGCTGCATTCGCAAATCCGGACAAATTGTTACGCCCGGGACAATATGTAAAAATTGCACTGCTTACGGACGTTCGTAAAGATGCGATCGTTATTCCGCAACGTGCTGTTATTGAAGTACAGGGTATTTTTCAGGTTTATGTATTAGGAAAAGACAATAAGGTTAATATGCAAATTGTAAAACCCGGTCCAGCTGTAAAAGATGGTTACGTTATTGAAGATGGCTTAAAACCCGGAGACAAAATAGCCATGGGAGGTACTTCATTATTAAAAAATGGAAGTGTTATTACGCCAAAAGTAATTCAATGGCAATTGGGTCAGACTGAAACTGCAGCAACTAAATAACTTTTACACCTTGTATTATGGGAGAATTTTTCGTTCGAAGACCAATCGTTGCTATTGTAATCAGTATTATTATTGTGATACTTGGATTATTGGCATTACAAAAAACGCCTATTTCACAATACCCGGACATCAACCCGCCTGTTGTTAAAATCAATACCAGTTTTACAGGTGCCAATGCGCTAAATGTCGAACAGGCCGTTGCTACGCCCATTGAACAAAAAGTAAATGGTGTAGAAAATATGCTGTACATGAAATCTACCAATACCTCTGACGGTGCTTGTACTATTGAAGTAACTTTTGATGTGGGAACCAATTTGGATAATGCTAACATGCTTACTCAAAACAGGCAAAATCAATCATCTCCTTTTATGCCCCAAAGTGTAAAACAGCAAGGTGTAGTAGTAAAAAAGTCCTTATCATTTCCGATGATGCTATTTACAGTCACGTCAAACAATCCAAAATATGATGCTAAGTTTTTAAACAATTATGCCAGTATCAATATCGTAGATCAATTGGCCCGTATAAAGGGTGTTGGTGAGGTTTCTCTTTTTGGAGGAAGTGACTATTCGATGCGTATTTGGTTAAAGGCCGATGTCATGAGCAAACTGGGTGTTACTGTCGATGATGTAAAAAATGCTTTAAACGCCCAAAACATGATTAGTCCCGGAGGGAAGTTTGGAGCTGAACCCGCACCACCGGGTACCGAATTTACCTATGGCGTTACACTTCAGGATCGTTTAGTAACCGAAAAGCAATTTGGAGAAATCGTTGTGCGAAGTAAAAAAGATGGCGCACAGGTTTTACTAAGTGACATTTCCAGAATTGAGTTAGGAACCGAAAATTACAGTTCCTCTGCACGTCGCAACAGTTCTCCAAGTGCCGTAATGGCTGTTTACCAAATGCCCGGCAGTAATGCGCTTGAAGTGGCAAAACTAGCCAAAAATGCTATGAAAGAGCTGTCTCAAAAATTCCCAAAAGACATTGAATATCAGGAATCACTGGATACAACCCTTGCTATTACTGCCGGAGTTGAAGATATTGTCCATACGCTCTTTGAAGCAGTTATTCTGGTTATTCTGGTTGTGTTTATTTTTCTACAAAACTGGCGCGCCACATTAATCCCTTTAATAACCGTTCCGGTTTCATTAATTGGAACAATTGCCGTTTTCCCGTTATTAGGATTTTCAATAAACACACTTTCACTCTTAGGATTAGTGTTAGCTATTGGTATCGTAGTCGATGATGCCATAGTTGTGGTAGAAGCTGTAATTCATCATATCGAGAAAGGCAAAAGTCCCCGGGAAGCCACGATTCAGGCGATGCGCGAAGTATCCGGTCCTGTAATTGCCATTGCCCTGATCTTGATTGCCGTTTTTGTACCTGTCGCAATGACTCCGGGAATTACAGGTCGTTTTTATCAGCAGTTCGCCATAACTATTGCGGTATCAGTTGCATTCTCCGCCTTTAGTGCATTATCTTTAAGTCCGGCCTTATGCGCCATGTTGCTAAAACCGACAAAACCAATCGAAGAGCAAACCGGGTGGTTAGCCAAATTTTTCGCGGGATTTAATCGGATTTTCGAAAAGGTTACCGGAAAATACATTAAAGGAGCCACTTTCTTTGCCAAAAAATCAATGCGAATTGTTGTATTACTAGCCGTCATTCTTGCTGCTGTTGTATTATTAGGCAAAAAAATTCCATTAGGATTTATACCTGAAGAAGATCAGGGCTACGTATTAGTCAATATGTCTTTACCGCCTGCCTCTTCCTTACAGCGTACAGATGAAGTATCCCGAAAAGTAGACCGCTTTTTAAAAGAAGAAAAATCCATATTGTCCTATACGACCATAAATGGTTTTAGTATGCTTACCAATTCGTACCAGTCTAATAGTGCATTTATCTTTATCTCCTTAAAACCTTGGGAAGACAGAGATGAAACCTCTAAACAATTTGTAGACCGTTTAAACAAAAAATTTGCAACTGAAATCACTACAGCTTCTGTATTTGGATTTGGCCCCCCTGCAATTCAAGGTCTGGGTGCCTCTGCAGGTTTTAGTTTAATGTTACAGGACAGAGGTGGAAATACGCCACAGTATTTGGCAGAGCAAACTCAGGCTTTTATAGCTGCAGCTCAGAAGCGCCCTGAAATAAAACGAATTTACACCACCTTTAATGCTGGTTCCCCACAAATCAAACTTGATATCGATAACGACAAAGCCATGAAACTGGGCGTACCCGTCTCGAAAGTTACCGAAGCATTAGGAGCCTTTCTAGGAGGAAGTTATGTGAATGACTTTAACCGTTTTGGCCGTCAGTATAAAGTTTTCATACAAGGTGAAGCCGTTAACAGAGTAAAACCCGAAGACTTAAATCTAATTTATATAAAAAATAATGATGGCGACATGCTTCCAATATCCACCTTGGTAACCGCAACAAAAGTTATGGGTCCGGATTTTACCAATCGTTTGAACCTTTTCAGGTCGGCTGAAATTGGGGGAAGCCCCAGCGATGGTTACAGTAGTGCTCAGGCTCTGGAAGCTTTAGAAGAAGTCGCAAAACAAACGCTGCCTGCGGATATGGGTTACGATTACATCAATCTTTCCTATCAGGAAAAACATTCACCAGGTGGAAGTTCCGTGTTTATAATGGCATTGGTGTTTGTGTTTTTAATTCTGGCCGCACAGTACGAAAGTTGGAAATTACCCTTTAGTGTTTTACTGGGTGCGCCGTTCGCTGTTTTTGGAGCCTTTTTGGGACTGCTTCTCGCCAGAATAGGAAGCGATGCTTATGTTAACAACGTTTTTGCCCAAATTGGATTAGTATTGTTGATTGGATTGGTCGCCAAGAATGCGATTCTTATTGTGGAGTTTGCCAAAGAAGAATATGAAAAAGGAAAACCGCTATATGAATCGGCTATGGTCGCAGCGAAACTTCGTTTCCGACCAATTTTAATGACCGCTTTTGCCTTTATTCTTGGCGTTGTTCCATTACTAACGGCTACAGGTGCCGGTTCTCAGGCTCGTATTGTAATGGGAATGGCCGTGTTTAGCGGTATGTTAATCGCCACCGTTCTGGGTGTATTAATTGTACCCGGCTTATTTGTCATGATTGAAAACATTGGAAAGAAAAAAGAAGATACGGTCGCAGCAGCAGAAAATAATAAGGACTCAAATACTACAGGCCATGATGATTAAGAAATATAAAATAATCGTAGTTATACTTGCACTTTCGCTATTACCTATGGGCTGTATGGTGGGACCGAAGTATACAAAACCTGAACAGCAAAAATCTGATTCTTATCAAAACGAACGAAATTTAGACAGCCTCGCTTCAGTCACCAATTTAAAATGGTTTGACATATTTAATGATGATGTTTTAAAAGGTCTGATTACAAAAGGGCTTCAAAACAATTATGATTTAAAAATTGCGGTCACCAGAATTGATCAGCTTAGAGCTGAATTAGGGTACTCTAAAACAAACTTATTGCCTTCCTTTCAATACGGAGCAACCATAAACAGTAATGAGAAAAACCTGACGCCATCGAATGTTGGCGCAAGCATGTCCTGGGAAATTGATTTTTGGGGAAGGTACCGTCATGAAAACAATGCCGTACAAAATGAACTCCTTGCGACCGAAGAAGCACGCAAGGTGGTACTTTCAAATATTGTGAGTAATATTGCTACCGCTTATTTTCAGATGCGCAATTTTGATGATCAATTAGAAATCGCACAGCAAACCCTTTCTACCAGAGAAAAGTATTATGAAATCATCAATCAAAGATTTAAAAGCGGCTATATCTCTGAGGTCGACAAAGTACAAATAGAACAGCAGGTTGCTATTGCCGAAGCTACTATTCCAAACATTAAGAGACAAATAACTGTTCAGGAAAATATTATTTCTCTACTTACCGGCCAGCTTCCTTCACAAATTCCCAGAGGAAAATCTAATACCGAACTGCGAATCGTAAGCGAGATACCGTTGTCGATCCCGTCTTCTTTGCTGGAAAACAGACCAGATGTAAAAGCGGCAGAGTTAAAATACAAAGCTTCAAACGAAAGAATCGGAACAGCTCAAGCCATGCGTTTTCCTTCTCTTAATCTCGCAGCAATTGCAGGATTTGCCAGTGCTGATTTAGGCAACCTGTTTTTAGGCAGTTCTTATTCGCAAAATGCCTCTGCAGGCATCGCGGGTCCTATATTTGCTTTTGGGAAAAATAAACGAAGAGTGGAAATATACAGACAACAGGCTGAAGAACTCAAATTTGCCTATCAAAAGACCTATATCTCAGCCGTTACAGAAGTCGAACAATCCATTCAAAACATCAAAACGTATAAAGACGAATGGGAAGCACGCAACAGACAGGTTAAAGCAGCTTTAATAAATTACAAGCTCTCCTATGAAAGATATGACAGCGGTTATGTTTCTTATCTGGAAGTTTTAGATGTCGAAAGTAACTTATTTCAGGCTCAGTTAAGTCTTGCCCAGTTATCTGAAAGACAATTGAGCTCAATGGTACAATTGTACAAAGCCCTTGGCGGGGGATGGAATCTTTAAAGGTTCTGAGTTGCTGAGGTTCTAAGGAGCTAAGGTTATAAAACTGTAAAACAACAGAAAGCACTATTTTCATAGTGCTTTCTTTTTTAAATTTTTGTACCTCTGTACCTTTGTCACTTTGTGCCTAAAACCTTAGAACCTCAGCAACTCAGAATCTTAGTCCCTTAAATTAACAGAATTCCTCAAAAGCATCTTTCAAGTTCTCCGCGATCAATTCAGCTGGACGGCCTTCGATGTGGTGACGCTCTAACATGTGAACCAATTCTCCGTTTTTGAACAAAGCCATAGATGGCGATGATGGAGGAAAAGGAAACATATGTTGTCTAGCAGCATCAACTGCTTCTTTATCAACACCAGCGAAAACTGTGATTAAGTGATCTGGTTTTTTAGCGCCTTCTAAACTCATTTTTGCTCCCGGACGTGCATTTCTTGCAGCACAACCACAAACAGAGTTTACAACAACTAAAGTGGTACCTTCAGCTTTGATAGCATTATCTACAGCGTCAGCACTATGTAAATCTTGAAAACCAGCAGCAGTTAATTCAGCTTGCATTGGTTTTACCATTTCTTCTGGATACATATTTTTTATTTTTAAGTTTTACTTTTGAACTGCAAAGTTACAAAGTTTACTCGCAACTACTTAAATTCAGGTATAAAGTTTTGTTATAGTTCAATTGTTATTTGCTAAACTTTTTTTGGTAGGGATAAGTCTCATAGATCGTATTGTCTTCATTGATCGAAAAACCTTTGGCTGCATCTTCTCTTGCCACACCAACCAAAGCGACGACTTCTTCTCTTGGTTTTCCTTGTTGCAACCAGCAAATGGCTTTATAATATTTTACATCCGAAAATTCAGGATATACTTTGAGCGCTTTATCAAAAATAACAAGTGCTTCGTCCCATTTTTTGAGCTCGTATTTGGCAATTCCCTGATAAAAATACGCTGTAGGATGTTCTAATTGTTGTCTGTTTTTATAAATGTCATTTACATAATCGTCAAACAGCTTTTCGGCTTTATCGTATTCATTCAATTGCAAATAACAAAGCCCTATATAAAAACTATAAGTATGATCCATGACATAACTGTTTCCGTAAAGTTTAATGCATTCTTCAAAATCAACAATCGCACTTTTATACGTTTTAGCAAAAATACATTTTATAAAAGCCCGGTACGGAAGCCATTCTTGTTTATTATAACGAACGGCTTTATCCAGAAAAGGCATTCCGACTTCATATTTCTTGCATTTAAAATACGGCATTGCTTTTTGTTGCCACAGATAAGCTATTGTGCTATCTTTTTTTAGACCTTCGTCGATGCAATTTTGCCATTCTGACATTTGAAAAGTATAATTGTACTTATAGGCACAACTGTCTAAGTATTTGACCTGAATAGCATCCTGAGCTTTATTTTTGGATACTTGTGCAAAAGAGATAATCGAAAAAAAGAAACTGAATGCTAAAATAATGTTTTTCAAAGGTTATTGGTTTAAGTTAAATTTATTTGGAAGAAAAATCACTCTAAATAACGCTTTTATAAATGGCACTTTAGGACACTTTAAAATAACTTTAACATCTTCGATCAAAGTAGTTTCTTCGTCTAAGAATTTAAAGATCAAAGACGGATTTCCTTTTTTGAATAATGACGAAAAAATACTGCTTCCCAATTCATTATGACGATATAGAATATCCAAAAGCAGTAAATCATAAAACCAGAATCTGTTTTTTTTATGAAAGGCACTTAATTTTAGCGACATTGAAGAACTAAGAAAGGACACTAATTCAGATGATTTCTTATCCGAATTTCTAAAAGTATAGCCCGTACTTGCTTTCGTCCAGCCTCCGGCTGTTCCAATATTCAAAACGCGTTTGGTGTTTTTCTTCCAAAACGGATAAGCGGTCATTGGGATACTTCCCTGCTCCTTTTCCAGAATTTCGTATGGATGAACTCCTAACTTCTCCAGATAAATCTGAATCTCATTTTCGTACTCTTGTTTAGAAAGTAAAATTTCAGAAAATAGCGTGTATTCTACCAGGGCTTCGGTTTTTGAAAGGGGCAGAACATACATAAAGCGCGTATTTTGTTTTTGTTTGACTGAGAAATCCATAAAAGTGGCTTGTTGCGGATCGAAGATTTCCTTTTCAGATTTCACAAACCATCCTGTAAAGTGCTGTTGTAAAACAGGATACTTCGTTTGACTTAATGCAAAAGATGAAGTATAAATACTATTGAACAGCTGATTGCAGGTATACCTATTTTCTTCAGTTCCAATAAAAACATGAGTTTCAAGTTCGTTGATATCGGTTACTTTTTCATTTAAAAAAGTAATATTGGAATGTTTCGAGAGTTCTTCAAAAACAAAATTATAAAAGTCTAATCCTCTAATTTGGCTGTATTGATAAGGATTCAGGTTCAAATCACGCTTGGAATTTTCATCAGCAAACAAGGCAGAATCCCATTTTTTTAAAACAATCGAATTCCAAACCGTATCATGATCCGCCCAAAAACACCAAGTTCGGTCATTTGTCTTTTTTACATCCTGATCCAGTAATAAAACCGATTTGTTTGAAAAGTTCCCTGACAACGCCATTTTGTAAACAGTCATCAAGGCCGCCAAACCTGTTCCGGTAAAAATGTAATCAAAGTGTTTAATTTGCGAAGAATTCATCTTCAAAAATAAGAAATTTTATTCTTGCAGCTTTTCTAAAATCAGTTTAAAATCGGCAGGATTAAGGGAGTTATTGTACTGCAGAAGTATCTCGTTCTTTTCATCCAAAACACATAAAACCGGATATACAATTTGATTGTTGATGGTTCCGAGCTGCAAAGCTAGCTCATTAACTCCAACATTATTCCCTGTAGGTTTGTATTTAAAAATCTGATTGTTAAAAGTAATCTCTCGCTTTTCTTCGGCATTAAAATCGACGAAGTAAAAATCGGAATTGAGTTTTTCAATGATTTCGTGATTTTTGAAGGTTGTCGATTTCATTCTTTGGCAATACTGACACCAATCAGTATGAATGAAAACAATGATTTTCCGTTTTTGAATTTGCTGCAGACGATCCACTTCCTCAAAAGTGTTGTCCTTCAGCTGGCAAAATCCCGTTGAAGTTATTCCGAAGAAGAGAATAAGTAAAAATAGCTTTTTCATTGTTTTGTTTCTTGCAACAGATTGTAAAGAATTTCTCTTTTGCCACGAATTTCACAAATTAACACGAATTGAATCGTAAATTTTTGTCTAAAAAATTAGCGGTAATTCGTGGCAAAAGAAAAAACCCTCATCATGATTTAAATCTATGGCCCATAAATTTACCTAAAATTGTATCGCAATCCTAAAAACCCTCGAATGGTCTGGTTTTGTCCGTAAACATAAGTGGTATCAAAAGTCAAACCGTACGGATTATCAGGTGTAACCAGTACTTTTCCCGCCGAATCATACTGCACATTTTTATCAAACGGATCATTGGTTCTCGAAATCAAAAACGGATTATTCTGCTTTGGAGTAAAGTTCAATAGGTTTTTTACTCCTCCGTAAAGTTCGAAATTCTTCCAGCCTGTATAGCTAAATTGAATGTTCTGAATGCTGTACCAGGGCGAATTTGGATTTCTAGGATCGTATTCGTTCAATAAAGGCAATTTCATTGGGCTGTAAACATTTCCTGTATAATCCAATAATAAATTCCAAGGTTCTATTTTGTAAGATACACTCCAGGTTCCGGTAAATCTTTCGGTCAAAAAGGGTCTTTGTGAAATTCCGTCCTGAACATTTTTATTGTCTAAAACAGTCGCTCCAAGAATAAACTTTAAACCATTGGTAAAATTAACATCAACATTTGTACTGATTCCCTGACTGATAGCATAACCATCAATATTGTCATAAATGATTTTATTGGGATCGGTTTCATAATCTGAAATGATTTTATTGCTGAAACGGGTATAAAAAGCGGTTGTTTCAATTCCCATAAAAGTACCATTGCCAAAGTTTATTTTCTGAATATAATTCAAATTTACGTTTACTGATTTCTCCGGTTTTAAATTATTCTGAATCACAACATCTCGCGATCCTGTTAGGGCAGCATGATCTTCTGTAAACAAATTGACAACCCTAAATCCTGTTCCGGCATTTAATCGGAAGATCGTATTATCACTTGCCTTAAAACGATACGCAAATCTGGGTGTAAAGATAGAACCGTGAATGGAGTTATAGTCGTATCGTGCTCCCAGTAAAACCTGACTCTTCGGCGAAAACGTGATCTCATCTTGAACAAAAATTCCCGGTAACCAAGTGCTTTCGGCCTCTTTTGTTGCCGGTGTATTGTCGTTGTAATACGAATATCGAGTCGCGATTCCGGCAAGGAAATCATTTCTGCCTAGCTTTTTATCCCAGGTCAATTGCAGGAAACCTATTTTTTGATTCGCGATATATGATGTTGTTCCGTAACGACTGTCCTGATAATGCACGTTTCCGGAGAAAGAAAGCATCAGTTTCTCTTCAAAAGGCAATTGATAACTTCCGATTAATTCTCCTCTTTTGGTATAAATACTTTCACCATAAATTTCGTCACCACCACGGTATTTTTTCTCCCAACGAACGTCTCCACCCCAGCGATCTTCATACATACCTCGTGCTGCGATCGTAAAAAGACGATTATTATTGCGTTGAAAGCTCCATTTATTAAAAACAGAAATCCTTTTAGAAAGTGTCACATCTGTAAAATTATCTTTGTCTTTATCGATAACCTGATCATAGTTGAAATAATTAACCCCTATAAGTGATGTCGCTTTTTTTCCGGCATTAAACTTCATTCCTAAATCAAGATTGTTTTCAAAATAAGTAGTTGTAAAGTAATCCACAGAAAAAACCGGAGCATTCGTTGGATTTTTGGTAATAATATTGATTAATCCTCCCACAGCCTCACTTCCGTAAAGAGAAGAAGCAGGTCCTTTTACAATTTCTATTCTTTCAACCAAAGAATTTGGAATTCCTGACAATCCATAAACTGTCGAAAGACTGCTAACTATTGGCATCCCGTCGATTAAAACCAAAGTATATGGTCCTTCCAAACCGTTTATATGGATATCTCCAGTATTACAAACCCCACAATTTAGCTGTGGCCTGACTCCGTTTATATTCTGAAGCGCTTCATAAATACTGGGTGTTGGATTCTTTTTAAAGAAGACCGGCGAATAAACCTCGACAGGAACAGCACTTTCCAGACGTTTTACCGCTTTTAAGGTTCCCGAAACAACCACTTCGTTCAATTGATTGTCTGTATCGTCCAATTCGAAATCATAGGATTGAGCAGCGTCCTTCGTAACATCAATCTTCTTTTTTAAAGTCTGAAAACCTACCAGCGAAACCTGAAGTGTATAATTTCCAACCGGAACATTTTCGAAGTTGTAATATCCCAAACTATCCGTAACTGCCCTGTATTTTGTTCCTGCTAAATGTACGTTTGCCAACTGTAACTGATGACCGTCACCGGAGATAATTCCCGAAACAGAGCTGGTTTCCTGAGCAAATGAAAACTGTAAACAAAATAAAAGCAGTATCAAAAATAGTTTTTTCATTATTATAAAATTAAATTTAGACAAAACTAAAAATTAAATTTGACAAATATTGTTTCTAAAGCAAAAAACTTTCAAAATAGACTATAATTCAATATTTTGCGGGAGTTTTACTGACATCAAAAAAGAGTTAGTCTCTTTCCTCTTTAAAGGAGATTAATCAAATTTTGCTCTTGCAAACGGAGACAGACCCTATAATTTAATGTGAGATGAAATGCCTTTTGACAAACTACAGCAACTCCGTCTCTATGTTTTTACTAAAAAATAATTTAGACAAATGATTCGTCAATGAGTTCTTTATTGATTGATGCCCCTGCGAAAGATCCGGAAGAAACAGCCATCGCAACGGATCTTGCCTGAATATGGCAATCTCCACTGGCAAAAACTCCCGGAATTGTGGTTTTTTGAAGTGCATCTACTTTCAGCAGACCATGTTCGGTCAGTTCGCAGCCTAAAGACCCCGGCAGCGGACAGTGTTGTTCAAAAGGCGATCTGAAATAAATGGCTTTCACTTCAATTTTGGATTGATTTTTAAAAACAATATGTTGAACATATCCGTTTTCTTGCTTTACAACTGCAATTTCATCCTCTACAATTTGAATTTTATGTTCTTGCAAAATCTTAGATTGTTCTAAAGTAAAAGCAGATTTTCCGTTGGTCAATATTCTTAAATCAGTAGTCCAGTTTGAGATGAGTTTAGCATACTCAAAACCCAAATCTCCATTGGCAATAATCGCCGTTTTCTCTTTTTTAACCTCATACCCATGACAATACGGACAATGTAAAATCGAAATCCCCCAACATTCTTCAAAACCATCAATTTTAGGAAGAAGGTCCCTTACTCCCGTAGCGAATAATATCTTTTTAGAAATGAACACATCTCCCGATTGTGTTTCAATTTCAAATCCTTCTCCCGCCTCAACTGCTTTAATTGCCAATCCGTTATAAAAGTGAACGGTATCGTAAAAGTCAACTTGCATTAAAGCTTTCGCTGAAATAACTGCGGGTTTCTCCCCATCATGTGTTATAAAATTATGGGAATGCGGCGTTTGTCGGTTACAAGGCAAACCACTATCGATAACCAAAACCTGTCGTAAGGAACGCCCCAAACTCATTGCTGCTGAAAGCCCGCTATAACTGCCTCCAATAATTATAACCTCATATGTATTGTTGTGTATCATTCTTTTCTATCTTTAAGAAGTTCTTGGTATTGGAAAAAGATCGTTTTTTGGAAAGAAACCATCCTGAAAATCTACAATCTCATCTGCTGTACAAAGACATTTTTTCAGTTCGCTGAGAATTTCAGTCTCTTTCATTTTCTGACCAATAAAAACAAGTTCGTTGAGTCTGTCACCAAAATTAGAAGTCCATCTTTCTTCAATAATATCCTGAAATTCAACAAAATTATTAAAAGTCATTCGTTCGCTTAGCGGCATACTCGCCCACCATACTCCGGCTCCTTCGGCTTTCATCGATCCGCCGGCCTGGCTCCAGTTTATGGCTTGTTCCGGTCGGGAAGCCAGCCACAATAGCCCCTTGCTCCGAATGATGTCCGTAGGAAAATCTGATGTAATAAAATTCCACAATCGATTGGGATGAAAAGGTCGCGGATCTCTAAACACAAAAGAATTAATTCCGTACTCCTCTGTTTCGGGTGTATGAATTCCTTCTAACTCCCTAATCCAACCCGCTGAATTTTCAGCCTCTTCATAATTGAATAATGCTGTATTTATAATTTCGTTTGGATTTACTTTCCCTGAAACCGAATTAATTATTTTCGCCACAGGATTAATTTTTTTTATAAAAGCGCTCAGAAACTCTAGTGATTTTTCACTAATAAGATCTGTTTTATTCAGAACAATTACATTCGCAAATTCTACCTGATCTACCAAAAGATTGACTATTGTTCGATTGTCATTTTCAATATTGGACACGTTTTGCTCCTGCAATGTTTTAGCGGAACCGAAATCTTTAAAAAAGTTAAAACTATCCACAACGGTAACCATCGTATCGATAAAACTAAACCTGGACAAATCAATATTCTCCTCTTCATTCACAAACGAGAACGTTTGGGCCACCGGAATGGGTTCGCTAATCCCGGTACTTTCGATAAGTAAATAATCAAACCTGTCTTCTTTTGCGAGTTTTTCAACTTCAAGCATCAAATCTTCCCGCAGAGTACAGCAAATACAACCATTAGTCATTTCGACCAATTTTTCCTCCGTTCTGGATAAGGTGTGTTCGTTCTTTACGAGTTGCGCATCAATATTAATTTCACTCATGTCATTAACAATCACAGCAACTTTCAATCCTTCTTTGTTGTGAAGGATGTAATTCAGGAGTGTCGTTTTTCCTGCGCCAAGAAATCCGCTTAATACGGTTACGGGTAGTTTTTTCATTTTTAAGCGTGTTTATGGTTTTTATAATTCAGCAGATGTCCGATAATCATTCCGATGCCACCTACGAAAATCAGATCCAGATGAATATCCAATATAATTTCACTCAGAATACTAATCCAAATAAGGGACATCGATAAAATCAAAGTTGTAGCTACTAAAAGACTTGATTTTTTAATAATTTTGAGAACTGCAACTAAACCTAAGGAAGCAAAGGTCAAATCGATAAACGGATTGTGACTTAAGCCTAAAGGCAAAATAGTAAGAAGCGGAAATACGAGACAATGAACCAAACAAATGGTAGCACTTGAGATTCCTAATATATCGTAAAAAGGTGTCGTTGTTTTCTTCATTTTCAGTACATTTGCTTAATGCAATTTTGTTGCAAATATATAATTTTATTTCAAATGCAACATTGTTGCATTAATATTTTTTAATGCTTTGAAAATGAAAACAACAAGAAATACAGCAGCAAAGACAGCCGTTCTCGAGATTTTTGACAAATCTAAGACCGCCTTGTCTCATACAGAAATTCACAAACAAATTGATGATTTATGCGATCGCGTGACGATCTACAGAATTTTAGACCGACTGGTAAATGATGATATTATACATAAAATCGTAAATCTGGACGGGACTGTAAAATATGCGAAATGCCATCATCATGCGCAAAGAGTACACATTCATAACCACGCTCATTTCAGCTGTGAAAAATGTTTAGAGGTAACTTGTCTGGAAAATGTAAAACCGAGTTACATTATTCCGCACAATTATAAAGTAAATGATATAAACTTCACCTTGTCAGGATTATGTCCGAATTGTTTGAATTCAAACATTTAAGTTTTAGACTTGTCTAAAAATATTGTTGTGCGAACATCATTTATCCCTATATTTGTTCAAACAACATTTTTACAATGACCAAATCTTTAGAAGAAGTTCACCAATCGGTTGCAACACAGCATAAAAAAACAGGTTTCAGAAAAATATTAGCATTTTTAGGTCCAGCATACCTCGTAAGTGTAGGCTACATGGATCCCGGAAACTGGGCGACAGACATCGCCGGAGGTAGTCAGTTTGGATATTCTTTACTTTGGGTTTTGCTGATGAGTAATTTAATGGCTCTGTTACTTCAGAGCTTAAGCGCAAGACTGGGAATCGTGACACAACGTGATTTGGCCCAGGCATCGCGAGAGACCTATTCTAAATTCATCAATTACATTTTATATTTTTTAGCTGAAATCGCCATTGCGGCCTGTGATCTTGCCGAAGTTCTTGGGATGGCGATCGGAATTAATCTTCTTTTTGACATTCCGTTAATCGAAGGAGTTTTAATCACAGTATTAGACACTTTCTTGTTATTATTCCTAATCAACAAAGGAATCCGAAAAATGGAGGCTTTTATTATTGTACTCGTAGCAATCATAGGGTTTTCTTTTATATTCGAAATGATTTTTGCCGAACCGGAGCTGGATAAAGTTATTTATGGCTTAGTACCTTCAATTCCAAGTTCTGCTGCTTTGTATATCGCGATTGGAATTATTGGTGCAACGGTCATGCCCCACAATTTATACTTGCATTCTTCACTGGTACAAACCCGAAAATTCGACAGAACTCCCGCCGGAATTAAACAGGCGCTGAAATACAACTTTATAGATTCGACCATCGCCCTAAACCTTGCCTTTTTTGTAAACGCCGCCATTCTTATTCTGGCAGCGGCGACCTTTTACAAAAACGGAATGTTTGAAGTAGCTGAAATTCAAGATGCGCACAAATTCCTGGAACCCTTACTGGGAACAAAATGGGCTCCTGTTTTATTTGCTGTCGCCTTAATTGCAGCCGGACAAAGTTCCACGATAACCGGAACTTTAGCCGGACAAATTGTAATGGAGGGTTATTTGAATTTACGCATCCAGCCTTGGGTACGCAGAATTATAACACGACTAATTGCTATTGTGCCAGCCGTTGTGGTGATTTTAATTTATGGAGAAAGCGTAACCGGAAAACTATTGATTCTTAGCCAGGTCATTCTAAGTTTGCAACTGGGTTTTGCTATTATTCCGCTAATTCATTTTGTGAGCGATAAAACCAAAATGAAAGGATTTCATATTTCTAAAACTACACAAGTCGCTGCGTGGATTATTGCTTCGATTATCGTAACCTTAAATGCAAAACTGGTGTATGACGAAATCACATCATGGCTAGAAAGTTCAAATCATCCGACGATTCTCTGGCTTACAGTTGTTCCACTTGCCTTTGGATTCCTTGCATTACTGCTTTATATCATATTCAAACCATTTGTTGCCAGAGTAAAATCGAATATCGAAAATCATTCACCACATCATTTAAAACTAGTTTATACACCAAAGGAAAATTACGGCAAGAAAAACATCGCAATCTCAGTCGATTTTTCTAAGGCCGATGAAGCTGCACTCAACAATGCCTTTGAACTGGGCGGAATTGATGCACAATACACCTTAATTCACATTGTTGAAACCGTTGGAGCTTTGATGTACGGAGGTAATGTCGACGATCATGAGACTACTATTGATGAAAAATTATTGTCAGAGTATCAGCAGATGCTCTCCTTAAAAGGTTTCAAAATCAAAACCGAACTTGGTTTCGGAAAACCGAACAGTGTGATTCCGAACATCATCAATGTGGGTAATTTTGATATTCTGGTGATGGGAACCCACGGCCACACCGGCCTAAAAGATATTTTGTTTGGCACAACCGTAGATAAATTGAGACATAAAATTTCTATACCTTTGCTAATTGTTAAATAAAGTGGCTGAGGTTCTAAGCTGCTAAGGTTCTCAGGTTTTCTTTTAGAGTCCTTTAACTTAGCTACTCAGAACTTCAGAACCTTAGAACCTCAAAAAAAATGACTTTTTCAGAAGAAAACTATCTTAAATCCATATACCACCTTACAGCTTCGAACGATACTGAGGTCAGCACGAATGCTATTGCCGAAATGATGGAAACCAAAGCTTCATCAGTCACGGATATGCTTAAAAAATTATCTGAGAAAGATTTGGTGAATTACAAAAAGTATCAAGGAGTTTCATTGACCGAAAACGGGAAACTTGCCGCCAAAATGATTGTTAGGAAACACCGTTTATGGGAAGTGTTTTTAGTCGAAAAACTAAACTTCTCCTGGGATGAAGTTCATGATATTGCCGAACAACTGGAGCACATCAAATCCGAGCAACTCATTAACCGCCTGGATGATTTTCTGGGAAATCCTACCGAAGATCCGCACGGAGATCCTATTCCCGATGCCAATGGACGAATCGTTAAAATTGAAAAACAATTGCTTTCCGAGTTGACAGAATACCAAACCGGAGTTTGTGTAGGCGTAAAAGATACTTCCTCAGAGTTCTTAAAGTACCTGGACAAACAGGGAATTGCTTTGGGATCAAAAATTGAATTCTTATCGAAAGAATCGTTTGATTTATCTGTTAAAATTAAGGTTGATGGACGGGAATTATCCATTTCGAATAAAATTGCCTCTAATTTGTTTGTAAAGCTGGTTTAAAGGCTTGTTGTATTTGGTTTATAAAGGTTTTTCCAGACCTTAATTAAATAGACCGAGCCTACGGCTCTGAATCTTGTCGGTAATTTATGGTTTGGACGGATTAAAATCCGTCCCTACAAAACTAGGAACGAACCTATGGCTCTCTTTAAATTATTACTTCCTGAAAAACAACAAATATTCGCGAAATGATTTTTAATCCATTGATCCATAAACACAAAGACAATGGTGTATGATTAGACAATGAGAAAATTAGATGCTTAATTTTATCATTAATCGGTATCTTGCTATATGGTGAAATTTTAGCTTTTTACTGAAAAATTTACTTTTTAAAATGATCGAATCAACTGTATTTCTTATCGGACTGTGAAACCCATTTTCCTGCAACATCAACATTTTGTCTCAGGAGCAAATTCAACTGACCAACATGATGCTGCACATGCCTCATGTTGTATAAAATCATCTCTATTCGATTGTAATTCTTATTTGAGGTAATACTTTCTTTTGATGTTTCTTCGTTTAATCCTTCAATTAAATAGAAAATCTTTTTTCGAGAATACTCCAAGTAGTCAAGTAATTCTTCTTTTAAATAGATTCTGTCAGGTAAAATTCCTTGTGGATCAAACTCTGATAAAGAAAATGGTTCAGGTGGAGAAAAGGTATCGGGTTCTGTAGACGAATAATAATCCATCCAAAAAATCGTATGATAAACGGAATACCAAAAATCTTTCTTGTCCCAAAAAAGCTCAGGACAAACTAAAATAGAACTTTCGAGCATGTCTATTACAGCTCCAAATTGTCTCCATAATATCCCTCTAAGTTCATCCATAACTTACTTTTTAAACAATACCTTTCTCAATCATCTCCAGCATAACCGGCGATGCGTTCTTAAAAGTAGGTTCCTGTTCAATGATGCTTCCTGCATTCTTTTTATTTACTTTAAAAGTAACATCATTAATTGTTGTAAACAGAAGTGCCGTCAGAAATGGCTTTTTGATATAGGTACCTAAAACCAATAAAGCTTCATCCAGCGTATGAATAGTTTCAATTTCTTCTGTTTTGTAACGAGTAGTTAATGAAACAGAGAAGGTATTGTCTTCATTTAAAACTAAACGAAAATAAATATTCTTAATCTCGGTGTCGCCCATTGTTTTGGCCAAAGTCAATTTTGCGAAAGTTCCCGCCTGGATGCTTTCTTTAACTCGTTCACAAAAAAGGGCAAATATTGGTTCGTACATTTTTTAAAGATTCTAAGGTTCTGAGATGCTGAGGTTCTAAGTCTTTTACCGCAAAGTTCGCAAAGATTTACGCAAAGGACACAAGAAAAATTAAAAACTTGGCGAACCTTGCGTAAACCCTCGCGACCTTAGCGGTTATGAAAAAATTTATTTTCCGGTAAATTCAGCTTTACGTTTTTCTAAAAAGGCCGTTGTTCCTTCTTTGAAATCCTGAGTTCCGAAACATTTTCCGAATGATTTGATCTCAGTATCAAAACCATTTTTACCATCAGTATAGTTTGCATTGATAGCTTTTATGGCTTTAGCAATTGCAAATGGTGCATTTTTAATAATTTTTTGAGCGATTCCTGTAGTAAAATCCAAGAGCTCTGCTTGTGGTACTACATGATTCACTAAACCGTATTGTTTGGCCTCTTCTGCAGAAATCATAGCGGCAGTCATAATCATTTCCATCGCACGTCCTTTTCCAACTAACTGTGGCAGGCGCTGTGTTCCTCCATAACCTGGAATCAATCCTAAAGTTACTTCCGGCAATCCCATTTTTGCATTGTCCGAAGCTACTCTAAAATGACATGCCATGGCCAGTTCAAGTCCCCCACCAAGAGCAAAACCGTTAACAGCTGCAATTACAGGTTTTTTCAAATTTTCAATCAAATCAAATAATGTTTCCTGTCCTTCAGCAGCTAATTGTGCTCCTTCTACAATGGTATAATTGGCAAATTCTGAAATATCAGCTCCTGCTACAAATGCTTTCTCGCCACTTCCTGTGATAATGATAACACGAACATCATCATTTTTACCTAACAGTTTCACCGCTTTACTTAAATCACTGATAGTGGCTTTGTTTAATGCATTTAATTTGGTAGGTCTATTGATGGTTACGGTTGCAATTTTTTCTTCGATTGAGATTAAAAGATTTTCGTAGTTCATGATACTTATTTTATGAGTTTGTTATCGGTAAAGAAACCCTAAATGTAGTTCCTTTACCGTAAGTTGATTCAAAGGTAATTGTTCCTTTGTAATTTTCGATAATGTTTTTGATAATTCCGAGCCCCAACCCCATCCCGCTTGTTTTCGTAGTAAACTTTGGTTCAAAGATTCTACTGATATCCTGTTTCTGAATTCCGATTCCGTTGTCTTTTACCGCAATTTCGACATCGTCGTCTATGCGTTTTACTGTAACTACAATCGATTTATGAAATTGGCTTTCCGGAATTGCCTGTGTCGCATTTTTAACAAGATTGGTGATAACCCGTATCAATTGTGTACGATCCATCTTGGAGATAATTTCCTCCTCTTCACTTTCAAAAACGATATAATCTTCATTGAAAATATCTAAAGCAAGCTCAACAACCTCAACCACGTTTAAGGTTTCATTTTGTTGTGCCGGCATCGAAGCAAAGTTCGAGAATGCCGATGCCACCGCTGTCATGGTATCGATTTGCTGAATTAAAGTCTCTGAATAATCATTTAGCTTTTGCTTTACATCTGGTGCAGTGGGGTCAAACTTGCGTTGAAAACTCTGCACCGTTAATCGCATCGGGGTAAGCGGATTTTTAATTTCGTGTGCTACCTGTTTTGCCATTTCACGCCAGGCTTCTTCACGCTCACTTTGGGCTAGTTTTATGGCACTGGTTTCCAGTTTGTCAACCATTCCGTTATAAGCCTTGATCAAAAAGTTAACCTCTTTGCTGTTTGCTTCTAAAACGATTTTTTCGTTTTTCTGGTCGAGATTCGTTTCTTCCAGTTTATCCGAAATTGTTTTAAGTGATTTTGTAATATAAGTCGATAAAAAATAAGCCAATCCAAAAGCCACAATAAGCATAAAGGAATACACCTGACTTAAACGAATCAAAAAGGTATTCAGCTCATTGTCGTAATAGCCGTCATCTTCTAAATATGGGAGATTCAGAATTCCGAGAGGCTTGAACTTTTCATCTTTAATCAAACTGTAAGACGATCTGTTTTTAACGCCATCAATCGTTTTAATATCTACAAAACGTTTTTCGATCGAAGACCGCACTAATTTCAGGATATATTCCGGAATTGGCGGCGCTACTTTATCAACAGCAAAAGACTCCTTTGAGGATTTCAGTAGTTTCCCGTCAAGACTGTAAATATTGATTTCGATTTTATGAATCTGAGCCAGTTCGTGAATTTTATCTTTAAAAATTAAATCCAGGTTGGCCGTTTTTAAAGGATATGTTGTGGTAGAAAGCACATAATTAATATGCTCTTTTACTGCATTTTCTTTACGCTCGAGACGCTCCTGATGGTACTCTTTTGCTTCGTTTTTAAACTGAATAATCGAAATAGAAGCCAATAAAAACGATGCCACAACAATCAATACAATCATCGACAGGAAAATCCTGACACGCAGCGAAAGCATCGACATTTTGAAGTTGTTAAACATATTTAGTTATTAGTGAAGAGTTATTAGTGAATAGTAAAAGTTTAAAAACTAATTACTAATCACTTTTTACTAATTACTTTTTTTCTCTTATTCTTTTATAAAATCTAAATCCCAACATGATCAGAACGGAGAATAAAATGATTCCGATCACGCCAAAAATCCAGTTGATGGCACTTTTTAAAACTACTAAAAAAACTACTGCAAATAGTATGATGGTAGCGCCTTCATTCCATAAACGCATGAAGTTATTGGAATATTTCACCTCATCGTTTTGTAATTGTTTAAAAATTTGATGGCATTTTAAATGATACAGATAAAGTAAAAAAACAAAACACAATTTTACGTGCATCCAGGGCATTTTAAGCCAGGCGTTACCCAAATCTGTAAAAAGCAGCATCCAAAAAGCAAAAATACTCGCCAAAACTGCTGACGGCCATGTAATAATGTACCACAAACGGTAGGCCATTATTTTGTACTGTGCCTGTAAAATCTCCTTTTCGGGAGACGGTTTTTCACTGGCTTCAATTTGATACACAAACAAACGCACTATATAAAACAAACCTGAAAACCAAGTGATTACAAATATTAGATGTAGTGATTTTAAGTAATTGTAGTACTCCATCATAAAGTCTTTTTTCTTTACTCTTTATTCTATTTTCTATTTTCTATCTTCTATTTCGCCCAATCGTTAATCCAATTTCCAACTGTCTGGCACCACTCGTCGTCGTCATTTAAACAAGGTATTGCCAAAAACTCTTCGCCTCCGTTTGCTTCAAAATCTTCTTTGGCACGCATTGCTATTTCCTCTAAAGTTTCTAAACAATCCGAAACGAAAGCTGGTGTTACAACCGCTAATTTCTTGATTCCTTTTGCCGGCATGTTATCAATTTCAACATCAGTATAAGGTTCTAACCATTTGTCTCCCGCTAAACGCGATTGAAATGTCAAACTGTATTTATCTGCAGGAAGTCCTAATAGTTTTACGACTTGTCTTGTTGTTTCGTAACATTGGTGACGGTAACAGAAATCATGCGCTGGCGAAGGTGTGTTACAACAAGAACCGTCAATTTTACAATGCGATTTAGTTACATCTGTTTTGCGGATATGGCGTTCTGGAATTCCGTGATACGAAAACAATAAATGATCGTAATCAAAACCAACTAAATGTTTTTGGATCGAGTCGGCTAAATTTTTGATGTAATCAGGTTTATTGTAAAATGCCGGAACATCTGTAAAAGTGATGTGAGGGAATTTCTTTTTGCGTATTTCTTCTGCCTTTACTAAAATAGTCAAAGTAGAAGCCATTGCATATTGTGGATATAAAGGAAAAAGCATTACATCTGTAACTCCTTTATCACTTAATTCCTGAAGTCCTTTTTCAATCGTCATGCTTCCGTAACGCATTGCTAAAGAAACAGGAACATTTACAAGAGGCTGAACCTTTTTTTGCATTCTTTCTGAAAGAACAACTAATGGAGAACCTTCTTCCCACCAAATTTTTGCGTAAGCATGCGCTGATTCTTCCGGTCTTTTTCTTAAAATAATACCGCGAACCAATAATGCTCTCAATAAATACGGAACGTCGATTACGTATTTATCCATTAAAAATTCGTCTAAATATGGTTTTACATCTTTTGGTTCCGGGCTTTCTGGAGATCCTAAATTTACTAATAATACGCCTTTCATGTTTTTTGCTTTAGGCTTTAAGCTCTAGGCTTTAAGCTTTTAATTTATTTTTAAAAATTTCGTCAAAAGTAACGCTTGCTTCTTTTTAGAAATATGATAATTATTACTTTTTTATTATGCTCTTATTTATAAAACTGATGCTTTAAAACACTATCAGTTTTTATCCTTTTTATATTTGTTGAATAGTTTTTCCAATGATTTATATTCTTCTTCTGTTCCAAAGTTATCTGTCTTAATTTCCTTTTTAGAACTAATCAGATAAAACTGACTACAGGAAAGACAGATTTTAGCTACTCCTGAAATTTCTTCATTCTTTTTAAAAATTAAAATATCCCTATATTCAGGTGCACAAGCATATACGTATTCAAACATCTTTAAATAAGATTTCTCCAAAAAAATATCATTTCTTAAATACTCAACGTCTTTTTGAGATAATTCAAATTTAGAAAACCCATCAGAATTAATTGTTTTAATAAAAACATCACTATTAACTTTCTCAGGATAGTCATCGAAAAAAATCTTATCTTCAATAGTATTGTCAATACCTTTACTATGATTATTATCCATTTCTACTTCTTTACTTTTATTCAATGAATAATATTCAACACTATCAAAATCAAAAAACATTTTTTCTTCTTTTGATTTGCAAGACATAATTAACAAAAGCAATAAAACTATTGAATATCTTTTAACCATTAAACATTTGCATTAATCGACATCAGGTATTTTTTGGGAGTGGTGGCAAATTTTTTCTTAAATGCCGCTATAAAATGACTCCCCGTGCTGTAACCAATTTTTAGTCCTACCTCATTTACGTTATAAGAACCGCTATCGAGCAGTTTTCGAGCGAAATCCATTTTATAATCAAACAGAAATCCATAAACCGTATCGCCGTAGATTTGTTTGAAACCCATTTTAAGTTTCTTAAGATTCAAGCCAATTTCGTCCGCCAGTTCCTGCAAACCTGGCGGTTCTGCCATATTTGCGATAATAATTTCCTTTGCTCGTCTTATTTTTAAAACGTTATCCTCATCAATCAAAAACGGACATTGTTCTGCATTTGGATCTTCGGTTCGGTTAAAATACAGACTCAGTAATTCATATCCTTTTCCCTTATAATAAAGGTTTTTTATTGACGGATGAAGGTTGTAATGAAACAGCTGACTCAGAACAATAGCCATAGAGGGACTAATATTTCCTTCGTTGTAGTATTTTTTGTCCTTATTATCAGGACTTAAAAAAGTAATATAATCTGCTTCGGCAGAAAACAACGCGTGAAATTTTTTGATCGATACGATTACTGAAATCACCCACGAATTCGGAGAAAGTTCTAAATTCAATGGTAATTCTTTCTGCGGATTGTACAAAAGCAACGATTTTTCTTCCTTCAGTTCTAAGGCATAACTACCCTGATTGAATAAAAATTTGGCATTGCCCTTTATTCCGAAATGAAACTGTATCAGACCACTACCTACTTCGTGCTGCCCCAAAAAGAGCTCTGAACTGTCGTTTTGAAAACGGATCAGCGTAAAGTCATCTTCGATTTTAATAATTTCCTGAGAACTCATAGCGATATTTTTTTGAAACAAAAATTAGAGTAAATGGAGAATGTTATTTAGAATCACTCTAAACAAAACATTTCTAACAACTTGATTTTGCTACAAAAATACTTCTTTTTGCATAAAAACAGTTGTTTAGAAACAAAAAAACATGTAGCGATACAAAAAGTACTTTCAGCGTTACTTTTGTAAACACTATAATGATAATTTTGTTGCACTTTTATGAAAGTGAATTTATGGAAAACAATAACGTACCGAAACACCTTTATTTTTATTCAGTTGGTCTGAGTTATAAAAAAGCTGATGCTGAGGTCAGAGGTCAATTTAGTTTGGATGCAATTGCCAAAACACGTTTGCTGGAACAAGCTAAAAATGAGGAAATAGAAAGTTTAATTGTCACTTCGACCTGCAACAGAACCGAGATCTACGGTTTTGCAGAACATCCTTTTCAATTAATAAAATTAATTTGTGATAATAGTAACGGATCTGTTGATGCTTTTCAAAAAGTAGGATTCGTTTATAAAAATCAGGAAGCAATTAATCATATGTTTCGCGTAGGAACTGGCCTTGACAGTCAGATCTTAGGTGACTTTGAAATTATTTCTCAAATCAAAACCAGTTTTACGCATTCCAAATCACTCGGTTTAGCCAATGCTTTTTTGGAAAGACTGGTAAATGCAGTGATTCAGGCGAGTAAAAAAATCAAGAACGAAACAGAAATCAGTTCCGGAGCCACTTCGGTTTCTTTTGCATCGGTACAATACATACTTAAAAATGTAGAAGATATTGGAAACAAAAACATTCTACTTTTCGGAACTGGAAAAATAGGCCGAAATACTTGCGAGAATTTAGTAAAACATACTAAAAACGAGCACATTACCTTAATCAACCGTACGAAAGACAAAGCAGAGAAATTAGCCGGAAAACTAAATCTGATTGTTAAGGATTATTCTGAATTACATCTTGAACTTCAAAAAGCTGATGTTGTAGTTGTGGCAACTGGTGCTCAGAATCCAACGGTAGACAAAGCCATCCTGAATCTTAAAAAACCTTTATTGATTTTAGATTTATCCATTCCGAAAAACGTTAATGAAAACGTGGAGGAATTAGAAGGTGTGACCTTGATTCATATGGATTATTTGTCGCAATTGACGGATGAAACGCTGGAAAACAGAAAACTTCATATTCCTGCTGCCGAAGCTATTATTGAAGAAGTTAAAGAAGAATTTATAACCTGGACAAAAGGCCGCAAATTCGCCCCTACTATTAATGCTTTAAAAGAAAAACTAAATGCGATTAAAAACTCGGAATTAGATTTTCAAAGCAGAAAAATTGCTGATTTCAATGAAGAACAGGCTGAAATTATCAGTAACCGAATCATTCAGAAAATCACTACTCATTTTGCCAATCACTTAAAGGATGACGATACCATGGTTGATGAAAGCATCGAATGGATCGAAAAAGTCTTTAAAATAAAAGCATCTTAGTTTTTTTACCATTAAGACATTAAGAGAATTAAGTTTTTTACGCAAAAAATAATCTAAAGAGTATTAAGAATGGTGCTTTTTTAATTCTAGCTATAACTTAATACCAGAATGGTTCACAAACAAAAAGTTCTATGACAAAAAAAGAGGTTACACAATTAGCTTATGAAATAACAGGTTTTGCCATAAAAGTGCATAAAGCGTTAGGACCTGGACTTTTAGAAAGCATTTATGAACAATGCCTTAAATATGAATTAGAACAGAATGGATACGATGTTAAACAACAATTAAGTGTTAAAATAGAATATTATAATCTTGAACTGGAATCTGATTTAAGAATAGATCTGCTTGTTAATGATTGTGTAGTTGTTGAACTAAAAGCAATAGAAAATCTATTACCTATTCACGAAGCACAGCTTTTAACTTATATGAAATTATTACAGAGACCTCAAGGACTATTAATTAATTTCAACACTTTAAATATAACAAAATCAATGAAACCACTTGTAAATGAATATTTTACAAGACTAATAGATTAACAGCTTCATTAACTTAAAAAATCAACATAAAGCTTAATGAACCTTAATATCTTAATGGTTAAAATATAAAAATGGCAGAAAAAACAATCAGAATTGGAACCCGCGATAGCGAATTGGCACTTTGGCAAGCACATACTGTCGAGAAAAAACTAAACGATCTGGGGTATAAAACCGAGATTATAGCTGTAAAATCTACAGGTGATATTATACTTGACAAACCTCTTTACGAACTTGGAATCACGGGAATTTTCACCAAAACTTTAGATGTTGCCATGATTAATGGCGATGTAGATATTGCCGTCCATTCGATGAAAGATGTACCAACTGCATTACCAAAAGGTATTGTTCAGGCGGCAGTTTTAGAAAGAGCCAATGTTCTCGATATTTTAGTTCATAAAGGAAATCCTGATTTTGCTAATCCAAGTACAATTGCTACCGGAAGTTTGCGCCGTCAGGCACAATGGTTCAACAAATATCCTAATCATACGGTTGTTGATTTACGCGGAAATGTAAATACCCGTATGCAAAAACTGCAGGACAACAACTGGGACGGGGCTGTTTTTGCTGCTGCAGGTTTGGAGCGCATCAATTTAAAACCAGAAAATTTTATCGATTTAGACTGGATGATTCCCGCGCCGGCACAAGGAGCGATGATGGTTGTGGCAATGGAAAACGATAATTATGCTTTAGAAGCGTTATCACAATTAAATGATATTGAAACTGAGATTTGCACCTATATCGAACGTCAGTTTTTAAGAACTTTAGAGGGTGGCTGTACAGCGCCAATCGGAGCTTTAGTTCGTTATAACGAAGACGAAGACACACTTCACTTTCAGGGAGTTTTACTTTCAGTTGACGGAAAACAGAAACTGGAAATCAACAAAACCGTTGAAATTGGAGAGTGGAAAAAATTAGGATTCTTCGCTGCTCAGGAAATCCTTAACAACGGCGGAACGGAATTGATGCAAACTATTAAAGAATCTCTGAAAAAGTAATGAGTAAATCAATTCAAATATTATCTACAAAAAAACTCTCGACTGAACAAAAACAAGCGTTAACAACCGCTAATCTAGAAGTTATTGAAGTTGATTTTATTCAAACCGAGAACAAACCTTTCGAAATAAAAGATCTCAACGATAATTTAATCTTTACGAGTCAGAATGCGGTTCACAGTATTCTATCGCATCCAAAATCAGAAGAACTAAAAAGTAAAAATGTATTTTGTGTCGGATTAAAAACTAAGATCCTTTTGTCTGAAAACGGATTCAATGTTGTCGCTTATACCGGATATGCTGCAGATTTAGCTGAGATCATTACTTTAATTTATCGCAGTGAAAGCTATACTTTTTTCAGTGGAAACCTTCGCAGAGAAACTTTACCAAAAGCCTTAAAACATGCTGAGATGAAATTCAATGAAATTCAGGTTTATGACACTTCATTGACTCCTCAGAAAATAAAAACTGTTGTTGATGCTATTTTATTCTATAGCCCTTCTGGCGTTGAAAGTTATCTGAAAGAGAATACTATTAAAAAAGAAACCTGCTTTTGCATTGGAGAAACCACTGCTGAAGCTTTACATAAAATTACCAAAAACATCGTTATTGCTGATCAGCCAACCGTTGAAGATGTAATTGAAGATGTTTTACAAGAATATAAATAATCGCTGTACGCTTTAAGCTTTGGGGCTGTAAGCAAACACAAAAATAAACACCGCTTAAAGCCTAAAGCTTAAAGCCTAAAGCAAAAAAACATGTTAAAAAACGATCTATTTTTAAAAGCACTAAAAGGAGAAACAGTACAACGTCCACCCGTTTGGATGATGCGTCAAGCCGGAAGATACTTGCCGGAATTTAGAGCTCTACGCGATAAATATGATTTTTTCACCAGATGTGAAACTCCGGAACTGGCTGCCGAAATTACTGTTCAGCCAATCCGCAGAATTGCTCCGGATGCGGCTATTCTTTTCTCCGATATTTTAGTTGTTCCCCGTGCAATGGGTATTCACGTAGAATTAAAGGACAATTTAGGTCCAATTATTCCTGATCCAATTCGCACAATGGAACAGGTCAATCAGGTTATTGTTCCGGATGTAAACGAAACTTTGGGCTATGTCTTTGATGCTGTTAAACTGACTAAAGAAATGCTGAACGACGAAGTACCTTTAATTGGTTTCGCCGGTTCGCCATGGACAATTTTCTGTTATGCCGTTGAAGGAAAAGGCTCTAAAAGTTTTGATACTGCAAAAGGATTCTGCTTTTCAAACCCGATAGCAGCGCATACTTTATTACAAAAAATTACAGATACCACGATTTTATACTTAAAAGAAAAAGTAAAAGCGGGAGTTGATGCTGTTCAAATTTTTGATTCATGGGGAGGAATGCTTTCTCCTGTTGATTATCAGGAATTCTCCTGGAAATACATCAATCAGATTGTAGATGCTTTGGCAGAAGTTACTCCGGTTATCGTTTTCGGAAAAGGATGCTGGTTTGCTTTAGGCGAAATGGGTAAAAGTAAAGCTTCGGCACTTGGTGTAGACTGGACTTGTACGCCAAGAAACGCACGTTATTTATCTGGTGGAAACATTACTTTACAAGGTAATTTTGATCCTTCAAGATTACTTTCTCCAATTCCAACCATCAAAAAAATGGTTCATGAAATGATAGATGAATTCGGAAAAGACAAATATATCGTAAATTTAGGTCACGGAATTTTACCACATATTCCTGTAGATCACGCTAAGGCATTTATTGATGCCGTTAAGGAATACGGGAACTAGTTTTCAGTTTGGCAGTCACAGTTTTCAGTTACCCACAAGCAACCTGAAAACTGTGACTGAAAAACTGAGACCAAAAACTTAAAAAAATGCTCAACAAAGGATTAAGAGACGAAGAAAGCATCAGAATAGAGAATACTCTAAAAACGTTACGTGCCTTAATTTTTGTTCCTAAGTTTTGGAATGCTGAAGATATAAGTCTAATCGACGAACAGCTAAAAAACTTTGGTTTAAGTCTGGAACGGACTATTGAAATCCCCGAAGAAGAGTTAATCATTCTGCTACAAAGATGTCATTTAGACTGGAATCAACAGGAGCAATTTGCAGATATTTTAATTAATTTATCTCAAGAAAAGCAGTTTGATTTTTTAGAAAAAGCACTTGCCATTTACCAGTATATTCAACAAAAAAGCAACGTTTTTTCATTTGCAATAAATACTAAAATTGCTTCGGCCAAAAAAAGATCATAATGGGTTTTACAGATTGGAAAACAGATACGATCAACAATATTCTTCCCGAAGAGTTTTTTAACCTTATCGATAAGAATAAAAGTCACATTGAAAAAACATTTCCAGTTACGCTCGCAAACTGTTTAGATTTAGAAAAAACGAAAGAATTTATTGTTTTAAATCGAGAGAAAGAAAAAAACAAAGAATGGTTCTATTTTTTCACAAGAGACATCAAAACCAATAATTTGATTGGCTACTTATGTGTAAAAAGCATTGATTATCACATTTCAAAATGTGAATTAGGTTATTTTATTGATGAAGATTATCAGGGAAAAGGCATTACTTCAAAACTAGTTTCAGAAACCTTAGAGTTTTGTTTCAATACTTTAAACATGAATAAAGTATTCATCTGTACCTCAAAAATCAACAAAGCAAGTCAACAAATTGCTTTAAAACATCATTTTAAACAAGAAGGAATATTACGAGAAGAATTCAAAACCAGCGACGGAACGTTAGAAGATGTTGTTTATTTTGGATTACTCAAATCAGAATATAATAGTCATGAAAGATAAATTTTTTGCTTACATACAAAACTTACAAGACCAGATTTGTACTGGTTTAGAAACAGTTGACGGAACTGCAAAATTTCGTGAAGATCTTTGGAAACGTCCTGAAGGTGGCGGCGGAAGAACCCGTGTGATTGAAAATGGTGCCGTTTTCGAAAAAGGTGGTGTCAACATTTCGGCAGTTCACGGAAAATTACCGGAAGCCATGCAGAAAATGTTTAATGTAGGCGAAGCAGATTTCTTTGCCTGCGGCTTAAGTTTAGTCCTTCACCCAAAAAACCCAATGACTCCAACGGTGCATGCCAATTGGCGTTACTTTGAAATGTATGATGAAACAGGGAAAGTAATTGAGCAATGGTTTGGTGGTGGTCAGGATTTAACCCCTTATTATTTGTTTGAAGAAGATGCTCTTCATTTTCATCAAACCTGTAAAACAGCCTGTGACAAACATAATCCGGAGTTTTATCCTAAGTATAAAAAACAATGCGATTCCTATTTCTGGAATGCGCACCGCAACGAAGCCCGTGGTATTGGTGGTTTGTTCTTTGATTATTGCAAAGCAAATGAAACAATGTCTATGGAAGACTGGTACAATTTTGTGACCGAAGTTGGTAATAGTTTCCTTGAAGCTTATGTTCCGATTGCCGAAAGAAGAAAAAATCTGGAATATACCGCAGAAAACAGAAACTGGCAGGAAATTCGTCGTGGCCGTTATGTCGAATTCAACTTAGTGCATGACAAAGGTACCTTGTTTGGTTTGAAAACCAACGGAAGAATTGAAAGTATTTTAATGAGTTTGCCTCCGCACGTGCAATGGGTTTATGATCATCATGCTGCAGTCGGAAGCGTTGAAGAAAAATTAATTCAGGTGTTAGAAAATCCACGTGAATGGATTTAAATATATTAAGCCTAAAATTTTATTTAACACATAGAAAAATAGATTAAAATTGTAATTTAAAATAAATCCTCTTTTTAAATAAATCGGAAATTACATATGTTTGTGTTGAAAAAATTAACAAATGAATCTAAAACTGATTTATATAGTGTTCTTCGGAAGTCTTTTTGGGTGTTTTGCTCAAAATGACTCCCTGCGTAATCCCTATTTTAAATCTTATGATGATAAAATCACTGCTGGTTTTTACTATTTAGATACCTCAAATAATTTTCAGATTGGTTCTGAATCTGAGGGAGAGAAAAGAACTTTTGAATTGAGTCCCAATCGACGAGAACAACTGGGGGTGAGTTTAAGTTACAAATTTGTAGACATCAGTTTTGGCTTTGCGCCGAAATTTTTTACGGTAAACAAAGACAATTCAGACTCTAAATTGTTCAGCTTCAACACCCGATTTTACTTAAAAAAGTGGATGCAATCTTTCACCTTTATCAATCAAAGAGGGTTTTATATTGGTGACAAAGACTTTCAGACCGCATATCCTCGTATGCGTACCACCAAAATTGGAGGAACAACATCCTATGTTTTTAATGATAATTTCTCCTATAAAACATTGGTCAACCAAAACGAATGGCAAACCAAAAGCTCAGGAAGTTTCATTCCTACTTTTTCATTTTATTACACCAATATCAATCTGAACAATAGCCCAGACTCTTCAGATGGCGAAATTTACGTTTTTTCGCTAGCCCCCTCCTACTTTTACAATCTTGTGATAAGTGATCACGTTTTAATTGGAGCAGGAGTTGCACTTGGAGCAGGAATTAACAATATTGATAAAGTAACCTCTACTTTGCTCCAATTAGACTTTAATTTAAAGCTTGCCTATAATAGAGATCGCTTTTTTGGTTTCGTGAATGTAAACACGGTTAATTTCGTTCAGAGCAGTAATACCCAAGCCTTACTAAACGATAACATTTCAACTTTAAAGCTAAGTCTTGGCTACCGCTTTGATCCTCCAAAGAAAGTAAAAGAGATCTACGAAAAAATCAATCAGAAAACCGGGCTTTAATACCTTCCCAAATGGTCCGGAAAAAACGGCAGCAAAATAGGCAACAGTAGCCGTTGCATACCATAATTAAATTGACAGATTTTACACCTCTAAAATCAGAAATAGTTACTCAAAAATCAGCCATCAGTTTAGCTGTTTTTCTTTAACTTTATGACATTCTCCGTTGGGCATCATTAACAAAAAACAAATCTATATTACTGTGTATTAAAATGAATTACCCCCAACGGATTCAACATCAATAATTTATACTAAAATCATTATTATGGAAAACAGAGAGGCTTTGAATACCACACAATTGAACCGCATGCAGACCGGAAAAGGATTTATCGCCGCTTTAGATCAAAGTGGTGGAAGTACACCAAAAGCTTTAGCACAATACGGTGTACAAGAAAACAATTACTCCACGGAGGAAGAAATGTACACTCTTGTGCATGACATGAGAACCCGCATTATTAAAAGTCCTGCATTTGACAGCTCGTATATTCTGGGCGCTATTTTATTTGAAAACACGATGGACCGCAAAATCGATGGGCTCTATACTTCCGATTATTTATGGGAAAAGAAAAACATCGTTCCCTTTTTAAAAGTAGACAAAGGCCTCGCCGAGCCTGCCAATGGGGTACAGCTGATGAAACCTATCTCAAATCTGGATGAGTTGTTAATCCGTGCTGTAGAACGCAATGTTTTCGGAACCAAGATGCGTTCCGTAATCAAAGAAGCCAATCCCATCGGAATTCGTGAAGTAGTTGAACAGCAATTTGCAGTAGGCCTTCAAATATTTAACAAAGGCCTTGTACCAATTATTGAACCTGAAGTAGATATTTACAGTCCTGACAAAGAAGAATCAGAACAAATTCTAAAAGCAGAAATCATCAAGCAGCTTAATTTACTGGACAAAGAAGTTAAAGTGATGCTGAAACTTTCAATTCCAACCGTAAATGATTTTTACAAAGAATTAATGTCCAATCCTCATGTCGTGCGGGTGGTAGCATTGTCCGGTGGTTATGCGCAGGAAGAGGCCAATCAAAAACTGGCAGAAAATCACGGATTGATCGCCAGCTTCTCACGGGCATTGTCTGAGGGATTAACTTTTGGTCAGTCTGATGAAGATTTTAATTTGAAACTCGAAAAATCCATTAAACGAATTTATGAAGCATCGATCCTCTAAAATAAGAATAAAAAATCCCCGAAAAAGATTAAATCTCTTTCGGGGACTTTAGTTTTATAAAAGCAATTTAGATTATTTACTCAACTCTTCGGCTAAATCCAACGTTTGCAAAATGATATTTTTATCTGATTTTGAAGCGTTTAATTTCAGCTCAAATTTCAATTTGTTATCGATCAGCCTTTTAGGAGACTGTATGGCAACATCACTAAACTGCTCTGACAATCGTTTCAATTTTTCTGAGTCTTTCCCTTTTGCTTTGCCTGAATTTTCATAAGCAAATGATGCTCTTGCAAAATTTAATTTTCCAGAGATGTAATTTTTCTTTAAATCTTTTTTTGCTTCTTTAACAAAAAGTCCTTTTCCATCATTAAAATAATCTAAGGTATTGGCGATCAATACCACATCTTTGTCTTTTTTGATAAAAATAGTACCATACTCTTCGGTTCCCAGAATTTGATAAAAATCTCCCTTTTGTTCCAGGAATTTTTTACGAAGTCCCAATTGAATTAACTTATCACCAAAAGTTGGATGTGTTGACGTAAACACTATCGAGAATAACGGAACACTCTTCTTCACTTTTTCCTCTGTTATCTTCTCTTCATAATTTTCGTCATATCCATACACTTTCTTTGTCACCTCAACTTCATTGACATGGTATAAAAATAGGCTTAAATCACCATCAAAAAGTGTTGCAGTAGCCTCTTCATCCACTATAGTCGAAATTAAGTCTGTAACAACCGTCAAATCTTCTTTTGCTAAATACTGACTTTGAAATAAATCTGCCACTAACGTTGGAAATTTTTCCAGTGCCGCCTTAGTATTGATATGATAAGACATATATCCTAAAGGTTTTTCATCCGGAAAATAATTAAATATGTTTTTATTGATTTTTCTGTCGGTCATTTTTCCAACAATTGCCGCCATTTGTTCTGAATATTCTACGACTTCCTCAATGCGGGCATTATCATTGTCAAAATAAAAATCCAGATTAATCCCTTTTACCATATTTGCCGCATTATTTTGCATCGGTAAAAACTTATTATAGCTGGTAAACTTAGACAAAGCACTGTATGCCGAATTTAAACTGCTCATTGCTGAGCTGTAGTTTAGCCAGGAAGAAATGTCGGCAGCAGCATTTACCTTCTCTGAAACCGGAGCTGTAAATCCATTTTCAAATAATGACTTAATAAAAAGGCCTTGCTGTTCCGTCTGCGAAAGATTGAAATCGGCCTCTGCTTTTTCATATGCTACATTAGACACCGCCATAACTTCTTCTGTTTCTTTTGCAGCACTAACCGCAGCCTCTTCAGCCGATTGCGCAGGTTCTTCAACCGTTTCCGTCGAAGTTTCCTGATAAGGTTCATCTATTGCAATAGAATCTTGTGTTGTGCTTTCCCAGTCATATGATTTTGGTTTGTACTTTTTAGTCAACTCTACCAATACCAAATAATTATCGTTCCATACGAATGAGGTCTTTTTGTTTTTTGGGGTAAAAACCGCATATTTTCCGTAATCCTGAATGGCGGGAACCTCAACCGAGTCTGTGTTTTTATTTTTAGTATGCTCCTCAATTAAAAACTGTCGCACTGCTTCTTTGCTTTTAATGGGCATGGTCACCTGATAATACGGAATACTATCGGTGAAGTTTCCGTGAACGGTTATTTTCTGATCCAATTTAAAAAGAGCGGTATACTTGCTCAAATCCAAATTGGCTTTGCCTTCTTTGTATCTACGAATCAGCGGATGATTTAATACCTGATCAATGCTTACTTTTTTGGACAGCTGATCTCCGTTAAACTGTACAAAATAATCGTAGGGCTTTGAATTGACCTGGCCAAAAGTCAAATGCGTGGCAAATAATAGAAATAAAAAATAAAACTGCTTCATAAATCAAGGGGTTAATTGGATTGTATTGTTCATTAATGCCGATTTTTTAAGGACACTGTACATACTTTGTTTGAGAAAAACGGTCTTTTTGTTCTGTGAAATTTTACTGTTCGGATTCGCTACCGCCTGAACATCTTTATCAAAAGTATAAATTGCTGTTATGCTCGCTGCTTCCAAATCTTCTTTTTTCTTCGGGTCTTTTACAATTTTTTCAGGAACAGGATAAGACGCAGTTCTCTCAAAACTTCTGGCGTTACTGCTAAAATGAATCTGATTGCTTTGATTGTTGATGGTGTTGACAACGGCATTGAGCGCCTTCAAATTGGCATAATTGAGTTTGATAATAAAAACATATTGATCAAAATCAGTTTTGGTCGTTACATTTGTAATACCATCAATTTTTAAGGCTTTGGCTTTAAAATCTTCCAGCTTTTTGGTGATTTCCTGTTCGTTTGGGATTTTTACACCATCAACCTCTTCCATCCACATGGCCGATTTTGTCTTAAACCATGATTTCGAAAAGTCGACCATCAGCGTATATTCTCCGCTTTGGTCGTCGTGGTGTTTGATTCTTTCTGTTATTTCAAAACAGCTTGTCAGCAGCAAACAACAGCATAATGCGAGAAATTTCTTCATCAGACAAATTTATAGGTAAATATCCAAAAAAACCAGAGCTTGCGGGTTAATTCTAAAGCCATAGCTTCCAAATATTTTTTAAACTTCATAAACGGAGATAAAACGAAAAGATTCCACAAATTTTTAGATAATATTAACGGATTCTACAGCACGCTAAACGCCTTATTCTGCTCCTTTTTCTTTAACTTTGTGCCACTTATTAAAAAGTACACAATCTTCAAAAAAATAAAAAACAATACTTTAGAAATTAAGATTCTCCATCAGATTTCGAAGAAATCGGCTGCAATCTAAGATCTAAAATCTAAAATCTAAATTTTTATGTTCCCATTACAAAGAAACCGCCGTTTGAGAACCAATGAATCCATTCGTTCTTTAGTTCGTGAAACCAGTTTAAGTCCGCAGGATTTTATGCTTCCGATGTTTGTTACTGAAGGAAAAGATGTAAAAGTTGCTATTCCATCAATGCCGGGAATCTACCGTCATTCCTTAGACAATACCATCAAAGAAGTAAAAGAAGCCTGGGATTTAGGAATCAAAGCGGTGAACATCTATGTAAAAATTAGTGATCATTTAAAAGATAACAAAGGTGTTGAAGCCTGGAACAAAGACGGTTTAATGCAACAAACCATTCGTGCCATTAAAGATGCCGTTCCTGAAATGATTGTAATGCCTGATGTAGCTCTTGATCCTTACTCGATTTACGGTCATGATGGAATTATCGAAAACGGACAACTTCTTAATGATCCTACTGTTGATGCCTTAACACGAATGAGTTTAAGTCACGCCGAAGCCGGAGCCGATTTTGTTGCGCCAAGTGATATGATGGACGGAAGGGTTTTAGCCATTAGAAAAGCACTGGAAGAAAATGGACATCACAATGTGGGAATCATGAGTTACAGTGCCAAATATGCTTCAGCATTTTACGGACCATTTCGCGATGCTTTAGATTCTGCTCCCGTAGATTCTCAAAATATACCGAAAGACAAGAAAACATACCAGATGGATTACGCCAACCGAATTGAAGGAATTCGTGAGGCCTTATTAGATGTTGAAGAAGGTGCTGACATCGTTATGGTAAAACCGGGAATTGCTTATTTGGACATCGTTCGTGAGGTAAAAAATGCCGTTCATGTACCGGTTGCCGTTTACCAGGTATCTGGTGAGTACGCTATGGTAAAGGCCGCAGCAGAAAGAGGATGGCTTGATCACGACAAAATTATGCTAGAGCAACTATATTGCATTAAGCGCGCAGGCGCCAGTATTATCTCGACTTACTTTGCCAAAGAAGCAGCAGTCTTACTAAACAAATAATATGAAAAAAATACTATTCTTATCAGCCGTTTTAGCGTTCGCATCCTGTAAAAAAGAAACTGTTGAAGCTCCTGTTGAAAATACAACGGAAGCCTATTCCGAAGGAGAAACAGCAAAAGCCAAAACTCCAGCAGAGTTTGGAAAACAAATATTTGAAGGACAGGGAAATTGTTTCTCCTGCCATCAGCCGGACAAAAAGGTAATTGGTCCTAGTATTCAGGAAATAGCCAAAATCTACAAAGACAAAAATGGAGATATTGTTACTTTCTTAAAAGGAAATGCTGATCCTATTGTTGATCCGAGTCAATTTGCCGTTATGAAGACTAATTTTCCGGTAACGCAGGCCATGTCGGATGAGGAGTTAAAAGCCATTGAGACTTATATTTACAGTCATTTAAAGTAAAATTCCTGTTCACTGCTGACATACTGTTGTCACCGTCACATTTTACATTTACAGCTCAACCAAAAACATTTAAAATGGTACAGAAATTCAATGTAATCGGTATTTCGGTAAGAACTACGAACGAAAATGGGCAATCCGGAACAGATATTCCGGCACTTTGGAACCAATTTATCTCTGAAGGAATTCTGAGCAAGATCCCGAATAAGGTTTCGGAAGATATTTTTTGTGTGTATACAGACTACGAAAAAGATCATACTAAACCTTATACCACCATTCTGGGCTGCCGTGTTGAAAACCTCGATACGATTCCAAACGAAATGGTAGGAAAAACAATTGAAACGGCGGTGTATCAGAAATTCATCACCCAAGGAAATCTAAACGATGGAATTGTTTTTAATAAATGGCTGGAAATTTGGGACTCCGGACTGAACCGAAGTTTCACAGCCGACTACGAAGTTTATGGAGACAAAGCTCAAAACCCCCAAGATGCAACAGTAGAAATATTTATTGCGGTTTCATAAAACATAAAAAAACAAAAACGGCGCTAAATTAGCGCCGTTTTTTATGATTTTAAGATTACCAGATTTTAACTCTTTTATCCGGATCAATATACATCTTGTCTCCTTTTTTAATATCGAAAGCCTGGTAAAAAGCATCAACATTTTGAATTGGCACAACAGCTCTGTACATTCCAGGAGAATGCGGATCAGTTTTAACCTGACTTTTTATAGCCTCGTCTCTTGATTTAGTTCTCCAAACCGTAGACCAGGAAATAAAGAAACGCTGTTCCGGTGTAAATCCATCAATTAAGCCTGGATTACCATTTGCTTTCAAATACAACTGTAAACCATCATAAGCAGCATTTATTCCACCTAAATCTCCAATGTTTTCACCTAAAGTAAATTTACCGTCTACGTGAATTCCTGGTAAAGGCTCTAAAGCGCTGTATTGTGCTGCAAGAGCACCTCCAAGAGCTGTAAATTGTTTTAGGTCATCCGCTGTCCACCAGTCTACAAGATTCCCGTCTGCATTGTAACGTGCACCTGAATCATCAAATCCGTGAGAAATCTCATGTCCGATTACCGCTCCGATTCCACCATAATTCACCGCTTCATCAGCTTGGTAATTGTAGAAAGGCGGCTGTAGGATCGCTGCAGGAAAAACAATCTCGTTGTAAGATGGATTGAAATAGGCATTTACCGTTTGCGGAGACATTCCCCACTCTGTTTTATCAACCGGTTTTCCTAATTTGGCCAGATTTTCAGCATAAGCCCATTTTGATATGTTTCTCATATTATCAAAATAAGTCCCGCCTTCTCCAACATTTTTAAGTTCTAAAGCAAAATAATCTTTCCATTTGTCAGGGTATCCAATTTTAACGGTAAGTTTTTTCAACTTTTCTATTGCCTTTACTTTTGTTTGTTGTGACATCCAAGGCAATGCATTGATTCTGTTTTCATAAGCCAGCATTACATTCGCAATCATTTTCTTTGCTTTGTCTTTTGCTTCAGCAGGGAATAACTTCTCTACATACAATTTTCCTAAGGCTTCGCCCGTTGCAGTGTTAATTACCTGTAAAGCCATTTCTTCACGAGGGCGTTGTTTCAAAGCTCCTGTTAATGTTTTTCCGTAGAAATCGAAATTAGCATTTTCGATGTCTGTACTCAAAGTAGAGGCTGTTCTGTTAAGTATAGACCATTTTAAGTATTCTTTCCAGGCTTCTACTTTCTTTTCAGATAATGTCTTTTCCAAAGCGATCATATAACGCGGCTGCGCTACATTCACGCTATCCAACTTCGCCATTCCAATTCCGGTGAAATATTTCTCCCATTGAATTGAAGGTGTATTCTTTTTTAAGTCGGCAATCGCGGTTGGATTGTACTGTTTTCTACGATCTCTGCGTTCCACACGGTCTAGTCTTGGAGCAGACAATTCAATTTCTAAAGCCAGAATTTGTTTGGCACTTTCTTTTGCTTTTGCAGGAGATTCACCAATAAACTGCAACATTCTCGCAACGTGTATTTCATATTTTTCACGTTTTTCTTTTGAATCTTTGTCATCGGCATTGTAGTAATCTTTATCCGAAAGTCCTAAACCTCCAGGGCCTAAGTTAACCGTGTTTTTATTACTGTTTTTAGCATCCGGGCCCACAAAAACACCAAAGAAACCAACACCACCCTGTGGCTGCATTTCAATAAAGAAATTTTGCAAATCGGTTACATTTTTAATGGCATCGATCTTCTTTAAAGTAGGCTGAAGTGGTGTAACCCCTCTTTTATTGCGTCCAACAGTATCTAAAATAGTATTAAACAAAGCAATCGCTTTTCCCTGATCTGTATTGGATTTGTACTTAGGATCTTTTGAAGCTTCTTTTAAGATGGCAAGAGCATCGTTATCCGTCTTTTGACGTAGTTCATTAAAACTTCCCCATGAATTTCTATCACTTGGAATTTCAGTTTTATCTAACCAGGTTCCGTTTACATAACGGAAAAAGTCTTCTTTTGGACTTACTTTAGTATCCATATTAGAAAGATTGATACCCGGTTCTTTTGGTTTTGCACTTTGAGCGTTTACTGCGGTAATGGTAACCATTGCAGAAACAACACAAAACATTGGTTTTCGTAATTGTTTAATCATTTTTCTTTGTAGTTTTTAGTATATACACAAACATATTGTAATTATTCCAAACGTCATGTTAAATTTTTCACATAAATTGACAGATGCAATTCAATCGGGCTACATCCTGTTTTTTAGTCCAAAAGTACTTATAAAATCAGGGGTTCTGCTTCTAAAGAACGGATAGAACAGAAATCAAAAACGGCGCTAAATCAGCGCCGTTTTTGATGGTTTTATATACTACCAGATTTTAACTCTTTTATCAGGATCAACATACATTTTATCACCTTTTTTGATTCCAAAAGCATCATAAAAAGCATCTACGTTCTGAACCGGAACAACCGCTCTGTACATTCCCGGTGAATGCGGATCGGTTTTTACCTGATTTTTGATCGCTTCGTCTCTACTTTTCGTTCTCCAAACAGTTGCCCATGAAATAAAGAAACGCTGTTCCGGAGTAAATCCGTCAATTAAACCCGGATTTCCATGTTTTTTCAAATACAATTGCAAACCATCATAAGCTGCATTAATACCTCCTAAGTCACCAATGTTTTCTCCCAAAGTAAAATTACCGTCTACATGAATTCCCGGTAAAGGCTCTAAAGCGCTATATTGTGCTGCAAGAGCTCCTCCAAGAGCTGTAAATTGTTTTAGATCTTCCGGTGTCCACCAGTCCACTAAATTTCCTTCAGCATTGTATCGTGCTCCCGAATCATCAAAACCGTGTGAGATTTCGTGACCAATTACAGCTCCGATTCCACCATAGTTTACGGCTTCATCAGCTTGATAGTTGTAAAATGGAGGTTGCAAAATTGCGGCCGGAAATACAATTTCGTTGTAAGACGGGTTGTAATACGCATTTACAGTTTGTGGCGACATTCCCCACTCCGTTTTATCAACCGGTTTGTTTAACTTCTCGATTCCTTTTTTGAAATTCCATTTCGAGATATTTATGCTGTTTTGGAGATAACTTCCTCCATCGGCAACACTTTTAATTTCAAGTGCTGAATAATCTTTCCATTTATCCGGGTAACCCACTTTTATCGTGATTTTATTTAGCTTTTCAATGGCTTTTACCTTAGTAGCCGCAGACATCCATGTTAAGTTATTGATACGGTTTTGGTACGCCAGAATTACGTTATGAATCATATCGACTGCTTTTGCTTTTGCTTCAGCTGGGAATACTTTCTCAACATATAATTTACCAAGTGCTTCACCAATACTGTTGTTCACAACCTGTAGTGCTTTTTCTTCACGTGGTAATTGTTTAATAGCTCCTCTTAAGGTCTTGCTGTAAAAATCAAAATTAGCTGCTTCGATATCGGTTGACAATTGCGAACTAAAGGAGTTTAACAAGTCCCATTTCAGATATTCTTTCCACTGCTCTACTTTATTTTGAGTAAAAACAGTCTGCAAAGCTTTCATGTATTTAGGCTGCATTACCACAATGGTGTCTAGCTTTGCCAACCCAATACTAGTAAGATAGGTCTCCCATTTAATAGCTGGTGTTAACTTTTGAAGTTCAGCAACTGTCATCGGGTTGTACTGCAAACGGCTGTCTCTGCTTTCCACACGATTGAATCTTGGTTTTGACAATTCTGTTTCTAAGGCCAAAATTGCAGCGGCGCTTTGTTTTGCTTTCTCCGGAGATTCACCAATAAACTGCAACATTCTTGTCAAATGCAGCTGGTATTTTGCACGTTTTTCTTTTGAATCTTTATCCTCAGAGATGTAATAATCCTGATCCGGCAATCCTAAACCGCTTGGAACAAGTGTTACCGAGTTTTTAGAGCTGTTTTTTTCATCCGCTCCAATATAAGTTCCAAAAAAAACAATATTGCCTTCCTGTGCAATTTCAGTTAAATACTTTTGAAGATCAGTGATATTTTTGATTGCATCAATTTTTTTTAAGTAAGGCTGCAATGGTTTTATTCCGGCTTTGTTTCTTCCAACAGTATCTAAAATCGTTGAAAACAAGTTTACGGCTTTACCCTGATCGGTATCTGATTTATACTTTGGATTTTTAGAAGCTTCTTTCAGAATAGACATCGCGTCTTTATCTGTCTTCTTGATTAACTCATTAAAACTTCCCCATGTGGTACGATCACTTGGAATTTCAGTTTTACTAAGCCATGTTCCATTTACATATTGAAAAAAATCCTGACTCGGACTAATTTTGGTATTCATGTATGAAACATTGATACCCGGCTCTTTTGAAGTTGCATTCTGAGCATTTACAGCTGTAAAAGAAACTGCTGTAAGAAAAGCGCAGAACAAAGGTCTGCTAAGTTGTCTTTTCATTTATATTTAAGTTTTGGTGGTTACACAAACGTATTTCTAATATTTTGAATGCTATGTTAAAATTTTTGAAATAATCTCAAAAATTCAAGGATCATAACATTTTAATACATACTATCAAATATTTTCATGTATTTATCCATGGTTTTTATCTTTATATTAGAATACTTTTTCGAATATTTGTTACAACGAATTGAAATAAAAAGTGAGAGCAAAAATTCAGAATGCCGTTTCAGGAAAAATTGAAGCTATCGGATTACCGATTTTAGCTTTATGCTGGGTAAGTTTTTTTTGGGGAACCACCTGGCTAGCGTCCAAAGAAGGCGTGAAACACATGCCCGCTTTACAGTTGGCCACCATCCGTCAATTTCTGGGTGGAATTTTGTACGTAGGCTATTTTTTGTTTAAAAAACAACCCTGGCCAAAAGGCAAACAATGGCGCACGATCATCATTCTGGCGTTTTTAAATTTTGTATGCAGCAACGGTTTAAGCACTTGGGGTGTCAAATACATGAGCAGCGGACTCGGAGCCATCATCAGTGCTTTATTTCCGATCTGGATCATTATCATCAACTTTTTTAATGGTCAGAAAATCGCAAAAATGGCTTTGATAGGGATCCTGATCAGTTTTGGAGGCGTCTGTATTATTTTTATGGACTATATCTCTGATTTTCTCCGACCTGATTTTCAATTCGGAATTATACTAATGACGGCTTCTACCATAACCTGGGCTTTCGGAATACTTGAAACAAAAAAGAAAGCATCGAGTTTTAACCCCTATTTCAGTTTGGGATTGCAGATGCTGATTTCGAGTGTGTTTCTTTTTGGAATCACAGAAGCCACGGGAATCAATATTCCGCTTAGCGAAATCCCCTTGCCTTCTCTGTGGTCTATTGTCTACCTGGTCCTTATTGGCTCTGTTCTAACTTTCATCGCATTTATTTACTCGTTGCAACACCTTCCAACCGAAATCAGCAGTATCTATGTCTACATCAATCCAATTGTTGCCATGATTCTAGGGTCTTTTATTTTTGGAGAAACGCTTACACAAGCTATCGCCATTGGTACCATCGTAACCTTAACGGGACTGTATTTGGTAAACAAGACTATTCGGAAAACCAAAAAATAAAAAATTTGTTTATTGGTGTCAATCTGCTTTAGCCCTTACAGGGCTTTGGGGTATTATCATCATCATTATCATTCATAGCGCTTTGCGCCATGCTGGTGCTTTTGGGCTTTCAGCCCTATTTCACTCCTTATAACCTGTTAAAAACTAAGCGCTCTTAGGATTTTGAGAAGTGCTTTTCGTATTTTTGCCTCCAAATTGCTTTTATGAAATCTTTTCTATACAAATACCGTAAATTCTTTATTGTTCTTATTCTATTTTCGACCGTTACAATATCTTTATTTTACTCCGCTTTAAAACCGCAAAAAACTTTACCTATTTACAATCCTGCTGATGTAAATCCGGAATTGGTGGATAGCACAGTACAATACAAAAGCAAATACCATACGATTGCTGATTTTTCATTTGTAAATCAAAACGGAGATACTATTACCCAGAAAAATTACGAAGGAAAAATATATGTGGCTGACTTTTTCTTCACGACCTGCGGATCAATTTGCCCAAAAATGACGACCAATCTAGAAGATGTTCAAAAAGCAGTTTTAAACAATCCGAAAGTGATGTTGCTTTCTCATACTGTATTTCCGGAGGTAGACAGCATTCCGGTTTTAAAAGCATACGCCATAAAACACGGTGTAGTAGACAGCAAATGGAATCTGGTTACCGGTGATAAAAAAGAAATTTACACCATGGCCCGAAAATCGTATCTCGCGGTAAAACTTGGACGTCCAGATCAGCTCTACGATATGGTACATACCGAGAATTTTGTTTTGGTGGATCAAAAAAGACGTGTTCGCGGATTTTATGACGGAACAAATAAAGAAGAAATTAAACGTCTTTTAGAAGACATCAATTTTCTGAGTCAGGAGTAAAATCCCTTATTTTTAGAAAGATTTAGCATTTACAAAAGTGTTAAATGCCTTGAAATAAAGAATAATTGCCTATTTTTGCAATCTAAATTCAATCTAAATAAGCTTGCAAAATACTATCCACACTCTGAAAAAAGGCGATAAAGCCATTATCAAAGATTTTGATATCGATCTTATTCCTCTGAAACTACTAGAAATGGGTTGTTTACCGGGCAACTTAGTTGAATTATTGCAAATCGCTCCTTTTGGCGACCCTCTTTATTTAGACATTAATGGTTCGCATGTCGCCATTCGCGTTGAAACTGCTCGTGAAATTGAAGTTGAACTGATCAAAAACGATTTGTAATGAGTATTCAAAATATCAACGTTGCCCTTATTGGGAATCCAAATACAGGAAAAACTTCCGTTTTCAATCAGCTTACCGGATTAAATCAACAGGTCGGGAATTATCCCGGAATTACTGTTGAGAAAAAAATCGGGTTCTGCAAATTACCAAACAACGTCAAGGCCAACATTCTGGATCTTCCGGGAACGTACAGCCTGAATGCCAGTTCTATGGATGAAAGCGTGGTAATTGAGCTCTTGTTAAACAAAAACGACAAATTATATCCAGATGTAGCAGTAGTCGTTACAGATGTTGAAAATCTGAAACGTAATTTACTGATTTACACCCAAATCAAAGATCTTGAAATTCCAACGATTTTGGTCATCAACATGTCAGACCGTATGGAAAGTAAAGGTATTACGCTGGACATCCCTTATTTGGAAGAGAAACTAAAAACTAAAATTGCTTTAGTAAGTTCGCGAAAAGGTTTGGGAATCGAAGAGTTGAAAGAATTAATTGTCTCGTACAAAACGATTCCACACGAACCCTGCCTGAATGCATCTGTTATTGATCAGGAGTATTTTGAAAAATTGCAGCATGCTTTCCCGAATCAATTGTTGTACAAACTTTGGCTGGTGATCACACAGGATGTAAACTTTTCGAACCTTGATCGAAACGAAATCAGAAATACGTTTACCAAATCACATTCTGAATTAAAACGTTTACAGCAAAAAGAAACGATAAAACGTTATCAATTCATAAACGATGTTTTAAAAGAAGGTTTAAAAGTTGATGCTTCGACGGCCAAAGATATTCGGGCAAAACTGGATCGTATTTTAACGCACAAGGTTTGGGGGTATGTGATTTTCCTGGCTATTTTATTTTTGATCTTCCAATCTATTTTCAGTTGGTCAACGATACCTATGGATTTCATAGACAGCAGTTTTGCTTCCTTAAGCAGCTGGGTCGCAGCGGAATTACCAAGCGGAATTCTAACCGACTTACTTTCACAGGGAATTGTACCCGGAATTGGCGGTGTAATCATTTTTATTCCGCAAATTGCCTTTTTGTTTTTATTCATTTCAATATTAGAAGAAAGCGGTTATATGAGCCGTGTAGTTTTTTTGATGGATAAAATCATGCGAAAGTTTGGTTTATCCGGCAAAAGTGTTGTCCCTTTGATTTCAGGAACGGCCTGTGCTATTCCGGCGATCATGGCCACCCGAAATATTGAAAACTGGAAAGAAAGACTGATCACAATTCTTGTGACTCCGTTCACAACCTGTTCAGCGAGATTACCTGTTTACACTATTATTATTTCACTGGTAATTCCGGATGAACGTCTTTTTGGTATCCTAAACATGCAGGGATTGGCGCTAATGTTGTTGTATTTATTAGGTTTTGTAACAGCGATTCTTTCTTCTTACATCCTAAATAAAATATTAAAAATAAGTGCCAAGACTTATTTCGTGGTAGAAATGCCAAGTTATAAATTGCCGTTATTCAAAAACGTTGCGATTAATGTTGTTGAAAAAACAAAAGCTTTTGTGGTTGGTGCCGGTAAAATCATCCTCGCAATATCTGTGATTTTGTGGTTCTTAGCTTCTTATGGACCAGGGAAAGATTTTAATGAGGCAGAAACTATTGTAAAAGAAAAATTTGCAGCTACCCCTCTAGACGAAACTCAGTTTGAAAATGAAGTGGCGTCTCAAAAACTAGAAAATTCCTACATAGGTTTAATGGGTAGAGCTATAGAACCAGTCATTTCACCTTTAGGTTACGATTGGAAAATTGGAATTGCTCTAATTAGTTCTTTTGCTGCACGTGAAGTTTTCGTGGGAACACTGGCTACCATATACAGTGTTGGAGATACCGATAACGAGTCAACCATAAGAAGCAAAATGCAGGAAGAGATCAATCCGGAAACGGGTCATAAGATCTTTAACTTTGCCTCAGGTATATCCTTATTGCTCTTTTATGCTTTTGCTATGCAATGTGCCAGTACACTAGCGATCACCAAAAAAGAAACCAATTCCTGGAAATGGCCCGCTATGCAGCTTGTCCTGATGAGCGGTCTTGCCTATTTTGTTGCATTAATAGCGTATCAACTTTTAAAATAAACGATCATGGTACAGGAAATTATAGCTTTTATCATATTATTCATTGCCGTTGGCTACCTCATCAAAAAGTTCTTTTGGAAATCTAAAAAGAAAAAAGATTGTGGTGATGGGAATTGTGGCTGTTCATGAGTGAATTGTTTCGCAAAGCTTCACCAAATAAACACAAAGCTTCACAGAGATTAAAAATCCTTTGTGAAGCTTTGTGTTTTCTTAGTGTGTCTCGGCGGAAAAAAATCTCTACTTCTCCCCGTCCCATTCTGCATAAAACTGTGCCAGAAATGTTTCCATGAAACGATGTCTATCTCCTGCAATTTGTTTACCCGTTTCGGTATTCATTTTATCTTTTAAAAGTAAAAGCTTTTCATAAAAATGATTTATCGTTGGTGCGTTATTCTTTTTGTACTCCTCCTTCATCATATTGGTAATCGGAGCAATTTCAGGATCGTGAAGCGTTCTGTTCTTAAATCCGCCATAATTAAACGCTCTTGCTACTCCAATCGCTCCAATTGCATCTAAACGGTCCGCATCCTGAACGATATCTAATTCTACAGAAGAAAACTTCTTTTCGAAATTTCCGCCCTTATAAGAGATGTTTTCGATGATGTTCACCACATGCTGAATCGTGTCTTCTGCAACTTCTTGAGATTCTAAAAATAAACGTGCAGTTTTGGGTCCGATAGTTTCATCACCATTGTGAAATTTACTATCCGCAATATCGTGAAGCAAAGCCCCCAGTTGCACTACTGTAAAATCACAATCCATTCCTTTTGCAATTAAAAGTGCATTTTTATAAACGCGTTCGATATGAAACCAATCGTGTCCACCCTCGGCGTCGTTTAATTTCTCTTTTACAAAAGCGATGGTTTTGTTTATTAGTTCAGAATTATTCATGGTATTTTTATAGTTTGCGGTAAAGGACAGTCCGATAAAACAGCTTTATACTGGTGTTTTATACTTTAAATAAAAAATGTTGATTGTCAAAGTTTTGTAACCTCAACAATCAACAATATGTTTTTAGATGTTCTGTTTAAAATTTCATAAATCTAAACTTCAAAATCAGAAAGCTACAATCTTGCTGGTTCAACCCATTTAAAGATGTGTGATTCTTGTGGAATAACCAATCTTTCAGAGATCCTCGCCATACGAGCCGGTAATTTCATTAAGTAATCACGTGCTTTTTCAGCTTCATCTGTCAAATTCGAAATTTTATCGATTTCCCATTTGTCAATTAACTTCTGCATAATGTCTACGTAATCGTTTGCCGTATATACTCCGATACGTTGTGCCGAATCAGAAAACTGTTCGAAAGCACTGCTTATTTTCTGACCTGATTCTCTTAAGAAATGCGCCGGCATTACGATTTTTTGTTTCATCATATATTGAAACGCCAACATCATTTCGCTCGGATCCACTGCAAAAATACGGGTAACAAACTCACTGTACGCATGGTGGTGACGCATTTCGTCACCTGCAATCATTTTGCACATTTTAGACAACTTGTTGTCACCAAATTTCTTCGCCATTTGTGCCACTCTGTTGTGTGAAACATAAGTCGCTAACTCCTGAAAGCTGGTGTATACGAAGTTTTTGTACGGATCAGATCCGGTTCCAATATCAAAACCGTCGTTGATTAAATGCTGTGTTGTCATTTCGATTTCACGCATGTTTACACGACCGGACAAATACAAATATTTATTCAAAAGGTCTCCGTGGCGGTTTTCTTCTCCGGTCCATTGTCTGATCCATTTCGACCAGCCATTTCCACCGTTCTCTACCTGATTGATTCCTTCTACATCCATTAACCATGATTCGTATGTTGGCAAAGCTTCTTCAGTGATCGTATCGCCCACTAAAGTTACCCAGAAATCATATGGTAATTCTTTAGCAATTTCACGCAACTCTTTTACCTCCTCAAAGAAGTTCTCTCCTTCAGAATTAGGCAAAAAGTCTGACGGCTGCCAAATTTTTTCCACTGGAATTAAATACTGTTCAACGAAGCTATCCACGTTTTTTTCCAAAAACTGCATTACTTCTAATCTAATGTTTTTTATAGACATTACTTATTTAAGATTGGGATTTAAGTTTTCGTTTGTACTAAAACAAAAATCTATTTATACTCATTTACTCCTTCTACCACTGCTTTTTCTGTCAAAGCCATTAAATCGGCAAAATCATAATCTTTTACAGCCATTGCTTTATGCGCTGTAAATGTTAAATGATTTCCTAATCCAACCGGAAACATTCCAAAACGAACCATTTTCCAAGAATTATTGATACTTACCGGCACTACATAAGCAGACGGCGCATATTTACATAAGATTTTTAAACCACTTTGTGCAAATTCTTTGGGTTTTCCTGTTTTACTTCTTGTTCCTTCAGGAAAAATTACAGCAGCTCTGGTATTTTTTTCGATATATTCAGACAAGCCTTTGATTACCGGAATCGCTTGTTTAGGGTCTTTTCGGTCGATTAAGACAGATCCTCCATGGCGCAAATTAAATGACACACTCGGGATTCCGCTTCCTAACTCCTTCTTACTTACAAATTTACAATGAAATCGTCTAAAGTACCAAATCATTGTCACGATATCATACATACTTTGGTGATTGGCCACAAAAATTATTGGAACCCCCTTTGGTATATCATCTACTCCGCTAACAGTATACCTTGTTCCCACCAGATTCGTGCATCTTAACAGGAAAAAATTCAGATAATCTACACTTTTTTTATGCGCCTGATACCCAAAAACATTCAGGCAAAACCATTGTATCGGGTGAAACACCGCCAAACAAAAACCAAAACACAAGTAATAAATTACGGAAATGGGATACGAAATTATCTTCTGCATGCTTGAAAAATTAATGCCCAAAAGTAATAAATAAATTTTTAGCGGTATAAAAATTGAAAACAATAACCGTTTTTCTGGTTTAATTGTACCTTTGCCCTAAAATTTGCAAATTTTTTCTGAATTAAATGAACTTCACTTACCCTAAAAATGAACGCTTAAAGAGCAAAACGACAATAGGTTTACTGTTTTCTGAAGGAAAATCAGTTTCCAAATATCCATTGCGTTTGGTTTATCGTCCGGCGGAAGAAAATTCAGAAGAAAAAATCAAAATAGGGGTTTCGGTTTCTAAGAAATATTTCAAAAAGGCCGTTGACCGCAATTACTTCAAACGCGTTTTAAGAGAAACATATCGTTTAAACAAACATTTTCTTTTGGATAACATTCAAGAGCCCTACTCCCTGATGTTTTTTTATCAGACCAAAGACAGACTGTCTTATGCAGAAATTAATACCAAAACCATTCAGCTGTTTGAGAAATTCCTTCAGCAGGTAAATAAAACCTCTGATTCTGAAAATAAAACAGAATTGTAATTCCTTTACGACAACTTTATTTATCAAATTATACGAAAAATTATAAAAAAATTGTAGTTTTAACTTTAATTTGAAAAATTATGCGGTATATTTTCTTTTTATTCTTGCTCTTTATAGGCTTTTCAAGTTGCAGTAAAAATGAGGAACCTTCTGCTAATATGATGGTTAGTGCAATCAAGCTTACTCCAAAAAATGAATCCGCTGCAGCGTCAGATGTACAATATGACAAAGCTGCCCCAGATGCGCCACAGATTTCACAAAAAATTATTAAACAGGCTTCACTTCGATTCGAAACCAGCGATTTAGATGATACTTTCAAACAAATCCAAACTGCAATTGTTGCTAATAAAGCCACGATTCAGAATGATTCTGAAGGCAAAGAATATGACAACATTTACAGAACCTTAACCATTCGCGTTCCCAGTGCAAACTTTGATTCTTTTATAAATGCGGTTTCTAAAGGTGTTTCGTACTTTGAACAAAAAGAGATTTCTGCAGAAAATGTTACCGAACAATACATTGACTTAACTTCAAGATTAAACACAAAACGCAAACTTGAAGCTCGCTACTTAGAGATTTTACAAAAAGCCACTAAGATTAGTGAAATATTGGAAATTGAAAAACAAATTTCCGCTATCCGTGAAGAAATTGAAGCCAAAGAAGGTCAGCTAAAATATCTCGAAAGCCGCGTTTCAGAAAGTACCGTAACAATATCATTTTACAAAACCATAGCTCAAAAACAAGGTGTTAAGATTTCTTACGGTTCTAAAATATGGGCTGCTATTCAATCCGGTTTTTTCAGTCTGTCCGATTTTTTAATTTCAATTATTAGCGTCTGGCCATTTATTATAGTATTTTGCGTACTTGTCTACTTTATTAGAAAAAGATTTAAAAGAAAAAAAATATAATCATGTATCCTTATTTCAAGAAGAAATTTATCATACCTGCCGTTGCTGCAGGGTTTTTATTTATCGGAACCAGTTTTAAAGATGACTTTTTTGAAATTGCCAAACAAATTGAAATCTTTACCACTTTGTTCAAAGCGGTAAACACCAATTATGTCGACGAAACCAACCCGGGTGACCTGATGGACAAGGCCATTAAAAGCATGCTCGCAAGTCTGGATCCTTATACCGTTTATTTTAACGAACAGGATGTTGTTAATTTCAAAATCAACAATACAGGCGAATATACCGGAATAGGAGCTTTGATTTCAAGAAAAAAAGATCGCTTAATTGTACGTGAACCCTATAAAAACTATCCTGCCGACAAAGCCGGACTAAAAGCCGGAGACGAGATTATTCAGATTGGTGATGTTATGATTGCTGATTTTAAGGATGATGCCTCACAATTACTGAAAGGAACTAAAAATACTAAAATTACCATTAAATATCTTCGTCAGGGAAAAACCTTCACAACCGAATTGGTTCTGGATGAAGTCGATATTAAATCGGTTCCGTTTTTCGGAAAGATTGATGCCAAAACCGGATACATTGTTTTGGCACACTTTAGCCGAAAAGCTTCCAACGAAGTAAAAGATGCCCTTGAGAAACTTAAAGCAGACGGTGCAACTCAAATTGTACTTGATTTAAGAGGAAATCCGGGTGGTTTACTCAACGAAGCCATTGATATCTGTAATCTGTTTGTTCCGAAGAATGAAGTTATTGTGACTACGAAATCACGTATCGAAAAACACAACAACACTTATAAAACGACTAAAGAACCTGTTGATACTGAAATTCCTTTAGCCATCTTGGTAAATGGACGAAGCGCCTCAGCCTCAGAAATTGTTTCGGGAGCTTTACAGGATTTAGACCGTGCCGTGATTCTGGGAAGCCGCAGTTTCGGAAAAGGTTTGGTGCAGCGCTCTGTTGACTTAACTTACGGAACTCAGTTGAAAGTGACAATCTCACGTTATTACACGCCTTCCGGACGTTGTATTCAGGCTTTGGATTATGCGCATAAGGACAAAAATGGTGTGGCTCAAAAAACCGATGCTAAAAATTTCAATGCTTTTAAAACCCGAAAAGGAAGAACAGTTTATGATGGTGGTGGTGTTTTACCGGATATCGAACTGGATGAAACCAAAATGAGTCCGATCACAACTGCTTTGCTAAAAAATGACGGAATCTTTGATTATGCTACCACGTACTATTACAAGAATCCAAATTTAGGAGATAAAACACCAATCCTTACTGATACTGATTACAGTAGTTTCAAGCAGTTCCTAAAAACCAACAAAATTAGTTTTGACACGGAATCGGAAGTGGCGTTGAAAAATATGATGGCTGCGGCCAAAAATGAAAAAATAGACGAAACTATTGCCACGGAATACCAACAATTACAGGCAGCTCTTGAAAAAAGCGAAAGCACGCTACTGGATAAAAATCAAAAGGAGATCAGAAACCTGATACAGGAAGAATTGATTAAAAGATATCAATATCAGGAAGGTTTGTATCAATATTACATTAAAAACAATTCAGAAATTAAAAAAGCTGTGAATGTATTAAATAACCAGACTGAGTATAAAACGATTTTAAAAATGTAAAAAAATGAAGCTTTACAGAGCCCTATTTCTGTTTCTTATTTACAATTTATCGGCACAGCAAAAACCTATTGAAACTATCTATTTCGAATTTGACAAGTTCGATCTTACACCAAAACAAACCGAAGTTGTAAACCGTTTTATTAAAAGTATCGACACTTCTAAAGTAGAGTCGGTACAAATATATGGCTATTGTGATGATCGCGGAAATGACGAATACAATTTTCGTTTATCTAACAATCGGGCAAGCACCATTCAGAACTTATTGGTTAAAGCCGGATTCAACCAAGGTAAAATTGTTATTTTGGAAGGGAAAGGACGTGTTGTTGTCCGGCCCGACACTATAGAAAACCTTCACGAAACCCGTACCCGAAACCGAAGGGTCGATTTGATAGCCGTTAAGAAAAATAGTTTTGGAAAAGGAATCTACAACTCGTTTCCGAACAAGCTTAAAATTGGTGACAAGATCTTCTTAGACAATATTCTGTTTGATATTGGAAGTTCAAAACTTACTTCAAACTCTAAAAAGGAATTAGATAAAGTTGCCGCAATCTTAGAAAAACAAAATGGTCTAAAATTCGAAATCAGAGGTCATGTTTGCTGCACCCCTGATATCTACTCCGACGGAATTGACAGAGCCACCAATGAAAGAAGACTTTCCTGGAACCGTGCCAAAACTGTTTTTTACTACCTCAGCTCCAAAAAGATCTCAAAAAACCGAATGACTTATCAGGGTTGCGGGAATAAATATCCGCTGGGAAAAGGTGATAATCTGGATCGTCGTGTTGAATTTTTGATTACGAAAATTTAAACCGCTTTTTAATCCTACTGTACCTTTGCTCCTCTGAGCCTTTGCTCCTTTGTACCTCAACAAAACGCTTTAGTCACGCGTCATCTCTATGTGCTCAATATCATCCTCCAGATACATATCACTGGTTTGGACAAATCCGTGGCTTTCGTAGAATTTTTTTAAATACAATTGAGCTCCAATGGTTATTGCTTCTTTATTGAAATTCAATTTTATAGCAGCAATCGCTTCACGCATTAGGTCATGTCCCCATTTCCTATCTCTGTAATTGGCATCCACCACCACACGTCCGATCGAAGCATTATCAAAACTAATTCCAGCGTCGAATAAACGTACATACGCTACCGTTTTGCCATCGTATTCCCCAATCAGGTGTAATGCTTTCTTATCTTTACCGTCAAGGTCTAAATAAACACAGTTTTGCTCTACTACAAAGATCTCACTTCTTAATTTGAGTAAATCGTATAGCTCGTTTACATTTAACGCCTCAAAAGGCTTTATTTTCCATTTTAGCTCCATTTGCTCTTTGTTTATTGTTTTGGCTTATTGTTTACGGTTCTAACTTACGCTAAAAACAAAATTATACCAAATATTCTTAACTATAAATCCCGATTACAAACTGCAATCGGGATTGAATAGTTTAATTCTAATAAATTTTCTGCTAAACAAATTATATAGTACTTATAATTGATAATACTATCCAACAATTTTTCCTAAAGTAAATTTACAACTTTCCGGAAAAGCACTTCCGTTATCCATCCAGAGTTTGTAATGCATGTTATTAAATAAATCTGCAGGGCTGATCTCAAAATTTCTAATCTCAGGACTGCGCTTTAAAACTCTTGGTACTATTTCATTAATAAACCAGGAATTGTGTGTTATCAATAATGATTTTTTTAAACCAGTCACACCTAAAGGTGATAAAAGTAATTCCATTAGTTCCTTATCATCTTCATACACTTTAGCAAAATTTACAAAGTCGATATCCGCTATAGCACTGTCGTCTATAGCCTTTGCAAAATCTGAAAGGTTTGGAATAAATCGATTTAAATAATCGGGCAAAATATGATCCTGTTCGCAAAGATCTTTAACATTTACCGCTTTATCATCACTATTGATTATTGTATGTCCAAAAATGGGAACAATCACTCTTTTAATTCCCCACATGGTATGGAGAATCCTGTGTCTATTGTCGCTACACAGTTCTTTGGTGCTATCCATTAAGTCATGGATGTTAAGATAATCTTCTATCACGCCACCACGTTTTCGAACTGATATTTGAGAATGTATAACTGAATTCATCTTTAAAATTCTCCTAACTCTGATTCTTCCAAGTTAAAATCATCTGGATTCAATACAACGTCATCATCATATTCCACAATATCATGAAACGTAATATTTAAAATTTCATAAATTTTTTCCGCTTGTTCGAATGAAATAGCATCGGGAAAGTCAAAACAGTACTTGTCTTCAATTTCTAAGTTGAACTCCGAACGAAAAAACACTTCAAATTTTTCATAAATCTCATCATAATTATCATTGTAAAAAAAGAAATCTACTACATTCATTCCACCAAAATATTCAATTGAAATAATATCCTGTTTTAGTTTTTCAATTTTGGCTTCATCTAAATTATTAAAAGTACCTACAATACTTCCTAGTTCGCCTTCAGCTAATTCAAAAGCCTCATCAGTATAAAAAAAACCTCTTTTGTGAATTACAAACTTTGCCATGTTTATTCTAAATTATTATTGGTTAAACTTTATTTTAAGTCACAAGAAACAAATGTAAGATTTTTTACATAATAAAATAATCTTGAAAAACTTTTACAAAACAAAAAAACCGATTACACTTGCAATCGGTTTTTTGGTATTATCCTGTACTGTATTTCATTTTTTCTTCATAATGATTTCCATACTCTTAAACTCCTCACCATTTTTCACATCAAACATTTCCATCTTACGTGTTTTAGCATCTACAATGGTATAAATTTCTCTGTAGGGTGTCTTTTTACCGTTTACGGGATTAACCATGTCGCCTTTTAGCTCCATACTTTTAGTGCTTTCATCGTACTTACCCATTGCCACCAGCATACCGGTTCCCATATTATCGATAAAAGTAGTGGTGTATTCTTTACTGGCATTGTTATAAGCTAATGTACTTTTACCCTCAAAAGCTTGTCCCATCATGGTTCCCTGATAATTTGATTCCTGATAACGTCCGCCAAGAATCATTTTAACGTTTGCTGTTGAAGTTGCTTTTTCAGGTTTTCCGTTTGGTTCTGTCCAAAAGGTCATATCACAGTTCCAGGTTCCAACCTCATCCGCCATTAATTTATGAGGAGCCCCCGGGGTTGCATACTCTTGCCAGGCTTTCATTTGTGCTACCGAATCAACCGGTTGTTCCGCTATTGGTTCTTCCTTTTTAATACTATCAGAAGAGCCTACTGTTTCAGTTGCTGTCTTTGTCTCTTTTTTACAGGAAGCAAAACACATGACTAGTAATAATGCTGCAATTAAATTTTTCATAATGATCTGTTTTAATGTTAGTTGTAAAACAAAATTAAGAAAAATTAGTTTGTCACCTCATTACTAAAAACTTAACAGGATTTCCATAAAAAGCTGCAAATTGATAATTTTGGTATTGGGCTTTTGCCCTTTCAGGGCGCAAACAAAATTTTACCTGCTTCATCGTGCGTTGCACCATGCTTCTGCTTTTGGGCTTTCAGCCCTTTATATTACCTCTTATCAATTTTAACCGATTTTATAATTGCTTCCAAATCCAGCATTAGATCACGTTCTTCATTGGAAGGCGAATAACAAAATCCTTCGATTACCAGAATTCGGTTATACATTTCGTCAACAATTGCATAGTTGATAAAAGGTCCGGCCATAAAATCGTTCTTAAGTTCCCAGGTTCCTTTAGTTTCAAATGCTTTTTTTCCATCTAAGGAAATCGTTGAAAAATAAGGCGCGTATGCCTCACCCGTTATCATACGTGTGTTGGGTTCTCTGCCTTTGATGTAACTCCCAACGGAATCACGCATCCGAATAATATTGTCGATTACATTCGCACTTTTTTCAAAACTGTGAATGGGGATCTGATAAATAAGCAAACTGGTGTTGCCACTTATAATATCTTTTTTTAACCAGATAAAATTCTTTTTATGCAGCATGTATTCATATCCGGTAGGAATTTGCAGATCGATATGAAACTTATTTTTTATAACAGCTGGATTCAACAACGATTTACTGTTATCTTCCTGAATTTTTTTGATTTCGGCATCCCGGATTATTTTGATGATTTGCCCCGAATTGAGTTCGATACTGCAAATAATATCATCAACCGATTTTCCGTAAATTCTGAAAGTGTTGTGGGGTAGTGATCTGCTGTGTGTCACTTCGAACTTATCAGCAGTTGTTTTTTTAACTACAATTATGCTTCGGCTATCAGTAACAAAACCTTCCAGTAAACGAGCCGGATACTGATTAATAGTAAATAGGGGTTCTTCTTGTGTAAGTCCTAAAACTGGTGAAGCAAATTTATTTCTGATGCTATCTCCAACTTCGCCATACCATAACTGATCGTCTATGATGACAGAAATTGTATTCGTTTTTCCGGATATAGGTTCCTCCTGCTTCTCATTTTTAAAACATGAAATGAACAGCAACGGAAGTAGTAGTAATAAAAAATGGGTTTTATTCATTCTCTTAAGTTATGAAATAAAACCCAAATTTATATAAGATTTTTTATTATCCGTTTATTTTAAGCTTCATTCCTGGTTTAATATCTCCGTCTTTAATGTTATTCCACTTTTTAATATCGGAAATGGTTACTCCCGGATATTTTTTAGAAATACTATACAACGAATCTCCTTTTTTAACATAATAGTCTTCACCAAGAACTTTTGACGTCGCTTTTTTCTTGAACGAATCAATTGAATTGTTTGATGCTATAGCAGTTGTTACCGCATTTTCGTCAACAATTTCAGGAACAGTTTTAGAAACAACCAAAGTTTTTCCTAAACCAATATTATTTGAAGTCAGACTATTTAGTTCTTTCAACTCCGCAATAGTCGTACCGAATTTCTTTGCAATGCTCCCTAAATTATCTCCGGCAGCTACCACATACTCTTGTGACTGTGTATTATTTTTCTCTTTATCATCAGCAGCTGCAATAGCTTCCTCTGTTTTTTTATCTATCGCCAATGTTGCTTTAGCTTCTTTTGGATTTTTAACCGAAGCCTCTATATCAGATTTAATTTTTAAGCTTCTTCCGAAGGCAACTGAATTTGATTTCAGATTATTCCACTTCTTCAGATCGACAATACTCACATTATATTTGTCTGCAATTGCTCCCAGATTATCACCTTTCCGGACTTTATAAAACTGAATTTCTTTAGAAGAATCTTCTTTTGCTTTTGCGTTATATTTTGTTCTTGGTGCTGTCTTCATTGCCAATTGTACAGGCATAGTTTTATTCTGTGCCTGATAGGCTACATAGGCATAAATCTTGTCTTCGTTTGAAACAAAAGTTGCTACTTTATCTTTTGGCAAGCGCAGGAAATGCTGCTCTCCCTGATAAAAAGGCACTACATTTAATTTATAAGAAGGATTTAAGAGCTGTAACTGAGATTGTGGCATGTCTAACAAATCGGCTATTTGTTTGAATGACATCTGACTCTTAATCTGAACGGTATCTGTTTCAAAATTTTTAACAACGGCTCTTTGTGGATTTATTCCGTGTTCTTTATGGTATTCGAAAAGGTACATGGTTGCTAAAAAAGCCGGAACATAACCCTGAGTTTCTTTTGGAAGGTGGCTTCGAATGTCCCAATATTTTGTTTTTCCGCCGGAACGACGAATGGCCTTGGTCACATTTCCGGGTCCTGAGTTATAAGAGGCCAGAACCAATTCCCAGTCACCAAAGATGTTGAACATTTTGCTCATGTATTCTGATGCTGCAGCAGTTGCTCTAAGCGGATCACTGCGTTCATCGATATAAGAGTCTATTTTAAGGGCGTATTGTTTACCGGTTCCGTACATGAACTGCCAAATTCCCGTGGCGCCCATTTTAGAAACTGCTTTAGGGTTTAAAGCAGATTCTACAACGGCTAAATATTTAATTTCTAAAGGAACGTTTTGCTTCGCAAAAGCATCCTCAAAAATTGGAAAGTAGTATTCGGATAAAGACATTAATCGGGAAAACGATTTTTTTCGATTCTTAAGAAATGACTTTATTATGTTTTCTAATCCCTGATTGTATTCAATATTAAAAGGTGATTTCCCATTCATTGCCTGCAGTCGCTGTTTTAGCAAATCTGTTGGCAGTTCCTCATCAACTGTCACGTCTGTATTAATGGTTTGAATGTCTTTTGTCAGATCATCGTAAATATCCAGACTTACTAATTCGTTCATCCAAAGACTGTCAACTCTTGCTGCCAGTTCATTTTTTTTGAAAGTATTTTTAACAGAATCTAAATACGATATCTTTACAACCGGCTTAATTTCAGCATCTGCTTTTGCAACATCCTGCGCAAACATGGATATCGAAAAAAAGGCGGAAACCACTATTGCTATTTTTTTTACAATCATATAACATTATTTTAAAATTCTATAATTCAATTCATTACAGAAACCTTAGTTTTACAAACTTAAACAGTTTAATGAAGAAAAATATGTAAAAAAATGTTAATTGTGATTTTTTAGTCCAAAATCGCGGCGATTCCAGGTAAAATTTTACCTTCTAACATTTCAAGCATAGCTCCACCTCCGGTAGAAACATAACTCATTTTATCTTCAAAACCGAACTGTTTTACTGCTGCAACAGAATCTCCACCTCCCACTAATGAGAAGGCACCGTTTTCTGTAGCTTCGGCAATATAATCACCTAAAGCGATCGTTCCTTTAGCAAAAGATTCCAGTTCGAAAACTCCTAATGGACCATTCCATAAGATTGTTTTAGACTCCAGAATTACTTTTTTAAAGTTTTCTAAAGATTTAGGACCTGCATCAAGACCTTGCCATCCATCAGGAATTGCGTTTACATCGACTACCTGAGTGTTTGCTGTATTAGAGAAATCATCTGCAGCAATTACATCAACCGGGATGTGAATCTGAACTCCTTTTTCTTTGGCCAGTCTCAAGATTTCAAGCGCTAACTCTTGCTTGTCATCTTCGCAAATAGATTCTCCAATTTTACCACCCAGTGCTTTAACGAATGTAAATGTCATTCCGCCACCAATGATCATGTGATCTACTTTGTCTAAGATGTTTTCGATAACGGTAATTTTTGAAGATACTTTTGAACCTCCAAGAACTGCTGTTACCGGTTTTTCACTATTTTTAAGTACTTTATTTAAACTTTCTATTTCTTTTGCCAACAATGTTCCAAAACATTTTTCAGTTGGAAAAAACTGTGCAATAATCGTTGTTGAAGCATGCGCTCTGTGTGCTGTACCGAAAGCATCATTTACATAGATGTCTCCCAATGAAGCCAGTTCTTTTGCAAAAGCTACATCTCCAGCTTCTTCTTCAGCATGAAAACGTAAATTCTCAAGTAATAAAACTTCACCCTGCTGTAAGTTAGCCGCAGCTGACTTTGCTGCTTCTCCAACACAATCTTCAGCAAATTTCACCTGAACTCCCAATATTTCAGAAGCTGTTTTTAAAATGTGTTTTAACGAATATTTTTCTTCTGCTCCTTTTGGTCTGCCTAAATGCGACATTAAAATTACGCTTCCGCCCTGTGCCAAAATAGCGTCAATAGTTGGTTTTGCAGCTTCGATACGTGTAGCGTCAGTTACATTAAAATTTTCATCCAATGGCACATTAAAGTCCACACGGATAATTGCTTTTTTATTTTTAAAGTCGAAATCGTTTAAAGTTTTCATTTGATAATTTTTTAATTTATTCTGATAGAAAACAAATATAGAACTTTTAGTGTTGCAACAAATTTGAAAAATGTAAAATTAAACCCGCTACAACAGCGAAAACGATGTAATTTATGAAAAAAAACAAATTAACTTTTAAAGCCGCTAAAAATGCTTCCTTAATCGTGAACCGGACTTTGTGTACAAGGACAGTTACTGATTGATTGTAGGAAATCGAAACCAATTGTTATGGAGTGTGTTCCTGTATTATAATTACCCAAATCGTTGAACATTACCTGATACGAATATCCAAAGTAGAATTTAGATTTCATAAAACCTACCATTGGCCCAACTGATAATGGTTTTGGAAACTGATCGTTTAAGAAACGATAAGAAACCCCGATCCAATAATAGTCCTCATAACGATTATAACGTCTGTACTTGAAGTTGAAATCGGTCGTAGAACGATTATCACTTGCGAAGTACTGGTAGTAAACCGATGGTTCGTATTCGATACGACTGTTTTCTCCGTCTTTAAAAATAAAACCGGAATAGATCTGATAATTGGAAAGTAGCGAAGGCTCAACTCCACGGTATTTATCAGTATTTTTCTTTAAAACGTTATTGGCATTAAAACTTACATAGAACATTTTATTACGATACAAGGCACTCACATCAAAGTTACTGTTTGAAGTATATCGATTGTCGGTTACAGCCGGATCTAAAATAGGATGTTCGATAGTGTTATTGAATTCATCAATATCAATACGAAAGCTATTAAAGTTATACGAAAGTCCGAAAGACAGATATTGCTTCGAATAATAATCCAGGATAAGGTGATGTGCAAAGGAAATTTTGGCTCCCGTCTGACGCGTATATCCATTTTTATCATTGTAGACATTGATCCCGACTCCAGAACGATCCAAGACCCTAAAATCGGCATAAAGCGACTGGTTGTCCGGTGCATCTTTTATCCCTACCCATTGCGTAAGTCCGTTGGCTCTAATTCTAAGGTTGTCTCCAATACCGGCAAAAGCAGGTGAAATAACAAATGGATTATCTGCTAAATACTGTGTAAAAACTGGTAGGTTTAACTCTTGGCTGTAACTTGTTGTTACAGCCATGAGTACTAAAGATAAAATAAACTTTTTCATTGTAATAATTTTTTTAGATAACATCATTAGGGGCTCTTATTTTGTTATCTGTATAAAGTGAAATGTCCTACAAACTCACGTGCATCTTTCTCGTCATTCAATTTAAGAACATACCAGTAATCTCCTGAAGGTAATTCGGCACCATTGTATCTACCGTCCCATTTTTGACCATAGTGGTACTTGGCAATTACACGACCGTATCTGTCAAAGATTGAGAATACAAGGTTGTTGTAAATGTTTGTACAACCAGGACCCCAAGTGTCATAAACACCATCTCCGTTTGGAGTGAAGTAATTGTCAAGACAAACATCAACATAAATTGCATGTACTGTTGTTGTTGCCGTACATCCGTTTTGGTCTCTTACTATTACTTCATAATCTCCTGTTTTGTAGATTTTGTATTTGTTAGAAGAAGTAAACGGTTCTCCGTTGAAACTGTACTCGTAAGCAGGTGCTCCACCGGCAGCAGTTACCGAAATGATGTTCATTTCTGGTTTTCCTTCAGACTCTCCAAGCGTTAACTTGTCGTAAGCTCTGATTTCAAAACTTGTCGTTGGCACTTTACATCCATTCGTGTGTCTAGCTACAATGTAGTGCTTTCCAGGAGCGATATTGGTAAAGATATTTGCCGCCTGCCAAGGACCTACATCGCTATCAAGAGAATAATCTACTTGCGTAAGATCTGTATTACTAGCATCAACTGTAACGGTTACCATATTCGTTTGTGCATTGTTCACACAATCGTAATTGGTTTCAGCTATTGGGTCAAGAATTACTGCTTTATCCATGATTACTTCAAGTGTACTGATACAAGTAGCATCTTTAATATATACAGTATGTCTACCACCTTTAAGAGCTACGAAATCATGCTGTGTACCAACAACCGGAATATAAGTTCCATTTTCGTTATCAAGGCTTACACTATACGGTGGTTTACCACCAAAAATTTCTATACTAAACGCTCCATCTATGTCACCATCGCAAATTTCCTGCAAAATTGGTCCTACAACTTTGGCACCTAAAAGAGGTGGTTCTTTAATTTCAAGATTTAAAAGCTGGAAACATGAATTTTCATCCTGAACTAAAACCTGATAAACTCCCGGAGTTAGTCGGTCAAATTCAAATTTATCATCAAACATTCCTAAGTTTGGCGAAATAGCATACTTAATTACTCCCGTTCCTCCGGTTGCTGCAATCGAGATCTTACCATCATTAGAAGCAAAACATGTCGCATCGATTACGGTTGGAATAACGGATAATGGTTGCGCCGGTTCATTGATATTGATTGAAGCAGAATCATACTGACAATCTCCACTATCAACACGTACAACATAAACTCCTTTAGGAAGCAAATCAAAATAACCTGTTGGCTGAGCCGGTCTTACCACAACCCCGTTACCATCAAACAAGGTATACACATAATTAGTCAAACCTCCAATTGCTTCTGCGTCGATAGCCGCTGTTGCACTTCCTTTACAGTAAACGACTGCATTGGTTAAATCTAATTTCAAGGTCAACGGCGTTAAGGCATCTATCGTGACATTGTTAGAAATTGAACTTACACATCCTTTAGAGTCTCTCACAAAATATTGGTGATCTCCAACTCCTACAGCAAATATTGCAGGTAAAGAGCCTAATACAGTTGTAAAATTCTTATCAGAACTATATTCATATGGACCGCTTCCACCTATTGCACTTAATTTAAGTGTAGCAGCTGTTTTACAAGTTATTCCAGTTGCTAATTCCAATGTTGGAATAATTTCTAATGGTTCACCGATGATAACTTCCGCGGTAGTTCCATTACAGTTCAATTGATCTACAATCGTCACAGAATACTTCCCTGCTCCTAATCCTGTAAAGATTGGACTATCCTGAGATGCAGTGGAAATAACCGGATTCACTGATAATAGATTTAAGATATATGCATAGTTACTTCCCTGACCTCCTGTTGGAGCTGATACAGTAATTACACCAGTTTTATCTCCATAACACAACAATGTACTTGTAGTAGCTGTTGCTGTTGCTGCTATTGGCGTTGGATTATTCAATGTTACAGTAGTCGTAGCTACACACCCTTTACTGTCCTTAACATTTAAAATGTAAGTCCCAGCCGATAGGTTAGAAAATTCCGACTGATCAGAATATCCTGTGCTAACACCTACTAATTCATATTGGTAACCACCCGGCCATCCGCCATCTGCAGATATGACAATCTTACCGTCATTCCCTGGTATACAAGAAATTGGAGCATGAATTTCAGATATTTTTAATTCTGTTATTGGTTGTTGAATTGAAAAACTAGTTACAACCTCACAGAATGGTGTTTTTGAAAGAACCGCTTTAACATTATATAAACCTGCTTTCAAACCATTAATTGTTGCTTTACCAGTAGCATCACTTGTGCCATCCTTAACTAATGTTCCTGCAACATCTTTAATCTCGTATTTAAATTCTCCAGCATCATTTGTTGGAACCAATAAATTATCGGTTAAAATTAAATCAACACTACCTTCTAATACTCCGTAACATTTAATATTAGTCACATTTTCAGCTGTTAAACGGAATGTATTTGGATCATTCACAAAATGATCTTTCTTGATAACACATCCTGTTGCTGTATTCTTAACAGAAATCAAATAATGCCCGATTGGTAAATTAGTGAATACACCATTTGTATTTGTTTCACTAAATACGGTTCGGCCCACACCATCAAGCTTGTACTCTAATGGTATTGTAAATGTCACTCCATTGAAATCTTTAACCTTAACTGCAATAGCTTCATTCGTCGCACAAGTTATTGGTGTAATTACAACATCAATTTTGTCCATGCTAGTGAATGGTAGTATCTCAACTTCAGTAGAAGCTCCCATACAACCCTTATTATCAAAAACATTTACTACATATTTTCCTCCTAAGAAATCGCTTTCTGTATATATGTTAGAAGTTCCATCGTAAACTATTTCATTAGCATTACTAGTTTTAACAAACTGGAATCTCGTATAATTTTTAGAACCACCTGTTATTTTAGTTTTATCTACAGTGATTGTTGCATAGATTGTTTTATTATCTGTTGCACAACCATAGTTACTAACAATTGGAGTATCGACAATAATTAGAGCCGGTTGACCAACAATTACGGTCATAGGAACCTCACATCCTTTTCCGGAAGTTACAGTAACTGTATAAGTATCTGCCGGAAGATTCGTGAATACGTTACCTACTAAAACCATTCCAACAGGAGATGGGTTAATTTTGTAAGTATAAACTGGGTTATTGTTTACCGTTGTACTTGGAGTGGCCATGTTTACAGTAACCGTTCCATTACTTTCTCCATTACAAATTACATTGGTTGGTTCTAAGCTAAAAATAATACTCTTATTTGGAATCTCAAATTTAACTTCTACCTCTTTTGTACAACCTGTTCCTGTATCTCTAACAGTAAATGTGTAATTACCCGGAACTAATCCATTAAATATTGGATTAGGATCAAAATTGATTCCATCTTTACTGTACTCGTAACTTGGTGCTACAGTACCTCCGTAAGCTCGTAAGGTTACTTCACCTTGATTTCCTTCACAAATAGGCGTTTCAATAATATCATATTCTAATCTTAATGGTTCCAAAATAGTAACTGTTTGATTCGCCGTACATTTATTTTCATCACGAACATAAACAATATGAGCACCAGAAGATTTCACCACTAAAACCTTATTTCTCCCCCAGCTATTTCCATCTAAGCTATATTCAAGATTTGCATTAAATCCATTAGCAGTTACCGTAATATCATAAGTACCTGTTGTACTTGGACAGTGATTAGGTATTGCCGACACAATAACCGGTGAGGCATCTACAAGAATATTAATATCTTTAAACGTTTCACAACCATGCGAATCTTTAGCCCACACTCTCCATGTGAAGGCTTTGTCTAATTCAGCAGTATCTTCAGTACCATACACTACTGGATCGCCTGCTTTAACAAATGCATACGTATATCCAGCTGTACCTTTAGAAGCAGTAGCTTTTATTTTCGCCAAATCGGTACAATTTGCATTTTTAAGAGTTATATAACCTAATTCTAAAGCATCTGGTTCAGGAACATCTACTGTAAATGAAGCCACACAATTTGTTACGTTATCTGTTACATTAATTGTATAGGATCCTACAGCTAAATTTGTCAATACAAAAGTATCCGTTCCAACCGGTGTTATAATCCCCGGCGCGTTAACTCCTATAATCGTATGTGCGAATCCAGTATTGAAATTAGAAACTTTGAATGTTACTTTTCCATTTTCTTCACCTTTACAAACCACTCCATTATCTAACTGTCCGTCAACTGCAATGTTAACTTTCTCTTTTACCGTGTACAAATCTTGGAATGTACAACCATTGCTGTCCTTAACTTCAAAAGTATAATCACCTGGTAGTAATCCCGGGAAACTTGCTGCTACTGCAGAACCTGTTGTCGTTATTGGACCAAACAATGTTGGAGAAGTTGCTGTATTAGTCGCCACGATTCTAAATTCTAAAGCTCCTACTCCATTAGTTGCTTTTACTTGAACCGTACTCACATCTTCACCTGCTTTACAAGTTACCAATGTAGCATTAAAATCTAATTTACTTGGTTTATTTAATGGATTTACTGTAATTGATTTAGGCGCTGTTGTACAACCATTAGCATCTTTTACAGAATACCAAATTGTCTGCACTGTACCATTATTAATATCAATTGTGATCTTATCCGATGTGTCGAACGTTACACCTCTATCAAAACTATATAAGTAACCTAACGTACTTGTCGCAATTCTCGTACCACCATCTCCTACAACTGTAATCACTGTAGTATTGCTACATGTATTATTTACTGAAAGATTAGCATCGGCCGTTAATATACCTGGCTCAGTAATTACAATTGCAGGTGTAACTCCAGACGTACAGCCATAACTGTCTGTAACCACCACATTATAAGTACCAGCTCGTAATCCTGTATATAAACCTGTAGCATCTCCCGAATTATTTGCATTTGCACCGCTTAGCGCAAAAGTATAAGGGCGAACACCTCCGGAAGGAGCAACTGTAATAGTTCCTGTATTATCTCCATTACATTTTACATCCACCTTAGTTATTGTAAACGCAGGATCTACAGGACCATCTACTATTATAACATCGCTTGTAACAGAACAAGAATTACTATCGGTAACTCTGAATACGTATCTTCCTATTACGCTAGTTGTATACGGCGAAGTAATACTATTAAACCCTGCGTTATTGATATTTACTTCGTAAGTGTATGCTGGATTTCCATCAGCAGCTGTCAAAGTAAACTGAGCAGCTGTGGTCGCAGGCATCGGAACACAAGTAATTTCTTTATCTTGTACTACCTTGAAAGTTAAAGGTTTGTATACTATTGTTGAAGTTGTACTCGTTGCAATACAACCATTTACGTCTTTAACATACACAGTATAAGACTGTGAAGCCGTTGTAGGAGCCGGTACTGTAAATGTATACGTAGTTCCGCTGCTTTCAAAGTAATTAATTCCATCTATACTAAAACTTAATGGTGCAACACCTGTACCTGTAGCAGTAAACGTGTAGTTTTCATTAGCTATACATTGATTACTAGCTAAAGTTGGAGTTGTAACAGTTGGCGTATCATCTTTAGTAATCGTAATTGTGGTCATCGCAGTACAATTATTTGCGTCTTTGATGTGAACATCTACTAACCATGTCATTCCTAATCCAACTACTACACCATTTGTTAAAGTTGTAGTATCAATAGAGGTTGCAGTAGAATAAGTTCCTGCACCAGCACCGCTTTGTACAATTGAATATGTATAATTTGGTGTTCCTCCTACAGCTGTCATAGTAAGCTGAGAAACTGGTTGGTTACAATGTACATTACTTGCTACAGCAGTTAGTGATAAAGCTAAAGCTGGCTCAGTAATATCAACTGATTTCGTTACACTACAATGTGTAGTATTGTCTCTAAAAGTTACTTCATAGTGCCCTTTTCCAAGATCTGATAAAGTAAGAACATCACCCACTTTAGTATCTGTAAAAGTTAAGCCTGTTGGAGTTGTTACAACTGAATAAGTAAATGCTCCTGAAGCAAAGAAATCACTTGCTGTAAAAGTTGCACTACCCGTTTTTTCTGTAATACAACCTACGTTAGCCACAACTTGTTCCTGCATTTGTAATGTTGGTAATGCTAAAATAGTAACAAGTTCTTCGTCTGTACAATTATTGCTATCTGTAATTCTAAATACATAGTCACCCGCTTTCAATCCAGTGTATGTACCACTGGTATCACCGGTAGTATTCATTGTCGTACCAGAAACCATGGTATAAGTTACAGTACCAATACCATTGCTATGATTTATCGTTACATCACTTTCCAGTGCAGGACAAGTCATTTGTGTTTTATTAAATCCTCTAATAACTGGCGGATCTAATGCATCAATTATTTCAGGTCGCATTACGGAAATACAACCGTTAGCATCTTTTACAATTATATTATAAGTGCCACTAATTTTTGTGGTAAAAACACTACTTACAGAGTAGTTAGCTCCGTTATCAAAACTATATTCATAACCTCCTGCACCACCGGATGCAGTAACAGTTATCTTGGCCTCATTTGGAGTGTTTCCTAAACCACATAACATTTGGTCTACTACGACTGAAACAAAAGATACCGGTGTAGGATCAGTTACAGTAGCGTTTATCGTTTCAATACAACCTTTACTATCTTTAATGTAGTAGGTAACCGTTCCCTCTGCTGCGGTTTGAACAAATTTATTACTCGTTTCAGTTGGTAAAGTTGGTGCAGCACCTTTTTGATAGGTATAAATTCCGGTTCCACCAGTTGCGCTTATTTCAACGCTTCCATTAGCACCAATACATAATGGGTTGATTTCTAATTTTGCAGGAACAATTTTTACTAAAGCATCAATTTTAATAGTTGCTGTAGCAGTACAAGCTCCGTCATTTACCTCAAAAGTATAATTACCGGCATCTAGACCAGTAAATATACCAGTTGTCGCACCCGTAATATTAATCGTAGTACCTGCTGTAATGGTATATGTATAATTTGTATTATCTCCTCCTTGGGCTTCAACTGTAACTGTTGCATTTGGTGCAGGAGGGTTACAATCTAATTCTTTCGTAAGCGTTGGAGAAAGAGTTAATATATCTCTTACAACATAAGAAGCAGTAGCAGTACAGCCATTACCATCTCTTACACCGATAGTATAAGTTTTAGCAGCGGTAATGGTAGCTATTGAAGAAGGTAAGTCTACACCATCTAATGTATAAATAGGAGCACCAACTGTTATAGTAAAATACTGACTTAAATCTACCGTAAAAATAGCTCCTGTAAAGCAAGGAACTGCAGGTCCTGCAACTGCCACTGGAGGCAAATCTTTTCCGATTGATACATCAACTTTTGAAGTACAACCGTTTTTATCTTTTACCCAAATATCCCAGTCGGTACCTGATTCAAAATTAATAATCAAAGGATTAGCAGAAGAATAACCTCCTGTTGGTTCTAACGCTCCATCGGCAACAAAAGTATATTCATAAGGTTTCGTTCCCCCTGTTGCTTTAACCACTACACGAGCATCTGCATTACAATTATCATTGGTTTGACTAATGACACTCACTGCTACTGGCTGCAATGGCTTTCCTATTTCAAATGTTGTTGCATTTGAACATTCTGTGCCATCCAATTCTAAAGCTTGTAAAGTATAGGAACCTGTTGGTAAATTTATAAAAGTATCTGTTATTGAAGTGGTTGATGTTACCACATAATCTCTAAATACTCTTGGTGAAAGTCGTAAATTAGTTAATTGATCTAATACCTCTACACGTAAGTTGTCAACCGAAGGATCATAATTAGAAACCGTAAACTTTATAGAACCATTTGCAACGCTTGGTGTTACATTACAAGAAACATCAGTAGAAACAATACTAGTAAATTGTATTAATGACAATGGAGCTATTGGTACTTCAACAATAGAGAAACATCCATTACTGTCTTCAACCTGAAAGAAATAAGTTTGACCAAATTTTAAACCAGTAAACTGATAAGTTGTAGCTGGAGTAGCAGCAGAAACCGTAGATGCATCTCCATAAATCGAATACTTATAGTTTGGAGCACTCGGTAAAGTAGTATCTAAAAATAAATTTACTGTTGCACCAGCCTTACATGTACCACTTATAACTGGAGGTGCAAATTTAAGGTAAGGATGAGTTGAAATTCTTAATTTACCACTTTTAGCTTCACAACCTTTACTATCTACGATTAATACATGATAATCACCAAACACTAGATTATTTGGAAACACATATGTTCTAGAAGAAGTTGGTGTGCTGGTATGGATAGCAGTATTTGTTTTATCATCAAATAAAGTAAAGATAAAAGGCCCCACACCATCATTTATTCCAGTAATTTCTATACTTCCTGGTATGTCACCATAACATTTTATATCGTTAACTGTAAATGAAGGATCTATCTTATTAGGCTGTCCTATGGTTATTGTTCCCACATCGCGACATCCTCTGGCGTCCTCAACAATATAAGAATGTGGACCTACTGCTAAACCTCCAAAAACATTTGAAAAATCTAATGTACTTCCATCTAAACTATATTTATAAGGTGCTTTTCCTCCTGAGCCTGTAAAAGTCACTGTACCATCGCTATTACCATGACAATTCGCAAGCGTAGTTACTGGGTTTGCGACAATAGTACCTGTAGCCGTTACAGGTAATGCATTTGTTTTTACTGGACAACCTTTACTATCGGTAACTTCAAAACTATAATTTCCCGGTGAAGTAAACGTCTCTGTAAAACTAGTTGTAGCAATACCTGTTACAGGAGCTCCAACAGCTAATGATCCATTATATATTTGGTAACTGTACGGAGCCGTTCCATTTGTAATATTTACCGTAATTTCAGCTGCAGTAGGTACAGAACAAGTAAGATCTTTACCTGGAATGGCGCTTGCAAATATTTGTTTGTCTACTACATAATCTTTAAAATTGGTACAACCATTAGCATCTTTAACACCTAATTTATAAGTACCTGATGCTGTAACGTTATATGTTGTTCCAGGTAATGTTGAACCATTTACCGTAAATTCCAATGGTGCTTTACCAGTTCCAGAAAGTGTAATTGTGAAAGGTGCTGCAAAGCATTGCTGTGCAGGTAAATTTACAACTGCATCTGGATCTTTAGCAATAGTAATTAATAATGATTTCTCGCAACCATTAGCATCTTTTACCCAAGCATACCAAGTTGTAATTGCTGGATCTAAATCTGCAGTATTTGCATTTAAAACATAATCTCCTGCCGCTGGATTTCCGGTAGTACTTCTGAAAGCATAGCTATAAGGTAATTTTCCTCCTCCAGCAGTAACGATAACTTTTGATAAAGACTGTCCGCAATTGGCATTTTTATTTGATGTTAACGTTAAGGTTACAGGCGAAAGCTCAGTTATAGTAAAGTTTACATCTTTAAAACATGCCGTTAAATCATCTGTAACCCTTAAGGTATACAAACCTTGGGCTAAATTTGTTATGTCTACAGTGCTTCCTGTTTTGGTAACTGTCCCCGTACCGGCAGTCAATGTTGCGGTGTAAGTACCTGTGTATGCAGAAACAGTGATTTTTGCAGAACCAGTACTTCCTCCATTACAGGCTACATTTACCTGCGATAGTAATGAAGCTGTAATACTAACTTTTGGTTTCACAGTATAAGAATCTGTATCGCTACAGCCATTAGCATCTGTAACTTTGAAAACATAGACACCATCGGCTAATCCAGTGAATTTTCCGTCTGTTGCACCAGTTGCATTATTAGTTGGGCCAGAAACAATTGTATAACTCAAAGCACCAACACCATTGCTTACCGTTATGTCAACATTACTTTTATCTTCTCCCGGTTTACAAGTAATAAGACTAGCAGTGAATCCAGTAATTTTTGGGCCGTTTAATGCTGCAAAAGTTTGTGATGTTAATGATTGTGTACAGTGATTACTGTCTCTCATTTCCACAGTTACTGTACCAGCAATACTGGTACTATAAGTTGCTGTAGCAGAAAAAGCTCCACCATTAAAACTATATTCGTATCCTGTACCAGTACCACCAGTTGGTAAAGTTACAGTAATGGTTGCTTGCTTTGTTGTATTGTCTGAATTACATGCTAACGGTGTCATGTTTACCCTTGCATTTAATGCTATCGGATCATTCAATGTAATTTGAGCTGAGGCAGTACATCCTTTTGCATCAGTCAAAAGAACATCATAAACTCCCGCATTTAAATTAGCAGTTGATGCTGTAGTTGAAACTGTTACCGATCCTTTTTTTATTGAATAACTAAACGGCGCCAATCCTGTTGGATCTGTAATATTAATCACTCCGTTACCTACTCCAATACAAGTTGGTTGTTTTTCATTATGTAAAAATGAAGGTGTAGTTTTTGCCGTAACCGTTATCTTATTTGATAATGCCTGACAATTTGCATTATCAGTAACTCTAAATTGATAATCTCCGGCATTTGCAGTACTAAATGGCGATGTTACTGTAGTCCAAGGCCCTGCAGCATTAAATTGTACTTCGTATTTAGAATAAATATTTGATCCTCCATTAGCTGTAAAAGAAATTTCTGCATTATTGGTACAAGTTAAATCTTTTACTCTTGTGGCCAAAATAGTCAATTCTGGATTAACTACGTATGTTGCTGTTGCAGTACATCCATTAGCATCTTTTGCGACAATAGTATAAGTTCCGCTTGAAGTAATATTATAATTTGTTGGATTGCTAACTGACAATCCGTTTACTGTATATGTATGAGTGCCTGTTCCAAGATTAAAGAATGTACTAAGGTTTATTGCAGTTGTTGAAGGTGCTTTGAAACAGAATGTGGCTGGAGCCGGAGATTTCACTGTTGGCGAAGTCTCTCTAGTAATATCTAGATTAAATGGTCCCGCGGTACAATCATTTTGATCCATTACATATACATCCCAAAATAAATTAGATTGCGTTGCTCCTGTATTGATAGTTGTATTCGTAGTAGAAAAAGCACTTGCAGCTGGTATACCAGCTCCTCTAAGGACATAAGCATATTTATAATTTGGTACACCACCGGTAACACTGACCACAATATTCGAAACAGAATTACCACAGTTTACATTAGATCCTGTAGCTGCAGTAATTGAAATTGCCGTTGCCGGATTAATTGTAACAGATGCTTCATTAGAAAGACATTTTGTTGTCTTATCTCTAACCTGTAATTTGTAAGTACCTGCTCCTAAGCCAGTAACCGTAACTTCATCATTTAATTGCGTAACTGTACCAGAAGCTGGTGTTAATGTATACGTAAAATTACCTGCTGAGCTTGCTCCTGTTACAGTAAATGTTGCTGTACCATTTGTTAGACCAACACATTTAACATCGGTCTTTTTCCCTGAAACAGCAATAGTCGCTGCAGCATCAATAGTAATTGATCCTGAATCTTTACACCCGTTTGCATCTGTTATCTGGAAAGTATAACTTCCTGCAACTAGTCCAGAAAAAATCCCTGTAGAATTAGTAGTTCCTGTACCTGCGCCAGCAGTAATTAAATAAGTAAATGGAGCGATTCCACCTACTTTTGGAGTTACCGTCACACTGGTAGTAGTTTTACCAACCTCGCATGTAATCGCAATCGGAGTACTGATGTTAACCCCTACTGGCGGATTATATGCTGGAATATCGATTGTTTTAGTATCGATACAATCATTAGCATCCTTTACAGAATAAGTAATAGTTTGTACTGTGGTTTTGTTCGTTACTAATAATGTATTTACTCCATTAAAAGTAGTACTACCATTAAAACTATAAGTAAAACCTCCTACTCCACCCACACCAGAAGTTGTGATTAATGTAGTAGCACTACAAGTTGTATTTGTAGGTATAGAAGCAGACGCTACAACTGCAGGTGGATCTGTTAATGTAACATTGATACTTTTCGTACATTTATTACTGTCTTTTACATAAAAAGTGTAATTACCCGCACTTAATCCCTTAATAATGGATATACCATTATACATAATATTATCTCTACTGTAGGTAAATCCTCCAGAACCTCCTGATGGAAGTAATTCTACACTACCTGTTGAACCACCATTACATTTTGGATTAACATTATTTGACCTTAAAGTTATAGCATCTAAAGGGTCGATAGTTGCTTCACTGGTTGTGATACAATTATTAGCATCTTTAATTTGAAATTTATAGTAACCTGAAGTTACAATGCTATAGGTAAATGATGTTCCATTTGCAACCGGTTGTACTAAAGTTCCAGTAGTAGCACCTGAAATAATACTTACTGTGTAAGGTGCTGTTCCTCCCTGAATTGATCCAGAAATTATTGCTCTATTATTTGGTGCAGGATCACAATCAAGTCCTGTTGTAACAGTTGTGCTTGTTAACAACTGTGCTTTTATGGTTATAGTAATTTCGTCTGTGTCACAATCAAAACTATCTTTAACTTTAAATTTATAAGTCCCTTCGTTAGCAGCTTTATAAGTAAAATTAGGCCCATCAAACGTTGGGCTTGGTAAACTTGGAGTACCCCCATTATAGGTAACTGTATAACTATAAGGACCAACTCCTCCTGTTACTTTTACCGTTATATCTGTGCCTGTATTTTTGTCGAAACACTTACTTACCGGTTCAAAATCTGCGGTTGGTCGAACTGCCGCAACAACATTTACTGATGCTAAAACATTCGTTTCGCATTTATTAGCATCTTTAGCTATAACTTTATAGTTTCCTACCGGAATATCAAGAAATTCTCCTGAAGTTTGAAAAGCTCTTACAACTGTTGTTCCATTTGCAGCTCTTAATTCATATTTATAATCCGGAGTTCCATCCGTTGCCTCAGCAGTTATAGTTGCCCCTATCTTACAAGTAGCCGGTTTAGATACCTTTGCAGATACTTTTAATACTTCAGGTGTATTTATATCCTGAGATAAAGGCCAAGTACAACTAGTTGCGATATTTTCATAACGTACTCTTATTTGATAATTCTTACTTAACAATTTGTCAATGGTAACACTACCAGTTGATGCAGCCGGAACGGGTACAACTGTTACCCAGGTAGCACCATCTATAGAATACTGAAATCCTTTTTTTGGATCAAAATTTCGGGCTGTTATCGTAAGCTCACCATTTTTATCTCCAAAACACTTCACATCTACAACCTTTGTGATTTCTGCAGAGAAAGCTTTAGAAGAGTCAATAGTAATATCTTCATCTCTAACAGTTCCACAGGCTTTAGGAATCTGACGAACCCAAATATCATCCATTACCAAGTCATTACCTCCATAATCCGTACTTCCTGAACGAATCTTGAAAGTCAGTTTAGTATTGTTTCCAGGATTCAATGATATAGATTTTTGGATCCATTTATTTCGGTTCACATCGTAAGCATCTTCAGCTATTTTACCTGTATTATCACTTGCAACAACATTTCCTGAAGGATCCACAAGTTCAAATATCACAATTGGAGCAGCTCCAGTTCTACTTCTTCTCAATAAATTAGCAACATACAAATCAATCATTACCGGCTGATTCGGGATAACGTCTACAATGTCTTTACTATATAAAACCCCATAATCTCCTGCAGCTTTACCGATGTTGATCAGCAAGTATCTACCTAACGGATCTGGTGTAGCATTCCCTGCAGTAGTATGGTCTTTAAAATGAAACCAGGCTCCTGTATTATTCGCATTAGGGTCATCATCTCTCCAGAAGAAGTTAGTAACTGAATACTGGTTATCTTCAACCGAACGTGTCGGTGTTCCGTTTAACGAACAAGTATAAGGGGCAAATTCCCTTTGGTCATTAAAACAATAAGTACCTGCAATACCTGGTGTAGTTGTAGTTCCTCCGCTACCAAAATTTTCAATCAATAAGTTACTATAAGTTGAAACGTTTAATACCGTATACTCTACAGTTATCGTATGTTTTCCACCTCCCACATTTGGAAATACATTTGGTGGAGTATTGTTATTTAAAAATCCGTCTATATAATATTTATAACTGTATTTCGTATCCGGCACTCCTCCGTTTACCTCAACAGTACTCGTCGCCGATCCATCGCAATTAAATACCGGGTCTAAAACTTTAATAGAAGGCGGAGCTGGTTTTTGATCTAATGTAATGCCAGGCATATCAAAAACACAGCCCGCAGCATCCTTTATTTTAAAAGTATAAGGCCCTCCCGGATTAATATACGCTTCATTCGAATCCTGCCAAATACCATCTTTAAAACTATATTTATATGGAAATGGTCCTGCGAACGGAATCCCTCCTTGCGGGTTTACAATACGTGCTAAACCTTGAAGTTCGTTTGGAGCAATACCACAGCCTGACAATGCTGCAATACCTGCCGAAGCTGATAAAGGAGTAGCAGCACCAACATTGGTCATAATTGCAGGATCCTGACAATAAGCTCCTCCACTACCACTTACACCAGACTTTTTATATTGTACAACTACATAATAAATTCCTTGTGAAAGATTTGGAAATACATTTGTTGTTACAAAACTGGTTCCATTATTTATACTATATTTAATATCGGTATAACCATTGGGAGCAGTTACATTTATCGTTATACTTCCAAGTTTGCCTGTACAATTTCCGTCTTCTTTTGTAACATTGTAAATCGGTTTATCTACTGCACCTATAGTAATTGCTTTATCAGCAGTACAACCGTTACCGTCTTCGAGACGAACGATATAGTTCCCTGATTTTGCAACTGTAATTTTATTGTCAACATTAGCAACAGGAGTAAATGCTCCCCCATCAATACTTATGGAATAACGGTAGGGAGTTTTTCCTCCACTTGCGGCTCCTGTAATTTCACCAAGACTACAAGCAGATAGAGATCTTGTTACTGTTGAATTATTATTCAATAATTTTGGTGGAGCAACAATAATTATATTATTTTTTGTATCCTTCATACAAGCTGTTCCTACAATAGACGTTTCAAGTGTATATGTTCCTGGAGTCAAACCACTAAAAGTATAATTTGGAACAGTCGTCGCAGGAATCGTTATGTTAGTAGGGCCAGTAAGTTTATAAACATATTGCAAATTAACATCGCTTGCCACCACACGAATACTTCCTAATGCATCAAATTCACCACCGCATTTTGGTGAGTTAATTTGAGTGGAAACCGAAAAATTTGTTGAATTTATTACGATATTCGGTATTTTAAAATCACAAGAACCTGCAACCCCAGCCAATCTTATAAAAACATTATAACTACCCGCTGCTGTTACATTAAAAACATTACTGCTCTGCCATGATGATGGTGGAGAGGAGGTTGTTGTTAAACCATATTCATAACCACTCCCAAAACCATTAACAGTAATTTTTCCATTAATAGTACAACTTGTTCCATATTTAATAATATCATTCTTAGCTATAGCACCCGGATCTAATGTATTTTGATATACATTAAAGTAAAAAGTATATGGCGTTCCAGTGTTGTCTACAATTTTAACTCTAAACTGGCCGGCAGTGCTTGCGACATAATCAGGTGTATTCCCAACTTCAGTCCAACAAGAAGCTGCAGCTGTTTCATTGGCACAATTCGTATTTGAAACATTCAAACAAGATCCTCCCGGATTAAACTTTTCCCAAATAATTGATTGTGCATCTGTTATCCCTGTCTCGATTTTTCGGGTTTCGTTAATACCACAAAGAAATAACTTTGGTAACTGCTTACCATCATTCGGACAAATAGAAACAGTTCCCAGATAAGGTGCCTGAGCATACTTAATCGCAGGATTTACAGGAGGTGCCGCTAATTTATTAGCATTATTATCTGTATTAGTCCTTAAATCTATAGGGATACCAATCTGATCATTTGTTTTTAAGAATATATTCTCATTAAAGTTCTTAGTAAACTTAGAGTTATACGCGATTAAATTTTGCGAGTAGGAGGCAAAATTAAATAACATAGCTAAAACAAAAATCAGCGTTCTTAAAATAGTAGGTTTTTTCATAATCATTTTTTTGTTACTTACATCTTATTCTCTAAGGGGCGTTAGAAAATAAAACAATTCGTATTCTATAACATTTATTACTTTGTCCTTCTTTTTTGCTTAAGAAGGACAAATTTTACTCTTCTTCTGTATTAATTCTCGACTTTCACGATTGCCATTTTCCCGTTGTATGGCTTAGTTCCTTTTGTCTCTAATGCTTTTGTAGCTTCTGACAAACCTTCAAATTTCTCATAATAGATGTAATACTTACTTGTAGTTACATTGTAAAAGAAATTAACATCTGTACGTCCGGCTGCAACTGCTTTAGCCAGGAACTGATCGCGTTTTTCGACACTGCTATGAACAGCAATAATTAAATAATATCCACCATCAGCATTTTTAATATTTTTGATAATCTGCATATTTGACTGGTCTTCACCAAAATCAAAATCGCTTGCTGTCAAAGGTGTACTGCTTAATTTTGTTGTTTCCTTAATACGTTTAAGAGCGGCAACGTCCTGCGCATATCGACCCTGATCATTCTCATAAGCCGCACGCTTAATTCTACGTTTTTTCTCGATTTCAGTCTCGGCTTTAATACGTTCCAAATTAGAAAGTAATGTAGCACTATCCTGTTCCATTTTTAATTGCGCTGCTTTTAACTCATTTATCTTTTCAAGATAAGCTTTGTTTAAAGCATCATTTTTATTCGGGAATTTTTTAAGCCTTTCATTGTATAAATTAGTCAACTTGGCAATTTCATCTTTCTGTGCTTTATTCACTTCAGCAAGTTGAGATTTTAAAGCTTCTAGTTGGCTGTTTTCAGCCGCCACACTTTTAAAAGGTTTTGGCTCTTTATAAATTCCTTTTTCACTTAAATCATTCTCTTCTCTTAAGTCATTTAAGTCTCTTTGTTTACTTGCTACTGTAGAGTTAAACTGAGATAATAAATCCTTTTGTATTTTACTCGCACTTTCAATAGACTGAGATAAATTGTCGATTGCTTTTGCGGTATCATCTTTTGTAGCTGAAGCTGCTTTTGCTAATGCATCTGCATCGGCTTTAGCTTTGGCATCGGCAAGTAATTTTGCTTCACGTGCTTCTTCTGCTAATCTTAGCTGTCTTGTTTCTTCCTCCGCTTTTAATTTCTCCGTAGCTTCTGCATCCGCTTTAGCTCTTTGATCTGCCAGTAACTTAGCTTGTGCAGCTTCCATATCCGCTTTTGCTTTGGCATCAGCAGCTTGTTTTGCCACTAAAGCTTCTGCATCGGCTTTTGCTTTGGCATCGGCAGCTAATTTTGCTTGAAGTGCTATAGCATCAGCTTTGGCTTTAGCATCGGCGGCTAATTTGGCCTGAAGCGCTTCTGCGTCGGCTTTAGCTTTGGCATCTGCGGCTTGTTTTGCTTGTAGGGCTTCTGCATCAGCTTTGGCCTTAGCATCAGCAGCTAACTTCGCCTGAAGCGCTTCTGCGTCGGCTTTAGCTTTGGCATCTGCGGCTTGTTTTGCTTGTAGGGCTTCTGCATCAGCTTTGGCCTTAGCATCAGCAGCTAACTTCGCCTGAAGTGCCTGAGCGTCGGCTTTTGCTTTAGCGTCAGCGGCTAATTTTGCTTGTAAAGCTTCTGCGTCAGCTTTAGCTTTAGCATCGGCAGCTTGTTTTACCTGAAGTGCTTCTGCGTCGGCTTTGGCTTTCGCGTCAGCAGCTAACTTCGCCTGTAGCGCTAGTGCATCGGCTTTCGCTTTAGCGTCTGCAGCTTGTTTAGCCTGAAGTGCTTCTGCGTCGGCTTTTGCCTTAGCATCAGCAGCTAGTTTAGCCAAACGTGCCTCTTCAGCTTCTTGCAATTGTTTCGCTTCTGCGTCAGCTTTTGCTTTGGCAGTTGCTTCAGCATCAGCTTTTACTCTTGCATCAGCAATTAATTTTGCTTGTAAAGCTTCCATATCGGCTTTCGCTTTAGCATCAGCAGCTAACTTCGCCTGAAGAGCTTGAGCATCAGCTTTGGCTTTGGCATCAGCAGCTAATTTTGCTTGTAAGGCTTCTGCATCGGCTTTCGCTTTAGCATCAGCAGCTAACTTCGCCTGAAGAGCTTGAGCATCAGCTTTGGCTTTGGCATCAGCAGCTAGTTTTGCTTGTAAGGCTTCTGCATCGGCTTTCGCTTTAGCATCAGCAGCTAACTTCGCCTGAAGAGCCTGAGCATCAGCTTTGGCTTTGGCATCAGCAGCTAGTTTTGCTTGTAAGGCTTCTGCATCAGCTTTGGCCTTAGCATCAGCAGCAATTCTAGCTTGTCTAGCCTCCTGATCCGCTTTTGCTTTTGCATCAGCAGCTAGTTTCTCTTTTAAAGCAGCTTCTTCGGCAGCTTTTGCTTTGGCATCAGCGGCCAGTTTCGCTTTATTAGCAGCATCTATACTTGCTTTTGTTTTGGCGGCAGCGGCAGCGGCAGCTTTTGCTTCTGCAGCCAGTCTTGCCTGAAGTGCATCTGAATCTGCCTTAGCTTTAGCATCTGCAGCTAAAATAGATTGTAGATCTGCAGCTTCTGCTTTCGCTTTGGCATCGGCTTTACGTTTCGCTTCTGCAGCATTCGCTTTCGCTTTCGCATCAGCAGCTAATTTCAGTTGTAAAGCTTCTGCATCAGCTTTGGCTTTATCAGCAGCTAATTTAGCTTTCGCAGCGGCTTCAGCGTCGGCTTTAACTTTATCAGCGGCCAATTGCGCCTGTGTTTTTTGTGGTGCCGGTTTATTGGTAGCAGCTGTTTTTGCTTTTGCAGCAGCTTCTGCATCGGCTTTCGCTTTAGCATCAGCAGCTAATTTCAATTTCATCGCTTCGGCGTCGGCTTTGGCTTTATCAGCAGCCAATTGCGCCTGTGTTTTTTGTGGTGCCGGTTTATTTGCAGCAACTGTTTTTGCTTTGGCAGCAGCTGCAGCATCTGCTTTCGCTTTAGTATCCGCAGCTAATCTGATTCTCAATGCTTCGGCATCAGCTTTTGCTTTATCAGCAGCCAATTGTGCCTGTGTTTTTTGTGGCTCAGGTTTATTAGCAACAGCTGTTTTTGCTTTTGCAGCGGCAGCGGCATCTGCTTTCGCTTTCGCGTCGGCAGTTAACTTAATTTTCAATGCTTCGGCATCAGCTTTAGCTTTGGTATCTGCCAGCAATCTTGCTTTTGCAGCGGCTTCGGCATCGGCTTTTACTTTCTCTGCGGCGGCAAGTCTCACTTTCAGTGCCTCAGCATCTGCTTTCGCTTTAGCTTCGGCAGCTAATTGTGCTTTTGCGGCTCCGTCTACTCTGGTTACAGGAGCAGTTGTTGGCTTAGCCATTACAGGTTTTGGTTTAGCGGGTTCTATTAGAGCTCCCTCTTCGTCATCACCATAGTAATAGTTTTTATTTTTAAATTTATAGGCTATAGTAAATTCATGAGAACCACCCATATTGGTGAAATTTCCCATTCCTTTTTCATAATTGTATTCAAATGCAATACTAGAAGAAATATTAAATCCAAGACCCGCAGAAATACCGTATAAAGTATTGTATCCGGCTTGTGCCCAAACTCCTTTTGGAATTGCGATCATAGCAAGTCCTGAGATTACTGTTTTGTCTTTTTTAACCTCCGTTTTTAAAATTCCTGAGAATTTACTTCTGTCAAAAAAACCATAACTATCAATATAACCGGTATACATTGCATGCAATTCGATTGCTCTTTCCGGATCCTCTTTTACGATTCCGGATCCAAAATTGTAAAGAATCAAATTGTTTACAGATACCCCAAAATCAAGAAAAGCAGTTCCGTAATTTACTCCGGGATTAATAGTCAATAAAGTATTCGAAGGATAATTTCCTCCTGAGATAGTCGAATCATCAGTAATAATTTTACCAGTGTTTAAACTGCTTTGGTAAACACCAACGTTCATACCAAAAGTTAAATTACTGTCCTGTTCTAAAACGATGTTATGCGCAAAGTTTCCGATTCCTCCAAAAACAGTCATTACACCATAATTTTGTTGAAAAAGGCCAAAAGCAAAGGCTTCATTTTCTCTAAAACGACCTGAGTAATTGGCTAAATAGGTGTTTGGCGCATTTTCAAACTGCACCCATTGTCTTTTATTATAAAAACTGGCATAAGCATTTGTTTCACGAACAAAGCTAAAAGCAGGGTTAATTAAGTATCTGTTAAACTTTAAAGAATTTCTGATGGGTAACGAAAACGAAACAACTCCACCCTCAGAAGTAGCCTGAGAATAGAGTGTATTTGAAAAACCGTAAAATAAAGTTATGAATAGTAAAATTTTCTTCATATTATCTTATTACAGTTATTGATCCTTTTTTTTCACCTGTGTCGGATTGAATGACATAGTAATATACTGGATTAACATTTTTAAAATCTTTTATAAAAGAGTTGACTTGTGGGTCATAATTACTTCCTAAACCATCAAACATAATTTCGCCATTAGAGCTTAATATCATTATTTTGGTCTGGGCTGTTTTATATACCTCAGGAATATTCCAATACGGATTCTGCAGACTAACGACATTAGGAATTACTGTAGCCGGCGCTGTGGGGCCGATAACTTTAAAAGCCAATTCTTTGGTAGAAACACATCCCGAAACCTGAGAAACTACTACTTTATAGTTTCCTTTAGCAATAACTATATAAGAGCTCGAAGTAGCATCTTTAATTTCTGCGTCGTTTAAATACCATTTATAAATTGGACTAGTCGCATCTGTTGTAACAGTTGCAGTTACACTTTCTCCTTCTTCCAATTTAAACTGATCTGCAACATCTATACTTGCATTAAAACCACTAGCTTGAAGATTGATACTTCCCGTTGCATTACATCCTCCAAAATCTACCTGAACGGTATAAACTCCGGAATCTTTTGCATTTACTGTACGGGTATCACCACCAAAAGCAGCACCATCTTTTTTCCATACATAGTGATTTCCTTTAGAAGCAGTTAAAACCGTACCTTCTGTAGTTGCGCAAAATGGATTTCCTAAGCTCGAAGTAATCACAACTCCACTACCTGATGCAGAACTTGTAACTGCTACCAAATTTGAACTAATATTAGGCTCTGTACATGCTCCATATTCGACCAAAGCATAATACTCTCCAGGAGAACTAACAACTAATGTTGTACCACTTTGCCCCGAAATAACAACACCATCTTTAAACCATCTGTATTTTAAAGCTGGATAATTTAAAGGAGATGATCCTATAACAGCTGGTGTATCGTTGTCTATAGAAAGAGTTAAATTACTACCTGCGCATATTGTAGCATTGGTAGCTTTACCGTTAATAGAAAACGTTGACTCATAAACTTTGTAATAAGCTGGAAAAGATGTAACCCCCAAAGAATTTTTAAATCTTGGGCTAACAGCACCTGTCGAACTTTTAATTCTTAATCCGTAAGTATCGGATCCTACCAGAGTGACCGGAACAGCAAATTTTATAGTTTGTTGTGTCGGAGAAACGTCAACAGGACTTCCCAACAAAGTTGTTGCAATTGGAGAATTTGAACTATCTAAAAGTTCCACTGCAAATGTAGTTCCCACAGGGAAATTTACATAACTGAATGTCGCATAAAATTCATTAAATGACTTACCTGCACATAGTTTTTCAAGACCATCAAGAGGCTGTGGAACTATTGTCTGCGCATGGATATTCGGTTTACAAAAGAATAAAATGCTAAATAATAGAAAAAGATTGGTAAAATTTGGGGTAATTTTTCGAATCATATAGTGCGTGTTCTTGCTAAATCTATGTCTTCAAAAAATAGGATATCAATAAATGTTTCAGAAAAATCGTACTTATAGTTCTCGATAATATCTTTCGCAAGAATTGAAAAAGAACCAGTTAAAAATCGATTTTCTTTATTACACTCTGAATTCTGATCTTTCACAACAGTTGCCATAGAAAGGCTATCCTTGGGGATGGATAGCCCTGCTAATAACTGATTAGAATTATCTAATTTGCCAGTACTTAATTGTCCGGCATTTTTTATATTTTGATTCTCACACCCTATCATTTTAGTCGTAGCATCAATAGAAATTGTAGGTCTTTCTATTGTATTTTGAGCATATAGACTAAGCAAAATAGGGGAAACCAAAAATATTATATATATAAAATATTTTTTTCTAGATGGAGCCATTATGTTTTGATCTTTATTTGTCCGGTATTAAGACGAATACATAAATTGTGTCTGGGGACTTTATTAATAAAATTTACGCTGAAATAAAAATCGAAATCTATTTTATCTGTTGCTGCTAGACGCTGTAATTTTTCCTAATTGTAATCTGAAATCTGGTTTCTTAGCATTGAAAATATCAATGAAAGTCTCTCTGTTGTTACTTTGAGAATACACATTGAAAAATACGCTATTTCCATACCAGCTCTCTAGATCTTCATTGTTAGAATTGTACTCTGTAAAGATATTTCCGTTACATAGGTTGAAGTACATTTCTTCAAATTTAATTTTCTTAAGATTAGCATCATTAATTTCTGTTTTACTATCTAATAAAACAGCAGGATTAAATCCGGATATTACACTACGCTTCATTTCAAGTGAAGCATTTTCAGCCACATACACAGCTTCTTTTACTAAACCAGACTGAATATCAGCTTTAATATTTTCACTGTCATTAAGCATTGTAATGTTAGTTGCAACAACTAAAGTTTGTTTTTTAGTAAAATCGGTCTCACTTTTCTTTTCGAATGATTTTACTTCCATGCAACGAGATCCGTCTTTATTACTTGATAAATAAGAAGATCTTACTGCTAATGAGTTGTATAAACGACATTGAGCACCTTGAGTAAACTTGTAATCGTCGTTGATTGATTTGTAAGAAACAAATTTAGTAGCGTTTACATCACCTCCAAAAAAGGCAAATGAGTCACCACCAGAGTAGCTTACCATAATGTTTTCAAGTATTGTTTTAGATCCAACACCTGCAACTGTTAAACCGTTGAAAGTATCTACTCCTTTTACTTTTTTACCTGCAAATTCGATTCTAACAAATCTCAAAATTCCTGAATTTGCAGCGGCATTATCACCACCATAAGTTGTCAAAGTAGGATCAAGATCTAAATTGTAAGAACTAACATTTCCAAATTTATTGATCGGAGCATCACCAAGAATTACAATTCCACCCCAGTCTCCAGCTTTTTTCTGGCTGCGGTTTGAAGTAAATACAATTGGGTCAGTTTCTAGACCATCGGCAACAAGTTGAGCACCTTTTGTAACTACCAGTGTTCCTTTTGTCTCAAAATCACCAATAATTAAAGTTCCTGGTTCGATTGTTAGAACAGCATTGTTAGTAACATAAACATTGCCTTGTAGTACATAAATATTCCTCTTCAGCAATTTAGTATTAACAGAAATATTTCCTGCTAAAATTTGGTTTGCTTCTCCATACTCTACTTTGTTAGGCTTAAATTCGGTCCAGTTGTTCAACCAATTGTTGTAGCCCATAATTCCTTTCTCTTGTTGAGCACTCATACTGGTAACTGTCAAAAGAACGCAAATCATTTGAGTAATTTTTTTCATGATAAGGGGGTATTAGGGTTAATAATAAATTTGGGTATGCGTAAATGAAAAAACTCATCTCGAGTTTTCTGATTATAGTCAGAACCTTTCGAGAGAGTTGTTTTTTTATCTCTTTTTTTTAAATGTTGACATAAATTGAACTCATCTACGTAAACACTCTCAAAAAAGTTTTAAAAAATAATATTTTATTACATATCGTTCAATTCGTTGAACTCGTGTAAAGATTTCAATGTGCTTTCGTAGAATAAAATCGCTGCCACTAAGTTTCCTTTATCAGAATACGGCATCATTTTTCTTTGAAATTCTACTGTTGTATCTAAAAATGTTGTAGTACCTATGGCCTGACCATCTAATACTTTTTTGTGTTCGTTGTCATCCGGAATACCTAAGTCTGCCATTGTAACTCCCGGTTTTGTAACCAAAGCAATGTAAGGAAGAGTTTTTACTAAAACTTTAATACGCTCGATGTATAGTTCCAAAAGTTCTCCTTTCTGCATACCACTCAATTCTTTTTGATCATGGTATTTGCGAATAATCGCAGTTGTACTTATTATACTTCTCGGAGCATTTTTAGCTTGGGCCGAAATGGCACCAGTTGTCATAAAAAAAAGTGTACTTAATAAAATAATTTTCCCTTTCATAGCTTCTTAGTTTATAATTGGTTGTTCATAAAAACAAAAATATAGAAATTAACTTAAACTGCAACTTTATTGATTTCTTTTTTCAAAAAAAAAGCTTAAAAAAAGCTTAAAAACCAGCCTTATGTCGAGAAAATGTGCGTTTTAACGGAGTTTTTGTTAAAATTAACCCAATCACATCAGGTAAGATATTAGCTATAAAAAACAAAGGTACCGCATAATTAATAATCAAAAAAAGCTTCAGTTAATCGTTTATCGCGAAAAACTATTAACAAAAAACCCTTAATATCTCCACATATTGACCTGTTTATTAACAAAAGTTAGTCAACAAACCGCAAAAAACAGAGCTGAAATCTTCATGAAAGTCAAAAATGCAACTGGATTAATAAACTTTTGAGCTAAAATTTTTGACTATATCATTTTCTTCTATCTTTGCTTCATGCAATTTTCTCAAATTTTAGGTCAAGACTACATCAAAAGTCACTTGATAAAAAGTGCAGCTTCCGGACGAATTCCGCACGCGCAATTATTCATTGGGCCGGAAGGAAGTGGTACATTATCAACGGCAATTGCTTATGCACAATATATTTTATGCAACAATACGGGAGACGAAAACTCGAATGGAAATGATTCCTGTAATTTAAAGTTTCAAAACATCTCTCATCCTGATCTGCATTTTATTTATCCAACAGTAACCACCGAGGATGTAAAAACAAAACCCAAAAGTTTAGATTTTATTCAGGACTGGCGTACTTTTATTCAGGAGATGCCTTATGGAGGTTTATTTGACTGGTATAAAATACTGGGTGTTCAAAACAAACAAGGTGAAATTCGTGTTGAAGATGCACAGGAAGTTTTAAAATCACTTTCGCTAAAATCATACGAAGGCGGTTACAAAATTATGATTATCTGGATGGCCGATAAAATGAACATCGCTGCCTCTAACAAACTTCTGAAACTACTGGAAGAACCTTCGGATAAAACCATTTTTATCCTCATTTCAGAAAACGAGGGAGATATCATTCAAACCATACGTTCTCGTTGTCAGGTAATTCATTTTAATGGACTTCCCGAAAAAGTAATTGCGGAAGCTTTAGTTACTAAAGAAAATATCGACGAAAAATTAGCCTTTAAAATTGCGCATCAGGCACAGGGAAATTTCAGCAAAGCCTTACATCTTTTAAAAGAAGACGATTCCGAATACCCTTTCGAACAATGGTTTGTCAATTGGGTACGCGCCGCATTTAGAGCAAAGGGAAATGCAGCAGCCATTCAGGATTTGATATCCTGGAGCGAAGAAATTGCAGCTCTTGGGCGTGAAAGCCAGAAAAAATTCATCCAGTTTTGTATCGAAATGTTTCGTCAGGCCCTATTGCTCAATTATCAGGCTCCTACTCTCGTTTACATTGAACCGAAAGTAGATAAATTCAAACTCGAAAATTTTGCGCCTTTTGTAAACGGAAACAATATTCACGAAATTTTCAAAGAACTTTCAGATGCGATGTATCACATTGAAAGAAACGGAAATGCGAAAATAATTCTAACCGATTTATCTATAAAACTGACTCGTTTAATTCATAAAAAATAGTTTTCAAATGAATAATGTTGCCTCCATTTTGTTATTAGCCTTTTTAGCCTTAACATTCTTACAATCAGGATACGAAAAAATATTTTACTGGAAAGACAATGTAGAGTGGCTTAAAGGTCATTTTGCGAAAACAATACTAAAAAATCAGGTACCACTCGCCCTGCTCCATCTCTTAATTTTAGAATTAATTTCAGGAGTTTTGTGCGTTGTCGGAGCCATACAATTACTCACCAACAGCGGTCGTGAATTTGGTTTGTATGGCGCGATATTCTCATGTATCAGTTTATTAATGATGCTTTTCGGTCAACGATTAGCTAAGGATTACGATGGTGCAAGAACCATTGTTATATATTTTATTCCAGCTGTAATAGCTGTTTACTGGTTGAATTAATCAGCCTTAATTTTAAAAAGTAAGCCACAACTTTCACAAATTTAAAAGGTTAATTAACTGTTTTTAATTTTTTAAACCTTAATAATCTGTGAAATCTACGGCAAAAAAATTATCAAAAAATGAATCCAAAACACCCATCAGAGTCCCTAACAATCTTAACCGATTTAGTTTTACCAAGTGAAACAAATCCATTAAACAACCTTTTTGGCGGCGAATTATTAGCCCGAATGGATCGCGCGGCAAGTATTGCAGCTCGCAGACATTCTCGCCGAATTGTAGTTACAGCCTCTGTAAATCACGTTGCTTTCAACCGAGCCATTTCGTTAGGTAGTGTTGTAACTGTAGAAGCAAAAGTTTCAAGATCTTTCAAAAGTTCGATGGAAGTTTTTATCGATGTCTGGGTAGAAGATCGTGAATCCGGAAGCAGAACAAAAGCGAATGAAGCCATTTATACATTTGTTGCCGTTGACGACACCGGAAGACCCGTTGAAGTTCCGCCAATTGTACCGGAAAGTGAACTTGAAATACAACGTTATGATGCTGCTCTGCGTCGTAAACAACTGAGTTTAGTACTTGCCGGAAAAATGAAACCTACCGATGCTACAGAATTAAAGGCTTTATTTTTATAGTCGAAATTTGTGACAATTTGGAACAATTTGAGAGAATCAAACTTCAAAAAAAAGAACTAATTTTACAAAATTACAAGCCTGATACAAATCTAAATCAGTAAGTTATCATTTCTGGTTTGTTTTTGAGAATAAATTATAAAAATTTACATGAAAGAAAAAGAAAAAAAAGAGATGAGTTCAGAGAAAGATGCCAAATTAAAAGCGCTACAACTTACGCTTGACAAACTAGATAAAACTTACGGAAAAGGAACCGTAATGAAAATGGGCGATAAAGCCATTGTAGAAGTAGAAACCATTTCTTCAGGTTCTCTTGGTGTAGATTTAGCCCTTGGAGTTAATGGTTACCCTAGAGGAAGAATAATAGAAATTTACGGTCCGGAATCGTCTGGAAAGACCACTTTAACGTTACACGCTATTGCCGAAGCTCAAAAAGCTGGTGGAATTGCTGCTTTTATCGATGCTGAGCACGCTTTTGATAGAAATTATGCGGAAAAATTAGGCGTAGATATCGAAAACCTGATTATTTCACAACCGGATAATGGAGAACAAGCTCTGGAAATTGCCGAAAACCTAATTCGTTCCGGAGCAATTGATATTGTTGTAATTGACTCTGTTGCTGCCTTAACACCAAAAAGTGAAATCGAAGGTGAAATGGGAGATTCTAAAATGGGTCTTCACGCACGTTTGATGTCTCAGGCGCTAAGAAAATTAACAGGAACAATCAGTAAAACAAACTGTACAGTTTTCTTCATCAACCAGTTGAGAGAGAAAATTGGTGTTATGTTTGGAAATCCTGAAACGACAACGGGTGGTAATGCCTTGAAATTCTATGCATCTGTGCGTATCGATATTCGTCGTTCTTCTCAAATTAAAGACGGTGAGAATGTTATCGGAAACAGAACCAAAGTTAAAATCGTAAAAAATAAAGTGGCACCACCATTTAAAACTGCCGAATTCGACATTATGTACGGTGAAGGAGTTTCTAAAACTGGTGAAATTCTTGATCTGGCGGTTGAATTTGAAATCGTTAAAAAAGCAGGATCATGGTTTAGCTACGGAGACACTAAATTAGGACAAGGTCGTGATGCTGTAAAAGCCCTAATTAAAGACAATCCGGAATTAGCAGACGAACTGGAACTTAAAATTAAAGCACATATCAAAGATTTAGCTGACGCTTAAATTTTATAAAAACACTTACAGTCAATACTTTATATATAAACCGATAGCTTTAAAAAAAGCTGTCGGTTTTTTTATTTAAAAAATAACCATTTATTGACGCAACCATTCTGAAATCGGGCCATCTTAGTAAAAGACATAAGATTTGATTAATATTTAGCCATAAGTATTAACTCAAAGGTTTTTCTACAAATTTGGTTGGTTTGTTCAATAAAAATCCGTTAGTTTTTTGGTTCTAACGGGTTTTTATTCTTTTTTCATTTTTTTTTGACTTCCAACGCAACCTTTTTCATTTTTTTCCCTCTATACTAGTATGACATTAACCGGAGTTCTAGTCAAACTCTTTAGTATCAACCATAAATATTTTTAACCATGAAAGAAAGAATAGAAGTGTTGTACAACAAAAACCGTAGAAAAACCAAATTGAAGTTTAAGAAAGTATTGCGTTTTATTTCAGAAAAAATAATTCATAGATAATCATTTTTGAATATTAAATGGGGAAATTTTAATTCAAAAGAAAACCCGACAACTTTAAAAGTTGTCGGGTTTTCTCCTTAAAATGGTTTATGATTCTTTGTTCTTAAACTTCAATAAACCTTTATAGATTATCTGTCTTACCTGATCTCGAAGTTCTTTTCTATGATCCGTTGTTAATCCTTTAGTTGCTACAAAAGGAAGCACCTTTACACGCATTCTCCCTGGACTTCCACTTAAAAAAGTATAGGAAAATCGTTCCTTGTTATCAGCAAAAACAATCGGAACAATAGGAATCTGGTGGTCTATCGCCAGACGAAAAGCGCCGTCTTTGAACTCATCCAGTAAAATAGATTCGTCATCAGGAACTCCGCCTTCAGGAAAAATACAAATACTAAGTCCTTGATTAAGCCTGTTTTGTGCTCTTTTGAAAACTTCGTTTTTACTTTTTGAAGAATTTCGATCTACCAAAATACAAGTCCTTTTATAGAAAAATCCAAATAGTGGAATCTTCGAAAGTTCTTTTTTTCCAACAAAAACAAACGGATTTCGAACAACAGCCAGCATCAGCATAATATCGGTCATTGAAGTATGATTTGCGACAATCATATAACTTTTATTTTTAATAAGCTTTTCTTCGCGCTCGACTTTATAATAAAAACCCATCCCAAAAAGGATAAATTTAGCCCAAATGCGGGCCATTTTAAAGAAATAGGGGTAACCCTTCTCCGATACTATAGAAATTAGCAAAAACGGCAACATAATCAATATCGGAATGGCCATTAAAATGTAAAACCATATACGCCATAAAACCCAAAAAAAAACTTTTAATCCTTTCATGGTTTCAAATGTAAGAAAACAGAAATGAATATAGATTTTTCGGTCATTAGATTTTTAAAATGTTCTCTTTTATCCGAAATAAAACTTAAAATCAAGGAGTTCTTGAATAAACTTTAGGGAGATTGCGAAAAACTTTACGAACTTTGCGGTTAAAGAAAATAAACTTACAATCTTTGCGATTAGAAGATTTAGAAAAAAAATAGAATGGCAAAAATACTTACTGGTGTTCAGAGTACTGGAACGCCACACTTAGGCAATTTATTGGGAGCAATTATTCCGGCAATCGAATTATCAAATAATCCGGCAAACGAATCTTTTTTGTTTATTGCTGATTTACATTCCATTACGCAAATTAAAGATGGCAAAACGCTAAGAGAAAATACATACAGCACTGCAGCGGCATGGCTAGCCTGTGGTTTAAATCCTGATAAAGTAACATTCTACAGACAATCTGATGTGGTACAAACAACTGAATTAACATGGTATTTAAGTTGCTTTTTTCCGTTTCAACGTTTGACTTTGGCACATTCTTTCAAAGATAAAGCAGATCGTTTAGACGATGTTAATGCTGGGCTTTTTACCTATCCAATGTTAATGGCTGCTGATATTTTACTGTATGATGCAGAATTTGTTCCGGTTGGAAAAGATCAATTGCAGCATTTAGAAATCACCCGTGATGTAGCTTCCCGTTTCAACCATCAAATGGGTGAAACATTTGTAATTCCAGAGGCTAAAATCCAGGAAGACGGCAAACTGATTCCGGGAACAAACGGTGGAAAAATGAGTAAATCAGCTAACAATCTGATCAATATTTTCCTTGACGATAAAACAATTCGCAAGCAGGTAATGAGTATTGAAACGGATAGTACACCACTTGAAGAGCCTAAAAACCCCGACACTTGTAATGCTTTTGCAATTTATTCCTTACTGGGAACTGAAGCGCAAATCGCCGAAATGAGAACCAACTATTTAGGAGGAAACTATGGATACGGTCACGCCAAACAAGCTTTGTTTGAACTGATTATAGAAAAATTCAAAACCGAAAGGGAAAAATATACTTACTACATGAACAACCTTGAAGAAGTAGATGCATTATTAAAAAAGGGAGCCTCAAAAGCTTCTGTAATTGCTGATGGTGTTCTCGCAAAAGTTCGCGAAGTACTTGGATTTGGTAAATAAAATAAACTTTGAGCCCGATGTTTTTGAAATCTGTCGGGTTCAAAATTCAAACTAAATCGCCTCAAACAATTTCCCAGGAAGAGGTCTGATCACACCTTTAAGCTCCATATTCAACAACAGACCTGAAATTTTATAAATAGGAAAATCGCATTGCAACGCAATAATATCCAACAATTCTTTTCCATTTTTTAAAAGAAAATCATAGATCTTTTGTTCATCACATTCCAGCTCAACAAACAACTGTTTCTGCACAGGTTTCACTTTATTATCAATATTCCAATTCAAAATATAAATTAAATCGGCAGCACTCGTTAAAACGTTTGCTTTTTGCGTTTTGATAAGATCATTGCACCCTTGGCTGTATTTGTCTGTAACGCGCCCGGGAACGGCAAAAACATCGCGATTGTAATCATTTGCCAGATTCGCCGTAATAAGCGAACCTCCCCTATCAGCAGATTCAATAACAATTGTAGCTTCAGTCATACCGGCTACAATACGGTTTCTCCGAACGAAATTTTCTTTATCAGGATTTGATGTACTCCAGAATTCCGTCATGAATCCTCCGTTTTCTTCTATTTGAGCAATATACTTTTTGTGTGATTTTGGATAAATCTGATTCAGTCCATGTGCCAGAACTCCAATTGTTTGCAGGTTAAAATCTATTGCCCGTTGATGTGCGACAATATCAACACCATACGCAAAACCACTAACGATTACGGGATCTAAAGGCGCCAATTCTTCTATTAACTTTCGGCAGAACTCTGTTCCGTACGAAGTAATCTGACGGGTACCTACTATGCTAATTATTTTTTTGCTTTTTAAATTTATATTTCCACTAGAAAAAATCAAAACAGGAGAATCAATACAATGTTTTAAGCGCTCCGGATAACTATCATCTTTAAAAAAAGACATCTTTACCCCATTAGATTTCATAAATTCCATTTCCTGATTCGCTTTTTCAAAAACAGATTTATCTTTAAAATTTTTCAAAAGAACTGATCCAATACCATCAATAGCAGTCAATTGATTCGCTTTACTTTTAAAAACAGCCTCTGCACTACCGTAGTGATTAAGCAACTTTTTTGCCATTATATCTCCGACACCTTCTACTTTTAACAGGGCTAATACATAAAATAAATCTTGATCTGACATAAATTAAATAAGGTTTAAAGGCTACGATAAAAATCTTTTAAAAAACAAATCTTAAAATAAATTCAAGAACGGCAAAGATATAAATTAGAAGTAAATTCCTTCAAATATTACACATTAAAAGAAATTGAGAACCAATTGGTAAAACTTCAAAAAAACTTAACTATCTGAAAAATAATTAACTACAAAAATATCTCAATTGTTAATAAAAATTGTGAATAAAATTTTGATAACTATATTCGTTGCATAACTTTGTTACTATGAAAATCGAAAATTACATAGCACAGTTACTGTATCGTTATCAGTGTGTAACGGTTCCAGGGTTTGGAGCATTTTTAACAGAAATTCAATCGGCGCAGCTGAATGAAAGCACAAATTCATTCTTTCCACCGACAAAAATGATCTCTTTCAACAGTCATTTAAAAAATAATGACGGATTGTTGGCCAATCATATCGCACAGGCTGAAAAAACTTCATATGGTTTTGCCGTAAGCGCAATTGCTTTTGAAGTAGTGAGCTGGAAAAAAACCTTAGAAGAAAACGGTGTTGTAACACTTAAAAACATAGGCGAAATTCGTTTTAATGCTGATCAAAAAATGGTATTCACACCAAACGATCAAACCAATTTCCTAACGAGTTCTTTCGGACTAAGTCCGTTTGTTTCTCCGCTAGTGAAAAAAGAAAATTTTGAACGAAAAATTGAGGAAATTTCAGAAAAAGACTCTATTTCTCTTTACGAAAATGAAGAAGAAAGAACTTCTAATCCTCTTTTAAAATATGCTGCAATATTGGTATTAGGCCTTGGAATTACTGGTAGCATTGGATATCCTTTATACCAAAATCAAATCGCTGCCCAAACACTTGTCGTTGAAAGCTCAGTTCAGAAAAAAGTCGAGAATAAAATACAAGAGGCAACTTTCTTTATTCAAAGCCCACTACCTGCCGTAACACTTTCTGTAGATTCTGCAAAAGTAGAAACGGTTGCCGAAAAAGCAATGCCATATCACATTATGGCTGGCGCGTATAGAAGCGAAAAAAATGCAAGAAAAGCTTATAATCAATTAATAAAAGACGGTTACGAAGCCAGAATGCTAGGCGAAAACAAACATGGCTTATTCCCTGTTTTGTACGGCAGCTATGCCACTATGGCTGAAGCCGAAAAAGCTCAAAAAGAGATTAAAAAAGGAGAAAATCCGGATGCCTGGATTCTCGTTCAACCACTATAAAACTTAAAAAATCCTATTCTTCTCTGAATAGGATTTTTTTTATTTGGATATTATTTTCGCGTCCTGTGAAAGAACTATTTTCTTACCCCTATAAACAGTCAGTTTCGCCGGAGGCGAATTTTTTTCGCCCAAAACGATAATCGCACACTCATAAACATTACCATCTTTCCTGAACTCATATTGATGATTCCCACCGATACCTTCTACGACTAAAACTCCACCATTAATCACTAAATCAGGCTTTTCAGTCATTTCCTTCTGAATCGACCATGAAGCATAACGATAGTTATTATTTCCTAAATTATCAATTCTGATTTTAAATTTAGAAGTTTCCAAAATACAAATCGGAGTTTGAAAAAAAGCAATACTCGGATCCAGATTTTTCTTTTGCGTAGCAATCAATGATTTCCTTAGATCCAGCTCAAATTTCGATTGATAATTTACCGCAGTCAGCTTCCCTTCAGTATCCAGCCAAATTTTGCCCTGATTGAACATTAGTCCTCTCAAACCCATATCTGACCAGCTTTTTACGGGATCAGACTTCACAATTTCATTTTTTAAAACCGCGTCGAATATCTCAGAATAACGCTTTAAAAAACCCGTTTTATCCTTGACATCTGCAATAGGATATTCACGCTTTAAGGGATAAACTACCCCATCAGCAAGTGCATCTTTGTTATCGCTTTTTATGTTTTCAATGAACTTTTTAACAAGTATTTGATAATCAATGTTCGAATCCTGAGCAGAAATAAAACTGCTGCAAAAAATTAATATTATTAAAAATACATTTATTCTTTTCATCTTAAATAATTTTAATTAATTAATTAATAATCCGATAATTACAATCAAATATAGATAATTTATAACAGCTGTACTTAAATTTAAATCGGGCTATAAAACAAAAAATCCTATTCTCTCGAATAGGATTTTGTTTAACGTGGAACAATTTTAGCGTCCTGATTAAGAATTTCTCTTCCGTTTTGACAAATGGTTAAAGTAGCTGGTGCTGAATCTTTTGTACCCAAAACAGTAATATAACACTGGTAAAGAAAATTACCTTTTTTGAAATCGTAATGATTATTTCCGCCGGTTCCGTCATGAAACCATTTTCCGTTGGTAATAATTAAATCCGGTTTTTCGCTCATTGATTGTTTTATCGACCATGAAGCATATCTGTAATTATCATTTCCTAAGTCATCAATTCGAACTCTGAATTTAGCTGTTTCTATGATAATTTGTGGCTCTTTAAACTTAGTAATTGACGGGTGAAGTTTACTTTTTTCAGAAGCTATTAATTTACTTTTGATATAGTTTTCAACTTTTGACTGATAAATAATCGAAAAAACTTTACCATCAGTATCCATCCACAAAGTTCCCTGATTTAGCATTATGCCACGCCAACCCACTTCTGACCAGTCTTTTGCAGGATTCGATTGTGAAATTTCAGTTTTCAGTTTAGTATCAAAAATTTCATCATATCTTTTTACAAATTCTGTTTTATTCTTGATAGACGGAATTGGATTCTCTCTTCTTAAAGGATATTTAATAGCCTCTGCAACAGCCTCTTTCCTATTATTTTTTACATTATCAATAAATTTTTTGACAAACTTTCGATATTCAGGTTTCAAATCCTGCCCCGATATATTTTGAACCGTAATGCTTATGAATAGCATGTATAGCAACTTTTTCATGATTTCTATTTTACATAATGTTTTTATAATTGATTACTAAATTTCATTAGAATCTCCAGAATCAAACTCCAAATTCTGAAACTCTAAGTTACAAAATCAGAAATCAATTTATACTGGCCTTAAACATTTTAAGTTCATCCCACGTAAATTCATCGCCATATTTTTCTTTTAACGGACTTAGGGATTCTTCCTGATAAAACTCAAAAGCTTCACGTAAAGCCAGGATTTTATCATACGGTAAAACATCTGAGATCTCGACTTTTTTAGCCTGAATTAATTTAACCAAATGCATCTCTACAGTTTGCACTGTAAGTTTACGAATTCGGGCAATATCCTGAATAGAATTTTTCTCCAGCCACAAATCATGCGTTTCTTCAATGGTTGTTTTCTTTTCGGCCTTTGGTGTACTTTTTTCTAATTTGCGTGCCGTATAGCGCACTGTAGGTTCTTCAGATTTAAAAATATCAGTGTTCGACATATTAAATTCCTCTCGGATCTTTGCAACCTTGTCTGATTTGTAGTTTTTAATCGCTGTAGACGACAATTTCTCTTTACAGATGGTTTCACCTGCAACAACAATTTCTATAAGCAATTTGGCCTTCATTAAGCGCAAAACTGCTTTCGTTTGCAAATCATCCAGAAAAGCGAGCTCTTCGTAGAACTCTTTTACTTTTTTAAACTTCTGAATTTCGGCCATTTTATTCAAAAGATCCGTAACCAGTTTATCCATTGGTTTAAAAAAATAATCATAAGCTGCCACTACCCTTTCCTGTACAAAAAAGAGATCGACAGTTTCTTTATTGAAAATTTTATTAAGCTGATGCACGAATTTTTGTGCAGGATCTGCCAGCGAATCTATTATTTCTAAACGTTTATGTGCCCAGGCAGAATGTTTTGATTTTTCAGAAGTAACCGCATTTTCGTTATAACTAAAACGGTGATTGCGCCATTCTTGCGCCAAATCAGCCCAATTAAAACTGCTAATCAAATAGTTATGAATAAAATTCTTCGTTTCAAAATGCAAAGAATGTTTTAAAACCTCTTCTGTTGCTTTATTTAAAGCATAGTCCATCACATCCTGGTCGTTCGAAATACCATTCATTTGCAGCGGAGACAGTAAAATAAGCCCGTTTAAGGACGTTAAACGCGATAATGCTACATATGCTTGTCCAGGCAAAAAAACTTGCGATACATCGAGCGCAGCTTTCTCAAAAGTTAATCCCTGACTTTTATGCACGGTAATTGCCCAAGCCAGTTTTAACGGATAATGCGCAAATGTACCCAAAACCTCTTCTTCGACTTCTTTTGTGAGTTCGTTTACTTTGTAACGAATGTTTTTCCACTCGTATTTTTCAACTTCAATGGTTTTATCTTCTTCCGGAAAATGAATAAAAATTTCTTCGGCCGAAAGTGACTTTACAACGCCCATTTTTCCATTGAAATAACGCTTTTCAAAAGATAAATCATTTTTGACAAACATAACCTGAGCGCCTACTTTAAGTTTTAAATTTTCTTCAACCGGAAAAATTTTCTCCGCAAAATCACCCACAATAAACGGCTGATAAGCGAATTCATTTCCAGCTAAATCGCCAATTGCCTGCTCGTTAATCGAATCGGCTTTGGCATTATGCGTAGTAAGTGTAATATATCCGGGATTATTTTTTAAATCAAAATCAGGTTTCACATATTCATTTAAAACCTGAATATCCTGAGGAGTAATCTGATTGTTTCGAAGATTATTCAAAACCGAAATAAAAGTATCATCTGACTGACGATAAATCTTTGATAATTCAATATATAACGGCGGATACTGCTGAATTACATGCGAATGAAAAAAGAATTTTCCTTTGTAATAATTGCGCAAAGTTCGCCATTCTTCATCTCTGATTACCGGAGGAAGCTGCAACAAATCGCCAATAAAAAGCACCTGAACACCTCCAAAAGCACGGGTATTTTTACGTACAGTCTGCATCATAAAATCAATTGCATCCAACAGATCAGCACGTAACATACTGACTTCATCAATAATCAAAAGCTCCATATTCCTGATTACGTTACGCTTCACATTATTCATTTTAAAGTGTCGGCGTAAAGTTTCTTTATTCTCAAATTTCACGGTTTCAGTAAACTGAGAAGCCTCTTCATAGGATGGAATAAAGGCTGAAAATGGCAACTGAAACATCGAGTGAATCGTAACACCGCCAGCATTTAAAGCTGCAATTCCCGTAGGAGCAACAACTACAGTGTTTTTATGGGTTGTAGCAATGATTTCGCGTAAAAGCGTAGTTTTTCCTGTTCCTGCTTTACCAGTGAGGAAAATCGATTTTTGCGTTTGATTGATAAATTGTAAGGTGTAAGCAGCTGCTTCTGTAACGTTTTGCATTGGGCGTGTATTGAAAAACTAAAAGTATCGCATTTTTATAAAAGAAAAAACCTAAATCTTGACAGATTTAGGTTTTTAAATTTAGTTAGTTAGTTTGGTATTATTTTTTAGCAGCTTCTACTTCTTTTACTGCCGGTTTTTCTTCTGATTTTGGGCTTGATTTATACTTATCATTCAAAGCTTTAATGATATCTTTTGTAATATCATATTTTTCTTCAGCGTATAAAATTGAAGCAGCATCACCAGTTCCGTAGATATAAGAGTAACCGTTTTTCTTACCGTAATCTTTGATGAATTTTTTAACTCCACTTACTAGAGAATCCATTTCAACACCACTTTCCTGTTGCAATTGTTGAGACAAAGCCTGTTGAGCATAACCCAATTGTTGTTCTCTTTTTTGTAACTCAGCACCTCTTTGTTGGGCCCAGGCCTGACCGTTAGCCTGTGCTTGACTTTGAAAATTAGCAGCGTCTTGTTTAAAACGTGTAATCTCAGCTTGTAGTTGTCTTCCTTTTTCTTCTGCTTGAGCTTTGTATTTTGCTTCAAGGTCTTTTGCTTCAGTGTACTCTTTCATTAAAACTGAAGTATCTACGTAAGCTGTTTTTACTTCCTTAACTTCTGCAGTTTTGCTACACGAAACGGCGAAAATTGAAAGTGCGATAATTACTAATGCTTTTTTCATTTTTTGAATTTCTATTTTTTTAATGTATTGGAGACAAAAATATAAAAAAATAAATAGCATCAACATAAAGTTTAAAAAATGCTATAATTTATATGATATTAGTTTTATTTATAGAGAGGAATTTTACCATAAAACATCGCTATTGAAAGCGGCTTTCACAGCTTTTATTTAAGCTGTTTTCTAAAAAAAGACAACACAAACCTTCCTCTTTCATTAGAAAATGCCTTAGACGCACTTATTTTCCGTTTTAAGCTAATTATAGGGGCTAAATCTGCAGAAAACAGCGATTTTGACTACTACTCGAAATTTGATCACAAATCAGCAAAAAAAATGAAGTTAAAAAAACTCATTTTTCAATTTTTGTATTCTTCGAACAAAACTTAAAGTAAAATTTGATCGGAAGTATTTTCTCAAATGCAAAAAAGAAATGGCTTCAAAAAAGAAAAACTTTTATTCTTTTTAAGTCATTGCATTCAAAATTTAAAAAAGCAAAATTTCAGAGCAAAATTTGAAAAAACGTGTCGTTTTTTATGACATTAGTTTTACTTATGGAGTCCCATTTTACTATAAAATATCACTATTAAAAGTGGCTTTCATAGCTTATATTTAAGACGTTTTCTAAAAAAAGATGATACAATCCCTCCTTTTACTCTAAAAAACGCCTTAAATGCGCTTATTTTACGTTTTAATTGTTTTTCAAGACATAAATGTGCGATGAATACTCTTTTGTATTGCCCGCTTTTAAATTTGATCTTAATCCCACTAAAAAGGCACTGATATAATTCATTTTTCCGGTTTTGTATTTTTCGGATAACAAACTCACATAAAAAGAATCAAATTTCATAGGAAGTACTTTTTCCAATTTCATATCTACTTTTTCAAAAAGAGACTGAATCGCTTTTTTAGAAAAATGCCAGAAGTGAATTGGCACATCATAAGCTGCCCAAAATTCATTATAATATTTTGCATCATACGATTTGAAATTTGGAACCGCAACAATTAAAGTTCCAGTTGGTTTTAACAAACGCTTCAATTCCTGTATTTGCAATTCTAAATTTGGCACATGTTCTAAAACATGCCACATGGTAATTACATCAAAAGAATTATTTTCAAGAGCATCAATTCCATTTACAAAAGAAATTCCTTTTTCTATCGCGATATTTTTTGCTCTATCACTTGGTTCTACTCCAACAGTTTCCCAACCGTCATTTTTTGCTGTTAATAAAAAATCTCCCGTTCCCGCACCAATATCTAAAATTCTTCCTTTTTGAGATTGCTCTTCATTGATTAAATTCAGCTTATTTTTTAAAGCTATATTTTTCACAAAATGATATGCTTTTTCAAACAAGGACCTTTTATTGTCGGTATGAGAAATATAATCTTCACTTTCGTAATATCTTCCAAGATTCTCTAAATCGGGTTGTGGAGAAGTAATCAGCATATCTAAAGTTTCATCGTAATACAGATCAAAAATTTCTTTAGATACAGAATGGTCTTTTACAGTAAGAAAATGTTTTTTGTTTAAAACGTTCATTTTTAATTATAGGTTTTTAATAGAATTTGGCAACATACTTTTTTCATTACACAACAGCTGTTAATGCAACAAGTTTTAATTTATAACTTTTAAATGCACATCAATGCATCACGCTAAGTTTTTTAGTTTTTTTTCAATGACATCAAGGTTTAGCAAAATAGTTTCACGTGGAACAAATTTCTTTTGTTTTTATAATTTACTTTTTCTTATACTTTAATAACACACTTTTCTACAATCGAAAAAATGTGAAATGTGAAATATTAAACTTGAAACAAAAAAACCTGAAACTTCCAACAAAGAAAACCTGAAACAAATAAAGACGCACTAACTGTGCGTCTCTAATTTTCTATCTTCCCATGTAAATCAATAATACCGAAATATCACTAGGAGAAACTCCGCTTATTCTCGAAGCCTGCGAAATTGTAATAGGACGAATCTTGCTTAACTTTTGCTTCGCTTCTATTGACATTGATTTTATTTTTTCATAATCAAAATTCTCAGGAATTTTCACTTCTTCCAAACGAGTAAGCTTATCAGCATTATTTCTTTCCTTTTCGATATAACCGGAATATTTAACCTGTATCTCTGCTTGCTCTAAAATTTCCTGATCCAAATCATTCTCTTCTATATACGCTTTCACTTTTTCAAATTTCAGCATGTCTTCCAAATCAATTTGCGGACGAGAGAAAACTTTAAACATTTTATCACCTTGTGAAATTGGAGCTGTTTCCTTAGCTTCTAAAATGGGATTTGTTTCAGCAACCGAAACGCTCGTTTCTCTAAAGAAAGCAACCATCTTTTCAGATTCGTTTAATTTCTTCTCCATTCGGCGCAAACGCTTTTCAGAAGCAAGACCAATTTCGTGTGACATTGGCGTTAATCTAAAATCGGCATTATCCTGACGCAACAAAGTTCTATACTCTGCTCTTGATGTAAACATACGATAAGGTTCTTCCGTTCCTTTCGTAATCAAGTCGTCAATCAAAACTCCAATATAAGCTTCATCGCGTTTCAAAATCAACGGCGCTTTTTCATGTACTTTCAAATGCGCATTTATTCCAGCCATCAAACCTTGAGAAGCTGCTTCTTCATATCCTGTTGTTCCGTTAATTTGTCCGGCAAAATATAAACCTTCAACCAACTTTGTTTCCAAAGTATGTTTCAATTGCGTTGGCGGGAAATAATCATATTCGATTGCATAACCCGGACGGAAGAATTTCACATTTTCAAAACCGGCTACAGAACGCAATGCTTTAAATTGAATATCCTCCGGAAGTGAAGTCGAAAATCCGTTCACATAAACTTCGCAGGTATTCCATCCCTCCGGCTCCACAAATAATTGGTGACGCTCCTTATCTGCAAAACGATTAATCTTATCTTCTATCGAAGGGCAATATCTTGGACCAAGACTTTTGATCCTTCCGTTAAACATTGGCGAACGATCAAAACCCTCTCTCAAAATATCATGAACATCCAATGAAGTATACGTCATGTAACAAGACCGCTGATGCGTTAACGGAGTTGTCAAATCAGAATAAGAAAACTTATCCGGCTTTGCATCTCCTTTTTCTTCGTTCATTTTAGAATAATCCAACGAACGTCCATCAACTCGTGGTGGCGTTCCTGTTTTCATTCTTCCTGCTTCAAATCCTGCCTGAACCAAATCTTCAGTAATTCCTGTTGCAGCACTTTCACCCGCTCTACCTCCACCAAACTGTTTTTCTCCAATATGAATCAAACCGTTTAAAAAAGTTCCGTTTGTCAACACAACCGATTTAGATCGGATCTCAACTCCCAGCGAAGTTTTGATTCCTTTTATCTTTCCATTCTCAATAATCAAACCTTTCACCATCTCCTGGTAGAAATCCAAATTTGGAGTTCCCTCCAACATCATTCTCCATTCTTCTGCAAAACGCATTCGATCACTTTGAACTCTTGGAGACCACATTGCTGGTCCCTTCGATTTATTCAACATCTTAAATTGAATAGCCGTTCGGTCAGAAACAATTCCTGAGTATCCGCCCAACGCATCAATTTCACGCACAATCTGTCCTTTTGCAATTCCACCCATAGCCGGATTACAAGACATCTGTGCAATGTTCTGCAAACTCATAGTCACCAATAAAGTTTTGGATCCCAAATTTGCTGCCGCTGCCGCGGCCTCAGAACCTGCATGACCGGCACCGACTACAATAACATCGTATTCTTCTAAAAACATTTCTTTTTACTATTCTCTGGAAACCGTTTAAGGCGGTCCTCAGAATTAATTTTTACATTCTTTTGTTCCACGTGGAACGCGGATTTTGCTTCAGGTTTCAAAATTCAAGTTTTCAATCTCAAACTAGAAACACCTATTTAAAACCTAACACTTTACTTTTTCAAACCTTTGTGCTTTTCAAGCCTATTGTTTCACGTGAAACAATTGAAGATCTCCAAACTCAGTATTCTTTCTGTTCCACGTGAAACACTTACACATACTCCGTAATACCAAAATCTACTTCCCGTTTCACATGTTCCACGTGAAACACTTTTAACTCCTCTCTCTTTTTCCTGCTTTGTTTCACGTGGAACACATAAAACAAATTCAAGAAAAAGAATTTAAACTACTGTTCCACGTGAAACATAGCGATTTTTTCATCTTCTTTAGATCGCATTAACTCAGCTTCAGCATCACTTTTATCTTTATATCCACAGTAATGTAATATCCCGTGCGCTAAAACTCTTTTCAATTCTTCAGCAAAAGAAACATTGAAATCTTTAGCATTATCTTCTACTCTTTCAACAGAAACAAAAATATCTCCGTTAAGTTCGTTGCCAACAGTGTAATCAAAGCTGATAATATCTGTTAGTGTGTCGTGATCCAGATATTCTACATTTATCTTATGAAGATACTCATCATCACAAAAAATATAATTTATCTCTCCTTCGTTTTTGTTTTCAGAAACGATAACAGCACTTATCCAATCAGAAAAAGCTTGTTCGTTGTCTAAAGTAAATTCGGTTTCGTAATTAAAATTGATCATTTTGTATTAAAATATTCTTGAACTTTTTGATTAAAATTCGAGCGCAAAGGTAGTGATTGTCTGTTTAATATCTCCACACTATTTAAATATTCCCGTAACGAACTCGGCAAAGCGTTTGTTCTATTAGGAAATTCAGTCTTATTAGTTTCAGATTGACGCTTCGTATCTTGGCCCTGTTGTTGAACTGCGTTGTTTAATTTTAGTAATTCTTGCTGAATATTAAGGATACGTTGCAAGTTCTCATTCTTAAAACCTTTATTCAAAATTTGTTTTTCAGAAGCTTTCATCTGATCGATTACAGATTTACCTTGAGAATCCAATCCTTTTTTTGCTAATTCTTTTTGCAAAGCTTCACGCAACTTTACTTGCTCTTTATAAATTTCCATGATCGCTTCGGCATCTCCTTCTCCATCATTGTCCTTCATCTCCCCATTACTTTGACTTCCATTTTTATTTCCCTGACCAGTTTTACCATCACCGTTTTTACCTTTACCATCCTTACCATTACTTTCTTTACCTTCACCATTTTTTCCTTCTCCCGGTTTATCTCCTGATTTATTCCCAGGTTTATCTCCAGGTTTACTACCCGACTGCATTCCTTCTTTCATTTTATCACCTAACCCTTTTTGCTTTTGAATAATATCAGGCAATTGCATCCCTTGTCCATCCCCAGGTTTTGGTTTTCCCGATCCCGGTTTTGACATAGACATCTGCATGTTATTTAATAAATCACTTAAAAAATCGGCAAGTTTATTAGCAGAAGAAACTGCATACTGCTGATGAGATACTCCTTTTGGAACCTGAACATCGCTCAAACTTTCAATCGCTTTATCAATATTGTACTGCACATTACCAATTTCCTTTGTTACATCTTCTGCCACTTTAGGGTTACGAAGTGATAAAGCAAACAAACTATCATCAACATATCGAAACTGCTGTTTCAGGTTTTGTTGAATTTTAATATTCTTTGTGTAAGCCGAAGACCCCAGTTTCATAGTTCTAAACTGTTTCATCACATCTTCCTGAGATAAAGAATACGCTAAAAGGTTATCCAGAATTTGACGTAACATGGCAACATCTTCTTCCATTTGCTCCTGCTCTCCACCTTCCATACCAGCATCCATTTGTTCGGCCATGCTTTTCATCTTCTTAGCAGCACTCTTCTGTTTTGGTTTGGCCGAAGACGAATTCTTTTTACCCAATTCTTCAGAAGCTTTTTGCAAATCATTCTTCACATCTTTTTCTTTCGAAGCATCAGATGGAATATCTAATGGAGCTTTTAAAGTTTTATTTTCCTCTTTCAGATCCTTTAAATCTTCCTGGATTTTATCAAAATCTTTATTGATGTCTTCCTGCTTATCCTGTGTATTCTCTTTGTCTTTATTTGAAAGTTGTTCTTGTTTTTCTGCAAGCTTGTTTAATTTTTCAGCAACCTGTTCTGCTTTCTTAGACACATAAAAACGTTTGGTTAATTCTACCAATTGCTCCAAATTACGAGATTGATTCTTACTAATCTGTTTGAATTTTTCCATCTTATCAAACAAATCTTCGCTGTTCAATTTATCATTTAAGCTCTTCAATTCATCCATTAACTTCTGATTCTTTTCCAAATCCTTTTCTGCATTGTCGAGTCTCTTTTGTAAATCATCAGCCGTTTTGTCTTTTTTATCAGACTGAAACTTATCCAAATTCTTATTCATTTTCTCTGTAAACTGCTTCATCAATTCATCCTGTTGTTTCTGACGTTTGATAAAATCATTTACTTTCTGCTGATCTTTAAACTCTAAATTATCTTTCTCTTTTCCTGCCTTCTGAATCTTATCTATTTCAGAAAATTGCTTGGTTTGATTTTTTAAAGATTTCTCTAAACTATTAATGTTCGCATTCTGTTGTTGCAATTCCAAATCATGAATTTCATCCGTAGTCGAAACACGATCAGAGAACACAGAAGATCTTGTACTCTTGAATCCATGAGGCGTATCGTTATCAAAAACTTCAAAATAGTATTCGTAAGCTACTCCCTCCTGCACCGCCAGATTGCTTGGAAAATTAAAAACAAACTGATCAAATACTCCAGACTTCACCGGTATTGTTCCACGCTTGGCAGTGTTTGGTTTGTTTCGTTCGTAATAAACAACCTGCAATTTAGACAAGCCGTAATCGTCTCCTAACCTTCCTAAAACATAGTTTTTATCTAACTTTAAACTATCCGGAGCAGGTGCAACATTGATTGTTGGATGCTGATCTTTGATAACTGACAGCTGATAATCTAATTTTTCGTAGTTTTTGACCTTATTATTCGATGTAAGAATTTGATATTCTGTATTTTGACTGATGTTTTTAGTCAATTTAAACTCATTTTCATCCTTATTAAACTTAAAAACTGAGTTATCGTCCCTCCAAACAATCTCCTGAGTTGATTGTGTTTTCATTTTCCAGGTCACCAAAGTTCCTTCAGGCAAAATAGCATTCCCCGTTCCCTGAATAGTTTCTGATTTTCTTTTTAAATAGGATGGAAAATTAAGAACCATTTCGAAGTTGACAATTGAAGGAACTGTTATAACTTTTAACTCATACTCCTCCGATGAAACAGAATTTCCTTCAAAAGAAAACGAAACATTCTCTACCGGTTTTTCAATTTTGAATTCAAACTTTCCTGGTTGAGCTGATTCCATAAAATAACTTTCATTACCAATATGAATCATCACATTCTCCGGAACCACCTTTCCAACAGATTCTATTTTGACAACGAAATCTTTGTTCTGCTCTGTTTGTAAATTATCATTCAACACCACAAATTTAAAAGGTGCCGGTGGTAAAAAGGTAGCATTAAAATGTACGACTCTATTTAAACTTTGAGAAATAACATTGCTGTTTCCTGAAATATAAAACACAGCAAAAAGCAAGACCGGAACAATTGCTAATGGCAAATACTTTTTATTGGTCTTAAAATTGATTGCATTCCCAAAAGGAATTGGTTGTAAAGAATTGGCTTTTTGCTCTATGGAAGCCAGCATCAATTCTGAACTTTCGGCCGAACTTTCGGAAGCTGACAATTGCAAAAAATTAGTTAGTTTATCACTTACTTCTGTAAAATGATTTCCAATAATAGCCGAAGCTTGGTTGTAGTCTATTCCTTTTTGAAGTTTAAACAACTTAAAAACCGGAAATAAAATAAATCGAAACAAAAGAAAAACTTCTACTCCTATAAATAACCAAAACAATGCGGTTCTTCCAAATGGTTTTAACCATAGGAAATACTCGATGAAAAGTGTAAAAAGAAAATACAACAATCCGAAACCAATAAAAAGAAGTCCTCCTTTTATCAATTCGTTTGTATAATACTTTTTTATAAATGCTTCTAGCTTTTGGTATATAGCAGATGTTGTTTTCAATGTGAATCTGTTTTATTTATAACCTATAAAAGTACTAATTTTAATGATATAATGATCAATTCGATAATTAGTCAATTGTATTACAAATAAGTCATTATCACAATTAAAGTCATTTTCTAATTATCTAATTAGAGTCGTATCTTTGCATCAAAATTTAAACAAATGTCAAAGCAAGTTCGTGTGCGTTTTGCACCAAGTCCAACAGGACCACTACATATTGGCGGAGTGCGTACTGCCCTATTCAATTATTTATTTGCAAAAAAAAATAATGGTGTTTTTTATTTAAGAATTGAAGATACTGATCAAACCCGTTTTGTTCCCGGTGCAGAAGCTTATATAATGGAAGCACTGGAATGGTTAGGAATTGCTCCTGAAGAAACTGTTGGAAAAAATGAAAAATTTGGTCCGTACAGACAAAGTGATCGTAAAGAATTATACCAAACTTACGCCAGTCAACTGATCAATTCCGAATGGGCGTATTATGCTTTTGATACTCCGGAAGCTTTAGATACTTTGAGAAAAGAACAAGAAGCTGAAGGAAAAACTTTTATTTACAATCATACTATTCGTGAAAAACTAGATACTTCATTAGTAATTTCTGCTGAAGAAGTTGCTAAAAGAATCGCTAATGGAGAACATTATGTAATTCGTTTTAAAACTCCAGTTGATGAAACTTTACATTTGAAAGATATCATACGTGGTGATGTAAAATTTGAAACCAGTTTACTTGATGATAAAGTCTTGTTTAAAAGTGACGGAATGCCAACATACCACTTAGCCAATATTGTTGATGATCATTTGATGGAAACATCACATGTAATTCGTGGTGAAGAATGGTTGCCATCAATGCCACTTCACGTTTTATTATACAGAGCTTTTGGTTGGGATGCTCCGGAATTTGCACATTTACCTTTGATTTTAAAACCATTTGGAAACGGAAAATTATCAAAAAGGGATGGTGATAAATTAGGATTTCCTGTCTTCCCGTTAGAATGGAAAACAGAAGAAGGCATTTCTTCCGGTTACAGAGAAAAAGGATTTTTCCCGGAAGCGGTTGTAAACTTCCTTGCTCTATTAGGTTGGAATGATGGAACTGACAAAGAATTATTTTCATTAGAAGAATTGGTAGAAGCTTTTGACCTGAATAGAGTTCATAAATCTGGAGCTAAATTTGATCCTGAGAAAAACAAATGGTTCAATCATCAGTATCTAATCAAACAAAATGATACTGATTTAGCGAAAGACTTCTCTCCTATTCTAACTGAAAAAGGTATTGATATTTCTAAATTTGATCTGACAAGAATTGTTTCCTCTATTAAAGAACGTGCACATTTCGTATCAGAATTTTGGGATTTAACAGATTTCTTTTTCCAGGCTCCTACATCATATGATGAAAAAGCAAGCAAAAACTGGAAGGAAGAAACTCCAACTTTGATGCAGGAATTAATTTCGGTTCTTGAAAATATCGAAGATTTTACTTCTGCCAATATTGAAACTATCGTAAAAGATTGGTTAACGAAAAATGAAATTGGAATGGGTAAAGTAATGCAACCTTTCCGCTTGAGTTTGGTCGGAGCCCTTAAAGGCCCTCACCTATTTGACATTGTTGAAATCATTGGAAAAGAAGAAACTATTTCGAGAATTCAGAAAGCAATTTCAACTTTATAAGCAGAGTTCCATTTAATTATAGAAACGCTAAGTAACATCAAACAAATGTTCTTAGCGTTTTTTTAATGTTTTAAAATTTTAAATTGGAAGAATATTCGTAATTTACAACATCAAAAACTAAATAAGTATCACCATGAACACAGCATTTATTATTATTCTAGTCCTGGCATTCTTCATACTAATGTCTTCCTTTTTTACTGTGAAACAACAATCTTCGGTAATTATAGAAAGATTCGGTAAATTTTTGAGTGTTAGAAATTCAGGTTTGCAATTAAAAATTCCGTTGGTCGATCGATTGGCCGGACGTGTTAATCTTAAGATTCAACAGTTGGATGTTATTATTGAAACCAAAACTAAAGACAACGTTTTTATCAAAATGAAAGTTTCGGTTCAGTTTAAAGTTATTCAGGAAAAAGTATATGATGCTTTTTATAAACTTGAATATCCACATGATCAGATTACTGCTTATGTATTTGATGTAGTTCGTGCCGAAGTTCCCAAACTAAAACTTGATGATGTTTTTGAAAGAAAAGATGATATTGCAATTGCGGTAAAAAGAGAACTAAATGAAGCAATGACTACTTACGGTTATGATATTATCAATACTTTGGTAACAGATATTGATCCGGACATTCAGGTAAAAAATGCCATGAACAGAATTAATGCAGCTGACAGAGAAAAAACTGCTGCTGAATTTGAAGCTGAAAGCTCCAGAATTAGAATTGTTGCTAAAGCAAAAGCTGAAGCTGAAAGTAAACGTTTACAAGGACAAGGTATTGCAGATCAACGCCGTGAAATTGCAAGAGGTCTTGTAGAAAGTGTTGAAGTTTTGAACAATGTTGGAATTAATTCTCAAGAAGCTTCTGCCTTAATTGTAGTCACACAACATTATGATACGCTCCAAGCCATTGGTGCAGATGCTAATTCAAACTTAATTCTATTACCAAATTCTCCGCAAGCCGGAAGTGATATGCTAAACAATATGGTTGCTTCTTTTACGGCATCCAATCAGGTTGGTGAAATGATGAAGAAAAACAATAAGAAAATTGTAAAACCAAAACCAATCGAACCACAGCAATCAGGTTATGAAGATGACATTCAACCAGAAGTAAAATAATTATACAAAAAGAAAGAGGCTCATTTGCCTCTTTTTTTCTTTATAAACCAGTTGATAATAAACGGTAAAATAGATTGTAAAATTTGCGGATAAGAACTAAAAAAGTATTCTTTATAAGAAGAAAAAACTCCGTTTACAATACTTTGCGGTGTTATAGACTCTTTTGTTTTTTGGAAACTTAAAACTAATTTTTGATAATTAATCTCCTTCTCCAACTTCAGAATTTCTAAATCTCTTTCGATCTCCGCATATGATGAATATTTTTTCGTCTCCATAATTAATCATTAAAAAATATTTCTGAAAATTTTTCCAAAATTGGTCCTTCAACAAACTTATCTTTTACAAAGAAAAGCAGTATTGTGGCCACAAGATAGATCCCTCCTACCGTTAGAAATCCTAATGTATAACTCCCAAACAGGTAACTAAAAGCGAAAGCTGCTGCTACAGATCCAAAAAGTAATACCATTCCAACACATAGTAAAATCAAAGTAAACTTAAAAATTAAGGTAGTTGACTTCATGGCAACCTTAAAACCCCAAAGTTTATAGTAGGCCAAATGACTATCGAGATAAATTTTAGCCTGATCCTGAATATTTTCAGTATTTTCTTTTAATTCTTCAAAAGCCATAATTATAATTTGATTAAAAAAAGAAGCACAAAACTCATGATTTAAAAATTGCAGTTCAATTATTCTAAAGAGTAAAATAATCTACACAATCAATAAATCATACTAAGCTTTGTGCTTCCTGGATTATTATTTCTGAAGTTTAGCGTTTTGTGCTTTTAAATCAGCCAGTTTAGTTTCTAAAAAACTAATTACTTCTTCTGTTTTATAACTCATATTTGAAAGTAATTCACCATAAGTTCCATCTAAATTTTCCTTTGCATGTGTAAATTTTTCACGCAAAACCTCAGAACTTGCTGAAAGCGAATCTTTCAAATTATGTGTTGCATCATCTAAACCTTCCTTAAGTTTAGCACGAGTTTTAGATCCTTTGTCGGGAGCAAATAAAATTCCAATCGCTGCACCAGCGGCCGCAGCACCTAAAATTGCTGCTACAGTATTTAAGTTCTTTGACATAATATTTCGTTTAAATGATTAATAAAGGTACTCTTTTTTTAAATTATAAAATACTGACTTGAGGTTATTTAATAAAAGTTAACACTAAATTTAATACGCATAAGCTACAGCTTCATACTTTCCATCTGCTTTTTCAACAATGCTCACAAACGGATATCCGTTTGAAGCCAACTTTGATTTTATTCTCATGGCAGTCTGTTTCTGATTTGCAAGTGGCGACTCTCCTTTTGTTTTTGTTGACACTCCTGAAAAATTAGCTACTTGTTTCAAACCGGCTGTTTTCTCCTGAGGTAAAACTGTAACAAATTTGTAATCTGATTTAGAATCAACCAGAACTTTATCGCTTATTTTTTTAGTTTCTTTTGTTTCTTTATTGGTCAATTGTGAAACCGCGTACTTACTAATTTTCTGTTCTTCTCTACTCCCACCTAATGAATAATAAATTAAATCATTTTCCTGTTTGATGAAATTAACATCCAATTGTTCTCCATTGTGTTTTGTAATTTGGTGCGTTTGACCAATTGCAAGATTTGCAAATAAAAACGACAGTGTAATAATAATATTTTTCATAACTAAATAAATTTAAATTGTTTACAGTCAAAAATTGAAAATCAAAATTTGAAACTATCAGTATGAATAATTCTATAATTTTTAACATTATGAAACTACTTTGAAAAAATACTTATCTACTAAAGTATTATCAAAATGAGATCACAATGAAAATTAGAATATAAAACGATTGGCAAGAATTCATTTCTAGAATTAAAACTAAAGTAAAAATGATTCATTTTTAAACTTTACCCCAACTCACTTTTCGATTCTCAACTTTCGTTTTAAATTATCGAAAAAACATTTTCAATTTGACATTAGCATAAAAATACGAACTTTATAAACAATTGTGTGTTAATAACCCGTTAAACTGAGAAAAATAACATCAAAAATTAAAATAAAGGCCATAAATCAACGATTATTCAATAAATGAGTTATGAGATGGAAGAAATAAAAAAAACGTCTTAGAACTAAATTATGAAAGCTGTTTTTAATATAAACAATCTATAAATTTTAAAAATAAAATAGTTTTTATAAATAATAAATTATATAATTAAAAAATACAATTTCAATAATTAAAATTGATTCTTAAATTTATAGGTTCATATCTCTCAAAAATCTGCAATTGGATCAAAATTTAGGTCGGAATATACAAAACGGATGTATCTGCCAATTTTATAAACAAACTGTTGTTAATAAGGTCAAAAATACGCTGAAATAAAGGCTAAAGTTAAAATAAAGACTAATTTTTAACTATTTTTTAAAAGATGATTAATGAGTCGAAAGAATTAAATTTTTCGCTTAAATCTAATTTATGGAGGTCATTTTTTAAATAAAACATCTATTATTTTTTACAAAACCATAGATTATATAAATAATAAATAAAATACTTATTTTTAAAAATAACAATAATTAAAACTAATTATAAATTCAGCTGAATTCATTTTCACTGAAAATCTCAAATTGGATTCAAATTTTGGCTCCAATTTACAAAACTGATATAATTCTCAACTTTATAAACAATCTGCTGTCGATAAGAGTAAAATCAAACCAAAAAAAGGAAAAAATTAAAATAAAGCTCAATTTTTAACTGTTTTTTAAAAGATGATTAATGAGTAGGAAGAATTAAATTTTTAGCTTAAATCTAATTTATGAAGGTCGTTTTTAATCTCTAAAAATTATACTTTTTTCAATATCAATAGAAAATACAAATAATAAAAAAAGCGCTTATAAAAAGCGCTTTCAATAGATTGTAATTATATTATTTTTTAATCATCTCGGTAAGAATTTCAATTTCTCTCTCCGAAGCATTTTTTGGTGGATTTGAATGTAATTTTAAAATATCTTCCTCAAACTGATTTCTCAAACTTTCATTTTCTAAATCTCTTAAATTTAAAAGTGCTTTAGATCTCACATAAGTCGATTCGCTACGAAGTGACATGGTGTATAATTTTTTAATATCCTCTTCTTCAAAATCAGCAGATTTCAGACTTGAATATTTCAAAATAAACTGAGCAAACAACAGTGAACCTTTATTATTGTTAATATTCTTCTTTAAAGAATTTTGCAATAAAGAAAAACTAGAAACATTTTTGATGCTCTCCCCTATTGCACTTTCAATCGCAATACGCTCTGCTTTGGTCTCAACTTTAAAATATTTATTGATTTCTTTTAAAGAATTGTTGATACTGTTTTCTTCTTTTTTGCCCTTTTCTTCCCAAGCATCTTTTAGTCCAACTGTTTTGTTAAACACTAGTTTTGAAGAAGTTGAATCTTTATCAACAGTAAAATAACCCAAGCGTTGAAACTGAAATTTATCTTCATTTTGAGCTGTTGCCAGGCTTGGTTCAACAAATCCTGTGATAGTTTCTAATGAATTTGGATTGACAAAATCTAAAAAATTTTTCTCTTTATAACTGTCCGGAGCTTCATCTGTAAACAAACGATCGTACATGCGAACTTCGGCTTGAACAGCATGCTGAATAGAAACCCAATGTAAAGTTCCTGATACTTTTCGCTGACTTGCTTCTGTACCACTTCCGCTTAAAGAATCGGTATCATAAGTTACATGAATTTCTGTAATATTTCCATCAGCATCTTTTATAACACTTTCTCCTTTAATGATATAAGCATTCTTAAGACGTACTTCTTTACCTAAAGTCAAACGGAAAAATTTAGCCGGAGCTTCTTCTAAAAAGTCTTCTCTTTCGATATATAATTCTCTTGAAAAAGGTACTTTTCTGAAACCGGCATTCTCATCTTCCTGGTTGTTCTCGGCTTCCAACCACTCCTCTTTTCCTTCAGGGTAGTTCGTAATTACCAATTTTACAGGGTCTAAAACCGCCATAACACGAGGTGCAATCTTGTTTAAATCTTCACGGATACAGAACTCTAAAACAGATACACTAATCAAGTTATCACGTTTTGCAATACCAATTGTATTGGCAAAATTACGCAATGAAGCAGCCGTGTAACCACGTCTTCTTAATCCCGAAATAGTTGACATTCTTGGATCATCCCAACCGTTAACATGCTTTTCCTTAACCAGTTGCTGTAATTTTCTTTTACTTACAACAGTATGTGATAAATTACGTCTTGCAAATTCTCTTTGCTTCGGACGTAGTTTATTTTCTTCTAAAATCTGATCTAAAAACCAATCGTATAATTCACGATGTGGCAAGAATTCAAGTGTACAAAATGAGTGTGAAATGCCTTCTAAATAATCGCTTTGTCCGTGAGCCCAATCGTACATTGGATAAATTTTCCAACCATCACCTGTTCTGTGATGATGCTTGTGTAAAATTCTGTACATGATAGGATCGCGCATGAGCATATTGGTCGATTTCATGTCAATCTTAGCACGAAGTATATGCGTACCAGCCTCAAATTCTCCGTTTTTCATTCTTTCAAATAAATCCAGGTTCTCTTCAACTGAACGGTTTCTGTACGGACTATCCGTTCCTGTAGTGGATGGAGTTCCTTTTTGAATGGCCATATCTTCTGAAGACTGACTATCTACATAAGCTTTATCTTTTTTTATCAATAAAACAGCCCAATCGTATAGTTGCTGAAAATAATCTGAAGCATAACGTTCTTCTGACCAGGTATATCCTAACCACTCCACATCTTTTTTAATAGCATCAACAAACTCCTGCTCTTCTTTCTCCGGATTTGTATCGTCAAAACGTAAATTTACAGGTGACTGATAATCAATCCCCAAACCAAAATTTAATGCAATAGAACTTGCATGTCCAATGTGCAAATAACCGTTTGGTTCTGGTGGAAAACGAAAATGAAGTTTAGTTTTAGAAAGACCTGATTTTAAATCTTCTTCTATGATTTGTTCAATAAAATTGAGTGATTTCTCTTCTGATGCCATTATTTTATAGTAATTTTAGCAAAGATAAAAAAGTTTACAGTTTTCGGTTTACAGTTTACAGTTTTCTTTAGAAACTTATCAGTAAACGTGCAACTTGGAACATAAAACCTGAAACTAAAATTAAAAATGGGAGTTATAAAATTAAAAAACATTCGTACTTTTTCGTACCACGGATGTTTGATTGAAGAAGGAAAAATTGGATCTGATTACACTGTTGATCTAAAAATTAAAACCAATTTACAAAAATCAGCACAAACAGATCATTTATTAGACACTGTAGATTATGTACATTTGAACAAAATTGTAACCGAAGAAATGGCAATTCGGTCTCATTTATTGGAGCATGTTGCCAAAAGAATCAATATTCGTGTACTTTCGGAGATAGAAATGATAGAAAAAACGACAGTTTGGGTTTCTAAAATAAATCCTCCTATTGGTGGTGATGTTGAAACAGTTACTATAAAAATGACGGAAATCAGAAAGTAATTTTTTCTAAAAAAGAACTAATTTTTTAAAATAGTTACTTTGAAACTTTTGAATTTTAAAGATTTTAATTACTTTTGCCATCCGTTCAAGTAATGGCGTCGTGGCCGAGCGGCTAGGCTGGGCTCTGCAAAAGCTCCTACTCCGGTTCGAATCCGGACGATGCCTCAAAAACCTCTAAAGAAATTTAGAGGTTTTTTTTATCTTTAATTTTTTCTAAATTTTTTAAACCTTTCCTGTTTACCATCTTCGTAAATAACTTCACAACAATTGTCCAATCTTTGTGGAGTTTCTTGTGAAGATTTCTCCTTCGTCGAAACGACACACTTTACGTAAAATAACTTTTTCAAAGTTCTAAACTAACAGTTATAAACATAAAAAAGTCCCTGAAATTCAGAGACTTTATAGTATATTCCAGAGTTATCAACAACTACTTTTCAATCTTCTCAAAAGCATTTTTAACCATTTCTTTCTCTTTTGGAAACCAACCCTGGATCATTAAAGCTACTCCAAAAACCATTAAAACAATACTGATTCCTTTCTTTATTTTCAGGATGTTAGTAGGTGTCATTTTTGATTTTAATTGTTTGGCAAGTAATATCTTAAGACAGTCAACCAATAAATAGGTTATGATAACCGAAGTAAAAAAAGTAAACATTCTTGAATTTTGCATTTCTAATTTTGGACCAACAGAAATAATAACCGCTAACCAGAAACCAAGTACACCAATGTTAATAACGTTGAGTAAAAAGCCTTTTACAAATAAACTTCCATAGTTTCTTTTAATAATATCACGATCAATTTCTTCATCGTTAATCTTTTCTTCTTTCCTTAATCTTACGAAAGAAATTATACCATAGGCCAGCATAATAATTCCACCAAAAATAAAAAGAGCAGGTTTATCTTTTAAACTCTGAATCAGTCTGTAACTTCCCAAATAAGCAACTGCAATAAAGAAAATATCACCTAATACTACACCAAGATCAAAAACTATTGCAGCTCTGAATCCTTTTGTAATACTGGTTTCCAATAGTATAAAAAATACCGGACCTACCATAAAACTTAAAAAAAGTCCCCATGGCAGTCCAGCTAAAATATCATTTATCATTCAAATACAATTTCTTATTTTACTTCTTCGATTTTACCTCCAAAAACCGTTTTCTGATTAATTTGTTTCGGTTTTCCATAAATGTAAATAGAGCCTCCTGCGCTCACTTTTGCATCAACAAGGGTTGAAGCATTCACATCTGCTTTTCCTCCCGCAGAAACGCTTACTTTCGTTTGTGAGGTCTTTAATTTACTTGCCAGCAAATAACCACCGGCTCCAAGACTCGCATCCTGATTATCTGCCTTACCACTTAAAGTGATTGAACCGCCGGAAACCGAACTTACATTTAGTTTATCAACATTCAATTCAGCATTTATAGTTCCGCCTTCTTGTGCACTTACTTTAAATACCGTCGCTTTTATAACATCTTTACTGGTTACATTAGCTCCTTCATTGACATCTATAAGCTCTAAACGTTTGTAATATACGGTAATATCCAAATCATTTCCTGATAATAGCTTAGGAAAAGGCATCCTTAATTTTAATAAACCTTTCTTGTTAACAACTTCAACTTCTGATTCTCTTGCTCCTTTAATCACAATCTTGTTCTCTGAAGACTGAACTAATTTTACACTTAACTTATCAAATACTTTAACGGAATCAAAATCACCTAATTCTTTGGTAACCTGACCAAAAGACATCTGAACAAATAAAATTGCAGCTCCAATAATTAACTTTTTCATACTTTTATTTTTTTAATTAAACTTCTATTATGCTCTTCTTAAAAAATGAAAATCCAATTGTTTTTTAACTAAATCAGCATTTTTAACTTTTACGTAAATTTCATCTCCTAATTGTAAAATGCTATTTGAAGTGGCTCCAACCAATGCATATTGTTTTTCATCAAAAGTATAGTAATCATCTTTTATTTCTCTGATTCTTACCATTCCCTCACATTTGTTGGAAACAATTTCAACATAAATTCCCCATTCTGTAACACCCGAAATAACTCCCAGGAATTCTTCGTCCTGGTGATCCTGCATGTATTTTACCTGCATGTATTTGATACTGTCACGTTCAGCATTAGTCGCTAAACTTTCCATATTCGAACAATGTAAACATTTTGTTTCGTAAGCTTCTTCATCTACAGAAGCTCCATTGTCCAAATAATACTGTAATAAACGATGTACCATAACGTCCGGATAACGACGAATTGGCGATGTAAAATGGCTGTAATAATCAAAAGCTAAACCATAATGACCAATATTCTCTGTCGAATATTTGGCTTTACTCATACTTCTAATAGCTAGAGTATCAATTAAATTCTGCTCTTTTTTACCATTTACTTCTTCCATCAAAGCATTCAATGATTTCGAAATATCTCCTTTGTTTCTAAAATCTATTTTATATCCAAATTTAGCAATTACGGTTTGCATCGCAATTAACTTGTCTTCATTAGGTTCATCGTGAATCCTATAAACAAATGTTTTCTTTTGCTTTCCAATGTACTCAGCCACTTTTCTGTTGGCTAAAAGCATGAATTCTTCAATTAAATGATTGGCATCTTTTGAAATTTTAAAGTATACTCCTTCCGGTTCTCCTTCGGCATCCAGGTTAAATTTTACTTCGACTTTATCAAAAGAAATTGCTCCATTGACCATTCTTTTCTTTCTTAAAATCTTAGCTAATTCATCTAATTTTAAAGTAGCTTCTGTAATTTCATCCGAAACCACATAAGATTCTCCAGTGATTGAAACATCAACAGGAATTGTATTGTCTTTTGTTTCAATAATATATTGCGCTTCTTCGTATGCAAATCGCTGATCGGAATAAATTACTGTTCTTCCAAACCATTGGTTGATAACTTGTGCAGTTGGCGAAACTTCAAAAATGGCTGAGAAAGTATATTTCTCCTCATTCGGACGTAACGAACAAGCAAAATTAGATAAAACTTCCGGAAGCATTGGCACTACTCTATCCACTAAATAAACCGAAGTTGCACGTTGATAAGCTTCATCGTCTAAGATCGTTCCTTCTTCCAAATAATACGAAACATCGGCAATATGAATACCTATTTCGTAATTTCCATTCTCTAACTTTTTGAAAGACAATGCGTCATCAAAATCTTTTGCATCCTTTGGATCTATCGTAAACGTAAGTGTATCACGCATATCACGACGTTTTGCAATCTCAGCTTCCTGAATCGAAGTATCTATTTTTTGCGCGTACACTTCTACTTCTACCGGAAAATCTGCCGGTAAACCGTATTCAGCCAAAATAGCATGAATCTCCGTATTGTGTTCTCCTGGTTTTCCTAAAACTCTGATTACAGATCCAAACGGACTATCGGCTCTTTTAGGCCAATCTTCAATGGTAACTAAAACAACATCACCATTTTCGGCCTCCCCTATTTTATCTTTTGGAATAAAAATATCCGTATACATCTTAGGGTTTGCGGTAGATACAAAAGCAAAATTGGCCTGAATATCTATTACTCCAACAAACTCCGTTTTATTTCTTTCTACAACACTAATCACCTCACCTTCAGGCCTTTTACCTTTTCTTCGGTTGTACACATAAACTTTAACTTTGTCTTTGTCTAATGCCCTGTTCAAATTATTGGTTGGGATAAAAACATCTTCGGCAAACTCATCACAAATAAAATATGCCGTTTTTCTGCTGGTCATATCAATTGTTCCTTCGTAATAATCCTGACTTTCGGCTTTTACTAAATATTTACCCGGTTCTGATTCTATAATTTTTTTTGAAGCAGCGAGAATCTTTAAATCTTTTATAATCTCATTTCTGCTTTTGGTATCATCAAGTTCTAACTTTGCTGCTATTTGTTTGTAGTTGAATGCTTTATTTGGGCTTTGCGATAAAATTTTTATTATTTTACTGGAGAAATCTTTCTCCTTTTTTATCGGCTTTCTAATTTTCTTACTCATATATCTTTTCTTAAAAAGTTAAAATTACAAATAAGATATCAGATTATAGATTTTAACAAATAAATTATTAAAAATATAACTTTCAAAGGTCATTTGTAATTGGTCTCTTCAAATTCGTCGTACCAACAAAATTTTAGTAAAGCTCATTTCTGTATCTTTACAAAAAGACCTGATATGGAAAGCTTTAAAACCATTGCTGTATTCAATTATTTACACGAAACCGTGGTTCTGAAACACTTATTAGAACAAGAAGAGATTCCGTTTTTTTTTGAAAACGAAATGACTCTCTCTGTTGTTCCCATGTACACCACAGCTCTCGGCGGAATCAAACTCAAAGTTCATCCAAACGATTTCGAAGAAGTTCAGCAAATTCTGGACAATCTTAATAACCCACTTAAAATTGTTTGAATCCTTCTATTTTTTTAATTTCAAAAAATATTTTTCTTTTTAATCTTTTCAAAGTTGTCAACATATATTAAATACAACAAAAAGAAAAATTTAAATTAAATTAATTTTTGTTTGTTATTATAGCTTGTTAATATGTGCTATAAATTTATTTTTAAAAGCATTGAAATGAAGTTTCTCTTAGTTATTTAGAGTTATCAACATACTTATATTTAGTTAAAAGTCTAATTTATAAGAGTTTTTGTATTTTAATTAACAACGGTTGACAACTATAAATGAATTGATTTTGTAGATAAGTTCACTTGTTGATTTTTGTTGAAAATGGCATTTTTGATATTGATAACTTTTCCAAAAATTCCTCAAACTTTATTAGGTTATTTCATTCCGGTTTTGGATTAGGTTTTTTTTCGACACGACCAAAAAAAACTTCTAATTTTCTATCTCAACTTATTAACAAATAATGTTAACTTAAAGTTAATTGAATATCAACGAATTAGCTTTTGCTATTAACATTATAAAATTTTAACAAAATAACTGATTATTATTTATTGATTATGAGATACTTACAACGTTGTTAATAATGTTAATAAGTGTTAATGTTTTGATATAAAGACAGTTGAGAATAGCTACGAATTCACTAATGAAAACATTTATTTTGTGTAAAAAAAATAGAGATAATTTCCTTTGTTAATAACACTTTCTAATCCTTTATTTTTTAAGATTTCTTCAATGTCGGACGTTGTTTTTGAAGTACCTTTTACTGCTAAATACTTTAAAAACCAATAAGAGTATTCATTTATAGGATCTATTTCTTCTGCTTTAAACTCTAAATTTTTTTTGTTTAGCTTATTAAATTCAAAATTATAAGCTAATTCATATAATTTATACAATTCTATTTTTTGATTCTTTTTTGAATAATCAATTTCTTTTTTATCTAATGTTACTTTATAATCATTCAGGTATTCTCTGCAGACATTGAAAGTTTTCTTCTTTATGTTTTTATCTATCAGAAGAGAAAAATCATAATATTTCTGAGTAATCTTAATTGTAGTACTGAAGTTTTTAGCTTTAAAATAGTTTATTAAATCTGCAGACATAAATTCTGTTGATAAATTGAATTTTTCTATTTCAGATTTTAAATTTTGTATATTCTGATACCCTAAAATGTTATGAACAACTTTACCATTCGCATCTATGATTAAAATATTAGGAACACCATTTACACTGTATTTATTAGCTAATTCCCGGTTAGTATCAATGTCTATTTTTAATTTAACAAATCCTTGAAGGGTTTCTTGCAATTGTTCATTGTTTCATACATTTTTTTCCATTTCCGAACAAGGACCGCACCAAGTTGCCCAGAAATCAACAATAATAAATCTATTGGTAGTTAATGACATTTTTTGAGCATCTTCGTAGGATGTAAGCCAATTAGCATTTGTAATTTGAAAAGTAAATAGAATTAGTATAATAGTATATTTTTTCATGGTATCGTTTTTTAGGTTTTATTAAAAGGTTAAAGAGTAAAAATTTTAAGGCTAGAAACTTTTTACATTTTTTGGTATTTCCTCTTGTCTGTATTCCCCTAATTTTCGAAAAAAATTGCCATTTGATTTTATAATGATATAATTACCACAAAAGAAATAAGATTTTAAAAATAAAGAACTTATAATGTTATTACTATCTTGTAAAACATTCTTATCTTTATAGTTATAATCTTTTTCGGTTATAAAAAACTGAATTATATCTTTATTTTTATTGAGGTATTTTTTATATTTTGTATCAGTAACATAATAATCAATACAACTTCCATTTGGTTCTGGATTAACTTTATAAAAGAAATTAATAATTAAAGTTTTTGAACTGTCAATTTCTTTGTTGCTTATTTTTTGTAATTCATTTTTTATTCTGCTTATTTCAGATGATGATAAAATACCAATATCTATTATTTTATTGAACCTGGCAATAAAAGCAGTATCTAGTTCATAAACAAAAAGTTCCAGATTTTTATCCTCAATTTTAGTTTTATATTGATCTGACGTAATTAGCTGATTATTTTTATCAAATAAATATTGAGGTTTTTTGATGTTTTGTGACAGACAAGTTGCAGTGATAAAACAAATTAAGTAAATTTAATTTTTTTCATAATTTAAACTATTTGATTTCTAATTGATTTACATTTTTATTACCACTATAAATTGATAAAACAAGGCTGTTTTTTATGAAAGCCTTGTTTTTTTAGAAAAAATCATTCAATAGGAGTCAAATATGAATAATCAAATACTTTAACCTCTTTTAATTTTATGGTAAACCAACCCATTTCATCATAATCTATCAAATAATTTTTTTTTTGTTAAAAAAAAGCACTTTAGCATCTTCATAATTGTACATATTTATTAAATATGTATAATTAACTACAAGATCCTTATTTCTTTTTAAAAAATATTTTTTTTCTGTTCTTTCTTCAGGAGTTAAAGAAGTATGATAAAAAAGAATATGTTTATTTCTGTAATATTCATTAAAAATAAAAAAATAGTCTCCATAACCTTTTTTTTGAGGCATGGTCATTTGTTTAAAATTCTCTTTCTTAAAAAAGACGTATATAGTATCTGCTTTTCTAATTTTATCAAAATTTTGTGAATAAGTTTTGATACTTAAGCAAAATTGAAAAAACACAAACAAAATTATCTTATTTAATGTAGCCATACTTCCCATCTCTTTTTTGTATTGAGTAAAATTATTCATTTTCACTTTATTTACTATTGTTTTTGGTTCTCCCTCATTAGGTAAAAATGTCCCTATTTCATTCTGGAAAAAAGAACAGTTTTGTAAGCAATTTAAAAAGATATTAAGTGAACAATTATTTAGTAAATTAATCATCAGGAAGCAAAGTTCTATCAGTTATTTTTGCTTCAACTAGTTTTATTTTTGATCCACAAAAATTATCACGATCAATAATGTATATTTTTTTTTTCTTTACAAGTAATTTTTCACTTTCATGATAACCTAAATTTTTGAGAAAATTATAGTTTATTATAAGATCCTTTTTTTCTTTTAAAAATGATTTTTTTTCCCATTTTACTTCTGGAGATATTAAATAATGATTAAACAATGTATAATATTGTCTTACAGTTGTTTCTTTAATAGAAAAATAAAAATCATAATTGTGATTATCTTCATTAACTCTGTTATTTGAACTTTTTATTTGATTGATATTATCATTTTTAAAGTAAATATATAATGTATCTGAATTTATAATTTTTTCAAAATTTTGACTATATATACTCATTGAAAAGCACAAAAAACAAATGTAAAAATAGTTGTTTTTAATTTTTACTAAGGTAGTTTGCATAAGTTCTATATTGGTTAAAATAATACATTTTTATTGGATCAACAGTCGAAAGTATATTAAAATCACCTGTTGTTTGGTTTTCCCTTATTATCCCTATTTCGTTTTGGAAAAAAGAACAATTTTGTAAACCTAACAATGATATATTTTGATAAAAATCATTCCAGTCGAAATTCACATCTTGTGTAGGAGAAACAGGATGGAGAACTAAACCTTCTAAATAGTTACTTTCTCCTTCAGAAACTAAAAAAATCTTCATATCTGCAAGAATAGTTCTCATAGTGGGTAACATATGATTATATATAAAATTATGTTGATCCTGATTTCCGTTAAAACCATTATATTGACTATTTATAAGCTCAGAAAGATCTTTATTGTTTATATTTGGTATACTCACACCTGCTCCCGAGTTTTTAAGTTTAATATCTAAGTAGGCATGTATACATTCGTGCATGATGGTCTTGGCAATTAATAATTTACTTTGGCTTTTGGTCATACCAGGAAGAATTATTTGTTTATTTATTTTTATAAGAACATCGTTGGTTCCTGCTATTAGTTCTGTATTTCCGTTTACTTCTCCATTTGCCGGGTTATTACCTGAATAAACATGGTCAAGAATTTCAAATTTTACATTAAATCTATCACTATTTTCAAACAAATCAACAAATAATTTTTGAAATGAAGTAGATTGGGTCAAAGCATTATAAATACTATTAAATTTTTTTCCTTCGGTAGTATTATTATCAATACTTGTACGATCTACATTTACAGGAGATCTTAGTGATGCCCAAACATCAGTAAGTGAACCTTCAAAAGACCCTGGTGCTCGATTTGCAATTGCCGCATCAAAAACATTATTTACCAAATTAATGGTTTCTATATCATAACTCCCCATATAGTTTTTATGATTATCAAGATATTCATCTATTACAGTTCGTATATCTTGATTTTCAAATCTGTTAAAAAGATCAAACTTATTTCGATCAAATACATTTATATAATTAAAATAAGGATCTGTCATTTGTGTTGTTAAAATTGGAGTGTAGGGAATTACTTTAGTACAATTACCTCTTTCCATTGCTACACAAATATATTGTGGTATCCAATTTGGATTTTGGCTGTCTGGAGGAAAATAAGCTCCTGCTCCAGTTGTACCACTAACTGGAGTTGTACAACCTGTGCATCCAGGACCAGGGCCAGGATCATTTGGAATTTGTGGAAATATGCTGGTACAACTTTCTGAAACTATCCAGCCTGCTCTTTGGCTTCCAGTGCCAGAACATGGCTGACCAGGTGAATGATTTCCGCCTGCACTACAATTTACTGGTCTATAAGTTTCTACACAAACTGTATATGGTTCATCAATATCATCATCAGGAAATGTTTCACTTGAACTTTTTGCAGTTTTTGTAGTTACTATTTTTTCTTCAATATTTACTTTTCGCTTGTAGTACAAAAACTCTATTTTTTTACTTCCAGTATAATCAATGTTATCATTGATGTTTACAAGATTCTTTTTAATAGACTCTTTGTAGTTTTCATCTGGATAATAGGTTACCAAATAAACAGCATCTCTTAGAATATCTTTTTCTATTACAAGATTTTGAAAGATATATGAATTTCCAAATTCATTGATTATAGGAATAGTATAAGAAGTATAATCATCTAACGTATATTTTTTAACTTGGTTAGATAAATTTAAAGATTCTAAATTTATATTTTTAGAAGTTACTCCGTGTATTCTTATTTTTTTAGAAGCATTGCTTAATATAGGATTTAAGTAAAGGTCTTTTTTAACTTCATCTAAAGTGGTATTTTCTTGTTTGATGTTTGAAAGAAATTCCGAATTTTTAGCTTGTTCACTAGTATCTTCAAATGGTTCTTTGTTACAATTGTAAAATGAGAAAGAAACAAAGGTTAATAAAATTAGGTTAATGAGTTTAATTTTTTTCATGGCATATATTTTTGATTATAAATTGGTTATTTAAATTAAAAGTAGTATAAAACTTAGATAATACAAATTTTTATGAATAAATTTTGTAAGACATTATTTCTATATTATCTGTAGTAAAGCCAAGTTTGAAAATATTTGAAACTATTATAAAATGCTTTGGCCTACTTTAAGTAAATTTGCAGTACACAACTTAATAGTATTATAAAATGAAAATTTCAATAGGAAACGACCACGCAGGACCAGAATATAAAAAAGCAATTGTTGCAATGCTTGAAGCAAAGGGATATGAGGTAACTAATTATGGTACAGATACAGATGCTTCTGTTGATTATCCGGATTTTGGTCATCCGGTTGCGAATGATGTATCTGAAGGGAAAGCTGATTTTGGAATCGTAATCTGCGGAAGCGGAAACGGAATTGCTATGACTGCAAATAAACATCCTAAAGTGAGAGCTGGGTTATGCTGGACTAAAGAAATAGCCTATTTAACACGTTTACACAATGATGCCAATATTGTGAGTATTCCGGCACGTTTTACGTCTATTCCACAAGCAGTTGAAATTGTTGAAACCTTTTTAACAACTGAATTTGAAGGTGGAAGGCATCAAAACAGAGTAAATAAAATAGCTTGTCAGTAAAAAGTCAAAAATTGCGGTTGCTTCGCACCAAATATAATATAAATAACCCGGGCGGATTTTAATAATTCATCCGGTTTTTTGTTTAAATAATAGATTTAAATATTTGATAAAAAGGTATTTATGTAGTTATTAACAATGCAAATGTTTAAATCTTAGCCTTTAATTTTAGATAGATCAAGACAATCTGAATGAAAAAAATAAATGAGAATTTTATAATAAAAGAAGATTTACTCGTTTTATGTCTGAAGGATAACATTGCTAACAATAATCCGACAGTTCCACCAATAGCTTCCAGAAGAAACAAGGTATTTTCGGGAATTCTTTGTTTGTTTTTTCGGGCTTGATATTTATCATATCCCGCGAGAATAAAAACGGTGATATTTACAACTAAAAAATACGTTAATAAAACTTCCATTGGCTAAAAATTAAAAACAAAGATATTATTTTAGCCGGGTGATTGTTTAATCTGTTGTTGATTTTGAAAGACAGGTTATCTCATTTTCTAATCCAGAAATTATTTCATTATAAAGTATGACTAATATTCAATTTATTGCGAAGTCTGTAACAACAGCAGCAATTAACATTCAAAACACGGTAAAATTATTAGAAGAAGATTGCACGATTCCGTTTATTTCCCGTTACCGAAAGGATACGACCGGAAATCTTGATGAAGTTCAGATCGAGCAGATTGCAAAACTTCAAAAGGAATATGAAACGATCGTAAAACGTAAAGAGGCGGTTTTAAAATCGATAGAAGAACAAAAATCACTTACGCCTGAATTGAAGCATAAGATTGAGCAAAGTTTTGATTTACAAGAAATAGAAGATTTTTATCTTCCGTACAAAAAGAAGAAAAAAACAAAGGCAGATGTGGCACGCGAATTTGGTTTAGAACCTTTGGCAAAAATCATTATGTCTGAAAATGATGTTGATGTTGATTTTATTTCGACACAATATCTGAATGAAAATGTTGTTAATGAGGAAGCTGCCATGCAAGGTGCTAGAGATATTGTTGCCGAATGGATTAACGAAAACATTTATGTTCGTAAACAATTGCGTAGATTATACCAAAGAAAAGCAACTATTGGAACTAAAGTTGTAAAAAAGAAGAGTGAAGAAGAAGGAGCTCAAAAGTTCAGCCAGTATTTTGATTGGGAAGAACCATTAACAAAAGCGCCTTCACATCGTTTATTGGCAATGCTTCGTGCTGAAAACGAAGGTTTTGTGAAAATGAAAGTTGATGTTGGTTTAGATGAAGCTTATGATATTATTGACGAAATCATCATTAAAAAACAAAATAGTACAACAGCACATTTACAGCTAGCGATTGAAGACAGTTACAAACGATTGTTAAATCCTGCTATTGGAAATGAAACTTTACAAGAAGCAAAAGCAAAAGCGGATGCTAATTCAATCCAGGTTTTTGCAAATAATTTAGGACAGTTGTTATTAGCACCGCCTTTGGGTGAAAAACGTATTTTGGCCATAGATCCCGGATTTAGAAGCGGTTGTAAAGTAGTTTGTTTAGACGAAAAAGGAGATTTGTTGTATAATGAAACAATTTATCCGCATGCGCCTCAAAATGAGGAAACCATGGCGATCAAAAAAATCCGTTCTATGGTAAACGCTTATCAAATTGATGCGATTTCTATTGGAAACGGTACTGCTTCGCGTGAAACGGAATTTTTCATCAAAAAAATCGCGTTCGATAAACCGTTACAGGTTTTTATTGTTTCTGAAGCGGGAGCGTCGGTATATTCAGCATCAAAAATTGCGAGGGAAGAATTTCCAAACTATGATGTTACGGTTCGTGGATCGGTTTCTATTGGAAGACGACTTTCAGATCCTTTGGCAGAATTGGTGAAGATTGATCCAAAAGCAATTGGAGTTGGACAGTACCAACACGATGTGGATCAGACGAAATTAAAAGAAGAATTAGATAATACGGTAATTCGTTGTGTGAACTCGGTTGGAATCAATATCAATACGGCGAGTAAACATTTATTGAGTTATGTGAGTGGGATAGGAGAGAAGCTGGCCGAAAATATTGTTCAATACCGTTCCGAAAATGGTCCTTTTGAAGACAGAAAGCAGCTGAAAAAAGTACCTCGTTTAGGTGATAAGGCTTATCAGCAAGGGGCTGCTTTTATTAGAATTACAAATGCTAAAAATCCGCTGGACAATTCGGCTGTGCACCCGGAAGCTTATCCGGTTGTTGAAAAGATGGCAAAAGACTTAAAACTTTCTGTGAATGATCTAATTGCGAATAAGGAGAAAACGGCTCTTATTAAGGCCGAAAACTATATTACTCCTGAAATTGGGTTATTGACTTTAAAAGACATCATAAAAGAGCTTGAAAAGCCTGGATTAGACCCAAGAAAGTCGGCTAAGGTTTTTGAATTTGATGCAAACGTAAAATCAATTAAAGATTTGAAAACCGGAATGATTTTACCGGGAATTGTGAATAATATTACCAATTTTGGTTGTTTTGTTGATATCGGAATTAAAGAAAGCGGATTGGTTCACATTTCTCAGTTAAAGGCAGGTTTTGTGAGCGATGTAAACGAGGTGGTAAAATTGCATCAGCATGTTGACGTAAAGGTTACTGAAGTTGATGAGGATAGAAAGAGAATTCAGTTGACGATGGTATTATAAAATATGGAATAAAAAAAATCCCAAATTACAATCTTAATAATTGCAATTTGGGATTTCTAACAACTCGAAAGTTATTATTTTGTTTCTTCCTCTTCTTTTTTAACAGGAGGCGTAGGCGCGGTTTGATCGTCTTTAGCAGCGTTCTTAAATTCCTTAATTCCACTTCCTAAACCTTTCATTAATTCCGGAATTTTTTTACCTCCAAAAAGTAATATCACGATACCTACTATTACAAGGATTTCTGTAAGACCTAATCTTCCCATGGTTTGTATATTTAATGCCGAAGCAAATTGATTTCTAATTGTTCCGCAAATGTATATAGAATATACGAAGAACAACAGGATTTGGATTAAAATATTTGTTTGTGACAGCGTTAAATATTTTATAAAATAGTAAAATAAGTGTATTCGTTCATTTTTGTTCCGCAGTAACAAGACGATTAATTATTATATTTGCTCGTATTAAATAGCCATAATGACCAAGAAAAAGTTCAATTTCAGGAAAAGATTATTCATCAAAAACCGATTGGTGATTTTGAATGAGGATACTTTTGAAGAAATTTTTTCATTCAAACTTAATTTAATGAACGTTTTTGTGACGTTTACTTTGGGGGGGATTTTTTTAATTTTAATCACCACTTTCATCATTGCTTTCACGCCTTTACGTGAATTTATTCCTGGATATTCTTCTTCTGAACTAAAAAAGAATGCAACGGAATTGGCGATAAAATCAGATTCATTAGAAACTGCTTTAAAAAAAAATGAGGCGTATATAAAAGGAATTCAAAAGGTTTTAAGAGGAGAACTGGAGTATGCAAAATTCAATAAAGATTCTATTCTAGCAGAAGCAGATGAACCTTCAGAGGTGGATATGAAGCCAACAGAAGAAGAGATTAAACTAAGAGAAGAGGTGGCCAGAATGGAGAAGGAGTCGGGTGAAAAGACCCGAAATAAAAACAAAAGTGACAAGAAATAATATATTAAACAATGTCTATTAAATCAGTAGCAGCAAAATTATTTGCCAGCACCATATATTATCAAACAACGGCTTGGGCCAATAAGCCCGTTGAGACTCAACAGGCCGTATTTAAAAGTTTGGTTAATAGCGCTAAAGAAACTCAGTTTGGTGTTGATCATCATTTTGATAAAATTAAGACAGTTCACGATTTCAAGAAGCGTGTTCCAATTCGGGATTATGAAGATTTAAAACCTTATATCGACAAAGTTCGAATGGGAGAAAAAAATATTCTGTGGAAAGGAAAACCGCTTTATTTTGCAAAAACATCCGGAACTACATCTGGCGCGAAGTATATTCCGCTGACTAAAGAGTCGATGCCCTATCATATTGAAGCTTCGCGAAATGCAATTCTTCACTATATATATGAAACTGGAAATGCTGATTTTGTTGATGGAAAAATGATTTTCCTGCAAGGAAGTCCGATTTTAGTTGAAAAGTACGGAATCAAATTTGGAAGATTATCAGGAATTGGAGCGCACTTTGTTCCAAAATATCTTCAAAAAAATCGAATGCCATCTTGGGAAACCAATTGTATCGAAGACTGGGAAACTAAAATTGATGCCATTGTCGAAGAAACCATTGAGCAGGATATGACCATTATTTCCGGGATTCCATCTTGGGTTCAAATGTATTTTGAGCGTTTACAAGAAAAAAGCGGCGGTAAAAAAATAGGAAATCTGTTCAAGAACTTTAATTTGTTTATTTACGGAGGAGTTAATTACGAACCGTATCGCGCCAAGTTCGAAAACATGATTGGTAGAAAAGTAGACAGCATTGAGTTGTTTCCAGCTTCCGAAGGATTTTTTGCTTATCAGGATTCTCAAAAAGCAAAAGGAATGTTACTTTTATTAAATTCAGGAATTTTCTATGAGTTTATTAAAGCCGACGAATTCTTTGAACCTAATCCTAAAAGTTTGACAATTGGCGAAGTGGAAATTGGTGTAAATTATGCCATGATTATTTCGACTAACGCAGGACTTTGGCGTTATAATATTGGCGATACCGTGCAGTTTACTTCATTGTTTCCGCACAGAGTAATCGTTTCAGGAAGAATTAAACATTATATTTCGGCCTTTGGAGAACACGTTATTGCAAACGAAGTCGAAAATGCAATGAAAGAAGCGACAGAAGGAACTAATATTGTAATTAACGAATTCACAGTTGCACCACAAATAAATCCTTTAAGCGGATTGCCATATCACGAATGGTTTGTAGAATTTGAAACCGAACCTGAAAGTATCGACACTTTCGAGGAAGCGATTGACAATTCGATGAGAAAGCAAAACATTTATTATGATGATTTGATTACAGGAAATGTTTTGCGAAAAGTAGTCGTAACCAAAGTTTCTAAAAACGCATTTCAGGAATACATGAAATCGCAAGGAAAATTAGGCGGACAGAATAAAACACCGAGATTATCAAATAATAGAGATATTGCCGATAATTTAAGATAAAATCATAATGAAACAACAGTTTAGTAACACTGCAGTTTTATGTAAGTGTAGTTTTTAATTACTATTTTCGTTGACTGAAAAACACAAAATACATCTTCCCAAAACAGAAGATTTTAAAATAAAATAAGCATGAAAGAAACCAAACATATATCACGATCAAGAGCACAGGAATCGTCTGCTGCTATAGAAAAAATGTACATTACAATGCGTCACTTATTCAACCGTGGTTTTTATAAACCAATGGGAGTTTCGGGCGATAGTTTACGTGAATCATTATTAGCATTACGTCCGGAAATTTACGGAAATATAGGTGAAGAAAAAGTAGAACTTAATGGGCTTTTGTACGTTATAGAGCGTTTACCAATAGGAATTGAGCAATGTCGTTTTATTAATTTAACTTCGGACGAAGGATATTCTAAATCACATTTTCAGCCAATTGTTCCTCCAAAAAGAAGGAGAAACTGTTACCGAATTGATGAGGAACAAATGAACGTTGAAATCACTCGTGGCCGATCTGATATTTACGATATTCTGACGCATTTGACTTTTATTTTTATCGAATCACATAAAATTAAAAACAGAGTTTTACTGGATGATGGAGGAGAGGTTTCACGCGATTGGATGAAATTAGAGCAAGCTGTATTGCAGACGAAAAAACTTTCTCAGATTGAAAAAGAAAAAGCAATCTCTCATGTTGCCAATATTCTGGCAAGAACCTTTGAAGAGGTGTTGGATATTTATGACGCTTTTGGATCAGAAAATGCTCCGGATCGTTTCCTTCACGTTATTTACTGGTTAGGGAAATTAGCGATTGAAGAAGTTATCGACAATAATAAGCGTACCATTACATTTAGTCCGGTTTTAAGAGAGCGTTTAGGACATCATATCCATGGTGAAATCTGGGCAACCAACATCAAGGAAGTTCTGAAAGCAAATAATCTTTTAAAGCGTCCGATTCACGTTATAAGTGCCAATATGCACAGTGTAATGAATTCCATTTTTGCAACTCCGTTGTTAAAAACAAAATTTAAGGATAAGTCTGATTTTTATATTTACGAAGAGTTAAGCAAATCAGGAGCAAAAGAAATTAGAGGGCTTGTAGAAGAGCTTGCATTAAAAAATGGTATGATTTCCCTACCGGATAGTTCTGGAACGAATATCGATGTTCAGATTTTTGACACTGCCAAAATTGACTGGGCAAAAACGGCATTTCCAAAAGCTGTTCTTGATGAAGCTGCACCGGTTATTATTGTAATGGATTATGCTTTTGGGGAGCAGGCATACGAAACGATTGATGAACTTTTAAAACCATTTAAAAAAGAAACTTTACTGAATGTGAAATCAGTTTCGATTATGGGGAAAGCCGGAATTTTAGAAGGTGGAAAAGGAGATATCATGATCCCAACTGCGCATATAAATGAAGGAACAGCTGATAACTATTTCTTTGAAAACGAATTAACCGGAGCTATGTTTGAAGGCAACGACATTGCTGTTTTCGAAGGGGCAATGGTTACCGTTTTAGGAACATCATTGCAAAACAGAGATTTATTGAAATTCTTTCACGAATCGACCTGGGGTGTAATTGGTCTGGAAATGGAAGGTTCTTATTATCAGAAAGCGATTCAGTCTGCCTCTAAAATAAGAAAAAGTGTACCGCATGATATCAAGGTTCGTTATGCTTATTATGCATCAGATAATCCATTAGAAACAGGCAGCACATTAGCTTCAGGCGGATTAGGTACTACCGGTGTAAAACCAACTTATCTGATTACCATTAAAATTTTAGAACAAATTTTCAACGTAAAATAACCACATAAATGAGTACAAAAATACCCCAAAATAATGCCGATCAGGAAATTGATTTAGCCCTGGTTTCAAAAAAAATCAATAATTTTTTTCAGGGAATCAATGCATCTATCTTCAGGGGAATCCAGTTTTTTATTAGAAATTGGGTCATTGTTTTAATTTTAGTTTTGGTGGGATTTGGTTTGGGAATGTTTTTAGACAATACTCAAAAAAGGTATGAGCATGAAATTATTGTGGCTCCAAATTTTGGTAGTACGGATTATTTGTATGCAAAAATTGATTTAATCAATTCTAAAATAAAAGAAAACGACACGCTTTTTTTGAAAGAAACCGTTGGAGTTAAACAACCAAAAAGTCTTAAATTTATTGAAATCAAACCGATTACTGATATATATAAATTGATAGAAAATAAGCCGGAAAATTTTGAATTAATTAAGTTGATGGCTGATAATGGTGATATTAAAAAAATTATTGAGGATAATTTGACAAGTAAAAATTATCGATATCACAGAATTTCGGTTGCCACAGATGATCTGAATGGCGATAAAATTACAAAGTCTCTTCTGAATTTTTTAAATGAAACAGAATATTACAAAAAAATCCAGGAAGCAAAACTGATTAATGTCAAAGAGAAAATGACACAAAATGACACGACTATTTCTCAAATTAATGGTGTATTACAAGGGTTTTCTTCGAACCTGAATAGCTCTCAAAAAAGTGACAAGTTGGTCTATTTTAACGACAATACACAGCTTAACGATGTTATTAAAACTAAGGGAGATTTAGTCAATGAGCAAGGAAATTATAAAATTGAATTAATAGGATATGATAAAATTGTTAAAGATATCAGTACAACGTTAAATATCGAAAAAACAGGTTTACTTTATGGAAACAAGAAGTTAATATTACCTTTATTGTTTATTTTTATTTATATTTTATTAAAATCTTTTAAATCTTTTTACAGAAAACAAAAGTTGATTTTAGAGAAAAATAATTAATATTTTAATGACTACCTAAAACGTAATATTATGAGTTTAGGTTGAGCATTTTTTTTTTGAGTTTAAAAAACTAATTTAGCCGAAAAATTTTAATAATGAGAACAAAACTAATTTTTGCAAGTTTGATTTTATTAGTATCTTTTACTTCCTGTAAGAAAGAAGTAAGTAAAGACGAGGTCAAACCAATTGAAGTTGAAACAAAAAAGAATAATTTTCAAGTAACCTTAACCGCAACAGTAAAAACTGATGATAATTTTCAGCTGTATTATAGTGAGGATGAATATGAGGTACCTTTTAAAGAAGAAAATTCTGTTTGGATGGCCGTAAAAGCTAATGATAATCCACAAGATATCGTTTTTAATTTGCCTGAAGATGCAATTCCGAACTATATCAGAATTGATTTTGGAACAAACGAAGGACAAAAGGAAATCATTATTAAAAATTTTAAAATGAAGTACTATAGTAAAAGTTTTGAAGCGAAAGACTCACTATTTTTTAACTATTTTATTCCAAATGAATGTATAAAAGTTCTTGACAAAAAGAATTCGATTATACAAAACATCAAATCTAAGGATGGAAAATATGATCCGTTGTTTTATTCAGAAAAAGCACTTTACGATCAAATTCAATTAATTGTAAAATAATTATTTTACATTGTTTAAAAGCCACAATTTGTGGCTTTTTTTATCTTAAGTTCCTAATATTGAATTTTATCATTTTAGAATAAACCTTAAAGTCTTATACTGTATTTATAAACAAACCCTATTATCTTGCTTAAATCAAAACACCTAAATGTATTTCAAAATAATAGAATTAAAAATTTTGTTATTTATGGAATTGGTCAGATTGTTAATCTGGTTAGCCCAATTTTGGTAATGCCTTATTTGGTTACTATTTGTGAAAAAGAAGGGTTGGGAAAGATTGGAGTTGGGTTTTCGTTTGCTTTAATATTTAATGTTTTGGTTGACTATGGATCTTATATTAACGGAACTAAAGAAATATCGATCAATAGGAACAATCCTGAGATTATTAAAAGAAAAATAGTTTCTATCTATGTAATGAAACTGTTTTTGATTGTAATCTTACTATTTCTGGCTTTTTTGCTTATTTATTTTGTGCCTTTTTTTAATAAAGAACAAGCTCTTTTCTTTTTTAGTTTTTTGTATGTAATTGGTCAATTAATAAATCCAACATGGATTTTTCAGGGTTTGGAAAACTACAAATGGATTTCTTTTATTAACATTATTTCTAAAGTAATTTATGTGGCTGGTATTTTTATTTTTATCAGTAAAAAGGATGATTATATTTATGCAAATGCTTACTTGGGAGTAGGGTTGATAATTTCGAGTTTAATAGGATTAATTAGTCTGATAAAAAAATACGATTTGCGATTCTATCAAAATGCTACAAAGGATGCGTTATATTTATTAAGAGAGGAATTTTCTCTGACCTTTTCACAACTATTCCTTTCATTTTACCAATATTTGCCTATAATGATAATTAGTTATGTAGGAGGAAATAGTATGGCGGGACAATATAGAATTATAGATCAAATTATTATGACTTTCAGAACCTATTTGCAAATGTTTTTCAATTTTATATATGCTGATGTTTGTTTGCAGATACATAAAAATTTAAAAAACGGAATTTTGCACTGGTTAAATTACAATGGTCTAAATTACTTGTTTGTACTAGTATTAGTGGCCATAGCATTTATTTTCACAGAGCAAATTTTATTATATTTTAATATTGCTTTAAATGAATTGGATTCGATGACATTCTTTTTTAGGTTAGGTTTGATTATCCCGGTATTTATGACAATTTCTATTGCTTTAAAGCAGCTGATTTTTGCATTAGACAGCAATAAGGCATATATAAACATAACAATTGGTTCTTCTATTTTTAGCTTGTTGGTATTCTTTTTATTAGTAAAAAATATTGGACTGCAAGGTGCTTTTATTGCCACGATTATCATAGAAATAATGGTGATAGTTTTATATTATATTGTTTTAAAACCAGTAATTAGATTAAGCAAGTAATCATGAATATCACTATTTATAAAAGTTTTCCTTATCAGATTTTATTTTTGCTTTGTATTGGAGTTTCTTTGTTTGCAAATTATGAACTCACTTTTGCGGTTTGGACTTTAACTTTACTGGCAACAATAAAAAGAAAATACTCTGTTACAATAATTAAGTATTGTTTCATTTTTCTCTTAATACTTTTAGTTGCAATTGTTTCTACTTTATTCAGTAAAACAACTGTTTTTTTATTCGTTAGAGATTTTACATATTTATTTAAACCCATTTTAGGATTATTAGTAGGCTATCAACTGTGTAGATTTAGTAGTAAATTAGCGTTAAAAGTTATAGTTTATACCGGATTAGCGATTTCGTTAATGCACCTGGCAATGCTGTTTTTTACGGTTATTGAGTTTAGAACTTTAAGTGTTAATCTTTTAAGAGAACATGGAGGCTATTTTAGTGATTATGAGATCTATGTATTAATCATACTTATTTTTTATAAAAATCTGGAGTTAGAAATTTCAAAGAGGCAGAGACTAATATTAATGTCAATAATAGGTCTATCGAGCTTTCTATATTTAGCAAGAACAAATCTGATTCAGTTTATAATCTTATATGTCGGTTTAAAAGGATATTTGATTTTTAACAAGAAATCTTTAAGAGTAATTTTATTTGTATTACTAGGTACTGTTATTGGGTATACAGCGATTGTTTACATTAATCCAAAAAGAGAAGGGAAAGGGATACAAGCTTTTTTATATAAAATTAAAATTGCCCCTCAAGAGGCTTTTAAAACACGAATCGACAAAGAAGATTGGAAAGATTTTAATGATAATTACAGATCGTTTGAAAATATAATTGCTGTTAAACAAGTTTCAGACAAAGGAAAAAGAGCCGTTTTTTTTGGCGAAGGTTTGGGATCAACGCTTAATTTGGGTAGAAAAGTCTGGACTAACGATCACGAATATGTTCAGTATATTCCAATTGTCCATAATGGCTATATGACAGTGTTTTTAAAATCTGGATTATTGGGTGTTTTATTGCTTCTTGTTTTTTTGATTGCTTTGTACAGACAAAAAAAATCTGATATCGAAGCTGTGCAAGCCATTAATTATTTATTAATTGGCTCGAGTGTTTTTCTGATCGTTTCAAACTGGGTATTCTTGGGGTTGTATTTAAAATTAGATAATAAATCAATAATAATCGGATTCCTGATTGCTCTTAGAGAAATTATTGTTAGAGAGTATAATAGTCAAAATAGAATAGAAAATGAGGAGTAAAAATTCAACTTTTATTTTTGTTGATTGTCATGTTTTTGATGGTGGTTTTCAAGGAACAAGAACTTATATTCAGGGATTATATTCTGAGTTAATAAGGAAGAAAGAGCTTCATTTTTTTTTGGCTTCAAACAATCCGCAAAATTTAGAATCGATTTTCGGGAATCATTCAAATGTTACCTATGTAAAGTATAAATACCAAAACAAATATTTGAGGTTACTAATTGATATACCGAAAATTATTAAAAAAAATAAAATTGATTTTGCACATTTTCAGTATACTGTTTCCCCATTTAAAAGATGTAAATACATCGTCACAACCCATGACGTGTTATTTATTGATTTTCCGCAATATTTTCCATTTTTCAGTAAAATAATAAATACTTTACTATATAAACAAAGTGCTAAATGGGCGGATATTAGATTAACAGTTTCACAATACTCTAAAGAGAAAATTCAACAGCATTTTGGATTTTCTAATTATGAGATTACACCCAATGCTATTGATAATGCTTTTTTTGAAGAATACGACAAAGAATCGATTAAAGCAAAGGTGACGAAAGAGTTCTCTCTTAAAGAATATATTATTTATGTAAGTAGATGGGAGCCAAGAAAGAATCAGCAAATGGTTTTAAAGGCTTTTGTTGATTTAGAATTATATAAAAAGTATCAACTTCTTTTTTTAGGAAACGATACTATTTTCAATCCTGAATATAATGAAGTTTTTGATCAGATAGATTCTCAAATAAAAAAGCAGGTAATTACTTTGAAAAATACCGATTTTCAGACCATGTTGTTGTTTCTAAGAGGAGCCAATGCATCTGTTTATCCTTCAATTGCTGAAGGTTTTGGAATTCCGCCCCTAGAGTCTGTTGCGGCTAAAATTCCAACAATTTGCTCAGATAAAACGGCAATGTCAGATTTTAGTTTTTTTAAAGAGTTTTATTTTGATCCCTATAACCAGGTTGAATTCAATAAAAAACTACTTCAGATCTTAGAAGAAAACCGAGATTCAGATTTTGAGTTAATGTCGCAAAAAATTAAAGAAACATACAGTTGGAAAAAATCAGCAGCAGTATTATATCAGCTTATAAAACAAAATTAAAAGTCTAAAGAAATTTGTTATTGATTTTTTGCCGTATTACTTCCAAACAATTTATTTTTTGTTTTTACTAAAAAATTATAATTTTTAGCAAATTGTTTTTTAAAAAATGAGGCATCTTCTTTTGGAAACCAGTCTGTTGTTCTTGGTTTTTCAATTTGTTTTTTATGTATTTGATAAGCATAGGTTGCAACAGATGTTCTAAAACTTCCCTCAGGAAAGTTTGTCATATCATATCCATGAAGCGTGTAGGGTGCACATTGTTGAATAATTAAACGATTAAAAGGAACATCAAGCTCGGCTTCTTCTTCTGTCCTTAAATCACTTATTTTTAAGCCTCCTTTATATTCCGGTTTCCAATCTTTATTTAAGTACAAAAGCAAATTTAGTTCTCTGTACCAGTCTTTGTTAATAGGATGATAATTAAAGTCCAGGTGCATATCCAAAAAACTATTTTTCTTACCCTGATGTAATCCTCCACCGTGATTTTTTGGATCAACAAAAATTGACTTTGAGGTTATATGAGATATGATTTTATTGAATCGTTCAGACGAGAGATCATCATATAATTCGTGTAGTTCAACACCTAATTCCTTATAATTTGATTTTTCAAATTTATTATTTGCAAATGAATAATCGCGACTCTTATTATTGAGTTCAGGAATGCTTTTATAGGCTTTTATCAATTTTTCTTCTTCGCAAAAACCATCAATTATTAAATGCGGAAATGGACTGGCAGTTAAGTACTTTAAACGCAGATCGTCTAAATGGTTTTCCAGATATTCAAAATTAATCATAAAAATATTGTTATAAGCGCTTTGAAACAAATGTAGAAATTAAATTAAATATTCATAAATTAAAATTGAATTTGTTCTAATTAAATTTTTAAGAACTTTTAAAATCATTATTTTTGGATCCTGATTGATAAAATTTAGATGAAAATAGCCATTCTTGGTACCAGAGGGATCCCTAATAATTATGGTGGATTTGAGCAATTTGCAGAGTGTTTTGCAGTTTATTTAGTACAACAGAAACATGATGTTTATGTTTATAATTCACAGAATCATGTTTTTCAGGAGACATCTTACATGGGCGTGAACATTATTCATCAATATGACCCGGAGGATAAAATAGGCTCTGCAGGACAATTTATTTATGATTTGAACTGTATTTTGGATTCAAGAAAAAGAAATTTCGATATCATTCTGCAATTGGGTTACACAAGCAGTTCTATATGGTCGTTTCTTTTACCAAAAAAATCAACCATCATTACTAACATGGATGGATTAGAATGGAAGAGAAGTAAATATTCTAAAACAACCCAAAAATTTTTAAAATTTGCTGAGAAAAAAGCAGTCAAAAGTAGTGATCATTTGATTGCAGATTCGCTTGGAATTAAACAATATTTAGAAGAGAAATATAATAAAGAAGCAGTTTATATTGCTTATGGAGCGGAACCATTTTATGAGCCAAAAGAAGATTTACTTTCACAATATAATGTCGAAAAATACAACTACAACCTACTAATAGCGCGTTTTGAGCCCGAAAATAATATCGAGGTAATTTTGGATGGAATTGCGGAAAGTAATGATGATAAAGTAATATTGGTTATAGGAAATAGCAATAATACTTTTGGAAATTATCTTAAAAAGAAATTTTCAAAAAATAAAAATATAAGATTTACGGGAGGAATTTATAATAAAGAGCATTTAGACAATCTAAGATATTTTTCGAATCTTTATTTTCACGGACATTCAGTAGGAGGAACAAATCCTTCTTTATTGGAGGCAATGGCAACAAAGGCATTAATTGTAGCACATAATAACGAATTTAATCGCGCTATTTTAGAAAAAAATGCATTCTATTTTTTAAATGCAACAGAAGTTAAAAAACTTATTGAAACCATAAAAAGAAAAGATCATGAACAAATCGTTCGCGATAATTTTAACACTATAATTCAAGAATTTAATTGGAATAAAATAAATGAATCGTACCTCAGGTTATTCGAAAAAAGTCTTCAATAAAATTGATGAATTATGGCAGAACAAAACATTGTTGGTTTATCTTCTAACAGCAATGTTGATTACACTTCCAATGAAGTATATAATTGGAAGTTTAACCGGTGTTATTTTTCTGATTTTTACTCTTGTTAAATCCAAAAAAGAAGATTTTTCAATACCAAAAGTTTTGTTACTTCCCATGCTACTGTATGCTTTGATGCTTATGTCGCTTTTTTGGACAATAGAAAGTAAACAAACAATTAAAGGATTACAAAAAGAAGTATTGTTTTTGTTGATTCCTTTAGCTTTTTGCGGATTACCAAAAATAACTCGTAATCAAGTAAAAAAGGTGTTAAATTACTACAGTTTTGCAATGGTTGTTTTCGCCATTTTCTATTTATTAAAGGCGATTGTAAAATTCGTAGCTTCCGGAAATAAAAAGGTGTTTTTCTATCATGAGTTAGTCACTTTAGAAGTAAATGCCATTTATGTGGCAGTTTTTGCTTCTTTAGCCATGTTCTGTTTGCTTGCTAAAAAAGAAAAATCAATTGTTGATAAAACAGGATTCTCTATTCTTATAGTTTTAATATTTTTATTGTCATCTAAGAATATTATTATCGTTGATTTGGCTATGATAATTATTTATTATTTCTTTTTTTCTACTGTTTCCAGAAGAATAAAAAGATTAATCCTTTCAACAGTAGTTATTGTATCTATTAGTGCTGTAATTTTTATTAAGCCAGTCAGAGACAGATTTATGATTGAGTTTGAAACAATACTTGTCGATAGTTCTTTAAAGAAAACGACGGAAGACAATCAAGGGCCAATTTATAATATTAGTTTAAAACAAGCCTGGAGCCAGGATAAATTTCAGCAGAATGACTTTTTTCCGGGAGCAGCTTTTAGATTCTTTCAAATTAGAATTTTTAAAGAAATGCTACAGGAAGAGAATATTTTTTTTACAGGATTTGGATTAGATGCGTCACAGAATAAAATAAAAGAAAAAGTAAAAGAACATAATTTATATCCAGATTATGGGGAGTTTAATTTTCATAATGAATACATTCAAATATTTTCAGAATTAGGTGTATTTGGTTTTTTATTAGTGATAAGTATGCTAGTGGTCACAATTAGAAAAGGAATTATAAATAAAGATTTTATACATATTGCTTTTTCAGTAACAATGATAGTCTTATTTTTGACCGAATCTTTTTTGAGTAGACAAAGAGGAATAATCTTCTTTATAATTCTTTACTGCATGTTTAATGTAGCAAATGATTCTAATGAACAGAAAATATTGAAATGAAAAGAATACTTATTACAGGAGCGGCTGGATTTCTGGGATCGCATTTATGTGATCGTTTTATCAAAGAAGGATACTATGTTATCGGAATGGATAATTTGATTACGGGAGATCTTAAAAACATAGAACATTTATTCAAGTTAGAACATTTCGAGTTTTACCATCATGATATTACCAAGTTTGTACACATTCCGGGTGATTTAGATTATATTCTACATTTTGCTTCACCGGCAAGTCCTATAGATTATTTAAAAATTCCAATTCAGACGTTAAAAGTAGGATCTCTTGGAACACATAATTTATTAGGATTAGCTCGTGTAAAAAAAGCTAGAATTTTGATCGCTTCCACATCTGAAGTTTACGGAGATCCATTGGTTCACCCACAAACAGAAGAATATTATGGAAATGTAAATACAATTGGACCACGCGGGGTATATGATGAAGCAAAACGCTTTCAGGAATCGATCACAATGGCCTATCATACTTTTCACGGTGTAGAAACCAGAATCGTGCGTATCTTTAATACCTACGGTCCAAGAATGCGCCTGAACGACGGACGTGTAATCCCAGCCTTTATCGGACAGGCATTACGTGGGGAAGATCTAACTATTTTCGGAGACGGAATGCAAACACGTTCTTTCTGCTATGTAGACGATCAGGTCGAAGGTATTTTCAGACTGCTGCATTCGGATTATGTATATCCGGTTAATATTGGAAATCCGGATGAGATTACGATTAAGGATTTTGCAGAAGAGATCATTAAATTAACAGGAACCAATCAAAAGGTAGTCTACCATCCATTACCCATAAATGATCCGTTACAACGCCAGCCAGATACCACAAAAGCGAAAGAGTTATTGGGTTGGGAAGCAAAAGTAAGCCGTTCTGAAGGAATGAAAATTACGTATGATTATTTCAGATCACTTTCAAAAGAAGAGCTTTCAAAAGAAGAACACAAAGATTTTTCGAACTATATCAAATAAGAAAATTTAAACGGGCAATTATTCTGGAAATAATTGCCCGTTTTTATTAAGTTACTTAAAAAGCATTCTTTTCGATGAGTTCCTTCATTTGCTGGTCCAAATTAAAATGTTTTTTGGCATGAAGAAAAATAACCTTTTTCATCTTCTGAATTTCTGCTTTATCTAATGTCGATATTGTTCCTAAAGTTGTATTTAATTGTTGGAAATCTTCAACGGGAACTACCCAACCAAGGTTATTCTCTTCTACAATATTTTCTCCTTCGCCTCCTCCATAGTAAAGTATTGGAAATCCTAAAGCACTATATTCAAATATTTTGGAAGGAACAGAGCCGTAAATCCTTGTCTTGAGCGGAACAAGGGCAATATCTAAATTTTTCAAAGTTTCATGCAAAACATTGCGTTCTAACATTCCGTGAAAAACAATTTTTTTAGTTGGATTCTGGTTGAGGTAATTCACAATCTGAGTCTTCTCGGCACCATCACCAAAAATATGCAGTTCGATGTTGCCATTTTCTAAATGCAATTGCTGAATAAGTTCGAAAACTCCTTGCGCTACGCCTAATAATCCGGCATAGAATAGTTTAATAGGTTCGCTGGAATTGTTTTTTTCTTCGAGGAAATCTTCAATAAAATGATCCGGATAATTGCGATACAAAAAGTATTTCTTTTTAGGAAAGATCGAATGAATATGAGTAATGATTTCATTAGATTGCCCAAAAATGTGTGTGGCTTTTTGGTAAATAAATCGTTCTATAAAAAGCAATATCTTGTGCGAAATACTGTTTTTCTTGAGTACCTGTAATTCGATAGCAGCGGTAGGCCAAAGATCTGAAACATTCAAAATAATGGTTTTACGTTTCAGCCAAAGCACGAAAACCGAAATAAAAGAGAGCAACAATGGAGGTGATTGCACGATAACTTTTTTAGGAGTTTTGGCAAATAACAAATAGAAAAATAAAGTAGTTGAAAAGGAGAGCGTCGAAACAATTCGTTTAAAGATATTCGGACTGTTACTTGGATAAATCCAAAGACGTTTTAATGTAATATTCTGAATCTTCTCTGTTACAGAAAATCGACCTTTGTATTCCGGAAATAATTCACCTTTGGGATAATTTGGAAGAGGAGAAATTACCGAAACTTCATATCCGTTTTGATTTAATTTTAAAGCCAGTTGTTCTATTCTATTGGCTGCAGCACCTTTTTCGGGTGGATAATAGTTTGATATAATCAGAATATCCTTCATTAGTTTTTATCCAGTAAAATTGTAACAATTCGCTCAGAGGCTTTTCCATCCCATAATTCAGGAATGCCACTTTTTCGAGGACCATTTTTTAAGAAGGAATGAAATACCTTTTGTAAATTTTCTAAGGATGTTCCCACAATAGTGTTAGATCCAATGGTTTCTGTTTCAGGACGCTCTGTATTATTTCGCATTGTAAAGCAAGGAATTCCCATTACAGTTGTTTCTTCAGAAATACCGCCGCTATCGGTAATAACTGCAAAACTGTTTTTTATTAAATACATGAAATTCAGATAGCTTTGCGGTGCAACAAAAATGATGTTTTTAAAAGAAATTGCATTTTCTCCCAAAATAGCCTGCGTTCTGGGATGAATAGGAAATAGTATTTTTTTGTTAGTTACCAAATCATCAATTCCTTGAAGCAAAGCAATAAGAGAAGAAACCTCGTCGACATTTGCGGGGCGGTGCAAGGTTAGAACGATATAGTTTTTTTCACTAAGCTGATGTTCTTCCCAAAAATTCGGCGCAGAAATTCTATTGATGTTTTGGCACAAAGTATCAATCATAACATTTCCTACGAAATGTATATTTTCAGGATCAGATCCTAATTTTAATAAATTTTCTGAGGCTGAAGTTGAGGTTGTAAAAAAGTAATCGGTAATACTATCCGTCAGTATCCTATTGATTTCTTCCGGCATTGTTAAATCTCCGGAACGAATTCCCGCTTCAACATGCGCTACCTTGGTATTGCATTTTTTGGCCACAATCGAGCACGCCATAGTGGAGTTTACATCACCAACAACTAAAACCAAATCAGTAGGATTTTGAAGTAATTCTTTCTCAAAAGCAATCATAATTGCGGCAGTTTGTTCGGCTTGAGAACCACTTTTCACTTCCAGATTTACATTTGGTTTTGGAATATTTAATTCTTCAAAAAAAGTATCACTTAAGTTTTTATCGTAATGCTGACCTGTATGAACCAATCGAAACGAAACATCAAAACCTTCATTTTGTTTGTTTTGTATAGCATTAATGAGGGGAGCTATTTTTATAAAATTAGGTCTTGCACCTGCGATTAGGGTGATTTTCATAGGTTGAGTGAATTCTTTTTAAAACGTTCTTTTGGCAAAAGTAAAGTTTAAATTGAATTCTTTGTCGATTGAAAGACTTTCTTCAATATCTAAGTGTGATTTTGGAGAATTAATGAACTATTTTTTATATCCAATTTTTACTCTTTCACTTTCATTTTCTTTTTTCTCTGTCAATTCATCTAAATAGGAAAAAACCAATTCAATATTCTTGTCATGATTTTCTAACTTCTTTTGAATTTGTAGAATATCAACTTTTATTTCAGTTGTATCCAGTAGCATTTGTCTCACTTTCGTGAAAATGCGCATGATCTGAATATTGGTTTGAATTGCTTTATCACTTTTTAATATACTTGATAACATTAAGACACCGTGTTCTGTAAAAGCAAAGGGTAGATATTTTTGATGTTCTCCTCGCCCTTTCTTTAAGATCACAATTTGTGATCTTAAAGAAAGATATTCGTTTTCAGTAAGTTGAAACATGAAATCTTCGGGAAATCTCGATAAATTTCTTTTTACAGACTGATTTAAAACTCTATTTTCTATTTCATAAAGCAATGCCAAATCACGATCAAGCATTATTTTTTGATTACGGATGTAATATATTTTATTAGAAATAGTTTCTTCTGAAAGTAACGATTGATCCTGCATAAGCTTTTAATTAAAAAAAAACAAATGTAAGATTTTATTTATGTTAAATAAAAGATTTGAATTGTTTTAACTTTCCACTATTGCTTCTTTCAAGAACCTTTTTTCGGGTAAAACTAAAATTTAAATTGGGTTCTAAATACACAGCAATTGCCTTTTCTATTTTTTGAATTTGAGTTGCATTTAATTCAATATCACTTACATACTCAATTTCAAAAGAGTCTAATTGCATTTGTTTGATAATAAATTCTTTAACATTTCCGTCATCTTCAATAATGCTTTTGGTTACATAATAAAAGGTTAGACCAGGTGATTTTTTTCCGCTTGGCAGAATTGCAATGTCGTTGGTTCTTCCAATCAGTTTTTTTAGAATAGGTTTTTGAGGTGTACTTTTTTCGTCTAAAATTCCAATATCACCAACATCATATCGAATAAATGGATGCGCTTTGTTGAATAAAGAGGTAATCACAATTCGACCTTTGTTACCGTAAGGCAAAACCTGATTGTTTTCGTCTAAAATTTCAACAAACAGCGTTTCTGCATTTACTTGCCAATCACCATTTAAGTTTTCAAAAGCAATCAAATCCAATTCTGAAGCGCCATATTCATTAATAACAGGAATTCCGAATTGTCTCTGCAAGAGCTTTTTATCCGATTCAAAAAGCATTTCCGAAGTAACAAAACAGGCTTTTAACGTGGGGCAAATTTCTTTTAAAATAAGATTATTTTGTTCTAAGTATTTGGCAAACAAAACGATTGAACTCGTATAACCGTTGATATAATCGAATTTTTTAGTTTTAAACTTTCGGAGAAATTTTTCAAGAACAGCATCGGATAAATCAAAAACCGGAAAGCGAAAACGATGCGTCAAAAAATCCTTGATCCGTTCTTTATGATATCCAATAAAATCCATCGGAATACCATAAAAACGAGCCTGATACGAGTGATTAAAATCGATATGGTACCAGCCGAAACGCATAAAAATAGAAGTCCAGGTTAAGGCATGGCAATATTTATCTTTAGCAAAAACAAAAGGGGTACCACTGGATCCGGATGTTTTGTTGAGGTATATGTTTTTTCTGGAATAACCTTTTGAGAGTCTTTCTTCGAGCGGTTTTTGTAAATTTTGTTTGTTTAAAACGGGTAAGCTTTCCCATTTCAATTCGTTTGTATCACCAACTAATTCTTTATAGAAAGAGTTGTTTTTCAGATGAAAAGTGACAATTTCTTCTTTTTTATTCTGAAGAAAACGAGCATATTTCTTTTCTGATAAATTCTTGATTTCATCCAATTCGGCTTTGGCTTTCTTTATCGGAAAACCATTTAATTGCAGCGAAATATCAAAAAGAGAAATCATTTGAAGTATTAATTTTTGCCAAAAATAATACTATCGAATTAGTAACAGAGAAGAATCAACAACTTTTTAAGATTTAATTATTTTTTACGTACAAAAGCAATTATTTTTGCACCACAACTAAATACAACTATACCATGACAATTTTACTATTGGGATCCGGCGGAAGAGAGCATGCTTTTGCGTGGAAAATGACTCAGAGTCCGCTTTGCGAAAAACTTTTTGTTGCACCAGGAAATGCAGGAACGGCAGCAATTGCTACAAACGTCGCAATGTCTCCAACAGATTTTGATGCGATCAAAGCATTTGTAATTAAGGAAAATGTAAAAATGGTGGTCGTAGGACCAGAAGATCCTTTGGTAAAAGGGATTTACGATTATTTTAAAAACGACGAGAGTTTACAGCATATTCCGGTTATTGGGCCATCAAAATTGGGAGCTCAGTTAGAAGGAAGTAAAGAATTTGCCAAAGAGTTTTTAATGAAACATAATATTCCAACTGCTGCTTACGACAGTTTTACGGCTGAAACAGTAGAGAATGGATGTGCTTTCTTAGAAACATTACAGCCTCCCTATGTTTTAAAAGCAGATGGTTTGGCCGCAGGAAAAGGAGTTTTGATTATTCAGGATTTAGAAGAAGCTAAAACAGAATTAAGAAACATGCTGGTTCACGAAAAATTTGGAGCAGCAAGTTCAAAAGTAGTTATCGAAGAATTTTTGGACGGAATAGAATTAAGCTGTTTTGTTCTGACTGACGGGAAAAGTTATAAAATTTTGCCAACGGCAAAAGATTACAAACGTATTGGCGAAGGTGATACAGGTTTAAATACAGGTGGAATGGGAGCTGTTTCTCCGGTTCCTTATGTTGATGCTGTTTTGATGGAAAAAATTGAAACACGTATCGTAAAACCAACCATTGAAGGTTTCCAGAAAGATGGAATCGAATATAAAGGATTTGTATTTATTGGTCTGATCAATGTAAAAAACGAACCAATCGTTATTGAGTACAATGTAAGAATGGGAGATCCTGAGACTGAAGTTGTAGTGCCAAGATTAGAATCAGATTTAGTCGAATTGTTTCTTGCAGTGGCCAATCAAAAATTAGATTCATTCGAATTACAGGTAGATCCAAGAAGTGCGACTACTATTATGGTGGTTTCTGGCGGATATCCGGAAGATTTTGAAAAAGGAAAAGTAATTACAGGTTTAGAAAACATTACCGATTCTATTGTTTTTCATGCAGGAACAAAATTAGAAGGCGAGAACATCGTTAGTAACGGAGGACGTGTACTAACCGTAACATCTTATGGAGACGATTTCCAGCAGGCCATAAAAAAATCTTACCAAAATATAGATAAACTAAATTTTGATAAGATGTATTTTAGAAAAGATATTGGCTTCGACTTACTTTAAAAAAGAGTGAGCTGTAGTATCTTGGTTTTCAGTTCCGGCGTCATCAAAAATGCGTAATTGTTTGATCCAATAAACGATTGCGCATGAACAGATGATCATAAAAATCCAGTTAATAGTATTAGCACCAAACCAGGTAACAAGTTCCAAACGACGTAAAAAATCAAGTGGAGCGAATAAAATGTTAACGAATAAGTACTGTATTCCTTCAAAAAAAGCTGTCATAATTTATAAAATTATATGTTATTTATTGTTGTGTAACGCATTGAAACCAGAAGTCTAGTAGTAGAATCTTTTTTCAACTTGTTGGTTTTCCTTTTTAAACAAGTATTATATTTACAATCACAAAAGTATAAAATATCCTTATGATAACAAGTGTTTTTAAAAAATCTACGCCATTAAATTATTCATTGGTCGTAATTTTGATACTGGTTTTCTTTTTTCTTTTTCAAATTCAGGAACCATCATGGGTGAGTTCTTATTTTTTGGCGTTCCAAAAAGTGAGTTTGTTGTGCTTTATTTTGGCGTCTTTTTTCCTGATTAATTTTATCGTAAAAAAGAACGGACTTAGTAAAGACAATGGATACGCGATATTTTTTTACTTATTGTTTCTATTGTTTTTCCCCACGATATTTAACAATGCTAATGTAATATATGCGAACTTTTTTGTACTGCTGGCACTTCGAAGATTGATTTCGCTGCAATCTTTAAAAGCTTCAAAAGAAAAAATATTTGATGCTTCATTTTGGATTTTAATAGCTTCTTTATTTCAATTTTGGTGTATTCTCTTTCTGATTTTAGTTTTTATCTCCATCGTTTTTCATGTTTCGAGAGATTATAGAAACTGGATTTTACCATTTATAGCGCTTATTGCGGTATCGATAATCTTTTTATTGATCTCCTTAATCTTCCATATTGATATAACTGAGTTTTTTCAGAAACGTGCTGTAATCGATTTTAATATTGATTATTTCAAGAGCAATTACGAAAACGGAGCACTTTCAATCTATGTGGCTGTATCTTTATTTTTTGTAGTTTCGATGCTGATGACGTTGTCTAATCGACCGCAAATACTACATTCTTCATACAAAAAAGTAGTAGCATGTTTTTTTATTGCGGCCTTTGTGTACATTCTTTCAACAGATAAAAGTAACGATTTACTCTTTTTTAGTATTGCACCTTTGACCATCATGGCAGCAAGTCATGTAGAGTATATGCAACAAAAATTGAATAACGAAATTGTATTTTACGTGTTGATTTTGTGTAGTTTATTTACATTTTTCTCTCAGTTATAATTTACTTCCGTAAGCAAGATCGCCTGCATCACCAAGCCCCGGAACAATGTAGTTCTTTTCATTTAGCTTTTCGTCTAAAGAAGCGACCCATAAATGACAGTTTTCAGGAAGATTTTCCTCAAGAAAAGCAACGCCTTCTGGTGCTGCGATAACCACTACAATATGAATTTCTTTTGGAGTTGCATTTTGAATGAGTTTTTCGTGAACTGCAACAATAGACTGACCTGTTGCCAGCATTGGATCAAGAAGTAAAACCGTTTTGTCGTTTATGTTTGAAACCGCTTGATATTCAACCCGGATTTCAAATTCAGCATCGTTATTTGGATGATACCTACAGGCCGAAACAAAGCTGTTTTCGGCATGGTCAAAGTAATTTAGAAAACCATTATGCAACGGTAAACCGGCTCTTAAAATAGAACATAAAACCAAATCACTTTCTATTTCGGTAGTTTCTTTAATGCCTAACGGAGTTTGAATTTCGACATTTTTATAAGCAAGATCCTTGCTCAGTTCATAAGCCATAATTTCGCCAATTCTTTCAATATTTCTTCGAAAACGCATACTGTCGTTCTGAACATTTACATTTCTGATTTGGCCCAAAAAATGATTTAAGACACTGTTGTTTTTGGAGATATAATGAATTTTCATAATGAAATTTTAGAATTATGGATATATTGTAGTGCAATAACGAAAAATTAATCGTTTTCTTCACACCATAAAAGTATAAAAAGTATCTTTGTGTCTCTAATAAATAAAGACATGTTTTCAAAATTAGCATATTCTGTTTTCGAACAAAGTATCAAAGATTATCACCAATTTGATAATGTTGATCAACCTATAAACAATCCTTACCCAAAGGATAAGTTTGAGCATTTATTGTATTTAAAAAACTGGATTGACACTGTTCAATGGCATTTTGAAGATATTATTCGTGATCCGAAAATCGATCCGGTAGCTGCTCTGACTCTAAAAAGAAGAATCGATGCCTCAAACCAGGAACGTACAGATATGGTTGAATACATCGACAGCTACTTTTTGCAAAAATACAGTGATGTAAAAGTAAAAGATGGCGCAAAAATCAATTCTGAAAGTCCGGCATGGGCTTTTGACCGATTGTCTATTTTAGCTTTAAAAATTTATCACATGCATGAAGAAGCCACTCGTGCTGAAGCTTCACAAGAACACAGAGATAAATGTCAGGAGAAATTAAATGTGCTTTTAGAGCAAAGAAGCGATTTGTCTACTGCGATTGATGATCTATTGACTGATATTGAAAATGGAGATAAATTCATGAAAGTGTACAAACAAATGAAAATGTACAATGACGACGAATTGAATCCCGTTTTATACCAAAACAAAAAATAATTTGGCAGAGTTGTCCAATAGAATAAAGCATATAGCCGTCATGAGACTATCCGCAATGGGAGATGTCGCCATGACGGTTCCTGTTTTGCGCGCTTTTGTAAAACAGTATCCAACCGTTAAAATCACTGTAATATCGCGTCCGTTTTTTAAACCCTTTTTTGAAGGAATTCCTAATCTTGATTTTTTTGCTTTTGACGAAAAAGAACGCCACAAAGGATTTGCAGGGCTTTTAAGATTGTACGCTGACGTAAAAAAACTTAAAATTGATGCTTTTGCAGATCTTCATAACGTTCTGAGATCTAAAATTGTAAGTCTTCTTTTCGTTTTAAGCGGAAAAAAAAGAGCAACAGTTGATAAAGGCCGTGACGGTAAAAAAGAACTAACGCGTGCCGAGAATAAAATTTTTAAGCAGTTGCCAACCATGTTCGAAAGACACGCAAAAGTCTTTGAAAAACTTGGTTTTCCTTTAGATTTATCGAATCCGGAGTATCCGAAAAAAGCAATATTAAGCTCAGATATTTTAGAAATAATTGGTAACCAAAGCCATAAATTAATTGGGATTGCACCTTTTGCCCAATACGATTCTAAAGTCTATTCCCAAGATCTAATGCAGGAAGTAATTGCAAAATTGGCAGAGAATAAATCCTGTAAAATTTTACTTTTTGGAGGAGGAAAGAAAGAAATTGAAATTCTGGATTCCCTTTCAGAACCATTTGAAAATGTAATTAATATGGCTGGAAAAATTAAATTTCAGCAGGAATTACAACTCATTAGTAATTTGGATGTCATGCTATCTATGGATTCCGGAAACGCCCATATTGCTGCAATGCTGGGAGTGAAAGTAATTACACTTTGGGGGGCTACACATCCGTATGCAGGATTTTTACCATTCGGACAAACAATGGAAAATGCTCTGGTTTCAGATAGAAATCAATATCCAAAATTACCAACATCTGTTTATGGAAACAAAATCGTTGAGGGTTATGAAGACGCTATGAGATCGATTTCTCCAAAAGAAGTAGTGGAGAAGATTCAGTTAAGCATATAATCCATTTAAATCGTAGAAAAAATACCCAATTGTTTTCTTTTTGCTTTTATTAGCAACAATTACAACAAAATGATTCTCTTCTTCGGTAGACAACAAAATGTGTTCAAAATCTTCCGTTGAATTTCTGTAGATTTTATGCACCAATTGAGATTCTTTAACTTTGCTCGATAGTACTTTAGCGGCTTTTAATTTGCTGATATAAGGCCAGATATTAAAATTATTTTTATCTGAAGCCTTTATTTCAGTCATTTTACCAATCATTGTTGCACTGTATTTTTCTTTGGTAAGTAATTTAGGAGCTTTTTTATTTTGTTGCTTTTTAATGATAAAGTAAATACAAGAAAGAGCTGTTATTACAAAAAGTGCTATAAATGATAAACGAAGGAAGTGATGTATTGTCATAATATTTAATATTTAAACGTGTTGACAAATTTGATTTAGCTCTACAAATCTCCAGAAGAATACGAGATTGCGATTACTTTAATTTTACCCCTAATGTAATAAAAATTCAGCAATATTTTAGAAAATAATCTGCTTTATTGTAATTGCAGTTATAGCCAAATTTTCTCATCCCGAGATCTGCTATAAATATAACTTTTTAGATTCGAAATCGTGGCTTGATAATTTGGCGCTTCATAACCAAATCGTTCATGTTCCATTTGTTCTTTTTCGATAGCATTGCAGCCTTTAATAACTTCTTTAAGCATATCCAGCATGGCGAGTTCTTTATTGTTTGTCTTCTGAAATTTAAACTCTATAAGTTCATCCTGAAGTTCTTCACAGTATTCCACAAGTTTTTCAACTTCAGGTTGCTCTAAAAGATATTCTCTATTTTTAAAAATTTCCTGTACAGATTTCATGGCGTAAATTTTTAGTTTCAAATTCCAATTTTACAAAGATTGCTAATAATTGTAAAAAAAAATTCCAAATCCCAATTGTAAGTTTGGAATTTGGAATTTAAATATTTTGAGATTTTAATGTCTAAACATCATCATAATCTACATAAATAGACTCTGAAGTTGGATGTGCCTGACAGGTTAAAATTAAACCTGAAGCGATTTCCTTATCGGTTAAAATCGAGTTTTTAGTCATTTCTGCGCTTCCGGAAGTTACACGAGCCAGACAGCTGCTGCAAATTCCACCCTGACAAGAGTATGGAGCGTCGATACCTTGTTTTAAAGCCGCGTCAAGGATCGTTTGTTTTTGAGACATTTCGAATGAAACTTCATCATCATCTACTAAAACAGTAATTTTGGTATGTCCTTCTAACGAGGTATTAATTTTATTTTCCTGTGTAGAAGAAGTAAAAAGTTCAAACTTAATAGCGGATTCTTTTACATTTTTCTCTTTCAGAATTCCGGAAACCGTATCGATCATTTCCTCCGGACCGCAAAGGAAAAATTTATCAAATTGCAGTTCTTTGTGTTTGTTATTTAGAACAAAATTTACTGCTGATTTATCGATTCTGCCAAACAAAGCATTTTCGGCTTTAGCCTGACTGAAAACATAATGCACAAAAAAGCGACCTACATATTGCAATTGCAAATCGTGTAATTCCTGATAAAAAATAGTTTCGTCTGGAGTTTTATTTCCATAAACCAATACAAATGAACTTTTTGGTTCACTTTTTAAAACCGATTTTATAATAGAAAGAACAGGAGTAATTCCACTTCCCGCTGCAAAAGCGGCATAGTTTTTTTGTCTTTCAGCATCCGGTTCAAAAGTAAATTTTCCTTCCGGATGACCTACTTCAAGAACATCTCCGGCCTTAAGTCTAGTATTGGCAAATTGAGAAAACAAACCATTTTTTACTGCTTTTACCGCAATGCGTAATTCACCGCTTTCCGGTGCAGAACAAATCGAATAAGCACGACGAATCTCTTGATTGTCAAGAGTTAATTTTAAATTTATGTATTGTCCGGCTATAAATTTATAATCCGGTTTTAGTTCTTCGGGAACATTAAAAAGTACAGAAACAGCATCGGCAGTTTCACGTTTTACCTCTTTAATTATTAGTTTTAAGAATGAAGGCATGATTGTATTTTTTATGCAAAAGTAGCAAACGATGGTTAATTCACAGGCACTAAGTTATTATTTTTAACTTTTTTTGTAACGTTTTCTTACATTTGATCACATACTAAGAAACTCAAAACAATTAACCATGATTAAAAAGTTTATTTATCTGGAATGGAAAGCCTTTGTTAGATCTGCATCATTTGGCACAAGTGTCGTGATGAAAGTTTTAATAGGGTTTTTAATGGTCTATTTTTCGTTGCTTTTTGTCGGAGCAGGAGTAGGGGCATTTTATATTCTAAAAAAAATGAATCTTGAACCATTAGTGACCGTCAATCAATTTTTGATTTATTATTTTCTTTTCGACCTGGTCATTCGTTTATTGATGCAGGCAATTCCTGTGTTGAACATCAAACCCTTGTTGATTTTACCTTTCAAAAAACCAACCATCGTCCATTTTTCATTAGGCAAAACAGCTTTGTCTTTTTTTAATTGGGTTCATGCGCTCTTTTTTATTCCTTTTTCAATTGTGCTAGTTCTGGAAGGTTATGATCCTTTGGGGGTTGTCTTTTGGTTTTTAGCTGCGTTCTCCTTAATCTATATCAACAATTTTTTGAATATTATTTTAAGTAATATTGATAAGTTGTTTGTTGTTTTTGTTGGAGCAATTATTGTTTTAGCAGCAGCGCAATATTATAAACTCTTTGATATTACCCTTTTTACAACACCAGTTTTCCAAGGATTTTATGCTGTCAAAGGAGTGTTTTTGATTCCTGTTTTAATCTTAGTTGGACTTTATCTGTTTACATTCAAGTACTTCAAGAATAATTTGTTTTTAGATGCCGGGCTTTCTAAAAAAGAAGACATTGCGACGACTGAAAATCTTTCCTGGCTGAATCAATTTGGAACTTTGGGAACTTTTCTTAAAAATGATATCAAATTAATTAAGAGAAATAAAAGGTCAAAAACGACTATACTAATGAGTTTTTTCTTTTTGTTCTACGGATTAATCTTTTTCGGAAACAAACAGCAGCCGGAAGTGATGAATATCTTTGCCGGAATATTTGTTTCGGGTGGCTTTTTGTTTGTCTTTGGTCAGTTTGTACCTAGTTGGGACAGTTCGTATTACCAGCTAATGATGACACAAAACATTCCGTATCGCGGTTATATTACGTCAAAATGGTGGCTGATTGTGATTGCTACTTTTATATCGACCATACTTTCTTCTTTCTACCTTTTCTTTGGATGGGAAATTTATTTAACCGTTGTTGTTGGCGCTATTTATAACATAGGAGTCAATTCTCATCTGGTACTTTTGGGCGGTGCTTTCACAAAAACACCAATCGATCTAAGTTCGGCAGGAGGGGCTTTTGGAGATAAAAAAGCATTTAATGTTAATGCCATGCTGTTAACGTTACCTAAGATATTATTGCCTTTAGGACTTTATGCGATCGGACTCTATTTAGGAAACAAAACCATCGGATTAGCACTTGTGGCAGGTGCCGGAGTTTTAGGCTTTGTTTTTAAAGACAAGGTTTTTTCTCTTATCGAAAAAAGATATAAAGTAGAGAAGTACAGTACGATAAGCGCTTATAAACAAAAAAACTAATTAGTTAATTAGAAAATGTGTCAATTAGAAAATTGATCGCATATAATTGAAAACCAATTAAATTAACGATTAAACAAATCAACAATTAAACTTTCAAAAATGATACAAGTAAATCAACTTTCAAAAAAATATAACGAAATAACAGTTTTAAACATTAACAATCTAGAAATTCCAAAAGGGCAGAGCTTCGGATTGGTGGGAAACAACGGAGCAGGGAAAACTACTTTTTTCAGCTTATTATTGGATTTGATTCAACCTACTACAGGGAATATAAAAAATAATGATATTCAGGTAAATACAAGCGAAAACTGGAAATCTTTTACAGGATCATTTTTAGATGAAAGTTTCCTGATTGGATATTTGACTCCAGAGGAATATTTTTATTTTATCGGAGATTTGCGCCATCAGAATAAAGCAGATATTGATGCTTTGCTGTTAGAGCACGAAGAGTTTTTTAACGGAGAAATCCTGAACAATAAAAAATACCTGAGAGATTTATCTAAAGGAAATCAGAAGAAAGTGGGTATTATCGCAACACTTATTGGAAATCCTGAAGTAGTTATTTTAGATGAGCCTTTTGCCAATTTAGATCCGACAACTGTGAGCCGATTAAAAAAGATCATTAAAGATCTGGCTGATAATCCAAATGTTACAGTGCTGGTTTCCAGCCATGATTTGCAGCATACAGTAGAGGTTTGTGATCGAATTGTAGCATTAAACAAAGGTGAAGTGGTCAAGGATATTCAGACTTCAGAAGAAACCTTACAAGAACTGGAATCGTTTTTTGCTGTATAAGTTTCTATATTTCAAAAAGAAGCGTATTTTTACAAGTCAATATACTAAAAATCCTTTTTAGAAGTTAATTGATATAAACTCTTTTCTATTGAAAAAGAATACTCTTAAATATAGTTTTTTTATCGTTTTTTTATTCTTTTTGATAGCCTGTTCTACCAAGAAAAATACTTTTTTGGCCAGAAATTCCCATGCGCTTAGTACAAAGTACAACATTTTGTATAATGGTGGAATAGGTCTTGACAAGGGATTAAAGGCTATTCAGGCCAACAATCAGGATAATTTCTGGAAAATGCTTCCGATCGAAAAAATGCAGATCGATGAGAATTTTTCGGAAGGAGAAAAAGCGAAGAATGCAGATTTTGAAAAAGCCGAGACCAAGGCAACAAAAGCCATTCAGAAGCACTCTATGAATATTGGAGGAAGAGAGCGAAATTCACAAATTGACGAAGCCTATCTGATGCTTGGAAAAGCCAGATATTACGATCAACGATTTATTCCGGCTTTGGAGGCATTCAACTATATTTTGTACAAATACCCTAACAGCAGTAATATCTACACGGCAAAAATTTGGCGTGAGAAAACCAATATGCGCTTAGGCAATGATGCTATTGTGGTAAAAAACATCAACTTGTTATTAAAAAATACAGATCTGAACAAACAGACTTTTTCGGATGCAAATGCGTTATTGGCAGAGGCGTATTTACATTTGGAAGAAAAAGACAGTGCGGTTACCAAACTTAAAATTGCGGAAAAATTTACCAAGATAAATGAAGACCGCGCACGGTACCGTTTTATCTTAGGGCAGATGTATCAGGAAGCCGGAATAAGGGACAGTGCCTTTTATTATTATGACGGTGTGATCGATATGAATCGAAAAGCCGATCGAAAATACATGATGCATGCCTATGCAAAAAAGGCCCAAATGTTTGATTATAAAAACGGAGATCAGGATTTGTTTATAGAAATGTACAATAAATTACTGGCAGATCGTGAAAACAGACCTTATTTGGATGTGTTGTTTTATGAAATGGGAGTCTTTTTTGATAAAAATGATGAACAGCAGGATGCCTTATTTTTCTATAATAAGTCACTGGGAAGAAAATCAAAAGACCCTTATTTGGTTGCTTCGACCTATAGGAATATTGGGAATATGTATTTTAAGAACACCAATTATACGGTGGCGGCCAAATACTACGACAGTACATTAGTAAAATTAGATCCTAAAACCAGAGAATTTGCTTTTATTCAAAAAAACAGAAAAAATCTGGACAACGTAATTAAATACGAAGCGATTGCAAAACGCAACGACAGTATCATTAAAGTGTATGGTTTGTCTCCGGCCAACAGAAAAAGTTATTTTAACGATTATATCGCAGCACTTAAAGAAAAAGATGAGGCGAAACGAATCTTAGAAGAAAAAGAAAAGGAAAAATTAGCCAATATTGATCGCAACACTAAGGCTGATGGAGGACCAACCGCTGTAAATCCACAAGCAGTAGGAGGGACCAATCCTGGAATAGGGGCGTTTAATCCGCCATCAGGAAACGAAACGGCAAGTACAAGTACTTTTTATTTTTACAATCCTACGACAGTGGCTTACGGAAAATTGCAATTCAAGAAAGTATGGGGTAACAGAGTCTTAGATGGAAACTGGAGACTGTCAGCTGTGAAATCAGCCAATACTGCAGCCTTAAATGATACTTTAAATAATAATGATGCAAACAAACTGAAAGACACCATTGTTATTGAAAAGTATACTACTGATTTTTACGAAAAACAACTTCCTCAAACACAGGCTGCAATTGATAGTATTGGCGTAGAGCGTAATTTTGCATACTATCAATTAGGACTGATCTACAAAGAGAAATTTAAGGAATATAATCTGGCAAGTGATAAACTGGAACAATTGCTAAAAAACAAACCGGAAGAAAAACTGGTTTTACCGGCAATGTATAATTTGTATAAAATATATCAAATTACCAATCCTGCACGCGCAGAAAGAATAAAATCGGATATCATAACCAACTACCCAAGTTCGAGATATGCACAAATCTTAAATAATACTAATGCAGGAGATTTGTCCTCACCGGATAAAGAATACCAAAAATGGTACAAATTGTATGAGGAAGAACAGTTTGATACCGTTCTGGATAACATTGACAACCTGATTAATCAATATTCGGGGGATGAAATTGTTTCTAAGTATGAATTGTTAAAAGCCAATACTTTAGGTAAAGTAAACGGTTTGGCTGCTTATAAAAAAGGCTTAGAATCTGTTGCCGATAACTATCCGAACAGTGATGAAGGTAAAAATGCGCGTGAGATCTTAGAAAAGCAAATACCGGGCTTAGAAAAAATGGATTTTACTTCAGTAGATAGTAAAAACTGGAAAATTTTATATGTAGTTCCTAACAACGATTCTAAAACTCGTAAAAAGATTGAAGAAGCAATTAGAGTATTTTTGTTAGTTGAAAACTATGAGAGGTTAACAACTTCTTTTGATAAGTACAACAGAACCGAAAGTTTTGTGGTTATTCATGGTTTAAAATCAGAGGCTTACGCCAAAGATATTTCAGGAGTTTTTAGAGATGATAAAAAGTATAAAATATCAAATCCGGCAATTATTATCTCAAGTGATAATTACAAATTGATTCAAATTAAAAAGAATCTCGAAACCTACTTAGCCCCAAAAACCCCATAATCATGTTTGACAAAGTAAAAAAAAACGGAACAGAACTTTTAGGAAAAACAAACCGAATAGTTGAAGGAACCTCTATTGTTGGAGATATCGTTTCTAAAGACGATTTTAGACTAGATGGTGAATTGATAGGAAATTTTACTTCGCAAGGCAAACTGGTTATAGGAGCCTCCGGTATTGTAAAAGGCGAAATTGTTTGTAATAATGCCGATATTGAAGGCGTATTTCAGGGGAAAATTAAAGTTTTAGAAGTCCTTAATATAAAAGCAACGGCACAGATTCATGGAGAAGTTGCCATCGGAAAACTGTCTATAGAACCAGGCGCGAATTTTACCGCTACCTGTACCATGTTAACTCATACTAAAGAAGTAACCCTAAAAGATGGAAAAGGAACCGAACAAAAACAAAAGGAACAAGTGGCTTCCACTTATTAACATTCCCGTTCAAATGGGAATTATAATTTTTTTATTTTCCTATTTTGGTACATGGCTAGATGAAAATCATCCGAGCCAAAAACTGTCTTACAACACCATTTTTGTAATGATTGGGGTTGGATTAGCACTATATAATGTTATTCGCCAGGTTAATGAAATCAATAAAACAAAGTAATTGATCTATTTAGCAGCTTTAAATAAATAGTGCATCTTTGCAGAAAATTATTTCAAATGTTAGTAAAAAGCTACAAACCCATTTTATATTTATTCTTCTTTGCATTGGTCGCTTGTGTAGTGCACAAAGCATTATTTTTATTTTTAGACATTAATGCCCAAAATTTTTATTACAGTATAGAATTTTTGTATTTGATTTTTTTCGGGCTATCTGCGCTTTTATACCTTATATTATTAATAGTAAAGAAAAAGAACTTTGAAGTTATTGGTATGGCTTTCCTGTTCGGAACCTTTACACAGATGTTAGTAGGATATCTAATTTTAAGACCTATTTTAGAAAATAAAAGCGGAGAGGTTATGGTTGAAAAAATCAACTTTTTTATAACATTTATTTTATTTTTGTTATTTGAGACGCTTTTAACTGTCCGATTATTAAATGAAAAGCGTTAAAATAGGGATTCTGTAAAACAAGGTTCAAAAATAATTTTTCATATCCTTTTGAATATTAATAAAAAATGTACCTTTGCACCAAATTTTAGAAACGTAAAAAATAAGATTTTTAACAGATATGGTGATTTCAAACAAACCGCTCAAATTTATTCTTGCAGCTTTAGTAGCTTGTTCTCCAGTAATGAGTTTTGCAAATTCAGAGAATGACTCAACGCATGTACATACTGAGGCAGCTCATGAAGAAAAAGTAATTTCACATAACGCACCTTTGGAAGGTGAGCATGCAGCTCTTGATCCGAAAGCAAAAGTGGATGCTTTTATTGATCATCACTTACAAGATTCTCACGATTTTGTTTTCTTCTCAGATGAAAAAGAAAATAAACAATACGGTTTTCCATTACCTGTAATTCTTTTTGACGGAGGTTTGAAAATTTTCTCTTCTTCAAAATTACACCATGGTGAAGCAGTTGCTGAAGTTGACGGAAATTTTTACAAACTGGTTCACGGTAAAATTTACAAAACAGATGCTGCCGGAACGATTACTTTAGATCATCACGGACATCCGGAAAACGAAAAGCCATTAGATTTTTCTATTACTAAAAATGTAGTGTCAATGCTTTTTGTTTCGGTACTATTATTTTTAATGTTTACCGGATTAGCAAAATCATACAAAAAAGGACCAATCCCAACTGGATTCGGAAGAGTATTAGAACCGCTTATTATTTTCATCAGAGATGAGATCGCAGTTCCAAATATTGGAGAGAAAAAATACAGAAAATTTATGGGTTACCTGTTAACTGTATTTTTCTTTGTGTGGTTGTTAAACTTATTAGGTATGACTCCACTTGGAATTAACGTTACAGGAAATATTGCAATCACAGTTTGTTTAGCTGCGTTTACTTTTATCATTACTCAGTTTAGTGCAAACAAAGATTATTGGGGACACATTTTCTGGATGCCTGGAGTTCCTGTTCCAATGAAAATTATTTTAGCTCCAATTGAAATCTTAGGAACATTGACAAAACCATTTGCATTATTAATTCGTTTGTATGCAAATATTACGGCAGGTCACGTAGTAATTATGAGTTTGATTGCGATGATTTTCGTAGGTAAAAATTTAGCTGCAGATTTGCCAATCTCTTTAGGACTTACATTATTTATTTCGGTAATCGAAGTTTTAGTTGCATTTTTGCAGGCGTTCATTTTCACAATGTTATCATCATTGTTTATTGGTATGGCAGTTGCTGACCATGATCATGATCACGGTCACGATGACAATGTTATTATTTAATTTAGAAGTTTAATTTTATATATATAAATACTTATGGGAACAATTCCAACTTTAGTAGGTGCAGGTTTAGTAGTAATCGGTGCTGGTTTAGGTCTAGGTAAAATCGGTGGATCTGCTATGGACGCTATTGCTCGTCAGCCAGAAGCTGCTGGTAAAATTCAAACTGCGATGATTATTATCGCGGCTTTATTAGAAGGTTTAGCATTTGCTGCTTTAATCTTAGGAAAATAATAAAGAAAGAACTAACAACATCTTTAACGGTTGGTTAAAGGTGTTGTTACTTTTAAAAAAAGAAATTAAATATTTAATATAGTTATAAAATGGATAAGTTAATTAACGATTTTTCATTCGGTTTATTCTTTTGGCAAGCTCTAATCTTGTTGGTTTTAATTTTACTTTTAGTAAAGTTTGCCTGGAAACCAATTATGGAATCTATCACAGCAAGAGAAGAAGGTATTAAAAATGCATTACTTTCTGCAGAAAATGCAAAAAGAGAAATGGAAAACTTACAAGCTGACAATCAAAGAATTTTGAATGAAGCTCGTGCAGAGCGTGACGCGATGCTAAAAGAAGCTCGTGAAATGAAAGAGAAAATGATTGCTGATTCTAAAAACGAAGCACAAGAAGCTGGTCAAAAAATGATTGAGCAAGCTAAAGCTGCTATCGAAAGTGAAAAGAATGCTGCTATGGCTGAATTGAAATCACAAGTTTCAACTTTATCATTAAGCATCGCTGAGAAATTATTGAAAGAAGAATTATCTAACAAAGAATCTCAAACTAAATTAGTAGAGAAAATGTTAGGTGACGTAAAGCTAAACTAAGATTATGGCAAGTACAAGAGCAGCAATTCGTTATGCAAAAGCAATTCTGGACTTAGCAAACTCTAAAGGTGTTGCCGAAGCTGTCAATAACGATATGAAGTCAATTGCAACAGCAATTGAGAGTAATTTAGAACTGAGTACCTTTATTCAAAACCCAACTACAAAAGTTGAAGTTAAAGAAAGTGCTCTTTTAGAAGTTTTTGCAGATGTAAATGGTGTAACTAAAGGGTTATTTCATTTATTGTTTGAAAATAAAAGATTTGAAATTCTGGAAGCTATTGCTTTAGAATACAAAAAAATATTTGACGAAGGTAACGGTGTTGAAGTAGCAAAAGTTACAACAGCAATTCCAATGGACGCAGCTTTAGAAGCTAAAGTTTTGGCAAAAGTGGCTACTTTATCAGATAAAAAGATAACAATTGAAAATACAGTAGATCCATCTATTATTGGAGGATTTATTTTAAGAATAGGTGATCAACAATACAATGCTTCTGTCGCAAACAGATTGCAGGTATTAAAAAGAGAGTTAAGTAATTAGTTTTATTACACATAAAAGTGTCTAAATTATAAATTAAGATGGCGGAAATCAAACCTGCTGAAATTTCAGCAATATTAAGAAAGCAAGTAGAAGGTTTTGAATCTGGTGCTACGCTAGAGGAAGTAGGAACAGTACTTCAAGTTGGAGACGGTATTGCTCGTATTTACGGGCTATCGAATGTACAATATGGTGAGTTAGTTGAATTTGACAACGGACTTGAAGCTATTGTATTGAACCTTGAAGAAGACAATGTTGGTGTGGTACTTTTAGGACCATCAACTGGAATCAAAGAAGGATCAACAGCAAAAAGAACGCAACGTATTGCTTCTCTTAAAGTAGGTGAGCAAATGGTAGGACGTGTAGTAAACACTCTTGGTTTTCCAATTGATGGAAAAGGACCAATTGGTGGAGACTTATATGAAATGCCTTTAGAAAGAAAAGCACCTGGTGTTATCTTCCGTCAGCCGGTAACTGAGCCATTACAAACAGGAGTAAAAGCAGTTGACGCTATGATCCCGGTTGGTCGTGGACAACGTGAGCTTGTAATTGGTGACCGTCAAACAGGTAAATCAACTGTTTGTATCGATACAATCTTAAATCAAAAAGAATTTTACGATGCAGGAAAACCTGTATTCTGTATATATGTTGCAATTGGGCAAAAAGCTTCAACTGTAGCAGGAATTGCTAAAATGTTAGAAGAAAAAGGTGCAATGGCTTATACAGTTATTGTTGCAGCTAATGCTTCTGATCCAGCTCCAATGCAAGTTTATGCTCCTTTCGCAGGTGCTGCAATCGGAGAGTATTTTAGAGATTCAGGTCGTCCGGCTTTAATTGTTTATGACGATTTATCTAAACAAGCTGTTGCTTACCGTGAGGTTTCTCTTTTATTAAGAAGACCACCGGGACGTGAGGCTTACCCTGGAGACGTTTTCTACTTACACTCTCGTTTATTAGAGCGTGCTTGTAAAGTAATTGCTGATGATGGAATTGCTAAAAACATGAATGATTTGCCAGATTCTATCAAGTCTATCGTAAAAGGTGGTGGTTCATTAACTGCATTACCAATTATCGAAACTCAGGCTGGTGACGTTTCTGCATATATCCCAACAAACGTAATTTCGATTACAGATGGTCAGATTTTCCTTGATGGAGATTTGTTCAACTCTGGAGTTCGTCCTGCGATCAACGTAGGTATCTCTGTATCTCGTGTTGGAGGTAACGCTCAGATTAAATCAATGAAAAAAGTTTCCGGAACTTTAAAATTAGATCAGGCTCAATTCCGTGAATTGGAAGCTTTCGCTAAATTTGGTTCTGACTTAGATTCAGTTACATTAAACGTAATTGAAAAAGGTAAAAGAAACGTTGAGATCTTGAAACAAGGTTTGAATGATCCTTATACAGTTGAAAATCAAGTAGCTATTATCTATGCAGGTTCTAAAAACTTATTAAGAAACGTACCTGTAAATAAAGTAAAAGAATTTGAAGCTGATTTCTTAGCTTACTTAAACAGCAAACATAAAGATACGCTTAACGCGTTAAAAGCTGGTAAGTTAGATGACAACATTACTGATGTTATCGAAAAAGCAGCAAAAGAAATTTCAGCAAAATATAACTAATTAGATAATTAGTAGATTAGATAATTAGAGAATGTATCGCATTTTTCTAATTATCTAATTTGCAAATTGTCACATTTTCTAATTAATAGATGGCAAATTTAAAGGAAATCCGTAATAGAATTACTTCCGTTTCATCGACGATGCAGATCACATCGGCTATGAAAATGGTTTCTGCTGCAAAGCTTAAGAAAGCACAAGATGCAATCACTGCGATGCGCCCTTATGCCGAGAAATTAACGGAGTTATTGCAAAATCTTTCGGCTACACTTGATGGTGAAGTTGGAGGTGATTACACTACACAACGTGAAGTAAAAAAAGTATTGCTTGTAGCTATAACTTCAAACAGAGGTTTATGTGGGGCATTCAATTCTAACGTAATTAAAGAGGTTAAGAATCGTACCGAATTTTACGCAGGAAAACAAGTTGACGTTTTTGCTATTGGTAAAAAAGGAAATGATGTTTTAAGCAAAACGCATAAAGTACACGGTCATCATAATGCAATTTTTGATCATTTAACTTTTGAAAATGTTGCCGGAATTGCTGATAATTTAACAGAGAAATTCTTGTCTGGAGAATACGACAGAATCGAATTAATTTACAATCAGTTTAAAAATGCTGCGACACAAATTGTTCAAACAGAACAGTTTTTACCGTTAGCTCCAATTAAATCTGATGCAGCAGTTTCTACAGGAGATTATATTTTCGAACCTTCAAAAGAAGAAATTGTGTTGACTTTGATTCCAAAATCATTAAAGACACAACTATATAAAGGAATTCGCGATTCATTTGCTTCAGAACACGGAGCACGTATGACAGCAATGCACAAAGCAACTGACAACGCAACTGAGTTAAGAAACCAATTGAAATTAACTTACAATAAAGCACGTCAGGCTTCTATTACAAACGAAATCTTAGAAATCGTTGGTGGAGCGGAAGCTTTGAACGGATAAGAAAATTTCATTATAAGAAAAAGCAAAAGAGCCGACATATCAATGTCGGCTCTTTTTATATATAGGATTGTTATTTTTTTAGACCTTAGTTATAAAATGGTGATTCTCAATTTAGTCAAAAACAGAGAATCAATACCATTTTATAAAATCACCAATAGCTTTGTCTTTTATGGGAACAAACTAGCTTTATTAGTCCCGATGCTCTGTTTTTTTAAGGGTTACATTTCAGCAGAATCAATCCCTGTGCTTTGTCTTTTATAGGAACAAACTAGCTTTATTAGTCCTAATGCTTTTCTTTTTTGAGGAGTGTTTTTTAGCTTTTTCATTCCCTTTGATACAAAGTTAAGACAGAAGAGGTTCTGGAAATTTATAGAATTTTCAAACTTTTTTATACATTTTACAGGTGCAGTTGTGGTTCAATTTTGTGAGGAGCTATGAAAAAAATTGAGTATTTTTGAAATCTATTTTTTTAAACAATGAAACTACAAATACAAGAACTCACTACAGTCGAAGAAATGCTGGGACAAATTGAAACCATGCGATTTCTTTATCCTAAGCTTACCCTCGAAAAGTACACGGCATATCTTTCAGAAATGGTTCCACATAACTACATCCAAATAGGTGTTTTTGAAGATGGAGTTTGTTTAGGAATTACCGGTTGCTGGTCGGCTACGAAACTATGGACAGGAAAATATCTTGAAATAGACAATTTTGTCGTAAATCCCGAGGTTAGGTCAAAAGGTATTGGCAAATTGTTGACGGATTACATCGAACAAAAAGCTTTAGATTTAGATTGTAGTAGCATCGTTTTGGATGCTTTTACTGGAAATTTTGCAGCACATCGTTTCTATTATAATCAGGGATATGGACCAAGAGGTTTTCACTTTGTTAAAATTTTAGACGAAAAAAAATTAACTCAATAAAATTACCGGCAAGTTTTTTTATTGAACCTACAAAATCAATAATAAACCAAAGAATTGGTTATTTTTGTTTTATAAATTTTATTACAGACATATTTTGGGATTATATAAAAATCTATTCAAACAAACTGCTATTTACGGACTGGCAACGGTTTTGCCGAGAATGCTAAGTTTTCTATTAGTGCGATTATATACAGGTATTTTACCAACTGCAGAATACGGTGAGGTATCCATTGTTTTGTCTTGGATGGTTTTCTTTAATGTGGTGCTTTCCTACGGAATGGAAACAGCATTTTTTAGATTTTATAGTGCCGAAGAGGATAAGAAAAATGTAATAGCAACGTCTACGATTTCGATATTCTGGTCGTCCATAATTTTCTTATTTGCAGCCTTAATTTTTAGAAACACACTGGCAACTCTGGCCGAAGTAGATGTGCAGTATATCACTTACACTGTATGGATCCTGGTTTTAGATGCTTTGGTTTTAATACCTTTTTCTAAATTAAGAGCCAATCAGCGACCTATGGTTTATGCGGCCATTAAAATCGGTAATGTTGTAATTAACTTATTACTGAACTTGTTTTTTCTGATGTATCTCCCTAAACTGGCAGCATCAAACCCTAATTCTGTTTGGGATAATTTGTATGTTGAGAACTTCCAGATTGCCTATATATTTATTGCAAATCTGCTAGCGAGTTTAGCCACTTTTATTGTGCTTTCCCCTAACTACCTTTCTCTTGGAAGAAAATTTGATCCGATACTTTGGAAAAAAATGATGAAATACGGTTTACCGATTTTAGTTGCGGGACTTGCATTTGCGGTTAACGAGCATTTTGATAAAATTTTATTGGGCTATTTATTGCCTGAGAATCTTGCAAAATCTGAGGTAGGAGCTTATTCCGCTTGTTATAAACTTGGATTGTTCATGGTTTTATTTGCTACGGCGTTTAGATTAGGTATCGAGCCTTTCTTTTTCAGTCACGCAAAAAACGAAAATGCGCCTCAGACGTATGCCGTAATTACTAAATATTTTGTGATTCTGGGTTCGTTGATTTTATTGGGTGTTATTGTTTTTGCCGATGTTTTAAAATATTTATTGCTGGATAATAAATCCTATTGGGAGGCAATGAAAGTAGTGCCGCTAATCATTCTGGCGAATTTCTTTTTGGGAATTTACAACAACCTCTCGGTTTGGTATAAACTAACAGACAAAACGCAAATAGGAGCTTATATCTCTATTGTAGGTGCGATTGTAACTCTGGTTTTAAATTATATTTTAATTCCAAAATACAGTTATTACGGTTCTGCAATTGCTACTATCTCTGCTTATGGAAGTATGATGCTGATTTCTTATATTTTAGGAAACAGATACTATCCGATACCTTATGATATGAACAAAATTGGAGCTTATTTGGGAATTTCAATTGTATTTTCGGCTATTTCTTTTTATGGATTTAGAGAGAATTATTTTGTTGGAATCCCTTTATTTCTAGGCTTTGTCTATTTTGTTTATCACAACGAAAAACAAACAATCAAAGGAATGATGAATAAAAAGTAATAATACTTTTTAACCTTTTATAATAAAAATGAAAATACAAATTATCAATAAATCACAGCACGCTTTACCCAACTACGAAACTATTGCCTCGGCTGGAATGGATTTGCGTGCCAATTTAACGGAAGTTATTACGTTAAAACCTTTAGAAAGAACTATTGTAAAAACCGGACTTTTTATTGAGCTTCCTATTGGTTATGAAGCACAAGTACGACCAAGAAGTGGATTGGCTGCGAAAAAAGGCGTAACAGTTTTAAACTCGCCCGGAACCGTTGATGCAGATTATAGAGGTGAAATAGGCGTAATTTTAGTAAATTTATCAAATGAAGAATTTGTAATTGAAAACGGAGAACGTATAGCACAACTTATAATTGCAAAACACGAAAGAGCAGAGTGGATTGAAGTTGAAGAGCTTTCAGAAACGTCAAGAGGTGAAGGCGGATTTGGTAGTACAGGAGTAAAATAGAAATTTAATAATTTAATAATTGAAAAATTAAAAAAACAGCAAATCTTTTAATTTTTTCAATTTTTTAATCTTTCAATAAAAAAATGAAAATAATCGTTCCAATGGCGGGTCGTGGATCCAGACTTAGACCACATACTTTAACAGTTCCAAAACCATTAATTCCTGTTGCAGGTAAATCGATCGTACATCGATTGGTGGAAGACATTGCTAAAATATTAAAAGAACCTATCGAAGAGGTAGCTTTTATTTTAGGAGACGCTGCTTTTTTTGGAGATGATCTTGTAGCTAGTTTAGAAGAACTGGCAGGAAGTTTAGGAGCTAAAGCTTCGATATACCGTCAGGATTTACCTTTAGGAACAGGACACGCGATTATGTGTGCCAAAGAATCATTATCAGGCCCGGCAGTAATTGCTTACGCAGATACTTTGATCAGAGCTGACTTTGAATTAGATCCTGCTGCCGATGCGGTTATTTGGGTAAAACAAGTAGACCAGCCGGAAGCATTTGGTGTAGTAAAGTTAAATGCCAATAATGAAATTATAGAATTAGTAGAAAAACCAAAAGAATTCGTTAGTGATTTAGCGGTGATTGGAATCTATTATTTTAAAGAAGTAGGTGATTTGAAAAATGAACTTCAGGGAGTTTTGGATAATAATATCCAAAATGGTGGAGAATATCAAATCAATGACGGAATCAAAGCAATGATGGCAAACGGTAAAGTTTTTAAAACCGGGAGTGTTGATGAATGGATGGATTGCGGAAATAAAGATGTTACCGTTGAAACAAATTCAAGAATGTTAGGGTTTTTACATAATGACGGTGAACATTTAGTAGATTATGATGTGAAACTGGAAAATTCTACCATTATTCCACCGTGTTACATTGGTGAAAATGTAGTGTTGAAAAATGCAACAGTTGGTCCAAATGTATCTATTGGTAAAGGCTGCCACGTTGTGGATAGTTCAATCAGCAACAGTTTGATTCAAACTTACTCTCAAATAAAAAATGCGCATCTTGACAATGCAATGATTGGTAATCATGTTGTTTATGATGGCAAGTTTACTAGTATAAGTATCGGAGATTATTCGATTTTAGAATAGAGTATGAGTTAGAATAAATTCGTTTTTGTTTAAAAAATAAATTTTAAATATGATACAAAAAGGAGTTATCGCAATTTTATTTTTCGTTTTGCTTGGCAATCCAATTTCGATTATGGCTCAGACAGAACCGGAAGATATTGCTATGGCAACCGACGAGTATCAGGATGCTTTTTATGAATCATTAAAACAAAAAGGAATCGAAAATTATGATAAAGCGATTACCTCATTACAGAAATGTATTAAGTTAAAACCTAATGATGCGGTCGCCTATTTTGAACTCGGGAAAAACTATCTGTCTTTAAAAGATTATCGAAGTGCACAGGATTCATTTGAAAAAGCAACTCAGCTGGATCCAAAAAATAAATGGTATTGGTTGGGAATCTATGACGTAAGTTATGAAACCAAAAATTATCCTTTAGCGATTGAAACGATTCAGAGAATTATTGCTTTTGATGAAGAGTACAAAGACGATCTGATCTCGTTGTATATGATCACCAATCAATTTGATAAAGCATTGGTGGCGATCAACGAAATGAATGATAAGTTTGGAAAATCAGAAGATCGTGACCGATATAAAATGCAAATTTTATCTCAGGGAAAATATCAAAATGCAGAAATTGATAATTTAATTGATCAGATAAAACAGCATCCCAAAGAGGAATCAAATTATGTAAATCTGATTTTTTTATATTCAAAAGCAGAAGAAACAGATAAGGCGCTAAATGTTGCGAAACAGCTGGCTAAGGAAATTCCGACGTCAGAATGGGCGCAGGTAAGTTTGTTTAAAGTTTACTTAGATGCGAACCAGGCTGACAAGGCTATTAAAGCTATGAATGTAATTTTGGCAAGTTCAAAAATTGATTCTAAAATAAAACACCGTACGTTAAATGAGTTTTTGATCTACGCAAACAAGAACCCGCAATATGCGCCGGAATTAGAGAAAGCGATTTCTTATTTTGATAATGATTCGAATGTTGATGTGGCGAAAGAAATTGGAAAATTTTATCACAGCAAAGGTCAGTTTGAAAATGCGATTAAATATTATGTAAAGGATTTAAAAGCCAATTCAGAAACAGATCGTGAAACCAATTTGCTTTTACTTGAAGCATATGCGCAGTCCAAACAGTTTGAGCCGATGACCAAACGGGCAATGAATATGATTGAGGTTTATCCAAGTCAGCCGCAATTTTACTATTATGCTGGTTTAGGAAATAATCAGTTAAAGCAATTTAAAAATGCAAAAACCGTTTTAGAAATGGGGCTTGATTATGTGGTAGAGGACAAAACACTCGAAGCAAATTTTAATATTCAGTTAGGAGAGGCTTACAATGGTTTGGGAGATGCTAAGAAAAAAGAGGAATACTTTTTGAAGGCAAATGAATTATTGAAAAAGAGAAAATAGAAGAAAGAAAATAGAGGAAAGAGGGGGATGTACTTATATGCTAAGATTTTGATTTTTAGTTTTCGACAACCTGAAACAACACTATAAACAATTAAACAGATTTTGATTTGTCCAGATTCAAAATTAAAAAAGGCGGTAAATGAAAAAATATATAGCAATAGCATTATTGTCGGTCTTTATGATTTCTTGTAAATCAAAGGCAGTCGCTGTGCAGAACAATAATAGCGAAGTAAAAGAAGTTACTCCAAAAGAAGAAAAAAAAGTAATAGAGAATCATTATAACAATAAGTTAGATTTTTCTACGCTGTACATAAAAGCCGGAGCGCGATATGTTGACGATAAACAAAGTCAAAATGTTACGGCCGAGATTAAAATTGAAAAAGACAAACAAATTTTAGTAAGTGTTCGTTTTCTGGGGATTACAATGGCAAAAGCTTTGATTACCCCAACAGCAGTAAGCTATTATGAGAAAATAAACAGTACCTATTACGAAGGCGATTTTACAAGTTTAAGCAAATGGCTGGGAACCGAATTGGATTACAGTAAAGTTCAGAATTTATTGGTTGGTGAAGCCTTAGATGATTTGAGAAAAGGAAAATATGCACAGACCATTGTAGACAACCTTTTTCGCTTAGAGGATGAAAAGGATTCTAAATTGAAAAAGACATTCTATTTGGATGCTGAAAAATACCTGTTGCAAAAAGAAGAAATTTCACAGCCTGAAGAAAACAGAATGTTACAGATTTCTTATTCTGATAGTAAAGTTTTCAATCAGGGAACACTACCAACAAGTGTTGAAATCAGTGCGATTCAGCCAAAAGGAAAAACAAATATTAGTTTGAATTACAATACGATTTCATTTAACGAAGAACTTTCTTTTCCTTACAGTGTGCCAAGCGGTTATAAGAAAGTTATAATTAAGTAAATTTGCAAAAAGAAAATATAAACATGCCAAAATTTCTCCTAAGCCTAATTTTTATATGTGCCACTACTTTTATGTGGGCGCAAGATTCGCAACAAGAAAAACTGGAACAGCGTAAAGCTCAAATTCAACAGGAAATTAGAGATAATGAAAAAATGTTGCAGTCGGTAAAGAAAAAAGAAAAATCGGCAGTAAATGTTTTTTTAATTCAGGCGAATAAAATAAAATTGAAAGAGAAGCTGATTAATACTACGGCTAAGCAGGAAAAACTTTTGAGTAATGATATGTATATTAATCAGGTTAAGGTTAATAAACTCAAAAAAGAACTTGAAGTGTTAAAAGCAGACTACTCTAAAATGATACTTAAATCATACAAAAGCCGATCGGAGCAAAGCAGAGCCATGTTTATTTTATCTTCAGAGAGTTTTCTACAAGCTTATAAAAGAGCACAATATTTAAAACAATATACCAATTTCAGAAAAAATCAGGGATTGGAAATTCAATCCAAAACAGCACAACTGGAAGATTATAATGCGAGACTGAATGGTCAGCGCATTGTAAAGAAGAAAATTATTGCTGAAAATGAAAAAGAAAAACAAAGCTTAGAAACAGAAAAGAAAGAGCAGCAAAAATTAGTTAATTCGATTAAAAAGGACAAAAACAAAATTATTGCTGATACCAGAAGTAAACAGCAGGAAGCTAAAAGAATTGACAGACAAATTGATCGTTTGATTCGTGAGGCAATTGCCGAAGCCAACAGAAAAGCGGCCCTGGAAAGAGCAAAAGAAAACCCGGGTTCGACAGCGTCTAAAACTCCAGTTTCATCGTCTAAAATTGCATTGACTCCGGAAGGAAAAATTTTAGCAGCCGATTTTAAAGCCAACAGAGGAAAATTGCCATGGCCGGTAGAAAAAGGATTTATTTCACTAGGATATGGTGATCAGCCTCATCCTCTTTATCCGTCATTGACCGTGCACAATTCAGGGGTTGAGATTACGACAGAACAAGGAGCCAGTGCCCGTGCGGTATTTGAGGGAGTAGTATCAAGTGTTATTGTTTTATCTCCAATAAATAGAGCTGTTATGATTCAGCATGGAGATTACTTTACGGTTTATCAAAATCTTAGTCAGGTTTTTGTAGAGAAAGGCGATAAAGTAAATGTAAAACAAAGCATTGGAAAAGTAAGAACCAGTGGAGACACCGGAAAAACAATTATTAAGTTCTTAATTCTTCAAAATACATCCAATAATAATCCGGAAGGATGGCTGCAAAACAGATAATAGTAATCGCTTGCCGGTTTTAAATGTAACCGTTAAAAGGTTCGGAAAACTATAGAATAATAAAGTTGATTCAGACTTTAAAAAAAATCCTTTTCACCAGAAGTACAATGGTGAAAAGGATTTTTTATGTGAAGTTAATCGTATTGTTCAAGTAAATATTTCATAACATCTGTTGTAGTTACAATTCCCGTAAGCTTGCCATTATCTACAACGGGCAATGCATGAAATTCTTCGACAACAAAAATTTGAGCCAAATCCCGAATACAGAGATCTGATGAAACTGTTTTCGGTTTTGAAGTCATAATCTGAGGAATAGTAAGCATGTCTAAAATAGCTTCGTCTGCTTCTTCCTGTCCTTCGAAGAGTGCTCCAAAAGTTAAACGGTTAATATCCGTGCGGCTTATAATACCAATTACTTCTTTGCCTCTCAAAATAGGAATATGGCGTACAGTATGTTGTTTTATAAGTTCAACTATTTTTCTAAGTCCGTCATTTTCATTTGCAGTAATGACGCTTTTAGTCATAATATGACTGATCGGTTCTCTCTTTTTCATAATATAAGGTGTTGTATTATTTTTATTAAAATTGTAAAATAATTCAGATAAAACAAATGACCTTTATCATGTTTTAAAATGATTCGAAATATTGAAGGACAGAGAATATTTGTTGAATTTTCTTCAGAAGAAGAGCCGTTTTTGAAAGAAAGTGAACCGGAATATAAAAATCATCCTATTGTTCATTTGAAATTGCATCGATTGAAATTTAAAAATAGTATTTTTGCAGTATGGAAACAAACAGACAGAAAAAAATAGGCGGTGTCATCCAAAAAGATTTGGTTGATATTTTGCAAGGTGAAGTGCGAAAAAACGGAATCACTAATTTAGTAATTTCAGTATCCAAAGTTAGTGTTACTACAGATTTATCTGTGGCGACCGTTTATTTAAGCATTTTTCCTCAGGACAAAGCCAAAGAAACTTTAGAAGGCATAAAGTCGAATTCAACTTTAATCAAACATGATTTATCACAACGTGTACGTTTGCAATTGCGTCGTGTACCGAATCTGGTATTTTTTATTGATGACTCTTTAGATTATATCGAAAAAATTGATAATGCGTTATCAAACAGAGAAAACCCAATTGAAAACCGTGATCTTTTAGAAAAAAGAAGAAAATCATAAATTGAATTTCCCCCTTTACATAGCCAAACGTTATATTTTTAGCAGAAGTAAAAACAATGCTATCAATATCATCAATCGTATTGCCAGCATGGGAATTATTGTTGGAACGATGGCTTTGTTTGTGGTTTTGTCCGTTTTTAGCGGACTAAAAGTTTTCAGCCTTTCGTTTACAAACGAAATAGATCCTGATTTGAAAATGAGCAGTACCTATGGGAAATCATTTTTGATAACACCGGATCAGGAAGCTCAGCTTAAAAACATTGAGGGTATTGCTTCGTACAGTAAGATAATCGAAGAGCGGGTTTTGTTTTTGTTTAAAGACAAACAGCTGGTAACCTATCTAAAAGGTGTTGACAAAAATTATGTTGTTGTTAACGACATTAGGAAAAAACTTTTTAATGGAGAATGGTTGAAACCAGATACGTATCAGGTGGTTATTGGTTATGGAATTGCCCGTGATTTTTCGTTAGGAATTCTTGATTTCGAAAATCCTTTGCAAATATTTGCGCCTAAACCGGGAAAAGGAGCTATTGAAAATCCGGAAGAAGCGTTTAATAAAACAGACGTTTTGCCGGTTGCAATTTATTCAATTAGCGAAGATTTAGATTCAAAATATGTTTTTGCTGATATAAGTCTGGCTCAGGAATTACTGATGTACAAATCAAATCAGGTTTCCGGAATAGAATTCAATCTGAAAGAGAATGCCAATGAAAGCGCAATCAGATCTCAGCTTGAAAAGATATTCAAAAATAAAATAACGATAAGAAACAGAGCACAGCTAAACGAGTCTTTGTACAAGATGCTCAATACCGAAAACATTGTGGTTTACCTGATTTTTACACTGGTGATCATTGTGGCTCTTTTTAATTTAGTTGGAGCTTTAATCATGATGATTTTAGAGAAGAAATCGAACTTAAAAACACTTTATAATCTGGGAACAGAAATCAACAGTTTACGAAAAATATTCCTGCTTCAGGGAACGTTATTGAGTGTTTTTGGAGGTGTAATTGGTCTGGTTCTAGGAATTATTTTGGTTTTGCTTCAACAGGAATACAATCTGATTATGCTGACACCAACTTTGGCATATCCGGTAGTTTTTACTTTAGAAAATGTACTCATTGTAATGGGAACCATTGTATCACTTGGTTTTGTAGCTTCTCTAATAGCGAGCAGCCGGGTAAGTAAAAAGCTTTTAGATTAGTATTTCTACAAGGAAAATATTACTTATATTTATCGTCTTAAAAATCTACAGCATATGATTGTTTCTGCCTAGTCCTATTTTATTTTTGGAATAATTAGGATACTTACGTTTATTTTTTGAGTTCAGATTACTACATCTGGACAAATTTTATCATTTATCTTAATATATCATGACAGAAACTACTATACAGAAAAATCTATTTTCTAAAATTTATACTACTTTAAAACAAGCACTCACAGGAGATGAGTCTTTTGACTATACAGCAGGAAGCATAAAAAAAGCAGTCATTCTATTAGCTATTCCGATGGTTTTGGAAATGATGATGGAATCTGTTTTTGCGCTGGTTGACCTATATTTTGTCGGACATTTGGAGCATAGCAGTTTTGCCATCCAAACGGTTGGATTAACAGAGTCGGTTTTGACAATTGTATATTCTATTGACATTGGGTTAAGTATGGCAGCAACCGCTGTTGTGGCAAGGCGAATTGGGGAAAAAGATCCTGTTGCCGCTGCAAAAGCAGGTATGCAGGCGTTATTTATTGCATTTGTACTGAGTATTTTTCTGAGCATTTTCGGAATTATCTATGCAAAAGATATTCTTCTTCTAATGGGAGCATCTGCAGATGCAGCCGAACATGGTTTTAGGTACACTCAAATTATGATTGGTTCCAGTTTAAGTATTACCTTTTTATTCTTAATTAATGGAATTTTTCGTGGTGCAGGAAATGCGGCTATCGCAATGAAAAGTCTTTGGATTGCCAATATTTGTAATATTATTTTATGCCCGATACTAATTAATGGCTTTGCAGCAATTCCTGCGTTTGGCTTAGTTGGTGCCGCAATTGCTACAACAACAGGAAGAAGTCTTGGAGTTGTGTATCAAATTTATCATTTGTTTTATGGAAATGGAGTCTTAAAAATTAAAGGTTCTTATTTAATTCCCGATTTCACACAAATAAAAGCTTTAGTTAAAATTGCAGCTCCGGGAGTATTACAATTTGTTATAGCTTCCTGCAGTTGGATTTTTTTGGCGCAATTGGTGGCTACTACGGGAGGCGATCACGGATCGGCGGGTTATCAGACAGCTCTTAGAATAATGATGTTTTTTATTCTTCCGGCCTGGGGACTAAGTAATGCCGCCGCAACTTTGGTGGGGCAAAATCTGGGAGCCAAACGAGTCGATCGTGCGGAAAAATCAGTATTTACCACAGCAAAATATAATGTACTTTTTATGGCAACGATTATGATCGTTACATTGTGTTTTGGGGAGTATATTATCTCGTTTTTTACGAATGATGATTTGGTTAAAAGCGTTGCGGTCGAAGCATTGCAAATCATGAGTATCGGATTTGTCTTCTACGGAATAGGGATGGTTTTGACCAATACCTTTAATGGGGCAGGAGATACCTGGACACCAACAGGAATTAATTTCTTTGGGTTTTGGTTGTTCCAGATTCCTTTAGCCTATGTATTAGCTAAGCATTTTAGTATGGGACCAAAAGGTGTTTTTATCGCAATTCCGGTTGCCGAAACGGCCATTACGCTAGCGGCAATTTTCTTTTATAAAAGAGGGAAATGGAAGCGTATTCAGGTATAGGTTGTACAATATTTCTTAAAAACAAACGTTAAAATACCGGTAACCAATAACTAACATTATGAGAAATCAAATTAAGGTTTTAACCTTTTTAGGAATTTTAGGATTAGGTATTATTTTTGCTTTTAAACCTGTTGACAAAAAGACTATCGTAATCGATGCCGGTCATGGAGGAAATGATTTTGGAGCAACCTTAAATGACGTTCAGGAGAAGAGTATTGTAGAGAAAATTGCGAGAAAAATTAAAGCTCAGAATAACAATGAGAACCTGGAGATTGTTTTATTGCGCGAAGGAGATCATGACATGGAATTAAAAGAAAGAGTTTCAATGATCAATAACATAAATCCAAGTTTAGTGATTTCGCTGCACCTAGCTTCTTCACCAAATTTTAGTAAGAATGGGATAGAAGCCTACATTTCTTCAAATGCAAAATTTCACGATCAATCTAAAGCATACGCGGAAAATTTACTTGAAAAAGTAGCCGCTAATTACTTTTCAGAAGGAATAGTTAAAGAAGCTCCTTTTTATATTTTGAAAAATGCGAATTGCCCGTCAGTTAGTTTAGATTTGGGATACTTGTCAAATGTAAATGACAGAAATTATATGACTACTGAAAAAGGGCAAGCCGAAATTGCAGATAAAATATTAGAAGCAGTAAAGTAAAAACAGTTTTTGTCTCGTCCTAAAAAAGCGATACAGATTATTACATAAAAATAATTAATTAAACAGTTGCAAGAACCCTCTTGCAACTGTTTTTTGTTTTTATATCTTCTCATTTGAATTTGATTTTGAGAATGCATTTGATTTGGTGTTAACATGTAATTAGAATAGTGAGGTCTGAGATTATTATAAATATTGATAGATTCCTTTATTATTAAGTTTGTAATTTTTCTTTTTTGATGATACTTATCGATCATAAATTCTTGTTTTAAAATTCCATTAATTCTTTCTGCTATCGCATTTTCATAAGGATCTGAATTTTGGGTCATGCTGCATAATACTTTATTTTTCATAAGTTCTTTTTGATACTCATGTGCACAATATTGCAAACCTCTATCTGAATGATGGATTAGAGTTAATGTATTATGCGTTCTTTGCTTAAGAGCCATTTTAAGAGCTCTTAAACTACTTTGAGTATTGAGATTCTCAGCAACATAATACCCCATTATCTTTTTTGAATAAGCATCTGTGATCAAGCTTAGATAACACGGATTCTCTCTTTTTCCGATATAAGTAATATCGGATACCCAAACTTGTTCAGGGCGATTTATTTCTAAATCTAAAATTCGATTTTTGTGTTTTCTAAACCGGTGATGTGAATTTGTGGTTATATGGTAACTGCGTTTAGGTTGTACCAATAAATGATTAGCTCTAAGTATATCAAAGAATTTATCTCTTCCAATCTTCATCAAATGGAGTTGATCCAATAAAAGATAATAGAGCTTTCTAGCACCTATTCTAGGCATTAATTGCCTAAGATCATTAACCATTAAAACAACTTCTTTAGCTTTATTTTGTTTAATTGTTGTTCTTTTAATTTTTCGATAATAAACCTGTCTGTCTATCCCGAACAAATAACAGGTAAATCCTATTGTTTGTTGTTCTCTTTCTTTGAAATGGGTGATTGTTCGGGCACAGAGTTTTTTCGGATATCAATATGACATTCTTTTTCCGCTAAATCAATCATCATATCAAATAAGATTGCTTTCTTGTCTGCAACAAAAGCCTGTCTTTCCAAGAGTGCCTTTTGTTTCTCTAAAAGTTTGACTTGAGCTTCAAGCTCCATAATCTTTTGTTCAGGTGTTTTTGCCATTTTCATAGAGGTTTGGTTTTCCCAATCAAAGTTACCAAATTTCCTAAGCCATTGAACAACTGTGCTTTTGCATTGGATGCCGTACTGCTTTGTAGCCTCCGTTGCTGTGAGTTCTCCGCGTTCTATTTCCTGAACAACTTGTAATTTAAAAGACATAGAGTAGTCTTTTTGTGTACGCTTTACATAGCGTATTTCTTGAGGTACTTCCATAATGACACTTTTTGTGTATCGCTATTTCAGGACTAGACATTTTATTAAATAAAGAAAGACCTTCAAATTTGAAGGTCTTTTTTTTTATCCGGATCTTTGTTAAAGTTTCAGTCTCCTCAATATCTATTGTTTTGGATCTATTTAAAAAGTAAGGTTTCTTCAATTTTTTCAAATTGATTTTTTTCAAATTCTTCGATCTTCATGTTTTTTACCAAAAAGATTTTACGACAATCTTTGTAAAGAATTTCTAAAATATGTGACGAAATAAAAACGATGCTTGTTTTAGAAAGCTGTCTAATATAATTCATAAGTAAAAAATTAGATTCCAGATCAAGCCCGTTAAACGGTTCGTCCAGTATATAGAAACTATATTCTTTTTGAAAAACTGCATTTAAATACACTTTTTTCTTCATTCCGGTAGAGAACTCTTTTATAAGTTGATTTTCAGAAACTTCAAATATAGGCTTGATAGCTACTTCTTTGAGATCTAACAAATGAGTATAAAAGTTATAAAACTCTTTGGCGGTGAGTTCGTCATATACAGGAGGTTCTGTAGGAACCCATCCTGTATCTTGTAAAAGAACGCTGTTGCCATTAATAGAACAATTCCCGTTATATGTAGTTAAATCCAAAATGCATTTAAAGAATGTAGTTTTACCATGACCATTTTTACCAATCACACCATAAATTCCATTTTCTTTAATACTAACATTAACATTCTCTAATATGGTTTTGTCAGAATACTTTTTTTGGGAAATATTAATTTCTAGCATATTTTTAGTTTATTAATGTTTTTAATTGCTTTTCTATACAGGAAAGGAATTAATAGTAAAGGAAGACCGTAAAGTAAAATAGTTAAAGTGATAAAGGCAGTAAATACAATTTGATGGAGATAATCATTACTAAAGTAATTATATTTTAATACAATATTTATTAATGGTACAATAAAAATAATAGGAACAAATAGCAATTTATCCCATTGTAAAAAACAACAAACAATTATAATAACGGGACATATTATATAAAAGGTATTAATAAGTGAATTTTTAAATTGATAAAGTAAATATCTTTCAGAATCAAAAGGATTGCGCTTTATTTCTTCTACCCTTTCCCGTTCAAAAGAAGAAACAGAGGAGATTACGATCAGAATAAGAAACACAAAAAAAATAAGATTTTCATTATTGTATTTTATCGATATAAAAGTTAAAGCAATGGATAATGGAATGGTATAAATAAGTTTAAATTTTCTAAAAGTAACATGGAAGAATATATTAAAAGCATGAAAAGGATATGAAATTACCTTTAGATTTATCTTTGGGAGGTTTATTAAAAAGATCTGGAACAATAGAATACCCATAATAAACGCGAGCTCTTTTTTAAAGATTAAAACTAAATAAAAAGGAAAGAAGCAAATTAAATATTCTATAAAAAGTATTGTTTTGTAGTTTTTTTTAAATCTTAAAAGCTCGATGTCAGATCTCTGGATATGATATATTACAATTTCAAGAAAAGGAATAAAAATATATTTATTTAAGGAATTATAGTTCTTATAAAATAAAAATGCAACGACAAAGTGAAATAATATTATTAAAAAAATAGCTAAGTTATCATCTTTAGAAACTAATTTTCTAAAACGGACAAGGAACAAATAATGTAAGATTGTTTTCAATTTCTGAGATGTATATTGTATTTAACTCAACTAAACCATGGTTTTCAAAATTAACTAATTCTTACGCCATAATCCTCAATTTTAAAAGGTTATTAAAAACAGCAACAAAATCATTTTCTTCTCGATAACTTTTTTGTTTAGTATAAATAATAACAGATTATGAAAATATGGATAAAATTGTACTTTTGAATTTAAAAAAAGATCAGAGTACTTAAATATAAAATAATGGAAACTCAGTTTAAAAAAATCAAGATTACAATTGGAGTTGGTCTGTTTGCTTTTACCATGCAATCTCAGCAAATAGGAAATGGATTAGCAACTGGAGTTGGGGATTTTACAGTACCTCTTCTTTCAGGAACTTATTGCGCACTGAATCCAACAGGAACATTACCTGAAAATGATTGGCAACATTTATTTGTAGTCAGACACCCAAACCTTAACAATAACTATCAATTACAGATAGCTTCAATTATATCTGAAAATGATAAATTATATTTCAGGAAGTTAGCAGCCGGAGATGCAACTGCAGTCAATCCAAAGTGGCATGAATTAGCAACCAGGGGGAAAAATAATTTTATAGGAGATCAAACAATTACTGGAAATGTTGGAATAGGAACTCCAAATCCGAGTGAAAAACTCGAAATTTATAACTCAGATACAACACCGGCTGTAGTTTCCCTAAAAAGCAAAAGAAATGATTTGTCGTTTGTTGATGTAGGTAGAATAAGTGCCAAACAGGAATCTGTAGAGATAGCAAGAATTGGAATGCCCAGAGCTGGAGGAACATATATGGGATATTTGACCTTTTGGACAAAAGCAGATAATAATGGCGATTTAACTGAAAAAGTTAGAATTGCTGAAAATGGTAATGTCGGTATAGGAACTCAGAGACCAACTTCAAAATTAACTGTAGCAGGTGATATTAATTCAAGAGAAGTTAGAGTTAGTGTAGATGCCGGTGCTGATTTTGTTTTTGAGAAAGACTATAATTTACCATCGTTAGAATTTGTGGATAATTATATTAAAGAAAACAAACATTTACCTCAAATTGCTTCAGCTATAGAAATGCAAAATAATGGTATTAATTTATCGGAAATGAATATAAAACTTTTACAAAAAATAGAAGAGTTAACTCTTTATACGATTGAGCAGAATACAAAAATTAATGAGCTTCAAAAAGAAAACAAAAGGTTCTCTGATATTGAAAAAAGACTGGAACAGCTAGAAAAAGTAAGGAAATAAAAAAGTAATAATCTTTGTCAAAGTTTTAAACTTTGACAAAGATTAATTTATAAGTATTTAAACGAACTCATACCCGGCATAAACCTGTTCGATTTCTTTCATAATGGCGAAAAGATTTTCAGGTTCGTCTGTGGTAACCAGTTTTTGTTTGTATTCTTTAAACGAATGGATTCCTTTGAAATAATTGGTATAATGACGGCGCATTTCTACAATTCCCAAACGCTCACCTTTCCATTCCATTGACCACATTAAATGGTTTCTGGCGGCTTCAACGCGATCAATAACGGTTGGAGCAGGTAAGTGCTCACCGGTATTAAAATAGTGTTTTATTTCGTTAAAAATCCATGGATAACCAATCGCGGCACGACCAATCATGATTCCGTCGATACCGTATTCATTTTTATATTTTAGGGCTTTTTCAGGGCTGTCGATGTCTCCATTTCCAAAAATAGGCATGGTGATTCTCGGGTTGTTTTTTACACGTGCAATGTGCGACCAATCGGCGTGGCCTTTGTACATCTGTGCACGGGTTCTGGCGTGAATTGTTAAAGCCTGAACACCAATATCCTGAAGTCTTTCGGCAACTTCATCAATGTTGATAGAGCTTTCATCCCAGCCCAAACGTGTTTTCACAGTCACAGGCAAATCAGTACTTCTGATAACCGCTTTTGTTAAACGGATCATCAAATCTACATCTTTCAAAACTCCAGCTCCTGCACCTTTACAAACTACTTTTTTTACCGGACATCCAAAGTTAATATCAACCAAATCCGGTTTAACAGTAGAAACAATTTTAGACGAAAGCGCCATTGCTTCTTCATCACCCCCAAAAATCTGAATTCCAACCGGACGTTCGTAATCAAAAATATCCAGCTTCATTCGACTTTTGATAGCATCACGAATTAATCCTTCCGATGAAATAAATTCAGAATACATTAAGTCAGCGCCATGCGTTTTACACAATCTGCGAAACGGCGGATCGCTCACATCTTCCATCGGTGCGAGTAATAAAGGAAATTCGGGTAATTCTATGTTGCCAATCTTGACCATCTTCAATATTTTTTGCAAAATTACAACATTTAGTTCAATTTGTACCAAATTGAGGTTCAAAGGTTCAGAGTGGCAAAGGTTCAAAGGTTTTTTTAGTTTTTTAGACAACCTTTGTCCCTCTGAACCTTTGTTCCTTTGAGCCTTCTCAACGGTAATCAAAAAAACGAATAGGTTTTCGGCTCATCGGATTAAAAACTAAGGGATTCAAAGCTTCTTTTGCGGCGAACTCAATCTTTGGTGTTACTCTTAATTTGGCTCTGAAGTGATCTTTTATTTCCTGTAAAAATTCCGGACTTTGATTTTTTACAGCTATTTTTATCAGGATTTCATCGGTTCCTAAATCGTTGGTAGAGATTTCGATAATATGGTTCTCGATATTATCAAAACCACTCAAAACATCATTCATCGCTGGCGGGTAAAGTGTTGTGCCCTTGTATTTGATCATTTGTTTTTTACGGCCAACGACAGGACCAACACGCAACGTATTTCTTCCGCAGGCACAAGGGCCGTTGTGGAGTTGTACAATGTCTCCGGTTTTGAAACGCAGTAAAGGCATGGCTTCAATACCTAAGGTGGTAAAAGTCAATTCGCCAATTTCACCTTCTTTTACAGGAATATTATTTTCATCTAAGACTTCAACAATGATCAGTTCGGGATGGTGATGACCACCAACGCCGTGTTCACATTCAGTAAAAGCAGTACTCATTTCTGTGGAAGCATAAGTCGAGAACAACTTAATATTCCATTTTTCAGTGATTTTGTTAGACAAAGTATTCATGGAAAAATCCTGATTTCGCAAAGATTCTCCAATACAAATTGCTCCTTTTATACTGGAGTTGTTGTAGTCAATTCCGTGTGCTTCGGCATATTCAATTAACTTTAGTAAAAAGGAAGGAACAGTAATCAGGTAAGACGGTTTGTATTTTAAAATAGAATCCCATTGCAGTTCCGGAATTCCAGCACCAACCCGAATGACCCCTACTTTTAGTTTTCGCAATCCCAGAAAATAAGCCAGTCCGGCCATAAACTTTCGGTCAATTGTAGTCATCAGTTGTACGACATCACCTTCGGCAATTCCGGCACAGGCAAACGAAATGGCTTCGTTATAAGCCAGACGATCGAGATCAGAATCGGTTAAACCAAAAGTAACAGGGTCGCCTAAAGTTCCGGAGGTAGAGGCATAATCAATAATTTGATGCTGCGGTACACATAAAAAATCATCGTTGTATTCTTGTAAATCCTCTTTTGTTGTTACGGGTAAATGCTGTAAATCTTCAAGTGTTTTAATCTTCGATAGATCAACATTTTGTCCGGTAAAAAGACGTTTGTAAAAAGGAGAATTTTGACTGATATAGTGTAATAGTTCCGCTAATTTTTGCTCTTGAAAAATTTTAATTTCTTCTAAAGAATTTTTTTCTATTAATGGAATCATTGTAATTTTCTTTTGATTTTTTTTAAATATTTTTCAATCGCTGTTTTGTCAGGAACAGTTGTAATTTCTTTGGTTAAAGCTTTTTCAAAATTGGACTGAGAAAGCCGGTACTCTTTTTTTTGATAAAAGTACAACCCTGCTTTGTAATACACAACCCAATAATCAGGGTTTAGCGATTGGTAATTGCGGATAAGCTCGGGGTTTATCGTTTCTTTGTTTTTCAGATACAAATCGATCTTGTGATCTTCAGTTCTAAATTTCCTATAATTTTTATAGGAAACGGTTTCTAAAAAAGGATCTTTCGGAATGTCTAAATTTATTTGCTGAAACGAAACAATTGAATCTGTTTTTCTTTCTTTAAAAACGCTATCCAGATTATAGCAGACAAATTCGCCCAATTGGTATGGATTGGCGGATACCCAAACCTCTTTTGTTGCAGGTTTAAAGATAACACCGTGATGAGCCATCAACTGGTTCAATGCTTTTTCATTGCCATAACCCAGACTAATATTGTTTAAACCCTCTTTATTTCGAAGAATTTCAGAGGCAATTTTAGGGTTGATTTTTGGAATTTCAGAAAATAGTTCTTTCATTTTCTCGAGACGATATTCGGAATGACTATTGGCAATCTGGAATTGGTTACGTTTCTCGTTTTTTAAGTCCTCTCCCTGAAAATGATTGGAGCAGAGCAATTGATCGCTGTTTGGAATGTCGTAAACGTCCATTTTTTTAGGTGTGACTTCAATTAAAACGGCTCTGTTATCCTCTGCACTTCCCACCATTATGGATTCTGATACAAAAACGGCTCTTTTTTGGGCAATGATAATTGCTTCGCTTATATTTTTGGCATGTTGTAATATTTCACGAGTAAGAATCGAAATGGGTGTTTTGGCGATCAGCGGAATTTTAGACTTTCCGGCATTAATGGTAACGGTTAGTCCCTTTTCATTCATTCCGGAAACGGCACCAATCATTCCAGGCCAGGTAATCATCATAAATTTGTGACCTTCTTTTGGATTGATAAACGCTACGATTTTGTTTTCTGCGAAAGCATCATTAACATAAAAATCAAAGTTGCGTCCCAGGATTAAGTTTCCGTCTTCCGACTTCTCTCCCCAGGCAGCAAAAGAAGAACAGCCTACCAAAGCCAGATCCTGCAAAGCATGACCAATATCGTGTGCGGCATGCAGGTATAAACTGCGTTGGTACTGCGGTGCTATATTATCAAAAGTCCGTGAGGTATATTGTGAAACGCCAAAAATCTCGGTTTGATATTCGTCAGGAACATTTGAATATAGTTTTCGATTGTACCATTTGAGAAAATGGCGAAGGAGTTTTTGCTGAAATTTTGAAGGAACAATATCCTGTATTTTAGAGAAGAAAATATGCTCCTGCTTTTTTAAAAGAGAATCTGACAAAGCACCAGTATTGAGTCCTATTTCCAGAGGATCACCTTCGGCATACAATTCCCAGAGGCCTTGTTTGTTTTTTAAAAGCGAATTTTTTCCGGAAACAAACACGCTGTCTGATATTTTGTTTACGTGAGGTTTTGTTGCGTTATAATGAGTAAGATCAGGTTGGTGACGCATGGATTTTGATGTTCCGCAAGATGCTAACATCGTTAAAAAACCGATAATGAAAAAGAGTATAATTCGGTTTTTCATAGCTTTTTATTCAGAAGCCTGATTGATTTTGGTTACTAAATATTCTTTTCCAACAATTTCAGAGCAGGTTACCACAGCGCCAATGGTGACTCCCAAAACACCGTGCATGTTAATACTTTGGCCTGTAAGATATAAATTATTCAGTTTGGTTTTTGACGGAATTAGCGTTTTCATCGGATTATTGGAATCTTTAACATATCCGTACATATTACCGCTGTCACCTCCAATATAATCCCTATAGGAAAGAGGTGTCGAGGTATGAACCGATTGAATACAGTCTTTGATACCCGGAAATTTCAGTTCGATCTCTTCTAAAAATTTCGCTGCCTTTCTGGATTTAAATTCTTCATAACTTTCTCCGCGGTCATTTTCTTCAATGGTAGTATTAAAAGTATCGCTCCACGGAAGTACATCATCGTATTTCATATAAGTAATAAAAGTCATTCCTTCGGCCCATTCTTCCTGCTTTTTTGAGACATTCATGGAAGCCATAAAAGCTTTTGGCCAGGAAGCATCATCATAATCATGAGAGGTCCAGACTTCGCTGCTTTTCTTAAAATGATAATGGTTGTGATTGATGTATTTAAAAGTTTCCGGTTTAAAAACAATATACAGACTAAAAGCCGAAATGACACCTTCAAGACTTTGGATTCTACTGTAAAATGATTTTCGGAAGTGTTCTTCACCAGTCATTTTCAAGGTCGTTTTGGGTTCAATGTTGGAAATAAAATACGAGCCGGAAACACGGGTTCCGTCTTTCATGTCTACCGAAGTTACTTTTTTGTCTTCGACATTAAAACGGGTAACTTCTTTGTATTTGTAAAATTCGCCACCGTATTTTTTGAGCTGTTTTAAAAGTTGTTTTGTAATCTGACTTCCGCCGTTAATGCATCGCCATGAACTTTGTATATAAGAATTTACAGAAAGAGCATGAACATAAAATGGTGATTTATCGGCAATTCCGGCATACAAAAAGTTAGAACCGGCGAGAACTGCTTTTAGCTTTTCATTTTGGGTGCATTCTTCAATCGTTTGTTTGGCATTTAAGCCTAAAATTTCATTGTCGTATTTACCTTCCCATTCTAAATTGTAGAGCGGAAAAGATTCGCAAATTGCTTTTATTCTTTTACAGTATTCCTCAATATTGGTTTTTTCCTCGGGAAAAAATTGTAGGAGTTGAGCCGTAAAATTGGCATAACCCTGTGCATGAGGATATTCATTTTGATCGTCTTCAAAAGAAATAATATCAAAACCATCATCGTCTAATTTTTTAAGATTTAGATGGTCCATAATTCCCAAATACTTAAAATATTTGTAGAGATTTTGCCCTTCACCTAAACCTCCGATATAGTGAATTCCGGTATCAAAAATGGTTCTGTCGCGCACAAAAGTCTGGAGATTTCCACCGTATTGATTGTTTTTTTCGAGCACACAAACGCTATAACCTTCTTTGGCTAGAATAATCGAAGAGACCAATCCGCCAAGTCCGCTGCCAACAATTACAACATCGTATTGCTCTTTCATGCTAATTTTTTCTTTACTATCGTAATGCCTTTTTCTTCTGAGACAATTTCATAACCGGAGGCCATTAATTTTGTTTTATAATGCAGGCAATATATTAAAATTATGGAAGAAAATTTTGAAATGATTTTTTCAGGATCATCGCTATAATTTTCGTCAGAAATCAAAAGAACATCATATTGATTTTCAAGTACAGCTTCTAATTGATCCGGATAAATTATTTTTCTTTTCTTTAAAAAATAGTTGGTCTTTGAAACCGCCCGTTTTTCTTCATCATTGTTAAAGGAAGTTATTTTTCGTTGTGGTTCCTGCAAAGTTAGCAACACATCCAACTGCCCATAATCATTAGATAAATGCAATATTTTGGCATTCGCCGAAAGATACTTGTTTAAACTGTAGTAGGTTTCCAGATTCTTTTTTAAATCGCTTTTGACGTTTTTGATAATTTCAATTTCCTTGTAATCGTAACTGTGCAGAACCATTTTTTTGAAATATTCAGGGCCTTCTAACTGCTGACGAATTTTACGGTATTCTTCTTTGAAAAAAGCACTCATTTGTTTGGTTCTCTCGGCATAATTTTTTCCAAAAGAAAGATCATTAGGAGCAATTCTTTCTAAAATTGAAACCGTAAGTTGGCTGTTATGGATGACAAAATCACCTTTTGGAATTGCTTCTGAAGCGCCATGAATAACTACAGGAATAATATCCAGATTAAATTCTTCTGCGAGATAAAATGCACCTTTGTGAAAACGCTTGACCAGATTGCTCTCTGAACGTGTTCCTTCAGGAAAAATCATGAGCGAATAACCTTCGTTTATTTTTTGACGCAAATGTTCAACTCCGCCTTCGATTCCTTCCGAAACCGGATAAAAACCTGCTTTTCGAACAGTACCGCCAAAAATAGGAGAGTTGTACACCCAGTCACTTACCAAAAAGATAATTTTAGGGCTAAGCATTCCCATCGCCAGAATGTCAATAAATGAAGAATGGTTGGCAATGATAATGGCCGGTTTTTCAAAGGTTTCACCAAATTTATTAATGACCTTTTTACGAAGAAACGGATTGGAATACAATACCGATTTCATGAATTTTGAGATCACGTAACGGAATGCCTTCATTTTTGTTTTCTCTTTTATCGGAAGAATCGGCATAATGGTGATGCTAAAAAGCGACATCACAATTCCGCCCAGACCGTAGTAGAAAAAGGAAATTACACCGTGAACAAAAGTACGCAGGACAAATGGAGGGTTTCCTTTTTTGGAACGGTTTGAAATGAATATTTTAAAAAGAATCGGGTAGAAAATAAACGTAATAATAAGTGCCGCAAAAACTCCGATTAAAGATACAGATGAGATAGATCTCAAAGCAGGATGTTGTGCAAAAATCATGGCACCAATTCCTAAAATAGTGGTAATGACGGCAAGAATTATAGAAGTTCGGTAAATGGCAATTTCATTTTTTCCCGTCGTATATTCTTTTTGAAGTGCACTGGTCATAAAAATACTGAAATCAACACCGTGACCAAAGATCAGTGTACAAACAATCATGCTGAAGATATTCATCTGAATGCCAAAAATGCCCATTATTCCGGCAGTAACAATTCCGGTTAAAGCAATCGGAATACAGCTTACGATAACCAATTCGAGTCTTCGGAAAAAGAAAAAAAGAATCAGAATTACCGCTACAAATGAATAATTTACCAGGGAGTTAAAATCGGTTTTTAAAGTACTGAAAAACGTTTCGTTCATTTGCTGGCGATCAATCGCAATCAGGTTTTTTTTAGCTGTGGCCAATTTTACAAAAGTGTCTCTTTGCTCCGGACTTACTTTTACCAGAGTAGAAATCGTGAAGAAACCGTTTTTTTCGGTTACAAACTCTTTTAGTTGTAGAGGTTGTATTTTCAGGTATTCTTGTGCCGAAATGGGTTTGAAGTCAAAGTTTAAATGATCAAAAAAGGCAGTATAGGTTGTGGGTTTAAATCCAAGTTTTAAACCTTCGGCAATTAGGCCGTTTTGTAGAAGCTGTTTTTTGTTGGCGTCCCAAAACGAATTCCACTGGTCGATTTTCTGTTGTTGTTCCTGTTGAGAAAGCATGATGCCTCCAACAGAACTAAAATTCAATATTTTGCCATTTTGTTTCTCTTTTGATAAATCGGTAAACAGGGCTGAGTTGTTTTGCAAAACCTCTTCGATACTATTTCCGTAGGAGGCCACATAAATGGTTTTTGAGGTAAGATTTGTACTTTCTTCCAGATCTTTTTCAGCAGCTTTTATTTCCTTCGGAATAAAATTCAATTGCGATAAATCGTTATTGAATCCTACATTTTTATACGTAAAACAACAAACAATGGTAATTAAAACACAAAAACCGATTAGAAATTTGTTGTTGTGAAAGGAAAAATGAGCGAGTTTATCGATCACATTTTTCTTGTGTTCAAAATTGTTTTCTTTTGGTTTGTAAAGATGAGGAACAATTAAAAGAGAGAAAAATGCAGAAGCCATTACAATAACGGCAGCGAAAATCCCTAAATCATTCAGCGCATCGGATTTCACAAAAAGCAGACATAAGAAAGCAACGGCCGTGGTTGAACTGCTCATAATTACCGGCATGGTAATGTCTTTGTACAGTGTTTTTACATCGCTGTTGTGTTTGTAATGTGTAAGGATATGAATCGAATAATCAATGGTGATTCCCAACAAAATAGAACCAATTCCGAGTGAAATGGCCGAAATATGTTCTTTCACAAAATACAAAAAGGCTACGGCAAACAAGGCTCCAAAAAGTGTAGGAAGAAAAATAATTAAAGGAATAAGTACTTTTCGATAGAATAAAATCAAAATCAACATCAAGGTAAACATTGCGATCGAAGTGGTCAGAATGATATCGCTTTTGATTTGATCAGCATTTGCCACGGCAATAAGCGCCGAGCCAAAATAACGGATTGAAGTTTTGGTTTTAAATTTTTGATTCAGGTTATCCTGAATGGATTTTAGTTTTTCGGCAAAAATGGTATTCTGTTCGGTTTCACTCGAAGGAAGATTTGAGGTGATAAAAAGAAGGAGTTTCTTTTTGTCTTTGGTCATGACAAAACCATTGTCAAGTGTAAAATCGTCGCCAATATTTAATTGTTGTAATTTTTTTAAAGCGATAAACGAAATGCCCAGCGGATCTTGTAGAATAAAATCTTTTGTAATAAATCCGGACGGAGAGATAATTGACTTATAATTGCCCTGAACTGTCGCCGCAATACTGTCTTTTTGAAGTTTATTTTGGAGGACTTCATAATCTTTTTTTTCCAGAAAAAGAGGCAGATTGTTGTAGACAAAATCAATGGTCTCCTGAATATTTTCTTCATCAATTTTCCCCTGAATACCGGTTACATAAGGTTTGCAGGATTGGGCAACACTGTCTGAAAAAGCAGTTGCCATTTCTTTTAAATCTTCTTCGGTTCCGTTTTTATCGAGTTTGAAAATAACGGTAATTTTATCGGCAAAATTAAGCTGCTTGAGCACTTTTGCCGTGGCATCGGCTTTATCGTTGGTCGGAATCAGTTTGGTGATGTCCTCTTCAAATTTAATTTGAGAGGCAAAAAAACCAAAAGCGAAGAGCATCAAAATGGCCAAAGCAACCGATAAAGTTTTTCGTCGGTTTACAAATAAATGAATGGCGTAGAAATAGTGATGCATAAGTATTTAATATTATTTTTGGGCTATAGCTTTTTTTCGCCACAGATTAAAAGGATTATAAATGCTGTTACCAGTTTGCCACGAATTTCACAAATTTTCGCGAATTAATTTGTACAAACTTGTGAAATTGCTTTACTAGTTCACTTTCGTTCAAGTAGTGGTAACTTGACATAGATTGAAAATCAATTTAATCCTTTTAATCTGTGGCATTTTTTCGTTACGTTTCCGCAATTTATTAAAAATTAATTCGTGAAAATTTGTGAAATTCGTGGCAAAAAAACAATGAAAACCTTTTCAATCTGTGGCAAGACGTTATGTAATCTTTGTTTTGTTTTTAGTGCTAAAAGCGGTTAAAAGTAAATAACTTATAAAACCAACTGTGAGCGCTAAAACGGATGCTAAAATAAGACTTCCCACGATATATTGTGTAGCATTTTTTTGAATATCATCAAGTGTAACCGAACCATTTGCAGTTTGCATAACATCGTTTGAAACAAAGTAACTTCCCATTTTTAAAGATCCGTAAATAACAAAAGGAATGAAAGGCGGAAAACTCACATTTGAAGCTAAAAAAGCAATCACTTTGTTAAGCTTAAATAAAGTAGCAAAAGTTAAAAGTAGGATGGTTTGGAACCCCCAAAAAGGAGAAATTCCGATAAAAATGCCCAAAGCAATTGCTGCCGATTTTTTGAAATTGGAATCACTACTTTCTAAAATATCTTCCAAAAAGAATTTTTTAAAACCTTTTTTTTTTGCTTTTCTAAAAAAGTCTCTGGGTTTGATGTACAGCAATGCCCAAATGACCAAAACGGTATTTAAGATGCTGATTCGTGTAAAGTCTTTAAACGGACGAAAGTGTGAAACACGTTCAGCGGGATCGTACAAAATCTGAATCGGAATGTTTTTAACGACAACACCTTTCCAGGCAGAGCGAACGATTACTTCAATTTCGAACTCAAATTTATTGGTATAAAATTGTTTTGGAATGAGTCGCAAAGGATAGAGTCTGTAACCTGATTGGGTATCGCCAAGTTTAATTCCGGTTTCAAATTTAAACCAGAAATTAGAAAATTTATTTCCAAAACTACTTTTCTTAGGCACGTTTTCCTGTGTCATATTGCGGCTTCCTATCAATAACGAATTGGGTTCGTTTTGAATCTCAGCAATAAAATTAGGAATATCTGAAGCAAAATGCTGCCCGTCTGAATCAATTGTAATGGCATACTCAAAATTCAACTCGATTGCTTTTCGGAAACCATTTCTTAAAGCCCTTCCTTTTCCCAGATTTTTAGGATGATGAATCTGGGTGAATTGCGAATAGTGTTTCAGGATTTCAGAAGTTTCATCCGTCGAGCCATCATTAACAATAATGATATTTGAAGTGAAATCTAAAATAGAATCCAGCACTCTTCTCAGCGTTTTATGATTATTGTACGTTGGAACAATAACACAAAAGTGAGTCGAACTTAACAATTCCTGCTGTGATAAAGTAGGTTTCATGGGGATTTTTTTCCTTAGTTTACTTTACAAATTGTCTCTCTTTTTCGGAGAAACTCTTTGATTGTAAAATAAAGTCTTTTAGGTATTCTTTTAAAGTGGCATTTTGCTCAGCGTAGTGGTCCGTGAGGTATTTTTTGTCTTCTTTAATGTTTTTTTTATAACCGGTAATTCCGGGAACGTTCTCCTGAATACTCAGTCGAATCATTCGGATTTCAATATTATTCGGATCGTTTTTTATAGTGGCTTCCAATAATTTGGCACCTTCTTTAAAACGGGCCATTTTATTTTTTAACCGATCTTCATATTTTGAATCCAACAAAATAGATGCGGCTTTGTAGGCTACCAGAATTTTATCATCGTTGTTAGAAACACCGGCAAGTTTTTGTGAAAATTCTTTAGCATTCGATTCTGACTTTGTGACGTCAGAATACATTTTTCTAATGCTGGTCAAATCCGGAGTACCGACAAAATTAACCCATAAAAGCAATGACAGTAATAGTTTCATAGTTATATCTTTTTGTACACATTGCTCAGTTTCAGGGCAACAGTGTCGTTAAAATAAGTGGTGTTTTTCACCTTAACCAAATTTTCTTCTGTTGTAACGATATCTAGTTCTAAACGCAATTCAGGATTTATTTCGGGATTGATTAATGCCATAAATTTTACATTTGAAAGCGTCTGGATCATCAAAGTACTTTTGGTAATTGACTCTGTAAGCTCTTTAATAATCTGGATCATGCAAACTCCCGGCATAATTGGATTCCCCGGAAAATGACCTTTGAAAACTTCATGTTTTTCATTGACCAAAATCGCAATTGTATATTTAGAATCTCCTGTTTTTTCTTCGGAAAGAACTGTGTAAAAATCTTTTAAAACCATATTTTTTTATTTGCCAAAAGGATAAGAAACACCTATTTGAAAACTAACATTTGTATTATAATCTCTAAACCAATAATCATTATTGTTACCGTTGCTGCCGTAATAATCACTATCAAGAACATCCACAATTCCTTTTTTGAAACGCGCCTCAAAAGTCAATCCGGAAGGTAATCTATAACCAACTCCCATGATAAAAGCCAGGTCAAAATCTGTTTTTTCATAAAGTAAGTTGTCTCGTAATCTAAAGTCTAAAGTTGGACCAACCTGAAACTGAAAGCCATTTTTTAAAGTAAACTTATTAACCATAGCAATAGAAAGATAGTCGATTTCTAAATTTTTAGTTTGAACAACATCATTGCCATTATTATAATTGATATAAGTTTTAACATTACTCGCTCCTTGCTTACTATACGTGATTTCGGGTTGTAAAGTGTAAATTTTAGTTAATTTAATTTCACCAAAACCTCCTATATAAAAATCAGTTCTATAGTCTGAACGGGTATTGGAGAATGTAGAAAAAGAAGCTCCGGCTCTTAAACCCGGTTTGAATGTTACTTGTGCCTGTACACTTGTTAGGGTAAACAAGGCCAATACGATAATTACTAAATTTCTTTTGTTCATGATTTAATTTATTTTACTTTGAAAGTGTAACTAATACCTATCTGGAAAACCTGATTTAAAGTAATGTCATCGTAATAATGTCTGTTTTCATTATTATAATCATATCTGTCATATCCATAAATATCAACTAATCCTTGTTTTAAGCGTGCTTCGAAAGTTAATCCGTTTGGCAGGGTATATCCAACTCCGCCAACAATAGCAAAGTCAACATCAACAGGGTTCTCACCAAATTTGTCAAAATTATCATTGGTTTTAAAATCTATAGATGGGCCGGCTAATACGTGGAAACCTTTTCCTTTAAAATGAAATTTAGCCACAGCTCCAAGTGTAAGATAATTTATTTCGACTTTCTGACTTCTGCGACGGGAAGTATTGTTGTCAAAATCTAAATAAGACAGACGAATATCAGCACCCTGTCTCGAATAATTTAATTCCGGTTGCAACGTAAAATATTTATTGAATTTTATAGCCATTAATGCACCAACATAAAAATCAGATTTTGAACTGCTATTTTCCGGCATATTACTTAAATCTGATATATTTAAACCTCCGCGAAATCCCGGACTAACCTTTACTTGGGCATTTGACGTTATAATTCCAATAAATAAAACAAAGGCAATTACGGTTATTTTTCTCATTTTGGTCTTGATTTAAGTTTAGGTTTAGTTTAAATTTTTATTCTGATTTAAAGTAATTTAATTCAATTTTCAACTTAATATTCTGATGATTAATCAAAATCTTCTCGGCAAAAATATCGTTTTCTGAACTAAATGTCAGTGTAAATTTTTCTTTTGTTTTAGAAGACTGAACGACCTTTTCTAATTTGTGATCTTTTTTGGAGATAAAAAGATAGTTGTCACGCTTTCCATCCGGCGATTTATAAATGTCGGCGGATTCGTTTTCAAATTGTTGCTGAATCAGATAATCCTTTTTTAGTAACAAACGGAAATCTTCTTTTAGTGTATGAATCAGGATTTTTCGGTCCAGTTCGGATACAATTGAATTGACTTTAAAGTCCGTCTCAGAAATTTCAAAGTCTAGTAATTTGTTGCCAAATTCGGTAGTAAAAACAATACGATGTGTAGTGTCATTGATCTTTTTGGCGATGAAGATTCCCGACATTTCATGACCGTAAACTGTAATGTTGGTTTTATACACATAATCGGTTTTTGAATCTGCGAAATAAGGAACCAGGTAAGACGTTTGATCTAGTTTTTTAGGAGTATAGTTTTTTGTGACGGAGCTACAAGAAACTAAAACAATCGCAAGGAAGCAATTAATTATTAAAAACGGAATCGTCGATTTTTGCATTGATCACTTTATTTTTAAGTACAATTCGGGTATAATCTTCAGAGGATTCTAATAATTTAACCTGAACCACAGTTGCTTCTTCTTTGTCGAAAGTCAATTCAATTTGTTTGATGTATTTTTTTAAGGTGGCATCTTTAGGAACAAACTTCGCTATATTCTGTCCTTTTGATTTGAAATAGGAAATCGCAAATTCCTTATCGTCAAACATATTGCCGCTTACACTTCCGACAATTAATTTGTTGATTCTGCCAAAGATTTTGCTGTTGCCAATATCAACGGCACTTTTCTTCCCTTCGTCGTTAATCAGGATTTTTCCGTTTTTAAAAACAATGCTGTAATTGTATGGTTTTTTGTATTGCCATTGCAGCAATGAAGGCTCTTTAAAAATCATCTTTCCCGAAGTTTCAATATCTTTCGATAAAAAGTCCAAGTGTTTGTATTGAACAAAATCGGTACTCAGGGTTTTGATTTTTTTGGAAACTACATTTACATCCTGCTTGAAAGCGGTAACTTCAGTATCAGACATCTTTTGTTCCTGAGCGAACAAATTGCCTGAGATAAATAAAATTAAGAGTGCTATTTTAGTTTTCATATTTATTACGAATTGCGCTATATTATTTTGCCACAGATTAAAGGATTTTCACAGATTAAATTGTTAAAATCCGTTTTTTATCCACGTTTTCGCGTAAGCGAATCTGTTTCATCCTCGTTCAGTTTTCATAAGCTTTAAGATTCAAAAGTTCTTCGGTTGAAATTACTTTATAATTGTTTTGCTGCAAAAATTGCAAAAACTGTTCCAGTACCAAAACAGAGTGTGATCCTGTGTCGTGCAAAAGTACAATTCCACCTGGAGAAATACGTTTTATAATTCGGTTGAAAATCAAAGACTGATTTTTGGTTCCGCCATCCAGCGAACGAATATTCCATCCTATCACTTTGTGACCGCTTATTTTTAAAGCTCTTCTGATCGAAGGCGTTGTAACTCCATAGGGCGGACGAAAGAAGTTTATTTTTTTGGAGGTGTATTTTTCTAAAAGAGCATCCGTTTTCTGAATTTCACCAGTGATTTTTTTAGCATTATAAAAATCAAAAAAAGGAGAATGACTGTACGAATGATTGCCAACCAAATGCCCTTCATCTACAATTTGCCGCATGATTTCAGGATAAGCTTCGATGTTTTTTCCTATGCAAAAGAAAGTTGCTTTTACCTTGTATTTTTTCAATAATTCTAAAACTTCTAAAGTAAAAATGCCCGGTCCGTCATCGAACGTAATGGCAATTTTTTTTTCGGTTTCCAAAGGATTACTGCAGTATGCTTTTACATGATAATTAGAAGAAATTATAGAAGAGCCTACAGCATTTATGCCTAACCAAATTAAAACAATTGCGATAAACCATACCCAGTTAATTGCGATATACAGCTTTAGAAAAAGCAATAGCAGCAATAAAAAGAGAAAGAATAACGAAATGTTTTTATGCGTTATCATCTTGAAAGTAACGTAAAACTATGGTTTTTTCCGTTGAGCTGATTGTACAATAAAATGGTTTTGTAAGCCGGTTTTTCAACCGAATTCGCTTTTATGATCTCAGGGATTTCCTGTGTTTTTAAAATTTTAGAGGCCATCCATAAAGCAAAAGCCGATGCGGTATCGTACTCACCACTCAAATGTTTGTAATACAATTGAGGAGTTTGGGCGAAAGCATTTTCTGCCAGATTTTTATAATAATTTTCAAAATCTACATTACCGTCAAATCCTAAAATCAGAGCATCAATAGCTGAAACTTCTAATTGATTGGATTTCAAAAAGGAGATAATTTCAGTTTCAACTTCATTCTCCTCCAAGGTGTTTACGATCGCAATGTCTAGCACTTCTGCGTAGGTAGTCTCTTTTCGTTCATTTTCTAAAACGAAAAAGCTGGCACCTTCTCCATAAACGGCACCGCTTGTAGTAGCATCTAAAAGGTTGTAAGGTTGCTGATTGTCTTGTTTGATACGTCCTGATAATTTAAAAAGGGCAGTAGTATAATCGCCATTTTCATCAACTCCACCCACAAGAACTGATTGTGCTTCTTCTTCCTCAATTTGCATTTTAGCATCTAAAAGCGCCGATTCAAAAGAAACAGCTCCGTTTACATAGGTAAAATTGTAACCGTTGCATTTTTGTAACAGTGCAATTTGAGCACCAACCGTATTATGGGTCGATTGAATAAAGGATGTTGGGGTTAAGAACTCCTCATTATTATCAAGGATATTTTTCAGGAATTTTTCGGAGTCTTCGATACATCCTAAGCCTGTTCCGGTAATAATGGCATTAACATTCTCAACTTGTGCATCTTTCATGGCAATTGCCGAAGCCACAATTCCGTTTTTTACTCCTTTTGCCATTCTTCTAATGGCGGCCGGAGAAATATAATCTTTGTAAACGGGAGGAACAATTTCAAGGACGTTCTTGTCATGATTGTGTACGGCTTCTTCTAAAAAAACAGTATCAAATGTTTTTTGAGTCGAAATACAACCTATTCCATTTATATATGTTTTTTTTAATTGCATTTTGAAAATATAAGTGTTGAACAGTTACCTCCAAATCCGAAAGAGTTGGACAAAACATGTTCGATAGTTGCATTTTTTAAAGAAGTTTGCGGTTTTAAATCAAACTCTTCCATTGGTGTTTCGAAATTCAGATTTGGGTAAACTACACTATTCCGAATGGCCAAAACGCTATAAACGGCCTCGATGGCTGCCGCAGCGGCCAAAGTATGTCCCGTAAAAGGTTTTGTCGAACTAAAATCGGGTACTTTTTCATCTCCGTAAATTCGAAGAAGAGCTCTTCCTTCAGACAAATCATTGTTTGGAGTTGCTGTTCCGTGAACGTTGATATAGTCGATATCACTAGGTTTTAAACCAGAAATATCAAAGGCTTTTTTCATGGCAAGGTAAGCGCCATCTCCATTTTCTGAAGAAGCCGTCTGGTGGAAAGCATCATTAGCATTACCATAACCCGAAACACGAGCCAGTACTTTTTTGTTTTGCTTTTTTACAACTTCATCAGATTCTAAAACCAGAAAAGCGGCTGCTTCACCCAGATTTAGTCCTTTTCGGTTGTTGTCAAAAGGTTTGTTGTAATCGTCAGATAAGATCATTAGGGTTTTGAATCCGTTGATCGTAAATTTAGCCAGAGCATCGGTTCCGCCTACAATTACGCGGTCCAGTTTTCCGGATTTGATCAGTCTTGCACCCAGCATAATTGCGTTTGCAGCCGATGAACAGGCGGTACTTATAGTGGTAACAATCCCTTTTAAACCCAGCTCTTCTGCAATTTTTTCGGCTACATCACCGCCATCGTGACAAGTAATGTATTTCACAAGTTCCGGATGTTTGAAATAATCGTAATAATGCTTTTCAGTCATATCCATTCCGCCCACACTTGTTGCGGAAATAAGTCCGGTTCGGAATTCATTTATTGAAGTAATTCCGGCATTTTTAATAGCCTGTTTTGCTGCAAAAGTGCCAATCATGGCGGTTCTTGAAAAGTTATTATCAGGAGTAAGTTCTAATTCTTTGACCAATTCGTCATTGGTTTTCTTAATTTCTCCTACTTTAATGATATCAGCGTGAACCGTTTCAATGTTTTCGATACGCGTTACCGCAACTTTATTTTCGATTAATGAAATGTAGTTTTCTTCGACTGAATTTCCAATCGAGGAGATAATTCCCATTCCGGTTATTGCAACACCTTTTGTCATTTTAGATTTTAGATTTTTAGATTTTAGATTTTTTAAACGATTATTCAGATTTCGAATATTTCTGTTTAAGAAATCTAAAATCTGAAGTCTAAAATCTGAAATCTATTTCGTTCTGTTTGCGCTAATGTACGCCGCCATAGTTTCGATGGATTGAAAGATGGTTTTTCCTTCTTTTGGATCAACTAGTTTAATTCCGTAATCCTTATCTAAAATTACGATCAATTCAAGCGCATCAATGGAGTCTAAACCTAAACCATCTCCAAACAAAGGGTCGTTATCTGCAATATCTTCGATTGCGATATCTTCAAGGTTAAGAGTTGTAATGATTTTATTTTTTAATTCTTCTTTTAATGCTTCCATGATTATTTATTATATAATGTATTGATATTTTCGTTGTTATATTTTGCGCTTTCTTCTTTGCTAATCGTGCAAAGAAAAGCCTTGTAATCGTCGTTGAAAAATTCTACCCAGCCACAAAGAACCACGTCGGCTTTATTTGTATTCAGAAGAATAGTAGCATAATTGGACATAAATTCAGTGTTAAAGGCATCAAATATAAAGAAAGAATTTTCACTTTTCAGCTGATGGCGAATACTTATTTCGCCCAGACAAATATTTGGCAGTGTATAAACAAAAACCGCAGGACTTGGAAAGTAATTTTCTTTGTCGGAGATAGATTCCTGGTATTTAACATCGGTATCTAAACTCGATGATTTATTGGCCAAAACCAAGGCAATATTGTTTTCCTGTTTCGTTGAAGTTATGGGACTCAAAAGCAGTTCAGCTCCTAAAAAAGCCAGTTTGCTCAAAGCATCCATCTTGAAAAACTTCGGGTATTGAATGTCAAAATTGCGATAGGCCTGTTTAGAGAAATCAGCAAAATTGGTCGGTTCAATTTTGAAAACAGAAGTTCCGTTCAAAACAATTTCGTTGTTTTCAATGGTGCAATAGGATTGTATGTGAGTTTTTTGAGTCATTTTTTTAATTTAACACTAATTGCACAAATTAGCACGAATTGATTTTTGAGTTTAAATTACACTAATTAATCTGTGAAAATTAGTGCAATTCGTGTTTATCCTTCTTTTATCTTTTCAAATACCACAGCTGTATTACAACCGCCAAATCCGGAAGCTGTTTTCAGGAAAAAATCAATCGTTGCCTCTTCGTTTTTCTCAATTACATTTATAGATTCGCTAACCCCAATTTCATCAAAACCTTTTGATTCAAAAAGGATATTTTGATTTACGGATTCAATAGCAATTACGGTTTCCAATAATCCGGAAGCGCCTAAGGTATGACCGTAGAATCCCTTCAGACTATTGACTGGAACATTTTGTAGACCTAAACGGTTTAGGGCAATTGCTTCCATTTCGTCATTAAACGGAGTTGCGGTTCCGTGTGCTGAAATATAATCGATTTTGTCAACTTCTATTTGGGCTTCTTTCAAAGCATTTTGAATACTTCTGAACAAACCTTCACCTGTTCGTGAAGGACCCGAAATATGATTGGCATCGTTTATCGAACTGTCTCCGATAACTTTTATTTTGGCATTTGCAGTTTCGGCAGTAACTAGCACTGCTGCCGTCGCTTCTCCCAAGCTTACACCGGTTCTGTTTTTAGAATAGGGTTTGCAAGGCAAGTCGCTCATGGCCTGAAAAGCATTAAAACCGGACAAAACAAATTCTGAAACTTCGTCGCCAGCGACAACAAAAATGTTGTCGTACAACTCAGACTGAATCATTCTTTTGGCGACAGAAATGGCTAAAATTCCGGATACACAAGCATTCGAAACCACAATGGGCTGTGTTTGAAATCCGAAAAAAGTGGCAATATTTTTTGCCAGAACATCTAAATGTGCGTTAAAAAAACTTTCTTCTGAATTATCTTTTAAAGCGGTTACATTTCCTTTTGTGGTCGAAAGTATAAAAGCCGTTTTTGAATCTAATTGAACCGCTGCATTTTTGATAATAGGTTCTAAAGCCAGAATCATCATTTTCTCCAAGCGGGAGTATTTTGTTTCAGTGCTGATTTTTGCAAAGGCACTGTTTATTTTTTCATCATGAATTACCGAACCATAAAACGGAACCGGCATCAAAGAAATGTCATTATTTAGCTGAATGCCCGAATCACCGCGAAGAATTGCTTCAACATTTGATTTGACATCAAAACCTAATGGTGTGATGCAGTTGGTTTGTGTAATGTATATTTCTTTCAACATTTTATGATTTTATTCCGGCGTATTTTTTAGGACACGCAGATTTAACAGATTAAGCAGATTTACACAGTTTGTTGTTTTTTTAATTTGTGTCAATTCGTGCAATTCGTGTTTTATTTCAACAATCCAACTTTCTTTTTCCATTCTTCATAAAAAGGAGGATTCGTCAACATTAGATTTCCGTCCTGATCTAAAAAAACCTGAACGGTTTCTCCGGTGCAGGCCACCTCACCTTTATCATCCAGTATTTTAAAACGATAGATCATTTTTGCAGCGGGTGTGTCAATGACTGTAGTTTCTATTGTTACGACATCACCATAACGCAAAGACAATTTGTGTTCGCATTTTGATTTTACGATTGGAGTTGTGTAGCCTGTTTTGGCAATATCCAAATAGGTAAGTCCGTGTTGACGGCCAAACGCTTCACGTCCATCTTCAAAATAGGTGATATAATTGCCGTGCCAAACGATTCCAAGCGGATCCGTTTCGTTAAAACGAATTCTGATTTCATGTGAAACGGTTAGTTCGGTTGCTTCGTTAAACTGTTCTTTTCTTTTTGTCATAGAATAATGCAATGGATGTTGTGATAATGAAGAACAAAAATAGCAAACTTATTTTTGGGATGATTTCAAGGAAAGATACGTTGCGGAGTAAAACATCATAGAAAGCTTCTAATCCCCAGTTCATAGGTGATGATTTAGCAATAAGCTGCATGATGCCCGGCATTGCAAAAACGGGAACCCAGATTCCGCCAATAGCAGCCAGAATAATAACGCTTGTGGCGCCAAATGGAGCTGACTGTTCTTGTGTGCTCGCGATAGTTCCCAATAAAATTCCAAAGCCAATGGCTGCAAAACCTGAAAATAAGGCTACCACACTCATTAAGAACAAATGGCCTTCGACATTTAAAGGAGGCAAACCAATATGTGGAAATAAAAAGATTGCCACGGCCACCATCATGTAAAACTGTATCATACAAATGGCAGAATAGGTAATGGTTTTACCAATAATAACCACAATATTAGAAACCGGATTGGTCAATAATCGAACAAATGTTCCCTGCGATTTTTCTTTTACTATATTGATGGACAACGGAATCACAATAAAAAATATGGCAAAAAGTGTCCAGGCCGGAACATTGTGCTGTACAGAATTAGGGCGTACTTCTTTGTTGTTTATTTTTGGAATGATTTCTTTGAACGTGATAAAGCTTTTTTGCTCAAATTCGGCATTTCCTTCTCCCAGTTGATTTTGAAAAGTCGTATAAATGGATTTTGTCTCGATTTGAGAAATCATCTTATCGATGGAGCTCATCACAGCATTTTTGAAGCTCATTTGAACTGCCGGATCAAAATACAATTTGACTTCTTTTTCTTTAATTACTTTTGGTTTTTTGGCTTGAGCCGAGGTATCTGTTTCTGTTAACCCCATTTTGCTCACAATGTTTTCGACATTCTGATCAATTTTGGTTTGCAGATCAACACTTAGTTTTTCCGGGATTACAATCGCCAGTTGAAATTTACCTTTGTAAACCGCTTCTTTAGCCGTTTCTTCGGTAATGGGTTTATTATCAATTTGTGTGACCACACTAAAAAGCTGACTTTTTTCCAGATTATCAAAAACAGTTTTAGACACTGAACCTTTATCGTTATCAACCAGCAAAATCTGAATTTTGGTGTCACTAACGGTTTTAAAAGTACTGTCCTGAATTAGGGTTACTGTAATCACCAGAACCAAAGGCATGATGAATAAAATGATTAAACCGCCTAAATCTCGTTTGAGCAGGAGGAATTCTTTTACGATTGACATCCAAATTTTATATACCATCTCTAAAGTCTTTACCGGTTAATGAAATAAAAACTTCTTCAAGGTTGCGGGCTTCTTCAGTAGAAGCAATTAGGCTTAAAGGTGTACCCTGAGCGTAAATTTTGCCGCGGTCTAAAATGGCAATGTTGGTACAGAAATCTTCTGCTTCTGCCAAATGATGTGAGGTATATATAATGGTTGTTCCGTTTTGATTTAAGAGTTTCAGATAGTCAATAATGGCATTTTTAGACTGTACATCAACACCAACGGTTGGTTCATCTAAAAACAAAACTTTGGGATTGTGTAAAATTCCCGCAATCAAATTGACTCTGCGTTTCATACCGCCTGAAAAAGTTTCGATACGCTTGTCGGCAAATTTTAATAATCCTAAAAGATCTAAAGTTTCAATGACTTTGTCTTTTAGATAATTGCCTTTTAGTCCGTACATGCTTCCGAAATAATGTAAATTTTCTCGGGCCGTTAGTGTAGGGTACAAAGCATATTCCTGAGGGACAACACCAATGATTTTTTTGATTTTGGAGGAATGATGGGTATAATTTAGCCCGTCGATCGTGAAATGCCCAGAGGTTGGTTTTATTAGTCCGCAAAGCATAGAGATTAAAGTGGTTTTTCCGGCACCATTCGGTCCTAGTAACCCAAAAATCTGACCTTCACTAATCTCCAGCGAAACATCGTTCAAAGAATACAGATCTGCATTTTTGTACTTTTTCGAAAGGGATTCTATTTTTATAATGGATTGCAAAATATTTTTAGCTAATAGCTTTTTTTAGTTTTTTGAAAAAGATTTCTTCACGATTGGCAATGTCCAGAAGTTCATCGGCAATTGTATTGTAGACATCTTCTTTGGCGCTTCTGTTTTTGTAAATTCTTGAGGCTTCAACGGCAAAATCACGCCATGAATCTCCAATCTGTGTCATCTCTTTTGAAAGAGATTTTAATTCTTCATTATTTAAAATAACCGAAGCTTCTTGTAAAAATGCGGCATAGATAAATCGGAAACCTCCGCCACCTGTACCAATTTCTTCCTGCATACGGACCACTTGTGCCAAATAATGATTGGCTTTTTTAGTGCCATGTTTTACAGGCCATTTTCTAATTTGCTTTGAAACAAATTTGATCCCGCGTACCCCAATAATAGGCATGGGAGCCAACATATCGCGGCAAGTATTTTTGATTCCTTTGATAATGGCGCTTTTCAAATCGACGTCTTTCGGAATTTGAATCGGATAGTACATTTGGCCTCTTGGAGCAAAAGCACCTTTGGCAAAACGCACCTTGTCGAGTTCGTCATGTGTCAGGGTAGTAACCGTTTCCATAACAGGATCGCTAACAAGATAATCGGTTTCGGTTTTTCCGTAAACGACTAAATTATGTGCGTTAAAATGAAAGCGGTATTCATCAGGGAAATAACTCAAATGATACACGCCAACTTGTAATCCGGTTGGGATATTGTTCTTTAAATTTTCGTCCAAAGCCTTATTAGCATTTGTTGTTGAAGAAAATTTTTGTCTTTTTATTTTTAAGTTTAAACGGCTCGCCAGTTTGTTAAAGATCTGTCCAGGCAAAGTTCTGTAACTAATTGCGGGAGCATGATTTACTTTTATAAACGGCAGGTATACGAAGAAAAGTCCGGAACCAATACCAAAAACCATCGGCTCGCTGATATTTAGTCCGTTGTTTTTTAACAAATTCGAAGCCACTCCATTTTCGCAATGAGCAGATTGATGATGTGTAAAATTAGTTTGCATTACGCGGTTTTAATATTTTTTAATTCAGCAATTGAAATTTCAAAAGCATCGGCATATTTCTGTAAAACAGAGTTGTTTAACTTGGCAAAAACAGTGGGTTTAAAATGTCTTTTTACGCGCCATTTCCACATTCCAACATAACTGGATAAAATAGTAAGATCCATTTTGTTGAGTTCCATATAATAACAAATCGGACTTACTTCTCCAGTTTTTACCTGTAGTTTTGCTTCGGCAATTCGTTCGTTTATTTCATCGATAGAATTGGATAATGCGATGGTTTTAGGCTCCCAACCAGTGCTTAAGGTTGTGGTATAGTCGCCATTTTCATCGGTGGCATAAAGCAGTTCTTTGAGATTGTTTTTGGTGAGATTGCCTTTGTCTTGTGGTACATTTTCTTTTTCCATGACGGTTATTTTTAATCTATATCATTAATCGTATAAAAACTAAAATGGGTAATATTTCGATTATAATTAATAAAGTGAGATTTATGAGGGCTAAATTTTTCTTTTTTTTAACAAAAAAATAAATCATTTCTAACAACAAAAATAGACAGTAAGCTTGACTTAAAAAGAAAGCTAATTCATCGGAGTTTATTATAAAAACAACAATAAGTAGCAATATTAAAATTCCTATTCGAATTAGTAAATGATTAAGCGGTTTTTTTGTATCCATTTAATTATTCTTCAACTGAAATCGTCTTTTGAATGAACAAATTAATTTCGCATTCTAAAAGTATTTTGTCAGCAAGCAGACTCTCGCAGCTCATGGTACATAGCGTATAATCGTCGCCTGCAAATTTTGAAACCAGATTGGCTTTGGTAATAATAGTATCACCTACTTTTGGCAGTGTATGTATTTTCAGGTTTTTTATTGCACTAATAAAGCCCAATACATTTACGTTCTCATTTTCTGTTCCGTCTTCGTCAAAAAAATATTTTTTGCCTACAATAGACGAACAGGTTTGTGCGGTGTTTTCAATTAACCCGGCTTCAATAAAAATGTCGTTTTCAACAAAAATATTATCTTCCCGGATCAAAAATGTGGTTTTTACAAAACTGGAATCTATATCCAAAATTAAATCCACCATAAGCAACGGTGCTCGGTGGGGTAAATAGTTTTGTATGTCAACTCCGGTTTTCATACCTAATATATTATTTGGCTAAAACGGTCTTCATTTGTCCGTTCGCAATTTCTTCATTATTCAGATAAGTTACAATGTCTACCAGCGTAATTCCGGCAAACTCCTGTAAAATAGTTATGGTAGATTGAATCGTATCATTGACTTTTGGCAATTTTTTGATTTCAATTTCTTTGATCGAACCAATGTAACCCGTTGGGGCCGTTTCGTTTTTCAGGAAAAACTGGTAACCTGTGTGCAACGCCACAGACTGTGCCATGTGCTCGATTAAACCTGCTTCTAAAAAAGTATCGTTGTCAGAAAAAACATTATCGTTTTGAATTTTTAAACCTGCGACCAATGAGGTTTCGGTAAACGAATACATTTTATCTACCATTACAAAAGGAAACTTTTGCGGTAATAAATTCTCGACAGCGTCTTTCTCTAAAAGTAAACTTGTTTCCATTAGCAAACGGTTAAATAAGCATAAGCAAAGGAGAATCTTCCGCTCTCAGGAACAGACAATAGAATACGATCTCCCTTTTTTAAATTTCCTGAATTCATTAATTCTTCCAAAGCTAAGTAAATAGAGGCTGAACCAACATTCCCTACTCTTGAAAGATTCATGAACCATTTTTCATCGGCCATCCCGATTCCTTTCTCGGTTAGTCCTTTTTTTAGTCCTTCCACAAAAAAGTTAGAAGAAACATGAGGAATAAAATAATCAATCTGATCGGAGGTGATGCTGTTTTTATCCATAGCCTCTTTCATGCTCTCCGCTCCTTTAGAAAGAATAAATTCATCCAGTAATTTTACATCCTGTTTGATGGCAAAAACCGATTCGTTTAACCATTGCTCCGGTGCATAATCGCTCCAGGCTTTGATCTCGCCATTTTCTAATTTATCACCACCGGCATACATACAGGTTTCTAATTCGTAAGCATAGGAAAAGGCTTCCATCCATTCAATTTTTAAAGAGACAGGTCCTTTTGGTTGGTTCTCTAGTAAAAATGCTCCCGCTCCATCAGACAACATCCAGCGTAAAAAATCTTTTTTGAATGCAATGATAGGCTGTTCTTCCAGATTTTTCAGATTGGCAGCTTCGTGGTTATACATTTGGGCATTTAGCCAGGTTGAAACTTTTTCAGATCCTGTGCAAATGGCATTTTTTGAGTTCCCTGATTTTATAGACAGGAAACCAAATTTTAAAGAATTCATACCCGCACAGCAAACCCCTGTTGACGAATTTAGTTCTACAGATTTGTTTTTTAATAAACCGTGTACCATTGCAGCATGTGAAGGCAGGAAGATATCAGGAGTTGAGGTTCCGCACGAAAGTACTTCAAGGTCCTGTGCTGTAAAGTTTTCGTCGAACAACTGCACGATTGCATTTCGCGTTAACTCGGCGTTGTTATGGGTGCTTTTCCCGGATTTGTCTATAGCGTAATAACGGCTTGTAATTTTATTATTGCGCAAAATAATGCGTCTTGCTTTAGAAGCAGCATCATTAATGAGGCCTAAATAGCTTTCCATCTCGTCATTAGAAATGGCTTCATTTGGCAAATACTTTGCGGCTTTGGTAATATATACTTCAAACATAATCTAATTTCGTCTTCTAAACTCCTTGATAATATTGAGTTTCTCTTTTTATGGTTTTTAACTTAAAGGGGTAGGTAATAAGGTGCAATATATACACTATTGGCGAGATTAACCATATTGCCAGGAATAAATAAACATTAAATACTTTAAGAAGCATTTTTCTGTTTTTTTGATTTTTATAAATCAGATTCGACCATTTATTAAAAATTTTATTTGCGGTTTTATCAACGGTTACCAGATAGGGGCTGATTTTAACGGCGTCAATAGCAACCAGTTTGGGTTGTAAATGTTGTAATTGATTTTGATTGAATTCAGAAAGGATCACTTCTCCAAATTTATCCGACTCCTGTATGTCTTTCTCCGATACTCCCGGTAACGGAAAAATGCCAAGATATTTTTTCTTAACGCCAGAAAACATCCATTCTACAATCGTGATTACACTGATTAAATTTCCAACACGATCTACTAAAGCAACGTTTCCAACTAACTCAGCATTGGACTCTTTTAGTAAAACTTTGATTTTTTCCTGTGCCATAATCCACATATTGCGAGAGCCGCTGATGGTGATGACAGGGGTGTTGTTTAGTATTTTTTTAGCATCGGCGCTTTTTAGAAAGGAATTTATAGGAATGGAAGGAGATAAATACCAAACCTGATAATGAAATAATACCAAATCGTATTTTGTGTTTAGAATTTCTTCCGGAAGGGGTTTTAATTCGGTTGGAATTTGTAGAAATGATTCCGGGAAAGCATCAAAAAAGGCAGCTTTATTCCATGGAAAAGGAAAGGGTTGCTGCAGTTGTATTTCGTGAAAAGTTACATTTATTTCTTCTGAATTTAGGAACGGTTTTGCAATGTTTTGTGCGATTGTTCCCAGTTGTCCAGACTGCGTATAATAAATAACGAGAACGTTTTTCATGGAGGTTTACTTACTTTGGTTGCGAACAAAAATAAGTAAATTTATTTAAACGAATTTTCTTGTTTAAACGAATCGTCTTTGCGAGATGCTGAGATCCTTTAAGTCTTATCTCAAATCATTCCAGAAATCGAAATAATTGAACCATTGCAAAGGATATTTTTGCAGAATAGTTTCAACGCTTTGTACATATTCTTTCAGTAAGCCTTTTTCATCACGATGTTTCACGGCAGCTTCTCTTGCGTACAAATGATAATGTAAATTGGGTTCTTTCATGACATACACAAAAACAACAGGAACTTTTAATCTTGAAGCAATTAAAAACGGACCTGCCGGAAAATGAGCTTCCTGACCCAATATTTTTTCCGAAAGAGATTTTGTGCCTTCAAAGTAGCGGTCACCGGTAAAACAAACCAATTCGTTATTGGCCAATGCAGCATTGATCTCAAAGATATGAGAAAGATCCTCTTTGATAATGATGAATTTTACGGTAGGTTTTTGAGTAACGCTTTCCAGGTACTTTTTTATGGAAGAATGTTCCAGATCAGTAGTAACCAGATTGATTTGAAAATTGAGATCGATATCACCAAGGAAATGTTCGGCAATTTCAAAATTTCCAACATGGGCACTAATCAAAACACCTCCTTTTTTTTCAGCCAAAAGCTTTTTCAGGATCTCAATTCCGTCAAATTCATAAGTGAACTTATTTCGCATTCCTGCCGAAATCGAGATTTTATCAATGATGGTTTGTCCAAAAGTGTAATAACTTTTGAAAACCATTTTTTTAGATTTGAACCAGGAATACTGCAGCCTTTCTTTAAAGTAATAGAAAATGGCTTTGTTGCTTTTTTTTAAAAACAAAAAGTAATACGAAGCAACAAAATAAAGCAGGACATAAGCAGCCTTAACACCCGCTTTTTGTATTAAAAAAACGAATATTCTATAGCCTAAAACTGTACCTTTTGATTTGCCATCCCATTGACTCATTAAACAGCTTTAGCTTTTAGTTTGGTTTCGATAAGGTCATAGAAATTCTGAAAAGTAGCAATTCCAACAAAATCAACTTCTACCAGTTTTACACCAAAGTTAGCTTCGATTGAGACTACTAAGTCTACATAATCTAAACTATCTAATCCAAGTGTATCTTTTAAATTAGCATCTGGTTCAATATCATCATTGTCTACTTCAAATTCATCAACCAAAAAACCATTAATTCTTGCTATAATCTCTTCTTTATTCATCGTTCAATTTAAACTTTTTAACCACCAACGCAGAGTTGGTTCCTCCGAACCCGAAGGAATTGGACAAAAATATGTCAAATTTTTTGTTTAAAGTAGTTTTGACCAAATTTAATTTAGCAGCATCTTCGTCTGGATTCTCTAAATTGATGTTTGGGGCAATGAAATCGTGCTGCATCATTAAGATAGAGTAAATTACCTCACTTGCTCCGGCCATCCAGCATTCGTGACCTGTCATTGATTTGGTAGAACTTACATACGGATTTTTCTCTCCAAAAACCTCAAAGATCGCCTTGGCTTCATTTCCGTCCCCCACCGGAGTTGAGGTTGCATGAGCATTTATATAATCAACATCGGTTGCTTTTAGTTGTGCATCATCAAGCGCTCGCTGCATGGCTATAGACGGGCCCTCGACATTGGGAGTTGAGATATGTCCGCCATTTGAAGAGAATCCGTAACCGGCAACTTCGGCAATAATGGTAGCACCTCTGGCAATTGCTGATTCGTAGCTTTCCAGAATTAACGTTGCACCGCCACCACTTGGAATTAATCCGTCGCGATCCTTGTCAAAAGGGCGGGAAGCTTTTTCGGGTTCGTTTTCTCTGGCCGAAAAAACACCCAAACCATCAAAACTGCTCATGGCATATTTGTTGATTTCCTGCGCGCCTCCGCAAATGATAATATCCTGGAATCCGCTTTTTATTAAAAAATAAGCGAGACCTATAGAGTGTGATCCACTGGCACAGGCTGCACTTATGGTAAGATTGATACCACGAAGTTTAAAAATCGTTGATAAATTCATTGTAACCGTTGAATTCATCGATTTAAAAATAGCTCCCGAGCCTATTAAGGCAGTGTCTTTTTTTTCTCGTACAATATCATTAGCGTCAATAACAGCTTTCGAGACACTGTCATTTCCGTACATAATACCCACTTCGCGATTATCAAAAAAAGTGTCATCAATATTCGCATTTTTCAATGCTTCGATAGTAGCCATATAAGCATATTCGGTTTCTTCACCAATACTCATACGCTGTCTTCGGGTTAATAAATTTTTTAAATCAGCTTTCGGAACCATTCCCGTTAGGGCAGATTGAAAACCAAATTCTTTTCTTTCAGAATCAAACTGAATACCAGATTTTCCGTTGTATAAAGATTCCTTTACTTCATCTAAAGAAGTTCCGATACAAGAATAAATTCCCATCCCAGTAATTACAACTCTCTTATTCATCGTCTTTAAAAGTAATTTTTATCTGTTACTTGCAATTTTTAACACATAGGAACATAGCTTTTGTAAATTCAAAATAGGCGTTTCACTTATTTGAAATACACATAGCGATCTATGTGAAAGAAATCTATTTCTTTTTTGTACTCTTTGTACATAAAAATCTATGTTTCTATGTGTTTAAAATATTTTCTAAGAATAAATTCCTCCGTTTATATTTATAATTTCTCCTGTAATGTAACTTGATTTTTTTGAAATCAAAAAGCTTACCAAATCTGCAACTTCCTCAGCTTCACCAAAACGGCTTGCCGGAATTAATTTTAGTAATTCTTTTTCGTCCAATTGGCTTGTCATATCTGTTTTGATAAAACCAGGAGCGACTGCATTTACAGTAATGTTTCGTTTAGCAACTTCCTGAGCCAATGCTTTTGTGGCTGCAACAATTGCACCTTTTGCTGCCGAATAATTGGTTTGTCCGGCTGTTCCTTTTACACCCGAAACAGAAACCATATTAACAATTCGGCCATATTTATTGCGTAGCATTTTTTGGATAAAAAACTGCGTTACATTAAAAAATCCGTTTAAACTCGTGTTTACTACACCGTTCCAGTCTTCGGGAGTCATCCACATAAAAAGACCGTCTTTTGTAATTCCCGCGTTGTTGACGATAGCTTCTACAATAGCTTCAGGGTTAGCTTCCTGCCATTGTGTTAACGTTTTTTGTACCTCTTCAAAATTGGAAACATCGAAACCTAAGATTTCACCTGTTGCTCCTAATTTTTGTATTTCCTGAAGTGTTGCTTCAGCAGCTGTTTTATTCGAGTGGTAGTTAATCAGGATATGATAATTTGCATCAACGGCTAATTTTTTACAAATAGCACTTCCAATTCCTCGTGAACCGCCAGTTACTAATACACATTTCATATTCAGAATTTATTTTTTAGTCGCTCGGTATGGTATTGTTTTTCGATTAACAATTTCATATTCAGAGCTTATTTAGTATTGATTAATAGGTTTTATTTCTTCTTTTTGGCTGCCGATTTTGTAGCCGCTTTTGTTTCTGACTTCGCTGCAGTTTTTGTTTCTGCTTTTGGTTTTTCAGCAGCGACTTCGGCTGTGCTGTTTCTTTCTCCTGATTGCGAAAATAGTTCGGCATTTTCAAACCATTGGTTGCCTAACACGGTTCCGTCTGGTTTAAGAAATCCCCATTTCCCTTCGTTTTTTACTCGTGCCACACCATCAATAAAACCTTTGTCTTGTTTTACAAATAACGCAATGACAAATCCGTTTGCCGTGATACCGTATTGCGTTGGAATAACCAATTTTCCGGTTTGATTGATGAATCCCCAGTTTTTTTCTTTTACCGGAGCCAGTCCGTCCGGACTAAAAACTTCGGCGTCGCTGTAAGTAGGTTCAATTACAAATTCTGCTTTCGGATTGATAAACCCCCATTTTGAACCTACACAAACCGGAGCTAAGTTTTTTGAGAACGCTTTTACTTTGTCGTATATCGGGGTAATCACCCAATTTCCTTTTAAGTCAATAAACCCAACCTTACCATTTTTTCTGGCATAGGTCAGATCCTGAGTGTCAAAATCCCAGATTTTTTCAGCTCCATCAACCGGAATAAAAGTTCCGGAGCTAACAATTCCAAAGCTTTTATCTTTTCTTGCCCAGCTTGTATTTTTGAAATAATTACCTATTTCCTCGTAAACAGGCTCAATCACTTCTTTACCGGCAGTATTAATAATTCCCCATTTTTTATTGTTTTCAACTCTTGCAAAACCGTTTTCAAAAGATTTGATTTGATCGTATTTTGGTTCTAGAACAACGGCCATTTTCGAATTGATTAATCCTACCTTACCGCTTTGTCTGATAAATGCTACGCCATCTTCAAAGTCAAAAAGTTTTTCTGAAAAAGGAGCTTTCTGGATTTCACCTTTTGTATTAATATAAACCCAATCCTTGTCTTTTTGAACAATTGCAATTCCGCTGTTGAAATCTTTTACATTCTTAAAATCAGCAGGAATTACCCATGCGCCTTTAGCATCTATAAACCCCCATTTTCCATTGTTTTCTACAGCTGCCAGTCCCTCAGAAAAGCTTTTTGCTGATTTGTACTGAGGCTCAATTTTAAAGTTTCCGTCTTTGGAGATGTATCCAATTTTAGAATCTTTTTTAACTAAAGCCAGTTCCTGACTATTAACAAATTGAATAGTGAATGCAAATAAAAAAATAAGTGTCTTTTTCATGATTTTAAAGGTTCAATATTAATAATGTAAAAATAAGTATTAACTGTGAATCAGGTAATCTTTTACTTTTTGAACAAAAGGATACATGACCTGATCTTCTTTAAACTCAGGAATGATGTTTCGAACATCGTCATACCATTTTTTGGTAACAGATGAAATTTTATCTTTTTGTCCTAAATAATCTATTGCCTGAACAATGGTAATCATTTCGATACTTAAAACTTCGAAAGAGTTTTCGATCACTTTTGAAGTAATAACGGCTGCATTGGTTCCCATACTTACAATATCCTGATTGTCGTTGTTGTTCGGAATACTGTGAACGTACATTGGGTTAGACAACATTTGGCTTTCGGCAGTTGTTGAGGTGGCAGTAAACTGTACCCCCTGCATTCCGAAATTAAATCCTAAAGTTCCTAAGTTGACAAACGGAGGAAGAATTTCGTTGATTTTTGAATTCAATAAATAATTCAGCTGACGTTCAGCTAACATGGTCAGTTTGGTAATAACAATTTTCAGTTTATCCATTTCAAGCGAAATATAATCACCATGGAAGTTTCCTCCGTGATAAACGTGTTTGTTTTTTACATCTATAATAGGATTGTCGTTTGCGGAGTTAAATTCGTCTTCGAGAATAGAAGCAACGTTATTAATTGTTTCTAAAACCGGACCTAAAATTTGAGGTACGCAACGCAACGAATAGTATTCCTGAACTTTTTCTTTAAAGATTTCTTCGGTGTTTTCTCCAGAATATAAGTGGTCTTCTCTTTTACGGATTAAGGTACTGTCGGAAAGATTTTGTCTCATTCTTGAGGCTACTTCCTGTTGCCCTTTGTGACGTTTGGTTTGGTTTAATTCTTCAGAGAAGTGATCGTCGTATGCCTGAACCAATTCGTTAATTGCACAGGAACATTTTAGAGACCAGTCTAATAATTTATTGGCATGATGTACATTTACAACCCCAATTCCGGTCATTACAGAAGTTCCGTTTATTAAAGCCAGACCTTCTCTGATTTCTACCTGGATAGGTTTTAAACCTTCGATTTCAAAAACTTCAGAAGTTGGTCTTCTGTCTCCTTTGTAAAAAACTTCGCCTTCACCAATTAAAACCAAAGCCAGGTGTGACAATTGTACCAAATCTCCGCTGGCACCTACACCACCGTGTTCAAAAATAAGAGGAGTAATATCTTTGTTGATTAGTTCTGCCATTAGGTGAATTACAGAAGGATGAACACCTGAATTTCCTAATGATAAAGTATTTAAACGAGCCAGTATCGCTGCTTTTGCACAAACAGGACTCAAAGGTTTTCCTGTTCCTGAAGAGTGGCTTCTAATTAAATTGTATTGTAATTGTATCTGGTCAGATTCTTTAATTCTATATTGAGCCATTGGTCCAAAACCAGTGTTTACGCCATATATTACTTTGTTTCCTGAAAATTCTTTTAGGAAATTGAAGCTTTCATTCACTCTGTTTAAAACAGCATCGCTTATCGAAACTTTGTTGTTTGAAAATATAATAGATTCGAATTCTGCTAAACTTAAATATTCATTAATTGTATTCATTAAACTGGTTTTGATTGTGCTAATTTAATTTTATTTATCAAAATAAATGTAGTTATTTTGATGATGGCAAATGTAGGTTAATAATTGATAATAATTTTAATATGATAAAGGAGTTTGTTGATGTTTTAGTCATTGGCGCAGGACCATCAGGATGTGTCTCGGCATCGTATCTTCATAAAAATAATATTAAGATAAAAGTAGTTGAAAAAACGAGGTTTCCGAGGCTTGTGGTAGGGGAAAGTCTTATTCCGCGAGTAATGGATCATTTTGCTGAGGCTGAGCTTTTTGAGAGTCTGGATACTATGAATTTTGAGAAAAAACTTGGTGCTCGTTTTATCAGAGGAGAAGAGATTTGTGTATTTGATTTCAGTAAAAAATTTGGCGAAGGCTGGGACTGGACCTGGCAGGTGCCGCGTGCAGATTTTGATCATACGATGGCACAGGAAGTACTTAGAAAAGGGATTGATCTGGAATTTGAAACAGAGGTACTCGAAGTGTCTTTTGAGGGTAAAAACTCTAAAACAATTGTAAAAGATAAGGATGGAAATCTAAAAGAAATCCATGCTAAATTCATTATTGATTCCAGTGGATACGGACGTGTTTTGCCAAGACTTTTAGATTTGGATACCCCTTCAAAATTAGATCCGCATTCTTCGATATTTACACACGTAAAAGATATTAATAGGGAAGAAGGTGAAGAAGGAACTCAAATTTCATTTGATATTCTGGAAACCGAAGTCTGGTTATGGGTAATTCCTTTCTCTAACGGAAATACTAGTTTAGGAGTGGTAGGGCCAACCGATTTTATTAATTCGCTTTCAGAAAATAAAGATAATGCCGAGGCTTTAAAAAATGCCATTCAGAAATCCGATTATTATATCAAAAGATTTAAAGGAACAGAATTTTTGTTTGAACCGGTAAAACTTGAAAATTATTCACGAGCGGTAAAAAGAATGTACGGTGATGGTTTTGCTTTGACGGGTAACAGTTCGGAATTTTTAGATCCTGTTTTCTCATCTGGTGTTGCTTTTGCAACTGAATCCGGAATGTTGGCAGCAAAATTGTACCTTAAAGAATCACAAGGAATCGCTGTAGATTGGGAAGTTGAATTTACACAATATATGAAACGCGGTATTGCAGTTTTCACCACTTATGTACAGGAATGGTACACAGGAAATCTTCAGACTTTATTTTTTCACCAGCCGGAAAACCCGGATGTGAAGGAAAAGATATGTTCGGTATTGGCAGGATATGTTTGGAACGAGGAAAATCCGTTTGTAAAAAAACACGATCACGTGATCAAGAATATGGCATATCTACTAAATATGCAAAAAGAACAAAGTCCTGAATAATCAGGGCTTTTTATTTGGGTAATTGTTTTTTAATGGAGCGTCATATTTCGCCTATATGGAGCTCTTTTCTGTGCATTAACCATTTCTATAAATATTTTATCCCTCTGGGATATAAAAAGAGAAGAGGTTTCTTTTCTGTTTTTATTTAGATAATATGCCTTGTCTGCTCCGTTGGAGCAAAATATGCAAAAAGAACAAAGCCCTGAATAATCAGGGCTTTTTATTTAGGTAATTGTTTCTAATAGAGCGCCATATTTCGCCTATATGGAGCTCTTTTTTGTGCATTAACCATTTCTATAAATATTTTATCCCTCTGGGATATAAAAAGAGAAGAGGTTTCTTTTCTGTTTTTATTTAGATAAATATGCCTTGTCTGCTCCGTCGGAGCAAAATATTTATAGCAAATAAATCCAGTTGGAAAGGAAGCTCCAGTGGAGCGGTATACTTTACGTCCGCAGTTTTTTTCATTTTCCTATTCCTAGGATTCTTTAATTATAAAAGATTTAATGTATTTTCTTTATAAGAAATAAGCTCTTGGAAACTGCTGCTGTGAAAGAGCCCTGATAATAACATGGTGCGAAGTACCTTGAATAATGATGATGCTTCTTTCAGCCCTTTTTTTAACAAAAGATGTCGTTTAAACAATAAAAGAGATGTTGAAAAACATCTCTTTTATCTTATTCTAATAATAATTTTACGTTTAAGATCCTGTTTAGTTTTTTAATATTTTGTTAGAGATCTTTTTACCATTTTCAAGTTTTACAGCTACTATATACCATCCGTTTTGGAGCCCGGAAAGATTTACTTTATTTTTATTTTTCAGGGTGATAACATTTTCACCATTCATATCAAAAATATATACGACATCAATTTTTTCTTTTGTGTCGATACTTAGCTCTTCCTTAACGGGGTTAGGGTAAATAATTAGAGAAGAATTAAAGCTTAGATCATCATTTAGAGTAGCAGTACTGGACTTGCTAGTGCTAGAAGTTTGATTGATATAATAATCCTGCAATTTTTGAATCCAAAAATGATCATCAGTCAGAGTGGTTCCCGGGTTTCCAATTCCATCCGTACTAGCTCCTACACCTGCTCCCATTAAGACAAGTTTGGTTCCGCTACTTTTTACCTCTGCAAAGTGATTTCCAAAAGTCACTTTTTTTGTGGTGGGATTAACCTGAAGTTTAGGGTCGGCATGTTTATTCTGGCTGAAATAGTTATAACGATTCGCGTCATTTGAGAAATTTACGGTATCCCCAAAGAAAAAAGTAGTAGCAGAATCTTCGTAGTGCTGGCTGGTATTATTTAAAATTTGGAAAGGACCTGCAGTTCGTTCATTTAGAGTCTCTGAACCATTGATATGTCCTACCGGGATTTGCCAGAGGACCACATGTTTACCGGAGGCTTCGTAAAGTTTTTGAACAAAATTTAGGTAATTCATCCAGTGGTCATTATTCCAGAACCAGGTATAAGAGAAGGGATCAGCAGGGTTTCCTGTACTTCCGGCACCCATAGCATCAAGACCATATTTGTCAATAGAAATAAAGTCTGCACTATTAGACATAATTCCCATACTATTGGTGTATTGAAAAATATCTACAGCGGTTTGTTTAATTTTGTTAAGCTGGGTAGTAAAGGTTCCGGTATCTGTTTCTCTGATAATTCCTTTTGGACCGGCTACACCAGATTTTGCCCAAAGATTGAGCTGCCATCCAAATTCCATATTCAGGTTTTCGTCAGTTCTTTTTTTGTTGAGTTCATAATTGATTCTTTCTACCAGCGTTTTCAAAGTACCTACATTTTGGGCAATACTTGTTGCATTTACGGCTGTTGTAGTAGTTATAGGTTCGTTAAATTGTTGCATATAGCCCAGAAAATCAGGTTCTAATACCACTCCAAAAAACTCATCTCCCAGTTCCGCTTTAACCTGATTCAGAAAAAGGTTGAGATTATTGAAATAAGCCGTCATATAGGAAGCATCTTTTACGTGAGCCAGATCCAGCTCGTAAGATTCGCTTCCGTCGGGAATGTTATAAAAAACAAAGAAAGGAATGAGCCCCATTTTTATAGAATTCCTTGCAAATTTTATAGCTCTGTCAGGTTGCCAGGTATTCCATCCGGCGATTGGCCCTCCATTGATATAGATGTATCGTACATCCATTCGGTTATTCTTGAGCAGATTGCTGTCGTCGATATTGTTGTTGTAAAAATTGACATCATCGGTAGTGTCTTCGGATACAGATCCTACAGAAACATAATCAGGATAGCGTAATGGGCTTCCATTGGTATTGTCTATTCTTAAGCCAAGATGATATATCGTACCATCTGAAGTTGTGATCTGAAGTCCGGATCTGCCTGCTTTTTTAGGAGTGATTTTTAAAGTATTTCCGGTAATCGTGTAATCAAATACAGTAATGTTTCTTCTTTTTAATGAAGTGATACTCTTATCAAACACGAATGTTTTAGGTATTCCATTAACCGCTTTTATTTGATTGGGAAGTGATGCAAAGGAAATATTTTGTGTGGCAGGATTCACAATAGTAAGTTGTAAACCGGATGTTGCTGTAGTTCCATTGTTGTCTGTGACTGCTATTTGTAGTGAATTGCTTCCATAATTCTGAGGTGTCCAATTAAAGGTATAAGAATTTTGTGCATTGGTAGTCACAGTAGTATTCGTTCCAGCGGTGAGATCTTTAAACAGTATGCTGCTAATTGAACTTCCGGACGAAGGCTGAATAGTAAAAGTAATGCTTATAGGCGAAAAATTAAGTTGAGTATAGGAAGTAGTGTTTGGCGGACCGGTAATAGTTATCACAGCAGGAGCAGTAATCGCAATTTTAACAGTTGTGTTTACTACGGTGCTTACCCCAACCGAATTTACAGTGGTATATCGAATGTTGTAATCCCCATAAGCGATTGGGGTCCAGTTGTACGATACAGTGTTGCCGGATAAACTCATATTGTAAGTCGTATAAGAAGATTCCGTTGTCTTTTTTATTTCGACCTTAGTTTGTGTTGCCGACAAACCATACAGATTGAGTGATGCGGTAAGATTGATAGCCGATAATGTACTTTTTATAATAATTTGTCCATCTGCGTAGGCAGGAGAAATGGTTATAGGCTTGATACACACACCAAGAAAAGTGTAAGCAGAAGACTGATCAGGAATTTCTGTTCCGGCGACCCAGTACTTGGCTTTATAGACACCGTTATTGTATCTTATAATGTTATTTACATTGTAGTTGGGGGTTGCGCTGTTCCAGTCAGAAACGGTATTGCATGCGGTATAAGCCAGGGATGGATTATTAATAATTAATTGTTCGTCACAGCTTCCTACCGCAGACCAGACACTGTTTGATCCGGGTGTGCTGCCGGGTCCCTGAGACCAGGAATTGTTTTTGTACACAATATTGTTATAACGGACATAAGAGTTACTGGAATATTGTGTGGCGGAATACCAAGCAGGAATTCCGCAGGAGCTGCCTAACTGGGCTTTAGCCAAAGTTGGAATAAAACAGACAAGAAAAGAGAAAAATAAAAGTTTATAATTTTTTATCATAGTAAAAACATTTAATACGTTATACATTCCGTTAATTGTGATTGTTTGAAAAAACGTAATAGTTTTAGTCTCTTTAAATTTGGTACCTAAAGTTTAAAGATTAACCATACGCAAATCAAATATAGTAAGAAATTACTTTATGCAACTACTCAGGAATGTAAGTGAAATATTTGAATTTCAGTAGTTTGGTTTTCTGTTTTGAAAAAAAAGGTAAAGAATTCAGTGCTGAATATTTTGTGAGAAATAGTGTAAAATAAGGCGGTGACCTACAATAATTAAAAACCCGACAAGCTCTAAAACTTGTCGGGTTTATTAAAATTTGGCACGTAAAAGCTTGATTAATAAGTATTAAAAAAGTAGATTTTTTCTAAATTAATAACATAATATCTAAAAAATGTGATTTTATCGGAATGGTTTTATTTTTCAAAAAAGAATACAATAAAACTACCAGAACTTAATGTACAAACCTGCAATTATCAATACTGTAATTACGATTAAAACGGTCGTTTGCGGTTTTACTTTAAACATTTCAGCATCGATTTCAAATGCCTTAGGATTTACTTTTGGTCCTGCAAAACTTATCGCGATCATTGCCAAAGTGGTAAAGATGAATGATAGTCCCATACAAATGTGGAAAGGGATTTCAAATGCTCCTTTTCCGTTTGGATATGCGGTGTATAATAAAGTCTCATTTCCAAATAATGCAGGCGCATATTCGTTGAATAATATTGACAATGCAAATCCTAAAATCACACCCACCACAGCAGCAGCTCCGGTAGTTCGTTTCCAGAACATCCCTAATACGAACATGGCAAAAACTCCGGGACTGATAAATCCGGTGTATTTTTGGATGTAGGTAAATCCTCCGACACCTCCAATTCCTAAAATATCATTCCATGTAAACAACACAGCCAAAAGCATTGCGGCAAAAACGGCAATTCGGCCAATGTTTACCTGTTGTTTTTCACCAGCTTCTTTTTGAATGTATTTTTTATGAATATCTAACGTATAGATCGTCGAAATACTGTTTACTTTTCCGGCTAGGGAAGCTACAATTGCAGCGGTTAATGCTGCTACCGAAAGCCCTTTTAATCCTGTAGGCAAGAAAGTAAGTACAGCAGAATAGGCTCCGTCTTTTCCTCCAACTAATTGTGGTAAATGTCCGTTTTGATATAAAACGTAAGCAGCAATACCGGGTAACATTACGATTAAAGGCATTAACAATTTTAGCATACCTGCAAATAAAATACCGGTACGGGCTGTTTGCAAATCGGCACCCAGAGCTCTTTGTGTAATGTATTGATTACATCCCCAGTAATTTAAGTTGATGATCCAGATACCGGCAAGGTAAGACATCAATCCAGGGAAAGTCAGGTATTTGTTAATGTCAAGCTGAGAGGATGTTGCGGTTGGTTTTGGAATAATCATTTTAAAATGTTCCGGAGCTTCTCTCATCAAAACTTTAAAACCTTCGATTGCATTTTCACCAACATGAAAATAATGCCCCACGGTTGTTAAAGCAATATAGGAAGTGACCAAACCTCCAATAATTAAAACAGCGACCTGAATAACATCGGTATAAGCGACAACCTTCATACCTCCAAGAGAGATAAACAAAGCAAACAGAGCCAATCCGATCATGATAATGTGAAGATATTCTCCTCCGGCCATGCCATTAATAGCGACAGCACCCAAATACAAAATAGAGGTTAAGTTTACAAAAACGTATAAAAACAACCAGAAAACGGCCATGATTAAAGCAGTCGATTCATTATAACGTGTTTTTAAAAATTGCGGCATCGTGTAAATCTTGTTCTTAAGGTACACGGGAATAAACCAAACGGCAACGACTATCAAACTAATGGCTGCAATCCATTCGTAAGCGGCAACGGCAATTCCTAAAAAGAAACCTTCACCACTCATTCCGATAAATTGCTCTGCCGAGATATTTGAGGCAATCAAGGACGCTCCAATAGCCCACCAGGTTAGGTTTCCTTCGGCCAAAAAGTAAGCTTTAGCATCTTGTTCGTCTTGTTTACGTTTTCGGTAAACCGTATAACCGTAGGCCGAGACTACGATGAAGTAAATAATAAAAACCGCATAATCTGCGAAAGCAAGGTTCTGGTTCATTGATGATAATAATTTTATAATTAGTAAAGGTGATTGTTTGATTAATACAGGGTGAAAAAAACAGTATTTCGATGAGGTGGTTTAAATACTGTTTTTTTTAATGTTGGTTTAAGATTTAATATTCGTTTTTGTTGTGATTTGTATGGTAAAAATGAGGGGCCAGAACCAAAAGCGAAAACACACAATTGTGAACACACTGTTTTTTTAGTGATTCTTAAAGGTGTCTATTCTTTTTGTTTCTTATTTTTTCTTCAATTTGTAATGGATGTCTGATTGTTGTCTTAAAACTTCGGCACTTCTTTCAGGGGTAATGTCTCTTTGGGATTCGCCTAACATTTCATAACCAACCATAAATTTCTTTACTGTCGCTGATCGCAACAAAGGCGGATAAAAATGCATGTGAAAATGCCATTCAGGATGCTCTAAACTATCTGTAGGAGACTGATGAATTCCTGACGAATAAGGGAAAGAAGTACTAAATAAATTATCGTATTTGATGGTTAGTTGTTTTAAAATCACTGCAAAGGAATTGGTTTCTTCTTCCGTAAAATCAGTAATTTTATTCAGAACTCTTTTGCTTACAATCATAGTTTCATAAGGCCATGTTGCCCAAAACGGAACGAGAGCAATAAAGTCATCGTTTTCGATTACCACACGATCCCCCGTTCTTAATTCAGCCTGAATATAATCCTGAAGTAGTGTTCGGTTGTTTTTATCAAAGTACGATTTCAGGCTGTTTTGTGTTTTTTCAACCTGAGTTGGAAGTGATGACTGTGCCCAGATTTGTCCATGAGGATGGGGATTACTGCAGCCCATAATACTTCCTTTGTTTTCAAAAATCTGAACGTGATTGATGTATTTGATACTTCCCAGATCAGTGTATTCTTTTTGCCAGATTTTAATAATGTTTTCAATTGCACCAATTTCCATCTCCGGCAAAGTAAGGTCGTGCCTTGGCGAAAAGCAGACTACTCTGGAAATTCCCTGCTCGGGTTTTGCTTTAAAAAAGGTGTGTTTGATATCTTCTTCAAATATAATTTCGTCCTGCTTCATAGCGGCAAAATCATTTTCAAAGACAAAGCTGTCTTTGTAGGTCGGATTATGTTCCCCATTAGCACGAACGTTGCCTGGACATAAGTAACAGGTTGGGTCATGCTCTGGAAGAGTTTCGGTTGCAAGGGTCTCGTTTTGCCCTTGCCACGGACGTTTAGCACGGTGTGGTGATACTAAAATCCATTCGTTTAGTAATGGATTGAAACGTCTGTGTGGATCTTCGTTAATGTCAAAATTTTTCATTTGTAGTTTTTATGATATTAAAGTAGTCTTGTTCCGTTAGATATTGTTACATCATAGAATTTTAATTCAATCCCAAATGTATTTAAATAAAGATTTGAAAACTTGTTTTTTACCTCATTTTCATACCCTTTTTTAATAAAATTGATGGTGCACCCCCCAAAACCACCCCCCATTAGGCGTGACCCAACAATAAAATCATTTGTTTTTGCATTATTTACGAGCATATCCAGCTCGGGACAACTTACTTCGTATTCTTGTGATAAACCATAATGTGCTTCAAAAAGCAATTGTCCTAAAAGTTCAATATTTCCCTGATCTAAAGCTTCGCAGGCCTTTACTACGCGGTTAATTTCCTTTACGACAAAATGTACTCTTTTAAAAACCGTTGGTGTCATTTGATCCTGAATGCTCAAAAGCTGTTCTTCGGTACAATCTCTAAAGCTTTTTATTTGTGGAAAATGATGTTTTATAATCGTTAGACCTTGTTCGCACTCCAGTCTTCTGGTATTGTATTCAGAGGTAAAAAGGGAATGTTTTACATTACTGTCGAATAAAACCAGAGCATAATCTTTAAAGTCAGCATTGTGATATTCAAAATCCAGCGTATTACAATCTAGCTTTATAACCTTGTTTTCAAGACCATGAACGCTTGAAAACTGATCCATAATACCACAATTGATACCCACCCAGTGTTCGGCCTTTTGTCCTAGTAAAGCGATGTCGGCTTTTTTGATTTTTAAATCGAAGAGTGCTGTGATTCCGAAAATCATTCCGCATTCTAAAGCCGCCGAAGAAGATAAACCTGAACCCACCGGAATGTTACTGCTAAAAACACAGTTGAAACCTTCGAATACAAAACCGTTCTCCTGTAATTGCTTGATTACACCACGAAGATAATTCGTCCAGACATCGTCACTTAAACGGATTTCTGCTTTTAAATCAATTTCAAACGCTTCGTTCAAATCGATGGCAATTATTTTAGAACTGTTGGAGTTGTTTTTCTCAAAGGCAAAACAAATTATTTTGTCAATGGCCGCTGGTAAAACATAGCCGTCATTGTAATCAATATGTTCTCCGATAATATTGATCCTTCCGGGAGAGAGCACGACTTTTTGAGGAGCCGATCCGAACGACTTTTCAAAAAAGGCGATTGTGTTTTGTATTAGAATATCATTCATTATGTTGGGGTTGAAAGAAATAGCTTGTAATTCTGGTTGTCTTTTTAACAGTTAGTTGATGTTTTCAAATTGGTAAAGGGTTTTGTGGTGATAGGTTTCGCCTTTTTTTAAAACCGAATTCGGAAAATGTCTGTGGTTAGGTGCATCCGGAAAGTTTTGTGTTTCGAAACAAATTCCACTAAATGGGTGGTAAGTTGCATTTTCTTTTCCTTTTAAAGTATTAAAACAGTTCCCGCCTACATAAATATGAACGCTGGGCTGATTGGTAAAAACCTTCATCTGCAGATTGTTTTTAGCACTGGATAAAATGGCAGCGACCTTATTTTCTGACTCAATTACAAAAGAATTGTCAATTGATTCCGGACACTTTTTAAGCACTCTAAAATCAAAATCATGTTGAGAAAGAGCGATGAAATTTCCTGTTGGGATATTCTCAGCATTAGTTTCTAATATTTCACCAGAATCAATAAATAGCATTTGATTTGACAGGTCCGCATCATGTCCGTCAAGATTAAAATAACTGTGATGCGTAAGATTTACGACAGTATCTTTGGTTGAGGTGGCTGTATATTCTAATTTTAATTCGTTTTCTTCCGTTAAAGTATAGGTCAAATCAACTTGCAAAGCTCCCGGGTAATGCTCTTCTAAATCTTCACTTAAAAGACTTAAAGTTAACGAAGGATTATCGCCGGAAGTAATATGGGTAATGTTCCATGTTTTTTGTCCAAAGCCAACGTTTCCACCATGTAAAGCATTACCGTTACTATTGGTATTCAGTTGAAAGGTTTTATCGTTTAAAGCAAAAGCACCTTTATCGATTCGTCCAGCGTAACGCCCAACAGTAGTCCCGAAGTAAGGAGCACTTGGCAAATCATAAGAAGCCAGATAAGATTGCAAAGTATCGAAACCTAAAACTACATCAACAAGTCCGACCGTTGCAACCGGAATTTGCAGAGAGGTTAATGTCGCACCGTAATTGATAATTTGTGCTTTCATCCCGTTTTTATTACATAATTCAAAAGAAAGAATTTCTTCGTTATCGGGTAATAAACCAAATGATTTCATGGCAGATTTATCCAGAATATGTGATATACGTTTTATTTCCATATTTTTTTTACCAAAAATGAAATCCAAAAATAGAAACAATATCTGTTTTTACATACCAGTACCTACCAGTTTTTTGTATATTGCACCAAAATCCATTTTTGTATGAACATAATTTCCATTCAAAGTAATATTGGTTTGCCCAAATACAAACAGATAATTATGTCTGTTGAAAAAGCAATTGAAGAAGAAAAATTGGTAAAAGGCGATCGGCTTCCGTCGGTAAATAAAGTTTGTCTGGCTTTTTCGTTGTCGCGAGATACGGTATTATTAGGTTATGATGAGCTCAAAAAAAGGGGGATTATTTATGCCATTCCGGGCAAGGGTTACTATGTTAAAAGCGTTGAAATCAACATCAAACAGAAGATTTTTTTACTGTTTGATGAGTTAAACAGTTTTAAAGAAGACATCTACAATTCGTTCATAAAAAATATTGGAAAAAATGTTCAGGTCGATATTTTCTTTCATCATTTTAATGTTCAGGTATTTCAAAAACTGATTACTGACAGTAACGGAAATTATACAAAATACATTATAATGCCCACCAATTTAACCGATGTGACCGATGCGATAAAAAACCTACCAGTAGGGGAAGTTATCATACTGGATCAAACCAATCCGGATCTAAAATCGTATCCGGCGATCTATCAAAATCACGAGAAAGATATTTTCGAAGGTTTAACTAAAGGAAAAGCGAGAATGAATAAGTATAAGAAGCTCATTTTGATTTTTCCAGGATTTAGAGAACCATTGGGAATGAAAACCGGTTTTATTGCTTTTTGTACGAAGTATGATCTTAACCATGATGTTATCACCGAATTTACAAACGGCGAGATTAGTGTAGGGGATTTGTACATTATTCCAAACGATCGTGATTTGGTTCGTGTAATTGAAAATGCAAGATCGCAAAGTCTAAAACTCGGAACCGATTTTGGGATTATTTCCTATAATGAAACTCCTTTAAAAAAGGTTGTTGCCAATGGCATTACCACCATTTCAACTGATTTTGAAATGATGGGAGAAATTTTGGCCAATATGGTATTACTGGGGCACAAGGAACAAATAGAAAATAAATCGTCTCTACTGATTCGAAACTCATTATGATTTTTTTTAGTTTTTGTACAATTATTTGGGCTGTGCCGTAAAATTTCAAGTTTATTTTTTGAGACCGTACCGCCAGACTTTTACAAGTTCAAAACAAAATTGTTGCGTAATTTTTCCTCGTATTTTTCCTTATTGAAGGTGTAGAGATAAGAACCTTTTCGGGAAGACTGCATGTCTTTTTCGTCCAGTTTGTTCAGAATCTCCATCGAATTAATTTTGCTGATAAAGTTTCGTTTGTCTAATTCTTTACTCAAAATAGCTTCATATAACTCTAATAATTGGCGCATCGTGAATTTCTCAGGAAGTAATTCAAAACCAATTGGTTTGATCGAAGTTTTGTAGCGTAATATTTTAATGGCCTGCTCTACCATTTCGTTATGATCAAAAATTAAACTTGGTGCCTCGGCAACACTAAACCATTGGGCATGGTAGTTTTTAATTAGCTCGGCATTGTGGTTTTCAATATTAATCAAAGCATAATACGAAACCGAAATGGTTCTTTCTGCCGGGTCACGATCAATGTCGCTGTAAGCATATAATTGCTCCATATAAACATCGTGTAAACCTGTATAAGTATTTAAAACTCTTATCGCGGCATTGTCCAGTACTTCATCTTGTTTTAATAAACCTCCCATCAATGACCATTTGCCTTTTTCCGGTTCAAAGCCTCTTTTGATTAAAAGAATTTTCAAACCTTCACGATCAAATCCAAAAATAATGCAATCTACTGCTAATAAAACTTTATCTGCAGTACTATAACTGTTAAGCATATTCAAATTTTTAGTGGTAAATATTTAAGCCCTTTAATTTTGTTATTCAATTTATTAAATGTCGTATTTGCATTTAAAAATGTAACCTTTTGTAAAAGTTACATTCTACAAAAGTAATGGTTTTTTGATGCTAAAATCATTATCAAAGCGATCATTTTTTAACTTTTTTTACGAGTTTTTTTGAATAAAACGCCTATTTATACTGCAAAGCGTCATTTTTACGCAATCAAAAAGGAGGAAATTTCTTTCTTTATGAAAAATCCTTTAAAGATTATTTTGAGGATAAATTGATTTTGTTAAACCTGATTTTGACCTCGACCCGGAAATGAAATGCTGTTAGCAATACCAATTTTAGAATCCGCGAATGAATTGAAAAGGGCATTAGAGAAAAGAATGAAAAATCCTTAAAAAAAGAAAAATGATCCTAACAGAAGTTCGTGAGAGATGGCGGATTTAGAGCTAAAAAACGTTGCTGAATTTCCTTACACATCGGTATTAAATACAGGCTTTAGCTCAGTAAAATGGAATATAAATTTACTTTTTTTGAAATTTTTAAAAGGCGAATAATCAGAATATTGCAAGTAATAGACTTAAAAACACAGTATGAATTTTTGGCATTATTAATTTTATTTAGTCTAAATAAGATAGTTTTGTGTCATAATTTTTATTTCTATGGAAAAGCAACATCTAAACATTAATGCCAAAAACTTCCCGGAGATCTATGAATTGTATTGGAATGAGCTGTTTTGTTTTTGCAGGCACCATACAGGTGATGAAGAGGCCGCAAAAGAAATTGTTCAACAAATTTTCATCAGTATTTGGGAAAGACGGGAAAAACTACAAATTGAAACCTCGGTCAGAGCTTATTTATATGGTTCTCTAAAACTCAAAATACTGGAATACCATCGAAAGCAGGCTACCAAAAAGAAACATGAAAGTATTCATTTTGTTGAAATGAATAAAGTTTCTAACGATACCGAAGAGCATGTTTTACATAAGGATTTGCTTCGGGAATTACAACTTGCCATCAATACACTTCCGGAACGTTGTCGACAAGTATACTTAATGAGTAGAGAAGACGGGATGGACAATCGTTCTATTGCTGCCTCGCTTGTAATTACGGAGAAAGCTGTTGAAGGAAATATTACAAGAGCACTCCGACATATCCGTGACCGCTTAAAAGTTTTTCGCAGTTTACTTCTTTTTTTTACTCCCTTGTGTAGGGTTAGCGAAGACTTGTGCAACTACATAATTACATAACAAAACCAAGACTGTGTTTATTACATCCGATTTATTAGAAAAATATGCGCGAAAGGAATGCGATGCCACCGAAAGGGTACTGGTTGAGCAATGGTTAAATGTTATAGATTTAGAACGTGAGGTTATAACTTCTCCGCAGCGACAGGGATTAAAAGAAGAAATCTGGAACAATATTGCTGCCAGAACGATTCTTGCAAAACCAAAACCAAAATCTCAGTACAGATTCCTTTACGCAGCACTAACCAGTGCGGCCTGCGTGCTATTTGGCATTATAAGTTTACACTATTATAATTCGTCAACATTTGCTTCACATATTTTAGTGAACAATCTGAATGGGCAGGAGGCCAAGAAAATAAACATCGGTAAATTATCTTTTTTGATCGAGCCGGGAAGCATGTGCAACATTTCAATGGATTTTTTGGGTCAGGCAAACGATGTTAAGTTTTGTGGTGCTGTTTCGGTTAGTAGTGATTCAACAACCTTACGGGAGTTTAACATTGGTACAGGAACTTCAGGCTGCGCCAATATTTATCAGGACAAGGTAAAATTACAGAAAGGGCAAACGTATCTCGCTATGACAGATGCTGAGTATAACGTAATCACGGCAACCAGAGATGAAATAGCAGAAGGCCTGCCGAGAGTATTTAGTTCAAGACTTTCGGAACGTTTTAATTTATAAGAAGTAATAAATAAGAAGAATAGATAAGGAAAACGATATAACTGAAATTAAAAAGTTATTGGTTTAGGGAATAAATTATCAATGATGCAATTTAAAAGAATTTTTTTAACGGTCATTTTTATGATCGTAGGTACTACGGTTTATACTCAAAATGATGGTAAGGCCAATTTTACTGGTTCTATAATTGACGATGACAATCAGCCTGTTGCCGGTGCCGAAATTCAATTGCAAAACACTGCTGCTGTAGCAAAAAGTAACAGTCTGGGGAAATTCGTTTTTCAAAATATTGAATTAGGAAAATACCGGTTAGTAGTATCGATGACGGGTTATCAAATCCGGGAAATGGCTGTTGTTGTCGGACAGAATCAAAAAGAAGAAATTGTTATAGCGTTAAAATCGAATTCGGTTGAGTTAAATTCTGTTGATTTGTTTGGCAAAACGATTGAAACCAAAATCAAAGAACAGCCGTTTGCCGTTTCTGTCATCAATACAAAAAAACTGGCCGAAAGGGATGTTGACTTAAACCGATTGATGGACGGAACAGCTGGTGTTCGTGTGCAGGAATCAGGTGGAATGGGATCTGAAACCAATTATTCAATTAATGGATTATCGGGTAAGGCAGTAAAGTTTTTTGTAGACGGAATTCCGATGGAAAATTTTGGGTCATCCTTTAGTATTAATAATTTTTCCATTAATACGCTGGAAAGAATCGAAATTTATAAGGGAGTTACTCCTGTTTCATTTGGTGCTGATGCACTTGGAGGTTCTGTAAATCTTGTTACCCGTACACGTCTTAAAAATTATATCGATGTATCGCAAACCATAGGCTCATTTAACACGTATCGTTCGGCAATATCCGGAAGATGGAGAAATGAATCCGGTTTTACTTTGCAAACCAATTCTTTTTTTAATTATTCAGACAATAATTATCCCGTTTGGGGACCAACCGTAGAAGTCGCAGGAGAAGACGGAAGACCTATTCCCGGTTATCCAAGATTTAGAAGATTTAATGACGATTATAAGTCTTACACTATTCGAACAGATATTGGGTTTACCAATGTCAAATGGGCCGATGCCCTGTTATTCGGTTTTACGATATCAGATCAGGACAGAGGAATACAGACAGGAAGAACAATGGCCTATGTATATGGTGATGTGCGCTATAATGAAAAGTTTGTTATGCCATCTTTACGCTATTCTAAAAAAGGGTTTTTATTTTCAAATTTAAATGTGGACCTGTACGCTTCTGTAAATAAGTTACGAGGTACCACAACTGATACCAGCTCTTACAAATACAACTGGACAGGAAAACCTATCGGAACAGTAAATGGAGAATTGGGCGGAATCAGATCAGGAAAGTCAATTTATTCGTTTCAGGACCATACGCAATTGGCCAGAGTTAATTTTGTATATCAGATAAAAGAAAATCAGGAGGTTAATTTAAATTATGTATTTACCGGTACCAGAAGAAAGGGCAGTGACGCTATTGCCGAAGCCGAATGGACAGTTCCGCTCAGAGAACCGCAGGACCTGGATAAACATATTGCGGGTTTATCGTATGAGATTACTTCATTTGAAGATCGTTGGAAGAATATTTTTTTCATAAAATATTTTGCTTACAATGCCAACGCCGCGGTATTTGATTATAACGGAGAAAGTTTGAAAGAAACATTTTATCAGCATACAAAAGATAATGCCTGGGCCTTTGGATACTCTTCTAAAGTACTGCTTCCAAAAGAATATACGATAAAGTTTTCGGTCGAAAATGCAGCCCGATTGCCCGAAGCGACAGAACTTTTGGGTAACGGTAATACGATTTTAAATGCGCCCAATTTAAAGCCTGAAAGAAGTTTCAACGTTAATACATCTATTCAGAAAACAATACATACTGCGGTTCAAAATGTAAATTTTGGTCTTAATGTGTTTTTTAGAGACACAAAAAATTTGATTTGGTTAGCTGAGGGAGATTTGATGGGAACCGCCCGCTACGAAAATTTAGGAAAAATACGAACCGTTGGAGTGGAGGCTGAGGTTAACTATGCTCGAAAGCAATGGCTTGAAACATCAGTTAATTTTACTTATCAGGATATCCGAAATATGCAGCGTTTTGAGGAAAACGGTGCACCCAACCATGTTTATAAAGACAGATTGCGGAATACACCTTATTTAATGGCCAATGCAGAGGCAAGGTTACTCTTAGATCAGCTGTTTCAATTTACACCGAAAGTTTCCTTTTTTGCAAGTACACATTATGTACATCAGTATTATTTGGGTTGGCCAAGCCTTGGAGCAGCACCCGAAAAAATGTACATCCCAAATCAGTTTGTTCAGGATGCCGGTTTGGGCTATACTTTTGGAAAAAACGGACGTTACAGTGCCAATTTTGCCTGCCGCAATATTTTAGACAAGCAGGTTTACGATAATTTTCTGCTGCAAAAACCAGGTAGGTTTTTCAGTCTGAAACTAAGATATTTTTTACAATAACCAATTAAATTTAAATTCAATGAAAATGAAATCGTTCTTAAAAAAGACAACATTTATGGCTTCTGCCGTTGTCTTGTTTGCTGCAGCTGCAACATCTTGCAGTTCAAAATCAGATGAAGTGGAAGTAGAAAGCGCACAACATTTTACAATAGCAAGCTGGACTCAGGACTTGCAGTATATCGCATCGGTTCCTTCCTTAACAGACGGTTCGCTTACTTTTAAAGGAAAAGGTATTGAGGCCAACGGTTCTCGTTATATCTGGCACAAACAATATGTTTATTTGATGAACCTTCCGCAGAAAAAATTCATTCAGTACGAAATGAGTAAAGACGGTAGTTTAAAAGAAAAAGGGGCTATACTTACAGACGGAGTGGTTCCAAATTATTTTCAGTCGTTGAATATTGTAGACGATAATACCATGTTAGTTTTAGGAGGACTGGATATGAATAATGGCACTGTGGGCTGGGCAAGAATCAAACTAAGTGATTTTACGATAGAAGCAAAAGGAACAATGGCTGTACCTTACGACGCTGCTAAAAAAGGAATTCAGTTTTCTGTTGGAAAAGCATTTGTAGACAATGGAAAGCTTATTCTGGGAGGTTATTTTTATGATAACGAATCAAAAGCTTATATCGTTGACGGTGTAAGAGCTTTGGTTTATGATTATCCGGCAATGAACAACTTAAAAGTAATTAAAACTACTGCAACTGCAGGTGGAGTAGGTTACGATTACTTAAATTCATTAGACAAAGACGAAGAAGGAAATCATTATTTTGTAGCTAGTGCCGGTAAATTCTGGACTGGTGTAGGCGGAAAATCAGGAGTTGTACGTATTAAAAAAGGTACAGCCGATTTTGATAAAGATTATTTTATTGATGTAACAACACCATTAGGCAAACAAGCCTGTTTGATGGGAATAAATTATGTGGGTAACGGAATTGCAATTGGTACCGTTCAGTACGAAGAGTTAATGACTTCGGTAAGAGACCGTTTAAAAAACGTAGGACAATTGGTTAGAATTGATTTGAAAAACAAAACAGTTTCGTTGATTAATACACCTTTGAGCCCGGTTTCAATGGTTCGTTCGCCATTGGTGTATAAAGGAAAGTATTACACAGCAATTAGCCCTATTGATGCTGTAGCTTCAATTTATGAAGTCGATCCTGCTACAGGAGCCTTCAAAAAAGGAACTACATTAGATGGTGGAGGTTCTGTTAGTGTTCAGTTGATAGCACCGCATCCTACAAAATAATTACAACTCAAATCCCCAATTGAGTAAGAGTGGCCGGAAGCAATTCCGGCCATTTTTTGTTTTTAGATATGTTTGAATTGCTCCACCATTTCAATGATAACGAATAGAAGAAGTAATTTAACTCGTTTGTGTCATTTCGACCGGAGAGAGACTCGAGCGATAGCGAACAGGCGAAGCAAATCACAAGCGAAATTTGACAAAGATTAGGATTATAGGAGCGGAGTTTCTAATGCGATTTCTCCCTCCGGTCGAAATGATAATGCGGTAAGATGTGTTTGTAAAAAACGTCACATTTAGAGGAGATTAATTCGTAAACCATATAAAATGGTAACTTCGCAAGAACAAAAGCGACAATCGAAATGAAACATCTATTCAGAGCAGCAGTAAAATGGACTTTAAAGCAAAAGCAGGAAGATTCAACTAAGAGGTTTTACAGCAAAAGCCACCAGATTCGGATTGAAGGAAAACCAATTTTAGATGTTTCGGCAGCCAAAGCTTTTAAGGGTGATCCTGAATTGTACAATCCCGAAGATTTGCTATTGAGCAGTTTGGTTTCCTGTCACATGATGTCGTATTTGTATGTATGCTCTCAAAACGGAATAGAAGTTCTCGAATATTCAGATGAGGCAGAAGCGACGCTTGAAGTTTCCCCAGACGGAAGCGGACGCTTTGTTTTGGCTCATTTAAACCCTAAAGTAAAAATTGCTAACGCTAATCAGATCGAACTGGCGAATGCACTTCATACCAAAGCCAACCAATTGTGTTTTATTGCCAATTCCTGTAATTTTCCTGTATTACATCATGGGAGCTGCGAGGTTCTTACCGTGTAAGTAATTAATAACGGCCTACTCCAAAAATTTGAAAAACTAAAGCTTTAGTTTTTACTTGCCGTTTCCGGACTACTTTATAAGTCAAATTTTTAATTTTAAACAGCATCATCATTTTTAGAAGCTTTCTCTAATTTGATTGATTCCTTATTGGTAGTTGCTTATAATCTCTCTTTTTTAGGCATTTTTGAGCTTCTGAAGAAGCAGTAATTTCAATTTTAAGGGTTTAAAAAGGGTGTGGTTTTACCAGTTCTTACACAGAAAAACCAGTTATTACATCATATATACCACTTCTTACATACCAAAAATGTTACGTTTTTCACATTATATCTTTGTGCTCAAATAATGAATAAAAATAAGTTAGTAATCGTTTACAGGTATTCTTTTAAAACAAAAACAATGAAAAAGATTATAAGTTTAAGCCTCATTCTTTTGGGGTTCGTGTCTTGCTCTCACGAGGAAGAGAAATCAAGTGAAAATAAACCGGTCGTAGTTGAAGAAATTAAAGACAAGGACACAAGCATATTGGGTGGTTATGCTTCTTTTGAAGTAGAGGTAAATGGTACGCCATACAATATAAATACTATTGCCAGTATGGGATACCGAGGCGCAAAAAGTAGTTATGGTTTTAGTCCCTATATTAATTTTGAGATTAATGATGACAATAGCGTTGATGTGTTATGGTTGGATAAAAGCGAAACTTCAAGCGCTGGTCGTAAGCTTACCAAAATTTCTCTTGACACCAAAAGCTTTGTGAAAAATATTCCTGTACCTGCTGTTGCTAATGTACGAGATAGTTGGTATTTGAACTTTTGCGGTTTAAAAAACGGAGATTATATTGTAGGTTATTCTCAGCCAAACAAAGGACCAAATGATGTAAGGGTTTATCATGATGCAGTATATACCAGATTTGATGAATCGGGCAGTGTAAAGTTTTCCGGAATAGGCATGAGTGCTAATTTTGGAGACGGATTTTGGAATCCGGGAACATCGAGTACAAGTCAAATTATATATAATAAAAAAGAAAATGTTCTGGGGTTGTATTCTGGACGTCATGGGTATGGAGGACACCAGGCAGGATGGATCGCTTTTATGAATGCGTCAACAGGAGAACCAATTAAAGATAGTAAAGGTCAGAATAGTGGGGATGAGTGGTATATCTCACATAGTTTTGATCAAAGAATCTTAATACCATCTCATAACAGTAAAAAGTACTATACTTTGGCTCATGGAGATTCAGGCAATAACAGGGCACTTTTGACAGAAATATGGGATCAGGAAGTTTATTTAGTCACTGGAAACGGAACGCGTTACCGATATTTCGATAAAATTCCCGATAATCCCGGAAATAATAATTATACCGGAACCAGAACAGGAGATTTTATAGAATTACCTAATGGAAATGTAGCAGTTACATATTGCACAGAACATGGCAGGAAACAAAGAGATCTTAAACTTGTTATTCTTGGAGGAATGCAAGCAAATAAACCTAGTACATTAAAAGAGGCCTGGGTAACAGAAAATACCGAAAATTTTGTTGGATGGGGCATGCAGATGCATTTGTATGGAAATGATAAAATACTTCTTGCATGGAATGTATTTAAGGATGAAAAAACAGCTGTAGGTACTTATTTTGCGCTTGCAGATCTTAATGGAAATATAATCTCTAAAATAGAAGAATATCCGGAGGCTTTATTAAATCATGGTCAATCTATGAAAATAACGAAAGATGGTAAAAAATTGGTGTTTGTTTCTGTCGGAAGCGGGAATAAACTGAAAATAAATACAATTAATATCAAATAAAAGTATCAGACTTTTTAACCCTGCAGTTGATGGTTGTTTTGTTTACGAATCAGGATTTCTAAATCGTTCATAATTGATTTTTTTTAAATAGTTTTTAAGTAGGAAGAAGCGCTGCAAATTTTGCAGCGCTTTTTTTATAAGAATGTCATGGATTCAGGATTTGAATACAGGCTTTTTCGATTTCCTAATCAGTAAAAGGTTTCTGCGTTCCTTTCGTAAACCTTTGCGGTTAAAAAAGCACGCGGATTGTACGGATTCGTTTCACGACAACGCGGATGTACGCAGATTTTTTTATATTATTTGTCTGAAGATAATTTTTATTATGAATGTTATAAGTTCTTTTTATAGGTCCCTTAGAAATCTGTTTTTATCAGCGTTTTCGCAAAGCGAATCTGCGTAATCCGCGTTCCATTTTTTAAGTGCTAATTTGGGTTCAACATTTCGATGCTGGCTTTTTCGATTTCCTAATCAGTAAAAGGTTTCTGCGTTCCTCGCGTAAACCTTTGCGGTCTTTGCGGTTAAAAAAGCACACGAATTGTACGGATTCGTTTCACGAAAACGCGGATGTACGCAGATTTTTTTATATTATTTGTCTGAGGATAATTTTTATTCTTAATGTTATAAGTTCTTTTTATAGGTCCCTTAGAAATCCGTTTTTATCCGCGTTTTCGCAAAGCGAATCTTCGTAATCCGCGTTCCATTTTTTAAGTGCTAATTTGGGTTCAACATTTCGATACTGGCTTTTTCGATTTCCTGATCGGTGAAGGATTCCAGTGCTTTTGCCAGCATTTTACTGGTTTTGATGCAACTGATCATTTTGGTTCGCAGATCGAGATCGTCTCCAATTTCGGTTTTGAGAATGTCCTCAAAAATTTCGGTTAAATAATCGGGTTGGTACCTAAATTCTCCTTCCATCCAAAGCACCGATAAAAATTGTGCCACGGCTGAGATTACTTTATTTTGATTTTGCGGATTGTGATTTTCTTTTTGCATGGCGTTAAGTTTATGATTATTAATTATACGAAAAAACGTACTTTTGTTTAAGCCGCAATTAAGCGATAGATAGCATGGTATCGAAAAAAGTAAGATTGTAAACCACTAAGCAAAGCTTGTGTTTCACAATCTCCATAAATTCTCAACAATTTTAAATATCTTTGAACTATGAGCACAGCAACAAAACCAAAACATATCGGCAGAAACATTAGCCGAATCAGAGAACTGAGAGGTATGAAACAAGAAGCTTTAGCAATTGCTATTGGTGTGAGCCAGCAATCGGTTTCTAATATTGAAGGAAGCGAAATTGTTGATGATGAAAAACTGGCTAAAATTGCTGAGGTACTTGGCGTTTCGGCTGAAGCTATCAAAAACTTTTCAGATGAAGCCGTTTTAAATATTATTGGAAATACATTAAATGACAATAGTGTTATTAATGGAAATGCATATAACTGTAATTTTAACCCACTTGATAAAGTTGTTGAACTCTACGAACGTTTGGTTCTAGCTGAAAAAGATAAGGTTGAATATTTAGAAAAAATGTTGAAAGGGAAGTAATTCTTTTTTAAACATATCATTTATATAAAAGAGAGGTCTCGTGTGAGATTTCTCTTTTTTTGTTTAATGTGTCTGTTTATATTTCAAAGTCCTTGTAACAAAAAATGAATTAAAAACAATTTGTTTCGGTTTTTGAAACAAATTCAAATAAAAAAATAATTTGTTACGGTTTCTTTTTGAAAACATATTTATTAAGAAATAGAAAATTATTCGTTAGAGAAAAGGATTCAAAAGAAAATATATAAATTAAAAATCCATTTTAAAAATTATAATTACCTAAAAACCAATTATTAAATGTAAAATTAATTGAAAATCAATAAATTAACTTCGAAAAAGAAATAAAATTCAGACTATTTTCATATATTCGCTTTACAGATATTATGATATATAATTTCTTTAATTTAAGTTTGTCCAAAAACCTATAATAATGACTATCAAAGAAAAAACACAAGCATTTGAATTTGTTGTTTTTAAGTTAATAAACTGGTATAAACTTCAAAATTCTATAATTGACGACACTCAGTTCAATTTAAAAAATGATTTAAACAAACTAAAAGTTATCAAATTGCATTTTTTTGTTTCGGCAGTAAATTCAAAAACAAATTCTCTTTTAACTGTTTTTAATAATTTCTATGCGATGCCATATGGGCACGTTGAGAGTGACATTTATAGTAACTGGAACAAATTTGAATTCTATAGAATTGAAAATAAAAATCTTACTATTTTAAGGCTTAATTTATCGGAAAACGATTTTGCACTAAGTGAAAAACTAAAATCTGAGGTATCTGAAGCCATTGATAATTTAACAAAAATTAATTCTGACTTAATTAACTATAATTCCCTTCAACTTGTTGAATTAAGTCATAAGTGGTTTTCATGGAGATCAATGTTCTCTTATGCAAAATCAAATTATCGATATAGCGAATACATTCCTTCTAACTTAATTATAGAAGAGAATAAAACCTTTGAATTATCACTTTAATGATTTTAGAGCAATGTTCAATCTTTTTAGATTCAGAAGCAGGTTTACCAGAAAATTGGATTTCAGAATATAATTTTTCAGTTGAAAATATTGATGAATCTATTAAAACTATAATAGGCAGAATTAATTTAAATATTAATAAAATTTTTGAAAATTTAAATCTATCTATTCTTTCAGGTGAAATTTTTCAAGAACCTGATAATTTTAAAAGAGAATTAGATAAATTAACAACAAAAATTTCAGAAATTCAAGTTGGAATAGAAATTGTTGAAAATGAACCTAAAACTCTTGAGCTAACAGATATTTTTATTAACTCATTTATTGAGCCTTTTAATTTTGCTAAAAAATCAATTCAGAGACTAAGCCACTCATTTAATAAAAAATTATTAAACGAAGGAGGAAAATGGTTGTTTACAGCAGAGAAAGCAATGTATAATCCAATTGATTTAAAAAATACTTCGCATTTAAAAGAACAAATTCAAATTTTACAGAAGAATATTAAAATTGCTGCAATTGATATAGATTTAAGTATAAATGAAAAAATACTTAGCAATCTCATTCTTTACAAAAAAGAGCTTGAAGAGATAAATACAGAATATAAATATTTACCATTAATAAAAGATAAATGTAATTATTTAATTAAAAAAATTCTATTTCGGATCAAACAGGACAATGAATTTAGCTATTTATATACGATTGATTATCAAGATAAGGAATTAACTTTAGAAGAAGTACAAGCTGATTCTTTTTCTCATTTTGACAATATAATGCTAAAACATTATTCCTCAAACAACAATTGTTATTCAAATAGTGAAATTGACTTGATTAAAGAGAAAATAAGAAAAAAAGAACCTCTTTCTTATGTAGAAATTCATCAACTAACAAAAATATATAAAGACAAAAATAATAATTATAAGCAAGTTTCTAATGTGTTAAGTTTGTTTAAAACTAAGTATGATGAGGAAATAAGCAAAACTAATCTCTCAAAATTTAACAAACATTCTTTATATACCATAAAAAATTATATGTTAAACAATGAGTTTAGTATATACCTTGAAAAAAAAGGACTTAAATTAGAAGAGATTGAAAAGAAACTTGGAAACATTAAACATATTCAACTAGAAACGGGTATTAAGAACTATTTCCCATTTATAAAATACTGTGACTATATTGATCAACTTTTAAACGAAGAATTTAAAAAAAACGAATTCGACTTCATTCATGCAACTAACTTAATTAACAAATTAAAAGCTAATTTAAAAGAAGCATATAATTGCTTAGAATGGTGTAAAGAAAGAAACTTTTTAGCATTTCAACTTCCAAGTAATGAATGTTGTACTACAATTAATTTTGAAGGAGAAGATGTTAAAATATTTTTAAGTAGCTCATTTGTTTTGCCGATAAATTTTGAAAAGCTTCAAGTAAACTTCAATGAATTATCTAGAAAAGAAGGCAAGTATTTAACTCTGATTGAATTACAAGAAAATTTAGAAAATCAAAAAAGTATAATTCTAAGAGTTCGTGAAAGTGTAGAAAAGTCTGAAAAAAAATCAATTGAAATATTGGGTATTTTTTCTGCAATAGTTTTATTTACTTCTGGGAGTATTCAAATTTTTAGTATTAAAAATCTAACCATGAGTGAAGCAATTCAGTTTATGCTTGCATTTTCATACTCACTTGTGTTGTTTATATTTCTAATATGGCTAATTACTAGAGAAAACTTAAAAAGTCTAACCAAAGTACATTATGGTTTCTTTTTTGGATTGGTAATCATGTCGGGAATAGCTATTAATTATGTTATGAATCCCCAACAAATTAATAAAAGTATCCCTAAAAAAGAAGTATCGCATCCAAAATTAAACTCAAACAAAAACGACAAGAAAAAAATGGAGCTTAAAAAAGAAAAATAGTTCATTCTTTAAAAATGAATTACTAGTATTAAAAACATCATAAAGATTCCTTTTTCTTACAATTATCAGTAAAACTTCAGAAAAAAGCGCTACAAAATTTGCAGCGCTTTTCTATTTCAAAAAAGAAGTAAATTCCTAACTTCTTAACCATATCTAGAGGAATTCTCGATCTTATACTACACCGGAATTTTCCCTTCTGAGATGAATTTCAAACCTGAAATACTGGGTAAAAACAAATACAAACTACCATCTGTACGCACAAAACGCGTTAGGTTTGGGGTTTCTATATAAGTTCCCTTTTTATTATAAGCAAAAATAGAATTGTCCGGACTAGTATCTTCGACCTGTGGACCAAAAATTGGATCAACTCCACTACGATTGGGTGATGTATCCGGATTTCTAAAACCTCCCCGCTCCAACCAGGCTTTGGTAACAAAACGAAACTGAAGATCAAGAACAGCTCCAATAAACAATCCAACCAATCCTCGTTGTATGCCGGGTTTTTCGGCAGGATCATACACGGGACCGTAAGGCGATGCCCGCCTTAGAATTCGATGGGTTTCGGCATTATCATCATTGTCGGTTACGTTTATGTCATCACGTGGGTTTGCTCTCCGTATGTGTGCTGCATAAGGACATTTTAAAGCCAGTTCATCACTGCTTTGATCACCTTGCTGATTTGGACTTGCCTTTAAGTAATTAAAGTTGGTAAAATTGAAGTTTTTGGTACTGGGTTCTCCCAGATTTTTATCTTCTTTATTGGGAGATACAACAAGAGGTGTACCGTCGCGCCAGCGTCCGCAAATCTTTGCAGCCATTAATTCGGGTGAAGTTTCACTGTTGGAATGAATGAAAGCATTAAACTTGGCTTCGTCCTGATACAACAATCTAAAAGCCGCAAAAGTGCCATTTACTAATAGGGTATGGGCATTATAATCCTTTGCTTTCTTACTTATTACAAAGCGATCCAAAGGTACTTTTGGTCGGTCGTCGATACTGCTTATGCCCATTAATTTTAGCATTTTGGGCTTGTTCCACAAAATATCATCAATACGTGGCTGAGACAAACTGTCGCGATATCCAAAATGTACATAATCTGAGTTTCCGTCGACGGTTATAGGATCTGAATCCTGATAATATGCCGGAACTACAGCTGGTCCTGAAGGCATTTGGGCTACCATACCCAATAAATCCGAATAGTATTTTTCTCTGTTTTCAGGTGTTAAGGTAAAAAGTGTCAATTGAATATGAAGCTCACTGCCATCAGTACTTGGTGCTTCTTTTGCAATCCACCCTCCGTTTTTCCACCAGTTTGCAGGAGCACTCTCTCCGGTGTCACCCATTAGCACGGAATCATTTATTGCTCCTTTTTTAAAGGCTAGAAATACTTCGGCACTCGAATCATCCTTTACCGTTTTACTATTAACTTTACCTATGAGTTTTTCTAAACCGAAGTACGTAAAACCAATATTAAGACAATAGTCCGGTTTTTGCATGTTTTCCCAAGGCTCTGCACTGGTGATCGACAAACCACCGGGAGCGGTTCCCGAAGCAAGATCTGCACAAAATTGTTTTGCTCCGTCGGGATCTTTTATACTGAAAATAATATATCTGATGTGAGGAAAATTATAACCTCGTAATATTAGTCCCTGTATATCATTCATCTCAATCTGATTGGAATTACTCATCGATTATCTTCATTAAGATTAGATTTAAAACTATTCGCAATCCGGTTTTTGAGCTTTTGGGAAATTATAACTTACCTGACCCGGAACTGCTGGCCATGTTTTATCGGCATTTGGATAGTTGTCGATAATTTTTGCTACGGTAAGTCCCGGAAAGTTGGTGCCAAAAATATATTTCCCATCTTTATCGCCTGCAGAAAAAACAGGATCCCCAAAATTATAACGCATCAACAAGCAGTAAAATGCATTAGCATTTTTAACCACTCCGCCTCTGTCTTTGTGTCTTATAAATTTTGCCGATGTTGGTCCATCCGGATCCACACCCGGAATTCCTTCTTCGTCCATAAGATGTAACAAGAAGTTTAAACCTTTCACAACCTGCTCTATCTTGAAGAACGCTCTGATATAATCATCAAATTGCCCGTCATAGATAGACATTACTACCAATACATCTTTTCCCGGATAAGACTGAAATCCCGGAACAGGTATCCCTGGAGTTGGAGCTCCGTCTGCTTGTGCATAAATGGTAAAATAATGTACTCCTGTTGTTTTACGGAGATCTCCAACCGGAGGTTCTGTAGTGGCAGCTTCTCTAATGCTTTGAGCAGCAAGTAATGCTTCGGGCAAAGCGCCTTTTTTTAATGGAATAAATAAAAATAACAAATGTTGTTGATCTGCAATGGGTACTGTGATTACTGGGGGTGTTGACATGGTTTAATTGTTTATTGGATTGCCCTACTCTGTTAAGGCTTTTCGGGAGACGCCTCTTAATTGCTTAAGCAAGACGAATTTATGGATACTAAAAACAACTCATCCAAGTACTTATACCTGATTTAGACAAAAAAATAGCGCTTAACGTTCCTTGCGTCTACCTTTGCGCCCTTTGTGGTTAAAAAGATAGCACGCGGATTGTACGGATTCGCTTTGCGAAAGCATAGATCAGCGCGGATTTTTTATTATTTGTTAGAGAATAATTTTTATTCATAGTAAATCCGTTTTTATCAGCGTTTTCGCAAAGCGAATCTGCGTAATCCGCGTTCCTTTTTTGTAATGCTAATTTGGACGCAGCATTTTGATATTGGTTACCGATAAGATGTTTCTACGTTTCTTGAGTAAACCTTTGTGCTCTTTGTGGTTAAAATAAAGAAGCGCTACAATTTTCATCGCAGCGCTTCTTTATTTTTTAAAACTCTAAGGTAATTATACCCCTAATTTTTTAGCAATCTCAGCAGGGATTCCGCCTTTGTTTACTAATAAAGCAGTTGTTTTGTATTTTACAAAATTCTTAGTTACAAACAAGAAACCTTTGTAGTCATTTGTTTCTCCCCATGAATTTTTAACGATGTAATATTCTTTTCCGGTTTGATCTTTGGCTAAACCAATGATGTGCATACCGTGATCGTCTGTAGTAGTGTAGTTGTCAAATGCAGTCTGACGCATTTCAGGAGTAATTTCAGGCTCAGCTTTTGGTCCGTTAAACATGTCTGCTTTTTCTTCAGCAGTCATATCGTCGAATTTTTTTGTAGCCACGTAAGCCACACCATTTTTCCAGCTAAAGCTTTTCTCGCTCACATCTGTTGCCCACGCTACAGTATATCCTTTTTTCAGTGCATTGTCGATAACATCGGTCATGTCGTTTACTTTTACGTTGTAAACCTGATCCAATGACCAGTTATCCGGCACCATCATAGTCGTTTTTTGGTAGTATGGAGAGGTAGTAAAAGAAGACATTTCTACATACTCATCCGGATTAATTCCTACCACTTCTTTAGCAAAAGTTTGAGGTGTATAGTTTTTTCCTTTGTAGTTAAAGTTATCCGGTACTTTACCTAAATAAGAATCAATTACCGCTGCGTAGGCTTTTTTCCAGTTTGGTGTCAGCTCTCCGTTAGGGTTTTTAACTACTGCTGCTAAAACACTTTCGATTAAAGCGCCCATTTCACCAAATTTGTTTTTATCTGTTCCGTAGTTTAATCCTGTATATACTTCTCTCGGAACAGTTCCGTACTTTTTATACATATTAATTACATCATGCAAAGCTCCACCGTCACCAAGACTAATAGCTCCATGCATACGAACATAGTTTTCTCCTTTGTCAACATACACGTTTCTTGCCGAAAAAATTTGAGACAATTCAACCGGTTGTTTTCCTAAACGAATCATTTCTGATTCTAAGAATGAGTTGGTTGAATAACTCCAGCAAGTTCCTGATGAACCCTGAGCTTTTACAGAAGTTGTTCCTAAATTGATAACTTCGGTAAATTTAAAGTTTTCTTTACTTTTGTCGCTGGCGTTTAATTTAAGTGAGTTTACTAAAACGTCCTGCGCAAAACAGCCTGCTGTTCCAGCCAAAAATACCGATGCTGCAAACACTGATTTGAATGAAAATGTATTCATAATTTATATTTAATGTTTTGATAAATTAGTTGTCGTAATTTAAATTTTGTTACAAAACAATTAAATTTTAACTAATAAAACTAACCCGCAACCGTTAATTTTTATAAAATGTTTTTCTTAATCTATATAAACTTACAAAATACGCAAAACAAAAAAGCGGGTAAATCCGATCAGTTTTAAACTTGTTGCGTTTGATAGTGATAGAGAATCAAGGCAGCCAGTTATTTACAAAAATAATATAGTAGGCCCGGTCTTTTGGGAATTTTGCGGCATCGACATCCATGCGGAGTTTGAATTTCCATACCCGTAAATATTCAAAATCCGTTCTGCAGGGTGTTTTAGTGATTGCTTTTTAGGGTATAAGCTTATTTTTTTGTTAATCCGGGAGGGAATCCTGCCATAATTTTTTTGATAGATGAGGAAATAAATTCTTCCGGATTGTTGGGTTTGCTGTCTATTTGAGCATTACCAATTCCTTGCCATACCAGTTTTTGTGTTTTTGTAGATACAATATCAATGATCAGAGAGCCATCAACATAATCGTAAGTATTGACGGTTGTATTGGCGCCTCCCATGATGGGACCTCCACCCCAATATCGATATGGACGATACATACCGCCATAACCATAAAAATCTGTGTTTGCTGATACCGAAGTTTTGGTTTTTAAGATCGATACTGCATTTACTTTGAGATCCGGGTTTGTTGTGGTTTCTGTAAAACCTTTACTAGTCATTTCACTACGGATGGCTTTTGTTACACGATCAACATTTAATTGACTGACCTGTCCTTCCTGTGCTTTTAAGTCGTAAACAGTAAACGTTTTGTACTCGTTGAAATTAGTACTGGGATCATAATCGGTGGTAACTTTTACAGTTGGTGAGCAGCTGTAAATTAAACCCAATAGAAGTATTGGGATTATACGAAGATTCTTTCTTTTAATATTCATCTTGTGGTATTTAAATTAATGATTAAATTAGTTTAATTTGATATTATTAAAATTTTGATGAAATCCAGAGTATAAATAAAAGTAAGTGCTTTTGTAAGTAGTTATGATTAATATATGTCGCTCTTGTAGTTAAAGATAAATTATTTTATTTAAATGGCATAATACTAGACGTAAAATTCTTACTTGTTAGTCCTCAACGATTGGTTACTATTAAAGAAAATTGCAGGCTTTATACGGGTATTGTTTTCCCTGAAGCACAACCTAATTTAGAAATAATCCGATAAAACAGATCTATGTAAATCATGTATTTCCAGCTTCGTCTATGATTTTGACCACAGAATTGGGGGTAATATTTTTTTTTAAGTGTTTTAAAATTAAACAATAAAAAAGCCATTCGATAATCGAATGGCTTTTCGGTGTGAATGTATACTTTAAAAAATAAACTATTCTATTTCAGAAACTCTCATGGTGTTTACCATTCCTTTTTCTTTAATTGGCATTGCCGCAAGGTTGATTAGATAATCTCCTTTTACAACATATCCTTTTTCTCTTGCGATTTCGTTAACATCAGTTACAGTATCATCTGTACTTTCGTCTTTGTCATAGAAGTAAGATCTTACTCCCCATAATAAATTCAATTGTGTTAAGATTCTTCTGTTTGAAGTAAATACTAAAATGTGTGCAGATGGTCTCCAGGCCGAAATTTGGAAAGCGGTATAACCACTGTTTGTCAAAGTACAAATTGCTTTTGCTTTGATTTCATTAGCCAATAAAGCGGCCTGATGGCAAACTGTTTTAGTAACAAAACGTTTTGTTTTAATTTGTGGCGTGTTTTGTGGAACCTGGATAAGTGGAGAATCCTCAACCGCCTCACAAATTTGTGTCATTTTTTGAATAACCTGTACCGGATAGTTTCCTGTAGCAGTTTCTCCTGATAACATTACTGCATCGGCACCGTCCATTACTGAGTTTGCAACGTCGTTTACTTCGGCTCTTGTAGGAGTTAAACTTGTAATCATCGTTTCCATCATTTGTGTAGCAACGATAACCGGAATTCTCGCAGTTTTTGCTCTGCGGATTAAGTCTTTTTGTACCAATGGTACTTCGTGAGCAGGAAGTTCAACCCCTAAATCTCCACGAGCTACCATTAAGGCATCACAATACGCTACAATTTTATCCATGTTCTCAAGAGCTTCCGGCATTTCAATTTTAGCTACGATTGGAATTTTATGCTCTGAATGTTTGGCAATTAATTCTTGAAGATCTTGTAAGTCACGAGGTGTTTTTACAAACGAAAGCGCAATCCAGTCTACTTTTTGTTCGATAGCAAAAATAGCATCAGCAATATCCTTCTCTGTTAAAGCCGGTAAAGAAATTTTAGTGTTTGGAAGATTAACCCCTTTTTTAGACTTTAATTCTCCACCCTGAATTACTTTAGCAGTAACTTCTGTTTTTTTATCGGTAGTAAGGATTTCGAAAATCAATTTACCGTCGTCCAATAAAATACGTTCTCCCGGATTAACATCATTTGGGAAATTTTGATATTTCATGAACACTTTCTGAGCTGTTCCAATAATATCTTCAGCAGTTGTAAAAGTAATGATGTCACCATCATTTACAACTGTTCCTTCTTCCATTACTCCAACTCTAAGCTTTGGTCCCTGTAAATCTCCTAAGATTGCAGTAGTGTAACCAAACTCTTCATTAAGACCTCTAATAATATTGATTTTATCTTTTACTCCTTCGTAATCAGCATGCGAAAAATTGATTCTAAACACATTAACCCCTGCCTCGATCATATCCTTGATAATCTCCCTCGTACTACATGCAGGCCCAAGTGTAGCAACAATTTTGGTTTTTTTGTTTGTTTTTAGCATTTTTTTTAAAAAATTAGATTGTTTTTTGATTTTATTTTGTCGGTATCGACAGCATATATAGCTGCAATACTTTCTATTTTGTTTAATTGTTGTTGAATTTCTGAAAAGTCAAGAGCTTCTTCGCTATTGTCTACTTTCAGGAAAAAATCTACTTTTTTGAATTCAGGAAGTAAATGAATTGTTGTTGAAACCTCACTTGTCTCATTGGAAAACAAATCTTGAGAATCATTTTTACTCACTGAAATGATCTCATTTTTATTCTGAATCAAGTTCCATGAAACTGCTTTTTCGGAATCATAATAATAAAATCTCGAAAAATTTGCCTCGCCTTCTTTAGTTTGAGCATGGATCTCGTTTTTGCTCTTACTTAAGTTTATCGGAAGGTTTTTATTGATAAAATAGGCCAATCTGTAATCTTCCAATGAAGTGTGGATTGCCATTAAATAATAATCAATTTCGTCAAATTCGTCTAAATCCAATCTATGAATAGCCATGTCATGAAAAATAAAGGTGTAAATATACTATTTCTAACGGAGCATCGATAGTTAAGAAGTGTATGTTTTTGTTAAATTATAAACGAAAACGTTATAGCTTTAAGATAGTTACAAGTGTTTTGTAGCTATTTCTTGTCTATTTTTTCCTGAAATGCAAAATATGCCCTTTGTGAGGCTTTTTCTTCTGCTTTCTTTTTTGAAGTTGCGCGTGCTCTTGCGACTACTTTATCGTCTATACTTAATTTGACGCCAAACAGGCGTTGGCCATCAATGCCGTTATCTTCAAAAATGTCATAGTGAAAGATTCTTTTTTCTTTCTGACACCATTCGATAACCAAGCTTTTATAGCTAATTACTTTTCCCTCAAGGCGAGCTATGTCGACATAAGGTGTAATCACTCTTTTTTGAATAAATTTTTCACAAAACGAATATCCTTTATCCAGATAAATGGCTCCAATAAGGGATTCGAAAATATTACCATGAATGTTTTCTCCAAAGTGCTGGATAGGAACTTTGCTTTCTACAAAACGAACCAGATTCAGATCTTTACCCAGCTCATTCAAATGCTCGCGACTTACGATTTTCGAACGCATTTTGGTTAGATAACCTTCGTCACCATTAGGTGCTTTATTAAATAAATGCGCTGCAATTACGGCACTTAACATAGCGTCTCCTAAAAATTCCAATCGCTCGTAATTGATCGGGTGTCCCGACTCGTCTAATTTATTTGAAGACCGGTGTGTAAAAGCTTTCTTATAAAAATCGATCGTTGCAGGCTGAAAACCAAGTATTTTCTGAATAGTGTCAAAAAAAATCCCGTCTTCTAGAGAACGGGATTTAGAAAATATTTTTTTGATAATATTCATATGCAGAAATTAGTCCACTAATTTTTTAAACAATACGCAAGCATTGTGTCCACCAAAACCAAAAGTGTTACTCATAGCAACATTTACTTCTCTTTTTTGAGGTTTGTTTAAGGTAAGATTCAATGAAGGATCAATGTTTTCATCTACTACAGTATGATTAATCGTTGGAGGTACAATTCCGTGCTGCATTGCTAAAATAGAAGCAATTGCTTCAATAGCTCCAGCCGCACCAAGTAAGTGGCCTGTCATTGATTTTGTAGAGTTAATGTTGATTGTTTTTGCATGTTCTCCAAAAACAGCACTGATTGCTTTTAATTCAGCAACATCTCCTAAAGGAGTAGAAGTTCCGTGAGTATTGATATGATCAACATCTTCAGGATTCATTCCGGCATCTCTCAGGGTATTTTTCATTACTGCAATAACTCCAATTCCTTCCGGATGTGGTGCGGTTAAGTGGTAAGCATCAGATGACATTCCGCCACCGCCAATTTCACAGTAAATTTTTGCACCTCTGGCTTTAGCATGCTCGTAATCTTCAAGAACTAATGCTCCTGCTCCTTCTCCTAATACAAAACCGTCTCTGGTTCCGTCAAAAGGTCTTGAAGCTGTTTCAGGGCTTTCGTTTCTTGTTGATAAAGCGTGCATAGAGTTAAAACCTCCCATACCGGCAATGGTAATGGCCGCTTCTGAACCACCGGATACAATAACATCACACATTCCTAAACGGATGTAGTTGAAAGCATCAATTAATGCATTTGCAGAAGATGCACATGCAGAAACAGTAGTATAATTTGGTCCCATATATCCGTTACGCATCGAAATGTGTGCAGGTGCTATATCGGCAATCATTTTAGGGATAAAAAACGGATTGAATTTTGGAGTTCCGTCTCCTTTAGCATAATAAATTACTTCTTCCTGGAAAGTTTCTAAACCTCCGATTCCTGCTCCCCAGATAACACCTACTCTTTGTTTGTCGATATTATCATTAGTAAGTCCGGCATCTTTAATAGCTTCATCACTGGCAGCAACTGCATATTGAGCGAATTTATCTAATCTACGAGATTCTTTACGATCCATAAAATCTTCAATATTGAAGTTTTTTACTTCACAGGCAAATTTCGTTTTATGCTTCTCTGTATCATAATATGTGATAGGAGCCGCTCCGCTAACTCCATTCACAAGTGCATTCCAATATTCCTGGATATTATTCCCGATAGGAGTAAGTGCACCTAATCCTGTTACAACAACTCGCCTTAATGCCATAAATATGTATTTTGTACTTTAAACAAATAAAACCCACGCTTTCTTAATTGTATTGTTTACTTAAGAGCCATGGGCATTACAATATAAATATATCTTTTTGATTGAAAATCAATCGAAATTTAAATTTGAAAAAAAATAATAACACCCGACTCTTAAAAAAATCAAATTTCAAAAATCAAATTCCAATTTTGGAATTTTGAATTTCAAAAATTGGGGCTTTTTAGAAATCGGGTGCGGTATTATTATTTTTTAGCTTCTTCGATATAAGAAATAGCTTGACCAACAGTAGCAATGTTTTCTGCTTGATCGTCTGGAATTTGAATATCAAATTCTTTTTCGAATTCCATAATAAGCTCAACAGTGTCTAATGAGTCAGCTCCTAAATCATTAGTGAAGCTTGCTTCTGTTACAACTTCGTTTTCGTCAACACCTAATTTGTCTACGATAATCGCTTTTACTCTTGATGCAATGTCTGACATAATCTTTAATTTTAGAATTTAATTTGTTGGCAAAAATAAAAAACTTTATTTTAAAACAACTATTTAGTTTATAAATGTAACACTAATTTATAAAATTAATTTCAAGAAAGACTTTTTAATACTATTTATTTTCGATTTTTATTCCGTTTTTTGCAGTCTAAAAATAAATTGGATTATGAAAAAAATTATTGTTTTTGCCTCAGGATCAGGTACTAATGCTGAAAACATTATAAAATATTTTGCGAAGACCAAAATTGCAAACGTCGTTTCGATTTTTACAAATAACGCTTCAGCAAAAGTTATTGAAAGAGCAAAAAATCATCAAATTCCAGTCGAAATCTTCTCAAAAAACGAACTTTTAGAAAGAAATGTTTTACAAAAAATACAAGAAATAGATCCGGATCTGATAGTTCTTGCAGGTTTCCTATTGAAATTTCCAGAGCATATAATAGAACAATATCCGGATAAAATAATAAACATACATCCTGCGCTTTTACCTCATTATGGAGGTAAGGGAATGTATGGCATGCACATACACAGAGCTGTAGTTGATAATAAAGAGAAAGAAACAGGAATCTCTATTCATTTTGTAAATGAAAATTATGATGAAGGTGGTATCATCTTTCAGAAAAGCGTAGCTCTAACCGAAGAGGATACCCCGGAAACAGTGGCCGAAAAGATTCATGAACTGGAACAAAAGTATTTTCCGGAAATTATTTCCAGAATATTAGAAGCTTAGACTTCTTAGATCCTTAGATTTCTTTTTTAAATGCTTAATGTTTTTTCAGGTTTTGCTAAAATGAAGTAAACCTAAAGATCCAATAGTTCAATAATCTAAGAAGTCTAAAAATCCAATAATCTAAGAAGTCTAACAATCTAAAATATCTAAGAAGTCTAAAGAGAATGAATCACGAAGTACATATATATACAGATGGCGCTGCAAAAGGAAATCCCGGAAACGGGGGGTATGGTGTAGTGATGGAATTGGTAGGAACTCCCCATAAGAAAGAATTCTATGAAGGTTTTCGTCTTACTACCAATAATAGAATGGAGCTTTTGGCTGTAATTGTGGGGCTCGAAAAGTTGAAAAAGCCAAACATGAAAGTTTTGGTAGTTTCCGATTCAAAATATGTCATCGATTCTGTTGTAAAAAAATGGGTTTTTGGCTGGGAGAAAAAAAACTATACCGGTAAGAAAAATCCTGATTTGTGGAAGCGTTTCCTGATTATCTACCGCAAACATCAGGTCGATTTTAAATGGATTAAAGGTCATAACAATCACCCTCAGAACGAACGTTGCGATGAATTGGCAGTTATGGCATCCATGCAAAAGAATCTTTCTGTTGATGTTTATTACGAAACCATTGGCTCAAAGTCATAAAAAAAACGCGTCGGAAACAATGGTTTCGGCGCGTTTTGTTGTTGTTAAAAGTATTACTTACTGTTTTTACTCTTTGTCTAAATCTTTTGCTTTGCTGAATCCGGCAAGTAAACCAACTCCTGCCATAATAAAAATAATAGACGGATATACTGCTGAATCTGACAGCGAAGTATAAGTTGTAATAAGTAAGGCAACGAAAATACCAACACCGCTTCCTATTAATAGAAAGGCCAGGTTTAAAACAAGAACCTTCCAGGTCGGAACACCTTTTCCGCTCCCTTTTAAAAAGATGCTAGCGTCAACGCCTTTTTCGATAAGTGCTAAACGCTCTCTGTTTCTGGTTGAGTAAATAAGATAAATGATCCCGAAGATCATTAGAAACAGGCTTATTGGTACTAAAATTTCTGGTCCCATATTTTTTATTGTTTAATTGATTGATACTCCATAGGACGATACCTTTTAATTTTAGGTTACAAGTTTTGGTAAAAAAAATCAATTTTTAAATTCCAAATCCCAAAACATGCTGATTATGAGTTAATTTTGAATATCGAAACTTTAATAAAGTGCTAGTGTACTCAAAGATCAGATTTTGAAACTTGAAACTTGAGATTTGAAATTTATTTTTTTGAGATTTATTTTAAAATTCTTGTAACCTGGAATAACAAACTATCGTCCTATATAATATGAGTACAATACCAGATCAACATTATATCGATAAAATTCTGCAGGGCGAGACCAATGCGTTTGCCATACTGGTAGATCGTTATAAGGATATGATCTTTACTCTGGCACTTCAAATGGTTAAAAACAGGGAAGAGGCTGAAGAAGTTTCGCAAGACACTTTTGTTAAAATTTATAGTTCGCTGGGTAAATTTAAGGGTGATTCGAAATTTTCAACCTGGGCTTATAAAGTAACGTACAATACCTGTTTAGATCGTTTGAAGAAAAATAAAAAAGAAGATCTTAATATTTCGATAGATGAGTTTTCGGCGCATTTGATTAAGACTATGGACAATGCTTTGAGTGCTTTGGAGGATAAAGAACGAAAGCAGACGATTCAGAACTGTTTAAGCATGCTGCCGAGAGAAGAAAACATTCTGTTAACTTTATTTTATTTTGAAGATCAGAATTTAGAAGAAATTGGAAAAGTTATGGGAATTACAGCCAACAATGTCAAGGTGAAATTATTTAGAAGCCGACAAAAACTAGCCGTAATTTTGAAAAAACAATTAGAACCAGAAATAGTACAGTGTTATGAAAGAGAGCGATAAAAACTTAGAAAATCTTATTGATAAAATGATGAGCGAAATCCCTTTGGATGCGCCATCAATTGATTTTACCTCAAAAGTAATGGCTCAGGTTTTGGTGGCTGAACAGAGCAAGGTTAAAATTTACAAACCTTTAATTTCTAAGTTTACCTGGTTTGTGATTGGCTTTGGTTTGGCGGCTTTGGCTGTTTATGCTTCGTTTTTTAACGGAAGCAATACTACTGTAGAAACAGGAAGTTCTTATGCAGATAAAATTTCGACACTGTTTTCAGGTATTCATTTTTCTGAAAATGTTTTATATGCTATTTTAGTTGTTCCATTTATGATGCTCATTCAGCTTGGGGTTTTGAAGAATTATTTTGATAAGAAGTATCAGGTATAAGTCTGTTGTTGATGCGGTTATTCTGTAAAAGGATTTAAAGTATTTCTTAAAAATAAATCTTGGATTTTAAATCCTAAAAACATATTTTAATCTTTTAAAAGATTTTAATATAAATATCTCATTTACAATAGTTTTATCCCCGAAAAAGGCCTTGATTTTTTATGAAAATTTTGAGAACCTAAACCGTTGCAATATTGTAACTTATGAAGTATCTTTGCACCCTAATTCGAAATTCATAAAATGAATAAATTATTGATTGTTGGAACGGTTGCTTTCGACGCGATTGAAACTCCTTTCGGGAAAACAGATAAAATATTAGGTGGTGCTGCGACTTACATTGGTTTATCAGCATCTTTTTTCAACCTGCAATCGGCTATTGTTTCTGTAGTTGGAGACGATTTCCCTCAAGAGCATTTGGATTTATTGACTTCAAAAAATATTGATATCTCAGGTATCGAAATTGTAAAAGGCGGAAAAACCTTTTTCTGGAGCGGTTTGTACCACAACGATCTAAATTCAAGAGACACTTTAGTAACAGAACTGAATGTTTTGGCTGATTTTCAACCAAAAGTTCCGCAAAACTATAAAGATGCTGATGTTGTAATGTTAGGAAACTTACACCCATTAGTACAAAGTAGTGTTTTGGATCAATTAGAGAAAAAACCAAAATTAGTAGTTTTAGATACAATGAACTTCTGGATGGATTGTGCTTTACCTGAACTATTGGACGTTATCAAACGTGTAGACGTAATCACGATCAACGACGAAGAAGCAAGACAGCTTTCTGGAGAATATTCATTAGTAAAAGCAGCAGCTAAAATCCAGGAATTGGGACCAAAATATGTGGTGATCAAAAAAGGAGAACACGGTGCGCTTTTATTCCACAATAGAGAAGTATTCTTTGCTCCGGCATTGCCATTGGAAGATGTTTTTGATCCAACAGGGGCTGGAGATACTTTCGCCGGTGGTTTCTCAGGATTCATTGCGCAAAGCGAAAACATTTCGTTTGGCAATATGAAAAATGCGATTATCTACGGTTCAAATTTAGCTTCATTCTGTGTAGAGAAATTTGGAACAGAAAGGATGGAAACCCTAAGCAAAGCTGAAGTGGCGATTCGATTACAACAGTTTAAGTCGTTAACTCAGTTTGACATAGAAATATAATGCCCAAAAGCCTCGAATAATAACGGGGCTTTTTTATTACGTTAATACACACAACTTACAACAACACAAAATACACAACACAATGAGCGACGCTTTAAAACACGAATGTGGTATAGCTTTGGTTAGACTTCTTAAACCGCTTGAATATTACAAAGAAAAATACGGAACAGCTTTTTACGGAATACAGAAAATGTATCTGATGATGGAAAAGCAGCACAACCGTGGACAAGACGGAGCTGGTTTTGCAAGCATCAAATTAGATGTGGCACCTGGTGAGCGTTATATCAGCAGGGTTCGTTCCAATCATTCACAACCCATTCAGGATGTTTTTAAGCAAATTAATGAGCGTATTAATGAAGAGATGAGTTCTCATCCTGAATATGCAGATGATGTTGCTAAACAAAAAGCAAACATACCTTACATAGGAGAGTTGTTTCTGGGACATGTTCGCTATGGAACTTTCGGAAAGAACAGTATTGAAAGCGTACATCCATTCCTGCGTCAGAGCAACTGGATGCATCGTAATCTAATTTTAGCGGGTAATTTTAACATGACGAATGTTAAGGAGCTTTTTGAGAATTTAGTAGAGCTTGGTCAGCATCCAAAAGAAATGGCTGACACGGTTACAGTTATGGAGAAAATTGGGCATTTCTTAGACAAAGAGGTGATGCAGCTTTATCAGGATTGTAAACTTGAAGGTTATTCTAAGAGAGAAGCTTCTCCTGTGATTGCCGACCGATTGGATATTGCAAAAATTTTAGCCCGTTCGGCTAAAAACTTAGACGGAGGATATGCTATGGCCGGATTGTTAGGTCATGGTGACGCTTTTGTTTTTAGAGATCCTGCAGGAATTCGTCCAGCGTATTATTATCAGGATGATGAAGTGGTGGTTGTAGCTTCTGAAAGACCGGTTATTCAAACGGTATTTAATGTGCCTTTTGAAAGTGTGCAGGAAATCGAACCAGGGAATGCTTTGATCATCAAAAAAAACGGAACAGTTTCTATGAATCAAATTCTGGAACCAACCGTTAAAAAAGCATGTTCTTTTGAAAGGATTTATTTTTCAAGAGGAAGTGATGCTGAAATTTATCAGGAACGTAAAAATTTAGGAAAATTAATTTTACCTGCTGTTCTGGAGTCGATCGGCAGCGATACAGACAACACAGTTTTCTCTTATATTCCAAATACAGCCGAAACATCCTTTTATGGATTAGTTGAAGCGGCTCAGGACTTTTTAAATCAAAGAAAGAACAACTATATTTTAGCCAACAGAAATACGCTTACGGCTGAGACGTTACAGGAATTATTAGCTGTAAAGATTCGTACAGAGAAAGTGGCGATAAAAGATGCAAAGCTAAGAACTTTTATTACAGAAGACAGTAGTCGTGATGATTTGGTTGCGCACGTTTATGATGTTACCTACGGAGTAATCAAGCCAACAGATAATCTGGTTATTATAGACGATAGTATTGTTCGTGGTACCACTTTAAAGATGAGTATTATAAAGATGATGGATCGTTTAAATCCTAAACGTATCGTAATTGTTTCATCGGCACCACAAATTCGTTACCCTGACTGTTACGGAATCGATATGGCGAAGCTGGAAGGGCTTGTGGCTTTTAGAGCGGCTTTGGCTTTATTGAAAGAAAGAAACTTATATCATATCGTTGATGAAGTTTATGCGAAGTGTAAAGCTCAGGAAAATTATATAGATAGCGATGTTGTGAACTATGTTACTGCAATTTACGATCAGTTTACCCCGGAGGAAATTTCAGCTAAAATCGCCGAAATGTTAAGCTCTCCTGAAATTAATGCTGAAGTAAAAATCATTTTCCAAAAAGTAGAAGATTTGCATATTGCCTGTCCGAAAAACCTTGGAGACTGGTATTTTACCGGAGATTATCCAACGCCAGGTGGAAACCGTGTTGTGAATAGAGCTTTCATGAACTTCTACGAAGGGAAAGACGCGAGAGCGTATTAATAAAATACTAACAAAAGGTTAATTTGTGCATTTCATCGGTTTTTTTTACCGTTCATCTTATTTGTTTGGTGAAAATGAAAAGCTACAATACTTTTGAAATACCATAACATTAGTAGGTTAAGTTTATGGTAGATTTGGGGCAAAAAGGGTGGAAGTAATTCCACCTTTTTTATTGGAATAAAGTCAAGTATTTCTAAAGTAAGATTTTACGTCACTTCATCGGATATATTTGCCATTCGTCTAGAAAGTTTTTTTCATTAAAATAGCTGCCATACATTTACAGAACCATAACATTAGTAGGTTAAGTTTATGGTAGATTTGGGGCAAAAAAGGTGGAAGTGATTCCGCCTTTTTTATTTTCTTTTTTTAAGAGAATAGAGTATAGAACAAAGAGAATAGAGTAAAGACAAAATATAACGACAAAAAAGACGAGTGCCAGTTGGTAGTCGTCTTTTTTGTCTATAATCGTTGTTCTATTTTCTTCTGTATAAGAAGAATTGCTGTTACGACAAGAAAGTTGGATTCTAAATATTAATCTGACTCAGAATTAAGTCAAAAAGTAAGACTGCTTAATTTCCACATATTTATTTTTTTTGTAATTTTTTTATTACTCTTTCTTGCGGTATATTAGGGCTCAATTAGAAGAGTAATGCGTCTTGTGTAAATAATTAAGGATAATAAGATTAACTAGAAAAAAAAATGAATCAGGGACTTAATGAGCCTTTTGAGGCAGGTAATAGAAATTCAAGGGGTGTGGCTCTAAAAGGAAAAAGTGGAGTCAAACATTTACTTGTCCGAATTATAATTTTGGCTATTATTGCGGGAGGACCACTCGTACTATTGTCGCTTCCTAATTTGAGTAATAGAAATGAGTTTGAATTTCTGTTGCTTAGTATATTTGCTCCGATAGTATGGTTTGCCTATATGTTTGTAGAAACCATAGCTTTGCAAATGAAGAAAGAGGAAGAATTGCGTAATATTAATCTGGTATTATTTTTTATGGCGTTGCTGATCTATATGTTAATCATATCCAGTATTATGTAAATGAAGTGTTCAACCGAAAATTAAACGATAAAAAAAGACGGATAACCGTTAAGTTATCCGTCTTTTTTCTATATTCTTTACTCTATTTTCTTACTTGTCTAGAGCGTATCTTCTTGCAACTTCAGTCCAGTTAATTACATTAAAGAAAGCTTCAATATAATCAGGTCTTCTGTTTTGGTAGTTTAAGTAGTAAGCGTGCTCCCAAACGTCCATTCCTAAAATAGGAGTTCCACCACAGCCTACTTCCGGCATTAATGGGTTGTCTTGATTTGGAGTTCCGCAAACATCTAATTTTCCACCTTTTTGTACACATAACCAAGCCCATCCTGAACCGAATTGTGTAGCACCAGCTTTAGCAAATTTTGCTTTAAATTCTTCAAAAGTTCCAAAAGAAGCTTCAATAGCTGCTAATAAATCACCTGTTGGTAATCCACCACCATTTGGAGTCATTACAGTCCAGAATAAATTGTGGTTGTAAAAGCCTCCACCATTGTTACGAACTGCTGCGTTTGATTTATCTAGATTGATTAAGATGTTTTCGATTGTTTTTCCTTCCAAATCTGTTCCGGCGATAGCCGCATTTAGATTTGTAGTATAGGCATTATGATGTTTTGAATGGTGAATTTCCATTGTGCGGGCATCAATATGTGGTTCTAATGCATCATATGCATAAGGTAATTGAGGTAATTCAAAAGCCATGATATTATGATTTTATGATTTATAATTATTTATTCCAAATTTAGACATTTAACTTTGGAATAGAAAATACTATTTCGTTATTATTCCATTTAATTAATTGATGGTTTGGTTATTGGAATCTTAACCAACTGCAAATCTTTACTTTCCGTTGAAAGTGGTCATGGTATTTTCAAGACCGGCCGTTCCAAAAGATTTAATAATTTCTGAAGCGACTTCCAAGCGTTCCGGTAATTTTGCTTTTTCTTCTTCGTCCCAGTCTCCTAAAACATAATCAACCTGCTGTCCTTTTTTGAACTGATCGCTGATGCCAAATCTAAAGCGGGTGTATTGCTGTGTGTTTAGAACTAAATTAATGTTCTTAAGTCCGTTGTGTCCTCCGTCGCTGCCTTTTGGTTTGATTCGGATCGTTCCGAAAGAAAGGTTCAGGTCGTCAGTAATTACGAGAATGTTTTCTAGTGGAATGTTTTCCTTGTCCATCCAGTATTTTACGGCCTTACCGCTTAAGTTCATATAGGTGTTTGGTTTGAGTAGAAAAAAGGTTCTTCCTTTGAATTTATATTCGGCCAGGGCGCCCAATTTCACAGTCTCGAATGAAAGGCCTTCTTTTTTGGCTAAAAAATCAAGTACTTTAAAGCCTATGTTGTGTCGTGTATTTACATATTCGGCACCAATATTGCCCAATCCGACGATTAAGTATTTTTTCATATAATCAGTGTTCTCTTCTTTTTGTGTTGATGAAAACAGTTTTGTTATCCATTTTATCATGACGCAAAAATAAACTTAATTGGGGAATGTGCCAATGGGTTAATTGGATAATTTGTAAATGTGTCAATGAGATAATTAGATTGTTGTATTTATTGAGGGGGGGTGTAAAAACATGATTTCCATTGTCAGGCTGAGCGAAGCCGAAGTCGTCCTGTAGAAAAAAAACTTAGAACCTCAGTACCTCTAAAGCAAAAAAAAAGCACCAATCTTTCGATTGATGCTTTGTATTTTGAATTGAAAAAAATTATTTTTTCTTTCCTTTTGCAGGAGCTTTTGCAGCTTTTGCAGCTTCTTGAGCAGCTTTCATAGCAGCACGAGAAATTCTTACCTGAGCAACAACAGTGTTATCCGGGTGCATAACTTTGTACTCTGGAGATCCTACTTTAGTAACATATAATTTGTTACCCATTTCAAGTGGAGTGATGTCTGCTTCAACAAAATCAGGAAGATTTTTAGGTAAAGCTTTAACTTTTAATTTACGTTGGTTCAAACGTAAAACACCACCTGCAAGAACACCTTTAGATGTACCAACGATTTTTACAGGAACTTCCATAGTGATTTCTTTGTCATCAAATAATTGGAAGAAGTCAATGTGTAAAATTTTGTCAGATACAGGGTGAACCTGAATGTCTTGTAAGATAGCTGTAAATGATTTTCCTTTTCCAAGCTCAATCACAACTGTGTGTGCATTTGGAGTGTAAACCAAGTTTTTGAACGCTGCAGCGTCTGCTGAGAAGTGTACTGCCTGATTTCCTCCGTATAACACGCAAGGAACCGCTCCAGCATTACGTAAGGCTTTAGTTGACACTTTGCCCACGCTTTCTCTTTCTGATCCTTTAATTGTAATCGATTTCATTGTAAAAAAAATATAGTTATTAAATAAATATTCTAATTTGCTATAGGCTTTAGGCAATACGCTTCAAGCTTTTGCTGTACTAAGTAATAAAGCTTATAGCCTAAGGCTTAAAGCTTACTGCTTTTACATTATAAACTTTCCACTAATGGAATTGTTGTGGTGCACCATGTGCATAACTTCGGCAAAAAGAGGTGCACAACTCACGACTCTGATTTTCTTTGATTCTTTCTTTAATGGGATAGAATCGGTAACGATTAACTCACTTAATTTAGAGTTTTCAATTTTTTCGTAGGCATCACCTGATAAAATAGCGTGTGTACAAATGGCTCTAACGCTTAATGCTCCTTTTTCGATCATTAAATCTGCTGCTTTCGCTAATGTTCCGCCTGTATCGATCATGTCGTCTACTAGTATTACGTTACGGCCTTTTACTTCACCAATTAGTTCCATAGTGTCGATAACGTTGGCTGCTTTTCTTTGTTTGTAACAGATTACTACATCTGATTCCAGGAACTTAGAGTAAGCGTATGCTCTTTTTGAACCTCCCATATCTGGAGATGCAATAGTCAGATTGTCTAACTTTAAACTTTCTACGTATGGTAAAAAGATAGTTGAGGCAAATAAATGATCTACCGGTTTTTCGAAAAAACCCTGAATTTGATCTGCATGCAAATCCATTGTCATTACTCTTGTTGCTCCAGCAGCATCTAATAAATTAGCTACTAATTTTGCTCCAATCGGAACTCTTGGTTTATCTTTTCTGTCTTGTCTTGCCCAACCAAAATAAGGCATAACAGCTGTAATGTGTCTTGCTGATGCACGTTTCGCTGCATCGATCATGAGTAACAATTCCATCAAATTATCAGCAGATGGGAAAGTTGAACACACGATAAAAACACGTAATCCTCTTATTGATTCTTCGTACGATGGTTGGAATTCTCCATCACTATACTTCGACATCGTTACTTTTCCTAACGGAATTCCGTACTGTTCTGCAATTTTTTCTGCAAGATAGACACTTTGTGAACAAGCAAAAATTTTAGCTTCTGGTTCTAGGTGCGACATTTAATTTGTTGTTTTGTAGTTAGTTGTGTGTGCTTCGTTTTAACGAGGTGCAAATTTAGAAAATTTATTGGACACTGAAAGGAAAAAATTAAGTATTTTTATTAGAATTTTTAATTTTATTTTTTACATTTGCACCGTGTTAAAGGAATAAGCACAGTTATGACATCATGATGAACTTATTCTATTGCGTTGAAATAATCAAATCTTGATTGTTTTTTCGTCTGCTAAGCCCGGATGGCGGAATTGGTAGACGCGCTGGTCTCAAACACCTGTGGGAAACCGTGCCGGTTCGACTCCGGCTCCGGGTACTTAAAGCCTCTTCTGTTTAGAAGGGGCTTTTTTTTGTGCTTTATAAATTTTGAATTTGATCTTTGATTTGAATATTGCCCGCGGTTTTAATTGCGGGTTTTTTTGTTGCGTTTGTTTGGGTTTGCGGCCTATTGATGTTGTGAAGGGGTGTGTTCTTTGGTGAAGAGGTGAATTAAAGTTCTTGGAATTTTGAGATAACGGCTTGTGTTGGAGTAGTGTGAAACTTGTTAACTTTGAGTATGTAAATAATAATCTAGTATAGGTATGGAAAAAATAGAACATGTTAATTATATTAAGTCGTCAATTTCGGAGGTCTATAAGGTGTTGACAACGCAGGAAGGTCTTGGTGCGGTTTGGACGGAGGAATTAGTTGTTAAGCCGGAAGTGGGTTTTGTAAATGAGTTTGGTTTCGGAGATGAGGATGTCACGAAAATGAAAGTGGTTGAATTGTCTCCTGATAAAAGAATAGTGTGGAAATGTGTGGAATCAGATCCGGAATGGATTGGAACGGGTATTTCGTTTGATTTGACAGAGAGAGGTGGTGTGACAGTGGTTGTTTTGAGGCATTTTGAGTGGCGTGAGTTGACGGAATTCTATCAATGGTGCAATTACAACTGGGCAATGTTTCTTTTGAGTCTTAAGGTGTATTGTGAAGATGGGGAGGGAACTCCGTATCAAAAGCGAAAGTTTTAGCTTTAGTTTCGATTAAAAGTCGACGAGTGCGTGAGTTTGTTTGATGTTTTGAGGGAATGATTGAATAGGGTTTGGGTGTAGGCTGTGTGCCAGGATGAAATATAAGGATAAAAAAAATACCACTTACGTTTGTAAGTGGTATTTGATAAGCTCCCCCTCTTGGGCTCGAACCAAGGACCCTCTGATTAACAGTCAGATGCTCTAACCAACTGAGCTAAGGAGGAATCACCTTAAAGGTAAATATGTTTGCTAAAAAGTTGCTCCCCCTCTTGGGCTCGAACCAAGGACCCTCTGATTAACAGTCAGATGCTCTAACCAACTGAGCTAAGGAGGAAGTTGCTGTTCTTTTTAGCGAGTGCAAATATAAGACGTTTTTTAGTTTCTCAAAAATATTTTAGCACTTTTTATTGATTTTTTTTTCTATTTCACAATTGCCTTATAAATGTCGTTCCCATTAGCAAATAAAAGCAGTGCTATAAGTAAAACGAAACCAACCATTTGGGCATTTTCAAGGAATTTATCGCTCGGTTTTCTGCCGCTAATTATTTCGTATAATAAAAACATTACATGACCACCATCAAGAGCAGGAATTGGCAATAAATTCATTACTCCAAGCATAATTGATAATAAAGCAGTGATCGACCAGAAGGTTTCCCAGCTCCAGCTGCTTGGAAAAATGTTGAAAATAGCTGCAAAACCACCCACTTGTTTGTAAGCTTTCGTCTCAGGATTGAAAATCATTTTAAGTTGTTTTCCGTAACCTACCAACTGATCTTTACCTTTTGTAAGTCCAACCGGAATTGATTCTAAGAAAGTATAGCTTTTTTTGCTTACCTTATAGTATCCTAATTTTTCTAAGGATTCGATATTTAAACCTCCAACGCCAACACCAAGTTTTCCGGCTGTAGAAATTTTAACGGTAATTGGCACTTTCTTTAAATCACGTAAAACAACAGCGGGAATAGTTTTGCCTTTGTTGCTTTCTAAAATCGCCTTTACCTGATCATGGTATCTTGCGTCCTGACCGTTAAGGCTAACAATTAAATCTTTTGCTTTTAAAGCCGTATTTCCGGATTCTTCTGTAACACTTGCCACCGCAAAAGGGATTCTCATGTCTACAAGATGCGCTTTTTCCTGTTTTGACAATTGATCGACAAAGTCAGTTGGCATTTTTATGGTTTGCTGTTGTCCGTTTCTTTCGATTAAGATTTCTTTGGCCATAATAATTTTCATGTTGATATCATTATCGAAATTTTCGATCTTTTGTCCGTCAACAGCAAGGAATTTGTCTCCGGTTTTGAAACCTGCTTTTAGCATTACAGGGTTTTCAACCAAAACACCATCTTTCAAGTCCGCATTGGCTACATAAATATCACCGTAAGCAAATGCCATTCCAATGTAAATAATAAAGGCCAGGATAAAGTTTACCGTAACACCACCCAACATAATAATTAAACGCTGCCATGCCGGTTTCGAACGAAATTCCCAAGGTTGTGGAGGAAGGGCCATTTGGTCCTTGTCCATACTTTCATCAATCATTCCGGAGATTTTTACATAACCACCTAATGGCAACCATCCGATTCCGTATTCAGTTTCGCCAATCTTCTTTTTTAAGAGAGAATATTTAATGTCAAAAAATAAGTAGAATTTTTCGACTCTTGTTTTAAACAATTTTGCAGGGATAAAATGCCCTAATTCGTGAAGAATAATAAGTAAAGATAAACTCAATAGAAATTGAGAGAGTTTGATAACTATATCCATTTTGTATTTTTAGTTCGTATTTAACGCACAAAAGTAACGTTTCTATTTTAATTTGATAGTGCAATATAATACATAAGGTTTTAAATGTTTGTTAATACTTCACTCTTATTTTTTTTAAGACAGAACTAAAGCCTTTTTCGTAAAAAGTGGGAAAAACAGGAGATATTTTTTTCTTGCTTCATGCTAAAATGATACACGGATGTAAAATAAGTCTTATTACGATAGTCTTATGGCTTATTTAGACGGCTTTTTGCAGAAATCTTTTATAATTTTCCTACTTTTTAAAAATGTAGTTTTCTTTTGAAGAAATAATAGTGGGTTTTTAAGGGGGTATGTTTCACTTATTTTTTAATGCAGGCGATGGATTTTATAAAGAAAATAGAGCGAATTAAAAGAATTCATGAGTTAATCTGTGAGGAAAAAACAGGTTCTCCGGCTGTTTTTGCAAAAAGAATGTTTCTGAGCAGAAGTCAGCTTTATAATGAACTGGAAATAATCAAAGAACTTGATGCGCCTTTAAAGTATTGCAAAAAGAGAGAGAGTTTTTATTATGAAACTTCGTTTGAACTAGTGTTACATTATTCTCTAAGTATAATTATAGATGAAGAAACGAGAGAAATTTTTGGAGGCTCGGAGTTCCGTCCAATTTTATTAGACGGAAGTATTGTAAGTTTGTTCTGATAGATTAATTCTCGCGAAAATGATTTTATTAAAATTATTAATTAACAGTTGAAAAATTTAGAATTATGGAATTAGAAAACTTGAATTTAGTAGAGCTTAATGTTCAAGAGGTACAAGAAATTGAAGGCGGGCATGAGCCTTGTTTTTGGGCAGGCGTAGCTGCAGTAGCTTTTCCATGGGCGGCTGGCGCAGCGTTAGGATATGTTATGGCACAATAATTAATTTGAAAACTTAAAAACACAGAAAATGGAATTAGTTGAAATGAATGAAGTTGAGTTAGTCTTAGTTGAGGGTGGCTCACATTTAAAGGATTTTATTGAAGGTATGGCAGTAGGTTTAGCTTTTGCGGGATTTATTGTGGCTGTTTTGTAAAATAATTGAAAACCGCCCTAGATAATTTAAGGGCGGTCTCAATTTTAAATAATTAATTTAATACATCTCTTAAAAAAATATGAAAAAGATCGTTCTATTAATTTTGTTAATAATCTGTGTCCCTATAATTATAGTCGTTCGTAAATACCCAGAGAATCATATTTGCTCTTTTTTAATAGGGATTTCTTGTGCGTTAACTGCTGTCTTTTTTACATACATAATTAATGCTAAAAAGAAGTGTTCTAAAAAATAATAAGAATAAATTTTAGAGAAGCTTTACTTGAATGTTCGAAAAAAATAAAAGAAGGGTACAGAAAAGCAAATAATAAAGATTCTATCTAATATTTTGAAGATTATTTGCTTCATTTTGTTAGAAAGTATGAATGAACCGTTTTAAAATTATGGAATCAGAAGGTTTTGATTATGGGAAGCTAGCTTCGCAAGAGGTAAGTAACGAAGTTTTTTTAACTTTTACAGTATTAATTATTATAGTGGTAGTAGTTGCAATAATAGTTGTTTTAAATTATAAGAATAATAAAAAAAATTAAAGAGTTTGAAGGGAAAAAATACTTATTGAAATACTGTAAAATTGCGGGGAGACAAATCATAGCGATTACTGTGGAATTTGGTATTATGTTTATAAAGTTCTTATGTTCGTATAGAGTATTTTCTATAAGGGATATTATGGTGTCGCCTATAAATCCGCGAATCACAGCAGTCTGCTCGATTAAAAAGGAATACTATAAGGTGTGAAGCAAAGAAAATTTGCTTTAAATGTTTGTTAATTAATAAACATTTAGATTTCTATTTTTGAATAGATGCTTTAACTTTACTTTTTGATACACTAACTTACCCAATTGGTAGTGTAAAATCATTAAAAAAAAGTTACACCTATGGCTTCATTATTGTTTTCACCGCTTACAATAAAAAATATTACTTTAAAAAACAGAATCGTTATTTCACCCATGTGTCAATATTCGGCAGTAGACGGATTTGCAAACGAATGGCATTTGGTTCATTTGGGCAGCCGGGCCAGTGGAGGAGTGGGTTTAATCATTCAGGAAGCCACTGCAGTTTCTCCTGAGGCGAGAATTTCTCCTTCAGATTTAGGTTTGTGGAAAGAAGAACATATTGAGAAACTTCAAATCATCAATAAATTTATTGTGTCGCAAAATGCTATTCCCGGAATTCAATTGGCGCATGCAGGACGAAAGGCCAGTGTTTCGGTACCGTGGGAAGGCAATAAAAAACTGGATATCGCTAAGGGCGGATGGCATACTGTTTCGGCAAGTGCTATACCATATCATGATGACGAACCTTTTCTTCCTGAAGCTTTAGATAAAGATGGAATTCAAAAAGTAGTTTCAGATTTTAAAGCGGCGACCAAAAGAGCCGTTATAGCAGGTTATCAGGTTATGGAAATTCATGGAGCACATGGATATTTGCTGCACCAGTTTTTATCACCTTTAACAAATGTCAGAACTGATGAGTATGGAGGAACTTTTGAAAATAGAATCCGTTTTACCTTAGAAATTGTAGCCGCGGTGCAATCAGAATGGCCGTCCGACTTACCTTTATTGGTTCGGATTTCTGCCACCGATTGGGCTGAAGGAGGATGGAATCCGGAAGAATCAGTGAAACTTTCAATAATTTTAAAAGAAAAAGGAGTTGATTTAATCGATACTTCGTCAGGGGGATTAGTTTCGCACCAACAAATCCCTTTAAAACCAAACTATCAGGTTCCTTTTGCAGCGAAGATCAAAAAAGAAGCTTCTATTTTAACAGGTGCTGTTGGTTTAATAACAGAAGCGAGACAAGCCGAAGAAATTTTAAGTAGTGGTCAGGCCGACGTAATTTTGTTTGCGAGAGAATCACTTAGAAATCCGAATTTGCCTTTGGATTTTGCCAAAGAATTAAACGAAGAAATTCAATGGCCCAAACAATACGAAAGAGCTAAACTTTAATATTTTTATTCGCCGCAAATTCACAAATTTAATTTCTTCTAATTGGTGATTCGTGGTAAACAAATTAAAACAAACCCAATGCAAAAGATTAGAACAGCATTACTATCATACGGAATGTCGGGGAAGGTATTTCACGCTCCATTTTTAAATATACATGAAGGATTTGAATTATTAGGTTCCTGGGAAAGAAGTAAAAAACTCATTCAGGAAGATTATCCGGCTGTAAAAAGTTATTCATCAATTGAAGATTTGTTGGCAGATGATGTCGATTTGGTCATTGTAAACACACCGGTTGGAACGCATTATGAGTATGCCAAAAAAGTACTTTTGAGTGGAAAACATGCAGTAGTCGAAAAAGCTTTTACCACGACAGTAGCTGAAGCTCAGGAATTAGCTACGATTGCAAAGGAAAAAGGATTGAAATTAGCCGTTTTTCAAAACAGAAGATGGGATAGTGATTTCAAAACCGTTCAAAAAGTAATTAGCGATGGTGTTTTAGGAGATTTGGTTGAAGCCGAATTTCATTTTGACAGATACAATCCTTTATTGAGCCCTAAAGCACATAAAGAAACGATAAATGACGGGGCTGGAATTTTGAAAGATCTGGGGCCACATTTAATTGATCAGGCCGTTTGTTTGTTTGGTTCTCCAAAATCGGTTTTCGGAGACATTCGTTTTACCAGAGCGAATACGTTGGTTGACGATTGGATTGATTTATTGCTGATTTATGAAAATTTCAGAGTTCGTTTAAAAGCCAGTTTCTTTGTGAGAGAAGCCAATCCCGCTTATGTGCTTCAGGGCAAAAAAGGATCTTTTTTAAAGCCTCGTGGTGATGTTCAGGAAGATGATTTAAAATTAGGTAAAAAACCAAATCTTGAATCCTGGGGAACAGAATCAGAAACTTTACAAGGGCTTTTGCATACCGAAATTGACGGAAAACAAATTAGGGAAAAAATCCCAACGCTTCAGGGGAATTATTTTTCCTTTTTTGATGGAGTTTATGATGCTATTGTAAAGGATAAAAAAGAACCAGTTACTGCGCAGGACGGAGTAAAAGTAATGCAGATTATCGAAGCAGCAATTGCAAGTCATACACAGCAAAAAGTAATTAATTTATAGAAAATTTGCCTACAGCTTCAAGAATTAAAAGGATTGCAAGATTCTTTTAATTCTTGAAGTCTATGGCAAAAAAACAGCATAATTTGGTATAGCTGTATTAAGTATTGCAATGTGTCCTAAGGAAAACCTTTGTCCCTTTGCCTCTTTGAACCTTTGCCCCTGGAAAAAAAAATTATAAACATACAACGTTGTAAATAGCAGGAACTGGTAGGTTTTGCCTTCTGCAAAGGAGCTTTTTAGTACTTTTATGGTGTTAAATCCTAAACGCATCATTTTGATCAATTTCAATCCACTAGCACTATTCCAAACCAAAGGAAAAATTAAGAAAGTTTATAGAGAAGCTAAAATCTCTTATTTAAACAGAATTCGTTTTGCTGTTGGGATGTTTTATTTTGGAATGGGTTTGAGTTTCGCGACCTGGGCAAGCAGGATTCCGGATATCAAAACGGCATTACATTTAACCGAAGGAGATCTGGGATCTATTCTTTTTGCTTTACCGATGGGGCAATTGCTTATTATGCCATTTTCGGGTAAGATGGTTACAAAATTCGGGAGTCATCGAATTTTAATCTTTTCTTTAATCATGTATGTTTTATGTCTGGCCAATTTAGGTTTGGCTACAACAGCCTTACAATTGTCATTGGGGTTATTCCTTTTTGGATTGTTTGGAAACCTGGCTAATATTGCAGTTAACACGCAAGGAGTTTATACTGAGGTACTTTTTAGAAAAACAATAATGTCCTCTTTTCACGGGATGTGGAGCTTTGCCGGATTTACCGGAGCTTTAGTAGGACTGGGAATGCTGGCTTTAAAATTAAGCCCTCTTCATCACTTTATGATAGTGGCAGGAATTGTATTATTGATGATCGCTTTTAACTTTAAATTTTTAATCAAGGCCAAAGAAAAGATCAAAGTCAAAGAGGAGAAGAAAAAATTGTTTGTAAAACCGGACAGTGCTTTAATCTGGCTTGGCGTAATTGGATTTTGTAGTATGGCAAGCGAAGGCGTTATGTTTGACTGGAGCGGAGTATACTTTAAAGATGTTGTAAAAGCACCGGGACCATTAGTAATTTTAGGATACACTTCTTTCATGATTATGATGGCAAGCGGACGATTTTTAGGAGATGGACTGATCAATAAATTCGGACGTGAACGTGTGATGCAAATTAGCGGAGTCATGATTTCAGCCGGACTTTTTACAGCCGTTTTTCTTCCTTATCTTATACCTTGTACTATTGCTTTTATGGCCGTTGGTCTAGGAGTTGCGACCATAGTTCCTACAGTTTATAGTATGGCAGGAAAAAATCCGACAGTTCCACCAGGAGAAGCCTTAACCATTGTTTCGAGTGTAAGTTTTTTGGGGTTCTTAATGGGACCACCGGTTATCGGACATATTGCTGAAACTTTCGGACTCCAGTTTTCCTTTGCCTTTATTGGAATTTTCGGAGTTTTGATAGCCTTTATGGTTTCTAAAATCAGAGTAACCTCTTAGTTTAAACAAACACAAATTTTTTAAGGGTAGAAATAATTACCGTAAGCATAGCATTTTTTTAATTAAATTATTTAACAGGAAATTATTTTCATATTGTTTTTTGTTTATATTTGAAGCTTGAACCTAAATAGTAGGTTTTAACTTGTTATTTTTGTAATCCCTTCCAAAAACCAATTTTATCTTTTGATGTAAGTGATTGAATGTTTTGTTACCAAAACCAATTCAATTCAAAAACTAAATTATTAAAAGTAAATTGGGGTTTTCATGACAAAAAAATGTGTCTTACTATTTGTTTTATTGCCTATTGGTCTTCTATTTGCACAAGAACAGACTGCTTTTTCAGGAACTGTGGTCGATGCAAAGACTCAAAATCCTCTGGTGAATGTTGTCGTAAGCATACAGAATTCTTCGGCAACACAATTAACCAATGTAAAGGGAAAATTTGAATTGCATGCTGTGATAAAGAGAGAGCAGTTATTATGGATACACAGTCAGGGCTATAAAGATCTTCTTTTAAAGATACAATCTAATCCAGGTCAAAAGGTAGATCTGGGCATGATATCGTTAGAAGATAATTTTTCTGATGAGACACCGGCAGCGTTAATCACATTATTAGACAGCGATCTTTCGGAGGATAATAGTTCATCTGAAATGACTTCAGGTCTTTTACAATCTTCAAGAGATGTTTTTATGCAGACTTCCGCCTTCAATTGGGGACAGGCTCGATTTAGGATTCGGGGTTTAGACAGCGAAAACGGAACAATGATGCTTAATGGCATGGTTATGAATAGAATTTACGATGGAAGACCACAATGGAGTAATTGGGGAGGTCTGAACAATGTACTGCGAAATCAGGAGTTTTCAATTGGTGCAGCCGCTTCAAATTATACTTTCGGAGGGATTTTAGGGACACAACAAATAACTACACGTGCTTCAACCTACAGGAAAAGTAGTCAGCTTTCGTTTTCAGGGAGCAATACAACCTTCAACTGGCGGACCATCGCAACTTATGCTTCAGGAATGAATGCTTCCGGTTGGGCTTATGTTCTTTCGGCAGGGAAGCGTTGGTCAAATGAAGGTTATTTTGAAGGAACAAATTTTGCGGCAGAGTCTTTTTTCGTGAGTGTTGAAAAAAAACTGAATGACAAACAGTCGTTGAATTTTACTGGATTTTATACACCAAATTCGAGAGGGAAAAATTCAGCAAATACAGCCGAGGTTACTCAACTAACGAATGAAAAATACAATTCTTATTGGGGATTTCAAAGTGGAGAAAAACGAAATGCGAGGGTCAAAAGAGTCGAAGAACCCTTATTGATGCTAAATCATTATTACAAAATAAACGAAAAAACAAATTTGAATTCGAGTGTAATGTATCAATTTGGCCAGGTAGGAAACAGTACAATAGATTATCAAAATGCAGCCAGTCCGGACCCTGTATATTATCAGAAGCTACCGAGTTATTACACCTCAATTTATGGAAAAGACAAAGGGGAGTTTTCAGGAGATTTCACCCCCGATTATATAAATGCCGAACGAGCAAAAACAAAGTTTCTTGAAAACCGACAGATCGATTGGAATCAGCTGTATCGTGCGAACCAGAAACCAATATTGAATTCGGATGGAATAATTAATGGATATGAGCCTGCTCAAAGTCATTATGTTTTATATGAAGACCGAACAGACGATAAAACCTTTGCCGTAAACTCAAATTTAAACATACAAATAACAGAGAACAGTGCTTTTGATGGAGGAATTACTTTTAGGAGTTTAAAATCACATCATTTTCAATATCTTTTAGACTTGCTGGGAGGACAATATTTCGAAGATATTGATGCATTTTATAAAGGAAACCAAGCGCAGTCAGATTTGCAAAACCCCAATCGTCAGGTAAAAGAAGGAGATACTTATGGTTACAATTACAATTTTTTAGCAACAACAATTGATGTTTTCACTCAGTTTAAATTCAATTACAAAAAGACAGATTTTTATTTAGGTCAGTCCTATTCAATTTCCAATTATCAGAGAGAAGGATTGTATCAAAACGGAATTTATCCAGCCTCTTCTCTTGGAAAAAGTAAAGATGTGAAGTTTGAAAATTTTGGTTTTAAAGGTGGTTTAACATATAAAATTTCAGGAAAACAATGGTTGTTTTTCAACGGAATGTATCTTACCAGAGCGCCATCTCTAAGAAATACGTTTTCAAATTCCCGATTGAATAACTCAGTTGTCGACGGAATCGAAAATGAAAACATCAGCAGTGTCGAAGGAAACCATGTTTTTCGTTCCCCTAACTTTAAGATTCGCTCAACAGTCTATTATTCGCTGATCAAAAACACGACTCGAACCTCTTTTTTCTATGCGGAAGGAATTTTCGATAAAGGTGCAAGTTATAACAATACTGATGCTTTTGTGAGTCAGACTTTAACACACTTGGATAAGAAAAATATCGGACTGGAATTTAGTATGGAATATCAAATCTCATCAACATTAAAAACCGTCTTAGCTACAGCATATGGAAACTATATTTATAGCAGTAATCCCAATGTAACAATAACGAATGATGCTAATGTAGGGAAAGACAACACTCCATCTGCTTTTGATTTTGGAGAATCATACCTTAAAAACTACAAACAACCGGGTATGCCACAACAAGCTTTTTCGGTTGGATTAGAATACAGAGATCCTAAATATTGGTGGCTGGGAGCAAATATTAATTATTTGTCTGAGAGTTACATCGATGTTTCGCCAATCGCAAGAACAAATCGGTTTTATAAAAATTCGGTAAATGGTCTTGCATTTCCGGAAGCAACTGAAGAACGGACGGCAGCTTTACTGAAACAGGAAAAATTCGATCCAATTTCATTATTAAACATTACAGGTGGGAAATCCTGGCGCATATCCCATAGATATATTGGGCTTTTTTGGAGTATCAATAATGTTCTGGATGTTAGCTACAAAACGGGTGGTTTTGAACAGGCTCGGAATGCTAATTTTAGAGCCCTTAATCAGGATGTGTCCAGTGGAACGCCATCATTTGGTTCTAAATATTATTATGGATATGGAAGAACTTATTTCGTAAACCTTACAATGAGTTTGTAAAAAATTTAAAATTAATTTGAAATGAAAGATAGTTTTTCAATTTTCGGTTATGCCTTATTATTGGTTCTTATTTATAGTTGTAATAATGAAATCGAAATTCCAAAATTGGAATGTACACAGCCTAATTTAGTTGTAAATCAGAAGGTTCAAAGGGTTAAGGCTGTTTCGGGGCCTGTTCCGAAACAATATGGGTATGATGATGTCCTGGAGGCCTATGTGGTATCAAGTGATGAAGGAGGAAATTTTTTCAAGACCCTTTTTCTGCAAACTATACCAACAGAAAAAGTACCGGCAATAGGATTTAATGTTCCTGTTGATGTTTCTAATACTTATATTGATTTTCGTGTAGGAAGTAAAGTATATATTAAATTGAAAAATCAGTTTACAGATTTGTACTTCGGTGGTTTGCGTATTGGGAGTTTATATGTGAGCAATTCGGGAGATCCAACGATTGGCAGAGTTTCTCAAACTGATTATAAAAATGTTCTGAATGCTTCATGTACCGTAATTGATGAAAGTCGATTGGTAAAAGTAATTTCAGTTGAAGAGGCATTAAGCGATGAGAGACTTAATACCCTGATAGAGCTAAAAGAAGTTCAGTTTACCGAGGAAGCGATTGGGCGTCGATATTTTGAAGAATCGAACAATATAGGTGGTTCGACAAATTGGAATCTTAGGGATAAAAGCGGCAATCAGATTATTTTCAGAACAAGTAGTTACGCTGGTTTTGCCGCTAATTTTGTACCGGAAGGCAGTGGTAAAGTGAGGGGTGTTTTGACAAAGTTTGGATCAGATTATCAACTAGTGGTCCGATCAGAAAAAGATCTGGAGATGAAAGGGAAAAGAAATGTTCCGTTTTTTGCAGAAGATTTCCAATCAGTAAAAAACAACGTAAATTTTACTCTGCCCGGTTGGAGCAATATTGTAGAAAAAGCTTCAAAATTATGGAAAAGTATGCTATATGCAGGAAATGGTTATGCTGAATTTAATACCACAAGCACAACAGCTGCTGTAAACATCGCCTGGTTGGTTACTCCAAAAATCAATTTGAGCGGGTACAAAAATTCAGTTCTATCTTTCAGAAGTGCACAGCATGATTTAAAGATTGATTCACCATTAAATATTCTGGAAGTTTACGTTTCAACTAATTTTGACGGCTCGAATGTAACTAAAGCGAAGTGGACAAAATTAGCAGCAAAATTTCCTTCTTTGTCAACACCTGCACGAACGTTTATAAGTTCCGGAGCAGTTGATTTATCTGCATTTTCAGGAAACATTCATATTGCATTTAAATATACGGGTTCCGGTAAAGATAAAACATTAAATGGAGCTTTTATGGTTGACGACGTCAGGATTTTTGCCGAAAAGTAAATGCCTTTTGTTTATTGATGTCGTTAAGAGGTTGATTTTTAGTGGATAATTTAATAGTGTAGTGTTTTTCAGATTTAAACTGTTAAAATTTAGTAGAATTTTGTATTTTGGTCACCCCAAATCAATACAAATACCACTATGAAAACCTACTTTATTGCCATCATAATGATGGTTTTTCCATGCTTAGTGCACAGTCAGAATCAGGATACTGCACCTGTCAGACTGAAACAAATCAATATTGTAAAAACAAATTACCAAAACTCTAAAGATGGTGAGATTGTAAACAAAACAATTGCTTTTAAAGACGGAAAAATACAAACTATTACTACTTCAGATGTTATTCAGCATTTTTTTTACAACACCAAAGGATTATTGGATATGACAGTAAAAGATAAGGTTGGCAGCGATTGGAAAGAAGTTGTGAATTACACCTATGGCGCAGACAATAACATTACAAAGTTTGTAAAAAAATACCAGGAAGGGAATGATTACATTACCAAAGTCGTAACTTTTGGCTACGAAGGCGCGAGAGTAAAAGTAACTACAAAAAAGAGTACTAATCATCAGAATTTAGTTGATGATATTGAATATATTGTTGAAAACGGCATCATCGTGAGACGCACTTCACGTGACAGAAATAAAGCTATTATTGGTAAAATCGAATATGTTTATTTCAATGATAATGTTATAACGCATAAAGGTCTGGTAGGAGATAAAATTTCAAAAAACTATATTTTTGATGATAAAAATTCTGTTGATCTTCTGATTGTTAAAAATTTGTTTGGAAACAATTATAAAGTAATTGTACCAATGATCTCCTATCATGAAGAAGAATTTAGTTTTGAATCAATCTCTCCTAATAATGAAATTGTTTTTAGCCCTTCTTCTACTGTTTTGGTTGGAGTGAGCAGAAAATATAAATACAACAAACTGAATTTCCCGATTTCTTGTTCTCAGGTGGAGGAAAACGGAATTGTAAAAACAGAGAAGACTTTTATTTACGAGTAACGTAAATTTTAAAACTGAAATTCCAAATCCCAAATTCCAATTGTTTATTGAAGTTTGGGATTTGGAGTTTTTTAAAGATAGGGTAATTTCCCAAATAGAACTTAAAAAAGAAATTCTATAAGCGTTAGTACCTTACAAATCATTAAATTTGCACCTTATTCAAAGCTATGTTAGAAAAAGAAGTTATAAATTTTGAGAGAACCGCCATTGTAGGTATTATAACTCAAAATCAGAGTGAAGAAAAACTTAACGAATATCTGGACGAATTAGAGTTTTTGACTTTTACAGCAGGAGGTGAAGTGATTAAGCGCTTTTCGCAAAAAGTGGAACGTCCAAATCCTAAAACTTTTGTAGGGACAGGAAAAATAGATGAAATCAATCTTTTTGTAAAAGAAAACGACATATCGACTTTAATTTTTGATGATGAATTATCACCATCACAACAAAAGAATATTTCCAGAATTATAGATTGTAAAATCTTAGATCGTACGAATTTAATTCTTGATATTTTTGCCCAAAGAGCTGAGACCTCTTATGCAAGGACACAAGTTGAATTGGCGCAATGTCAATATTTATTACCAAGACTTTCGGGGTTGTGGACACACCTTGAGCGTCAGAAAGGTGGTATTGGTATGCGTGGTCCGGGAGAAACCGAGATCGAAACTGACAGGCGTATTGTTCGTGACCGAATTTCGTTGTTAAAAGACAAAATCAAAACAATCGATAAACAAATGAGTATCCAGCGCAGTAATCGCGGTGCGATGGTGCGTGTGGCACTGGTAGGATATACCAATGTTGGAAAATCGACGCTCATGAATGCAATTGGTAAAAGTGATGTTTTTGTTGAAAATAAATTATTCGCAACTTTAGATACTACCGTTCGAAAAGTAGTTATTAAAAATTTACCATTCTTATTGTCGGATACGGTAGGTTTTATTAGAAAATTGCCAACACAATTGGTTGACTCTTTCAAAAGTACTTTGGATGAGGTTCGTGAAGCCGATTTATTATTGCATGTTGTAGATATTTCCCATCCTGATTTTGAGGATCATATCGAATCAGTAAATCAGACTTTGTTAGAGATCAAGAGTAATGATAAACCAACGATCATGGTTTTTAATAAAATTGATGCCTACAAACATTTAACGATCGATGAAGATGATTTGATTACCGAAAGAACCAGAAGACATTACACACTTGAAGAATGGAAGCAAACCTGGATGAGTAATGTTGGAGAAAATAATGCCTTGTTTATCTCGGCAACACAAAAAGAGAATTTTGAGGAATTCAGAGAAATAGTTTACGAAGCAGTTCGTCAGATTCATATCACGAGATTCCCATATAATAAGTTTTTGTATCCGGATTATAAAGATGCAATCGAAAAAGAAGAAGAATAACAAAAACGGCTTTTGAGTAATTCAAAAGCCGTTTTTGTTTTTTTATTAGAAACCAAAATTAACCCCTAAGCCGAAAACTTCTCTGGTTTGAAAACCTTTAAAAGCATTGTCGTCATAAATGGCCTGAAAGGATAAATTGGCAGATAAAAATTTGTTTACTTTCATGATGATGTTCAAGGAGTAATTGATGTCTACATTTTGAGGATCTTCTAAATAATTAGAGTACAGGTTCAAAGTATTTTCTGCAGTTACATTAGTCATGATGGCCAGTTTATAATAAACTGAAGCATAGAAACCTAATTCGTAACGCATACTTTTATTCGCATCTACACCAAAATAGGCGCCATCGACATAGGGTAAACCGGTTGTCTGATCAATTCCTGAAGTGTAAGCGTTGTCTACAAAAGTGAATTTTGAAGTTAAAGGGGCAAAGTTTACTTTAAGATTTTCATCTTTTGACCAATAAATACCAGGGCCGGTAGTCAGATAACCAGGAGACATGAATTTGGTGTTTTCGGTTCTAATTTCCTTTCCGTTTGCATCTTTCCCATAAACGTAACCAGTAGTAAACTGGGTTCTAAAATTCAGGAAATAAGAATAATACCATTCTCCAAAAGCTCTTTTACCTACAATTGAATTGAATTCAAGACGGTCATCTGTCTTTTTTCCAAAATCTGTATTCTTAGTTTGTAAAATACCGTAAGAAGCCAGGATTTTATTGTCCCAGGTAAGATCTTCTTTTTTGTAATTGAAATCATAGTTGATACCTAATGTTCCGGAAAAGCTGTCTTCACCTCCTGCAATCCAATTGTTAAAGCTTGATTGATTTAGTAAAAGAGAGACAGTTCCTTTAGCTTTCCATCCTTCATCTTCTATTGTGTCATTTATTTTTTTAACCGCTTTTTCAGTATTTTGAATAAGTTCTTTTTCAGAATTTTGGGCTTGAACAAAAGTTAAGTTCGCTAAAATAAGGAGTAATAACGCTAGCTTTTTCATGATATCTGGTTTAAATGTGTAAGAACAAATATACTAAATAATCGTTAAAAAAGACTTATGGGATGTAGCGGTAAGGAATGTTATTTCTTTGATTCTTTGTATAATGGCACCGCCGAACAAGCCTCGCCATACATAATACTTCTTGCAAAAGGCTGTAAATAAGTTGCAGCCAAAATGTAAGCACGGGTTGGAACAGGTTTTCGGGAACATCCTTTTACAATGACAGGTTTGTTTTTGTAAGCAGAGTAATCAAGCTTGCTCAGTATCTCTTCGTATAAACTTGCTTCCAGATCCTCTAGAGTTCCATTGACTACTTTTTTGGCAAAAGGAGCCAATTGTATAGCAACAAGAATAGAAGACCATGCCGGAACAATTGCATCTGTGCTACAGTTTATAGCCACATATTGATCCTGGTATTGCGACCAATCGTGATTTTTTAAATGCTCTCTAAAATCTTTTTCTTTTAATAAAAAACCTTCTAAAAGCCATTGTGATATATCGATTTGCACCCGCGCTCCTTTTGGGTAATAATCTTCAAGATCAAATACCTCCAAAGCACTATTGGCAACTTTATTGATGATTTCTTCCATTTTTATTTAGTTATCAATTACAGTCACAGTCACAGGACTTAACTGTGACTGTGACTGTAAACTGTATGCCTTTTTAAAGCATTCCTAATTCTAATTTTGCTTCTTCGCTCATTAAATCTTTACTCCATGGCGGATCGAAAGTAATTTCAACATCAACATCCTTTATGTTTTCAATTGTTTTTACTTTTTCTTCCACTTCTCTTGGTAAGCTTTCTGCAACAGGACAGTTTGGAGAAGTTAGGGTCATTAAGATTTTTACTTCGTAATCAGTATTGACCATTACATCGTAAATTAATCCTAACTCATATATGTCTACAGGAATTTCCGGATCATAAATGCCTTTTAAAACTTTTACGATTGATTCTCCTAATTCGTTTGTGTCTATTTCTTGTTCCATTGTTTTTGTTTTTTGAACACTAAGTGTTTTTATTTTTTACCATTAAGATATTAAGAGAAATTAAGGCTGACGCTTTATGAAACTTAATGGCTTAAGGGGTAATTTTTTTTAATTTTTATTTTTTGCGTCAAAAGCCAATGCGTACATTTTGATGTTTTTAATCATCGATACCAAGCCATTCGCACGTGTTGCAGATAAATGTTCTTTTAGACCAATTTCGTCAATAAAATCAACATCGGCGCTTAAAATATCGGATGCTTTTTGATTGGAGAATGTACGAATTAAAATCGCGATAATTCCTTTAGTCAAAATGGCATCACTATCGGCAGTAAAGACAATATTATCTTCTTTCTGTTCTCCTTGCAGCCAAACTTTAGACTGACATCCTTTGATTAAATTGTCGTCGGTTTTATATTCTTCTTTGATTAACGGAAGACTTTTTCCTAATTCGATGATGTACTCGTAACGTTGCATCCAGTCATCAAACATCGAAAATTCGTCGATTATTTCGTTTTGTATTTCTTTTATCGTCATAATTATTTTTTCGTAAAATCCAGTAGCAAATTTACCAAATTTTCTATCTCTTTTGGAGGGTATCCATCGTCGAAACCCTGAGTTTCATATATTTTCTGATTCTGAGTGACTTTTAAATTTCCCAGAGCAGCTCCATCATGAAAGCGTTTTTGTGTTGGGCCTTTTAAGTCGGGAATAGTTTTGAGATTAATTTTCGAAAATTGAGCTACAATCTGTTTCCATTTTAAATCATCTATTTTGCTTTCAACGGGCTGAACATTGCGGCCATTGGTAATCGAAACCATTTTATTCTGTACCACGATCACTTTGTAAATACCTCGGGAAACGGCAGAATATTCAATTTCAGTACCTTTCATATCAGCTTTTTTTTGGCTGGAACAGCTTGTTCCTATAAAAAACGTTAAGAGCAACAAAGATAATATTCTCATAATTTTTTTAGCTTAACATCGTTTTTGCCTTTTTAATGGCCTCAACCATTATGTCAATTTCTTCTTTGGTGTTGTAAAAAGAAAAAGAGGCGCGAATAGTTCCCGGAATGCAGAAAAAGTTCATAATTGGTTGGGCACAATGGTGTCCGGTTCTAACGGCGATTCCCAGTTTATCGATAATTGAACCAATATCGTACGGATGAATGCCATCAATATTAAACGAAACTACAGAGGCTTTATTTCCGGTTCCGTAAATTTTCAGACCTTCAATTTCTAATAAACGTTTTGTTGCGTGCTCTAATAAATGTGTTTCGTGCTGATGAATATTGTGAAAACCAATGTGGTTCAAATAATCAACGGCAGTTCCTAAAACAATTCCGCCAGCAATATTAGGAGTTCCTGCTTCAAATTTATGAGGCAAATCAGCATAAGTCGTTTTCTCGAAAGTAACTTCTTTGATCATTTCGCCACCACCCTGGTAAGGAGGTAATTTGTTTAACCATTCTTCTTTTCCATAAAGAATTCCGGTTCCGGTTGGTCCGCACATCTTATGTCCTGAAAAAGCATAAAAATCACAATCTAAATCTTGAACGTCAGGTTTTAAATGAGGAACAGCCTGTGCACCATCGATCAAAACAGCCGCACCAACAGCATGAGCTTTTTCGATCATATACTTGATCGGATTAATAATTCCTAATGCGTTCGAAATGTGATTCACCGTTACCACTTTAGTCTTTTCAGACAATAAGGCATCGTAGGCTTCCATTATAAGCTCACCCTCCTCATTCATCGGAATAACTTTAAGTGTTGCTCCCGTTTTCTCACATAACATTTGCCAGGGCACGATGTTACTGTGATGTTCTAATGAAGAAACAATTACTTCGTCTCCTGGTTTTAAAATTGAAGCAAAACCGTTGGTTACTAAGTTGATTCCGTGAGTAGTTCCTGAAGTAAAAAGTACTTCATGCGAAAATTTCGCATTGATATGATGTTGGATTTTGACTCTTGAAATTTCGTAAGCATCAGTTGCCAATTGACTTAAAGTATGAACACCACGATGAATGTTGGCGTTGATCTCCTGATAATACTTTGCGATCGCATCAATCACAATTTGTGGTTTTTGTGAGGTCGCGCCGTTGTCGAAATATACTAAAGGTTTTCCGTTTACTTTTTCTGAAAGTATCGGAAAATCAGCTCTTATTTTTTGGATGTCTAACATGTCTTATTTAGAAAAATTCTACCTACAAAAGTACTAAAACAAAATTGGTTTATCCATTAAAACTATAATTTCCTTTTATGGTACCATCAATTGAGGGTTTATATATTGATTCTTTAAAATTCGTTCGTTTTTTTTAGTTTTATGAATTTTATTTCTAAAATAAGTTGTGTAATCTTGATTGTAAATTATTTATATTGCATTAAAATTATCTTTAGCTATATGAAAAAAATTCTAAAATTACTTGTCTTTGTTTTAGTTCTTGCGTTTTTGTATTTTGGTTTTACTACTTATTCCAAACTTGATTTGATTTCAGGCTTTTCGGCCAAAAGTGTAGCATCAGGTCATTTTATTGATCATCGTTCGAAGGAATTAATCGAAAAAACCGATAATGATATTAACATGATTACTTTAGCCACGAACACTATTAATGACGCAGGAAAATTTGCTACTTCTACGGTTTATGGTCTAAAAGAAAGAAAGGCGATTTACAGAGAGGGATTGGGCGCAATTTTGATAAATGATGATTTTGATGTTTCGAAGCCTTATCTGCTTCCAAAGAGAACTAAATTAGTCAATAGTCTTCCTTTTCCTTATGGGAATAACGAACCAAAAGATTCCGCTTTTGCGAATATTAATTATTCAAAATTGAAAAAAGCCATTGATGATTCTTTCGATAAAAAAGGTGGAAAAGCAAAACGTACACGAGCAGTTGTAGTTTTGTATAAAGACAAATTGATTGGCGAAAAATATGATACTGGTTTTAGTAAAGACAGTAAAATTCTGGGTTGGTCAATGACTAAAAGTATTGTAAGTTCGGCTTTTGGAGTTTTGGCCAAACAGCGAAAAATAGATATCTATAAACCTGCTCCAATTGCAGAATGGCAAAATGACGATCGTAAAATTATTACGATTAATGATTTGCTTCATATGAATTCAGGTCTGGAATGGGAGGAGGATTATACTAAAATTTGTGATGCAACTGAAATGCTTTTTCAGGCTGAGGATATGGGGAAGGTACAAATGGATAAACCGGCTAAGTATAAACCTAATTCGCATTGGTATTACTCTTCCGGAACTACTAACTTATTATCGCGAATTTTAAGAAGTCAGTTTAAAACGCAGCAGGAATATCTTGATTTTTGGTATAGTGCCGTAATCGATAAAATCGGAATGAACTCGATGATTGTGGAACAGGATATGTCGGGAATTTTTGTGGGATCTTCTTATGCCTGGGCGACAGCGAGAGATTGGTCAAAATTTGGATTGTTGTATTTGCATAAAGGAAACTGGAACGGAGAGCAGGTCTTAGAGGAAAACTGGGTAAAGTATACCGCAACTCCAACGAATACTTCAAATGGAGGTTATGGAGCTCAGTTTTGGTTAAATGCCGGAGGGAAGTTTCCCGATGCGCCTCGTGATATGTTTTATTGTAATGGTTATCAGGGACAAATGGTAGCGATTATTCCGTCTCTGGATATGGTAATTGTTAGGATGGGAGTGAATGAAGGAGGTTATTATTTTGATTTTAATGAATTTCTGAAGGAGGTTATTTCTTCAGTAAAAAAATAAATTTAACTGCAAAGACGCCCAGTAAAAAGCGCAAAGTTCGCAAAGCTTAAAATAAAACTTTGCGAACTTTGCTTAAATGTTAGCGCTCCTTGCGGTTAAACACTATTACAAATTAAATCCTAAATTAACGCCTAATTTCGTAGCGATGATTTTAGTAATTCTTTGTTTTAATTCCGGTATTTTAATGCTTTCGATTACAGCATTTGAGAATGCGTACATCAATAACGCTTTAGCTTCTTTTTTCGGGATTCCACGAGACTGCATGTAGAACATTGCGGTTTCGTCTAATTGTCCAACGGTACAGCCGTGAGAACATTTTACGTCGTCAGCAAAAATCTCTAATTGAGGTTTGGCATTGATGGTTGCTTTGTCACTCAATAAAATGTTGTTGCTTTTTTGGAAAGCATTTGTTTTTTGAGCTTCTTTTTCTACCAATACTTTTCCGTTGAAAACTCCAGTTGAGCGATCAGAGAAAATCCCTTTATAATCTTGGAAACTTTCGCAATTTGGTGTTGCGTGATTTACCAAAGTATAATGGTCTACGTGTTGTTTATCGTTTAGAATAGAAATTCCGTTTAGCGTGCTTGTTAATCTTTCTCCAAAATGGTAAAAGTTTAAGTTGTTACGCGTTAGATTCCCTCCAAATGAGAAAGTGTGTACATAAGCATGACTTTCTTGTTGTTGAGAAACATAAGTGTTGTCAATTAAATTTGCTTCACTATTGTCGTTCTGAATTTTGTAATAATCCACAATCGCGCGTTTTTGAGCAAAAATCTCGGTAACAGAATTTGTTAAAACCGGATTTTCGTTCAGGCTTTGGTGACGTTCGATGATTTGTACATGTGAATTTTCGCCTACAATAATCAAATTCCTCGGCTGAACCATTAATGCAGCTTCATTACCTGTAGAGAAGTACATGATTTCGATAGGTTTGTCGGCGACTTTCTTTTTTGGAATATTAATAAAGGCTCCTTCGCTTGCAAAAGCAGTATTCAACGAAGTTAAACTTTCATCTTTACTTGCAATCTGATTGAAGTAGGTATCAATAATCATTTTATATTTAGGTTTGGTCAATGCCGAAGACATTAAACAAACATCAATTCCATCATGTGTGGTAGAAGATAAATGCGAACTAAAAACACCATCAATAAAGACCAATTTATAGGTGTCGATTTCGTGTAAAAAGTATTTTTTTACCTGATTAAATTCAATTGCATTTTCCTGCTTTGGAAAAACCGTAAAGTCATTTTTTAAGATGGCGTTTAACGATGTGTATTTCCAAGCTTCTTCTTTTTTGGTTGGGAAACCTTTATTTTCAAAGTTTTTTAGTGCTTTGGTGCGAATATCATGCAGATCTGAATGTACATCGACACGCTCTTCAAAAGCCATAAAAGACGATACTAATTTTTCTTTTAAATCCATTTTCGTAGTTGTAAGTTATAAGTTATGAGTTATGAGTTTTTGTAAACTGTAAACTGTAACTGTAAACTAGTTTTCTGCTTTAATCCAGTCGTATCCTTTTTCTTCCAGTTCGTAGGCTAGTTCTTTTCCTCCTGATTTTACGATTCTTCCATTGTAAAGAACGTGAACGAAATCCGGAACGATATAATCTAACAAACGTTGATAGTGCGTGATTACAATAATAGCATTTTTCTCGCTTTTCAATTTGTTAACTCCATTAGCCACAATTCTTAGCGCGTCGATATCAAGACCAGAATCGGTTTCGTCAAGGATCGCTAGTTTTGGTTCTAACATTGCCATTTGAAAAATCTCATTTCTTTTTTTCTCTCCTCCTGAAAAACCTTCGTTTAGGGAGCGAGATAAAAATTTACGATCGATTTCTAATAACTCAGATTTCTCACGAATTACTTTTAGCATTTCATTAGCAGGCATTTCTTCCTGACCGTTTGCTTTACGAGTTTCGTTGATTGCAGTTTTCATGAAGTTGGTTACACTAACTCCTGGAATTTCTACAGGGTATTGAAAAGAAAGGAAAACTCCTTTGTGTGCTCTTTCTTCAGGAGCAAGATCAGCAAGATCTTCTCCGTCAAGGAAAACTTCTCCGTCAGTAACTTCGTAGTTTTCGTTTCCGGCAATTACAGCCGAAAGTGTACTTTTTCCAGAACCGTTTGGTCCCATGATAGCGTGTACTTCGCCAGCTTTAACTTCTATATTAATTCCTTTAAGGATTTCTTTATCACCAATTGAGGCGTGAAGGTTTTTTATTGATAACATTGTTTTTTTATTTTATATAAATGTCAATTCTATTTTTGTTGTTTGGTTTAAGATGTTGGCATTAAAATGCGCGTGTCCTAAATATTCCATGCCTAGATAATCGGCTGATTTTTTGAACGGAATGTAAAAACTATCTTCAATTTCATTGTCGTGTGAATTTGAAATCACACCAATTTTCTTTCCTCTGAGTTTTCTTCCGGTTTCTTTTTCAATTCGGATTAAATCCGAAAAGCGATCAAAGAATACCTTCATGATTCCACTCATATTATACCAATATATGGGCGTTGCAAAAATTAAAGTGTCGTACTTTTCGATGATACCTTTAATTAAAGGGAAAAAATCATCTTCTCTGTTCTTACTTTCGTAATCATAATAGGAAATATTATAATCACTCAGATCAATTACCTCTATTCCGGTTTCTTTAGAAATTTCATCCGCAATTCGGGTTGTGTTTCCGTTTTTTCTGGATGAACCTAAAATGATTACTTTCTTACCTTCCATTTTGTGATTAACCTACAGATCCTTCTAGAGAAATTTCTAATAATTTTTGAGCTTCAACAGCAAATTCCATTGGTAACTTGTTCAAAACATCTTTACTGAAACCGTTTACAATTAGGGCAATCGCTTTTTCAGTTGGGATACCTCTTTGGTTACAATAAAAAACCTGATCTTCTCCAATTTTACTTGTAGTTGCTTCGTGCTCTATTTTGGCCGATGGATTTTTACTTTCGATATAAGGGAAAGTATGCGCCCCGCAATTGTTTCCCATTAAAAGAGAATCACATTGCGAAAAGTTACGTGCATTTTCTGCTCTTGGACTAATCTGAACTAATCCGCGGTAACTGTTTTGTGATTTACCGGCTGAAATACCTTTGGAAATAATAGTCGATTTAGTGTTTTTTCCTAAATGGATCATTTTAGTTCCTGTATCAGCTTGCTGGAAATTATTGGTAACGGCAATAGAGTAAAATTCTCCAACCGAGTTGTCTCCTTTTAGTACGCAAGAAGGATATTTCCAAGTCACAGCAGAACCTGTTTCCACCTGGGTCCATGAAATTTTAGCGTTTGTTTCGCACAAACCTCTTTTGGTAACGAAGTTATAAACTCCACCTTTTCCTTCTTTGTTTCCAGGGAACCAGTTCTGAACGGTAGAATATTTAATTTCAGCGTCATCCAAAGCGATTAATTCAACCACTGCAGCGTGCAATTGGTTTTCGTCACGACTTGGAGCAGTACAGCCTTCCAGGTAAGAAACGTAGCTTCCTTCGTCAGCAATAACCAAAGTTCTTTCGAACTGACCTGTTCCTGCCTGATTGATTCTGAAATAAGTTGAAAGTTCCATTGGGCAGCGTACGCCTTTTGGAATATAACAGAAACTTCCGTCAGAGAAAACTGCTGAGTTTAATGCTGCGTAGAAGTTATCTTTTTGAGGTACAACAGTTCCTAAGTATTTTTTAACTAATTCTGGATGTTCTTTTATTGCTTCTGAAATTGGGCAAAAAATGATTCCTTTTTCAGCAAGAGTCTTTTTGAAGGTTGTAGCTACAGAAACAGAATCGACTACAATATCCATAGCGACATTGTTCATCATTTTTTGTTCATCGACAGAGATACCTAACTTTTTGTACATTTCTAAAAGTTCAGGATCTACATCATCCAAAGTTTTGTTTGGATCTACTTGTTTTGGAGCAGAATAATAAGAGATTGCTTGAAAGTCTGGTTTTGCATAATGAACATTTGCCCAATCTGGTTCAATCATTTCTTTCCAGGCGCGAAAAGCTTCAATGCGCCAATCGGTCATCCACTGAGGTTCTTCTTTTTTAAGGGAAATAGCTCTTACGATGTCTTCATTTAAGCCAATAGGAAATGTCTCCGATTCAATATCAGTATAAAATCCGTATTCGTATTCTTTAGTTTCGAGTTCGATTTTTAAATCGTCTTCAGTGTATTTTGACATTTTTTAGTTTTTTAAAACGCTTAAAAAGTGATTTTCTTAAGCGTTTAAATTTTTGCTTTTGTTAGATTCTTTTAATTTATAGCGAAAAAGATTCTCCGCATCCACAAGTTCTGCTTGCATTTGGATTATTGAATACAAATCCTTTTCCGTTCAATCCTCCTGAAAATTCAAGTATTGTTCCGGCTAAATACAGGAATGATTTTTTTTCAACTGCGATTGTTATGTCGTTGTCTACAAATATTTTATCGTCGTCGCCTTTCGTTTTATCAAATTTTAAATCATATGACAAACCAGAGCATCCACCACTTTTTACGCCTACTCTTACGTAGTCGCTGGCGGCATCAAAACCATCATCTTTCATCAAGTCGATGATTTTCTTTTTTGCTGTATCAGAAACTTTTATCATTGTTTATGGTATTTGTTTTTGCTTTCATTTCAATTTGCTTTCAAAACAGTAATCCAATTATTACATTTTAAAGTGCTGTCTTTCAATGTTGAAATGAAATTATCTGCAAAGATACGACTTAAAAACCTTTTTCCATAACGGTTCACATTATTATAACAAATGTTAAAATAGATATTAGTTATATTATGGAAGGGAGGTATTATTTATGATAGAAAAAAAGGAATAAGAAGTGTTCGGATTTTTTTTAAACAATAAGGTTTTGATTTTTTTAAACAGAAAATTTTAGCATAAGGTGATTGTATTTCCTAGCTTTGTTTTCCTATTAGAAATATATCCACATGAAACTTTACCCTATAGAATCCGGAAATTTTAAATTAGATGGAGGTGCCATGTTTGGCGTTGTCCCTAAAACCATCTGGAACAAAACCAACCCGGCCGATGCGAATAATTTAATTGATATTGCGGCACGTTGTCTGCTTATTGAAGATGGAAACCGCCTGATTTTGATTGATACCGGAATGGGAGATAAGCAATCGGAGAAATTTTTCGGCTATTATTCACTTTGGGGATCACATTCGATAGATAAATCTTTGGCGAAATATGGTTTTCATAGGGATGATATTACTGACGTTTTTATGACGCATTTGCATTTTGACCATTGTGGTGGGAGTGTACAATGGAATTCAGACAAAACAGGATATGAGCCGGCGTTTAAAAATGCCAAATACTGGAGCAACGAGAATCACTGGGAATGGGCAACAAAACCCAATGCCCGTGAAAAAGCTTCTTTTCTTTCAGAGAATATTTTACCCATGCAGGAAAGCGGACAGCTGAATTTTATTAAGCGCCCTGAAAGTGATTTTGGTTTTTCTGAAGAATTGAATTTTGGAATTTATTATGTGGATGGCCATACCGAAAAGCAAATGATTCCGCATATTCAGTATCAGGATAAAACGATCGTTTTCTGTGCCGATTTGTTAGCGACAGCAGGACATATCCCGTTGCCCTATGTGATGGGTTATGATACACGACCTTTGTTAACAATGCCTGAAAAATCAAAATTTTTAAATGCTGCTGCAGACAACAATCATTATTTGTTTTTGGAACATGATGCTCACAATCAGATTATAACGGTGGAACATACCGATAAAGGAGTTCGATTGAAGGATGTCTTTACTTGTGAAGAAATTCTTTAGAAGAAACTTAAAATATAAAAAATCCTGTTTTCAGTATGTCGAAAACAGGATTTTTTGGTTTAACTAATTGTAATTATTAAGATTTTTAATTGGTTTTGAATTTCCAAATCTGACCAATGGTTTCCCCTCCTTTATTGTCTTTTACAACAATTTTCCAGAAGTATTGGGTTGTTGATTCTAATGTGATATCAAGTGAAGTTGCGCTTGTGTTCTCACTTATTTTTGCTGTAGGCGGATTGGTTTTTCCAAAATAAACATCGTAGGTAAGAACATCGTAGGTAAGAACATCGTTGCTATCAACATCTGTGGCTTTCCATTTTAAAGAAGCGGTTGCTGTATTCAAAAGAGAGTTTACAGCTGGCTGTATTAATTCTGGAGAAAAAGGCAAATGATTTACAACTGCATCACCACTGGTGTAGAGTTTAAATGTAGAAGAATAGCTACTTGCCAGTCCTTTGTTGTCAGTCGCTTTTACTCTCCAATAATAGGCAGTGTTTTTCTCTAGTGCGATCGAAGTATCATTAGTAGTCACTTCTGAAGATTTTACAATTTGTGCAAACGTATTTTCTTTTGCTACCTGAATCTGATAGGTTATAGCATCTTTATTTGAATCTGTAGAAAGATCCCATTGAAAGGAAACGGTATTGTCTACGCATAATTTGTTATCAATCGGAGCTTTTAACGCAGGTACAGTTGGTGCCGCATTGACCGCTTCCGGAGATCCTGAATCATCACCACCGCCGCAAGCTGCGAATAAAAGACCAATGATTGTAAGGGATATAAAATTCTTCATCTTTATTTTTTTATAATTTTAATGTATTCCGGAGTCTCTAAATAGATTTTGGCAGCATAAATTCCTGAAGGGTGATTTTCAAGATTTAATAGTGCTTTTCCGTTTTCGATAGTGTACGTTTTAGTCGAAACTAATTGACCGGAAAAACTATATAATTCTATTTTAACTTCCTTTTTAGTACCTGGAATCTCTATTTCAAAACTTCCTGAAGTAGGGTTTGGATAAGCCGACAAAATTTGTGATTCGAAATCTGAAACCGATACTTTTTTGGCAAAAATACCTTCACAAGCTTTTGCAGTCGCTACTTCTACCAGGGCATTCTTATTAACATCCACAGAGAAAGCAACATCATTAGTTTGAAATTGCTCTGTTCCGTTAACAAAAACAGTAAACGGAGCCGTTCCTTCCGTAATTTCAACATTAACCGTTTTAGCAGTTACGCTTGATTTTCCTGCAACAGTAGCACCTTTTGCAATGGTAACCGTAAAGTTTTGTTCGAAAATCACATCTGGAATCGTAATCTTGATTTTGTAGCTTCCTGGAGCCAGAGCGTTAACTTTTAAACTATTGGCGGTAAAAGTATAAGGCTTGTCGTTTATAGTCGCAGTATAAGCATATGTTGCCTTACCAAGAATGCTTATTTCTCCATTATTCTCACCAAGACAAGATTCACTCTTCGTTTCAATGGTGAAATTGTAGGCAGACAAATTCAATTCTCCGGTACATTCTGTATTGTAAGTTGCAGAAGCATCTTTTTTGTATGGCCAATTGGTGTTGGCATAGGTTACGTCATCAACCAAAATACAAGATAGTTTTGGATTTGATGAAAAAGAGACATAATTGTTGTTTAGTAATGTGTTTTTACCATTTTTAAGATTTAAACTGGTTAATTGATTTGAGTTTACGATCAAACTGGTTAATAGAGGGTTTTTTGAAACATCGATTGTTCCAATTTTATTCTCGTTAACTTCAAGACCATTTAATAAAACATTATTTGAAATATCAATAGCTGTTAATTGACATTTTTTAGCATTTAAATAAGTTAGAGCTTTATTTTGAGAAACATCTAAAGTTGTTAACTCATTTGAAAAAACACTTAAACTAGTTAAAGCTGTATTTTTAGAAGTATTTAAAGCTGTTATTTTGTTTGCGTAAACACTTAGTCCTTTTAAGGCTGAATTTGCAGTTACATCAATATTTGTAATTTGATTTGAACCAACCTCTAATCGAGTTAATGCTGTATTTTTAGATACATTAATCTCTGTTAGTTTGTTATTATCCGCAACTAAAGTTTGTAAAGCTAAGTTGTTTGAAACATTTAATTCCGTCAATTTATTAGCGCCACAATTTAGAGATTCTAAAGCAGTATTTTTAGAAAGCTCTAATGTTGTAAGCTGATTATCTGCTATGTCTAAAATTTTTAATTTTAGGTTTTTAGAAAGGTCTATTTTAGTAATTGCTCCATGATAGCAATAAAGACTTTCTAATGATTTAAAATCTTCAATTCCTGTTAAGTCTGTTACTCTATTTCCTAAGTCAATCGCAGATATCGACGTAATATTTTCAATTTTTGAAGTCAAAACTTTTCCGTCAATTTCACCAGAATCATAACCTTGAGAAATTAATATTTTCTCAAATCTTGGATCAGGAATTAAAGTGTATTGAAAGTTTGGCGGACATGCTGCAGCCGAATAGCTTGCAGTTGCGTCTTTAGCAACCCATTTTTCTGTAGAAAAAGCAGCATCGTCAACCTGAATACAACGTAAGTTTGGATTTTCAGTAAAGTTTCCAAAAGTCATATTTTGCATATTAGCATTATTGCCGTTCTTTAGATTCAGGGTATATAAATTGTTACCAGCACAATCAAATTCTCTTAACTTTATGTTTTTAGAAACATCTAAATCTCTCAACTTATTAAAACTAACGCTTAAAGCAGTAAGGTTAGTGAAGTAAGATAAGTCAAGATTTGTGAATTCATTATTGCTGATGTTTAGATTAGTTAATGAAGTACTTGCTCTAAAAAACGAAGCGCTTAGTTTGTTTTTACTTATATTTAAACTTGTCAGTGATTTGTATTTTAGGGCATCAAAAACAGTCAATTGATTGTTACTGCAGTCTAAAGATGTTAATGAAGAGAAATCTTGTAATCCTGTTAAATCAGTAATCTCACTATTTGAGATGTTTAAGCTAGTTAAAAAGACAATATTCATTGTAGCAACTTTTCCATTTTTCCCATCCTTGTCGATACCAAGACTTATAAGTTTCGTTTCAAATTTTGGATCTGGAATTAATGTATAAGGTACTGTAACTGGACAAACGTCTGTTGAAAAAGCAGCAGTTTGATCTTTTTTGGTTTTCCAATTTTCATTAGAATATGCAGCATTATCAACTTGAATGCAAGTTAAATCAGGATTAGCTGTAAAGTCTAAATTCGTTAATAAAGTATTTGCCCCATTTTTGATGTTAAGGTTTGCTAATTTATTTCCAGAAAGAATAATTACAGTTAGTTTTGAGTTTTTCGATAAATCTAATACTCTCAGTTGGTTTTCAAAGGCGTTAAATTCAGTCAGTTCTGTATTTTTTGACAGATCTAAAGAAATTAATTCTCCACGATATACGCTCAGGCGAGTTAGTTTCGTATTTTGACTTAAGTCTAACGTTTTAAGTTTGTTGCCTGTGATACTCAAAGAAGTTAAATTAACATTTTTTGAAAGATTTAAAGTAGTGAGTTGCGATGAGCTTAAACTCAAAGAAGTTAAATTAACATTTTTTGAAAGATTGATATCCTGAATAGAATTTGAATCGGCTGTCAAATAAGTTAAAGCTTGACTTTTAGAAACATCTAAGGTAGTTAAAGGATTATTAGAAACATCTAACTGAATTAAAGATGTAAAACCTTCAATACCTGTTAAGTCTTTAATATTTCGGTTTCTTAACTCATTCATGTATTTAACTTGTGAGATATTTTCGGTTTTTACTTTTCCGTTTTTACCATCCCTGTCGATTTTTTGAGCAATAAGGAAATCTTCGAAATTTGAATCGGGGATAAGAGTATAAACTTCACAATCTAAGCTAAAACTAGCAGAAGGGTCTTTGGTAACACTCCAATTTTCTGTAGCTGAAATATTAGCAACCATAATACAAGTTAAAGTGCTGTTACTAGCTGCGTTTAAAGTTTTTAATGCGCTATTTTTAGACAAATCAACTTTTGTAATTAAATTGTTAGAGATATTTAAAGTTTGCAAAGCCGTAAAGCCTTGAAGACCTGTTAAATTTTTAATAGAGCTGTTAGATACATCTAATGAAGTAACATTGTTGATACTAGAGTTTAAAACGGCACCATTTCTACCATCAGTATCGATTCCAAGACTGATTAATTTGTCTTCGAATGCTAAATCAGTAATTGTGGTTGCAAGACCGCAATTCAATGCATTATAGTTTACTTCTGGATCTTTTATTTCGGACCAGTTAGTATTAGAATACTCAATATTATCAACCTGAATACAGCTTAAGTTTGCGTTTCCTTTAAAATTAGGGTAATAGGTTGACCCAGATCTTCCTTCTATATTTGTAAAATAGATCCCTACATTTTTTACGAAGTTTGAATTATTTCCATTCTGTAAATTCAGGCTTGTCAAATTGTTATTCCCGCAGTTTAGAAAAGTTAAAGCAGTATTCTTGCTTAAATCCAATGAAGGTATTTGATTTGTCGAACAGCTTAAAGTTTTTAATAGTTTATTATTACTGACATCAAGGGCTGTTAATTTATTACCGCCAATTAGTGCTACTTCTAATGCTGTGTTTTTCGACAAGTCTAAAGAGCTTATGTTGCTGCTTTGAAGTTCCAGCATTTTTAATGCAGTATTTTGGCTTAAATTCAGTTCTTCAATTTGAACTTGCCAAACTTCTAATTCTAAAAGTTTAGTGTTTTTTGTAAGATCTAAAGTTTTTAAAACACGAGCACTTCCGTTAGCACCGGCAACTAAATACTCAAGTGCAGTATTTGAAGAGGTGTCAAACGTTGTTAGGTTATTACTTGTACAATCTAAAAATGTCAATTTAGTATTAGCTTTTAAGTTTAAATTGGTAAGCGAATTGTAGCCTACATTTAACTTCTCTAAAGCTAAATTATTACTTAGATCTAAGGTAGTCAATCCGTTACTGCTGCAACTTAAAGTTGTTAAAGATGTGTTTTGAGTTACATCTAAGTTTTTAAGTGGATTTGAATTTATTTTTAATGATTCTAAAGCAGTGTTTTTGGTAAAACTTATAGCTTTAAGTTGGTTGCTTGAAGCGTCTAACGATTTTAAGTTTAAATTGTTTGAAACGTCTAATGTTGTTAATTTGTTTCTATCAACTTGCAAAGTAGTAAGAGATTTATTTGCAGAGACTTCTAAAGTTGTCAAGTTGTTATTAAAGGCTAAAACTTGTGTCAATTTAGTGTTTTTTGATATATTCAATACACTCAATTTGTTTCCGTAAACCGATAAGTCATTTAACTCTGTATTTTTTGAAAGATCTAAATTTTCAATCTCATTAAAATAGCATTTTAAGCTGGTTAAAGCTGTAAATCCTTCAATACCAGATAGGTTTTTGATATTTGCACTTGAAACATCTAAAATTGTAACTCCTTCAATGCTTTCGGTATTTACTTTTCCATTTTTACCATCTTTATCAATACGCAGCGCAATAAGCTTGTCTTCAAAGTTTGAATCTGGAATTAAAGTAAAAGTGTCACAATTTAAATTAAAACTTACTGCTTCGTCTTTAGTCGTTGCCCATTTTAAAGCTGCGTCAACATCTGTAACTTGTATGCATTTTAAAGAAGAATTATTAGAGCAATTTAAAGTATTCAAAAATTTATTTTGAGAAACATTTAATCGTTTTAATGAATTACCGGAACAATTTAATGTTGTTAAAGAAGTAAAGCCTTCAATTCCGGTAAGTTTTGTCAGTGAGCTATTAGAAACATCTAAAGTAGTTATTGCAGCAATGCTAGAGTTTAAAACAGCCCCATTTTTACCATCTGTGTCAATTTTTAAAGCGATCAGCTTATCTTCAAAAGCAGTATCTAAGACTGTCATTGAACCACATTCAAAAGGGTAAAAAGTTGATTCTGTATCTTTATATATCCACGTAGTTTTTGCATATTCTACATTATCTACAGCAATGCAATTAAGTTTTGGATTATCTCGAATATAAATACTATTTGTTTTTAGAAGGGAATTATTGCCGTTTTTCAAGTTTAACGTTGAAAGTTGGTTTGATTCGCAGGTTAAATAAGTTAAAGCAATGTTTTTACTTAAATCAAGACTGGTTAATTTGTTGTTACGTATAAACAATTTTGATAATTTCGTATTGCTGGAAAGATCAAGTGAAGTTAACTGATTGTCAAAGCAATAAATCGTCTGTAAATTTATATTTTCTTTTAAGTTAAGAGATGTTAATTTATTACCTTCAACTGATAATGAGCTTAAAGCTTTATTGTTAGATAAGTCTAAACTGGTAAGTTGATTGTTTTCGCAGCCTAAAGTTATTAATTGTAAGTTCTTGCTAAGATTAAGACTCTTCAGTTTTCCATTGCCACCAGTTTGAGAGGAATATGTTGAGCCTTTGCAAAACAAACTTTGTAATGCTGTAAAGTCTTGTATTCCGGTTAGGTCAGAAACAAGAGCTCCATCTACGGTAATCGTTTTTACGGTGTTAACATTCGAAGTCAAAACTTTGCCATCGACAGTTCCAGAATCAATTCCTAAAGAAATAAGAGCTTTTTCAAACTCGATATCAGGAATAAGAGTATATTGTTCAGTTCCCGCGACATAAACTTTAACATCGTCAATTAGGACATCAAACGCTTCGCCGTCAAAACTAAAAGTTGAAATAGATAAATCATAAGAAAGGTTAGCATCTGGCGTAAAACTAGATTCTCTCTCAGTCCATAAATTATTTGTAGCAAAAGTACTTCTAGATAATGTAGTAGCACTTCCGGTCTTGGAAATATTCAATGAAATAGGATGACTTCCGTTATAATTATTAGTGAGATATTTATACCTAAATCTTACAGTATAAGTAACTCCTCCTTTTAATGGAACTTGATTGGTAATTTTAGGAGATAGTGTTATATATTTTAAATTGATACTGTTGTCTCCCTGAATAGCCTCAAAGCTGCGGGAGAAAGAATTTTCATTTGACCAAGAGGTTGGAAAATTAGATTGCCAGCTTTCGAATCCGCCATTCGGAACTAAGTTGGTTTGTGCATAAATAGAAAAATTTGCCAGTAACAGCAAGAAGAGTAGTTTTGTTTTCATAGATTCGGTTTAGAATTCAATCGCGCAATTGTACAAATTTCGATTGGTATTTCCTTACGGGAAGACGTAATAAATACTTTCTTTTAAAAGTTTAAAAAGCGTATACTAAACGAGCTGTTTTTCTTAGAGGATAAATAGTGTAAGATTTTTGATTCAGATGAAGATTATAAGGTTCTTAAGGTTTCTTAAATGTTAAGGCAAAATTCATAAGGCGGTGTTAATCGTTAGTTTTATGTAACAAAAAATCATAATTTAGGCCCATGTTTAACTTTAAAATATTTATTAGATACATGAGTCATATAAAACATTTCAAACTATCTGCTTTTACATTAATCGTGTTAGCAGGTTGCAGTACCACTTTGCAAGCGCAAAAATCGGCTACACAAGAATTTATTAAAGCTCCTTTAACTGTTGTTAAAAAAGCTCCTGTTAGCGAAAACGAATTAAAAAGATGGAGTCATCTTGATCTAATCAAAGATTCAATTCCGGGAATGAGTGTCGATAGGGTTTATGCTGAATTATTACAAGGTAAAACAGGAAAAAAAGTGATCGTTGGAATTGTAGATTCTGGTGTCGATATCGAACATGAAGATCTAAAAGGGATGATCTGGACGAATCCTAAAGAAATTCCGGGTAACGGAATCGACGATGATAAAAACGGGTTTGTGGATGATATTCACGGGTGGAATTTCTTAGGAAATGCTGTTCATGAAAATCTTGAAATGACGCGTGTGATTAAAAAAGGAGATGATGGTTCTGCTGAATATAAAAATGCTTTAGTACAATATGAAGAAAAATATAAAAAAGTTTTAGAAGAGAAACAACAAGTAGATTTTTTAATTGATGTTCATAATACTATAAAAAAGGAGTTAAATAAAGCAACTTATAAATTAGAAGATTTAAACAAGATTACTTCAACTGATTCAAAATTAGTCGATAGCAAAATGATTATGACTCAGATTTTTACTAGCGCTGGACCAACTTTTGACCCTGAAGCAGAATTTGAAGATTATAGAGAATCAGTCTACGATCAATTAAATTACAACTTAAACAAAGAGTACGACGGTAGAAAAATTGTAGGTGATAATCCGGAGGACATTAAAAATACAAATTATGGAAATAATATTGTTTTTGGACCTGATAAAGAGAAAGCACTTCACGGAACGCACGTAGCAGGAATCATTGCACAAATTCGAGGGAATAACTTAGGAGGAGACGGAGTTAGTAATAATGTAGAAATCCTGACTGTAAGAGCCGTTCCTGACGGTGATGAGTATGACAAAGATATTGCCTTAGCTATTCGTTATGCAGTAGACAATGGAGCAAAAATAATCAACGGAAGTTTCGGAAAGAGTTTTTCTCCTCATAAAAAATGGGTTTGTGATGCGATAAAATATGCGGCAAAAAAAGATGTTTTAATTGTGCACGCAGCTGGAAACGATGGTTATAACATAGACGAGATAAGAAACATCAATTATCCAAACGATTCAGAAGATAACGTCAAAGAATTTGCAGACAATGTGATTACAATTGGTGCTATAAATAAACAATATGGTGAAAATGTTGTGTCTTCATTTTCTAACTTTGGAAAAATTAATGTTGATGTTTTTGCTCCGGGAGAAGAAATTTATGCAACGATTCCGAATAGTAAATATAAATATTCCCAAGGAACTTCAATGGCTTCTCCAAATGCGGCGGGAGTTGCAGCATTGATTCGTTCTTACTATCCAAAATTAAAAGCAGCCCAGGTGAAGCAAATTTTAATGGATTCAGGAGTTTCGCTTCCATCAATGGTAGTCTTAGGGACAAATCCAAATCCTGATGCAAAACCTGTAGCGGTTTCATCTGCAGAATCTTCAAGAACAGCTAAAATGGTCAACGCTTACAACGCTTTATTGATGGCCGAAAAAATGTCAAAAAAATAACTAAAACCAAATATTAATTAATGGAAGAGTGTGAGCTCTTCCATTTTGATTGAAATAACGATGCGAAAAATTATACTATTATCTTTTTTGAGTTTGGGTTTAAACTCAGCATTTGCGCAAAGTGCACCTTACTGGCAACAGCATGTTGACTACAAAATGGAAGTATCCATGGATGTGAAAAATTATCAATACAAAGGGAAACAAGAGTTGGTGTATACCAACAATTCTCCTGATACGTTAAGAAAAGTTTTTTATCATTTGTTTTTAAATGCGTTTCAGCCGGGAAGTGAAATGGATGCACGTTTGCATACTATAAAAGATCCCGATGGAAGAATGGTGTCTAAGGTTAAAGGTGCGGATGGAAAAGAAACCAAACAAAGCCGAATCGAAACTTTAAAACCAAATGAAATAGGATACTTAAAAATTTCAGATTTTAAACAAGACGGAGTTTCAGCACAAACAAGAGTTTCCGGAACCATTTTAGAAGTGACTTTGGCGAAACCAATTTTACCAAATTCTAAAACGACATTTACGTTAGATTTTGACGGACAAGTTCCGGTTCAGGTTCGTCGTACAGGACGTAACAATTCTGAAGGAGTAGAATTGTCAATGTCGCAATGGTACCCAAAATTAGCCGAATTTGATTTTGAAGGCTGGCATGCAGATCCATATATAGCGAGAGAATTTCATGGAGTTTGGGGGAATTTTGATGTAAAAATTACAATCGACAAAGAGTATACTATTGGTGGTTCAGGATATTTACAAGACAAAAATCAAATTGGCCATGGTTATGAAGACGCAGGTGTAACCGTTACTTATCCAAAGAAAACAAAAACATTGACATGGCATTTTATTGCGCCAAATGTTCATGATTTTACCTGGGCAGCTGATAAAGAATACACACACGATATTGTGAAAGGACCTAATGATGTTGATTTACATTTCTTCTACAAAAACAATCCGAAAACTACGGCAAACTGGAAACAATTAGAGCCTTTAATGGTTAAAGTAATGGATTATTACAACCACAGAGTTGGAGCATATCCGTACAAACAATACTCTTTTATTCAAGGTGGAGACGGTGGAATGGAGTACGCAATGTGTACTTTGATGCTTGGAAACGGAACTCTTGAAGGAATTTTAGGAACAGCAACTCATGAACTTGGACATTCATGGTTTCAGCATATTTTAGCTTCAAATGAATCAAAGCACCCTTGGATGGATGAAGGTTTTACAACTTACATCGAAGACAGCGCTTTGAATGAATTAAAAGGCGATAAAAAAGAAGTTAATCCATTTGAAGGAAATTATAAGGCTTATTACAGTTTGGTAAATTCTGGTAAAGAACAGCCTCAGACGACTCATGGAGACCGTTATGACGAAAACCGTCCGTATAGCATTTCATCTTATGTAAAAGGAAGTCTTTTTCTTTCTCAGTTAGAATATGTAATTGGAAAAGATAATGTTGACGCTACCTTAAAAAGATATTTTAATGATTTTAAATTCAAACATCCAACTCCAAACGACATCAAAAGATCTGCAGAGAGAGTTTCAGGAGCAGAATTAGATTGGTATTTAATTGATTGGACAGGAACGACCAATATAATCGATTATGGTATTAAAGATGTATCTGATAATGCAGGAAAAACCAATATCACTTTAGAAAGAATTGGAAGAATGCCAATGCCAATTGATTTGAAAGTAGAATATACTGACGGAACTTCTGAGAATTTCTACATTCCGTTAAGAATGATGAACTTCATTAAACCGAATCCGAATCCAAACGAAAAAAGAACTGTTTTAGAAGATTGGGCCTGGGCACAATCGAACTATAGTTTTACAATAGACAAAAACAAAACAGCAATCAAAAAAATTACGATTGATCCAAGCGGATTAATGGCGGATGTAAAAGCTGCAAATAATGTATATGAGGTGAAATAATTTTCGTCTTAGAATATAAAAAAGTCTCGTTTAATTTTAGAAATAAATTTTAAACGAGATTTTTTCATTATAATAGAATTTTTGCTAAAAATAAGAGTGAGATTAAAAAGAACTGAAAAATCCGCGTAAACTAATTTCATCGATAAAATCCTTTGTAAATTAAAGGCATAAAAAAAAACGCACAATTGTGCGTTTTTTTATTTTATATATAGTTTGTTATCCTAAATGTTCTAACATATCTTTTGTCATTGATTCCAGATCAAAAGTATGTTTCCAGTCCCAGTCTTCTCTTGCCTCAGTATCGTCAATACTTGCCGGCCAGCTGTCTGCAATTTTCTGACGGAAATCAGGATTGTATGTTATTTCAAAATCAGGAATATGTTTTTTAATTTCAGCAGCAATTTCAGTAGGAGTGAAACTCATTGCAGCTAAATTGTATGAAGAATGTATTTTGATTTTCTCTGCTGGTACTTTCATAATATTAATGGTTGCATCAATTGCATCATCCATATACATCATTGGCATTTTTGTTTCAGAGGATAAAAAGCACTCGTATTTTTTATCAGCAATAGCCTTGTAGAAAATATCTACAGCATAATCTGTAGTTCCGCCACCCGGAGGAGTCGACCAGCTAATTAAACCAGGATAACGAATGCTTCGAACATCAACACCATAAATATTATGGTAGTATTCGCACCATCTTTCTCCGGCTTGTTTACTAATTCCGTAAACAGTAGAAGGTTCCATTACAGTATATTGAGGTGTGTTTTCTTTAGGTGTAGTAGGTCCAAAAACGGCAATACTGGAAGGCCAGAAAATCTTTTTTATCTTTTTGGCTTTTGCTAAATTTAAAACGTGAAATAATGAATTCATATTCAGATCCCAGGCAAATGCAGGGTTTTTCTCGGCTGTAGCCGACAAAAGCGCCGCCATCAAATAAATATCAGTAATTTGATGTACTTCAACAAGATGCTCGATTTGGTTAAAATCTAAGGCATTGACCACTTCAAACGGACCAGAATTAACAACGTCAGTATTTAATTTTCTAATATCAGACGCAATAACATTGTTTGTTCCGTATAGTTTGCGCAGTTTTTGAGTCAGTTCTGTCCCAATCTGACCGCAGGCACCAATGATTAATATTTTTGGATTCATTTTTTGAATGGTTTTTTTAGAGAGACAAATATAACGTTTCCTCAATTATTTTTACTTTTCAGAAGAACAAATTATAAATTTAACAACGATAAAGATTCTTTTTTGGATTATTCGTTGTTGAGTAAGGAATATAAATTAAAATTTATAAGTATTTTCAACCAGGAATTTGCGGTTTTTTGATAAGTCTTACAAACAGGAATCCACGAATTCAGAATCCTCTACTGGTTGATGAATAAAGTAATTTGTATCAAAAATCAGAATTCGTAATTGTAAAATTACTTTGTAACTTTGTAGCTTAATGTTTTACCAAATGAAATATAAGATATCTCTTTTTCTACTTTTTGTTTTTGTATTGAATTCATGTCAGAACGAAGATGAAAAACGCCGTGCTGAAAACGAAAAAGAAGCCAAAAAAAAGGAAGTAATTTTTAATAAAATCAATAAAGGCTGGGATTTTATCGATGAGCCTATCAACGAAATTTCAGAGCAAAAAGTGAATTCGTGGAATGAATGGCGTGACTTTTTAAAAGAACTCGGAGATAAGCCAAGAAAGACAATTGGGGCCTTTCAAAAGAAATCAACAGCGATTTCCAAAAAAGTAATGGCTTTGAATAATAACATTCCTGCAGAATTTAATATTCCACAGATCAGAAGCCGGATTTCTATTCTAATTACAAAAGTCAGAATGATGGATTTATTTATTCATTTAAATCAGATCCCATCAGAGAAAGTAACGTTTTTAATTGGTGAGATTAACAAAGAACTGGTTTCATTAGAAAGACAGATGGATCTTATTATGGTAAAAAGTAAAATTCCGAAAGAGGAAGGGGAGGAAGAGTTCTTAAAAATGTTAGATACAACACGTGCAATCCCAAATGCAACTACAGTTCCCATTCCTGTAAAAAATATAGATCCAAACACATCAAAAGTTGAGTAAAAACGCCTTATATACCCTGTATGATAATCTGCCAAAGAATCAGCAGATTGCCACGCAATTATTGGAGCAGAAGCAAATAAAAATGCATCTTAACGGATTGTTAGGGTCAGCGGTTTCATTTGTTATACGTGCCGTTTTCAAAAAATCGGAATTGCCTTTCTTGGTTATTTTAGACAATAAAGAAGAGGCGGCTTATTACCTGAACGATCTCGAACAAATGATTGGAGAACAGGATGTATTGTTTTATCCCGCGTCGTTTCGTCGTCCATATCAAATTGAGGAAACAGATAATGCGAATGTTTTGCTTCGTGCTGAGGTTTTGAACCGAATTAATTCCCGTAAAAAACCCGCTATAATTGTTACCTATCCGGAAGCGCTTTTTGAAAAAGTTGTAACCAGAAGAGAACTCGATAAAAATACACTTAAAGTCGCTTTGAACGATAAAATTTCGATCGATTTTATCAACGAAGTTTTGTTTGAATATGAATTTAAAAGAGTCGATTTTATTACCGAACCGGGAGAGTTTTCTGTTCGTGGAGGAATTGTTGATGTATTCTCATTCTCAAACGATCATCCCTATCGAATAGAGTTTTTTGGTAATGAAGTAGACAGTATCAGAAGTTTTGATGTCGAAACACAGTTATCGGTAGAAACACATAAAAAAATCACAATAATTCCAAACGTAGAGAACAAGCTTTTTCAGGAGAACAGAGAGAGTTTCCTGGATTATATTGCAGAGCGAACGGTACTGTTTGTTCAAAACACAGATGGGCTTCTAACGCAGTTGGACAAACAATTTGGCAGAGCCGAAGAAGCTTTTGAGAAACTTTCAAAAGAAATAAAACGCGCTGAACCTGAAAAGTTATTCTTAAATCAAAGCTCATTTATCAAGCGGGCGTTAGATTTTTCGATAGTAGAATTGGCTTCGAAACCTGTTTTTAAAATCACAAAAACATTCGATTTTCACATTCACCCTCAGCCTTCCTTCAACAAACAATTTGATTTGCTACTGAATAATCTGAGTGATAATCATTTTAACGGATATAAAAATTATTTGTTCTGTTCGAATGAAACTCAGGCCAAACGTTTTCATGACATTTTTGAAACGTTAGATGAAGCTAATTCCGAGAACATTAGAAAACAATATAATACCGTTGTCTTGCCTTTGTATCAGGGTTTTATTGACGAAGAAAGTCAAATTACGGCCTATACCGATCATCAGATTTTTGAGCGTTATCACAAATTTAATATCAAAAATGGTTATTCAAAGAAGCAGAACATTACACTTAAGGAATTAACTGCGCTTTCGGTTGGTGATTATGTAACACATATCGATCACGGTATTGGGAAATTTGGCGGTCTGCAGAAAATTCAGGTCGAAGGTAAAACGCAGGAAGCCATAAAACTGGTTTATGCGGATAACGATATTGTGTATGTAAGTATTCATTCGCTTCATAAAATTTCAAAATACAACGGAAAGGACGGAACTCCTCCGAAAATCTATAAATTAGGATCGAACGCCTGGAAAGTTTTAAAACAAAAAACCAAAGCGCGTGTTAAACATATTGCTTTCAATTTGATTCAATTGTACGCGAAACGACGTTTGGAAAAAGGGTTTCAGTTTGCACCGGACAGTTATTTACAAAACGAATTAGAAAGTTCATTTATATACGAAGATACGCCGGACCAAACCAAATCGACGCAGGAAGTTAAAGCCGATATGGAAAGCGATCGCCCAATGGACCGCTTGGTCTGTGGTGACGTAGGTTTTGGAAAAACTGAGGTAGCGATTCGTGCGGCATTTAAAGCGGTAGACAATAGTAAACAGGTAGCTGTTTTGGTCCCTACTACTATTTTGGCTTACCAGCATTACCGTACCTTTTCGGAACGATTGAAAGATATGCCGGTTACTATTGGTTACATGAACCGATTTAGAACGGCCAAGCAGAAAGCACAAACGTTAAAAGATTTAGCAGAAGGGAAACTGGATATTGTGATAGGAACTCATCAGTTAGTCAATAAAAATGTAGTTTTTAAAGATCTTGGTTTATTGATTGTCGACGAGGAACAAAAGTTTGGAGTGAACGTAAAAGATAAACTTAAAACTATTGCTGCCAATGTCGATACCTTAACCTTAACGGCAACGCCAATTCCGAGAACACTTCAGTTTTCATTGATGGCAGCCAGGGATTTATCGGTTATTACAACGCCTCCGCCGAACCGATATCCTATTGAAACCAATGTTGTTGGGTTTAATGAAGAAATAATTCGTGATGCAATTTCGTATGAAATTCAGCGTAACGGGCAGGTTTTCTTTATTAATAACCGAATCGAAAATATAAAAGAAGTGGCTGGAATGATTCAGCGTCTAGTACCAAATGCCAGAGTCGGAATCGGTCACGGACAAATGGAGGGTGCGAAACTCGAAGAATTGATGCTGGGTTTCATGAATGGCGATTTCGATGTTCTGGTAGCCACAACAATTATCGAAAGTGGTTTGGATGTGCCCAATGCCAACACGATTTTCATTAACAATGCCAATAATTTTGGACTGTCTGATCTGCATCAAATGCGCGGTAGGGTAGGTCGAAGCAATAAAAAAGCATTTTGTTATTTTATCTGTCCACCTTATTCATCCATGACCGAAGATGCCAGAAAACGTATTCAGGCTTTGGAGCAATTTAGCGAACTCGGAAGTGGTTTTAACATTGCAATGAAAGATCTTGAAATTCGTGGCGCAGGAGATTTATTAGGTGGAGAACAAAGTGGTTTCATTAATGAGATTGGATTTGATACGTATCAAAAGATCATGAATGAGGCGATCGAAGAATTGAAAGAAAATGAATTCAAGGATTTATACCCGGAAGAGAATGATATTGAAACGAAAGAATATGTAAAAGATTTACAAATCGATACTGATTTTGAGTTGTTGTTTTCTGATGAATACATCAATAATGTTACCGAACGTTTGAGTTTATATAACGAGTTGGGTGGTGTGAAAAACGAACAGGAGCTTGTTGTGTTTCAAAATAAATTAATTGACCGTTTTGGTCCGATGCCGCCTCGTGCCAATGCTTTGATGAATAGTATTCGCATCAAATGGATTGCTACAAGTGTGGGTATTGAGAAATTAGTGATGAAAAAGGGCAAAATGATTGGTTATTTCGTTTCGGACCAGCAATCTGATTATTACCAGTCCAAGCGTTTCCATAAAGTGATAAAATTTGTACAAACCCATAGTAATCTTTGTCAAATGAAAGAAAAACAAACGCCTAACGGTCTACGACTTTTATTGACCTTTGATAATGTAAAATCGACCAAACGAGCGTTGGAATTGATGGAGATGTTGGGAGAATAAAAGAGGTCGCCACAGACTAAAAAGATTTTCACGAATTGTAAGATTTTTTAATTACCTAATCTGTGGTGGAAAATGAAAATTAAAGGGGGGTACTTGAAGCTTTAAAGATTAAGTTTTATTTGTCTTTTATTTAAGAAAATTCTTAGAACTAAAAGATTTACTTTGGATCAAAATTTCAAAGTAAATCTCAATATGCAATATCAAATTATTCTTCTGTTTTTATTTTTTGGATTAACTTCTTTATCGGCTCAGCAAACAAAGAAAATTGTTTTAGATGAGTCGCTAAAATCAGAAACGATTGATCCGCTTCGTCCTGCACAAGCAGCATTTTATTCGGCTATATTCCCTGGTTTAGGACAGATTTATAATAAGAAGTATTGGAAACTTCCATTGGTTTACGCAGCAATCGGGACAAGTGCTTATTTTTTTATCGATAGTCAAGAAAACTACAATACTTATAGAAACGAATATAAAAATAGACTTGCGGGAAACACAGGTAGTTCAGAATATTTAGAGAATTTAAGCAATAGTCAATTAATTTCTGCTCAAAAACAATTTCAACAAAACAGAGATTTGTCAGCCTTATGTATGGTGGGATTTTATGTTTTAAATATAATCGATGCTAATATTGATGCTGCTTTATCTCAATTTAATGTGAGCGAAAAATTAGTGTTTAAACCGCTAATGAATTTAAATAACATAAGTTCTGAAAATGATTTTGGTTTTGCCTGCATTTATTCATTCTGAGTGAAAAAGGAGAGTTCTTAGTAATTTTGCTTAAAATTCTTATAGATGATAAAAATCCTTTTATCTTTTATAGAAAAAGACAAAAGGATTATAAGGAAAGAAGCTTCACAGCTTCTTTTGAAGTTAATTCTTAGAGTTAGTTTTTCAGATCTTTAATCACTTTGAAAGCAACATCAACCTGATCTTCGCCAACTAAAATGGTGAATTCATTTGAAGTCGAAATTACCTCATTGATAATAATCCCTTCCCATGCCAAACGTTGGAAAATGAAGTAATAAATTCCTGGAACTACGATGTTCTCTTTTGGTAATTTTACAGTAATAGAGGCTAAATTATCTAATTTCTGAATTAGTTTCTCTCGCATAAAATGTTTTTCAACCAAATGATTTACACTGCTACTTACCACAATATTGGTTTCGTTTACTCCACGTGAGGAGGTGTAAAAGATATCAGATAAAGCATTAATGTCAGAAATTAAATCAGCCTGTTTATTTAAAACAGTTTCCGAAGCAGCAAAAGTATAATCCGTCAGTTCAGATCGAACGGTAATTTCGCCAATATTCTTAATTACTTTATTGATTTTATGATTCAATTTAAAATCCAGTTCTTCTGTGAGTCGTTTCAATGACATTACAACAGCGCCTTGTTTTACTTCCTTACCAAATTCACTTTCTAATTCGGTCATAATGTTCCGCGAAAGAGAAGTAAGGTTGATGATTCCAAGCGATAACGCATTTAATAAAAAGGGTTTTGTTTTAATGTAATTTTCGACGATTGAAGAAACGGTTTTCATAGTTTTTTTCTTTTTTTTTGTAACTTAATTGGGTTGGTGTAGTTAATTGTAGTGTTATAAAACTTTGCGAATATAAATAAAAGAACAATTTGTTACAAATATAACATTGTAAAATTATGTTAAAAATGGTAAAAAGCGTCTGTAATGTGTTCAATTGCAAATGTTTCCTTGTTTTTGTGTATGGCAATGATGTCAAAACGTATAGTAAAATCTATTTCCCTATCGTTTATGTAGGCATTTACTGCTTTTACCAGTAGCTGAATTTTTTTTGGTTTCACAAAATCCTGTGGTAAACCAAAATCCAGACTTGATCTTGTCTTCACTTCAATAACTGCCAAAATGGATTCTTTTTCGGCAACAATATCAATTTCGGCTTTTTGAAAAGTCCAGTTTCTATCAAGAATTTTGTATCCGTTTTGCTCCAGATATTCGACAGCGCGGTCTTCTCCTTCTTTTCCAAGTTCATTATGTTCGGCCATTTTTTTATTATGAAATTATGAGTTATGATCTTTTTATGCTGTAAAGGGTAATCTGCAAGAAAAGACGCGAAATAGCAAAGAATTGAGTAAAACTTTACTATTTCGCGTCTTTGCGAGAATATGATATGTGGTATTCAAAAATCTTTAGGGAAAAGAAATTCTGAGGTGCTATTATTTTTGAAAAGTAACAGTACTTCCCGATACATTTACGTCAATAGTAACAGTACTTCCCATAATTAAAGCCCTGTTGTCCTGAATGTGCCCGGCTGGAAAATTAAAAATCACCGGGATATTGTATTTTTTGGTAACATCATCTACAATTTCTACCGCATTTTTCCCCCATGGAACTTCGTTATCCTTCATTTTGGTCATGCCTCCAACAACAATTCCTTTGAGGTTTTCGATACATCCGTTGCGTCTTAAATTCATCATCATACGATCGATATGATATAGGTATTCATCTAAATCTTCGATGAATAAAATTTTATCCTTACAGTCGATTGCCGAGGGAGAACCCAATAAGCTGTATAAAATAGATAAATTTCCACCTACTAATTCACCGGTTGCAGTTCCAAATCGGTTCATCTTATCCGGACCAACTGCATAAGAAATTGGCTCACCAAATAAAGCAGATTTCATTGAACTAATCGCTGCGGGAGTAGCACGTGGCACTGTTACAGGCATTATACCGTGAATGGACTTATAACCCATAGTATTCAAATGATTGTGTAAAACCGTAACATCACTAAAACCAACAATCCATTTCGGATGTTGTTTGAATTTTGTAAAATCGAGTAAGTCGATCATTCTTACAGTTCCATAACCTCCACGAACGCACCAGATTGCTTTAATGTTTGGATTGTCTAACTGCTTTTGAAAATCGGCAGCACGCTGCTCGTCTGTACCCGCCAGTTGATTAAAATCCAAACCAATTGTACTTCCAACAACAGCTTCAAGTCCCCAGCTGTGCAATAAATCTATAGTGGGTTTTAAATTATCGTCTATGTTTTTTCTGGCTGTTGCTAAAATGGCTACAGTATCTCCTTTTTGTAAATAAGGTGGTGTTATCATGTTTTGTTGTGATTGACAGTTGAAGGATTGTAAAGTAAAAATAAGAAATACGAATTTATAAAAAGAAAAGTAGTTTCTGAAGTATTGATAAGGGCTTGCTTTCATGTTTTTTCTGCTGTTTCATTCGTAAGATAAAGCAAATATAAAGATTTTACAGTATAAAATAATTGGAAAATTCTTACAATTGGTTTTAATTGTTTAAATTGAGCCGTTTAAAGAGTTAAGTTTATGAGGGTAATTACTTTTCAATTCTGTTGTATTGCTTTTCTGTTTCTGGAAATTTTGCAGGCACAGCCCAAAAAGTATTGTATTCATACGGTTGCCTTTTACAACTTCGAAAATCTTTTTGATACTATTGATGATGTCAATACCAACGATGATGAGTGGACGCCCAATGGAGCACAGCATTGGACAATAGAGAAATACGAACAGAAATTAAAAAACCTCTCCAGGGTTTTGTCTGAAATCGGAAGGCCTGATAACTCCAACGCTCCAGTATTAATTGGAGGCGCTGAAATTGAAAACCGTGCTGTTCTGGAAGATTTGATTAAACAGCCTAAGTTGCTCCCTTTTGATTATGGAATAATTCATTTTGATTCACCGGACAAACGAGGGATTGATGTGGCATTGTTGTATCAAAGGAAATATTTTAAACCTACCTCGTACTCTAACATTCCATTGCATATCTATCAAAATAAAGTTTCGCTTAAAGAAGAGGAAATACAGAAGGAAGATGATATTGAAATCAAAATTGCTGACAAAAATCGGGTTTTTACCAGAGATCAGCTTTTAATTTCGGGATTCCTGGAGGGAGAAGAACTTCATATTGTTGTCAATCACTGGCCGTCCAGATCAGGAGGTGAGAAGGCAAGCAGTATTTTTCGGGAAGCTGCAGGCACTTTAAACAGAAGAATCATAGATTCGCTACAACGAATAAACCCCAATGCTAAAGTGATCACGATGGGCGATTTGAATGATGGTCCCTTTAATAAAAGTGTAAAAACAAACTTGGGCGCGAAGGCAAAGAAATCAGAAGTGGAGGAGTTTGGTGTTTTTAATCCGTTTGCGACAATGATTGAGAAAGGTTTGGGGACGATTGCATTTCGGGATTCCTGGGATATCTTCGATCATATTATCATAACAAAGTCGCTTATAGAATCAGATTTTTCAACCTTTAACTTTTGGAAAGCGGGGATTTTCAATAAGCCTTTTCTGATTCAGAGTTCAGGACAGTATAAAGGGTATCCGTTACGGCATATTCTAACCGAAGTTGGATTTAGTGATCATTTTCCAGTTTATATCTATTTGATTAAAGAGGTGAAGTAAGTCTCAGTTTTCAGTTTTCAGTCGCAGTCTCAGTCTCAGTTGATCACTGTTAACTGTTAACTGTAAACTGAGACTGCGACTGAGAACTGTGACTAAAAACTTTTCCTTAACTTAGCTTCTTAGAAACTTACTACCTTTAAAAAATGGGAATAGCAAAACCTTTCAATCTTACGAAGTGGATCGATGAAAACCGTCATTTACTCAAACCGCCTGTTGGAAATAAAAACCTCTACATTGATTCTGGTGATTATATAGTGATGATAGTTGCGGGGCCAAATGCCCGAAAAGATTACCATTACAACGAAACCGAGGAACTTTTTTATCAGCTTGAGGGAAGTATAAAAGTCATCATTCAGGAAGATGGAGAGCGAAAGGAAATGGAATTGCATGCAGGAGATATGTACCTTCATCCAGCCAAAATTCCTCATTCGCCAGTTCGTTCCGAAGGTTCAATAGGATTGGTAATCGAACGCAAACGTGCAGGGTTAGGTTATACTGACGGATTGCTTTGGCACTGTGATAATTGCAATCATAAACTATACGAAGTGTTTTTTGAATTGCATAATATAGAAAAAGATTTTCTGTCGCATTTCGAGCATTTTTACAATTCGTTAGCATTAAGAACCTGCAATAACTGTGGAACCGTAATGGAATCGGATCCCAGATTTGTGGCCAAGAAATAAGGATATAATCAGCAAACCCGACATGTTTTTAAAACTGTCGGGTTTAAATTTAAATGTTACAACTCAAAACGTTTCCCTTGCTCAGGATAAATAAGCTTTAGTCCCAAATCATTTTGCTTTTGCAGCTGTTCTTTCAGTTTTACAATATTTTTAGTGGGTGGTTTTAGATGTGTAACGATAATACTGAAGCCTTTCAAAGCATCTTTTCCCGATAAATCCGCTAAGGTGTGAAGTTCTTTCATCAGATAGTTTGGCGTCAGATGTCCAAATAAAAACTGATCCGGTTGTTCATTGGGGAAGGAAACTTCAATAAAAATACCTTTCAGTTGTTTGCTCTTAACCAAAGGTGCAATTGCGGTCCAGAGCGACTTTAACTTGTCGCTTTTTTCTACTGCATCTGGTCCGGTATCGCCGAGGTAAAGCAAGTACGATTCGCCACTTTTAATCAAGAAAGCAGTGCTCTCAAACGGATTCACATGACTTAACGGAAATGCTTTTACCGTCATCGTTGTATTGGTAATCGGAATTTCTTCTCCGATATTTAAAGTCTGAAAATGATATTTTTTTAACGGAGTTCCGGGACCTTTATCTCCAAAATTGGCCCAAGTCTGATCGTTGAAATAATGGTTTTCCATCATTTCCATGCATTTTTCAGTGGCATAAACTGTCTTAGAAGAATCCGCAGGAGAATTTATTATTAAACCCGAAACATGATCTAAATGCGCATGCGATATAAAATAACCTTTAATATATTTTCGTAAAACTTCGCTGGTCGAAACTTTAAAAACGTTATTCTCAATTGCCTTTTCAATTCCCGCATTTACCGTTCCGGCATCTAAACAGATAAAATCATGCGTATGTGTAGGGGCAACCAAATAGGCTGAAAGATTCTTCTCGTCTATTCCTCCTTTTATCCCTAAAGGAACGACCTGAAAGGGTTTTTTTTGCTCTTTTTGAGAAAAAGCATGAACTGAAATTAGGACGAAACAAACTAAAAATCGACTGAAAATGGACATATTTGAGTACTTTTATTACCGCAAATTTCATCAATTAAGACGAATAAATCACGCTATCGCGCTGTAATTCATTTTAATTAAACCTAAATTTACCTGATTTTAACAACTCAGTTCGATTAAATTTCGGCTTGAAATAATATCTTTACATAAAAATATAACAATTTTAACAAAAAAAGTTACAATGACAACAATAGCATCACAGTTTGGAATGAATGAGGCTCTGGAAAAATTGGGCATCAAAGCGATCAACGAAGGGACATCGACAGGTTTACAGAACTTTTCTTCCGGAGAAGTTTTAGATAGCTTTTCGCCGGTTGATGGAAAACTAATAGGATCGGTAAAAATGTCAACGCCTCAGGATTATGAAAAAGTAATGCAGGCGGCGACAGAAGCTTTTAAAACTTTTCGTTTAATTCCGGCACCGCAACGTGGAGAAATTGTACGTCAGTTTGGACAAAAGCTACGTGAAAATAAAGAGGCACTTGGTAAATTGGTTTCTTACGAAATGGGGAAATCATTACAGGAAGGTTATGGAGAAGTACAGGAAATGATAGACATCTGTGATTTTGCCGTTGGTTTATCGCGTCAGCTTCACGGTTTGACAATGCACTCTGAAAGACCGGGACACCGTATGTACGAGCAATACCATTCGTTGGGAGTAGTAGGGATTATTTCGGCATTTAACTTTCCTGTGGCAGTTTGGTCTTGGAATACGGCTTTGGCATGGATTTCAGGTGATGTTTGTGTTTGGAAACCTTCTGAAAAAACACCTCTTTGTGGAATTGCCTGTCAGAATATTATCGCTCAGGTGATTAAAGAGAATAATTTACCGGAAGGGATCTCTTGTTTGATCAATGGCGATTATAAAATAGGAGAATTAATGACAGCGGATACCAGAATCCCGTTAGTTTCGGCTACAGGTTCAACCCGAATGGGGAAAATTGTAGCACAGGCGGTTGCAGGACGTTTAGGGAAATCATTGTTAGAGTTAGGAGGAAATAATGCTATTATTGTGACTCCGGATGCCGATATTAAAATGACTGTTATAGGTGCTGTCTTTGGTGCTGTCGGAACGGCAGGACAACGTTGTACATCAACACGCCGACTAATTATTCACGAAAGTATTTATGATAAAGTAAAAGATGCTTTGGTTGCGGCTTACAAACAATTAAGAATTGGGAACCCATTGGATGAAAACAATCATGTGGGGCCGCTTATTGATACGCATGCGGTGGAGCAGTATGCTAAAGCTTTAAATAAAGTAGTTGCCGAAGGAGGAAAAATTTTGGTAGAGGGCGGAGTGCTTTCCGGAGAAGGTTATGAAAGTGGCTGTTATGTAAAACCTGCAATTGCAGAAGCACAAAATTCATTTGAAATTGTACAGCACGAAACATTTGCTCCGGTCTTGTATCTGATTAAATATTCAGGAGAAGTGGATAACGCTATCGATTTTCAAAATGGAGTTGCACAAGGATTATCATCTGCTATTATGACCAATAATCTTCGTGAAGCCGAAAGATTTTTATCTGTAGTGGGTTCTGATTGCGGAATTGCAAATGTAAACATTGGAACTTCAGGTGCTGAAATTGGAGGTGCTTTTGGGGGAGAAAAAGAAACCGGAGGCGGTCGTGAATCAGGATCTGATGCCTGGAAAATTTACATGCGTCGTCAGACCAATACAATCAATTATACGACAAGTTTGCCTTTGGCACAGGGAATAAAATTTGATTTGTAGTATTTGTTTCCAATAAAATTGACTAGTCCTAAAATAGGTTGACAAGTTTTACAATATTAATTAAAACCAGTAAAGTTCTCTTTGCTGGTTTTTTGATATACAAAATTAGGTGTTTTCATTTTCAAGCTTAAATGTGGTCTTTTTTGATTATAACATTCTACAGATTCTTTAATTAATTTACTTAACTCTACTGCTGATTTACATTTATAGATTAAAAATTCATTCTTTAAAATCCCATTGATTCTTTCTGCTAAAGCATTCTGATAACAATCATATCCATCGGTCATTGATGGCTCAATATTATTCTTTTTTAATTCATTTTGATAAACTTGGGAACAATACTGAAGCCCTCTGTCTGAATGATGTATTAGCGCAAGTTTATTTTTTCTATTCTTAACCGCCATCTTCAAGGCTTTAACAACATTCTCCGCACTCATATCGTCACTTAAATGATATCCGACAATCTTCCTGCTAAAAACGTCTGTAACCAATGAGAGATAATGAGTTCTTTCATAAGATTTCACGTAAGTTATATCGCTAACAAAAACCTGTTCAGGCCTGTATATATCAATATCTTTGAGAAGATTAGGATATTTATGAAGCCAGTGTTTAGAAAAAGTCGTTTTAATATAACTTTTTGCAGGCTTTATAAGCAACTGTTCTCTTTTTAGATACTTGAAAAATGCATCTCTTCCGATTTTGATCCCATTTTCAGCAAAACAATCCTCCAATAAAAAATAAAGTTTTCTTGTGCCTAATCTAGGCATTATTCTTCTTTGTTTTTCAACCAGTTCCCTAACTTTGAGCAATTGTTCTTCACGTATTAACAAGCGCGATTCATGCTGATAAATTGATTGTCGGCTTATCCCAAATAATCTACAGGCATAGGACATGCTTATTCCTTTTTCCTGCTGGATGCTTCTGATGGTTTGGGAGAAAACTTTTTTCTGATTTGAGTTCCATATTGACTGTCAGAAATATCAATCATAGTATTAAGAACCATGTTTTTCAGTTTTTCATCTGCCAGTTCTTTTTCTAATCTTTTGATAATCTGTGCCGGAGTTTCTTTTGATTTTGACATAAAAAGAAGATTAGGTTTACTCCAGTCTAAGTTACCAAATTTTCGCAACCAAACCAAAACAGTACTTCTTCCTTGTATGCCGTATTTCTTTTGTGCCTGCTTATAAGTAAGTTCGCCTTTTTCTACCTGAGAAATAACGGCTAATTTAAAGCCTATGTTGTAATCTCTCTGACTGCGTCGCTCTTTTTTAAATTCTGGATTATTCATAAATAAGTCAATTTTATGTCAACTTATTTCAGGACGAGACAAATATTAAAATGCAAAAGGCTTCCAATTGGGAAGCCTTTTGTTTTTAGAATGGTTTTTTGGGTTATTTTTTAAGAACAGTTTGCGTAAAGGAACCGTCAGTGGTAACGACTTTTAGCAGGTAAGTTCCAGATATGAGAGTACTTAGATCCATACTTTTAGTTTCTTTTCCGGAGGTTTTAACCAGATTGCCTGACATATTATAAAGGAACACTTTCTCTACGACCTGATTGGATTCTGAGAAATATAATACATCAGCAACCGGATTGGGGTATAAAATCACCTTGGAAGCTTTTGGTTCAGAGGCCGTGTTAGCTACTTGTGCCATTCGTAACGTAGCTCCGCTGTTGTACTCCGTATTGATGTAGAACAGATTGGCAACAGATCCTTTTGTAATGGTATTGGAACCTGCAGGGATAGTTGCGGATACAATTCCGGCCGATGCAGTATAGGAAACATTATTTACTTTAACAGTTCCGGTAAAGTTAGAATCAAAAACCAAAGTTAAAGTAGAAGGGTCTGTGGTCGTATACGTAATTGTAGTGCTTGACTCCATTTTTAAACGTGCCGTTAGCGTTAATCCGGCATAAGTTACAGATCCGTTAGTTGAATTCATATTTCCTGTAATGGTGTAAAATGAACTTGTTTTTCCTGATGCAGTAAAGTTGTGAATCTTATCACCGGCTGGTGTTCCGGTAGTAACCGTAAGCGTTCCTGAACCTGTTGCTGGTGTTCCGGTTCCGGTTGTGGCAACCGAATAAGAAACAGTAGCGGTTGGAGTTCCAGAAATGGTGATGGTTTTGGCAGCCGTATTTTTCACAAAACTAATTCCTGAAGCAGGCAATCCTGTTACCGTAGCGTCTGTTGCGTTTCCTCCCCAAGTGAAAACAATTGCATCAATGGCTGTTCCACTGGCAACAGTTTGGTTGTTATTATTTGTTGAGATTAAGGTTTGTGTTCCTGCTGCCGAAAGGGTGATAGTTCCTGAACCTGTAGCAGGAGTTCCGGTACCGGTTGTGGCTATAGAGTAAGAAACGGTAGCGGTTGGAGTTCCTGAAATAGTAATGGTTTTAGCTGCAGCATTTTTCACAAAACTAATTCCTGATGCAGGTAGTCCGGTCACAGTGGCATCTGTAGCATTTCCGCCCCAGGTAAATACGATAGAGGCAATTGCAGTACCGCTGCTTACGGTTTGATTGTTATTGGCTGTTGAGGTTAGTGTCTGAGAACTTGTAGGCGGATTGCCTTCTCCCTGAATAGCAACCAAAGCTCCTGTATAATTGGTAAGTGCCGATTTAAGTGCTGTAATTACAAGAGAAGAGGTATCGTCTACACTATTATCAAAGGTCCATTTTAAATCACCTCCCGATACACGTCCTGCGTATTGAGTGACCTTCGTTTTGGCTGTTGCCGGCTGTTCTATGGTTAGATTTTTGACATATAAGGCAGCATCGGTATCAAAGTTGTTGTAGGTATTGGCTCCCGATTTGGATTTAACCGAACTGCTTACCGTTTCGCCTCTTGTAGTCGCAAGATAGGCATCAAAATCTGTTGTTGAGCTAATTTTTCCGGCGATATTGTATAACGGATTAGGATCGTTGTAAGCCACAAAACGCATATTATTCGTTCCGTTTGAAGCGTCAAAAGTGTTGTTGAAGGCTTTTATAGATCCTCCGGCTTCCCCTGAGAAAGTTCCCATAGTTCCGGCATTGTTTACCTGATTGGCTTCGTCCCAGATATCAGTCCCCTGTAAAGAAGTCAGCATGGGATGTTTACTATTGCGGAAGTAATTTCCTTCCACAAATAAGGAAGAGCCTAAGGTAGACCCCGAACCGTATTTGGCTACACCATCAAAATAGTTGTTGTAGATGTGTGCCGAATAATAACGAACGCGAGGATGACGTGAATCAGAGTGATCAAACCAGTTGTGGTGATAAGTGATATACAGGCCGCTGGTAGTACCCTCGCTTAAACCTAAAAGACTTGCTTTTCCGTTGTCCCAAAAATGGTTGTAGGATAAGGTGATGTAGGTAGAAGTTTTATTGTCGAGTGCTCCGTCTCCTTTTATTTGATCGGCATCGCTTCCTGCATTTCCGTAGAACAAATCACAGTTGTGTACCCAAACGTGATCATTGTCCTGCTGCATGCCAACATTGTCACCGGCAGTGCTGTTGCAGTTCATAAAACCAAGATTGCTTACCTCTATGTTGGATGCCGATTTGAGACGTACGCCCCAGCCATTGGCTACAGCATCATTTCCTATTCCTTCGATTGTAAGATAACTGGCTGCATTGTTGGCATTTTCAATAACGACATCTCCGCCTTCCATCACAGACATGTCGGTAATATTTCCAATTAAACGAATGATAAACGGACGTGTGTCTTTCCCTTTTTTGATCGCATATAGTATGTTTTGCAGACTAACACAAGGATTTGCACTGGCACCGGTGATGTTCATCGAAATGTTATTTTTGGTATTTTGGGTGATGTATAAAATAACAGCATTGTCTTTTGGAGTTCCATCTGCTTTGTAGCCTCCGGGAACACGTCCGCCTTCAAAAGCAAATCCGTTGCGATCCTGAGCAGAAACGGTTAAAGTACTAGTTGTTGATCCTGTTCCCTCTGCACCTGAAATAATCGGTTTTACTTTAAGGGTATACGATCCGGCTTTAAGTCCCGGAATGTCTGCGCGGAAATAACTTCCGTAACTTCTAATTAGCTGATCGTCGATTTTTTGGTCTGTGATGCCGTTACCGGAGTAGTAAACGTTGTAGGTTTGTGCATTGCTTACAGGCTGCCATTTAACAAATGCTGACTCGAGCCAGCCTGAAGATTCTGTAATCTGAACTTGTTGTGCCCATAGGGGAATGGTGAGCAGTAAAAGCATCAGAATAAGTAGGTTTCTTTTCATAATTGTGGTTTTTCGGTTAATAAAGTTTTTTGTGTTATTGAATCAATAAGCTTCTTGTAATCGATTACACAAAAATATATTTATTTTTTGATATGTGTAAAATATTTGTAATAAAATAATATAAGTGCTAAAAATTTATACTTTTGAATATGAATTATGTAATAAATTGCATTTAATGCAATTTATTACATAATTAAGAAAAACCTCGCCACGTGTCATTTTTAATGTCCTTTGGAGTACTGTTTGGGAAATAAAATCAATGCAAAAAAGAGAAAGTAGTGAGTTTTCGGCAATTTTAGCAACAGTGCTTTATAGTAAGAAAAAAGTTATATTTTAAAATTAAAAATGATCCTTTTTATGCTCTAATTGTATTTTTTAGATTAAAAAACGAATCGTTTTTGAGCAAAAAAAGTGAAGTACGAATTTCTGGGACAGCAGACATTTTAGTTTTGGATGCAGAAAAATAATTAACAATTGGGATGAAAAGTAAGGGGAGTGGTTTGGGTAGTTCTGAATTAGAGAATGTTTGGCAGGGGGGTATAAAAAAAGCCTTTTGAATGTTCAAAAGGCTTTGATTTATGATAAAAAAAGAAATTAATCTTTGCTCGATAATTTTGATAATAAACGTAAAAATTCGATGTACAACCAAACCAATGTGATGATTAATCCCATTGCACCATACCATTCCATGAATTTTGGCATTCTTTGTTGAACTCCTTTCTCGATCTGATCAAAATCTAAGAATAAGTTTAATGCAGCGATAATAATCACAAAAACACTAATTCCGATACTCATCATTGAGTTTCCGTAATGAACCGGAGTCCAGCTTGTGAATAAAGAAACCAGCCATGAAATTAAATAATAAGTTGCAATGGCTAATGTTGCCGCAACCACTACTGACTTAAATTGCTCGGTAACTTTTACAATTCTAAATTTATACAAACCAAGGCATACCAAAAAAGTAACCAAAGTTGCTCCAACGGCATTAATTACAATTCCGGGATATTTGGCTTCAAAAATGGCCGAAATTCCTCCTATAAATAATCCTTCAAATAAAGCATAACCAGGAGCTAAATAAGGAGAGGCTTGCGGTTTAAAGGCTGAAATTACAACTAAAATTAGTCCAATGATTGCACCTCCGATAGCAGGCAGCATCACATTCATTCCATTAAATGCCATCCACCAGGTTACCATGGCCGATCCGCATAAAATTAAAAACAAGATAGCTGTTTTGTTAATCGTACCAGATAAGGTCATTTCCTGATTGTAATCAATAATTTGAGCCTGGTGTGCTTCTTCAGCTTTTGAAACAGCATTAGAGGAGAAACGCTTGTTGCTTAAAAATGGATTTTTTGAATTAAAGTTCATAATATAATTGGTTTTAAAAACTCTTCAAATATAATCGATATTTTTTGATACGCCTTTAATACTATGGAATTTTTAACAGTTCGGGGAGATTGTTTTGAAGCTTTATTCTTCTAAATAAAAAAGCCGTCAATGGGTATTGACGGCTCGTATATCTATTTTTAAATTTTTAATTTAAAAGATCTAAAACTAAAGAAGGGAATAAACCTAAAGCAATATTTAAGGCAATTGAAATTACTGCAACCGCATAAATAAGGAAAGGTTTTCCTGTACGCTCCTGGTTAGGTTCTTTAGAGTACATCGCTAGGATTAGTTTGAAATAATACCCAACACTAATAATTGAATTGATAACCGCTACAATTACTAAAGCAATGTATCCTGCCTGAATGGTTTGGTTGAATAAGAATAACTTAGCAAAGAAACCCGAGAAAATAGGAATACCAGCCATAGATAGCAAGGATCCCGTAAGGATTGCTGCCAATAACGGATTTGTTTTTCCTAAACCGTGAAAGTTCGTGATATCTTCGTTATCCTGATTTTTACATACATATAAAACAACACTGAATGCTGCGATTCCAGCCAATGCATAAGCAGCAGTATAGTACAATAAAACACCTGCTGATGTTGCAACCGTTAGCAAAGTCATTAACATAAAACCGGCATGCGAAATTCCTGAGAATGCCAACATACGTTTTACGTTTACCTGACGTAATGCCATTATATTTCCAACAGTCATAGAAGCAATTGAAATGATCACTACAATCGTTTCAAAAGTTCCTAAAAGATCCTGATTGTCTAAAGACGGAACTAAATTTAAAGCATAAACTAATTTGTAAAGTGTTGCGATCGCTACAACTTTTGCCAAAGTACTCATCAAAGCAGTAGTTAATGCCGGAGAACCTTCGTAAACATCCGGAGCCCAGAAATGAAATGGAACTGCTGCTACTTTAAACAACATACCGATAATCATCAAAATCATTCCAATTGGAAACCAGATTGGCAATTCGGCAGATAAAGATACTTCATGTATTTCAGCTACATCAAAAGTTCCCATTGCTCCGTAAATCAAACAAATTCCGAACAAAATGATTCCTGATGCGAAAGATCCCATTAGGAAATATTTCATACCCGCCTCGTTACTTTTTAGATTCAAACGATCGCTTGCTGCTAAAACATAAAGGGCGATTGACAGAATTTCAATTCCTAAGAAAAACATCGCTAAGTTTCCAAAAGAAACCATTGCTACTCCACCGGCCAATAAAAATACTTTGATCGCCACAAAATCGGAGATTTTGGTTGGATGATTTTCGTAAAAATTATGACTTAATGCTACCAGGAAAATAGTCAGCACAATAAACAACGATGAAAAGGTAACAGAGAATTTGCTCACTGTAATCATGTTGTTATAGTAACTTGCTGTTGATCCGAATTCGTAAAAGTTAAGCGCCAAAACACCTAGTAAACCTACGATGGTAATAGGAACAATGGCCTTTCTTAAATTAAGAATTTCAAACAATAGGCAGAAAATACCCAATCCTGTTATAGCTATTAATGTATTCATTTTTGTTTTTTTGATTTAGGAAATCTAAAACTAATGACGCCCTAATTTATTTTTATTTAAAATATTATTTAATTTTTTTATAGTGTTTAACGTTTTAAGTTTCTAAATAAATCTGAAATCAAAAATCGTTAATACTTATTCTAAAATCTTAATTTTTATTGATAACGTTCAGAATTGTTTCTAAACTTGGTGTAATCAAATCTGTAATTGGTTTTGGATAGAATCCGAAGAAAATTAAAACGGCAATAATTGCAACTAATGAAATTCCTTCATTAACAGAAACATCTGCAAAAGTTTTCGAATTGGTTTCTCCCAACATTACATTTTGAAACATTTTAAGCATATAATAAGCTCCTAAAATAATAGTTGTTCCGCCTAAAACAGCAAACCAGATATTAATTTGAGAAAGACTATACAAAACAGTAAATTCTCCAACAAAGTTAAAAGTACTTGGTAAAGCTACAGAAGCCAGTACCAAAATTAAAAACATTGAAGTGAATTTTGGAGATTGTGTACGGATGCCTCCTAATTTTGAAATTTCTCGAGTTTCATATCTTCTGAAGATAATTTCGGCAGCATAAAACAAACCTACTACCACAAAACCGTGAGCGATCATTTGTAATACAGCTCCACGTAAACCATCAATCGTTAAAGTGTAAGTTCCTGCAGCGATTAAACCAACGTGTGCCAAAGACGAGTAAGCCAATAATTTCTTTAAGTCTTTTTGTCTTAAAGCTACGATTGATCCGTAAATTACACCCGCAATTCCAAGGGCGATAAAGATGTCCATGTATTCTTTTGCAGCCAGTGGTGCAAGTGGCAATTGCCAACGAATTACACTGTACAATCCCATTTTTAACATGATACCTGATAAAAGCATTGTTCCAACGGTTGGTGCTTTTTGGTACACATTTGCCTGCCAGGTGTGGAAAGGAATGATTGGAATTTTAATAGCATAAGCTAAAAAGAAAGCTAAGAATATCCATAATTGCTCGCAAGCAGATAAGTTTAATTTGTATAAATCTTCGATTAAGAAACTACCTGCTTTTTGGTACAAATAGATGAAAGCTACTAACATGAACAAAGAACCTGCCAGTGTGTAGATAAAGAATTTAACTACTGCTTTTCTGCGCTCTTCGGCATCACCATTACCCCAGATTAGAGCAATGAAGTAAATTGGAATAAGAGCTAACTCCCAGAAAATATAGTATAAAAGACCGTCTGCTGCCAGGAAAGTTCCCGTCATCGCAAATGCCATAAATAAAATTAACGCGTAAAATGCTTTTGAATTTTTATATTCATTTCCAAAAGAAGAGAATATGATGATGGGTGTTAGCGCTACAGTCAATAAAAGCATGGCCATACCCAAACCATCTGCATTAAGGGCAAATGAAATTTTAGGTTGTGTAATCCACGTATTGATCAGGCTGATATTTTCGCCGGCACTAAAATGATTTAATAAAACAATTGAACAACCTAAAGCCGCCAAACTAAAGAACAAAGCTACTTTTGATGCTAGTTTGTCACCAACAAAATAAGTGGCAAATGCACCAATTAGAAGAATAATTAATATAAGAGAAACGTTCATAGTTGTAAAATTATTTAGCTAAAAATATATAGGAAACAATGGCACAAAGCCCTAAAACAAATGCAAAAAGATATAATCCGATACTTCCGTTTTGTAATTTTTTACCTTGAAAAGCCAGTTCATTGGCTACTTTTCCTAATCCAAAAACCAGAGCAGACAAACCTGTTTCGATATAGTCTCTGAAAAATCTTGATAATCCGTTGATAGAGCGAACGAAAATAGCATCGTAAGCTTCGTCTACATAATATTTATTGTATAACACTTTGGTCAGACCCGTAATGTTTTCATCCGCTTCCGGAACATTATCCTGTTTGAAGTATTTCACATAAGCAATTAAAATACCCAGTAATCCGCCTAAAACGGCAACACCCATTAAAGTATATTCTGTTGTACCTAAATGGTGCTCTTCACCTGCCACTTTCGTGAAAAGAGGGGCTAAATAACCATTCAACCAGCTGTTTCCAGGTAAACTGATCAATCCGCCAAAAGTAGCCAGAATCGCTAGAATTACTAAAGGGAAAGTAATCAATCCGTCACTTTCGTGTAAGTGGTGTTTTTGCTCTTCGGTTCCTCTGAAATCTTTGAAGAAAGTAAGGAACATTAATCTAAACATATAAAATGCCGTCATGATTGAAGCAACAGATCCTACTACATAAAGTGGAATATTGTGATGGAATGCCGTTAATAAAATTTCGTCTTTTGAGAAGAAACCAGAGAAAAACGGAACACCTGAAATGGCTAATGATGAAATTAACATGGTCCAGAAAGTGATTGGCATTGCTTTACGCAAACCACCCATTTTACGCATATCCTGCTCTCCGTGTAAACCGTGAATTACAGATCCTGAACCTAAGAACAGACAAGCTTTGAAGAAAGCATGAGTAATTACGTGAAAAACGGCTACTTCGTAAGCACCAAATCCTAAGGCTAAAAACATTAATCCTAATTGAGAAACGGTAGAGTAGGCCAATACTTTTTTAATATCCGTCTGAACCAGACCAATTGTTGCCGCAACTAACGAAGTGATGGCACCAATAACCGCAATAACCGACTGAACGTCCGGAGCTAAATCAAATACAAAGTTCAAACGGGTAATCATAAAAATACCGGCTGTAACCATTGTTGCAGCGTGAATTAATGCCGAAACCGGAGTTGGTCCTGCCATCGCATCAGGCAACCAGGTGTATAACGGAATTTGTGCTGATTTACCACAAGCTCCAATAAACAAACATAAAGCGGCTAGCGAAAGCAACGGGATGTTTAAGTTTGCTGCTCCTGCAATTGCTGTTTTTAAAGTAGCATAGTCTAAAGTAGAGAACATTGAACCTAGTATGAACATTCCGATTAATAAACCTAAATCTCCAATTCTGTTCATGATGAAAGCTTTTTTCGCAGCATCATTGTAATCCTGGTTTTTGTGCCAGAATCCAATTAATAAGTACGAACAAAGTCCAACACCTTCCCAACCGATAAATAAAACTAACAAGTTACTTCCCATTACAAGAGTAATCATGAAGAATACGAACAGATTCAAATAAGCAAAAAACTTGTGCATATTCTCATCGTCGTGCATGTAGCTGATAGAGTATAAGTGAATCAATGATCCGATACCGGTTACAAAAAGCAACCATAGTAAAGACAACTGATCTAATAAAAATCCAAGATTGATCTTTAAATTACTAATTTGAATCCAGTCAAATAAAGTAACCTGAAGGGCTTGTTTGGTTTGGCTGATTTGATTGAAAAAGAAAAGAGTAACAGCAAAAGAAACCACTACAGCAGCAGTTCCGATGATTCCTGAAACCGTTTTTCCTAAGCTCTTGCCAAAGAAAACATTGATTAAAAATCCTAAAAAAGGAGATAAAACTAAAAGTAAAGCTAAATTGGTATCCATTTTTATTTATCCTTTTAAATTTTTTAAATTATCGATACTAATCGAACCTAAATTTCTAAAGATCGAAACTAAAATAGCCAATCCAACTGCAACTTCGGCTGCAGCAACTGCCATCGAAAAGAAAACAAAGACTTGTCCCTGTGCGTCTTGATGGTAAGTTGAAAAAGCAACAAATAAAAGGTTAACAGCATTCAACATGATTTCGATAGACATGAAAACGATAATAGCGTTTCGTCTGTACAATACACCAAAAATACCAATACAGAAAAGTACAACACTCAAAAAGATGTAGTTTTCGATACCTATTTGATTTAATATATTACCCATTATTTATTTAATTTTTCTTTTTTAGACAATAATACAGTTCCAATCATGGCTACTAAAAGTAAGATCGAAGCAAATTCAAACGGAACCATATATTCGTTCAGTAATATTTTACCCAATACTTTAATCGATTGGAAATCTTCACCTGTTGAATCGTATTCGCCAACAATTGGTTTAGAGTTGATAAAAATTGCAATTAATACAACACAGATCAAACAGAAAGAAACTATGGCACCCAAACGTGTAATTCGCGGACGGTGCACTTCTTTTTGTTCGTTCAGGTTCATCAACATGATCGTAAACAGGAATAAAATCATAATCGCTCCCGAGTAGACTATCAGGTGAACAATAGCCAGGAATTGAGAGTTTAATAGTAAATAATGACCGGCAATAGAGAAAAAACAAATCACTAAATAAATAGCGCTATGAATTGGGTTTCTGCTAAAAATAGTCAGGAAAGCGGTAATCACCGTAATAAACGCTAAGAAACAAAATATAATTTGTACAGTTGTTGCGTGTGCAAAATCAGGAATATGTATCATTTAATTAGCATTATTAAGTTGAGCATTTTTGATGGCCACATCAAGAGGCATCACTAATCTGTCTTTTCCAAAAATGAAATCTTCTCTTTCATAGCTTGAAGGAACCAAAACTTTTGAAGTCGTTAGGTAAATTGCATCTTTCGGACAGGCTTCTTCACATAAACCACAGAAAATGCAACGTAACATATTGATTTCATAGATCGAAGCATACTTTTCTTCTCTGTACAAGTGTTTTTCGTCTGCTTTACGTTCGGCAGCTTTCATGGTGATCGCTTCTGCAGGACAGGACAAAGCACATAATCCACAAGCGGTACAGTTTTCACGACCTTGCTCATCACGTTTCAATTGATGCTGACCACGATAAACCGGACTCATTTCACGCACTTGCTCCGGATAGTGAATCGTCACTTTTTTTCTGAATAAGTGTTTAAGAGTGATAAACAATCCTTTCACAATCGCCACAAGATACAATCGTTCCCAAAAAGTCATCTCTTTGTGAGAGACCATCTTTTTTCTACCCGATAATGATATAGTTTCTATTGACATTTTTTAATGTATGATTTACGATTCACAATTTGTATTAAACAAATCAAATCTGTTTTGTTTTTATTTTGAAGCTAATCCTGCTATCCGCTGTATCTTTTATGGTGAACCCCACCACCATAAAAGGATGCCGCTTCTATCAGGGCTAGGCATTACGGTTCTTAAAATCCTAAAGCTGCTGCAATATCGTGTCTTAAAATAACAGCTCCGGTAATCATGATGTTAATGATCGAAAGCGGAATTAAAATTCTCCAGCCTAAATTCATTAATTGATCGTATCTGAATCTTGGAATTGTCCAACGTACCCACATATAGAAAAATATGAAGAAACATATTTTAGCAAACAATACTACTATACCTAAAATATTACCGGCATTTACACCTACATTTTCTACCATCCAGCTCATTCCTGGGTAGTTGTATCCACCGAAAAATAATACAGAAATAATAGTAGCAGAGATAAACATACTCGCATATTCAGCAAATAAATAGAATCCCATTTTCATGGATGAATATTCAGTATGGTAACCTCCAATCAATTCGTTTTCACATTCTGCTAAGTCAAAAGGAGTTCTGTTAGTTTCTGCAAACGAGCAAATTAGGAAGATCAGGAAAGATAATGGTTGGTAAAAAACATTCCAGTTCATTCCTTCTTGCTGTAATGAAATCTCTCTTAAACTCAATGTTCCGGTCATCATCAACAAAGCAATCATCGATAATCCCATGGCAACTTCATAAGAAACCATTTGTGAAGCTGCACGAACAGCTCCCATCAGAGAGAATTTATTGTTAGAAGCCCATCCACCAATCATGATACCGTAAACTCCAACAGAAAGTACTCCAAAGATGTACAAGATACCAATGTTAATATCAGTAGCCTGCAAATAAACATCACGACCAAAAACATGCAATTTGTCTCCCCACGGGATAACAGCACTTGTCATTAAAGCAGTACTCATGGCAATTGCAGGCCCTACAACAAATAAAAATTTATTAGGTGTATTAGGAAAAAACTCTTCTTTCGAGAATAATTTCATACCATCGGCAAGAGGTTGTAATAATCCTCCCCATCCGGCACGGTTTGGTCCCACACGATCTTGAAGATAAGCTGCAACTTTACGTTCAGCCCAGGTAGAATACATTGCCATAATCATGGTTATCGCAAAAACGACAACAATAACGACACTTTTTTCTATAATAAATGCACTTTCCATTTCTTAAGATTTTTTATCATTAGTAATTAATGGAATTGCAGCCATACTAATTTTTTTACGATCAATATCTCTACCTAAAAGGATATTTTTTTCTGTATCAATTTCAACTTTCTCTAATTTTTGAGTGTAGTTGTTTTGGTTGATTACGGAGTCTTTTTCGAATTCTCTTGGTCCTTCAATTACCCAGTCGCTAACATTTTTATGGTCAAAACGACAACTATTGCAAATGAATTCTTCTACTTCGTGGTACTCATCTTTACGACCAGTTACACGTTGAATTTCTCCTCCAAACATCCATACAGTTGTTTTCCCACAACATCCAGGAGTAGTACATTCTCTGTGAGCGTTGAAAGGTTTGTTGAACCAAACTCTTGATTTAAAACGGAAAGTTTTGTCTGTTAAAGCTCCAACCGGACAAACGTCGATCATGTTTCCAGAAAACTCATTGTCGATTGCTTTAGAAATTCCGGTTGAAATATTAGCGTGGTCACCACGATCTAATACTCCGTGAACTCTGTTGTCTGTCAATTGATCGGCAACTTGCACGCATCTTTGACATAAGATACAACGGTTCATATGCAGTTGAATATTTGGACCGATATCTTCCGGTTCAAATGTTCTTTTTTCTTCAATAAAACGTGATTTTGGGTTTCCGTGCTCAAAACTTAAGTTTTGAAGATCACATTCTCCGGCCTGATCACAAATAGGACAATCTAACGGGTGATTGATTAATAAAAATTCGGTTACAGATTTACGGGCTTCTGTTACACGATCAGAAGATTTACTGTTCACTTCCATTCCGTCCATACATCCTGTTACGCAAGATGCCATTAATTTAGGCATTGGTCTTGGGTCAGCTTCACTTCCTTTAGAAACTTCAACTAAACAACAACGACATTTACCGCCGCTGCCTTTTAATTTTGAGTAATAGCACATGGCTGGCGGAACTAAATCTCCCCCAATCATACGTGCAGCCTGCAGGATTGTTGTTCCTGGCTCTACGTCTATACTTTGACCGTCTATGGTTACTTTCATCTCTTTGTTTTGTTTTTTTAGTTTAAGGTTTAAAGTTTCAGGTTGTTGGACTTGAAACTAAAAAACATTAAAACTTGAAACTATATTTTTAAACTGTTTGCTTGCCTACTAAATGTTTTACTTGCGAAAAAGGTTCAGCTACAAAGTGATCTCTGTTTTTTATTTTTTCAGGGAAACGAACGTGATATTCAAACTCATCTCTAAAGTGACGGATTGCTGCGGCTACTGGCCAAGAGGCAGCGTCACCAAGCGGACAAATCGTGTTTCCTTCGATTTTACTTTGAATACTCCACAATAATTCGATATCCTCTTCACGGCCCTGACCGTTTTCAATTCTCCACAATATTTTTTCTAACCAACCTGTTCCTTCACGACAAGGCGTACATTGTCCGCAAGATTCGTGGTGGTAAAAACGGGCAAAGTTCCAGGTATTTCTAACCACACAGGCTGTATCGTTGTAAACAATAAATCCTCCAGAACCTAACATCGATCCGGTAGCAAAACCACCATCACTTAAAGATTCGTAAGTCATTAATCTGTCTTCTCCGTTTGCTGTTTTGAAAATTAATTCGGCAGGTAAAATTGGCACTGAAGATCCTCCCGGAACAAACGCTTTTAAAGGTCTGCTGGAAGACATTCCGCCTAAGTATTCATCCGAATTCATGAATTCGTCAACACTTAAACCCAATTCGATTTCGTATACTCCCGGATTCTTGATGTGTCCTGAAGCCGAGATTAGTTTAGTTCCTGTAGAACGACCAATTCCGATTTTTGCATAATCATCACCAGAGTTGTTTACAATCCATGGCACAGTAGCGATAGTTTCTACGTTGTTTACCACTGTTGGGTTTGCCCAAAGTCCTGAAACCGCTGGGAAAGGTGGTTTAATACGAGGGTTTCCTCTTTTACCTTCCAGAGATTCGATAAGTGCAGTTTCTTCTCCGCAGATATAAGCTCCGGCTCCACAGTGAACGTGTAACTCTAAATCGTAACCTGTACCTAATATATTTTTTCCTAACCAACCGGCAGCTTTAGCTTCGGCGATTGCTCTTTCTAATATTTTGAAAACCCACATATATTCTCCACGAATGTAGATATACGAAAGGTTAGCGCCTAAGGCATAACTTGAGGTGATCATTCCTTCGATCAATAGGTGAGGAATAAATTCCATCAAATAACGATCTTTGAAAGTTCCCGGTTCAGACTCGTCGGCGTTACAAACTAAATGTCTTGGTTTTCCTGATTTTTTATCAATAAAACTCCATTTCATTCCGGCAGGGAAACCTGCACCACCACGGCCACGTAGTCCTGATTTTTTTACTTCTTCGGTAACTTCATCCGGGGTAAGCGTTTTCAAAGCTTTTTCTACAGAGGCATATCCACCATTTTGGCGGTATACTTCGTAGGTTTTGATACCAGGAATATTGATTTTATCTAATAATATTTTCTGTGACATCTTATTTATCGTGTAATATTATTTTATCATCTCTACAATCAGCGATTAACTGATCGATTTTCTCTTCTGTCAATTTTTCTTTATAGAAATCTCCTAACTGCATCATCGGAGCGTATCCGCAAGCACCTAAACATTCTACACCGGCAATGGTAAACATTCCGTCCGGAGTTGTTTCTCCCATTTTAATGCCTAATTTCTCAGAAGTGTAATCCATTAAATTTTCAGCACCATTTAAACAACAACAAGAAGTCTGGCAAAATTCGAACATGTATTTTCCAATTGGTTTTTGGTTGTACATGGTATAAAAAGTAACCACTTCGTAAACCTCAATTGGTTTGATGTGCAAAATTTCGGCAACTTTATCCTGTAACTCAATACTTAACCAGTTGTCATGAGCGTCCTGCACTTCGTGCAAAACAGGTAACAAAGCCGATTTTCTTTTGTCCTCAGGATAATGACTGATCAATTCATTGATGCGGGACATCAATGCTTCGGTCATGTTTATTTCTTGTTTGTAATGTTTTCGTTCCATTTTTATTTTAGATTTTAGATTTTGGATTTCAGATTTTTCAATCTTTGTCCATAACCCATATTCTGCAATCTTTTTTAATTTTAGACTTCTGATTTTAGATTTTAGATTTTTCAATCTGTAATCTGCAATCTAAAATCTACAATATCTTTACGCGTCTAATTCTCCTGCAATTACATTTAAACTGGATAGAATAACAATTGCATCCGAAAGTAAAGCTCCTTTAATCATATCCGGATAAGCCTGATAATAAATAAAACAAGGTCTTCTGAAATGCAATCTGTATGGAGTTCTACTTCCGTCTGTAACTAAATAGAATCCGATTTCTCCATTTCCTCCTTCAACAGGGTGGTAAATTTCTGCCACTGGTACAGGAACTTCTCCCATCACAATCTTAAAGTGATAAATTAAAGATTCCATCGAAGTGTAAACATCTTCTTTTGGAGGCAGGTAGTAATCAGGAACTTCTGCATGGTATTCGTTTCCTGCCGGCATTTTAGCCAAAGCCTGACGAATAATGCTTAAACTCTCCCAAACTTCAGCATTACGTACGCAGAAACGATCGTAAGTATCTCCTGATTTTCCAACAGGAACAACAAAATCGAAATCTTCGTATGAGGAGTAAGGTTGTGCTACACGAACGTCGTAATCAACTCCCGCAGCACGTAAGTTTGGACCTGTAAATCCGTAAGCCATTGCCTGCTCTGCAGAGATAGCACCTACGTTTACAGTTCTGTCAAGGAAAATTCTGTTTCTTTCAAATAAGTTTACAAACTCTTGCCATGCAATAGGGAATTCTTCTAAAAAGACATCCAGTTTGCGGAAAGCTTCCGGTGACCAGTCTCTTTCGAAACCACCGATTCTTCCCATATTTGTTGTTAAACGAGCACCACAAATTTCTTCGTAAATCTCGTAAACTTTTTCTCTAAATTGAAAAACGTACAAGAAACCAGTATAAGCGCCAGTATCTACACCCAGAATCGAATTACAGATTAAGTGATCTGTAATACGGGCCAGCTCCATTACAATTACTCTTAGGTATTGTGCTCTTTTTGGAACTTCAATGTTTAGTAATTTCTCTAAAGTCATCCACCATCCCATATTGTTAATAGGAGAGGAGCAATAGTTCATACGGTCTGTAAGAGGAGTAATCTGGTAAAAAGGGCGATTTTCGGCAATTTTTTCGAAAGCTCTGTGGATGTAACCAATGGTTGGTTCAGCCTCAAGAATTCTTTCACCATCCATCAACAGGATATTTTGAAAAATACCGTGAGTCGCCGGGTGCGTAGGACCTAAATTAAGTACCGAAAGTTCACTTCCGTCTTCGTTTAGTTTATCCTTAATTATTTTAGCATATCGATGCTCTGGTGATAATAATAGTTCTGACATTTTATAATGTTGAATTATTTATTTTTAGCAATTTGTTGTTGTTCTTCCAAAGAATCTGTCGTCTTTATCAGTTCTTCCGCTGTCTTCCATTGGGAATTCTTTTCGCATTGGGAAAGACACCATTTCATCCATATTCAAAATACGTTTCAGTTGCGGGTGTCCAATAAAATTGACTCCGAAGAAATCGTAAGTTTCTCTTTCCATCCAGTTTGAACTTAAGAAAATATTTGAAATGGTTTTGATCTCCGGTTTTTCACCGTTTAAGTATACTTTGATTCGAATACGTTTGTTTTCGTACCAGTTATGCAAATGGTATACGATTGCATATTGGCGATCTGTTTCGTTGTCCGGATAATGAACACCGCATAAATCAGTTAAAAAGTGGAAGCGTAAATCGGAATCATTTTTCAAAAAAAGAATCAGGGCTGTGATTTTATCAGCGGTAGTTTCCAGTGAAAAAATATCTCTTTCTTGTTGAAAGTTAAAAACACTTGTGTCAAATGTTTCTGTAAGTTTATCTTGAATCAGGGTATTTTCTAAAGCCATCTTATGTAATATTATATGAAGCTAGTAATTCTTGGTATTCCGGAGAGCTTCTGCGTCTTACAGATTCGCTTTTCACTAATTCCTGAAGTTTCATTACTCCATCTACAATTTGTTCTGGTCTTGGCGGACATCCCGGTACATAAACGTCAACCGGAATTACTTTGTCAATTCCTTGTAAAACGGAATAAGTGTCGAAAATTCCACCTGATGAAGCACAGGCTCCAACTGCAATTACCCAGCGAGGTTCAGACATTTGTTCGTAAACTTGTCTTAAAATAGGGGCCATTTTTTTTGAAATAGTTCCCATTACTAAAAGCATATCGGCCTGACGAGGAGAGAAACTCACACGCTCAGAACCAAATCGTGCCAAATCGTAATGTGAAGCCATTGTTGCCATGAATTCGATACCACAGCATGAGGTTGCAAAAGGTAGTGGCCATAACGAATTGGCTCTTGCCAAACCTACAACATCATTTAGTTTTGTAGCGAAGAAACCTTCTCCTACAACTCCTTCTGGCGGCGCAACCATATTTACATTTGAATCGCTCATTTTTTATTTCAGATTTTAGATTTCTGATTTTAGATTTTTAATCCTGAAACCGAAATCAATATTTTAAAAATCAATATTGTGTTTTGAGAAATTATCTTTCAAATCTAAAATTCTAAATCAGGGGATCTAAAATCTAGAATCTGAAATCTAAAATTTTTTTATTCCCAGTCTAACGCTTTCTTTTTGATGATATAGAAAAAACCAACTAAAAGTAGCGACATGAAAACAATCATTTTTAACATTCCTTCGATACCTAATTCTTTAAAGTTTACTGCCCAAGGGTAAAGGAAAATTACCTCTACGTCAAACAATACAAACAAAATGGCTACCAGGAAATATTTTACAGAAAAAGGAATACGGGCGTTACCAACGGATTCGATACCACATTCGAAGTTTTTATCTTTTACTTCAGAGCTTCTTTTTGGGCCTAATTTTCCGGAAATAATGATTGTTCCTACCACAAAACCAACAGCTAAAATTAACTGCATTAAAATAGGAATGTAACTGTATTGATCAGATTGCATAAACTTAGCTTTTTTACTTAAAGAATAAGCCACAAAGATAACTTTCAACTCTGTAAATCACAAGCTAAAAAATGATTTAAGTGCGCCCTTAAACCGCGTTACTAGCTAATTTTTATTGATTATAAATAAGATGAGTAGATTTTAATATTTTTTTAAGATTTGGGCAAAAAAAAACGTCCCGATTACTATCGGGACGTTTTGAAAACCATTCAGAGGCAAAAAAAATAAATTGCTATATTTTTCTTAGATTACTGCTACTTTAGCAGCAACTTTCCCTTTTCTTCCTTCTTCTTCTTCATAGCTTACACGGTCACCTTCGCGTAATTCTTCCGCGTTAATTCCTGAAGCGTGAACGAAGATGTCTTTTCCTGTTTCTTCGTCTGTAATGAATCCATAACCTTTAGATTCATTGAAAAATTTTACTGTACCTGTACGCATTGTAATTGTAATAATAATTTATAATAAAGCAAATGTAATATATAAATTCATACAAAAGACATATACCTGTTAAATTTTTGTAAAAATTATTGATTCACAGTCTTTTCGCTATTTATATTGCATCAAATTTGGTATGACAGTGCTTTATTTGAGAATCATTAATTATTATAAATAAATGTTAAAAAAGTAGCTTATGTTTTACAAATTTTTTGTATATTAAGCGGAATACGCTAGGGGTAAGGTTGTTTTTTGTGAGAAAATGCTTGATTTTACTGGTGTTCGCCTTTGTTGTTTAAGATTTTATTAACACGAAAAAAGAGCAAAATGACGACAAAATGCATAAAAAAACGACAACTGAATGTTTAGTTGCCGTTTTTTTTATTTTTTCAAAAAGAAGAAAATATTATTTCAAATCCAATTTAATGGCAAGTTCTTTTAATTGAGCTTCGTCGATTGCAGCAGGAGCATCTATCATAACATCACGTCCGGAATTGTTTTTTGGGAACGCGATAAAATCTCTAATGGTTTCCTGACCACCTAAGATCGCTACCAAACGGTCTAATCCAAATGCCAGACCTCCGTGTGGAGGTGCTCCAAATTGGAAAGCATCCATTAAAAAGCCAAATTGTGCTTTTGCCTCTTCTTCGGTAAAACCAAGATATTTGAACATCAATTGCTGAGTTGCTTTGTCGTGAATACGAATAGATCCTCCACCAATTTCATTTCCGTTTAATACCATATCGTAAGCATTGGCGCGTACTTTTCCTGGTTCGGTTTCTAATAATTGCATGTCTTCCGGTTTTGGAGAAGTAAACGGGTGGTGCATTGCGTGGTAACGCCCTGATTCTTCGTCTAATTCCAATAAAGGAAAATCAACTACCCATAACGGAGCAAATTCTTCCGGTTTGCGCAATCCTAAGCGAGTTGCCAATTCCATACGAAGAGCTGAAAGCTGTGCGCGGGTTTTATTAGCAGGCCCTGAAAGTACAAAAATCATGTCTCCAGGTTTTGCGCCTGTAATTTTTGCCCATTGCCCTAAATCGTCCTGATCGTAAAATTTATCTACAGAAGATTTAAAAGTTCCATCGTCGTTACATTTTGCATACACCATTCCTGATGCTCCAACCTGCGGACGTTTTACCCAGTCAATTAAACCGTCAATTTCTTTACGGGTATAATTTCCGGCTCCCGGAACTGCAATTCCCACAACTAGTTCGGCAGCATTAAATACCGGAAAGTCTTTGTGTTGTGCAAATTCGTTTAATTCACCAAATTCCATTCCGAAACGAATGTCCGGTTTGTCATTTCCATAGGTTTTCATGGCGTAGTCGTAGGTAATTCTTGGGAACTTGTCTACTTCAATGCCTTTAATTTCTTTTAATAAATGTCTGGTCAGTCCTTCAAAAATATTTAAAATGTCTTCTTGCTCCACAAATGCCATTTCACAGTCAATTTGTGTAAATTCAGGCTGACGGTCAGCACGTAAATCTTCGTCACGGAAACATTTTACGATCTGAAAATATTTATCCATTCCGCCCACCATCAATAATTGTTTGAAGGTTTGTGGCGACTGTGGCAAGGCATAAAATTGTCCTTCGTTCATACGGCTTGGTACAACGAAATCTCTCGCTCCTTCCGGAGTCGATTTGATAAGGTATGGAGTTTCTACTTCGCAGAAATCTAAGTCCGATAAATATTTACGAACTTCCATGGCTACTTTATGACGAAATAATAAACTGTTTTTTACAGGATTTCTTCTGATGTCTAAGTAACGGTATTTCATTCGAATATCTTCACCACCATCCGTTTCATCTTCGATGGTAAAAGGAGGAGTTAAAGCGGCATTCAGAATGGTTAGTTCGGATACTAAAATTTCGATTTCACCGGTTGGAATATTTTTGTTCTTAGCTTCACGCTCAATTACAGTTCCTTTTACCTGAATTACAAATTCTCTTCCTAGTGTTTTTGCTAGTTCAAAAACTGCTTTATCACTACGGCTTTCGTCAAAAATAAGTTGTGTAATTCCATAACGGTCACGTAAATCAACCCAATTCATAAATCCTTTATCGCGTGATTTTTGAACCCAACCCGCTAGTGTAACTTCCGTGTTAATATTTGAGGCGTTTAATTCGCCACAATTATGACTTCTATACATGATCAAAATTTTAGACTGCAAAAGTAAACACAAAATTCAAATTAATATAGTAAAGTGATGACTTGATGCTTATAAATTTGAAATATTTTGTTAATTCTTAAATTTTGCGGCTCTAATTTCTTTAGATTTGAATAGCAAAATCAAAACTTTAATTTATATGAACAAATTTATTTTAACTGGTTTGTTGATTTGTAGCGCTTTAGGTGCTGTCGGTCAGGCCAAGAGTCCAATTAAATTTACTGCTAAAATTACGAACAGAAACAGCGATACTTTAGTAATTACAGGAAAGAATAATTTTAAACAGGTGATTCCAATTAATAAAAAGGAAACTTTTGTATCTTCTTTTGATGCTCCAAAAGGATTTTATACGTTTTCGGATGGAACAGAAGCTTCTTATTTGTATTTAAAGCCAAATTCGGATATTAATCTGACGATGAACGCTAAGGAGTTTGATGAAACGATTGTTTATAAAGGAAAAGGGGTTGATGAAAGTAATTTTCTGGCGCAGCAGAGTTTAAAAGATGAGAAGTTTCAAGCGGAAGCTTTTACTAAGGAAGCGAAAGAGTTTGCATCGCTTTTGGAAACAAAGCTGAAAACGGATCTGGAAAATTTAGAGAAAGGTAATTTTGATCCGGAATTTAAAACGGCTGTAAAAAAGAAATTTGACAGTTTTAATAATTATGCTGTAAGTGAGTATGAAAGTGCTGCGAAAGCAAATAAGATGACCGGAACTCCTTCTCCGGATTTTGATTATGAGAATCACAAAGGAGGAAAAACAAAGCTATCTGATTTAAAAGGAAAGTATGTTTATATTGATCTTTGGGCAACCTGGTGTGCGCCATGCCGAGCTGAGATTCCGTTCTTGCAAAAAATAGAAGAGAAGTATCACGGAAAAAATATTGAGTTTGTGAGTGTTTCTATTGACAAGGCAAAGGATAATGAAAAATGGAAAATGTTTGTGACGGATAAGAAGTTAGGAGGTATTCAATTGTTTGCAGATAAAGATTGGGAATCGGAGTTTGTAACCAGCTACGGAGTAACCGGAATTCCCAGATTTATTATTGTAGATCCAAGGGGTAATATTTTAAGCAGTGATGCTGAAAGACCTTCATCTCCGGAGCTTCAGGTGCAATTAGATGCCTTATTGAAATAATTTAGGTTCAAAATTACATTACCAGTGTAATTTTGGTATTTTTATAAAACACTAGTAAAACCAAGGCATAAGCTTTGGTTTTTTTGTTTTTGGGAAATTTCCAATGTTAAGCTTTTGTTCAATGTTACCAAATTGTTAAGTAAAAGTTTTTTTAATGTAAACAATTGATTATATTTGATAAAGATTTGATAACATTAATACCTAAAGATATGAAAAAGTGTGTAATTTTAGTTGCAATATTGTTCTCTGGAATTTTAGTTGCACAAGAGATAAAACCGGAATTGGAAGTTGTTGGAAATAGAGTAAAAGCTACTTATTACTATGAAGATGGTAATATTCAACAAGAAGGTTTCTTTAAAGATGGTAAATTAGATGGTGTTTGGGTATCGTATGATGTAAAAGGAAATAAGATGGCGGTTGGAGAGTACACTGAAGGAGTGAAAACTGGAAAATGGATTTTCTTTAACGACAAAAATCTTTGTGAAGTTGCTTATGAAAACAGCAAAGTAGCATCCGTTAAAAATTTACAGAAAAATGCTTTAGCAAACAGAAATTAATAAAATTTCGAATGATTTATAAAACCGCTTTTAAAGGCGGTTTTTTTATGCTTTTACTTTTTTTCACTTTTTGTTTCTTCCGTACCAGATTATAAAACCGCTTACAGGTAAAGCTGCAGCCGTCAGGCTGATAAGGAAAGCAAGAATCTTTCCGGGCAGATCTAAGATTTGTCCGGTATGAATGCCGTAATTCATTTCGACGACCTGTAAACCCAGACTTTTTTTGTGGTATGGGTCGCTTTGGACTAATTTTCCGCTGTTTGGATGGAAAGAATAGTTGCTTTGATGGTCGTATCGCAAGGCATGAGGGTAAGCTCCTGTACCGATTATGTCGCCTTTTTGCTGCGGAAATGTGACATAATACATTCCGGCTTTAGGCTGAAGCTTTACGGTCGTAGTAAAAGCACGATCGATTGCACTAATTGAATTGCTGCTAAATTTAGTGGTATCAATGATTGGTGCTTTTGTTTCTGAAGCTTTATCTCCGCCAAAATTGAATGTTTTGTAGATTCCGTCACCCACCCATTCATAAGTAAAGGTCAGACCGGTTATGGCGATAATGGCTGCTAATAGCGAAATGTAAAATCCGGAGGTGTTGTGCCAGTCGTAATTGACACGTCTCCATTTGGCAGACCATTTTACAGTAAAGCTTCGTTTCAGATCGCTTTTTCGTTTGGGCCACCATTGTATAAGTCCTGTAATTACTAATAAAAGGAAGATGATAGTTGCGCTCCCAATAATGTGTTTTCCGATATAATCAGGTAAAAGTAAATATAAATGAATGCGTTCGACAATGATAAAAAAATCAGTTTCGGGATCTTCAATTTTTAAATGTTTTCCGGTGTAGGGATTGAAGTAGAGGTATCTATTCTCGCTATCAGCATAGGTGTAAACAATAGCGGAACGGTTTTTTCCATAATACGAAACCATAGTCGATTTGTAATTTGGAAGAATCTCTTTGGCTCTTTCCTGTAATACAGAAGGGAATACAAAAGGCTTTTTTTGGGGTTCAACAAACCGCCATTCTTTTCGGGTAAGGTCTTTTATCTCATCATGAAAACAAAAAATACAACCCGTAATACTGACAATAAAAACAATAAGCCCGGAAATTAATCCGAGCCATTTGTGTAGAAATCGTATTTGTGTTTTGAATCCCATTTTATTGTAAAAACGCAAAATTATACGCAAAATCAATGGGGAGCAAGTAATTTTATTTATTTTTTAGAAACGGCTTCGTTTTTAGGTTTTAATGAATAGGCGACATAAAGGGTTATGGAAGCCAGGAATATCCAAAAAACATCCACGAAGAAGACTTGAATTTTATTTTGCATAAAAGATGTCCAAAACCAAGTTCCGGAGACAATTCCGTTTGTAATTGGGATTAAAAAGCCTAATGTACTTCCTGAAATTAAGCAGCATTTGTTGGTAAAGGCATCATCCTTTTTAAGGATGAAAAATACGGTAAGAATAAGCCATCCTATAAAGTAAACCATGTATAGCTGATCCTGAGTAAGAGGGTGGAATATTTTGGCAGCAATAAAAGCAAAGGCCGTGATCGGATACATGCTCAGACATATGGCCAAATAAATACGAACGACTCCGGCATTAAAGCGTCTTTTCTTTTCGGGTAAGTTGTTTTTTTGTCTGGCGACTAACCAAATCATAACTCCCGAAATGATGACAAAACAGGTAATTATACCTAAAACGAAACTTACAATTTTCAGCGCATAACCCCCATAATCGCCAAAGTGTATGCGATACAGAACATTTTTTACCACATCGAGATAGTTGTTTTGAGTAATCGGATTTTTTCGGGCAATTTCTTTTCCGTCCGCAATTCGATAAACGATCTTCCCAATTCCAGTGAATTTTTTATGACTTAACATTTGGCCTTCTACCAGAACATGCATGTTGGCATCTCCGTAATTCTGAATGAAAACACGAGTGATTTCAAAATCTTTCCAGCTGCTTTTTGTTTTCGCAACAAGCTGATCGATATTAAATGGGGTTGCTAATTTTTTGTTGTCGAACTTGTAATCAGGATCAGTATATTCTAATTCTTTGTATAGCTTATCCTGATCGCCTTTGTACAATGCCATTACGGCCGGGGCCACAATTAAGAGTTTAATCATGAAAAAAGTTCCGGTTACGGCATATACAAACTGAAAAGGCAAACCAATCATTCCTAAGGCGGTATGAGCATCTGTCCATAAGGTTTTTAGTTTTTCTTTTGGACGGAAGATATAGAAGTTAGAGACGATTTTTTTCCAATGCAGTAAAAGCCCGGTTACGATGGCAAATAAAAAAAACAAAGCGGTGAAACCCGAAAGGTAATAACCGGCAGGATAAGGAATTTGTGCCAGAAAATGCAAGCGGTATAAAAATTCTCCTAAAGAATAAGAATCTTCGTAGGTAAAGGTTTTGAAGGTTTTGGTATCAAGGTAGAAGAACGATCCTTCTTGTTGTTTTTTAGGGGCCAGGGTATCTTTTGTACCCTCCATATAAACAGCCACTCTCCGTTCCGTACTTGGTTTTGAAATGGTAATGTTTCTTCCATGTAAGACGTATTCTTTGTCCAGTTTTTGTAAAGCTGAAGTATAGTCGAGCTGGATTTCTTTGGTTAAAGCAGTAGATTCATTTCTTTCCCAATTGATAATTTCATCTCTGAAGAAAGAAAAGGACCCTGCGAAAAAAATCACAAAAAGGACTACGCTAATCACAATTCCGCTAACGGTATGAGTATGAAAATAGATGTTGTAATTACGATTGTTCATAGGTTATTTTGCTATTGGATTGTAGGTTTGACCAAGGTATATTAAAAGAGAAAAAACTAAAGAAAGGAGGATGTAAATTCCCCAGATTTTCCATCCGTTTTTGGCCAGGAAAGCAATAACCATAAGGGCGACCCAAAGGATGAATCCGCTAAAAGCCATGGTCATTAATATGTTGGCACGGTTGAACCAGGCCGCTAAGGCCAAATGAAAAGTAACTGAAACAAAATAGCCGCCTACTATAGCCGCTGTAATTTTGGCAAATCGTTGCCATTTGGATTGGGTTAAATATTTTGGATTTGCCGGCATATTTTGGTTAGCAATAAGTTAATAGTAGTAAAATTCCAGTAAAGCAGCGAGTATAAAAAAAACAAGAATTGCGTATCGGTTTACTTTTTTGAGCGGTGCTAAAATGATGATGAGACTTCCAATGGTCATGAGCTGAATGAAGAACATAAAAGTTCCGCAGCATAAAGATTGTGTAAACAACCAAAGAGTGTAAGCTAGTAAAAGAAGTCCCAGGCCCAAAAATTTGGTTGGTTTAGGATTGCTTTTCATCCATTTTTCAAAACCTAAATCATACGATAATGTAGCTCTTTTCGAGGTGTAATAAAGGGTGTAAAAAGCTAAAAAAACGATAAGACTTGCAATTGTTATCATGATTGACAGAATTTAAAAACACCTTTCAACTCAAAGAAAGGTGTTTTTTTGTTTTTATTAGAATTTGTAAGCGAAGCTTGCTGCTACACTTCTCATGTTTCTTGGGTGAATGGTAGACCAGCCATCGTAAGTCTCTACGTTGGCGATGTTATCCATTTTTAAAGTCAGAGTAAATTTCTCTGCAGAATAGAAAAGAGAGGAGTTTAGTACCGTGTATTCCGGGATTGTAAATGCTCCGGTTGTTTTCCTGTTCATGATTTTGTTATCACCTACATAATTTCCTCCAAAACCTAGTCCAAAGCCTTGTAGTGGTCCTTCCGGGAATTTGTAACTCGCCCAAAGATTGGCTAAGTTTTGTGCTCCGGCACTTTCCGGTCTGAAATTTACAAATTCACGATCACCGGCAGTTAATACGGCGTCATTATAGCTGTAACCAAACACGATGTTTAAACCGGCAACTGGGTTAGAAACGATTTCGGTTTCAAAACCTTTGTTTCTCTGGCCCCCATTTTGGTAAGAAGTTGAGTTGGTCGCATCTGTTCTAATGCTGTAAACCTGATCTGAAACTTTAATATCGTAGTAGCTGAAAGTAGCGTAAAGTTTATCTTTAAATAAGTTAAGTTTTGTACCTACCTCAAATTGATTGGCGTGTTCCGGGTTGTAAACTCTAGGGGTTCTAAAACCACCACTCATATCTTCTCCAGGGGCAACGTTTGAGAATCCATCCATATAATTGGCGAAAATAGAGACTTTGTCTAAAATAGGTTGGTATACTAATCCGAATTTTGGAGAAAAAGCAGTCTGATTGTATCCGCCATTATCTGCGTTCATGAAACGGTCAACACGTAAACTTGCCATGGCAGACAATGCCGGCGTAAAGTTGATTACGTCTGAAACATAAACACTGTAAACTTCCTGCTTTGTTTTATTATTGTTGGTTGTTGCTTTTGCTAAAAGAGCATCAGTTCCAGATTTTGATAAATTTCCACTATCACCGCTTGTAATATATTTAGTAGGATCGGTAATTTTGAAAACATTTTCGTTTACGGTTTGTAAACTTGCATTACCAATATAGATGCTTCCATTGCCAATATAGCTGGTTCCGTTGTCTGTAGAAGAGTTGTTGAAATAGTCGAAACCGGCAACAATTCGGTTTCTTAACTTACCGATTTTAAAATCACCAATAAAGTTTTGTTGAATATCAGTAGTTAAGGTTGTTGAATTCTGGTAATTGATATAACGATCTAAGACGATACCTTCTTTAATTTCCGAAAAGCGTTTGGTTCCTTCATATATATATGAGTAATACCCTTCAGATCTTGATGATCCTCTTGAAAGAACCGTCTGAGAAGTCCATTCGCTGTTGAACTTATAAACCATTTGACCTTGCAGGTTGTAAGATGGAGTTTCTATAGCAAGTTGGTTGCTGGTATAAGAACGCTTGTTATCGTATCCAAGTTCTTTCATATTGTGAACTCTTAAAGCAGCACCTCTGTCCAAAAACAACATAGTTGGATTGGTGGCTTTATTGTTCATGAATTCAGTGTTAACAAAGAATGAAAGTTTGTCGTTTACTTCGTAAGATAGGGAAGGGGCAAAAAAGAATGATTTTTTAAATCCTGCATCCTGAAAACTATTTTCATTGTGATAAGCAGAATTGATGCGTAGATTTACTTTGTGTTCATCGTCTAAAGGAGTGTTGATATCTGCAGTAACTCTGTTTAGTCCGTAACTTGCGGCAGTATAAGTGATTTCTCCTCCAAAATGATCGTAAGGTCTTTTGGTTGTAATGTTGATTAATCCTCCGTATGAGATTAAGCTGCTTCCAAACAAAGTTCCTGAGGGACCTTTGATTACTTCGATTCTGTCGATGTTGGCAGGATCAAGGCTTCCGTTGGTTAGCCCCGGTAATCCGTTAATCATAGTTGGCTGAACGGCAAAACCTCTTAAAGAAAAGTAGCCTGCACCATCTCCTCCACGTCCTGTTGAGGCCCAAAGTGTGGTTAATCCCGGTGCATTTTTAAGAGCATCGTCAATATTGGTTACTACCTGTTCTTTTAGTAATTCACCTGTAATAGTAGTGTAAACTTGCGGGTTTTCAAGATTTTTAAGTGGTAATCTTGATACTTGTTGATTTTCTTTACGGGCTAATGGATTCTTTTTTCCGTGACCGTTGATTACGATCTCGTCCAGTTGTTCAGAGTTTGAACTGATTGTAAAGTCTTCTACTATTTCGTCTCCGGCATTAAGAGAAACACTTTTTTCTTTGGAAGAATGTCCAACAGCCGAAACTTTAATGATGTAGCTTCCCGGTTTTATGTTTTTAATCTCGTAAAAACCTTTACTGTCTGTGTTGGTTCCAATCTTGGTTCCTTTTAATACAATAGTTACATTATCGGCAGCCTGATTGTTAGTTAGGTTGATCTGACCTTTTAGAGATGCTTTTCCTTGTGCCGAAATTGTGGTAGCGGCCAATAGGAAAAAGCAGAAACTTAAAAGGGGAATGGTAAACTTATATTTCATTTTTTATTTAGAATTAATTTGAATAGTGCAAATTTAATTGCAGAATACAAGCCAAGCAAGTTATTCTTATTTATTCTAAATAAAATAGTTTTTAAGGGTTTAAATTTTTATTTGTTTAAAATTTTAACATCTTAAGCGGAATTTAAGCTAATATTAAGAAAAAAAACCTGCTCAAATGAATGAGCAGGTTTTATATGATTGTAGAAAATTATTACAATTACAATTCTAAAGCGCGTTTAGCATCGCCATTCATTAATAACTCTAACGGATTTTCTAAAGCTTCTTTTACAGCTACTAAGAATCCAACTGACTCACGTCCGTCGATGATTCTGTGGTCGTAAGAAAGTGCTACGTACATCATTGGGTGAATTTCAACTTTACCGTTTACAGCAATTGGACGCTCAATAATGTTGTGCATTCCTAAAATTCCTGATTGAGGAGGGTTGATAATTGGAGTACTTAACATACTTCCAAAAACACCACCATTAGTAATAGTGAAAGTTCCACCTGTCATATCGTCAACAGTAATTTGACCGTCACGTGCTCTAAGTGCTAATCTTTTGATTTCAGCTTCGATTCCACGGAAAGTCAACAATTCAGCGTTACGAACTACAGGAACCATTAAACCTTTTGGTCCTGAAACTGCGATAGAGATATCAGCAAAATCATAAGCTACTTTATAATCACCATCCATCATAGAGTTTACGTCCGGATATAATTGTAACGCTCTTGTAACTGCTTTTGTAAAGAATGACATGAATCCTAAACCAAGACCACCATGTTTTGCTTTGAAAGCATCTTTGTATTCGTTACGAATTTGGTTGATTGGCGTCATGTTAACTTCATTGAAAGTCGTTAACATTGCTGTTTCGTTTTTAGCAGCTACTAATCTCTCAGCCACTTTACGACGTAACATTGATAATTTAGTACGCTCAGTTCCACGGCTTCCTCCTGTTGGAGTTCCCATTGAAGGTACTGCGTTTACTGCATCGTCTTTAGTGATTCTGCCTCCTTTACCAGTTCCTGAAACTGTTGCCGGTGCTATGTTTTTTTCGTCTAATATTTTTCTTGCTGCCGGAGATGGTGTTCCTGCTGCATAACTTGTAGCTGCCGGAGCCTGAACCGGAGCTGCTTTTGGTGCTTCAGCTTTTACTTCCGCTTTTGGTGCCTCAGCTTTTGGAGCTTCAGCTGCCGGAGCAGATCCTGACGGTTTTGCTGCACTTGTATCAATTAAACAAACTACAGCGCCTACTGCTACTGCATCACCTTCTTCTGCTTTTAGCGTAATTGTTCCGCTTGCTTCAGCCGGTAACTCAAGAGTAGCTTTGTCTGAATCAACTTCAGCAATAGCTTGATCTTTTTCTACATAATCTCCGTCTTTTACTAACCAAGTTGCAATTTCAACTTCTTTTATTGATTCCCCTGGTGATGGGACTTTCATTTCTAAAATCATCTTATTTTTTGTTTAAGGTTTTTATGGTTTAAAGTTTCCTGTTATTAAACCGGAAACTTTAAACTTGAAACATTTTTTTATCTGAATAAATTTTTATCGAAAACCATTCTAATCGCATCAGCATGACGACGTTTTGAACGCGTGTAGCTTCCTGATGCAGGAGCAGAATAAGCTTTTAATGAAGCCAATCTCCATTTTACAAGGTCAAAGTTCATCAGCATAAAGCTGTAGGCTCCCATGTTTTTAGGCTCTTCCTGTGCCCAAACATAATCGTCAACATTTGGATATTGTGCAATGATTTCTTTGATTTGTTCCACTGGGAAAGGGAATAATTGCTCGATACGAACAACTGCAACATCATTTCTTCCGTTGTTTTCTCTTTCAGCTACAATGTCGTAGTAGAATTTACCGGTACAGAATACTAAAGATTTTACGTCTTTTTTGTTTACTGTAGTATCATCAATCGTTTCCTGGAAAGTTCCTGTTGCCAGTTCTTCAACAGTTGATACGCATCTTGGATCACGTAATAAACTTTTTGGAGAGAAAACGACCAAAGGTTTACGGAAATTTGTTTTCATTTGTCTTCTTAACAAGTGGAAGAAGTTGGCTGGCGTTGTACAATCGGCAACATACATGTTGTGTCTTGCGCAAAGCTGTAAGTAACGTTCCATTCTTGCAGAAGAGTGTTCAGCTCCCTGACCTTCATATCCGTGAGGTAATAATAAAACAATACCGTTTTGGTTGTTCCATTTGTCTTCTCCACAAGAGATGTATTGGTCAATCATGATTTGAGCTCCGTTAGAGAAATCTCCAAACTGTGCTTCCCAGATTGTTAAGGCATTTGGATTGGCTAATGCATATCCATAATCAAAACCAAGAACACCATATTCAGATAAAAGAGAGTTGAATACACCAAATTTCCCTTTTTTGTTCTCAATAGAATTCAATAAAATCACTTCTTCTTCAGAGTCTTCTACTTTAACAACTGCGTGACGGTGAGAGAAAGTACCACGTTCTACATCCTGACCAGAAATACGAATGTCGAATCCTTCTGTTAAAAGTGAACCGTAAGCCAATGCTTCTGCAGTTCCCCAATCAAGTGTATTGTTGTCGTATCCTACTTTTCTGTCCGTAACAATTTTAGTTATTTTGTTGATGAACTTCTTGTCAGATGGTAAGGTCGAGATTGTATCGATGATAGAGTCCAGTCCTTTTTTATCAAAAGTAGTGTCTACTTTTTCAAGCATTTGTGTATCTGTTACCTGAACAAATCCATCCCATTCGTTTTTCATGAATGGAGTTATAATTGTCAAATCTTTTTTACGGGAAGCTTCTAAGTTCTCCTCCATAGCCGATTTGTATTCTTTTTCTAAAGCATTTACATAAGTAGCATCGATTATGCCGTCAGACAATAATTTCTCTGCATAAATATCTCTTGGATTTTTATGTTTCGCGATGATTTTATATAAAACCGGTTGTGTAAAACGAGGCTCATCACCTTCGTTGTGACCGTATTTTCTGTATCCTAATAAGTCAATAAATACGTCGCGTCCAAATTGCATTCTGTAGTCTAATGCAAAAGATACGGCGTGTACCACAGCTTCAGCGTCATCAGCATTTACGTGTAATACCGGTGAAAGTGTTACTTTGGCAACATCGGTACAGTACGTAGACGAACGTGCATCTAAATAGTTAGTGGTAAAACCAACCTGATTGTTGATTACGATATGAATCGTACCGCCTGTTTTGTATCCGTCAAGTTGAGCCATTTGAATAATCTCATACAAGATTCCCTGACCTGCGATTGCAGCATCTCCGTGAACGGCAATAGGTAATACTTTAGAGAAATCGTTAGGATAATATTTGTCCTGTTTTGCTCTTGTGATTCCTTCAATTACAGCTCCAACCGTTTCTAAGTGAGAAGGGTTTGGTGCTAAATTGATGTTGATGTTTTTTCCTGTTCTTGTTTTTTTGTCAGCTGTAAGACCTAAGTGGTATTTTACGTCACCGTCAAAATATTCCTGATCGTAATCTTTACCGTCAAACTCACCAAAAATATCCTGAGTTGATTTTCCGAAGATGTTGGCCAAAACGTTTAGACGACCACGGTGAGCCATTCCCATTACGAATTGTTCAACTCCTTTTTCAGCAGCTTGTTCAATCAAAGCATCCAAAGCCGGGATGATAGACTCTCCACCTTCTAATGAGAATCGTTTTTGACCTACATATTTAGTGTGTAGGAAGTTCTCGAAAGATACAGCCTGATTTAATTTATTTAAGATTGTTTTCTTTTCTTCAGAAGAGAAGTTTGGCTGGTTTACGTTTACAGCCAGTTTGTCCTGGATCCATTTTACAACGCCGGGATTTCTGATGTACATGTATTCGATACCAATGTGTTGGCAGTAAATAGTCTGAAGACGTGTTACGATATCCTGTAATGTAGAAGGGGCTACTCCGATTGCCTGAGCAGCATCAAAAACTGTTGAAAGATCAGCAGTTGTTAATCCGAAATTTTCAATGTCTAAAGTTGGAGACGATGTTCTGCGATCACGAACAGGGTTTGTTTTGGTAAACAAGTGCCCGCGTGTACGGTAAGCATCGATTAATTTTAGGACATTGAATTCTTTTTGTAATTTATCAGAAACTAAACTACAATCTACGTTGTCGTTTGTTACGTATTCAACAATTCGTTGAACCGGATTTTCGTCATTATAAGTCGTTTGTCCAAAATCGAAACCTTGAAAAAAACTTCTCCAGCTTGGCTCAACGCTATCTGGGTTTACTAAATACTGATCATATAATTGTGCGAAAAACTCTGTATGCGCTGCATTTAAAAATGAAAACCTATCCATAATATGAGTGAATATACTTTTTGTTAAATAGAATCGCAAAAGTACAACAATCACATTTATTTAAATCTTTTTTTTACGTACTTTTACGTAAAAATTTGTTAAAAATAGACTCAACTATGGATAAAAATCAAATTTCAATCGTTTTCAAAACTTTTTTTGTGATTTTGGTAGTCTTATTTTCAAGTTCTGCAATTGCACAGCAAAAATATGTCATAGACAACAGTAATCATTTTTGGGAGAAAGTTCAATTTGGAGGAGGTCTTGGTTTAGGAATTGGTTCCGGATATACGGATATTTCCGTTTTGCCAAGTGCTATCTATAATGTAAACGAAATTGTATCTGTTGGTGTTGGATTGCAGTTTGGTTACCTGTCCTCCAAAAACTATTACAGCTCTTTTGTTTATGGTGGAAGTCTGATTGGACTTGTGAATCCAATTCCTGAAATTCAATTGTCTGCCGAACTAGAACAGGTTCGTGTAAATACTGATTATAAATCGACTGCTTACCGACCAAGTTATTCCGATAATTATTGGAATACTGCCTTATACCTTGGCGCAGGTTACAGAACCGGAAGTGTAACGATTGGAGCCCGCTACGATGTTTTGTTTAATAAGGATACCAGTCTTTACGGATCCGGATTTATGCCTTTTGTGAGAGTGTACTTTTAAAGGTTCAAAGAGACATAGAGACAAAGGTTCAAAGGTTTTGAAAACAAATTTTACTGCAAAGAAGGGAAGCCTCTGTCGCTTTGCAACTTTGTACCTCTGCGCCTAATTAAGTGTAATGATTTCGGAACCAAACTTTTTGTAATTCTCTTCTTAAAATCAAAAAAGACATTTTCCTCTACAAAGTGCGTATTTTTATTTTGAAGCTGTTTCTTAATGACATTTGAATATAAATCGATCATCTGGATTCCAAACGAAATCTAAGGAGCAGGTATATCCCCTCAACCATAATTGATCATTCATTTTTCTAAGGTAAAATCCTTTCGGAAAACTATCGTCCTTACTAATAGGATGGGTGAAGATTGTTAAGGAGCCAAGTGGCGCCTTGTTTTTTTGATGCTCAGAAGCAGTAATTTCTTCCTGGTTGAGTAATTCGAGTCGTAAATATGGGGCTGCTTCAAGTGGACATTCGGATAATTCAAATTTCTTCAGACATTCTTTTATTTCAGGTATTGTCGCGCCATTCGGAAATCCTAATTCATTTATTGAAATTTCTTTTATCGAAATTAACTTCTTTTTTTTAGAGGTCTTAAATGCTTTATTTGAAAAAATAATTTCAGCAAATTCATTGAGCATGATAGTAGACTCTTTTAATTTTTGCAGTAAGTCTTCTTTGGAAAAACCTCCATATTCAATTGTTAACTCGTTTTTAAGGTTGCTATTTGAACTGTTCATGTGGTATGAAATTTAGTTTAGCGATTGAAATTTAGAGTTTTCAATTGAAAAGCCTGGTATTTTACTTATAATAATTTCGAAACCAAACCTTCTGCCATTCTCTTTTTAAAATTAAAAAAGAAACCTGCTCGGCTAAAATCACTAAATCAGAACCGTCGAGTTTTTTAATTTCATTTTCAGAAACATCGATAATATAAAGCAGGTTCAGGTATTCAGCAAATTTGTACTGAATCATTCGGTAGATTTTTTCGTGAAGCTGAATCTTTAGTTCTTCGGGAGAGATACTCATCGGAAAATCGATTCCTTCGTTGGCTAAATTAAAATCTTTGTTGATTTGCTCAATTAGACTTATATATAGATTTCCACTTTCGGCATCAGCCAATAAAATATCGGTATTTTCAGGAATCGGAAACATTGATGCTTTTTAAGAATTGACGCAAAGTTAAAACTAAAAAATCATTTAACGGTTGATTCTCTTTCAATGATTCTTGTAGGAAGTTCAATAATTTGATGTGTCACCGGTCGATGTTCTTTCAGGTCTGCAATTTCATCTATTAAGAGCGAAACCGCCTGATGCCCCATTTCAAAACCGGGCTGGTCAATTGTAGTTAGTTTGGGTGAGATAACGGTACTCATAAACCAATTGCTAAAGCCAAAAACGGCTACCTGTTCCGGTGTTTTGATTCCTGCCTCATTAAAGTATTTGATAATTCCGATAGCTACCAAATCGGTGATGGCAAAAATCGCGTCTATGTCCGGATGTTCAGTCATTATTTTTTGGGCGTTTTCGTAACCATCTTCAAAATCGGTATTGTTATCACACACATAAACCAGTTTTGAATCGTATTCAATTCCGTGCGCTTCCAACGCCCTTTTGTATCCTAAAAACCGATCAATTGAGTTTTGTGGGACATAGGAACCCCTAAAATGGGCGATCTTTTTGAATCCTTTATTAATGAGGTAAGAAACGGCGTCGAATGCTGCTTTGGCATCATTGATAACGACTTTGGAACAATCGACTCTTTTGGCAATTTTATCAAATAAAACGACTGGGGTATTTTTACGGATGGCTTCATTGATATGAAAAAAGTCATCTGTTTCATTAGAGAGTGACATCAAGACCCCGTCTACACGTTTTTGAATTAGTAAGGCAAGTTGTTTTTTCTCCAGTTCGTATTTTTCGTTGGATTGTAATATAATGACAAGATAGCCTCTTTTTTCGGCTTCTTCGAGAATTCCATTTAAGACACTTGAGAAGAAATGATGCACGGTGGCCGGAATAATGACACCTATTGTTTTGGTTTCATTGGTTCTCAGGTTTACAGCAACCGAATTGGGCATGTAGTTCATGGTTTCGGCCATTTCGATCACCCGGGCACGTGTAGACTTGCTAATATCTGTATAGCCTTTTAGTGCTTTTGAAACCGTGGTAACCGAAATTCCCAATGCCGAGGCTATATCTATTAATTTTGTGTCATTCATGAAATAAAAGTACTAAAAAATAAAGTGTATTAGTAAAAAATTAACTTCCGAAAACGTTTTAGGTCATTTCGAAAACGTTTTCGATTTGGAATTCTTAAATTAGAGTTAATTCCTTGAGTAAGTTTACATTCACAAATGAAAGATTTACTAACTAAACCAAAAAATCATGAAACAGCAACATTCTTATTTAGGCATATTATTTTTGATATTGTGCTTAATCTCTGTTCCAAACCATCTGTTTGCTCAGAATAAAAATACCGTTTCGGGAAAGGTACTCGATGAGAGTGGCCAAACCATTCCGGGAGCCAATGTTTCGCTTAAAGGAACAGATAAAAATACTATTACTGACGAAAACGGAAGGTTCGTATTCTCGAATGTTCCCGCGGGAGATTATACCATTGTGGCGACTAATATTGGCTATAAAACCTTTGGAAAACAAATTACAGTAAAAGAAGGAGAATCTTTAGAGGTAAATTTGCTTCTCGAAGGAGAATCCCAAAGTCTGAAAGAAGTTGTAGTAACAGGATCTTCAAGTCCGAGGTCTAAATTAGAATCCAGTGTGGCCATTACCACAATGGGGGCTAAGGCCATCGAAGACAGAGCGCCTGCAAGTACAGCAGCTTTATTGCAGACGATTCCCGGATTTGTGGTAGAAGCCTCGGGAGGAGAAATTGGGAATAATCTTTTTGCAAGAGGAATCCCGTCTGCAGGAGCGTATGAGTATGTACAGATTCAGGAAGACGGATTACCTGTTTTTGAAGATGGTGCACTGCAATTTGCAAATGCTGATACTTTTTACAGATTAGACGAAACAGTAAGCAAAATGGAGGCGGTTCGTGGGGGCTCGGCATCCATTTTTGCCAATAATGCTCCGGGTGGAATCATCAATTTCATTTCTAAGACAGGTCAGAATGACTTTCAGGGAAGGGCTAAATTCTCGACTTCAGATTACGGAATGTTCCGAACAGATCTGAACTTATCAGGTGCTTTAATCCAGGACAAATTGTTCTTTAATATTGGAGGTTTTTACAGAGCCGATAATGGCGTAAGAAATACCGGTTTTACTGCTAATAAGGGTGGACAGATAAAAGGAAACATTACGTATAAGTTTGATGACAACGATTATTTAAGAATTAACTTTAAACATCTTGATGACAGAAATACCTTCTACCTGCCAATTCCGTTAAAAAGTAATAATGGAAAAATCGAAGGAATTCCGGGCTTTAATCCTAATTATGGAACACTGACTTCAGTAAATTTCAGTCGTTTAAATGTGCCTCAATACGGTGGCGGAACTTTTAGTGCCGATTTAGAAGACGGTTCTCATCCGATAATCAACTCGATTGGTGCTGAATTTAAAAAGAAAATATCGGAGAAAGTGACTTTTAAAAATGCATTCAAACAAACGAGTATCAATTTGAATTACAATGCTATTTTTCCAAATGGAGGTCCGTGGACACAAAGCGCTTATGCAAGCGGTGTTCAGAATACAACGGCCAGTAATCTTACCTATTCTTATGTAGATAACGGCGCAACACTTGATCCAAATGCTTTAATCATGAGAGCAGATCTTTGGCATATCGAGAAAAAGATGAGCAATTTTGCCAATAACTTCTCTTTTGCATTTGATTTAGATCCGGTAAAACTAACAGCAGGGTACTATTATTCGAACTGGAAATCGAATCAATATTGGAACTGGAACTCGTATTTAGTGGGTGTTTCAGATAATCCAAGATTGTTAAATGTAAAAGACAATACAACCGGAGTAAATCATACCTGGAACGGGGTGGAAAGAATTACATGGTTGGAAAGGGATGCGCAAACCAAAGGGCTTTTGAATGATGTTTATGCCGATGCCGAAATCAAAGCAACAGACAATCTGACTTTTAATGCCGGTTTACGATACAACAAAGACAAATATTCCGGTTACAGAGACAATGCTCGTTTTTTTGCAGAGAATTTAGGGATTTTAGATAACAATACGGCCGATGATAAGGTAACAACGGTTAAAGGAAATCCTTATACGTACTGGAGATATGATGTGAGCGAATGGTCGTATACCGCTGCCGGAAACTACAAATTCAATGACAATATAGCTTCATATGTACGTTACAGTCATGGTTTCAGATCGCCTATCGAAGAGTCTTTTTATGATAATGCGGCCGATTTGAGCAAACTGGAAAATACCGAGGTGAATCAGTTTGAGTTGGGGTATAAATATTCTAATTCTTTCTTTAATGTGAATGCCAATTTGTTTCACATGGGCTTAAAAAATGTTGCCTTTACAGATATTTTATCGGATGGATCTTCTGAAAATAAATTCGCCGATGTAAATAATATTGGTCTTGAAGTAGAAACGAATGCGAGATATGAAATGGTAAAACTGAACTTTACGTTTACCGTTCAAAAACCGGAATACGATAATTTTACAGGTACAAATGCAGACGGATCTACATTTAATTTTAACGGAAATACGGCACGAAGAATCCCTAAATTTTTCTGTAATTTAAGACCGGAAGTAGACATTACAAAAGATTTTACCGCTTATGTTCAGTTTTCGTACTACGATAAAAAGTTCACGAATCAAGACAACAAACAAGTTTTACCAGCGTATAAAGAAGTGGGAGCAGGTTTAAATTATACCTATCATAATCTTCGTTTTGCAGTTGATGCTTCGAATTTGTTCAATGAAATTGGTTTAACTGAAGGTGATCCAAGACAAACAACATCAGCCGCAAGCGATGTATTTATGGCAAGACCTATTTTAGGACGTGCTTTTAGATTTTCGGTTGCGATTAATTTTTAAGAGATGTTAAATGTATGTTTGAAACCTGAAACTTTAAACCTGAAACATTTCATCAACTAAAAGACAAACCAATAAAAAATGAAAAACATAGGAATTAAAATATCTCTTTACCTTAATTATTTTGTCTTCGCTATTCTCCTGAATAGCGTGGGCATTGTGATTTTGAAATCGCAGAAAAATTATGGAGTAGATGAAGTTCAGGCGAGTATTTTAGAAGCGTTTAAGGATATGCCTATTGCGATTGTTTCCTTTTTTATAGCTTCTTTTTTACCCAGAATCGGATATCGAAAATCGATGCTGATTGGTTTGGGACTGGTTACGCTGGCATGTATTTCTATGTATTTTGGAAACTCATTCGACAATGCTAAAATTCTTTTTGCAACCGTTGGAGTGTCATTTGCTTTGATTAAAGTTTCGGTGTATTCGTTGATTGGTACAGTAACCGAAACCAAAAAAGAACACAACGCCTTGATGAGCAGTATTGAAGGTTTTTTTATGGTTGGAATTGCACTGGCTTATTTTTTATTTCCGGCTTTTAACAATGAAGATGATCCCAATTCATGGCTGAATGTGTATTGGTTTTTGGCAGGATTGTCGTTGCTATCGTTTCTGTTTTTGTTTTTTATAAAATTTGAAGAAACAGAAGTCGCTGCGGGAGCAAATCTCAAAGACGATTTTATGCAGATGTTCCGTTTAATGGCGAAATTGCTAACGGTTATCTTTGTTATTAGTGTCTTTTTGTTTGTGATGATTGAGCAGGGAATTCTTTCCTGGCTGCCTACATTCAATACAAAAGTGCTTCATTTACCGGAGAACATCAGTATTATGATGGCCAGTATTCTGGCTATTTCATTGGCAGTAGGAAGATTGATTGCGGGGATTGTGACCAAAAAAGTAAATTGGATCTGGGTGTTGAGTTTCTGTATTCTTTCGGCCATGCTGATTGTGATTTTTGTACTCCCAAAAACTGTTGGGCTGGAAGTGAAGAATATCAATACGCTTTCAGATATCCCCTTAATAGGTTTCGCATTTCCTTTAATCGGATTGTTTATTGCTCCCATTTATCCTCTGTTAAATTCGATTGTATTGAGTGCGCTGCCCAAAAACCTGCAAAGTTCAATGACGGGATTAATCGTGATTTTCTCGGCTCTTGGCGGAACATTAGGCTCCAGAATAACAGGTTGGCTGTTTAAAAATGAAGGGCCTGAAAAGGCATTTTACTTTACTTTGATTCCAATGTCTTTATTATTAATATCCTTTTTTATTCTTAAAAAAATAACTGCAAAAGATGAAATTTAAACTACATATATCCCAAACTATCGAAAAACTATTGGCTCAGGAAGATACTGATGGTGATAAAAAAATAACGATTGACGACCAGGGTCCAAAGAGATTTTTACTGAATGGTGAGGATGGAAATTCGACTGTTATTGAAGGAACCTATCAACTTTCAAACCTGTTGCAGGAACTGGCTTTGGCTAAAAAAGATAATGTTGAATTTGCTGAAATCAGTCTGGATCAAATCGTTGAAGATCCTGTAAAAAGAATCTCAGGAAAAATAAAAAACCTGTATTGGAAAGGGCTGACACGTACGATTGATGCCAATGGTGTCAAAAAAATACTGGAAGACAATAAAATAGAAAATGCTATTTCGTATCTGTATGTGCCTTTTGGTGATGAAATCGTTTTTGATTATTTCAAAAAGTTAGAAGCCATAACGCCAAAGTTAAAAGTAGTACAACTGCCTAAACAAATCTCACCGGAGTATGTATTGTCACTGAACCAAAAGCCGGGTATTCTGGCTTTGGCACTTCAGATTAAAAACAATGAAATTTCGGGGGTTCCGTTTGTTGTTCCAGGTGGAAGGTTTAATGAAATGTATGGCTGGGACAGTTATTTTATTGCCAAAGGACTTTTAATCGATGATAAAATAGAACTGGCCTTAGGAATAGCTGAGAACTTTAAATACCAAATTGATCACTACGGAAAAATACTAAATGCCAACCGTAGTTATTATTTAACCCGTACCCAACCACCGCTTTATACGTCATTGATCAGAGATGTTTTAGAAAAATCGAATCCTGATATTTTCTGGATTGAAAGGCATTTGAAAACCGCGATTAAAGAATACAGAACGGTTTGGATGGAGGAAGGCAAAAGGCTTACGGCCAATGGACTGAATCGTTATAAAGCAGAAGGAATTGGCTTGCCATTTGAAGTAGAAGAAGGTCATTTTGATGATATTCTGGAACAATATGCGCCGAAGTACAATTTGTCTACTCGGGAATTCGAGAAAAAATACCTGGAGCGAGAAGTTGTTGATGCCGAATTGGATAAGTATTTTATTCACGATCGAAGTATGCGTGAAAGCGGCCATGACACCACAAACAGACTGGTTGGAGTTTGTGCAAACTTAAATACGGTTGCCATTAATAGTTTGCTTTATAAATACGAAACGGATATTGCGTTTTTGATTAAAAAGTATTTTAAAGATGAATTTCAATATTTTGAAGACAAATCTTTCTCAAGCGAATATTGGCTTTCAAAAGCAGCTTCCAGAAAAGAAAAAATCAATCAGTTGTGTTGGAATTCAGAATGCGGCTGTTATCTGGATTATAATTTTGTAAACGAGGAGCAGCATTTTTTTGAAGCAGCTCCGACATTTTACCCACTGTGGGCAAAAATAAGCACACCGGAACAGGCCGAAATTCTGGTAAAAAAGACGCTTCCGAGATTTAAAATGAAAGGTGGAATTGCAGGAAGTACCAAAGAATCTATTGCAGATATAGACGAAAACGCACCAATTCGACAATGGGATTATCCGTTTGGATGGGCGCCGCATCAAATGCTTTTATGGGAAGGTTTGCTGAATTATAATTTTAATGAAGAAGCGCAGGAAATGATATATCGCTGGCTTTGGCTGATTACCAGAAATGCGGTTGATTATAACGGAACCATTCCGGAGAAGTTTGATTTATCGATCAGTTCGCACAAGATTTTTGCAGAATACGGAAACGTAGGCACCGAATTTGATTTTATAACCGAAGAAGGTTTTGGATGGATGAACGCTTCGTACCAGTACGGTTTAACCATTTTGGAAGAAGATTTAAAACAAAAATTATCGGAGTTGGTTGATCCTGATACACTTTTTTAATGTTCTAAAATGACAGACCCAACAGGTTTCAAAACCTGTTGGGTTTACTATTTTGTCAAAACACATTAATTTCCACGAATCCATCATAATTAAATAGGTGAAAATTAGTGTAATTCGTGGCAAAAAAATTAAACTTTTCTACCCATTAAATTCTCGCCAAAAGTTCTAAGAATATCTTTCTTTTCGGCATTAATATCCATTTTTTCTAAAGTTTCAAAAGCTTTAAAAGTATACATCTCTATAGCATCCTGCGTTGCTTTTGAAGCTCCTGATTCATTAAAAATGGTTTTTGCAGTCGCTATTTTATCGGTATTGTCTTCTAATTGTAGGCTGAATAATTGCTCTAATTCTGAAGCTTTTTCAGGAGAAGAAAATTCTCTTGCTTTGAGGTATAAATATGTTTTTTTGTTTTCGATAATATCTCCTCCAACTTGTTTTCCGAAGGTTTCCGGATCTCCAAAAGCATCCAGATAATCGTCCTGAAGCTGGAAAGCAAGCCCTAAATTCAATCCGAAATCATAAATTAAATCGCCTTCTTTTTCAGATGTTTCGGCTACGATGGCTCCCATTTTCATGGCTGCAGCAACCAGAACAGCTGTTTTGTATTCGATCATTTTAAGATATTCCGGAATCGTAACATCGTTTCTTTTTTCAAAATCAACATCCCATTGTTGCCCTTCACAAACTTCAAGAGCAGTTTTGCTGAACAGTTTTGCCAGATTTCTGAAAACATTTGGTTCATATTGTTCAAAATACTGATAAGCGAGAATAAGCATCGCATCGCCGGAAAGAATACCGGTGTTGAGGTCCCATTTTTCATGAACCGTTTCCTGTCCTCTGCGCAAAGGTGCATCATCCATAATGTCATCATGTACAAGCGAGAAATTATGAAAAACTTCAACAGCCATCGCAGCCGGAAGTGCTTTTATATAAGAAGTGTTAAAGACTTCTGCGGCCATCAAAGTAAGTACGGGACGTATTCGTTTTCCGCCAAGGCCGAGAATGTATTCAATAGGAGCGTAAAGATTTTGGGGTTCTTTCTGTATGCTTTGTTTTTTTAAATAACTAATAAAAAAATCCTGGTACTGACTAATATCGTGCATAAAATGAAATTCTGATTTGCGAAGCCCAAAGATACAATTCATTAATCAATTATTCCTTTTTTAAAAATTGAAATGATTTAACAGGGTTTAGAATGGGCTTTAAATCTTCTAATTTGTAAGATGTTAAAATTATTTTAAAAAAAACTTGGAAACTTTTTTGGTATTCAGGGTTTCCTGTCTATATTTGCACCGTTAAACGGAAACTTAGAACACTGTAATAGTTTCCGTGAAAAGTTGAGTAATTTATAACCTCAGTAAAATCAGTAATTTATGAAAACAACATGGACCTTAGATTCTAGCCAATCAGATGTTTTAATCAAAATGAGACATTCGATCATTGCTTATATGGGAGGAACTACAAATAAATTTGGTGGTTATGTGAACATTGAAGACAATGAAATTGAAGATGCATCGGTTGAGTTTTCACTTGACATCAATAACAAAATTGATAATTTTCAGCAAATCGATACGTATTTACAGCTTCAGGACCTGTTTGATGTAAACGAACACCCAATCATTAGTTTTAAATCGACTTCTTTTCAGAAAGTAAACAACAATATAAATTTTTTCAAAGGTGACTTAACCATTAAGGACGTTACTAAGGTAGTAGAACTTGATGCTGAGTTTATAGGGGTCAATACCTACAATGGCGAGAAGAAAGTTGCTTTTGAAATCAAAGGAGATATTAAGCGTCAGGATTTTGGTTTAGATTATAATTCATTCAATCATAATGGAGGTTTGGCTTTAGGAAAAGATATTAAGCTTATCGCAAATTTAGAGTTTAGCATATAAATTATACCTAATGAATAAATTAATGTAAAATTATTACAAAAATCATGGAAACTGTTTTTTTTGATTTTAGTTTCCTAAGTATATTTGTAATGAAATTTGAAAATTAAAATGAAAGAGAAAATTATATCAAAAGCAAGTGAGTTGTTTTTAAAACTTGGTTTTAAAAGTGTTACAATGGATGATATTGCAGGAGAAATGTGTATTTCGAAAAAAACCATTTACAAATACTTTTGCAATAAAGAAGTTTTGATTGAAGAAAGCACATCATTAGTTCATAAACAGGTACATGAAATAATTAATACGATTGTAGCGAAAGGTTATAATGCGATTCATGAGAATTTTGAAATTAGAGAAATGTTTAGAGATATGTTTAAAAATAATATGGATACTTCTCCCATTTATCAATTGAAAAAACACTATCCGGAAATTTATCAAAATATATTGAGTCAGGAGATCGATTTGTGTAGTCATTGGTTCAAAGAGAATATTGAAAAAGGAATTCGTGAGGGACTTTATCGCGAAGATCTGAATATAGACATCTATGTGAAATTTTATTATACACTTATTTTTCACATCAATGAAACGACTGTTTCAGAACGGGAAGCACAAAAAATAGAATTGGAGGCACTGGAATATCACACCAGAGCTATGGCAACAGAAAAAGGAATACCGGAATTGGAAAAACAACTTAAAAAAATTACTATTTAATCATCAATCTATGAAACGAATAATTCTTATATTTTTGTGTTCTATTGGCTTGTCTGCCAGCGCACAAGTCAAAAACCTAACCTTGAAAGAAGCTCTTACGTATGCGCTTGAAAACAAAGCCGACGCGAAAAAAGCAAAATTACAGGTTGAAAACAGTGAGTATAAAATTCAGGAAATACGCTCCAGAGCGTTACCTCAAATTTCTGCTAACGGAAATCTAACTCACAATCCGATAATTCAGACAACCGTAATCGATGGAGCAGGATTTGGTCAGCCGGGAACTACAATTCAGGCAGCATTTGGTCAAAAATGGGTTTCAACTGCCGGAGTTTCTTTAACTCAGGCTATCTTTGATCAGTCTGTTTTTACAGGATTAAGAGCAGCAAGATCTACTCGTGAGTTTTATCAAATAAACGATCAGTTAACAGAAGAACAAGTAATCGAAAGAGTTGCAAATAACTATTATTCTGTTTACGTGCAACGCGAAAGATTGACTTTATTAGACAGCAATTATGTGAATACTACTAAAGTTCGTGATATCGTAAAAGGACAATTTGACAATGGACTGGCTAAGAAAATTGACTTAGATCGTATCATCGTAAAAATGTCAAATATTGATACAGAACGTCAACAAATTAAAAATCAAATTACTTTACAGGAAAACGCTTTAAAGTTTTACATGGGAATGCCTATTGAAACTGTAATAGAGATTCCAAAAGAAGAATTTGAAGTGGTACCGGCTGCCTTAACAGAAGTACCAAATATAGAAAACAGAACTGAGTATCTGCTTTTGAAAAAACAACAAGAACTTTTAGTATTCAACAAAAAAGCAGTTGAAGCAGGATATTATCCAACACTTTCATTAACTGCGGGGTATAACTATATTGGTCAGGGGCCTCAAATGCCATGGTTTGCCAAACCTTCTCAGGGAGTGTACTGGTCAGATTTCTCTGCAATTGCATTAAACCTGCATGTGCCAATTTTTACAGGATTTGGAACTCGTGCAAAAGTAAGACAGGCAGATGTTGAACTAAGATCGCTTGAGGAAGACATCAAGGATACCAAACTTTCGCTTGATTTAGATTATAGAAATGCAATGGCGCAAATCGATAATAACCTTGTGACCATTAATAATCAAAAAGAAAACATGCGCTTAGCGACTGAGATCTTAAGCAATACAAAAAACAATTACCTTCAGGGATTGGCGTCTTTAACAGACTTATTAGATGCAGAAAACGCATCACTTGAAGCACAAAATAATTATACCAGAGCGGTTTTGAATTACAAAATTGCCGAAGTAGCACTAATCAAATCAAAAGGTCAACTTAAAACTCTTATTAAATAACTAATTACAATGAAGAAAACTATTATAACAATCGTAATCATAATTGCAGCCCTGGGTGTGATTGGATATGTCTTAAATAATAATAAGAAAGAGAACAAAGAGAAAACAGATATCGTAGCAGAAAAGAATGCTGCCGTTTCTGTAAAAGTAGCTCCTGTAAAAACAGAAGAAGTTTCATTGGATTTCGTAGCAAACGGAAACTTTCAACCAATTCAACAATTGACATTTTCTGCTGAGAAATCTGGAAAAGTAATTACGGTTCTGGCTAAAGAAGGAGACTACGTAAGAGTAGGTCAAACTTTATTGACGATGAGAGGAGACATTATTAATGTAGATGCTCAGAATGCAGAGGCAGCATATCAAAATGCAAAATCAGATTATAACAGATACGAAAATGCCTTTAAAACCGGAGGTGTTACCAAGCAGCAATTAGACCAGGCAAAACTGGCTTTGACAAATGCTCAGTCTCATTATACACAGGCTAAAATTAATGTTGGTGATACCAGAGTAAAAGCACCAATCAATGGTTTTATCAATAAAAAATACATTGAACCAGGATCTATCTTAACAGGAATGCCAGCAACAGCATTGTTTGATATCGTAAACGTTTCAAAGTTGAAATTGGTAGTTACGGTAAACGAAAATCAGGTTGCGAGTTTAAAAGTTGGAGATCACATTAATGTATCAGCGAGTGTTTACCCGGACAAAACGTTTTCAGGAAAAATTACTTTCATTGCTGCAAAAGCAGATGAATCTTTGAACTTTCCGGTTGAAATTGAAATTACAAACAATACCAATAACGACTTGAAAGCAGGTATGTACGGAACTGCAAACTTTGCATCGAAACAACAAAAACAACACCTTATGGTGGTACCTAGAAATGCATTCGTAGGTAGTGTGAGCAGTAACCAGATTTTTGTAGTAGAAAAAGGTGTTGCAAAATTAAGAAAAGTAACCGCTGGAAGAATTTTGGGTGATAAAGTAGAAATCATCAACGGATTAACTGATGGAGAAACTGTAGTAATTACAGGTCAAATTAACCTGCAAGACGGTAACACAGTAGAAATTATTAAATAAATTAAAGCATTAAGCTATAGGCTGTAAGCATTAAGCTTATTGCCTAAAGTCTAAAGCCTAAAGCAACAAATATGAAATTAGCCGAAATATCCATAAAACGTCCGTCGTTAGTAATTGTACTGTTTACAATTCTAACACTAGGTGGACTGTTTAGCTACAGCCAGTTAGGTTATGAGCTGATCCCGAAATTTGAACAAAACGTTATTACCATTTCTACCATATATCCGGGAGCTTCTCCTAGTGAGGTAGAAAATACAGTGACCAAGAAAATTGAAGATGCGATCGCATCCTTAGAGAATGTCAAGAAAATTGACTCAAAATCGTACGAAAGTTTGTCTATTGTTTCAATTACACTGACATCAAATGCAAAGGTCGATTTCTCTTTGAATGATGCACAGCGAAAAATAAACGCGATTATCAGTGATTTACCCGATGATGTGAAAACACCGGCACTAACCAAGTTCTCGCTGAGTGATTTACCAATCATGACGCTTGGTGCCAACGGAAAAATGGACGAAGCAGCATTTTATGACTTAATTGACAAAAAAATTGCACCTATTTTATCCCGTGTACAAGGTGTGGCTCAGGTAAATATTATTGGTGGTTCAGAGCGTGAAATTCAGGTAAACCTTGATGCATTAAAAATGCAGGGTTATGGACTATCTGTTCCGCAAGTGCAACAAAATATTCTGACCTCGAATCTGGATTTCCCAACGGGTAACATTCAGACACGTGATCAAAAAATATTAATCCGTTTAGCGGGTAAATACAAAAGTGTTGAAGAATTAAGAAACTTAGTGGTTTCTTCTCAAAACGGAATTCAGGTTCGTTTAAGTGATATTGCAGATGTTCAGGATACGCAAAAAATTGCTGAAAAAATATCACGTGTAGATCAGAAAAGTGCGATCGTTTTGCAAATTGTAAAACAATCAGATGCAAATGCGGTTGCAGTAAGTGAGCATTTATTAAAAACAATTGCAATTCTTGAAAAAGATTATAAAGTAAACCAGTTAAAACTGGAAGTTGCAAAAGACAGTACCGTTTTTACATTAGAAGCGGCAGATTCTGTAGTACACGATTTATTGATTGCAGTAGTACTGGTAGCTTTTGTAATGTTGTTCTTCCTGCATAGTATCAGAAACTCATTGATTGTAATGGTATCGATTCCGGCATCTTTGATTGCTACTTTTATCGGTATATATTTAATGGGATATACCCTGAACTTAATGAGTTTATTAGGATTATCTCTTGTAGTAGGTATTCTGGTCGATGATGCGATTGTGGTACTGGAAAACATCTACAGACACATGGAGATGGGGAAAAGCCGAATTCGTGCTTCGTACGACGGAACAGCAGAAATTGGTGGAACGGTAACTTCGATTACTTTAGTAATTGTGGTAGTATTCTTGCCTATTGCTATGAGTTCCGGATTAGTATCTAATATCATTACACAATTCTGTGTTACGGTAATTATTTCGACTTTGTTGTCGCTTTTGGCTTCATTTACTATTATTCCTTGGTTATCATCTCGTTATGGTAAATTAGAGCATATTGAAGGAAAGAATTTATTTGGAAGAATCATTCTTGGTTTCGAAAGTTATTTAACACGTTTTACAGACTGGGTTTCTCACTTGTTAACATGGTGTCTGGATCATTATATTAAAACATTTGCGGTAGTAATTGTATTGTTTTTTGCTTCAACCATAGGTTTAATGGCCGGAGGTTTCATTGGAGGGGAGTTCTTCGCTTCTTCTGATAGTGGGGAGTTTTTAGTTCAAATCGAAATGCCGAAAGACGCTTCGTTAGAGCAAACCAACTTCATGACCCAAAAAGCAGAAGCGTATTTGAAAGCACAGGAATATGTACACAGTCAGATTACAACCGTGGGACAAACTAGTGAAGGTTTTGGAGCATCGCAGGCTACAGCTTACAAAGCAGAGATTGACGTAAAAATGATCGAGCAAAAAGACCGTACAGATGATGCTAACGTTTATGCAGCAAAAATCAAACGTAAGTTAGAGAAAGTACTGGTTGGAGCTAAAGTTAAAACAGTTCCGGTAGGTATCTTAGGAACTGCTGAGGATGCTACATTGGGATTGATCGTAACAGGTCCGTCAACAGAAAGTGCGATGGCATTTGCTAAATTGGCAGAGGCAGAATTACGTACTATTCCGGGAACAACAGAGATTAAATTAACGGTTGAGGACGGAAACCCGGAGATCAACGTTAAGGTAGATCGTGATAAAATGGCAGCATTAGGTTTAACACTTCAAACAGTTGGTTTGACCATGCAGACTGCTTTTAGTGGAAATACCGATGGTAAATACAGAGCTGGTGAATACGAATATGACATTAACATCAGATACAATGCTTTTGATAGAAAAAGTATTACAGACGTTAGTAATTTGATTTTTGTAAATGCAGCTGGTCAACAAATTAAATTGTCGCAGTTTGCAGACATTACAGAAGGATCAGGACCTAGCCAGTTAGAGCGAAGAGATAAATCGGCTTCGGTAACGGTAAAAGGACAAAACGTTGGAGTACCGTCAGGAACAATCGTTCAACAATGGCAAGTGAAGTTAGACAAACTGAAAAAACCTGCTGGTGTAAACTACATCTGGGGTGGAGATCAGGAGAACCAATCGGAAGGATTTGGTACCTTAGGAATCGCTTTATTAGCTGCTATTATTTTGGTTTACCTGGTAATGGTTGGACTTTATGACAGTTTCGTTCACCCGTTTGTCGTATTGTTTGCTATCCCGCTTTCGTTTATCGGTGCGATGTTAGCCTTGGCTTTGACCAACAACTCATTGAACATCTTTACAATTCTGGGGATCATCATGTTGATCGGTCTGGTGTGTAAGAATGCGATCATGCTGGTCGATTACACCAACCAGAGAAGAGCTGCAGGTGAATCAATAAGAACAGCATTAATTCAGGCCAATCACGCTCGTTTGCGTCCAATTTTGATGACAACTATTGCGATGGTATTTGGTATGTTCCCAATTGCATTGGCATCAGGGGCAGGAGCTGAGTGGAAAAACGGTTTGGCATGGGTAATTATCGGAGGATTGATTTCTTCTTTATTCCTTACCTTAATTGTAGTTCCGGTGATTTATAATATCATGGAGAAAATTATTCATAAATTCTCTAAAGGAGAAAAAATCGACTATGAAGCTGAAATGGTGGCCGATTATACGCCAACAGAAGTAAGCGAGGATGGTTTTAATCCTAAACATACCCATTAAGATTTAAAATCTCAATAAAGAAATTCCAAATTCTAATCCCGACACTTCGGGAGGAAATGGTAAAAAAAATCCCAAATTCCGAAAGGAGTCTGGGATTTTTTTATGGTTTAAATTTAGAGAATCTTTTGGGTGTAATTAATATAGCATCTATGTCTCTATGTGTAAAAAATAACTACTCTTAATAGATTATTAGTATGCATGATTAAATGAGAACTTTTTTGATGTGTTGGTTTTCTATAGCCGAGTGTATTCTTGTTGAGATTTCGTTATAATCAGGATTGTAGTTGTCCCATATTTTCCAGACATCGTCTCTTTTTTTGATGAAATACGTTTGCCTGTTTACTTTATTCAGAACTATTGAAGTAACTTCATTTTCGTCCTTCCACTCCAGATTCCAAAATTCTTTTGCTGTGATAATAGCGATGTTCTCGGTAATACTTGAAATCTTAAAATCAAAAATCTCAAAATTAGAGCGGTTGTTCTCGCAGTTAAGATGATATTTTAAGGTTGAATAATTCTCGAAAAGATCCATAATCCTTTTTGCAAAAGGTCCTTCTTTGAACACAAAATCAGACAAGCCTTCAATATTAATCAGTGGTAATTTTTGTAATGAATAAAACTCTTCCTGACAGTAGTCGGCAACCAGTTTTTCAAAAAAGGAGACGGATTCAATTTTGTTCTCCACTTTAACAGCATCTGTGGCTTCCTCATTTAGAAAATGGTTTAAAGAAGGATATCCAATAAAAATAGCCAGTTTGTCGAGACTTTTTAAAAAACGCAAATCAGAGTTTTTGGTTTTAGAAGAATCATTTGTAAAAATCCTTTGTAAGGTCATACTCGAGATAGAGCATCCAAGTTCGTTTCTTTTAGCTCCCTGCATAAATTCTGATTTCTCTAAAACATCAGAAATTATTTCCGACAGGATGATATAATGTGCTCTTTTCCACTCCTGAACACCAGACAAGGTGCTGTTTTGTATAATTGGGTGTGATTGTATGCCTTTTATTAATTTTTCTATAATGATTTCCATGGGCGAATTTTTTTAATAATTGAGGTTCTTTTTCAAGATAATTAAATACAATTCCAGCTAGTTAAATCCCGGTTATAGATTTGTGTGTAAGATAAGTTATTGTTGTGATCTTTTTATTGTTAATGTTATGCCAAAATTACTAATAAATTTGTTAAATAATTTAACAGGCTGAAAATTAACAACAAAAAACCAATAATTATGAAAAAACCACTTATTAAATTCTCAATTAGAAAAATCGCTCTTGTACTGTTTGCATTACTTGCTTTGTACTCTTGTGATAAAGGTAATGATCAGGCTGAAGCCGATGTTCAGGAAAAATTAATGGACGGTGATGTCAATCTTTTGGACAAAGGAAGATACGGACTTGCTCAGATGCCGGATGCTTATTTAAAGAGTATCGAATTTTTAACTCCTGTTGATTACCGTGCCAGAATCGCTGAGTTAAGACCGGATTTAATTACAAGTACTCAGAAAATGTCTTTGACGGCTAAAGTTGCGGCAGCCAAAAACTTACCAACGCCACCGGTTGGAGATCAGGGAAGCGAAGGTTCCTGTGTAGGCTGGGGAGTAGGATACGCAGCACACAGTATTGCCCGATACCTTAATAACACTGTTCATCAAAGTAATTGGAGTGGTGCTTCGAGAAGTGCGGCATATGTTTACAATCAAATAAAATTAGGCAATTGCGGAGCGGGTTCTTATCCGAATGACGCCATGAATTTGATCAAAAATCAGGGAGAATGTTCAGATGTTCAAATGCCGTATGTTGCCGGAGGCTGTTTTACACAACCTTCTACACAGCAGAAAAACTGGGCGGCTGCCAGAAAATCAGGAGGCTGGTTTAACGTAAATCCTAGAAGTACGGCAGATATTAAGTATTATCTAAACCAAAATTATGCTGTTGCAGTATGTTTTGACGTGAATCAGAGTTTTTATGATATCCGTAACAACAACCATGTTTGGTCCAGTCTTTACGGCAGCAGACAGGGAGGTCACTGTGTTTGTATCGTAGGATATGACGATGCGACCGGACTCTTTAAAGTACAAAACTCTTGGGGATCAGGTTGGGGACGCAGCGGTTTCTTTTATGTAACATACAACAATATTGCAAACGGTGCCTTCAATTGGGCAGGATGTATTATTCCTAATCCAGGAGCAAATTCTTAACGATAGGTTCGTTTAATTAAAAAAGGGACCGCCTGAATTTAGACGGTCCCTTTTATTTTTAATAGAAAGTTTGTAGTACTTAATGGTTTTATTTCTTAACAATTTTAATTGTTTTAAGCTGCCCTTCTGCTTTTACTTTTAAGAAATAAAATCCAGCGGCAACATTCGACAAATCAATTTCAGAATGAGTATCGTTTATTTTCTTCGCTAAAACAGATTTTCCGGATACTGATATTAGCTCAATTTCATCAATAACAGAAGTATTATGTATTGATAAAGTATGGTGAACAGGGTTTGGATAAAATTTAAAATCAGGTAAAACAAAATCTGATGTAGCAAGCGATCCGTTTACTTTTGCAGTAACCGCAAGACGTTCTGTACTTTCGATTCCGTCAATGGTTTGAGAAGCATAATAGGTAACTCCATCTACCAAAAGAGTGGTCGGAGGTAAAGGAGTTTCTGAAGTTTTACTCGTTTTGCCAGTTGAAATACCTTTAGTGCTGTACCATTTTATATTCTGACCTTCAATGATCAAATCACCTAAAGTCTGCCCTGTTTTAAATGTGACCGCGATTTCTTTTTTGCCATTAATTAAAGGAGCTGGAGGATTTACTACAATCGAAATAGATTCCACACAGCCATTTTGATCCCTTACAACTATGCGATATACTCCATAAGTAGCGATGGTAAAAATGTTATTGGATTGAAAAACGGCTCCATCTATTGAAAATTGATAATTACCAGAACCACCGGCAGCAGTAACGGTTATGGTTTGATTGTTTACAGTTGCAACTGCGGTTACAGGTACAGGCGGAGCCAAATGAATAGCGATAGTCTGCTTACAATCGTTAGCATCTTTTATGGTTATAACATGATCACCGGGATTTAGCCCTGTAAAAGTTGTGGTAGACTGAAAGGCATTTTGAAAAGAACCTCCGTTTATCGAATACAGGTAAGGGGCTTTGCCACCATTAGCGATAACTTGCGCTATTCCTTTTGAGAAGCAGGTTACCTGAGATACAATCGCTACAGTCGCAACAAACGAATCTAAAGGCACTATTTTAAAAGTAAGAGCGTAGGTAGCATTGTTAGCGTCGCGAACGGTTATCGAGTAATTTCCGGGAGCTAAATTAGAAAACACATTTGAAGTCTTTGCAGCTTCATTATCTAGTGAATAGTTGTAAGGAGCAATTCCTCCGTTAGCCGTAACCGTTACTTTTCCTAAAGAACTACAAGTGACAGGGATAACTTCAGTGGTAGCCGAAAGAGGCGGAGCGGGAATCACATTTATTCCTCCTTGCATATAACCGCAACCGTAAACATCTGTAACCTGTGCCGTATAAACACCAAGTGGTAATTTGGTAAAAACTCCGTTATCTTTTGGGCCTGCGATTACAACTCCTAAATTGTTTTGTAAAGAATACAGATAAGGAGCAGTTCCTCCTTTTGCATTAACAATGATACCCTGATCATTTATCGGGATTGCTGTTGCTGACAAACCTTCTGTTGGTTCTGAAATATGAACGCTGGCTAATGCTGTACAGCCATTGGCATCCTGTACGGTAATGTTATAAGTTCCGGTACGCAGATTAGTAAAAGTGGAAGCTGAACTGAATGGACCTCCATCGATGGCATATTTATAAGGAGCTTTTCCACCGGTTGTTTCCACCGATGCTGAACCGGTGTTGTCTCCTTTACAGCGAACATTTGAAAAAGTAGTTACATTAACCAATGGACGATTTAGAGGAGAAATTTCGAGAATAAACTGGATTTCGGTGTTTTCTGCGTCACGTACTTTTACCGTATAAATTCCGGCGGTCAATCCGCTAAAAATATTCAAAGTAACAAACGTATTTCCGTTGTCCGCTGAAAATTTGTAAGGAGCTTTACCTCCCGACGCAACCACTGTTATTGTTCCTGTTGGAATAGAGCAGGTTATTGGTGATATATTTACAGTAGCAGCTAATACGGCGGGCTTTTTAAGAATAGAAATGTTGGTTTGTGATGCGATACAATTAGTGGCATCGTTCACCAGAACACCATAAGTTCCCGATTTCAAACCTGTAAAACTATTTGATGGCTGAGAAGGTTTAAGAGGATTACCTGCGTTATCGGTTAGGGTATACGTATAAGGTTTAAGGGCTCCATTGGCGGTAACGGTTATAGTACCGTCATTGTCATCGTTAGTTGTAGCGTCTGTTTTTGCTGTTGCTATGGAAAGAGGAACAAATTCGGCTATCGTGACATTAGCATAACGTACTACATTTTGGACATCCTTTACTTCAAAAACATAATCTCCTGCGGCAAGGTTCGAAAAAACATTTATAGGTTGATAAGGACCTTTGTTGACTGCGTAAAGGTACGGAGTACTTCCTCCTGCTGCAAAGACACTAACTCTAGCCTTCTCAATACAGTCAATAGGTTTTAATATCTGGGTTCCTATAGCCAGTGGATAATAAACATTCACCGATTCTGATGTTACACAACCCTGAGCATCTTTTACCCTAAAAGTGTATGATCCGACAGGCATATTTGAAAAAACATAGCTCGTTTGATAATTGATTCCATCCAAAGAATATTGATAAGGAGATGTTCCTCCTGAGGCACTAACCACTACCGTTTGATTTTCAGTAAATAGCTTTACTGTCAAAGCAGAAGGTTCGGTAATCTGAAACATCTGAAGCATCGATTGACAACCTAAGGCATCTTTTACAGCAATGGTATGTGTGCCTGCTGACAAGTTAGTAAAAGTACCTATGGGGTTACCGATATGAACGGTAAAAGAGCCTCCATCCAGACTATAAGCATAAGGTGTTTTGCCTCCTGATGGAGCTACAGTTAAAATACCATTGTTTTCTCCTTTACATCTTACAGGTGTTGTAAGGGGTATAGCATTGATCTGATTGTATATTTTTAAATTAAAATAGTTTGTTGTAACAGTTCCTTTATTGTCTATTCTGGCATAAATAGTGGTAGACGGTGCGGTACTATTGTAGGAGGCAGGCTGTGCAATTGCGTTTGTATTTGCAGTAGCTTCCTGAGCGCTTACGTGATAGCTAATCGTAGTTTCTACCGGATTTAAATTACCAAGTAAAGCGGACTGATTGAGCGTTAAATTAAATCGGGTATCCCCATAACAATGCTCTATATCATTGACCTGAGCATAAAAATAATTAGAAAACAGTAAAATAAAAAAAAGTAGAGTTTTTTTCATACGTATAGGTTTGTTAAAATAGCCAAGCAAATATATATAAAAAACCGTATTAAAACTCTGGTATTGGAATTTGGAATTTTAAAATTTGGAGTTTATTATTTAAGGTACAAATAATGATTGTAATAATCGATAATTGCTTTACCTTCAAGCAAAACGTCGGCTCCTATAATGCCCTGAACTGGTTTTGTTTTATAGGATTCTAAAGCCTCATTGACGTGTGAAAGATCAAAAATTACCAGACCAAAATCAGGGTTTTTCCAGCTGCCAAGTTGTAAGTGATTGTGTTTCGAAATTTGTGTTCGCATTCCCGTTCCTCCGGCTCCCGAGGCTTTGGTTTTAGACTTTTTTGCCGTCAGTTCAAAACGTTCAATACTCTCAAATCCTACACAGGAATTAGAGGCTCCGGTATCTAAAATGAAGTTTCCCGAAACACCATTGATTTTTGCTTTAATTAGCAAATGCTGCGTTTTGGTGACTTTGAATTTTATTTTTTTGTATTTCTCTTTTTTGAGAATCTCGTGAAGATTTTCCATTTTCGGTAATGATTGAAAACCAAAAATAAACCAATTACTGCCAATAAACTAATGATATAAAAGATATAATTTGAGGATTTTTCTTCGGTCGAAACAGCACCGTAGTATACAAAAGAACTCCAGTAATAAGGCGATTTTTTGGCATTCGAAATGGACTTGTCCTGTAAAAAAGCAAGTTTAGCGTTTGCATTTGCTTCAAAATAAGACTGACCCTTTTTGATGTTTTTATAAAAATCAGCCATAAAAACAGCCGTAGTGTAATCGTTCACTTTCCACAACGAGAACAGTAAATTTTGAGCTCCCGCAAATTGAAAACCCCTTGCTACACTCATTGCACCCTCACCTTTATACAATTTCCCGATTCCGGTTTCGCAAGCACTCAGAACTACCAAATCGGGATTGATGTTGAGATTGTACAGTTCTGAATATAAGATTTCCTGGTCGTAAAACCTGATGCTTGCCGGCGTTTCGACATCACCCGAAGAGGCGTGAGTACTTAAATGTAAAATGGAGTAGTGGTTAGCGTTGTTTTTGAAATTGGAGAAATTGGCTTCGGAATTTTCTAAATATTTTCCTTTGAAATTATTTCGGATGACTTCGAGTTCTTTCCTCGAGTAGCGCAGTTCAAAGGAAGTATTTTTGAAAACAGGGAAAACGCCCAAAATTGTATTTCCGGAATGTAAAATCGGTTTGGCATTGAGATACAGGTTTGCCGAAGTATTGTAAGCGATCCTTAAATCATTTAATAAGTAATGCATTTTGGCAAAATTTGTCGTTTTTGATGCACTTGTAATTAGCGCCTCAAAAGGCAGGAAGTTCAAAATACCGTCAGGAATAATGATGAGGTTTTTGTAAACGACATTTTGAGGCAATCGCAATAAATCGTATACTTTTTTACCGTAATAATTGTATCCGGAAATATCATTTGTAATGGCTGCCGCAGTATTAAAATAATTGATGAATTTTAGGATATCGGGCATCGCCGTATGAGCAGTATAGAGATGATTAAGACTGATTCGGTTATTTTGCAAGGTGAAATAATACAGGTTTTCGGCACCCATAAAATAGTAAACCAGGACCGCCTTGTCTTTTTCTAATTTTGAAAATAGCCTCTTTAAATCACAATTGTCAGGAAGCGAATTCGGATTCTTAGATTGAATTTGCTTTAGGGAAAGCATCAGTTCATTCTGCTTTTTAATGGCGTTGTTGAGGTTGGGAATATTGGCCGAAGGTCCTTTTTGCTGTTCTTTTACAATCGAATTGTTTAAACTTTGAAGTTGCTGTAGAAGTGATTTTTCTTGTGTTGTTGCCTTTTTAATATTCGATTGATAACTTTTTAAAACTCCTGATTTTGTTCGTTCTGCCAATTGAAAAGCTTCCTCCAGATATTCCGTTTTATTTTCTTTTTGAAACAAGTGATCATAAATCGAGAGACATTTTTCGGTACGATTTCGGGAGCGTAGTTGCGTAATTATTTTGGAGTTTTCATACAGTGTAATATTCATCAGCAGATCTTCGATATGAAGAGAAAGCCGGTAAGACTCCAATGCTTTTTTAGGCTGATTTTGGTTTAGAAAAATCTGCGCTCGCAAATCAAGGGCATCAATTAAAACCGTTTCAGCATACAATTGATTTAGATTCGGAAGCACCTCTTTGGTTTTGTAATTCGGGATTAAAATTTTAAAAACGCCTTCAATCTGTTGCGCGCTTTCGGCATATTTTCCTTCATCAAAAAGCAATAAAGCCTTTTCATAATAAAGTTTTGCCATTTTTCGGACTTGTACGTGCGGCGTTTCCAGTAAAAGTTTTTCAGCTTTTGTTAAATAAGAATCTGCTGCTTTAAATTGATTCCTTTGTCTCTTAAGTACGGCCAGATTCCGATACGAATTAGACAAAGTTTCCGATTGGTTCTTTTCGTTTTTCAGATAATTTACAGACGACTCAAAGCTGTTTTCGATTTTTTGATAAATCTCAGGACGCATTAAACCTTCGGTCGAACTCAACAGATAATTGTTTCCCAGATTATTGAGTACGATTCCTTTCTGAACATTTGACAGTTTTTCGGTTCTTAGTATTTGTTCTAATAAATCAATGGCCGGATTAAACTTGCCCAAGCTCTGATATACATTGGATAAATTCAGGATTGCAGCAAATTTTTGTTTTTGGGAATCGGGATAACCGGGAGTCGTATTTACAATAAAAAAATACTGCTTTATCGTATTCTCAGCACTGTCGTAATCGCCTAAAACGGTGTATAGGTTTCCTAGAGGTTTCAGGCAGTATTCGATAATGTCATAACTGTCAAGTTTGTTTTTCTGATAAATTTGCCATGCCTTTTCATAACTCGTAATAGCGTTTTCCGTTTTGCCAAATTGATTTTCATAGTAGGCTTTATTGCAGTTTAAAACCACAATTGCAAGTAATTCGTCTTTGGTTTTTGACTTCGGATTTTTCCAGAAAGTAGCCTCGGTATTCTTTAAATTTTGTAATGCCTGGGAGGAAGGATGAGCAATAAAAGAGTCAATTGCAGTATATATTTGATCTTCCTGATTCTGTCCTAATAGAATCATTGTTGTCAAAAATAATATAGAGCAATATAATTTTTTCATAGCTTTTTTGTTTCACAAAGATTCACAAAGTTTTCTCGCAGAGATTCACAAAGGGCGTTTGTCACGAATTCGCGAATTTTTACAAATGCATAACGTAGCACAAAGGGAGTAATAAATACAAAAATCTTGAAAATTTGTGAATTCTTGGCAAAAAAATTAACGTATCTCGGTGAAAAATCTTTGTGTATCTTCGTGAAAACCCTCTGTGAATCTCCGCGGGATAACTCCTAAAGCTTCCAGATTCCATAAAACTGAAAATAGTTGAAATTCTGTTCAAAATTAATCACATAGCGCGCTCCAAAACTGGGTCCGATTCTGGCAAAACCAGCGGTTAAATCAAACAAAACGCCAGTTTTTAAATTCACAAAACTGTTCTTTACGGAGTTTGACTGCGTTCGGGTATTAATCAAAAATTGGTCTGTTCCGCCTTCAAAAGTTTCAATTTTCTGAGTTTGGTTTTGTTCTGACGAAACATCAAAATTGGCCTGAATCCCAACTCCGATTCCAATATAATTGTTAAGGTTATACCGAATCAATACCGGAATTTCCCAGTTTACATTTTTGTTTTCGGTTGTGCTGGTCGTGCGCTGAAATTGCTTTACACCATTTGCATTTACTACGGTTTGATCAATCACGGTTAGTCCGCTTTCGTATTTGTTCAGTGCATTAAGCCATTCTGCCTGCCAGTAAAAGCGATAGGATTTAAAAGGCGAAATAGTGGCGCCTACAAAATAACTTGTCGATTTTTCAAGATTAGGATATAAATTATAACCTGCTTTTGCCCCAATCGAAATTCCGGGAAGGAATCGGGTTGTGGCATAGTTGGTGATTATAGGTTCATTTTTATCAAAAATAATAGCCGTTCGGCTTCGGGTTTTCACTTTGTGAAAGTCTTCACCAAACTTCATCGAATATTTTACAAAGCCTTTTGTACTGTCTTTTTCGTGTACATTTTTCTGTTCGCTCCCGGGTAAGTAAATGTTTTTGAAGGTAAAAAAGATTTGATTCTTTTTGATAATGGTATCCAGACAGCTTGTCGTTGGAACTTCATCTTTTGGACAGATGGGACATTTAGGATACATGTCTTCAATCTGGAAAGTTTTTTTGTCAAACATATCAGGGACATCCGTTTCAAGTCTGATCATTCGTGCAGGACCTTCACCGTTGTTCTGAAAGCGCGTTTTAAAATTTACCCTTTTAAACCGAACTAGTCTGTAATTCATGAAACTTCCGTTAGAACCCATTTTATTGGGGTCGTGGGACGTTACGATCTCCATTTCGAGATTCTTTATTTTATGGTTTTTATAACTTCGGTTTGGAATAAAAATACCACGCATTGTAACCGTTGCGCTGGTGTCTTTGATCATTTCGGGAGTTGTTTTAAAAGTATAAAAAACATTTCGGGTCTCATTGGGATTTGCATCATCAAATTCTATAACCGAAACATTATGATAGATTTTATTGGCATCCAGCAACGATGCATCCAGATCTTCTTCGCTGGTTGTATTTCTGTATTTTCTGGTTTTGAAAGTGTTTTCAGCCGAAGCCACATAATTTTTAGAATCATCCAGATCGTCAATAAGAGCTACCGCTTTCTCTTTTACTTCACGTTCATTGGCATAGGTGCGAAAATCGACCAGTTCGAAATTGTTATCCTTAAATTGTTTCTCATTATAAAACAAATACAGTTTTCCGCTTGAGACATAATTCTCAAGATTTTGATAACTTACTACAACTACCATTTCCTGTTCGGGAATAGGGTCGCAATTTTTTAAGATTGCAAATCCGTTTTGATCGGCTATAGAAGCAATGTCTTTATAGTTGGTATCGGTAATATCGTTTATAGCCACTTTTTTTGGGCGTGTTGCGGGAGGTTTTCCGTTGTCGTAATTGTTGGTCACGGCAAGTTTGGTGGTATAGGTTCCCTTGTTTTTGTAGACATGTTTGGGTTCTGCTTCTTTGCTGTAATGTCCGTCGCCAAGCTCCCATAAATAAGAATAACTGGGTTTTGGAGCTCCTGCAATCGGAATTAAAGGCGGAGTTTCGGGTTTATACGTAACCGCATTTCCGTTCTGAATGAAAACAATATTGGCTCTTCGCGTTATGGTGTCTTTTACCTTCGTTTGTCCCATTGCGAAAACAGAAAGCAGCATCAATAAAATAGACGATAGTGGTTTCATAACTAGAGGGTTTTAGCCCTGATGGGAGCGGCATCCTTTTGTGCCGGGGTTCGGAACAAAAGATACAGCGGACAGCAGGATTAGCTTCTGAAAAGCATCAGAATTAATTTGAAAACTGGATTAAATGTAAAAAAAAGTGATGAGCAAATCACCACTTTTTCTTAAAAAGAATTTTGTAAGTTACTGAATAGCATTGATTGCGGCTACCAGTTGGGCTTCGGTACCTACAACTGTTTCGGCAAGTGTAAAGGTGTACACATCATTTGCAGCAACGGTTACGGCCTTGATTGCGTATCGCCATTGACCATTATCTTCGGTTGCAAAAATCACATGACATTTTAAGCCAATCGGAATTTGTCCGTAGTGCTCGCTGAATAATCCTGCTGCGGTGTAAGTGTCTAATTTCGCAAGTGCATTTCCTTCACCATCGTATGACAGGTAAACGGCACTATTTGTATTGTTGTAGCCATCGGGAGCATCAACCAACAGTGTAGTTTTCGGTCTAGGGTCGCTGTAAAAACGGTCTACGTTTGTCCATCCAAAGTTTCCAAATGTCACAAAGTAATTGGTTCCTTCTCCCTGAACGCCGCCTTTGCCGCCTGTTCCGTCTGCATTTGGTTTAGGTACTTCCCAGGTCAATTCGTCATTTTGATCTATTACACCGGTCCATAAAGTCATCGCATTATCTACACCATCTGTTAAAGCAGCGGGAACAATTAAATTCATAGAGCAGGAAGTTTTAAGTTCTACTCCGCCCTGCGTGGCTTTGATGAAGAATTCTCCACCTGAAATCAATAGACTTTTCTTTCCGTCTGGCATAACTCCCATCGTAGGTTTGTTCGTAATTAGCATATTCCCTTTGTCAAAAAGTTCAATGTATTCGATATCCACTGCGCCCGTTACCGCTGCACCGTTTTTAGTCAGACAGTTTCCATTGATACTTAATTTTACTCCTTTTACTGAAGTTACAGTAACCACACCGGTTCCGGCTGTAATCGTAAATTTTTGCGTAGCGGACTTTACTCCTTTGGTGCTTATGCTTTTAAAAGCTGCAGGAGAAGGTGGTAAAATAAGATTATCATCACTGTCGCCATTGTCGCAGCTTGCAAAACTGATTGTTAGTAAAAATAAAAGCCCGATTTTTTTAAAGTTTGTGTTCATGATTTCTAGTTTTTATAAATCTGTCCTGATGATCAGGTGGTTTTCAGATTTCGGTTGTTAATTATACTTATATCAATTTGGGTTTGATATTGTTACCCTTACTGTTGAAGTTTATTTTTGAATTTGCAGAGATGTCGTTATATCAATTCCTTTAAACAATTGTTACCTCTGCATTTTGTATTTCAGAATTTATGCAGAGAGGCACTTGTCTTCAAAGAGATTGCCGTCTTCGTCTACCGCAACGAGAATGCTTGTTTTTCGCGAAAGCGTCACAATAAAATAAAGCCATACCATTAACCACAGCCCAAATGTGATGCAGGTAAGAAAGAGATGTAAAGGATGATTGATTGCTTTTTGTTTTTTGGATAAAACGACGTACGGAAGTTTCTCGTTATGCTCCACAATCACAAAACCATTTCGTGTTTTGGTAGAAATCATTTGGTGAAATTGATCTAAATTCTTCTCGCTTACAAATTGACAGGTTTCCATTTTTATTGATTTTTGATGGTTCTCGGAACATTTTTTTAAACAATTTTTATGAGTCCTTTGGTGTTATATCAACTTGATTTGTTAATTGTTACCCCATTGCATGAAATTTATTTCCAATTGTTTTTTAAATTAGCTTCAAAAAGGTTTTTTATGGCTAAGGCAAAAACTCATCCCGATCAAATGTATATTGATGGCATTGCTGCAAACAACTCTGTAATCATTCAAATCATTTACAAGAAATTCGTTCCTAAAGTGGTGATGTTCGTCATGAATAATTCCGGAGACAAGGAACATGCACAGGATGTGGTTCAGGAAGTCATGATTTTGCTTTTTAATCAGGCCAAGGCGAAAACACTACAGCTGACTTGTCCTTTTGATGCTTACTTTTTTTTATTGTGCAAAAGGAAGTGGCTTAACGAACTTAAAAAAACAGCGAACAGAGGGGTAACAATTAATGAAGATGCAGTATCTATGAATGAATCTGCCCTGGAATTAATTGGTCAAACAGAAGAATTTGATGAAAAACAACAGCTCTTTGATGCCATGTTTCAGAAATTGGGAGACAAATGCCAGGAGTTGTTAAAACTTAGTTTTGCCACTAAAACTATGGAAGAAGTAGCGGCTAAACTCAATGTGACTTATGGGTATGTCCGTAAGAAAAAATCGTTGTGTGTGGGGCAGTTGACACAGTGGATTCAGGAAGCTAAAAATTTTAATTCGCTAAAAAATAAATAGTCATGGATGAAGAACGCTATATAGTATTCGATCAATATCTTCAGGAAGAAATGACTGCTGAGGAACGGGATAGTTTTGAGAAACAATTGTCTGAGGATCATGAACTGGCTTCGGAGTTTGAAACTTTTAAAGAAGTACAGTCACAGCTTAGGAACAAATTTGAACATGAAGAAGAGAGAGAAGCCTTTGCAGCAAATTTGACAAAGGTTTCGGAGAAACATTTCAATGCCAACAAGCCCAAAGTGGTCCGAATGCGACCTTGGTATTTCGCGGCAGCGGCATCGATTATTATTTTATTCGGACTGTTCTTTTTTGATTACAATCAGACTCCTGAATTTGAGGATTTTAATCATCCGGAAACAGCTTCTTTTGTCGAACGAGGCGATACAGACGAAACCTTAAAACAGGCTGAAAAGGCTTTCAATGAAGGAAAATATGTATTGGCAATTCCGTTTTTTGAAGAACTGTTAACAGAAAATAAAACCGCTGAAATGCAATATTTTTACGGAATTTCTTTATTGGAAGAAGACCATTATAAACAGGCAGAAGCGATTTTTAATGAATTAAAATCAGGTACTTCTGCTTATAAAGAGAAAGCCAAATGGTATCTGGCATTGTCTAAATTAAAACAAAAAGATTACAATGGCTGTAGAGAAATCCTGCAGACCATTTCGCAGGATTATGAAAATTACGACGATGTTCAGGAGCTGCTGGACGATTTGGATTAATTGCTTGTTAGAACATCAAAATCGCTAAGAATTTTTATACTTATTCAAACCGGACAGTTTTTTAAAACCTGTCCGGTTTATTTATATAAAAAAGGTTTTTACGTAAAGTCGTAAACGAATCCGGATTTTTAGTTTTACATTCGGCTAATTTTTTTTTCAGAAAAATTTACCAAAAAACAATTTCAACCTAACCAGTTATTTACATGAACAAAATTACTTTAGTTTTTCTTATTGTATGCACTCAGACGATCTTTGGCTATACCAAAATTACCCAAACCGAAAAACTTGCTGCGACCTGCAAAGTCTGGGGATTTTTAAAATATTATCATCCTACAGTTGCCAGTGGGAAAATAAACTGGGATGAAAAACTCTTTGAGGTTTTGCCTAAAATTGAAAAAGCGCAAACCAAAGAAGAGTTTTCTGTTGTAATAGAAAAATGGATTGAAAGTCTGGGAGAAGTACCTGCCAATACACCAGTGGCAGTGGATCCAAAAACAGATTATTTTAATAAAAATTTGAATTTAGAATGGACGCAAAAAGACAAGCTGTTTTCTAAAAGCCTTTCTCAAAAATTGAAATTTATCACAGAGAATAGATTTCAGGGCGTGAATTATTATGTAAATCAAGAGGGTAAAAATGTGCGTTTGCAGTTTGTTAACGAACCAGAGTATGCCGATTTTAAATGGACAGATAAAAATTTACGTCTTTTGGCACTATTCCGTTTTTGGAATTATATAGAGTATTTTTTCCCATATAAATATGTAATGGATCAGAATTGGGACGAAGCGCTTATGGAAATTCTTCCTCATATCGATACTCCTGCTTCCGAAAAGGAATTTTTATTGGCAATGCGTGAAATATCGATAAAGCTTAACGATACACATGCCGGGACTACTAGTCCGGATATGATTAAATATTTGGGCGGAGAGAAGTATATTCCTTTTACAGCTAAATTTATAAACGATAAAGCTGTAATTGTTGCGATAGCAAATGATTCCTTAGCCAAAATAGATGACTTAAAAATTGGCGATATTATAACAAAAGTGGGTGGTAGCACAGTTGCACAACAATTAGCAGAGCTTTCAAAATACATGCAGGGATCTAATAAAGCTGTAGCGACTTACTTGGGAGGTTTTATAATGTTTACAGGGGATACAGATGATTTAGAAATTGAATTCATTAGAGATAATGTGACATCAACAAAGAAAATACATCGTTACCCAAACGAAAAAATTAAAAGATCACCACCCAAAAAAACTGCAAAATGGGAAATTATGGCAGATAATATTGGTTTTGTAAGAATGAGCAAAGTGCCAAAAGAGGAAGTTGTAAAGATGATGGAGGAATTAAAAGGGACACAAGCGATTATTTTTGATGCCAGAAGCAGACCAATCAATACTGATTTTTTAGTCAGCGAATATCTAAATCCGGAGCGAAAACCAATTTTAAGATTACTTCAACAGGACTTAAGCTACCCTGGTCGTTATTATTTTAGGAATGATATGGAAGAATGTGGTAAAAGCAATCCCGATTATTATAAAGGGAAAGTAGTTGTTTTGGTTGGTTCAGGAACTCATAGTTTTGGTGAACAAACCGTAATGAGTCTTCAGACAGCACCAAATGTTACCATTGTAGGTACTCAGACATCGGGCTCCGATGGGCCAAATTATGAGTTTAGTATTATCAACGGATTTGAGTCTTCTTTTACTTCAATGGGTGTTTTTTATCCAAATAAAAAAGAAACGCAGCGTATTGGGATTGTCCCGGATATTAAAGTAATCCCAACTGTTTTGGGTGCTCAACAAGGTAAAGACGAAGTTTTCGATCGCGCTTTACTGTTTGTTAAAACAGGGAAATAATTTAGTATCGTATACCGATTCAAACCCGACAGGTTTCTAAAAACTGTCGGGTTTACTATTTAAATAATAACCATAGCTTCATAGACTTCGATTTCATTCAGTCTGACAGTGTTAAAAAAATCCGTTTTTATCCGCGTTTTCACGAAGTGAATCCGTAAAAATTCGCGTCCCATTTTTCCCCATTTCATTCAAATTGGGAAAGTTTTTAATATTATCGTAATTTTGGGCCATTAAAAATTACAACAATTGAATTTGAAGCCCATAATTACCGATACACATACACATTTATATTCTGAAGAATTTGATCAGGATCGCGACGAGATGATGCAAAGAGCGATAGATGCCGGAGTAACCCGTTTTTTTATTCCTGCTATTGATGCTGCTGCAACACCTTCTATGTACGATTTGGAGCAAAATTATCCCGATTATGTATACCTGATGATGGGATTGCATCCTACCTATGTGAAAGATAATTACGAAGAAGAATTAAAACATGTGGAAAAGGAGTTAGCCAGACGAAAGTTTTACGCCGTTGGTGAAATTGGGATCGATTTGTATTGGGATAAAACACATCTTAAGGAGCAGCAAATTGCCTTTAAAAGACAAATTCAACTAGCGAAACAATATAAATTGCCTATTGTGATTCATTGCCGTGAAGCTTTTGATGAAATATTTGAAGTACTGGAAGAGGAAAAATCAGCTGATTTATTTGGAATTTTTCATTGCTTTTCAGGAACATACGAACAAGCACTTCAGGCGCTCTCTTATAATATGAAGTTGGGAATCGGCGGAGTGGTAACATTTAAAAACGGAAAGATTGATCAGTTTTTAAATCAAATCGATTTGAAACACATTGTTTTAGAGACTGATTCTCCTTATTTAGCGCCAATTCCGTACCGTGGAAAGCGAAATGAAAGCAGTTACTTAGTAAATGTTATTGCGAAATTAGCTGATATATATAATGTTTCTGAAGAAGAAATTGCAGCGCGAACAACTCAAAATTCAAAAGACGTTTTTGGGATTTAACCCATACCTTACAATAGTTTAATTTTTTTTTTGTTCTTTTGCCCACTTAAAACCAATATAAATAATGCAGAGATTTGATGCCATTCGACCGTTTTATGATTCTGAAATAAATGAAGCACTTCATGATGTTGTCAATCATCCGATGATGAAAACCATGATGAACTTTACTTTTCCGGAAGTAGCAGATGAGGTTTGGAAAGAGCAGCTTAAAAAAACACATTCGATTCGTGATTTTCAATGCAACTTTATTTACAATACCATACAAAAGGTTTTAGAGAAAAGTTCAGAAGGACTTACCACTTCAGGATTTGAGAAATTAGAAAAAAATACTTCTTACTTATTTATCTCCAATCACAGAGATATTTTATTGGATACAACCTTATTAAATGTTTGTCTTTTCGAGCATGGTTTAGTCATGACGGCATCTGCAATTGGAGACAATCTGGTTAAAAAAGCATTCCTAAGTACGCTGGCAAAACTAAATCGAAACTTTTTGGTTTTAAGAGGTTTAACGCCAAGAGAAATGTTGCAAAGCTCTAAATTATTATCTGAGTATATCGGGCAATTATTACTTCGCGAAAATCGTTCGGTTTGGATTGCACAAAGAGAAGGTCGTACAAAAGACGGAAATGACGAAACCAATCCGGGAGTCCTAAAAATGATCGGAATGGGGTCTGATGAGCCTAATTTGATGGATTATTTTAAGAAATTAAAAATTGTTCCGGTTTCTATTTCATACGAATACGATCCAACAGATGTTCTGAAGATGCCACAGTTAATGGCAGAAGCCAATAATGAGGTTTATATTAAAGAAAAAAATGAAGATTTCATGACCATCATAAGTGGTGTCATGGGAACTAAAAAAAGAATACATATTTCTGTTGGAGACGTTTTAGATACAGAGATCGATCAGATTGTAGCTGAGAATGACAATGCCAACAAACAAGTGCAGGCTTTGGCACAGGTTATTGATGATTCGGTTTTGAAAAATTATCAATTATGGCCAACGAATTTTATTGCTTATGATATTTTAAATGAGACAAATAGGTTTGCTCACTTGTACAAAGAAAGTGAAAAATCATTGTTTGAGCGTCGTTTAGAAATGCGTATCGGAAGTGATAACCCAGTGACAAGACAAGGATTTTTGGCAATGTATGCCAATCCTGTTGTCAATAAATTAAAATATCAGGATGTCATCTAAACCTAAAATACTGCTAATTTATACCGGAGGAACTATCGGTATGAGTAAAGATTTTGAGACGGGCGCACTTAAGGCGTTCAATTTTGGTAAATTATTGCAAAAGATACCCGAAATCAAACAATTAGATTGTGAGATTGAAACGGTTTCATTTGAAACTCCCATTGATTCTTCGAATATGAATCCTGAAGAGTGGACAAAGATTGCGACTATTATTGAGGAAAATTACGCTGCTTACGACGGATTTGTAGTGCTTCATGGTTCAGATACCATGTCGTACTCTGCTTCGGCATTGAGTTTTATGCTCGAGAATTTAGCAAAACCGGTAGTGTTTACAGGTTCTCAGCTTCCGATAGGAGATTTACGCACCGATGCCAAAGAAAATCTGATTACAGCCATTCAGATTGCCTCACTTCAGGAAAATGGAAGACCGGTAATCAACGAGGTTTGTTTGTATTTCGAATATAAACTGTATCGCGGTAACCGAACTTCAAAAGTAAATGCAGAACATTTTAAAGCATTTACAGCACCAAATTATCCTGAATTGGTAGAATCAGGAGTTCATTTAAAGCTGAACACACACTTGTTTCTTCCTGTAAATACAGAAGGAAAACTAATCGTTCATAAAAATTTAGACAGTCACGTTGCGATTATCAAAATGTTCCCGGGAATGAGCGAAGTAGTTTTGGCTTCTATTCTGGCTATTAAAGATTTAAAAGGTATTGTTCTGGAAACCTACGGTTCGGGAAATGCCCCAACAGAAGATTGGTTTTTAAATTTGATTGAGAAAGCAATTCAATCCGGATTACACATCGTTAACGTTACGCAATGTTCTGGAGGAAGTGTCAATATGGGACAATATGAAACCAGTACTGCTTTAAAATCTCTTGGGGTGATCTCAGGAAAAGACATTACTACAGAAGCAGCCATAACAAAATTAATGTATTTGTTAGGACAGAATATTCCTCAGTCCGAGTTTAAAACGATCTTCGAAACGGCTTTACGTGGGGAGATTTCGTTATAGAAGTAAATTCCAAAATAGAAATTCCAAATTCCAAACTTTACGTTGATTATTATCTCCGTTTTGGAATTTGGAATTTAAAAAGTTTGGAATTTAAAATTTAATCTTTATAACGAACCTCACAAGTTCCAAACTCTTCTTCAGAACTCTGTTTTTTGTAGTACACATAAACAATGACCGAGATAATACTGATAACACCCTGAATGGCGACAGTTTCTCTGGTTCCGATAATGTGTGACACATAGCCAATAATCAAACTTCCCACAGGAATCATTCCCTGATACGCCATCAAATAGTAACTAATACTTCTTGAACGCATATTTACGGTACTTTGGGTCTGAATGTAAATGTTGATTGATGAGGTTTGCGCCATCATTCCTATACCGCTCAAAGCCATGCAAATAAGCGCTACTGTTAAGCTATTTGAATAGGCCAATATGATAATGCTAAAACCTAACAATAAGCTTGCAGAGATCATTATTTTGCCCATATTGTCGGCTTTTTTAAGGTTAGCTAAGTAAATAGCGGATAGTATTGATCCAATCCCGGCAGCACTTTCAAACCAGCTGAAAGTCTGCGCATTTCCGTTAAAAATATCTTTAGCAAAAACAGGCATTAAAGTATTGAACGAAATAACAAACAAACTGCTGCACATTAACATCAGAAGCATTTTGGCCATTTCGGTTTCTTTTTTTACATAATCCAGACCTTCCAGAAAATCATCTACCATTTTCATCTTGTCAGTGGCTTTAATATGTGGCGTAATTTTCATCATTAACAGCGAAATCAAAACCGGAATGTAGCTTAAGAAGTTGCCAATAAAACAAATATCCTCTCCATAATTGTGCAGAATAATTCCCGCCAGAGCAGGGCCTGCAATTCGGGCAAAATTATTCAGGGTAGAGTTTAAGGCGACTGCATTGGGTAAATCTTCTTTGTTGTCGACAATATCAATCATCATCGTTTGTCTGCAGGTCATGTCAAAAGAATTGATGATACCCTGAATCAGGCTTAAAGCCAGAATAAAGTTGATGTTATATATTTTCAGGTAAATCAACAGCGCCAAAGCACCCGCCTGAAGCATGGCCAAAGATTGTAATAAAATCATAGCACGGTGTCTGTCGTAGCGGCCAATAATACTTCCGGCTAAAGGAGCCAGAAATAAAGACGGGATCATACTTAAAAAAGTTGCTAATCCCAGTAAAAAAACCGACCCCGTAACGCTATAAACCATCCAGCTTACGGCTGTTTTTTGAAGCCAGGTTCCAATTACAGAAACAGATTGTCCGTAAAAGAATAACTTGAAGTTTTTTGATTTTAACGCTTGAAACATGATGCCTGATATTTTTTTACAAAGTTCGGGATTATGATTTCATTAGAAAAATTAATAATTTTACTTGTAATAAGTAATTAAACTTATCAATATGGAAATTTATCAGTTAGAATATTTTATCAAAACAGCAGAGGTGCTGCATTTTACAAAAGCGGCCGAGTTGTGTTTTGTAACGCAATCCGGATTATCACAACAGATAAAAAAACTGGAAGAAGAACTTGAAATGCCTTTGTTTAAAAGGATAGGGAAAAAAGTGCAGCTTACAGAAGCCGGTGCCGTTTTCCTGATTCACGCCAAAAAAGTCATTGAAAATGTAGAAAACGGGAAGCAGGCTATTGAAGATTTAAACGAAATGATTGGTGGTGAACTGCGAATCGGAGTAACCTATATTTTTGGACTTTTGATTCTGCCCGTTATCAATACGTTCGCCAAACAATATCCGAACCTGAAAATTGTGGTCGAATACGGTACAACAGAGGCTTTAGAACAAAAATTACTGACGAACGAGTTAGACTTGGTTCTGGTGATTTCATCACATGAGATAAATATTCCTGTTGAGAAAGTGCCTTTGTTTACTTCACAAATGGTAATGGTGGTTTCGAAAACACATTCTCTGGCAGCTTTAGACAAAATTGCATTTAAGAAGATAGAGGAAATTCCGCTTGTTTTACCTGGAAAAGGTTCGAATTCGAGGGAATTTGTAGAAGATTTATTTGCCAAGAACAAAATGAGGCCCAAGATTTCGATTGAACTAAACTCAATTCATGCCTTGTTGCAAATGGTTCAGGATAGTGATTGGGCTACAATAGTTGCTGAAAAAGCCCTAAAAGGTTGGGATGACCTCAAAGCGATTCAGATTACAGGAGTTCCCACGAAGAGAGACTCGTTTATGCTGACTATTGGAGGCTATCAAAAAAAGGCTGTCAAACTATTTATGGAAGAATTTAGAAAAAGTATGTAAAGTAATATCCGATTTTGTTTTTCTAAGTCATTTTTTTTTATGTTATTTGCAGACCAATTTAGAGAGGTGTCCGAGTGGTTGAAGGAGCTAGCCTGGAAAGCTAGTATATGGGTAACTGTATCGAGGGTTCGAATCCCTTCCTCTCTGCAAAAAAACAAGCAATGTATTTTGCTTAAATTTTATTAAAAGCTAAAAAAAACCGGCAAGTTTATAACTTGCCGGTTTTCTTTTTTTGCACCAGTACCTTATATCTTAGATTTCCTTAAGGTTGTCCTTGTAAGTACGGCCTATGGGCAACTCCTTGCCGTCTCTGAGCTGTACCATACGTGAATTGAATGATACGATGTGGTTTTTCAAAATCAGGTATGACTTATGTATTCTAATAAATCCCAGAGGACGGTGCATTTCTTCAAACTTTGCCATACGTTCCAGGACCATGTATTTTTTATAGCGGGATACAATTTTGAGGTATTCTCCAAAACCTTCTATCCAAAAAATATCATCCAGTTTTACTTTGTTTACAATGTTGTCTGATTTAAACATAATGTAATCTTCAACAATGTCTTTAGATTTTATAAAGCGGTGGTATTCTTTGGCTTTTGTGATGGCCTTTTCAAAACGCTCAAAACTTATAGGTTTTATAAGATAATCTACAACATCAAGTTCAAATGCTTTGGCGGCATGTTGCTCTTCGGCAGTTATAAAAATACAGAGCGGCTTGTTGTGTGTGTTTTGTAGTAATTCTATCCCGTTGATGCCGGGCATATTAATATCCAGTATCAGCAGGTCAACTTCATTGTGCTGCAAAAAATCCATGGCTTCCTTTGGGTTGCTGTAGGTAGCCAGCAACTTTATGTCATCCGTTTTGGCACAATACTTTTTTATCAGTTCCAGCGCAAGGTATTCATCATCTACGCCTACAACCTGCAATTGGTTCATAACTTTATTTTGAGAGTAGAAAAGTACGTCTTATTTGATAATTCATCAAACAATTCATAATTTTCTGTGTATTCCATTGCTAATATTTTTTTCAATGCAACCAGTCCCATTCCGTTATATCCTTTGTTATTACTAATTTGAGCGTGTTCTGGTACAGAGTTTTCTATTCTGAACAACAAGTTATCGTCTTCCTTATCAAACCTCACAGAAATATAGGCATCCATGTCTGTTCCAATGTCTGAATGCTTGAGTGCATTCTCAAAAAGAGTAAAATATATAGAAGGAGGAATCTCTACCTGTTCCTGCACTTCACTATCATTTAGTTCAAATACTATATGGAGTGTATTGTTGTATTTGAGCTGATATAAGCCAGCAAGTGCTTTCATCATTTCAAACTCTTTGTGTATGGCAATAGTTTTTTTGTCGGTTTCATATATGACATATTGTAGCAACTGACTTAGCTGTAGTATTGCTTCGGTTGTATTAGCATGCTGGCTGTAACTGCCCGCATAGATATTATTAAGAGTATTGAGTAAAAAGTGCGGATTTATCTTTGACTTCATAAGGTTGAGGTCGGTCTCATTTTTTTTTACCTCAAGGTCGAGATAGTCATATTCTATTAAAAACTTATGTTTTGATATTCCTAAAAAGGAAGCTACTAAAATCACGATACTTTGCGAGCTGTATACGCTTATCAAAAAAAGCGTTTGGTCTTGTGCTACACCGCTCCCTTTTGAAAATTCAGGTTCAGCGAGTAGTCTTAGTAATGTTGTTGATATAAATAATATCAGTGCATACAACAGGTATTCAGGATACTTATTGGTTTGATAATAGGCAGGAACTAAATAGGCATAACAAACGATATACAAGGCAGTATTGATCGTCATAATAAATAATATCCTATACAGCGCAAAAGGCATGTCGGTAAGATAAAACATTGAAATTATCAGAAAGGAGGTATATATAACAAAAAATAAAACATGTTGAAACCTGATAAGGTTTGTCCATTGTTTTCTCATGAGGCTGCCTATAATCTTTTGTTCAAACAGTAATCTAAAAGCTACAAGGAGGATAATGATGTTTATTAGTAAAACCATACTTTTTTGTGTTAAAAATTATTCACCCGTTAAAATTATATCATTTAAAATACAAATATCATTATTTTATAATAGGCACTTTGCGTTGTTTGTTTATTAAATGAGTCGTTCGTTGAAAATTAATTTTTTGAAAAAATCAATCCTATACTTTTACCTCACACAAATAAATTAACAATTTATCAGAATGTATAGAAAATATATATCAATCATGTTTTTTTTAATGCTTTTTTCTACGAAAGCATCAGCACAACAAGATAATCTTAACATGTGGCTGCAATATACAATGTCGGCAAAACTGAGCGAAAAGTACAGCTTTACAGCCCTTTCTCAATATCGCGCATACGATTTGGTAAAAGATTCACGTCTTTTTTTAGTTTCTACCTATCTTGAAAGAAAGCTAGACAACGACCTGTATCCGGCTGTGGGTTTCATGTTTTTGGTGCTACAACCGTACACAAGTTTTACCGATAAAAAGATACGTTATGAAAACAGGCCGTTTCAACAGTTAACGATTAAAAGTAAACTTGGGCGTACTACATTATTACATCGTTATCGTGTCGAAGAACGTTTTTTAACCAATCCTGATGATTTTGTTTTGAGGCTGCGTTATCTCATATCGTTAAAAATCCCATTGGGTAAAGAAAAGGGAAATAACCTCTTGTATGGCATTCTAAAAAATGAAATCAGGATGAATGTGGTAAAGGAGGAGCAATTTGACAGCAACCGGATTACAGCTGGATTGGGTATCAATCTTGGTAAACAATCAGCAATAGAACTTTCATTTGTCAATCAGGTAAGCCCTGATGATACAAGCAATTATGTGTTGGCGGGGTTTAGAAACTCATTTGACTGGTCGGCTAAAACAGAAAATAATTAAACTTAAAAATATAGAGTCATGCTTACAATCTTAGGATTTTCAATGATCATTGTATTTATGTACCTGATCATGACAAAACGCTTGTTTCCGTTAACGGCGCTAATACTTATCCCTATTCTTTTTGCTATTTTAGGTGGTTTTACTGCCGATCTTGGTTCAATAATCATGGAAGGTGTAAAGAATATTGCTCCCACCGGAATCATGCTTATTTTTGGGATACTCTTCTTTAGTATAATGATTGATGCGGGATTATTTGACCCTTTGGTAAACCTAATATTAAAGTTTGTAAAAGGCGACCCTTTAAAAATAGCCGTAGGTACTGCCTTGCTTACCATATTGGTTTCGCTTGATGGTGATGGTGCTACTACATATATGATAGTTGTAGCCGCAATGTTGCCATTATATAAAAAACTGGGTATGAATCCACTTGTTCTCGCGTGCATTATAATGCTTGGTGGCGGGGTAATGAATATACTGCCTTGGGGCGGGCCTACAGCACGTGCGATGACGACTCTAAAAATGGATGCATCAGAATTGTTTATGCCTATGATACCGGTCATGGTTGGCGGTATACTATGGGTACTATTTGCAGCATTCTGGCTTGGGCTTCGCGAAAAAAGAAGGATTGCACGCGAAGGCGACATGAACAAGCACCTTATAAATGAGGAAGAAGTTGTTATAGAGCGTGAACTCAGAAGACCTGGTCTGATATGGTTTAACCTTCTGCTTACAATACTACTGTTGGCCTCAATGATGTTTGATGTGTTGCCATTGGCCGTTTCCTTTATGATAGCATTCTGCATCGGGCTTATTATTAATTATCCAAAAGTGGAGCAACAGCAAAAAGTAATGAGGCTGCATGCGGGCAATGCTCTTTCTGTAGCATCGATGATATTTGCGGCAGGTATTTTTACAGGCATACTTTCTGGTACTGGAATGATGGATGCTATGGCAGCTTCTATGATATCAGTGGTACCAGATACTTGGGGGAGTGCTTTTCCTGTACTAACAGCTGTAAGCAGTGCACCGCTAACATTTTTTTTAAGCAACGATGCTTATTATTTTGGCATACTGCCATTAATTACAGAAACGGGATTACACTTGGGCGCTACAAAGTTAGAAATAGGAGCGGCATCGCTTATTGGTCAGGGCGTTCATCTGTTAAGTCCGCTTGTACCCTCAACCTATCTTTTAGTAGGTTTGGCAGGTGTTGAGTTTTCTGACCACGTAAAGTTTACTATAAAATGGGCTTTGGGTTCATCACTTGCTATGCTTATTGCGGCCTTGCTTATCGGGTTAATAACTTTTTAAAATTACCTTTACGGAGCAATTTAATGAGTAAGGTTTAAAAAATGGATACCACACAACAACATCCGGAAAGTACTGGAATACCGCAAAAGTATTTGAAAAATTTAGCAGCTTATGTTACCATAGCGTTGCTGTTGGGAATTGCTGTGGGCCACTATTATCCTGAACAGGGTATTCAGCTGGATTTTTTAGGCAGTGGATTTTTATACCTTATTGAACCGCTTATACAGCCCATAATATTTTTAACGATAATTATAGGTGTAAGTAGTATTGATAATCTTAAAAAAGTGAGTCGTGTCGGGTTCAAGGCGCTCGTTTATTTTGAAATAATAACTACTCTTGCCATGATAATGGGTATAATGGCAGCATTATTTATAGAACCGGGCAAGATAGAAAAAAGCTTTATCGATGCGGCCTTACCCAAACATTTTACAGCTACCGAATCACTTAATGACGGCTGGTTTAACTTTATAATACTTAACCGACCGCTGGTACTGGTTCTGTTGGCAGTTATAACAGGTGTTTTGCTTAGCCTCTCCCCGGGCCGGGCAAAGTATGTAACCACGCTGCAAAAAATTATGACCTTTTTGTATAAGATACTGATGTACCTGTTTTTGCTTATACCGGTTGCTGCTTTTGGCGGAATGGCTTACGCAGTATCGCGATTTGGTATACACAGTCTGTTGCCTTTAGGCAAATTACTAGCGACTACTTATATAACAATGGCTCTCTTTGTATTTGTAGTACTGGGACTTTTGCTGCGTTATTACAATATAAGTCTCTGGAAGTTTCTGAATTATATTAAAGAAGAACTGCTTATTGTTTTTAGTACATCATCATCCAGAACAGCGTTTCCTTTAATTGTTGCAAAGCTTGAAAAAGCGGGGTGTAGTAAAGCTGTAGTGGGTCTTTCAATACCGTTGGGCTATTCTTTTAACCTTGCGGGTGCGTCTATATTTTTGCCAGTATGTACATTGTTTGTTGCTCAGTTGTTTGACATCCCACTTACGCTTCACGATATCATAACTATAGGGCTGGTTATCATGGTTACATCAAAAGTAGCATCGGGAATACCTGGTTCTGGTTTTATAGCGCTTACCATAACGTTTACAACACTTAATAAATTTCCTTTAGAAGGATTGGCACTGCTTTTCAGTATTGATAAGTTCATGAACGAAGCCCGTACCATAACTAATTTTATAGGCAATGGTGTAGCGGTTATAATCATTTCTAAATATGAAAAAGACTTTGAGCCAAACCCCGAAATAGATCTTTCCATATCAAAATAAATAAACAAGCCATTAAGGCATCATTCTTTAAAATAATACAAAATGACTGAATTACTTACGACTATTAATAGCCTTTGGCAAGATGTTATTGCACATCCCGGTACATCACTGGCAATTATTGGAAACCTTATTCTTATCGAGAGCTTGCTCTCTGTTGATAATGCAGCTGTACTGGCTACAATGGTAATGGATTTGCCCGAAAATCAGCGTGATCGTGCGCTTAAGTATGGTATCTGGGGGGCTTATTTCTTTAGGGGGGTTGCCATGATATTTGCTTCGGCACTTATTGCCATTTGGTGGCTTAAACCTATTGGTGGGCTTTACCTGCTCTATCTGGTGTATTCATGGTACAAAGACAAGCAAAAAGAAGGAGGCGAAGAAGAAAAAGTAAATAAGGAAGGTAATTGGTTATACCGTGTAACAGTAGGCTCAATAGGCCATTTTTGGGCTACTGTTTGCCTTGTGGAGCTTATGGATATGGCCTTTTCGATTGATAATGTATTTGCAGCTGTAGCCTTTACGCCAAATATCATATTAGTATGCATTGGTGTATTTATAGGTATTTTGGCGATGCGTTTTATAGCACAGTGGTTTGTGGGACTTATGCAAAAATACAATTTTCTGGAAACCGCAGCTTTTGTAGTAATTGCCATTTTAGGGATTAAACTGGCGTTATCTTTATATGAACATTTTTATCCCGAAACAGCATTCAGTAAATTCTTAGCAAGCCATGCCGCAGATATAGGAATCTCGGTCCTTACCGCTGCCGTATTTTTTGTACCGATACTAACAAGTACCTTCTTTAATTATCCAATGAAAACCAAACCAGTTGCCAATAAATAAATTTTAGCGCTAAGCATAAGCTTAGAATAGTTGAAGGATTTAACTTGGAAAGCTAGTATAAGGGTAACTGTATCGAGGGTTCGAATCTCGTGCTCTCTGAAATAAAAGGGGCTGTCTCAATATGACAGCCCCTTTTGAATTTGATAAAGTTTTGATTCTCTTTTTTGTTGGATTTTAGATATTCTAGAAACTGACTTCTTTTAATTTTGAATGTGTCATTTGCGTATTAGAAAAACCAACTCAAATTTTATTGTAGACGAATTCTGTAAGTACTTTTATTTTTTGAATTTTTCAATTCGTTTAGAATAGATGTTATTGCCAAAAATAATCGCAGCCATTAAAAATGGAACAAAATGTGAAATTTGCCAAAAAAGACCAATTCCAGTTTTTAAGCCTTCGTCTAATGTTTCAAATATGCCTATACCAATAAAGAATAAGCAAATAACAAATAAGACAAATTGAATTTTATAATTTATTTTAATCATGATTTTGAACTTATGTCTCGTTTTGAAATAGTGATACAAAAAAGGATCGTGTATGTATTAAGAATTTATTTCTCTTTTAACAATTTCTCCAAATACTCATTTTTATCCTTTTCAGACTTTAATAAACGTTCGTATAGCTTTTCTTGTGTGATCTACTGGATGGCTTTATCTGGAAATCTAAAAAGTAAACTAAAGCTTAATCTCAAACAAACTAAAAGAACCTTCTTTATAATGCTCCGGTAATTCGCTTGTCCATTCGATGGTGCTGATACCCTTGTATTCGAAACCACAGCTGGTGTAATAGTTGTTTATCCTTTCGTTTCCGCTGTGGGTGTCAAGACGAATATATTGTTTGTTGTTTTCTTTAGCGTATTCTTTGGTCCAGGCAATGATTTTTTTGACATATGATTGTCCTCTGAATTTTGGATTCGTTGCAATACGATGAAGATAAACTGCAGGATCGGTACTGGCTTCTTTCCAGATAATCAAATCATTAAAAGTAAGAACAAATGTACAGGCGACTTCATTTCTTTCTTTGATGATGAAATGACGATTCTCGGCAATTTCTTTTTCTATAAGAGTCCTTTCAAAACCTCTCCAGCTTTTGTTGTTGACTGTTTTTTGATAAGATGTAGCGGCATTGTAAAGATCGAAAACGGCATCGATATCTTCATTTGTAGTTTTAAAAAATTCCATTCTTAGGTTGTATGCTGTAGATTAATGAATGCTTCAAAGATAAATCTTTAAGGAGCGTAAAGTCCCATGAAACATCAGTTTTAACTTTTTTTATTAGCGTCCAGCCATACCACATTTTGTTCGGATTGATGCTCCTGACCAATAATATCCCGATACAATTCTGGTCTTCTTGCTTTTATGTAACGATTGCCACCAGCCTGAGTACATTTTTCAGAAGTTAGTATCGCGGTTGTAAAAGAGTCATCAAAAGAGCGGCATTCGGCCAGAATATCTCCAAAAGGATCAATAATCATCGAACAGCCATTTTTCAGCTGATCGTCGTCCATGCCAATTGGGTTTGAGAATACGGCATAAATGGCATTGTCGTAAGCTCTCGCAGGTAACCATTTCATTAACCAGTCTCTGCCTTTCATTCCGTCAAATTCTAGTCGTAGAGAAGTAGGATCGGCTTCACGGTTTTCCCACAGTTGCGGAGAAACAAAACCAGCACCCGGTCGGGTAGAAGGAGTACACATCGTAACATGCGGCATGAAAATGATTTTTGCCCCTAAAAGAGTTGTGGCGCGAACATTTTCGACAATATTGTTGTCGTAACAAATTAAGATTCCACATTTCCAGCCTTTAATCTCAAAAATGCAATAACGATCTCCCGGAGTAAGGTACGGATTTATAAACGGATGTAATTTTCGGTATTTGGCTACTAAACCGTTTTGGTCTACACATACATAAGCTTTGAATAAATTATCATCCTCGTCTTTTTCAAAAAGTCCGGCCAAAATTACGATGTTATTGTTTCGGGCAATTTCAGTCAATTTTAAGATGCTTTCTCCACTCGGAATTAATTCTGCTAAGTCTAACATTTGTTCTTTAGACAAATGTCGCGCAAAGGTATAGCCGGTTACAGAGCACTCGTGAAACGAAATAACATCACAACCCTGGCTTGCTGCCTGTTGAGAAAGTTTTTCAATTACAGCTAAATTATAGGTTTTGTCACCGCTTTTATTCTCAAACTGCGCGGTGGCTATTTTTAGATTTTTCATAAGGCATACTATTGATTTGAGACAAAAGTAGCCCTAGTCTTATTTTAGAAATTGTACAAAACCGACATTTTACAGAACAATAGGAGGAGCGGTTCTGAGAAGATTATTGGTTAGCTTTCCGGTATTGTGCAGGTATTCTTTTGGAGTTATTCCTGTATGTTTTCTGAATTCTTTTATCAGATGAGATTGGTCCGAAAATCCGGCATTGTAGCAAATACTTGTGAGATTGGTATCGGCAGTTTTATCTTTTAATAATTTTAAAAAATGATGCAGTTTTATAATGTTTCCAAATTTCTTCGGATTTAATCCGATAGATTCCTGAAACTTCCTTTCCAGATGCCTTTCGGTATAACCGGTATATTTAGCCAGCTGTTTTACATTAAAACTCCCTTTATGAGCGTTAATAAAACGAATCGAACTTTCTACGATTAATTGGTCAGAAACTTTTTTATTAGAAATATGGGTGCTAAAAAAATGATTTAGAAGTTCAACTTTCTTTGCTATCGTATAGTCGTCGGATAATTTCTCCTGAAGAATCAAACCGTTTTTGTCAAAAATGTCGTCAATAGAAACAATAGAATCCAGAAACTCATGAGCCGGAATTCCTAGCAGTTGGTGGATTCCGTTTGGCTGAAAAACAACAATAACTAAAGTGATTGCACTGTTCGAATAAATGTCTTTAAATCCGCTAAGCTGTCCGTAGAGAAAAGAATCAGGTAAATGATTTTTTATCTTGGAATCATTAAAATCAGAACTGAGTTTACCTTTTAAGGAAAATACGATACCGGTATTACCATCAGAAAACAAACGAAGTTTTTGTACAGCCATTTCATTATGATCTAAAAAGAGATAATGTTTAATATAAGGCGATAATTCTTCTGATGGCGAAATCTGCATGGTTTAAACAGTTGATTGAGTGCAATCAATTAGAGTCAATTTTAGGAGATCATTTTTGATTGGTAAGAAAATAACTTTTGATAAAATTAAGGATATTTTTTCAATTACAGTTTTCCGGACTCTTTGTAGATATTCTTTTCCATAGTGATGCATTATGTGGTGAATACTCCGCCTTAGTTATTTTTTTGCAGAAGAGCTCAAAATAATTAATCTTCTAAAGCGACTCTTATCTTAGGTAAAATACGCTCTGCATATAAAGTATAAGCTTTGGCTGAAGGATGTAAGCCATCTGTGGCCACCAAATCAGGATTGTCAAGACCTTGACGAGAAATATCGGTTATCGAAACAAAAACAATATTGTTGAGTTTACAGTAGTTTTCGGCAAAGGAATTGTATTGATTGATTTCGCTTGAAATTCTCTCGCCTTCTCCTTCCATTTGTACTTTACCGAAACGAGTATAGGCATAATCAGGAATGGAGATAACAACTACCCTTTTTTTATTCCCTTTTGCTAAAACAATTGCTTTGTTTACGAGTTCTGGAAATTCTTTCTCATAGATCGAAAAGCTTTTTCCCTGATACTGATTGTTAACTCCAATAAGAAGGGTAACGATATCGTATACAGGATCGGGATTTTGGGTATTTATTGCCGAAATTAGATTAGTCGTCGTCCATCCGGTAGTTGCAATGATTTTTAAAGAAAAGCTGGTTTGCGGATAAATTGCCTTTAAACTTGATTTTAGCTGTTCAGGAAATCCGCAGGTTTCGCAGACACTTTGCCCAACGGTATAGCTGTCTCCTAAAGCCAAATATTTTATGGAACCGGTAAGTGGAGTAATTGGAGCGGCAGGAATTTCTGAAGCTGTTTCGTCAGAACTACAGCTTAAGAGGAATATAGAAAGGATAACAATAACTATTTGTTTGAATTGTTTCATAACTTAGATAAATTAAGTTTCGGCTCATTTTAAACAAATAGTTACGTTAAATAACTTGTTTTGGTTTTTAGACCATCTCCGTTTTCATTAGAATTTCTTCTTCAATAGCGTTCCAAAGTCCGATACGTTTTTCTAATGCCAGAATCGAAATTTCTTCCACTTCTTTCCATTTTTGGGCGTCATCTTCACATAAATCAGAAATCATTTGCATGGCCATTGGTCCATGTTCATCAGCATCCAATTCTATATGTCTTTCAAAATAGTATAAAAGCTTACTTAAATCTATTTCAGGAAGATTTTTCTGAAAGTTCTTTAGGATTGCCGTAAACATACTTGGAATTAAATCTTCTCTTCCAAAAGTAAACGCGGCTGCAATTTGATGCGGTTTCCCTTCTTCAATCACTCTAAAAGTAAAATCTAAGAAAGCTTTTGTATTAGGATGTAAGGAGCTTTGTTTTATGGCAACAAAAATATTATGCAATGAATTTACTTCAGCTAAAAAGGTATTGATTCCGCTTGTATCGGCACCACAATCTTCCATTGCTTCAAGATACATTTCATAATGACTTTGTCTTTTTCCATCAATACTTAAATCTGTTTCTTCTGCCAGAACAATTTCGTTGATTAAGTATCTTGTTTCCGGATTTTTTGTAGCAAACCAAGGGGTAGAAGTACAGGTAAGTTTCGATTGTAATGCTTTTAATAATGACATAAAATCCCAAACGGCAAAAACATGAGTTTCTAAAAAACGATGTAAATCATCAATGCTTTGGATTTTATTGTATAATGAATGTTGTAATAGTTGATCTTTTTGGGGTTGAATGCTATTGTTTATAGTTTCAATATTCATTTTCGTATTTTTTCTGCAAATATAAAAAGCTTCCCGTTAAGAAGAAGCTTTTTGTATTGGTTTTGTATATATTTTAATAGTTGTTTATTATTTAAATGCTGGAATTCCAGTTACATCCATACCTGTTATTAAGAGATGAATGTCGTGAGTTCCTTCATAAGTAATAACACTTTCAAGATTCATCATGTGACGCATAATCGAGTATTCTCCCGTAATACCCATTCCGCCCAACATTTGTCTTGCTTCACGTGCAATATGTATTGCCATATCGACATTATTACGTTTGGCCATAGATATTTGCGCAGTGGTAGCTTTTCCTTCGTTACGTAAAACACCTAAACGCCAGGTTAATAATTGTGCTTTTGTGATCTCGGTAATCATTTCGGCTAATTTTTTCTGTTGTAATTGCGTTCCTCCAATTGGTTTTCCAAATTGAATTCTTTCTTTGGCATAACGCAAAGCGGTATCGTAACAATCCATTGCTGCTCCAATTGCTCCCCAGGCGATTCCGTATCGTGCTGAATCTAAGCATCCAAGAGGTGCGCCAAGACCAGATTTGTTAGGTAATAGATTCTCTTTAGGAACCTTTACATTGTCAAAGATTAATTCTCCGGTTGAAGAGGCACGAAGTGACCATTTATTATGTGTTTCAGGAGTTGTAAAACCTTCCATTCCGCGTTCAACGATAAGACCGTGAATCCTTCCTTCTTCATTCTTTGCCCAAACTACCGCTATATCTGCGAAAGGAGCGTTTGAAATCCACATTTTAGCACCATTTAAAAGATAGTGATCTCCCATATCTTTAAAATTAGTGATCATACTTCCGGGGTCAGAACCGTGATCTGGTTCAGTTAAACCAAAGCATCCCATGAATTCTCCTGTAGCCAGTTTTGGTAAGTATTTCATTCGTTGCTCTTCGTTTCCATACTTCCAAATAGGATACATTACTAACGAAGACTGTACAGATGAAGTAGATCGAACACCTGAATCTCCACGTTCTATTTCCTGCATAATCAAACCATAAGAAATCTGATCCAGACCCGCACCTCCATATTCTACCGGAATATAAGGTCCGAAACCGCCAATTTCTCCGAGTCCTTTTATAATTTGTGTTGGAAATTCTGCTTTTTGAGCATATTCTTCTATAATAGGAGAAACTTCTCTCTTGACCCAGGCTCGTGCTGATTCTCGAACTAATTTGTGTTCGTCTGTCAATAAGTCATCTAGGTTATAATAATCTGGGGCTTGAAATAGGTCTGGTTTCATTTTTGATAGTTTTATAATACAAATCTACGCAATAAAAATATAACAAAATACTGTTAAATTGTTATATTTTTATAAATACTAGAGAAGAAAAATAGTATAAACACGAATTAATTTTAGTTTATTGAAAATTTATAAGCTATTTTTGAGATTCCAAAAACAAAATGAATGAGGCTGATCATCTCTTTTATACTCTTTTTTGTTCTAAATATTGCTGTTTCTCAAGAGAAAAGGGTTTTTACAGAACAAGAGTACTTAATCTTGCAAGACAAAATTCGACTAACGGCAAATGCCAATGTTGACAGTGCGATCGTATACGCCAATCAGCTGGCGAGATCCAATAATAATAAGCATTTGGCTTTTGCAAATGCAGCATTGTCTTATTTGAGTCAGTTAAAAGGAAATACGGCAAAATCTAAAGAGAAATATCAGTTAGCATTAAAATTCTTAGATAAAATACCGGATGGTCAGGAAAAAATACAGCTTAGGTCTTATTTGTATAATTATGCCGGACTATCAGAATGGAAAAGAGAGAACTATAGCGACGCAATCGAAAATTATCAGCAAGGCATAAAGCTTTCTATAAAAATTGATGATATTATTCAAATTGTAAAATTTAAGAGTAATATCGCGTCTATAAATGTTGCTGTAGGTAATTATCGTTTGGCGATTAAGGATTTGAGGAGTCTTAATGAATTTGTTGATAAGAATCAAAGTGTTTATAACAAGCAGCAATATCTAAATAATAAGAGTAACATTAATCTTAGCTTAGCAGGATCATATGAAAGCTTTTATATGAAAGATCCTAAAAAGAAGGTTTTACTTGATTCTGCCAAATATTTTTATCAAAAAACGATTAGTTATTCTCAGAACTTCCCCGATAATAAAATTGTAGCAAAATTAAGTTTAGGGAACATTTATAATGAACTAAAAGAGTACAAAGATGCTGAGAAAACCTATTATGATATAATTTATCTGGCCAATCAAAACAGTATGCTCGATATTTTATGTACCACTAATTATAACTTGGGTGACTTATATTATAATATTAAGAAGTATGATAAAGCACTGGTATTTTTTAAAAAATCAGACTCGATTGGCGATATAACTAAAACGAATCAGGTTGACAATTTGAAGTCCAATTACTATCAGGCAAAAATTTACAACATACGTAAAGAGCCTGAACTGGCTTATAAGCATTCAAAAATTTACCTGGATAATTATGAAAAATCGGAATCAAAATTAAATGATGAGGTTTTAGAGGTAAATTATAAACTTGGAGTAGGAGATCTGACCAACGAGATGATTACCATTCAGGAGAAATATAAGTATGATGTTTTTCTAAACAAAGCGCTGAAAGTATTTTATGTTGTTTTGTTTATAGGGATTGTCTTTTTGCTGATAAAGAACATACGGGATAAGAATAAAGCGCATAAAAAAATGAATGCTTTAATAGAAGAATTCAAAGCTAACTTAGAGAAGAAAAATGAACCGGAACCAGAACGGGAGACTGTTCTTGACTCTGAAGAAGTACAACTTAAGAAAGAGAATGTCAATTTAAGTATTGATGAGGCAAAAGAGAACAAAATTGTAGAAAAATTGTTGGCCTTAGAAAGTAAACAGGAATATTTACATGCCGATTTTACTTTACCTTATGTGGCTAAGAAGATAAAAACCAATACCACTTATTTATCTTATGTTGTAAACAAACGATTTGGTAAATCTTTTGGAGAATACTCAAATGAGTTGAAAATTAATTACGTCATTAATGAAATGATTACGAATCATATGTACCGCAAATATTCAACTCAGGCAATTGCAGAAAGTGTAGGCTTTAAAAATGCAGTGTCTTTTGCTAAATCATTTCGCAAAAGAACTGGAGTGTCTCCAGCTCAGTTTGCGAATAATATCTAGAAAACAAGTTGATCAAGGATTCTCAGCGTTACTTCCTTTACCATTTCCTCTGATGGTGTCACCGTCACCTCCACAAATTGTTTGTTGCTCTTTTTTTGATAATTTTTCGTTTCCAAAATTTTCTAATTCCATTTTTTTAGTTTTCATTTTTTAAATATTTATTGGTTGTGTAGATCCTTTTCCATTTCCTCTGATTGTGTCGCCATCGCCTCCTTGAATAGTTTTTTGTTCTTTTTCTGAAAGTGCAGTGCTCGTAAAATCGTCTAAATTTAATTTTTTGTTTTTCATTTTTACCGGATTCTTAAAGGTTAATTAGATCCTTTACCATTTCCTCTAATTGTATCACCAGCAATACCAGTAATTATGTCTTCGGAAATATTAGGTTCATCCCCTCCTTGAACAGTTTTCTGTTCTTTTTTTGAAAGTGTATTACTTTTGAAATCTTCGATATTTAATTTTTTAATTTCCATTTTCATGAGATTTTTAGTGATTAATTAGATCCTTTACCATTTCCTCTGATTGTGTCTCCGGGAATACCAGCAATTATTTCACCGGGAATATTAGGTTCATCCCCTCCATGAACAGTTTTCTGTTCTTTTTTTGAAAGTATATTGTTTTTGAAATCTTCGATATTTAATTTTTTAGTTTCCATTTTTATGAGATTTTTAATGATTAATTAGATCCTTTACCATTTCCTCTGATTGTGTCACCAGGAGTACAAGATTCGTCTCCTCCTCCTCTAACAGTTTTTTGTTCTTTTTTCGAAAGAGTGTTATTTGTAAAATCTTCGATATTTAATTTTTTATTTGCCATTTTGTTAGATTTAATTTATTAATTAGACCCTTTTCCATTCCCTCTAATTGTGTCACTAAGAACATTAGATTCATCTCCTCCCTGAATAGTTTTTTGCTCTTTATTGGATAGTTTTTCTAATTGAAAATCTTCGAATTTTTGTGCTTGATTTGTCATGATTGTTTGTATTAGGATTATTGATATATCAAAACTAGACAAAAAGGAAAACGCTTAATCGAGAATGGGGTTTTTTGGGTTTTTGACAAAGTATTTTTTACTTAACGTCTTGATAATAAAGGATTTGGTTGTTTTATTCAGACTGATATAATTTATAAATTGTATGTAGTATAATTAATAAAATGTGTACTACTAGCGTTTTTTTCTCAATAAAAACAACAATATTTGCAGTGTAATTATGATTTTAAAGACTCGAAAAGATGTTAAAACTTGTCCAAAAATTTCTACAAATAAACAAGTACTCGGAGATTAAAAATGAGTTTAAAGATTTGTTTCTTTCTCATCCAAATTATCCTAGTTTATTTGCGATAACAGATTCTCTGGATTTACTGTCTGTAGAGAATGCTGCGATAAGAGTTCCGAAAGAGCAAATAGTAGATTTGCCTTCAAATTTTTTGGCTTATTTCAAAGAAGAGTTAATATTGGTTGAAAAGGCAAAAAATTTTGTTCGTATCAATACAGTGAAAAAAGGAAGTCATAAAATGGCGTATGAAAAGTTTTTATTAGACTGGAATGGAGTTATCGTTGCAATCGAACCAAACAATGTTGTTGCAAAAGAAAATTTAAAAGTTGAATTCAGTTGGTTGAAATATGGTTTGCCGCTTTTATTGCTAGTTGGATTGTCATTTTTTTATAATACTTACAGTTTATTTAGTGTTGTTTTTTTAGTGACATCAATTTTAGGGTTTATTGTAAGTGTTTTTATTGTTCAGGAAAAATTAGGATTCAAGAATAGTGTTGTCTCGAAACTTTGCAATTTGAGTTCAAACTCTTCCTGTAGTTCTGTTCTCAATAACAAGGAAGGAAATGAAAGTAAATGGATTAGCTTTCCAGACCTGCCATTAATGTTCTTTGGAGCCAGCTTGATTGCAATTTTGGTTAAACCAGTAGAGTCATCAATTTTTGTTGGTTTTTTAAGCTTACTGGCCATACCGGTTATAGTATCCTCGATTTGGATTCAAAAATTTGAGATTCAAAGATGGTGTGTAATGTGTTTAATGGTGTCTTCTTTGATTTTTGTACAAAGTGTTATATGGTTTGCTTCAGATCTGTTTACGTTGAGTTTTAGTTTTGCTGAAATCTTTCCATTCGTGTTCTCACTGGTACTTTTAGTTCCTATTTGGATGGTTTTGAAAACAATTATAACTAATGTTTTGGGAACTGAAAATTCGCTTAAGGAGATGAAGAAGTTTAAAAGAAATTATTCTTTATTGAATTTCTTGTCTAAAAAAGTACCTCACATAAATGGACTCGACGACTTAAGAGGATTGAATTTTGGAAATAGAAATGCGGCCGTTAGATTATCAGTAATTATTAGTCCTAGTTGTGCACATTGTCATAAAACATTTCAGGAAGCATTTGATTTAGTGTTGAGGTTTCCGGATAAAATATATCTGAATGTATTGTTCAACGTGAACCCGGAAAATATCGAAAATCCATATAAAGCGGTTGTCGAAAGACTTTTAACAATAAACAGATCTACACCGGGAAAAACAGTTGAAGCTATCTCAGACTGGCATATTAAAAATATGAGTCTTAAAAAATGGTTGAAAAAATGGCATGTCGATTCCGTAAGTATGATGATAAGCCAGGAAATAAACAAACAATATGAATGGTGTTCTAAAAATGATTTTAATTATACACCTGTTAAGATTGTGAACGATAAAGTTTTTCCGGCAGAATATGAACTGGGTGAACTAAAATATTTTCTGAACGATTATATTGAAGAGAAAGAAACGATTGTTTTGGAAAAAACGGCGTGATATTTAAAAAATAGTGACAACAGACAGAAACTTCAGCTGTCTTAAAATGACTGAGGTGCGAATTCAAAAACAAAAACCTTTAGTTATGTTAAAAATTATTTTAAACTTAGAAGGTGCTCAAAAGCTAAGTGCTTACGAGCAAAAAGGTATGGTGGGAGGCCAACCGATTAATTCGCCAAAGAAATGTTGTGTTTGCCCGGGTAAAGGCTCCACAACTCTTGTAGCGTGTGATTCGATTTGTTCAAATGGTACAATACCGGCAGTACTTCCGGATTGTTTGTAGTTCTTACTTCGTTGAAGAGCGTTTGGTAATAAGGAGATAGAAACAAACTCCGGTTTATAGAATGCCTGAAATTGTAGTAAAGAAGAATAAAAAATGACGTAAGTCACTTTTGATATTAATTTTTAGCGTTTTAATAGAAGTACGAAATAGCCTTTTTTAGAATTTAGTCATGTTTTTTTTAATTTGTAGGCGCTCGATCGTGGAACATTGAGCAAATTTCCCCACATTGATGATTGGTGTAGGGATTCTTAGGAAATTGGTCACTGAGTTGATTTTAATTGGTTAGGGTTAACCAGTGCCATGTCCTAAAGAAATTGTATTTCTAATAAATATGTTTTTAAATACTCTAACAGAGAAGATTAATTTCTTCTCTGTTTTTTTTTGGTTGACCATAGTACGTTCAGTTTATTTTCTGTTTCAGTATTTTAAATGTATTCCTATAATCAACGGAGGGAGTAAAAAATAGAGATCTGATTAACTGAAATGTAGAATTGATAGTTATATTGATGTAGATTAAAAAAAAATGGAAAAGAAAAGCTTTTAATGATTTAATTGGTTTAATATTGATAAAGGATGGTTGTTCGAAAAAAAAGTGAAGGAGAAAGTAACAAAACAGATCATTTTTTTATGATGCAACCGGAGCAAATGTTGTTACACTCCTATTTGTAAATTGAGAAGATAGATTGGGAGGAGTAGTTTTAGATCTGGTACGAATGATTTTACTAATCTCATCTTTTAAAGCGGATTGAGTTTTTTTAACTATAAATCAAAAGGAAAAACAATTAATTACGAATTTTTGGTGTATAAATATTATATTTTTGTAAGAGGAAGAATGACAAGGTTATTTGTGCATAAAATGATTAACTCTAAATTAAATTGAAAAAATTCACCAATTATAAGCAGGCCGATTATAAAGATTGTGGCCCAACATGTTTAAAAATAATAGCGAAACATTACGGTAAAACGATCAACATCCAGGAGTTGAGAGACATCAGCGAAACAACTCGTGAAGGAAGTAACTTGCTTTTTTTGAGTGATGCGGCAGAGAAAATTGGTTTTAGAACTTTAGGTGTAAAATTAAATCTGGAAAGATTAGAAGAGGCTCCATTGCCTTGTGTTCTGCACTGGAACAAAAATCACTATGTAGTACTCTATAAAATTAAAAAAAATACTTACTATATTTCCGATCCTGCTTTTGGCTTGATTGAATACAATAAAGAGGATTTTATTAAATTTTGGATCGGAAACAATGCAAATGAATCTACTCAGGAAGGAATAGCATTATTGATTGAAGCGACTCCTAAATTTTTTCAGTCGGATTTTGATAAAGAAGACAATCGCGGACTCGGATTTGGTTTGTTGTCACAATACGTGCTTCGGTACAAATCATTTTTAATACAGCTTAGTATAGGGTTGCTGGCAAGTACGCTACTGCAGCTTATTTTTCCGTTTTTAACCCAAAGTATTGTTGATGTTGGGATTCAAAATCAGAACATTCACTTTATTTATCTGATTCTTTTTGCGCAACTATTTCTCTTTGCCGGAAGAACAGGTTTGGAGCTTATCCGAAGCTGGATATTACTACATCTTTCGACCCGGATAAACATTTCGCTAATCTCTGATTTCTTTATAAAATTAATGAATCTGCCCATCTCGTTTTTCGACGTTCGAATGACAGGGGATATTATGCAACGAATTAACGATCATCACAGGATTGAAAAAATTCTAACCACATCGTCACTAAATGTCTTGTTTTCAACAATAAATATGTTTGTTATGGGAGGCGTTTTGGCTTACTTTAACCTGAAGATCTTTTTTGTGTTTTTTGCAGGCAGCGTGCTTTATTTTGGATGGATTACTTTATTCTTAAAAAGAAGGGAAGTGCTGGATTACAAACGTTTTGCCGAAGTTTCCAGTGAGCAAAGTAAAGTGATGGAGCTTATTAATGGAATGCAGGAAATTAAGCTTCATAATGCCGAGAAACAAAAGCGCTGGGGATGGGAATATATACAGGCGAGACTTTTTAGAGTTTCGATAAAAGGCTTGGTTCTGGAGCAAACACAAACTATAGGTTCTTCGGTAATCAACGAGCTAAAAAACATATTCATTATATTTCTTTCCGCAAAATTGGTAATCGATGGGTCGATCACACTGGGAATGATGTTGGCTATTAGCTCGATAGTGGGAAGTTTAAATGGACCAATTACCCAATTGATCGAATTCGTCAGAGAACTTCAGGATGCCAAAATATCATTGGCCAGATTATCTGAAATTCATGAGAAAGAAGACGAAACGCAGCAAGAAGTCTATCAGACGAGTGATGTTCCTTTTGATTCAGATATTGATATTAATAACCTTTCCTATCGATATTTAGGTTCTGATATACCAGTTCTGGAGGATTTAACGCTGAAAATTCCCGCTAACAAAGTAACGGCAATAGTAGGAGTGAGCGGAAGCGGAAAAACGACATTGATGAAGCTGCTGTTGAAATTCTATGAGCCTGAAAAAGGTGAGGTGAACATCGGAAATGCACAATTGAAAAATATCTCACAAAAGGCCTGGCGATCTAATATTGGTGCCGTCATGCAAGAAGGCTTTATTTTTAGTGACACCATCGCTAATAACATCGCAATTGGCGTTGATAAAGTTGATAAAGAACGATTGGTTTATGCCGCTGATGTAGCCAACATAAAAGAATACATTACGGGCTTACCGCTAGGATACAATACAAAAATTGGAGGTGAAGGATTAGGAATGAGTGCCGGACAAAAACAACGTTTGTTAATTGCCAGGGCGGTTTATAAAAATCCGGAAATACTGTTTTTTGACGAAGCCACTTCGGCATTAGATGCAAACAATGAAAAAGAAATAATGCAAAAACTGGATATTTTCTTTAAGGACAAAACCGTTGTGGTTATTGCGCATCGTTTAAGTACTGTTATGAATGCTGATCAAATCGTAGTTTTAGACAAAGGAAAAATTATCGAAATTGGCAGTCATTCTGTTTTGGTAGAGCAAAAAGGGAATTATTTTGAACTGGTTAAGAATCAATTGCAATTAGGAAATTAAATCATGGCAGAAGATACTACATTTGAACTAAGAAGTGAAGAAGTTCAGGACATCCTTACTAAGGTGCCACATTGGATGATTCGTTGGGGCACAGTGCTTATATTCGTTATCATTTCTATGCTTTTTTTCGTGTCCTGGTTTGTCAAATATCCTGATGTTGTTACTACCCAGATTGTAATTACAACCAATATCCCTCCGGAGAAAATAGTTTCTAAATCTTCGGGCCGTATTGAGGCGATTCTGGTAAAAGACAAATCTATTGTTTCAAAAAACAGCACACTTGCTATCATTGAAAATACGGCCAATTATAAAGATGTGTTTTTACTGGAAAAAATTGTTGAAGACTATAATGTCAATGATCCTAAAAAAGCCTTTCCTTTTGAATTGTTAAAAAACACTCAGTTGGGAGAGATTGAAAGTGCTTTTGCTGTTTTTCAGAAAGACTATCAGGCAGAACAGCTAAATAAAAATTTACAGCCTTTTGAAGTCGAAAACCGGGCGCAGGTATCTGAAAAAGTTCAGATCAAAGACAGATTGGAAATTTTGCAGGAGCAAAAGGTAATTAACGAAAGCGAACTACAGCTTCAGAAAAATGAAATTGCAAGATTCGAAACCTTATTCAATAAAGGAATCATCTCTGCACAGGAAATGGAGGCTAAAAAACTGGGATATCTCCAGGCGCAAAAAAATTATAGAACCCTTTTGTCTTCCATTTCTCAGTTAAAATCGGCTTTAATTACCAATACTAAATTGAGTCAAAACTCACAAATCAGCGGTACTAAAGAAGAAGTTACTTTAGGGAGGAATATGGCGCAGTCTTTTTATCAGCTTAAAAAAGTAATAAAAGACTGGGAGCTGGCCTATGCTTTAAAATCATCTGTAAGCGGAGTGGTTACTTTTCTACAGGTATGGACAGAGAACCAAACCATCAGTGTTGGTGATAATGTTTTTTCGATTATTCCCGATACTAAAAATGGTTTTGTAGGTAAGGTGAAGGCACCGGCATTAAATTCGGGAAAAATAAAAGTAGGACAGATGGTGAACATTCGATTAGCAAATTTTCCAGACAGGGAGTTTGGAGTGTTAAAAGGAAGGATTCGAAATATTTCTCTGGTTCCGGATAAAGATGGAAATTTACTATTGGACGTAGCACTTCTAAACGGATTGGAAACGTCCTATAAGAAACAAATTGTTTTTCAGCAGGAAATGAAAGGAACTGCCGAAATTGTAACCGAAGATCTGCGTTTAATAGAGAGGATTCTATATCAGTTTAAAAGTATTTTTGAGCAGGTTTAAGTTGTAACGATTAGTGAAAAATAATGCAGTTAAAAATAATGATTAAACAAACAGTTGTGATAGTGTTTCTATTGTTGCAAACGGTCTTGTATGCGCAAAAAGCGAAAAATTTATATGATTCGTTTAGTATTTCTGGAACGGTTAAAGATTCAAAATCAGATGCGATGATAGTAAATGCAGATCTTTATCTTCTTAATTGCAACAAAAGTGTGGTTTCAAACTCAGAAGGAAATTTTCAATTTAATATTTCTAAAGGAAGTTTTAATGACAGATTGATTATTTCGGCTTTAGGATATCTTTCAGATACAATCATGGTTTCTCAACTTGAAAAGTTGCAAAGCGAACAACTGCATATAAAATTAGACAGAGAAGCAAATGCTCAGGTTTCATTGAATGAGACGGTCGTTGTTTCTTCTAAAAAGAAATCCAAAACCTTATCTGCAGCGACAATTTTACAAAAGGCAAGAGCAAATATTGAAAATAATTATTATCAAAAACCATTTAATCAGAAATTCTTTTTTAGGTCTCAGACCAATAAAGATGGCATTGCTGTAATAAATGAAGAGGCGTCAATTAATACCTACAGCCCAAATGGAGTGAAAGTTTCAGATGATGCAGCAGCTAATTATTTTGGGGAAATATTGCAGTTTAGAAAAAAACTGAACACAGAAACCATTGAAAACTGGAAAGGAATAGGGTATTTTGGAGTTGTAATTTTTAGAAACATAATGCTGAGCAATCAGAATTTGCTTTACGAAACAAAAGATTTCGAATTAAAGAAAGAAGGAACAACAACTTATGGCGGTAAAAATGTCTATGTAATAAGTTTTACAAATCTGAATCCGACAGTTTTTTCTACCGGTTTTGGAAACCCTGCTCCAAAATCTGCTATTGGTTTTATTTACATCGAAACCGATTCTTTTGCAATTGTAAAATTTGAGCAGTATGTAGTTTTAAAGAGAGACAGATCGAATGATAGTGACGATATTTGGATAGAGTCTTCATTGAAGATCACGCAAACCTATAAAAATGTCAATGGACGCTATTTTATTAACTATTGTAATGAAAAAGTGGAAAGCAATTATTATTCATTAGTGGCTAAAAAACAAATAAGTACTGTAAATTCTAATTATGACTTAATGTCTGAAGATATTATTACAGAAAATGTATCGGTTATAAAACGTCCTATTGATCGTTTGAAATTAGATGTAAAAGTTAATGAAGATGTGGAATATTGGAAGAATAATAATTTGATTCTCGAGAGTAAAAAATTGGAGTTTTGAATAATTACATCTTCAGGTAAAAATCTTTAGTTAGTTCAATGTATTCCGGAGTATAGACATGTCTTTCGATTTCGATTGTTAATTCATTTGTCTCTGTTTCCGGGATTTCATTTCGGCTAAAAGCAATTAGGCTTCTTTTGATTTCTGATGTTGGAGTGCCTTTTACCCTTGTGATTTTGATAGGATATAATTCTGATTCTTTGGCTAAGGCAATGAAATTTTCTTCCTCTTTATGGGGAAGAATTACCGCAAAAATTCCGTTTTCTGAAAGCAATAAATCTGCGGCTTCTATTAATTCTTCAAAAGGCATTGCGTCCTGAAAACGTGCCAGATCGCGCTGTTCATTTTCAGTTTTGTAATTTTCGGAATAAAATGGAGGATTTGAAACAATCAAATCGTATTCGTCTTCCGGTTCTTCAATAAATTCATCTAATCCGGCATGAAAACAAAATAAACGGTCTCCCCACGGCGAGTTTTCGAAATTATCAACAGCCTGTTCGTAGGCATCTTCATCAATTTCAAGTGCGTCGATCTGCTCTGCAGGAGTGCGTTGTGCCAACATTAAAGCAATAACTCCGGTTCCGGCTCCAATGTCTAAAATGCTAAACGGATTATGATTTATTGGTGCCCAAGCGCCCAGTAAAACACCATCTGTACCCACTTTCATAGCGGTTTTGTCTTGTAGAACTGAAAATTGTTTGAATTGAAACATCTTGATTTGTGATTGAAGATTAACGATTTTTAATTTCAGATTGGGTAATAAGGATGACAAGACTTTTAATTGTAGATCGAAGTAGATTTGAAATCTAAAATAGTCTAAAAATCTAAGTTAGTTTAACAATCTAATCAAAGGTACATTTCTACCAATCCTTCGGGTAAATTCATAATGACCTTTTTGTTATCACGGTCTATTTTTACAAGGAATTGATCGATCATCGGAATTAACATTTCGACTTCGCCATTCAAAACTTCAAAAAGAGGTTGTGCTGTCGTGTCATTTACGGCAGCGATTTTTCCAAAAACGCCTAAACGTTGGTCTTCGATTTCAAAACCGATTACTTCGTGGAAATAAAACTTGTTGCCGGAAAGTTTTGGCAACATACTTAAAGGAAGATAGATTGCATTACCAAGCAGGGCATCTGCATCTTCTTCTGTGTTTACGTCTTCAAAACGAATTCTTAAGAAATCGTTTTTGTGCAAAGAACTTGTTTCAATAAAAAAAGGAACCAAGTGTTTGTTGCATTCAACAAACACTGATTCCAGATTTTCGTATAACTCAGGTTCGTCCGTGTCTAAATAAGCCAGAACTTCACCTTTGAAACTAAATTTTTTAGCGATTTTACCTAAATAAAAACATTCTTCTTTACGCATTCTCGCTGGCTAAAATTATGCTTCAGTTGTTTCGTTATTCTCTTCAGCAGCAGGAGCTTCTTCAGCTGTAGCATCAGCTTCAACTTCAGTAACTTCTTCTTCAACTGCAGGAGTTGCAGCAGCGATAGCATCAGCTTCAGCTTGAGCTGCAGCAGCTAAACGTTTAGCGTTAACTTCTTGTTCTGCTTTTAAAGCTTTAGCTTTAACATCAGCTTGCGCTTTTGTTAAACCGTCTTTTTTAGCATCAACTTTTCCAGATTTAGCTTCTAACCAAGCAGCTAATTTAGCGTCAGCTTGCTCTTGAGTTAAAGCTCCTTTACGAATACCTCCATCAAGGTGGTGTTTCAATAAAGCACCTTTGTAAGAAAGAATTGCTCTAGCAGTATCAGTTGGTTGTGCACCATTGTGTAACCATTTAACTGCGCTATCAAGGTTTAAGTCGATAGTTGCCGGGTTTGTGTTTGGATTGTAAGTACCGATTTTCTCTAAGTATTTACCATCTCTTTTTGAGCGTGCATCTGCAGCTACAACCCAGTAAAAAGGTTTTCCTTTTTTACCGTGTCTTTGTAATCTAATTTTTACTGACATAATCGTATGATTAAATTTTGAGGTACTCGACCCCTATTAATTAAGGGCGCAAAGATATAATTTTTTTATGAATTATACGTTCGAAATCATATTAAATACATCTCGGGTGTATTTCTAGAGCTTTTTTGCCCTTTTTGACTTCATTTTTTAAATAATTATCTTAAATGAGGTACTTTTGCCTCAAATTCACTGTGATATGAAAAAAATAGTTTCTTTAGTATTGCTGCTTTTTATCGTTTCCTCCTGTTCAGAAGACGTAAAATTTAATAATCCTGCTTTTCAAAGCCTAAAAGAGAATGTATTTTGGCGTGCGACGACTTATAAAGCGACTAGTGGTGCGAATGGTAGTTTTGTTATTGAAGGTGATCTCGGATTTGAAAAAGTAGTTTTAAAAGTATCGGGTTCAACAGCACAAACTTACATTTTGGGGCGTGATAATAGTACGACCGCAACTTACTTAAATATGCAAGATTCGAAATCATCTCGGTTTTCTACAGGAACAAATAAAGGAGATGGGCAAATTGTGATTACTGAATTTAACGCAGAGAACAGAACTATTTCAGGAACTTTTAAGTTTAATGCATGGAATGAGGATGAAAAGGATACCGAAAAACCAAAAGTTAGTTTTACAGAAGGTGTTTTTTACAAAATTCCAATTTCGACAACATTTGAGAATTAGAATTTTAATTTGTGACAGTTTGGTTTTGTTGATTTCTATTTTTTTAAATCAAAATAAAAGCATAAATAAACTAATATATAGTAGATTACAGAAAAATAAGACTACATTTGCTACATTATTATAAATAAGTACATATGAACATTTTTGTTGGAAGCCTTCCATTCAGTATTGAGGAAGCAGATTTAAGAGAGTCTTTCGAGGCTTACGGAGCAGTAGATTCAGTTAAAATCATTACTGATAAATTTACAGGAAGAAGCAAAGGTTTTGGTTTTGTTGAGATGCCAAACGATGCTGAAGCTCAAAAAGCAATTGATGAATTGAACGGAGCTACTGTTCAAGGTCGTGCAATTGTAGTTAATAAATCTGAGCCGAAACCTGAAGGTGAGAGAAGAAGCTTCAATAACAACCGTGGAGGTGATTCTCGCGGAGGTTACGGAAACAACCGTGGTGGAAATGACCGTGGTGGTAACAGAGGAGGATATTAATATTTTTTTCTAAATATATAAAAGGGATCAACTTGCGTTGATCCCTTTTTTTTGTTTCAAGTTTCAAAGTTTCAGTTCCAACAACCTGAAACTTTGAAACTTGAAACAAAAAAATTATAAGTTAGCAACAAGCCAATCTCCAACTTCACTGGTTTTGTATGCTTTAGAGCCTTTTGGAGCTAAATCTTCTGTAACAATTCCTTCTTCCAGAGATTTGTTTACAACTGCTCTAATCGCCTCGGCTTCATCTTTTAGTCCAAAAGCATCTTCAAACATCATGGCAGCAGATAAAATAGTGGCCAATGGATTTGCAATATTCAATCCTGTAGCTTGTGGATAAGATCCGTGGATTGGTTCGTATAATGAAGTGTGTTCTCCAACAGAAGCAGAAGGCATTAATCCCATCGAGCCTGAAATGACAGAAGCTTCATCGGTTAAAATATCTCCAAATAAATTCTCTGTAATTAGTACGTCATAGGAGTTTGGCCATTGAACCAGACGCATGGCAACAGCGTCTACAAATTCGTAGGATACTGTAACCTCAGGATAATCTTTTTCCATTGCCTGAACCGTTTCTCTCCATAGACGTGAAGTTTCCAAAACGTTTGCTTTGTCAACGCAGCACAATTTTTTGCTTCGGGTCATAGCCAGTTCAAAACCTTTTTTTGCTAAACGTTGCACTTCGGCTCTGGTGTAAACACAGTTGTCAAAGGCTGTATCTCCGTTGTCTGTTCTTCCTTTTTCTCCAAAGTAAATTCCGCCTGTTAACTCTCTCAGGAAAACCAGATCAGTTCCTTCGATTCTTTCTCTCTTTAAAGGAGAATTATCAATTAAAGAAGGAAAAGTAAAAGTTGGGCGTACATTGGCAAACAATCCTAGTTTTTTGCGCATTAGTAACAAACCTTGCTCCGGACGAACGGGTGCGCTTGGATCATTATCATATTTTGGGTGACCAATTGCTCCAAATAAAACAGCATCGGCTTTCATGCATATTTCGTGAGTCTCATCAGGATAGGGAATCCCCACCGCATCGATTGCGCATGCTCCTGTTAAGGCTGGTGTCCATGTTATTTCGTGATTGAATTTTTTTGCAATAGCATCAGATACTTTTACAGCTTCATTTATGACCTCAGGACCAATTCCGTCTCCTGCTAAAAGGGCTATATTAAATTTCATTATTTTTTTATATTTTGTTTTTTATTAAGGTTCATAGAGGCAAAGACTCAAAGGTTCAAAGGTGTTGGGATGAAAACTCTATTTTCTAGCCTTTGTCCCTTTGCTTCTCTGAACCCTAGTCCCTTTATATCAGGTAACTATATTCAGCATTTTTTGAGTGGCAATGATTGCTGCGACCGTTTGATCAGAATCTAGCCCTCTTGTTTTAAATTCTTTTTCGTTGTTTACCCAGGTGATAATAGTTTCGCACAAGGCATCGGAGCTACTTCCCGGAGGGATTCTTACCGCGTAGTCAATTAATTTAGGAAGTGTTAGTTTTTTGCTTTTATAAATCTTAGATAAAGCATTCATAAAAGCGTCAAACTGACCGTCTCCCTGGGCATTTTCTTCGATGATTTCATCTCCAAATTTTAAGCATAAAGTAGTGGACGGACGCATTCCTTTGGAGTGAACTAATATATAGGATTCGATCTTTATTCTTTCTTCGTAAGTATGGCTGTCCAGGACATCAGAAATAATATAAGGAAGATCTTCCTTCGTTACAGTCTCTTTTTTGTCGCCTAGTTCAATGATTCTTTGTGTAACCAGCTTCAAATCTTCCTGGTTTAGTTTTAAGCCTAGTTCCTGAAGATTTTTTTCGATATTGGCTTTTCCGGAAGTTTTTCCTAAAGCATATTTTCGTTTTCTTCCAAAGCGCTCCGGAAGTAAATCGTTAAAATATAAATTGTTTTTATTGTCTCCGTCCGCATGAATTCCGGCAGTTTGGGTGAAAACATTGTCTCCAACAATTGGCTTGTTGGCAGGGATTCTGTACCCTGTGAAAGTTTCTACCAGTTTGCTTACGGTATATAAAGAAGTTTCTTTGATGTTGATACTTACTTCGGGCAGATAGTCATTTATCACGGCTACTGTGCTTTCAAGTGGTGCATTTCCAGCGCGTTCGCCCATCCCGTTTACCGTTACGTGAAGTCCGTTGATACCGGCTTTTATGGCTTCCATTACATTGGCAACGCTTAAGTCGTAGTCGTTATGAGCGTGGAAATCAAAATGAATTTTAGGGTATCTGGCTCTGATTTTCGAAAGGAACTCGAAAGTCAAAGACGGAATTAATACGCCCAAAGTATCCGGAAGTAAAATTCGTTTGACAGGTTGAGTTGCCAGGAAATCCAGAAATTGAAAAACATATTCAGGAGAATTTCGCATGCCGTTGCTCCAATCTTCTAAATACACATTGGTTTCGATATTGTTTTCTTTTGCTAACTTGATAGTGTGCGCGATTTCAGAAAAGTGTTGTTCGGGTGTTTTCTTTAATTGATGTGTGAGGTGATTTAATGAGCCTTTAGTTAATAAATTCTGGACTTTTGCACCTGCTTTTTTCATCCATTCTATCGAAACGCCGCCATCTACAAACGATAAAACTTCAATGCGATCAATGTATCCTTTTTCGGTTGCCCAGATGGTAATGCCTTTTACGGCCTGAAATTCTCCCTCACTTACGCGTGCAGAGGCAATTTCGATTCTGTCAATATTTAATTCATCCAACAATAATTGTGCAATGGTCAGTTTTTCTGCGGCAGAAAATGATACTCCCGAGGTTTGCTCACCATCACGGAGTGTTGTATCCATTATTTCAATTTTTCTTTTTTCCATATTGATTTTCCAAATTCCTTTATACCGGTAAATTGTTGTTGTGTTGTCTTGGTTTAAGTTATAAAGACCCGACAGATTTTTAAAAAAAATCTCCCGGGCCTCAAGGGACTAGACTTGATTTTTTAATAAGGAAGTTTGTCGGCAAAAGCTACAATGTCTTCTTTGATATTTTGTAAATAATCAATGTCATCAAAACCATTGATCATATTGTTCTTTTTGTATCCGTTAATTGCAAATGATTCTTGTTGGCCTGTTGACAATAAGGTAATCGTTTGATTTGGTAAGTTGATTTCTAATTCTGTTTTAGCATCAGCTTCAATTGCTTTGAAAATGGTATCCGCAAATTCAGGACTCACCTGAACGGGTAAAACTCCAATATTCAAACAGTTTCCTTTGAAGATGTCGGCAAAGAAACTTGAAACTACAGCTCTAAATCCGTAATCGTAAACTGCCCAGGCAGCGTGCTCTCTTGAAGATCCTGAACCGAAGTTTTTTCCTCCAACAAGAATTTTTCCGCTGTAAGTTGAATCGTTTAAAACAAAATCAGTTTTTGGAGAATCGTCTCCGTTATATCTCCAGTCTCTAAACAGATTGTCTCCAAAACCTTCGCGTTTAGTGGCTTTTAGGAAGCGCGCTGGAATGATTTGGTCGGTATCTACGTTTTCAATTGGCAGCGGCACTGCACTGCTGGTAAGTATATTAAATTTATCGTATGCCATTTTGTTTTTTGCTTTAGGCTGTTTTTCTGCTTTAGGCTTTAAGCTGTATGCTTTAAGCTTTTTGCACAGTGTTTTTTTTCTTCTTTTTTCTTTAGGCAGTAAGCTATAAGCTGTGGGCCATTTTTTGAGAATCTGCTAAAAGCTTAAAGCATACAGCTTAAAGCTTACAGCATGAATTAAAATAATTCTCTCGGGTCTGTTAGTTTTCCGGTAACAGCGGCTGCGGCAGCCATAATCGGACTTGCTAATAATGTCCTTGAACCGGGACCCTGACGGCCTTCAAAATTTCGGTTAGAGGTACTTACAGCATATTTTCCGGCAGGAACCTTATCATCGTTCATGGCTAAACAAGCCGAACAACCAGGCTGACGTAATACAAAACCGGCATCCGTAAGAATGTCTAAAATACCTTCTTCTTTAATTTGAGCTTCAACAACGTGAGAACCGGGTACTAACCAGGCTGTAACATTATCTGCTTTTTTTCTTCCTTTTACAATCTCGGCGAAAGCTCTGAAGTCTTCAATACGTCCGTTTGTACAGCTTCCTAAGAAAACATAATCAATTGGTTTTCCAATCATCACATCGTCTTCCTGAAAGCCCATGTAAGCAAGGGATTTTTTATAAGTTTCCGCACCGCCTTCGACTTGGTTGGCGTTCGGAATATGTTTTGAGATACCAATTCCCATTCCCGGGTTAGTACCGTAAGTAATCATTGGTTCAATATCTGAAGCATTGATGTTCAATTCGGCGTCAAAAACAGCATCCGAATCTGTTTTTAATGTTTTCCAGTAGGAAACCGCTTTGTCCCAGGCATCTCCTTTTGGAGCATATAGTTTTCCTTCAAGGAAATCAAAAGTGGTTTGGTCAGGAGCGATCATTCCTCCTCGGGCACCCATTTCAATACTTAGGTTACAAACCGTCATACGGCCTTCCATGGTCATATTTTCGAAAACATCTCCGGCATATTCAACAAAATAACCCGTTCCACCTGAAGTAGTTAACTGAGCAATAATATAAAGTGCAACATCTTTTGGACCAACACCTTTGCTTAATTGACCATTTACGTTGATACGCATTTTCTTTGGTTTTGGCTGCATGATACATTGAGTAGAAAGTACCATTTCAACCTCAGAAGTTCCGATCCCAAAAGCAATTGCTCCAAAAGCACCGTGAGTAGAGGTGTGTGAATCTCCGCAAACAATAGTAGCACCTGGCAAAGTAATTCCGTTTTCAGGGCCTACTACGTGTACAATTCCATTTTTAATATGTCCCAATCCCCAGTGTGAAATTCCGTATTCATTGGCATTGTCTTCAAGAGCCTGAAGCTGATTGGCTGATAAAGGATCCTGAACTGGTAAATGTTGGTTTATAGTTGGTGTATTGTGGTCGGCGGTTGCAAAAGTACGCTCCGGGTATAAAACGGAAACGCCTCTGGCTTTTAATCCTAAAAAAGCAACAGGACTTGTAACTTCGTGAATGAAATGGCGGTCAATAAAAAACACATCTGGTCCATCTTCAATTTTACGCACTACATGTGAATCCCATACTTTGTCAAATAATGTCTTACTCATTTTTTATTTTTTTAATTGTAATTTCTATAACCACAGCGATCTCCTGCTTATATAATAGGAAAACAAAATTAGAAAAAGCTTCAAGGTGGTCAATTTCAATATTTCATTATATACGATACCCAAACTGAAAATACAAATTAGGATTGGCTTTAGTGCGATCGGTTTTGAATGGTAAAAGGAATAAGAAATTGGTTTTGTTTTTCTTTTTCGGATTAATTTTTAGCGAACTGCTTTGGTTCTTAATAGTTGATGGAATCCTCTATAAATCACTATGAAATATGATGTTTTCATTTTAAAAATGTAACAAAATCAATAAAAACGGCAGTAATTGTTGGTTTTTGATTCTTTTTTAAGTTTTCGGAATATCAAATACAGGCACTTTTTGAGGACGCTTAGATGCATTTAACAGCTTTGTTCGATTGTATTTTTTTAATGGAAATAATACGACATCCAAGAGTTGTATTTTTTTCTTTTTTAGAATGAAATTAAATGAAAAGGAGTGGGATTGTTTAGGAACAAATTAATAGGTAATGACGGGTATCTGACATTTGCTTTTAAAAGCAAGCGCTAATTTTGAACATTCTAATTTTTAAAAATAACATTATGAATTTAAATGAATTTGCGTACAAGCTGGGAGTTTTAGGAACTGTAATCATTTTGCTATGGGTTGGGCTTTTTAAGTTCACAGCAGTTGAAGCCGGAGCGATAAAAGAATTGGTTGAAAATCATTTTGCCATGGGCTGGATGTACAAAGTAATGTCGGTTCAGCAGGTTTCAAACCTTATCGGAATTTTCGAAGTACTGACCGGGATTGGTTTACTGGCCTCTTTGTTTGTAAGAAGAATTGGTTTTTATGCCGGTTTTGCTTCAGCGATTATATTTGTAACGACACTGAGTTTTTTAGTGACCACTCCGGGAGTTTTTAAAATGGTGGAAGGTTTTCCGGTAACTGATTTTTTTATTCTGAAAGACATTCCGTATTTAGCTATTTCGCTGATGGTTTTTGTAAATGGGAAAGAATAAAAAATATTGAGAGGTGTTGATAAAATCCTGCGCTCTTTCTCTAAAAAAAAGACTAAATTTGAACTTCCTCAATTTTGTATCTCAAGTTTTTTTATAGTTCATAAAATCAACGATTTATGCGATGCGAAACTTGGAATTTGGAATTTTAAATTTGTCTTTTTATACCTATGTACTTAATATTCGATACCGAAACTACTGGATTACCAAAACGTTGGGATGCTCCAATAACTGATTCTGATAACTGGCCCCGCTGTATTCAGATCGCATGGCAGCTGCATGACGAAATGGGGCAGCTTATAGAACATCAGGATTACCTGGTGAAGCCTGACGGATTTAATATTCCGTATGATGCAGAACGTATTCACGGAATTTCGACAGAGCTGGCAGATGCCGATGGAATCACTCTGGCAGAAGTTTTGGAGAAATTCAATATTGCTTTAAGTAAAACCAAATTTATTGTAGGTCAGAATTTAGGTTTTGACGTCAATATTATGGGAGCCGAATTTCATAGAATGGGAGTGGATTCTCCTATGAGTTCAATGCCGGTTTTGGATACTTGTACAGAAGTTACCGCTTCATTATTAAAACTTCCGGGAGGACGTGGAGGAAGATTCAAATTGCCAACGTTAACAGAATTACATGAATATCTTTTTAATAAACCTTTCGCAGAAGCGCACAACGCAACTGCCGACGTTGAGGCAACTACGCGTTGTTTTCTGGAATTAATAAGAAGAGAAGTTTTTACTAAAGAAGAACTGGATGTTCCGAAGGATTATTTTAAGGAATTTCAAAGCAGAAATCCTCAGGAGTTTCCGTTAATCGGTTTAAAACATATTAACCTAAAAAAAGCTTCTGATAAAATCAGAGAGCAATTAAAGGCTTTAGAATCTGTTGGACAAGAACCTACCGTTTCGCATTCTGACAGAGAAGATTTTAAAGAGGCAAAATATGCACATTTACACAATCATACTCAATTTTCGGTTCTACAATCTACTATAGGTATTGGGAATATTGTTTCGGCTACAGCCAAAAACGGAATGCCTGCCGTTGCGATGACGGATACTGGAAACATGATGGGGGCTTTTCACTTTGTGAGCGCCGTTATGAACCACAATAAAGGGGCATCAGCCAAAAATAAAGCTTTGGTGGAAGCAGGAGAGGAACCAACGGAAACAGAGATAAAGCCAATAGTAGGTTGCGAATTTAATGTTTGTGAGAATCACTTAGATAAAAGTAAAAAAGACAACGGAAACCAGATCGTATTATTAGCCAAAAATAAAAATGGTTACCACAATCTGGCAAAAATGTCGTCGATCGCTTTTACAAACGGATTTTATTATGTTCCGAGGATTGATCGAAAAATTGTCGAGAAATACAAAGAAGATATCATGGTTTTGTCCGGGAATTTATATGGAGAGATTCCAAGTAAAATTCTGAACGTTGGTGAGAATCAGGCTGAAGAAGCTCTGATCTGGTGGAAAGAGCAATTTGGAGATGATTTTTATCTGGAAGTCATGCGCCATAATCAGGAAGATGAAAATCGTGTAAACAAAACACTGATTGAATTTTCTAAAAAGCATGATGTTAAATTAATTGCCACCAATAATACTTACTATTTAAATAAAGAAGATGCCAATGCCCACGACATTTTGTTGTGTGTAAAAGACGGTGAAAAACAAGCAACGCCAATTGGACGTGGTCGAGGATATCGTTACGGATTACCAAATCAGGAGTATTACTATAAGTCGGGAGAAGAGATGAAAAAGCTCTTTGCCGATTTGCCGGATGCGATCATTAACATTCAGGAAATCATTGATAAAGTTGAAGGATATTCGCTTTATCGCGATGTATTGCTTCCTAAATTTGATATTCCGGAAGAGTTTGTGGTTGCCGAAGATGAAGCTGATGGAGGTGTTAGGGGAGAGAATAAATATTTGCGCCATCTTACTATGGTGGGGGCAAAAAAGCGATACGGCGAAATTACAGAGTCGATTCAGGAACGTTTGGATTTTGAGCTCCTGACCATTTCGAACTCCGGATATCCGGGTTACTTTTTGATCGTTCAGGATTTTATCGCCGAAGCCAGAAATATGGATGTTTCGGTTGGTCCCGGTCGTGGATCTGCTGCCGGTTCTGCGGTGGCGTATTGTTTAGGAATTACCAATATCGACCCTATCAAGTACGATTTGCTTTTTGAGCGTTTCTTAAATCCGGATCGTGTATCGATGCCCGATATTGATATCGATTTTGATGACGAGGGCCGTGGTCGTGTTATGGAGTACGTAATTAATAAATATGGTCAGAATCAGGTAGCGCAAATTATTACCTATGGTAAAATGGCGACCAAATCTGCTATTCGTGATACGGCTCGTGTACTGGATTTACCATTGTTTGAGGCAGATAGAATTGCAAAACTGATTCCGGCAATGATGCCATCAAAGTGGAATTTAGCACGTTTTATTTCGGAGAGTGAAGATGAGGTTAAAAAAGCACTTCGTTCCGATGAATATGATAATGTAAAAGAATTGATTGCTATTGCCAATGAAGATGATTTGGCAGGAGAAACCATTCAACAAGCAAAAATCCTTGAAGGATCGATGCGAAATACCGGAATTCATGCCTGTGGGGTAATTATTACGCCATCGGACATTACGAATTTCGTTCCCGTTACCACAGCAAAAGATTCTGATTTGTACGTGACCCAGTTTGATAACTCGGTTGCAGAAAGTGCAGGATTGCTGAAAATGGACTTCTTGGGTCTGAAGACCCTTACTCTGATAAAAGACACCGTTAAACTGGTGAAATATAGAAACGGAATTGATCTGGACCCCGATACATTCCCGATTGATGATGTTGAGACTTATGCACTTTTCCAAAGAGGAGAAACGGTTGGAATCTTCCAGTATGAGTCACCCGGAATGCAGAAGTATATGAAGGATCTGAAACCTACGGTTTTTGGAGATTTAATTGCAATGAATGCCTTGTATCGTCCGGGACCTTTGGAATATATTCCGTCTTTCGTTCGAAGAAAAAATGGAGAAGAGGAAATTAAATACGATTTAGATGCCTGTGAAGAATATTTAGGAGAAACCTACGGAATTACGGTTTATCAAGAGCAGGTAATGCTTTTGTCGCAATCGCTGGCTGACTTTACAAAAGGTGAGGCCGACGTTTTGCGTAAGGCGATGGGTAAGAAACAAAAGGACGTACTGGACAAGATGAAGCCTAAATTTGTGGAGCAGGCAGCAAAAAAGGGTCATGATGCAAAAGTTTTGGAGAAAATTTGGAAAGACTGGGAAGCCTTTGCGAGTTACGCCTTCAACAAATCGCACTCGACTTGTTATGCCTGGATTGCTTATCAGACAGCTTACTTAAAGGCACATTATCCGGCAGAATATATGGCGGCGGTTCTTTCCAATAACATGAACGATATTAAACAAGTATCGTTTTTTATGGAAGAATGTAAACGAATGGGATTACAGGTTTTAGGACCGGATGTAAACGAATCCTATTATAAATTTACCGTAAATGATGAATATGCGGTTCGTTTTGGAATGGGAGCGATTAAAGGAGTGGGTTCCGGAGCAGTTGCAACTATTGTAGAAAACAGAAAGGACGGAAGATACAAATCGATTTTTGACTTGGCTAAGCGTATTGATTTGCGTGCTGCCAATAAAAAAGCAATTGAAAACCTGGCTTTGGCCGGTGGTTTTGATTCATTTGAAGGAACAACAAGAGCACAGTATTTTCATGATGATGGCGACGGAATTACGTTTTATGAAAAAGCAATGCGTTACGGATCGAAATTTCAGGAAAACGAAAACTCGTCACAGGTAAGTTTATTTGGGGAAGCGAGTGAAGTGCAGATTGCCGAACCTGTTGTGCCTCCATGTGAAGACTGGAGTACCATGGAAAAACTGGCAAAGGAAAAAGAAGTAGTCGGAATCTATATTTCAGGACATCCGTTGGACGATTTTAGATTCGAGATGAAATACTTCTGTAACTCTCGATTAGAATCCCTGAAAAGTATGAATGAATATGTGGGTAAAAATTTAAATTTTGCCGGAATCATAAATAATGTTCAGCATCGTGTGGCTAAAAACGGAAAGGGCTGGGCTGTATTTAATTTAGAAGGTTATGATGAAAGTTATGAGTTCAAGATCTTTGGTGAAGAGTATTTAAAATTCCGCCATTTCCTAATTCAGAATAATTTTGCTTTCATCAAAATATTGATAAAAGATGGATGGGTGAATCATGATACGGGTAAAAAATCTGATCCAAGAATGCAATTTGTTGAAATAAGACAATTGCAGGATATTCTGGAAGCTTTTGCTAAAAAATTGATTTTGCTATTAAACATAAAAGACTTGGGGACCGAATTTATTCATCAATTAAGTCATTTGTTTAGTGAGAATAAAGGCGATAATTCAGTGACTTTTGAGATCATGGAATTAGAAAAAGTAAAGAGATTGGTTGAGGTAGAAACGCCAACAGATTTTGAGGAAACTGATGATGCCGTTTTTGTGGATGAAAATGATCGGGAAGATGATGGAATTGAAGAAACAAAGATTCAGGAAGTAAATGAGGTCGAGGAAATTAAGGTTGTGACCAAATTAACGATGCCAAGTCGCAGGCTAAAAGTCAAAATCTCAACGGAGTTATTGATAGAATTGGAAAAAATGCAGGTAAATTTTAAGCTAAACTAAATTTTAACAGTTAAAATTTAAAAGAATGCATTTTTTTTAAGTTAAAATTATGCATGCATAATAGTTTTTTAGTAATATTGCCTAAAATTACAACGATTTCGTTCCAAGTCTAACATCGCAAACCAGAAGATTATGTTAAAATAATCTATGTTTGTAAAAATTAATTAAATCAAAATTATGAAAAAGAACCTATTTTTATTAGGATTATTAATTTGCTCTATGGCCACAATGGCGCAAACAGAAAAAGCAGATAAACCAGAAAGTTGGTATTTTAAATTAGGAGCATCTTATTTTAATCAAACTGCTTCTACAGAATTTCCTGTTGTTGGAGGTCAATTGCCAAACAGAGATGTTTATGCAGGTACTTTAGCAAATAATAAATTAGCATCTAGAGAAAGTGTTACAGGGTCTTTTGGACAAGGTTTTAGAAGTGGAATTACTGCAGGTTATAGATTTTCAGCACGTTTAGGAGTTGAAATGTCAGCGAACTATTATGTAAGTAATGAAAAAACGATGTCACAAACAACAAACAGACTTATTTCATATAATCCAGCTACGAGCCCAGCAGCTACTTATGTAAGTTTTACAGCAAATGGAGAAATTAAAGCTTTTGACTTAGCTCCGGCAATTGTAATGTTCTTAGGAGAATCTCATGGTTTTGAACCATATACTAAAGTTGGAGTTATTGTTCCGGTTCATGGTACATTAGATATTAAAACGGATAGACAATATTCGACGTTTGTAGGAGCTAATCAAGTTGCTTCAACAAATGCTTTTTCAAAAGATGTGGTTAAGCCAAATCCGACACTTGGATTTATGGCATCTTTAGGAACTTCTTATAAATTAGGAAAACATATTTCTGCTTTCGCAGAATTAGAATACCGTAACTTTACTGTGCACGGAAAAACTAAAGAAACTACAATATATACTGAAAATGGTGTAGATAAATTAAATGAAACAACTGCTTTCAGAACGGCTTCATACTCTGCAATTCATACTAAATATGTAGATCATTTAGATGGAAGCTCTAATAATAAAGAATATAATCCAGCAGGATACGATTCTACTAAACCAATGAATGAATTAAGTTCTTACGTTGGAATTTCAGGTTTAGGATTGACTTTAGGTCTTAAATACAGCCTATAATTTTATAGTAGTTTTTTAGTTTTTAGAAAAAAGAGGATATTCATAACGGATATCCTCTTTTTTTGTACAATCCTTTCATCTGGATTTTTTAAGCGAAACCGAATCTTTTTTTTCAGGAGCTAATCCCGCTATCCGTTCCAATCTTTTGTGGCGAACCCCGTCACAAAAGGATTTCCACTCCTATCGGGGCTAGGACATTCATTTTCATAAGAATGTTTTCATTTAATTTGTCATTTCGACCGAAGGGAGACTCGAGCGATAGCGAACAGGCGAAGCAAATCACACTAGTAGTTCGACAAAGATTGGAGACTGCATATGAGCAGTTTTTTGTGCGATTTAATTCGTCTATTCGCTATCGCTCGAGTCTCCCTTTTATCGAAATTAAAAACGAAACAAAAGAGTAAGGGATAAAAACAAAAAAAAGCCACTTTCTATAGTGGCTTTGCAATTTTTTTAATCATTCACATCCAGATAAGGATTTAAAATTTCGGCTAATTGATTGAGCCAGTAAAATCCATTTTGGAGGTTGGTCCTCTCGGATTGTAGGGATTCGTGTTCCTGCATTACGCTTAAGGCAAGTGCATAGTTTACCTGACGAATGGTTTTGGCCATTGTTTCAGGATCGATCGAATTGCTGAAAAAATCAGCTAACCTCAATTCGGTTTCTTTGTTGAAGGTGTTTGTACTCATAATCTCGAAATTTAGGAAATAAATAACCCGCATGGGTTAGCTGTCCTACGCCTTCGAGAACGCGTTGCAGTTGTTTCCAATACCGCCAGCATACCATGCGGGCAAAAAGTTTTGTTGTATTCATATTCTCGATGTTTAGGACTGCGAAGATATGAAAATCAGAAAAACTGGGAGTAATTTTCTTAGTTTTTATAGAAAAAGAGGATATTCGAAATGAATATCCTCTTTTTTTGCTTCCTGTCATTTCGACTGAAAGGAGAAATCGCACAAACAATTCCGCAAAGAAACTCCGTACAGAAAGTCGCCAATCTTTGACGAGCTACTAATGTGATTTCTCCTTTCAGTCGAAATGACAATATTGAGGTCAAGACTAATGATCGCAGGAAAAAATTTGCTAGATCTGCAGGATCTGCGTGAAATAAAATGGGCTTGCTCTTTATCTAGAGTTTCTAAATTCCTCCAAAACTTCATCAATAACCCATGTGGTTCTTGCGGCTGTTGTTCCTTTTGATGGTGAGAAATCGTCTTTGCCTAAAATTTCTGCTACCACGGTTTCAACAAGTGGTAATTGAATGTGAAGCGGATTTTCGATCGTAATACTTTCTTTTTCACCATTTGCATACTGAATATGAATTGGGTCATTCCCAAAAGTAGAGAACGAAATTTTGCCTTTATCGCCTACAATATCGGTATTATCGTAACGCTCAAAACTGGCAAAATTCCATAAACCGGTTCCATGAATTCCGTTCTCGAACAAAAATGACATAGAAACCGAATCTTCTGCCGGATAGGCTTTCAGCTGTGAGCTAGCGTGTCCGCGAACTGATTTTATAGGGCCAAACACGAAATCAAGAAAATCTAAGGTATGACAAGCCAAATCGACAAATATTCCACCACCGGAAATGTGTGGTAAAACCGTCCAGGGCAAGTTGATTTCGTCGTCGTAACGCTTCTCAAATGGATGGTATAAAACACAATTTACATGCCTGACAGTTCCTATTTTACCTTGTTCTATAAGTTCTTTTATCTTCAGGAATCTTGGAAGGCACCTTCTATAATAGGCAACAAACAATGGTACATCATGTTCTTTGCAAACACGAATCATTTCGTTGCATTCTTCAAAATTTAAAGCCATTGGTTTTTCTACGTAGACAGGTTTCCCAGCTTTGGCACATAAAATAGTGTATTCTTTATGGGAAGATGGGGGTGTAGCAATATAAACGGCATCAACTTCAGGATCGTTAATTAGATCGATGGCGTTGGAGTACCATTTAGGAACATTATGGCGTTTGGCATAATCTTCAGCCAGAGCAGCATCTCTGCGCATAACAGCAACTAAAGCTGAATTTGAAGCTTTCTGAAAAGCAGGACCACTTTTAACTTCAGTTACATTACCGCAGCCTATTATTCCCCATTTTACAATTTTCATGTTTTAGATTTTATTTTTTCAAATTTAAAAAGTTTGCCACGAATTACACTAATTTTTACTAATTCTTTGTGGTTAGAATATTTGTTATGAATTATTTTTCACGCAGATTTAAAAGGATTTGAGCAGATGTTTAAAGATCTTTTTAATTCAATTCACTTAGGTTTGCCTAAATGTGCGGACATGAGCAACAGCGAATAGACGAAGCGATCTGCATGAAACAATCAAACAGATGAAGAAAAGAAATTCGTGAAAATTCGTGAAATTCGTGGCTAAAAAAACAAAGCCACGAACTCACAAAATAATTCGTGAATTCGTGGCTAAAAAACTTAGCTTAAAGTATTACTTTTTAGGTAAAGCTTTAAAACCCATATTATAAAGTGTAAACGCTTGGATGTCTACGTTTTCCTGAATACTTGCGGCAACAGATTTACCTGCTCCATGACCTGCTTTTACATCAATACGAATTAAAACAGGGGTGTTTCCAGTTTGTTTCTCTTGCAATTCGGCAGCAAATTTAAAACTGTGCGCAGGAACTACACGGTCATCGTGATCACCTGTTGTTACCATAGTTGCAGGGTACTGAACACCTTTTTTTACGTTTTGTACCGGAGAGTATCCTTTAAGGTACTCAAACATTTCTTTATTGTCCTGAGAAGTTCCGTAATCGTAAGCCCAACCAGCACCAGCAGTAAAGGTATGGTAACGTAGCATATCCATTACACCAACAGCCGGTAAAGCAACTTTCATCAAATCAGGACGCTGTGTCATGGTTGCTCCAACTAGCAGACCTCCGTTAGAAGCTCCGCGAATGGCAAGGAAATCAGAAGAAGTATATTTTTGTGCAATCAAATATTCGCCTGCAGCAATAAAATCGTCAAACACATTTTGCTTTTGCAATTTAGTTCCGGCATCGTGCCATTTTTTACCATATTCACCGCCACCTCTTAGATTGGCAACAGCATAAACCCCGCCGTTTTCTAACCAAACGGCATTTGCAACACTGAAACTTGGAGTTAAACTAACGTTGAATCCTCCGTATCCATAAAGCATTGTTGGGTTTTTACCGTCTAATTTTAATCCTTTTTTATACGTGATAATCATCGGGATTTTTGTACCGTCTTTTGAAGTGTAGAATACTTGTTTTGATTCGTAATCCTCGCTTTTAAAATCAACTTTCGGTTTTTCATATACTTCAGACTTCCCGGATTTTGGTTCGAAAGAATAAATTGTTCCCGGAGTTGTGTAATTTGTAAAGCTATAGTATAAAGTTTTCTCTTCTTTTTTTCCTCCAAATCCGCCTGCAGTTCCTACTGCCGGAAGTTTGATTTCGCGGATTAATTTTCCATTGTAATCGTACTGTTGTACAAACGAAACAGCATCTTTGGTATAATTCGCAAAGAAGAATCCTCCACCGGTTGAAGGAGACAGGATGTCCTTAGTTTCTTTGATGAAATCTTTCCAGTTTTCAGGTTTTGGATTGCTTACATCAACCGTAACCACACGTGTGTTTGGTGCTTTTAAGTCTGTTTCGATAAACAATTTAGTTCCTTCATTCTCGATAATCTGATTATTGCTGTTAAAATTGTCTACAATAGTTACAATCGGACTATTCACTTTCGTAAGGTCTTTAATGAATAACTCATTTCCGTAAGTAGAATTGGCAGCAGAAATCACCAGGTATTTGTCATCTTCGGTAACATAGCCACCTATATACCTGCGTTTCTGATCGGCTCCATAGATAACTTTGTCTTCTTTTTGAGAAGTTCCAAGTTTGTGGAAATACAATTTATGCTGATCGGTTTTTGCGGATAATTCGCTTCCTTTTGGTTTGTCGTAACTGGAGTAGTAGAATCCAGTGTTGCCATGCCATGAAACACCGCTAAATTTTACATCAACCAAAGTATCTTCTAAAACCTTTTTAGAGATAGCATCGATAATGATTACTTTTCTCCAGTCGCTTCCTCCTTCAGAAATAGCGTAAGCAGCTTTTGAGCCGTCTTTAGAGAAATTTAATCCACCAAGAGAAGTTGTTCCGTCTTTAGAAAAAGTATTTGGATCTAAGAAAACCTCTTCTTTGCCGTCCTTACCTTTTCTATATACTACAGATTGATTCTGAAGTCCGTTATTTTTAGAATAATACGTAAATTTTCCTTCTACAAATGGAGCACTGATTTTCTCGTAGTTCCATAATTTTTCCATGCGTTTCTTAAGTTCATCGCGGAATGGAATTTTATCTAAATAACCATAAGTTACCTCGTTTTGAGCTTTCACCCAGGCTGCTGTTTCAGCTGATTTGTCATCTTCAAGCCAACGATACGGATCGCTTACTTTAGTGTCAAAATACACATCAACAGTTTCACCTTTTTTAGTTTCGGGATACTGAATTTTGCTTTGCCCGAACGAAATTCCTGCAGTTGTGATTGCCATTAGAAGAAATGTTTTTTTCATAATTTGTGTTTAACAGTTATAGCAAAAATAAAGTTTTTTGTGAGATGAGTAAGTATTTAACCGCAAAGCACGCAAAGATTTTTTCTAATTGGAGTTATTAGAAAACGCAAAGTTCGCAAAGCTTTGCGAACTTTGCGTTTTGATAAACTTTGCTATGTATAAAAAGCTTTGCGTGCTTTGCGGTTAAACTAAAAATTATAAGTTGAAGTTAACTCCAAGAACAATATTTCGTCCTATGTTTGGTATGCCGTCCGTTTTTAATCTTGACAGGTGAGCAATATACTTTTTATCCAATAAATTGTTTCCGTTTAAGTTAACATCAAAAGCATGTTTACCCAGTTTTACTGTTCCACCAAAACCTAAATTCACTAAAGTATATCCTTTTGAAGCAGTTTCAAAACCACTTACATTATTTTGGCTAAAAGTAGAAGAAACATTTAGAGAAGCATAACCTTCCTCAAACCAATTTTTGATTTTGAACTCAGTTCGTAAAGTATTATTCCAGTTATTAGCTGGAATTAAAGGCAGGTAATCATTGTTTTGTTTTTTACCGGTTACCGTTTCAAAACTGGTTTCAAAATGCAGCCAGTCCAGCGGATGAGGGTGAAAGTGTAAACCTGCTTCACCTCCGTATAATTTGGCGTCATTTTGAATATAAGCAAAAACATCGTTGTTATCACGTACTTCGCCTGTTGGTGAAGTATAAATGTAGTTGTTCACATGATTGTAGAATCCGTTGATGAAAAACTCAAAGTGTGTATTTTTATATTCTAAGTTTAAATCAGTTTGAACGTTTTGCTCGTTTTTTAAAGCAGCATTTCCAACTTCATAACGGTTTGTTCCTTCGTGAACCCCGTTTGAAGTAAGCTCGGCTAAGTTTGGCGCTCTGAAACCTGTTGCTACATTCAATCGAAGTGTTAGCGGTTCTGCAAGTTTGGTTTTATATCCCAAAGAAGCATTAAAGCTATCAAAGGAACGGTCTAAAGGCAGAAAATAACCTTCTTCACCTTCGGTACCGTGAGCTTCAGAAGTTACTTTTCGATTGTCAAAACGTAATCCGGCTTGTAAAACATTATTATTCCATTCGTAATTTGCAGTTCCAAAAGCACCAAAGTCATTTGTAGTTGCATTCGGAATTAAATATTCTTCCCCAGAATTTTTATTAGTCTGATGCATTCCCTGAACTCCAACAATCGTTTCAATTTTACCGAATTTTGGGAAATGATATTTGGCATTGTAATTAAAAGTATTCAGTTTCATATGAAGTGCAGCAACATTACTGTCTTCAAATTCGCTTCTGTCATTGGCAATGTAGCCTAAATCGACATCCAGTTTAGAGTTTTGAAAAAAGATCACATTGTTCAAACTCAATAAATGATTGAAGATTCCTTGTCTTGGGAACATCGTATTTTTGCTTGACGATTGTTCAGCGATTCCTTCTTCGGGAATACCAATGTCGAGCTTGTTGTAATTGTAACGCAAAACACTTGAGAAACTAGAGTTGCTGTATCCAACTCCGGTTTTAAAATCGGTTTCATTATAGCGGGAATTTGTAACGCGGTCGCCATCGGCAATTTTGTAATCAGAGTGTGTGTTGAAACTTCCTCTGGCTAAGAATTTCCAGTTGTCTGTTGAAGTTTTTAAGCCAATAGAAGAGTTACTTCCCTGTGTATTGGTGAAATATTTTTGACTGAAATTAGCTTTAAACGTATTTGCATCAGCAAATTTTTCAGGATTAAAATATAAGACCCCACCTAAAGCATCAGAGCCATACAATAAAGAGGCAGGTCCTTTGATTACTTCAACACTTTCTATACCGGCATCATTAAGGCCTAGTCCGTGTTCGTCTCCAAATTGTTGGTTTTCGATACGAACTCCCTGAGAATATACTAAAACGCGATTTCCGCTTAAACCTCTAATTACCGGTTTCCCAATCGAAGTTCCGGTAGAAATTTGAGAAACCCCAGGAATAGTTGCCAAACCTTCAATTAAAGTTGAAGTTCCTTTTTGCTGTAATGTTTTAATGCTTTCGTGTTCCACTTTCATTACGTTTTGCGATTGCAATTTATTGAAAGGCGTTGAAACCACCACTTCATCCATTTCAAAAACAGATTCGGTAAGTGTGATATCTAAGGTGTTTTGTTTTAGTAATCTAGTAATTGTTTTGCTTTGTGTTGTATAACTGATAAGCGTAAAAGAAAGTCGGAAACTCCCGTTAGGAAGATTCTTAAAATCATATTTTCCGTTTTCGTCTGTTGTCGTTCCTTTGTGTAGTTCAGCTGCATAAACAGATACGCCGGCTAAGGGTTTGTTCTGAAGATCAATTACAGTTCCCGATACCGAATTTTGAGCAGAAAGAATGCCCGTAAACCCTAAAATAAGGGCTAATATTAGTTTTTTCATTTGAAAATGATGCTATAGTTAATTGAATTTGCCTCTCAATCAGAAACTAAAATGAATTGTAAAACTTGCCGATCCTGAAAGTTTCAGGATGGGGAAATCCACTAATTTTTTTAGAATTAGATAAAAAGATTTAGAATTGATTTCGTGTATTTCGAAATTTAGGAAACTATAGCTTGTGGAGGTCCGCGTAATAAATAGGCACTTTCTGAAAATGAAAAGATTCTCTCGGAAAGCGTAAAGAAATAGGGAATTTCGTTATCGAAATGGTGAAACTGGAGTGCCATTTCTTCGGGAACAACATAACTGCCAAAAGCAAAATGACAAACATAACATAAGTCATAATTATGGTGCTGATGTGTTATTTCACCACTTGGATCATTGTAATCGTGGTGGCATTGTTTTTCTGAAAGCTGCTTTACAATATGCTCATAACTGTGTATGGACTGAAAGAATATTGAGAACAATACCATCAGGGCCAAAGAAACACTTAGTATGAGTTGTTTTCTTTTCATTAAGGACAAAGGTATAAAAGAAAGGAGAAAAATAGATTTATTTTTTGGATTCTGTTAACGATTCATTGAAAAAAGTTTAGAAAAAGCATTTTTTAGGGATCGAAAAGCGAATAATTACATTCAAATTGCATCCTGAACTAGCATTATATTATATTTGTAAACCGTTGGATGTAATTAACAAAAAAATGATTTAACATATAGAAATATAGATTTTAAGTGTAAAAAATAGAATTAAAAAAAAGAAATATATTTCTTTCACATAGTAAGATATGTGTATTTAAATGAAGTGAAACGTCTTTTTTAGGAATACAGAATCTATGTCACTATGTGTTAAAATGAATTACACCAAACGGGTTATTTGTAATTGAAATAAAACTACTATAAAAAACGTTTACTTGAAAAACTCTTTAAAACCAAAATACGATATGCGATTACTTTTTAGTTGTTTGTTTTTAGTATCGTTTTTTAATTCTTTTGCCCAGGAAGTTAAACCGGAGGTAAAGCCAGAAGTGAAGCCTGTGGTTAAAATCGATTCTTTGTATCGGGAAGATCAGTTTTATTTTTCGGTTACCTATAATCTTCTGACAAAGATTCCGCAGGGGCTTAAACAAAATAAATTTTCTGCCGGACTTTCTGCCGGTTTTCTGCGTGACATGCCAGTCAATAAAAGCAGAACCGTTGCTATTGCTACAGGTTTGGGTTTGAGTTATCAGAATTATAATCAAAATCTAACTATCGCCAAAGGGGCAGATGGAGCTTTGACCTATGAAGTAACCGATTATAATGATATTTCGTCCAACAGATACAAACAATATTCGGTTGATTTGCCAATAGAATTTCGCTGGAGAAATTCGACTTATGAAAGTACTAAATTCTGGAGAATCTATAGCGGATTTAAACTAAGCTATGTATTCTCTAGCAAATCCATTTTAGATACCGGGGAAGAAACGTATAAAATTTCGAACAATCCGGATATAAACAAATTGCAATACAGCGTATATCTGGCTGTAGGGTATAACACTTGGAACCTTTATCTCAATTATGGATTAAGTCCATTGTTTAAAGACGTAAAAACGGTTTCCGGACAAAATATTAACGTAAGAACGCTTAATGCCGGATTGATATTCTACATTTTATAACCACAAATACAAAAACAATAGCTGCGGTAAAATTCCAATAAAAGTTCCCATTACCAATTCATTAGGCGAATGCGCTTCCATTTCTAGGCGTGATGAAGCGACAATTCCCGTCATTAAAATCAGGAAAGCACTCCAGTAAGGATTTTGCATCTGAAGATGGATGTTTAGTCCAATTACAAAAATGGTGAATCCGCTGAGGGCCATCATGTGTAAACTTGCTTTTATTTTAAACAATGAGCAAACCAGAGCCAGTATAGTACTAAACAAAGCGCCCAGAAAAAAGAAATGCAGTTCAGGATATCGCGTAATGATAATGCTTCGTTTTACTAGTAAAATATATAAAAAACACTGTAAAATCAGAGGGATTTTGCGTTGCGAGGTTTCATGAATCATAACAGAATCTACATGTCCTGTTGAACGAAGCAAAAGGAAGAACAGTATTGGGACCAGAATAGTGATAATCAGAATCTGAAATAACACAAAATATTTTTCCTGAGTACTAAAAAGATCCTGCTTGCAAAAAAGGTAAAACAGGGTGGCGTACATCGATACAAAAATTGGATGAAAGATATAAGAGAATATAGGCAGAATTCTTTTCAAAGCACAGTAATTTTAGGTGTTGAACAAATATAACTAAATAATATTTTTTTGCCACGAATTGCGCGAATTAGCACAAATTTTAATTTGTGCCCTATTTTTTAAATGCGACAGGTACTTGTTTAAAGCAGATCGATTTATTGGATATGAAAAAATCTGCGTAAAAAATAACCGGAAAGGATTAGCAAAAAAATGTGCAATTCGTGGCTAACTATTTTATTTTTCGGTGGTAAAAATCACCACAAATAATTAGTGAAAATTTGTGAACTTGCTGGCGAACCTTTTTTTAAATTTGACAAAAAGAAAATCTTAATGAGCATAAATATAAAAAGCCTGATTCCGGTTCTCGAAGCCGAATGGACTGGTTCAGATTCTGATGTTTTTGTCGATCATATCTCGATCGACAGCCGTTCTTTACAAAACGGATCTAAAACTTTGTTTATTGCCCTGTCAGGGGTTAATAATGATGCTCATTTGTATATAGAAGAACTTATAGAAAAAGGAGTTCAAAATTTTGTAGTACAGTATATTCCCGAGAATGTAAAAGGGAAAGCTAGTTTTTTAGTAGTCAAAAATACGTTACAGGCTTTACAGGAATTTGCAGGATATTATCGCGATCTGTTTACCTTTCCTATTATCGGATTAACAGGAAGCAACGGTAAAACGATTGTAAAGGAGTGGTTGAATTTCCTGCTGAGTCCGGACTATAATATTATCCGAAGCCCTAAAAGTTATAACTCTCAGGTGGGTGTTCCATTGTCAGTAATTGCCATTAATGAAAAGCATAATCTGGGTATTTTCGAAGCCGGAATATCGACGGTTAATGAAATGGTGAAACTCGAAAAAATCATTAAACCTAATATTGGAGTTTTAACGAACATCGGTTCTGCACATGACGAGGGGTTTAAAAATCTGGAAGAAAAAATCGATGAAAAATTACTACTGTTTAAGAATGCAGCTGTTATTATCTATCAGAATAATAAACTTGTAGATGAATGTCTGGTAAAGTTAAATCAGGAATATTTTTCATCAGAAAGAGTACTTTTTTCGTGGAGTTTTACCGACGAATCGGCAGATGTTTTTGTGGTGAAGCGAGTTAATGAAGACGAAACAACGAGTATTCAGGCCCGTTACGGGAATGAAATTTTCGATTTAGAAATCCCATTCAGTGATTCAGCTTCCATAGAAAATGCGATCTCCTGTTTATTGGTTATGCTTTACCTAAAGTACGATGCAGAAACCATTCAAAATCGATTTCAAAATCTGTATCCCGTACAAATGCGTCTTGAGGTTAAAAACGGAATCAACAATTGTAGTATTATCGACGACAGTTACAGTTCAGACTTCCAGTCACTCAAAATAGCACTGGATTTTTTAGAAAGCCAGCAGAAAAAAAACGCCTCAAAAACGGTTATTCTGTCGGATATCTTTCAAAGCGGATTTTCTAATGAAGAATTGTATACAAAAGTAGCACAGTTAATTGCAGACAATAAAATAAACCGAGTAATAGGCATCGGATCAACCATTTCTTCCTTTGCTGCTAAATTTTCGAACTGTACCACTTTTCAGAATACAGCCGAATTTATAGCAGAAATTGAAAGTCTGAACTTCGAAAATGAAACCATTTTAATCAAAGGAGCAAGGTCATTTCAGTTTGAAGAAATTGTATCGTTGCTGGAAGAGAAAACCCACGAAACGATTCTGGAGATTAACCTGAATTCGATTAGTCACAATCTCAATTATTATAAATCGAAATTAGCGGCAAACGTTAAGCTGATGGTAATGGTCAAGGCCTTTGGTTATGGAAACGGAGGATTGGAAATTGCCAAATTGCTCGAACATCACAAGGTAGATTATTTGGGAGTGGCATTCGCTGATGAAGGAATTTCACTTAAAAACGGCGGAATAAAACTGCCAATCATGGTTCTGAATCCGGAATCGACCAGCTTCCCTTCAATCATACAATACCATTTAGAGCCCGAAATATATAGTATTAAGGGACTAAAAGCTTTTTTAAAAATTGCCAGAGAAAAGAATTTAAAAGACTTTCCGATTCACATAAAACTGGACACCGGAATGCACCGTCTGGGTTTTGAAGAAAGCACTTTAGACGAATTAATTGAAACACTGAGAGGGAATTCGACTGTAAAAGTAAAAAGTGTGCTTTCGCATTTGGCAACAAGCGATGAGGAAAGGCATTTCGATTTTGTGCGATCTCAGATTCGCTTGTTTGAGACCTTGTCGGTAAAATTAATTACAGCCTTAAATATCAATCCTATTCGCCATATTTTGAACACTTCCGGAATAAGTAACTTTCCGGATGCGCAATACAATATGGTGCGCTTGGGCATTGGTTTGTATGGTGTATCAAACGATCCTGCCGAACAGAAGTACCTCGAAAATGTGGGAACGTTAAAATCGATTATTTCTCAGGTAAGAACAATTCCGGCAGGAGACAGCGTTGGTTACGGACGCCGCTTCATGGCAGAAAAAGAAACCAGAATCGCTACAATTCCTATTGGATATGCAGACGGAATTTCACGTTTATGGGGTAATCAGGTAGGTTATGTCGTTATTAAGAATCAAAAAGCATTTATTTTAGGAAGTGTTTGTATGGATATGCTCATGGTAGATGTAAGCGAGATTGATTGTAAAGAAGGAGATTCTGTAATCATTTTTGGCGAAAATCCAACAGTTGTTGAAATGGCAATAGCCTTAAAAACAATACCCTATGAAATCATGACCAGCATCTCGCAACGGGTAAAAAGAGTGTTTTTTAGATAATCTTAACAAATTGTCAGGAAAATTATGTATTTTCGAGATCAATTAAGTATAAACTAAAATAATCGATTATGGGATTTTTTGCAGATTTTAAAGCTTCTTTGCTAAAAGGTGATGTGCTTAGTTTAGCGACAGCAGTCGTTATTGGTGGCGCATTTGGAAAAATAGTAGGTTCTGCTGTAGACGATATTATTATGCCAGTTGTTGGTTTACTTACAGGAGGAATAGATTTTACTCAAAAATTTGTTACGCTGGATGGTAATACGTATCCAAATTTAGCTGCTGCTAAAGCCGCCGGGGCTGCAGTAATTACGTATGGAAATTTGGTTCAGGCGATAATTAATTTTGTGATTATATCGTTTTTTGTATTTGTTGTACTAAGAGCCGCTGAAAAAGCTAAGAAAAAAGAAACTGTGGTTGCGGCACCTGCCGGACCAACTCAAGAAGAGTTACTTACGCAAATTAGAGATTTGCTTAAAAAATAATTCCGCTACACTAAGTCTAACTAAACCGTTCCTTAATTGGGGCGGTTTTTTTTACTATTTGTTTGTTTTGTAACATTTTGTTATTTTTTGTGAAGGGCGTTGTTTTGACTTTTATTATGTATACTTTTGCATAATAAAATAAATTAATTCATACTAAACATATAAAAATGAGAATAGCAGTCGTAGGTGCCACTGGTATGGTTGGCGAAGTAATGCTTAAAGTTTTAGCAGAAAGAAATTTTCCTGTTACAGAGTTAATTCCGGTAGCTTCTGAGAAATCAGTAGGAAAAGAAATCGAGTATAAAGGAACAAAATATAAAGTGGTAGGATTGCAAACAGCAGTTGATATGAAAGCTGATATTGCTGTTTTTTCGGCTGGAGGAGAGACTTCACTGGAATGGGCACCAAAATTTGCTGCAGCCGGAACAACTGTTATTGATAATTCTTCGGCATGGAGAATGGATCCGACTAAGAAATTGGTAGTTCCGGAAATCAATGCTTCGACTTTAACCAAAGAAGATAAAATTATTGCAAACCCAAACTGTTCAACCATTCAAATGGTGTTGACTTTGGCTCCATTGCATAGAAAATACAATATTAAAAGAGTTATCGTTTCTACTTATCAATCAATCACTGGAACTGGTGTAAAAGCGGTAAGACAATTGGAAAATGAGTATGCTGGAGTTCAGGGAGAACTGGCTTACAAGTACCCAATTCACAGAAATGCTATTCCACATTGCGACAGCTTTGAAGAAAACGGATATACTAAAGAAGAAATGAAATTAGTTCGTGAGACTCAAAAGATTCTTGGGGATAACACGATTAGAGTCACAGCTACAGCGGTTCGAGTACCGGTTGTTGGCGGACATAGTGAGGCTGTAAATGTTGAGTTTACGAATGACTTTGATGTGAATGAAGTTCGTGAAATTCTGCACAATACTGATGGAGTAGTAGTACAGGATAATTTAGATACCTTTACCTATCCAATGCCATTATACGCAGAAGGTAAAAATGATGTTTTTGTAGGTAGAATTCGTCGTGACGAAAGCCAGCCAAATACTTTAAACCTATGGATTGTTGCTGATAACTTAAGAAAAGGAGCTGCAACCAACACGATTCAAATCGCTGAATACTTAATTGCAGCTGGTTTGGTATAAACAGAGATTAAATAAAATTGTTATAAAGAGAAAACCGTAATTGCAGCAATGCAGTTGCGGTTTTTTTGATGTGTAAATTTCAATTAAAAACCATAAATTAGCTACTATAAATAGCAATAATATGAACTTCGATAATTATAAAATAATACCCAATTACAAGACCAATAAAACCGATTTGTTCGTAGCAGATGAAGAAGAGATTCTGGCTTGTGAGAAAACCTTAAATATTGCTTTTGATGAAGATTACAAAGCATATGTTTCGGAATTTGGGAGCGGAATCCTGGGTGGAACTTACGTACGGATCTATCTTCCCGAAACGATAATACTAACCTTGGAAGAATGGAGAAGCCGTATAGCAGAGTATTGGTTCTGGGACGAAGGAAAAGAGGTGCTCACCAAAGAAGAAGTTTTGAATGCTGTTAGAATAGGGGATACTTATGATGGCGATGAAATTATTCTTTTTAAGAATGAATATTTTATTTTGCCAAGGCATAGCGAAATGATCTACAAAGCAGGGAATACACTTGAAGAAGCTATAACCTGGCTGTGTTCGTCAGGAATCCTAACAGAAGCATTTTCGGAAAGAGAATTTGAACCTTTTGATCCGGGTGAGTTACAAGCATAATCTTTAATTGGTACAGTATTACAACTCATAAAAAAAGCGAGAATTTTAGTTCTCGCTTTTTTTGTGTTTTAATATTCCGGGGCTAGTTCTAATTCCAGACCTTCTAATTCAGTAGTAATTGGAATCTGACAACCTAAGCGGCTATTTGATTTAACATAAAATGCTTCCGACAGCATGGCTTCTTCTTCATCTCCCATTTCTGGTAACGCAACATCATTTAAAACATAACATTGGCAGGAAGCACACATGGCCATTCCGCCACAGGTTCCTTCAACAGGAAGCTCGTATGCTTTGCACAACTCCATTATATTCATTGCCATATCAGTTGGAGCTTGTAACTCGTGTATAACTCCTTCTCGATCTTTAATCTTTATTAATACATCCATTTTAATTAGTGGAATTTTACTGATTCGGATTTTATAACGTGAAAAAATCCTTAATTATATTAACTGTTTTTGATACTAAATGCGTATTCTTTTTTATTGCCTTCTTTAAGGTGCATTTTTACACCAAGGATATTTCCGTTTTTCTCCAATATTGTAACTATAGCAATTACGGAATAATAATCTTTATCAGATTGAAAGACTAAAGTACCTTCATACGTTGAATTCATCACTCCTTGTTTGTCTGTTGTAACAGATACTTTTCTTGGGTGCAAAAATTGTGCAACACTATAGGTGGCTTTGTTGGCAAATTTTGCTTTTCCGCCACAGATGTCAAACAGAAAATCATAGTTTCCTATTCTAAGACTTCCTTCTTCGTCATTTGCGTTAGTCGAAAATACAATCTGACCAGCGTACTTAAAATCTGACCATTCTTCAGATTCATTTAGCCAGGCTTTATCAACAACTAGCGTCTGAGTGGTTTGTTGCGCATAGTTTACAGAAACACAAAATAATAATAAAAAAAGAGCGTAATACTTCTTCATAAAATTTAAGATTTAAGGGTTATGTCACAAATTTAAATAAATATGTCACAATTCCTTAACTAAAACTCTTAAATATTTGTATTATTTTTTGCTAAATACGCAATAACTCGCTTAATTAATATTGTTTTTTTGTGAAATTGCAAATCAAACCATACAAAGCGCTATTATTCTTGTTAAATCGATAAAATCGAAATGCTGAGAAAAATTATGTTTTTTATTACATTATATTAACCACAGTTTCTATTTGTGGTGCATATTTCTTTATAGTTGTCTCAACTCCCGCTTTTAGCGTCATTTGATTTACACTGCAGCTGATGCATGCTCCTTCAAGACGAACCTTAACGTGTTTGTCATCGTCTATCGAAATAAGCGTAATGTCTCCTCCGTCAGAATTTAAAAAAGGTCTGATCTCGTCAAGAGCCAATAATACGTTGCTTGTTAATTCTTCTGTTGTCATAATTTTATCAATTAGAAAATTTGTCAATTAGATAATTGGACAATTATATACATTGTCTAATTATCTAATTTTCCCATTATCTCATTATATTAATTCTTTTTTACTGCTGAACAACCTGCCATAGTTGTAATTTTTATGGCTTCGGTTGCTGGTAAGCTATCATTTCTGTTTACGGTTTCCTGTACAACATTTCGGGTAATTTCTTCAAAAACGGTTTCGATTGCCGAAGCAGTTTGCAAAGCAGCCGGACGACCATAGTCACCAGCTTCACGAATAGATTGTACAATTGGAACTTCTCCTAAAAAAGGAACATTTAAATCTTCGGCAAGATTTTTTGCTCCTTCTTGTCCAAAGATATAATATTTATTGTCAGGTAATTCTGCTGGTGTAAAATAAGCCATGTTTTCTATGATTCCCAAAACAGGTACATTAATGTTGTCCTGCATGAACATCGCCACTCCTTTTTTAGCATCGGCCAAAGCCACAGCCTGAGGAGTACTTACTACCACAGCTCCTGTAATTGGTAACGATTGCATGATCGAAAGGTGGATGTCTCCTGTTCCCGGAGGTAAATCGATTAACATAAAATCTAATTCTCCCCAATCAGCATCAAAAATCATTTGGTTCAGGGCTTTTGCAGCCATTGGACCTCTCCATATTACAGCCTGACTTGGGGCTGTAAAGAAACCAATTGAAAGTATTTTGATCTCGTAGCTTTCGATAGGTTTCATTTTTGATTTTCCGTCAACAACAATCGAAACCGGTTTTTCGTTTTCAACATCAAACATAATCGGCATTGATGGTCCATATATATCGGCATCAAGAACCCCAACCGAAAAGCCCATTTTGGCAAGTGTTACGGCAAGATTTGCAGTAACAGTCGATTTTCCAACTCCACCTTTACCGGAAGCAACGGCAATAATATTTTTGATTCCAGGGATAGCACGACCTTTAATTTCGTTTTTCTCCGGAGTTTCTACTTTAATATTTACTTTTATTTTTGCTTCAGGAGATACTAATTCATGAATTGTTTTTTTGATATCATCTTCGGCTCTTTTTTTGATATGCATTGCTGGCGTATGCAACACCAGGTCTACCACAACTTCATCACCAAAAGTAATAACATTGGCAACAGCGCCGCTTTCAACCATATTTTTTCCTTCTCCGGCTATAGTGATTGTTTCTAGAGCTTTAAGAATTTCTTTTCTGTCTAATTTCATTTTAATGGACTATTTTCGATTGATTGAAATCGATTTAAAGTATTGTATTTATTTAAACTGATTTCAGACTGCAAAGATAACAGATTATGTTCGGATTCAAACCCTTTTTAAATTGTATTTATTGATATTGAGATTGGTCAAAATGATTCTTATAGTCCTTTTTTGATTTCGGAATATAAAAAAGGATAAGTCGTATTGTATTTACAGGCAAATATTTATAGAAAGCATAACATGAAATCAGGTTAAATTTAAGAATAAGGTCGTTAAAATGTCAATAATCTTAGCTATATTTGAGTACCCCAAATTTGAGATTCCTAACTATTCTGAAAAGTATGTGAAAACTTGTCTTTGGGTAAATTATAGGTTTTTGGTATTTTTTGAATAAAATTTATTTTCTAAAATTTAAATCTGAAAAATATGCGAAATTTTACTTCTTTGTCTGTAATTATTACTGTTAGTTTTTTGCTGTTTTCTATTGAATCTTTCTCCAAAGAGAGCACTGTAAAACATGAAGTTAAGGGGCTTGAGAATGTCTTGGCATCCAAAAAGTATTTTTCTAAAATTGCTGTTGATGCTGAATCAATCAATCAGTTTTACAAAAAGTATCCCAATTTAAAAAAATACCAAAGCGATGTTCTGGATCTTTACAAGAAAAAAGAATTTAAAACAATCTGGTATGACGATAAGAGTGTGAGCGAATTTGGGGCGTTGCTGTATCACAAAGTACGCTTGCTCAATGAGCAGGGAATTAAAGCTACCATGCCTTATATGGATTTGGTAGACGACGTTTTTAATGAAAATGTCACAAACGAACTTCCTCAGATTGATACGGAACTTTTACTATCTAATATGTATGTGTTTTATGCCAGCAATGTCTATTCAGGAGTTGATCCGGCAACACTAAAAAAAATAGGGTGGTTTCTTCCGGCAAAAAGTATTTCTTATTCCAAAATATTGGATTCCCTTATGGTTGATCCCGACCGATTAAACAAAGATGAAAATCTTTTATTTGGACAATATTATAAGCTTAAAGCGGTATTGAAAAGATACAGAACGATCGAAAAAAATAATAAGTGGACAAAAATTGATATTGATAGTGTCAATTATAAAGACTTGAAACCTTTTGACAGCGGTATAACGGTCCAACAAATCAGACAGCGTTTGTTTGTGGTTGGTGATCTGGCACAGGACTCGAAAAGTCATGTATATGATGAGGAAATGATGGCTGGAGTTTTAAAGTATAAAAAGAGATATGGGCTTAAATTGAATTATGCGATAACCCGTGATCATATCAACCAAATGAACGAACCCATTGGGAATCGTATTAAAACGATCATGTTGAATATGGAACGCTGCAGATGGATACCAACAACATTGGCAAAGGCCAGTGAATATGTGATGGTTAATATTCCTTCTTTCAGGCTGATTTATGTGAAAAACGGTAAATACGAACTGGTCTCAGATGTTTTTGTAGGTACCCGAATGACGGAGACTGTAATTTTCAGTGGTAATATGGATCGAATTGTATTTAGTCCGTATTGGTACGTTCCGCAGAGTATCATTAAAAATGAGCTGAAACTGAAAATGGCGGAAGATAAAAATTATCTGGCTGATCATAATATGGAGTGGAACGGAGGGAATGTTAGACAAAAACCAGGGCCTAAAAATTCTTTGGGATTGGTCAAATTTATGTTTCCAAATCCCAATGATATTTATTTGCATGATACTCCGGCCAAAAGTTTATTTGAGTTTGAAAAACGTATTTTCAGTCACGGCTGTATTAACGTAAAGGAGGCAAAAAGTTTAGCTCTTGCCATTTTAAAAGATAATCCGGACTGGCCTGTAGATAAAATTGATAAGGCAATGAGTGGAGAAAAAGAAACCACCTGCATGCTGAAAACCAAAATTCCAATTTACATAGGATATTTTACGGCCTGGGTAAACGATGATGGAGAAATTGGTTTTTACCCTGATGTTTACGACAGGGATAAACAACTGGATAAGTTATTGTATTCAGATTCTGTTGTTTCGAAATAGGAAAAAGAAACCCGCCACATCGTAATGATTTGGCGGGTTTCTTAAAAAAATGATCTACAAGTTTATTCGTATTTTAAATATTTTAAGATATCGATCTTTGTTACCTGATAGGCTTTTGCTAAAACGATCATTAGTGTTAAAGCCAGCAGAGAGGCCAAAGCGATACTAAATGGAATTACCGAGACTCCAATTCGGAAGGCAAAGTTTTCCAGCCATTTTTGTAGCAAAATATATGCCGGAATGATGCCAATTACAAATCCCAGTAAACAAAAGCCAACATATTGCTTGGATAATTCTTTTAATAAAGCATCTGTTTCAGCGCCCAATGTTTTTCGAATGGCAATTTCTTTCAATCTTCGTTCCATTGAAAAGGACGCCAAAGCAAACAATCCGAAAATGGCGATGATGATTACTACAAGATTTAAAATGAAAAACAGATTTTTCTGTTTTACCTGTTCCTGATAGGTTCTGGCAAAGCCTTTATTGACAAATTCGTATTCAAAAGGATAGTCTTGGTTGATGTTTTTTGCCCAGAATTTGTCTAATTTTGATAAGGTTTCGGTTAAGTTGTTCGGAGAAACTTTCACATAAATATTATCATAATTATTCCACTTTAAAGTTTTAAGATTGATAAAAACCATTGGTGGTACTTTGTCCTGTAATCCCGTGATGTGAAAATCCTTTACAACACCAACGATTTTAAATTTCATGTTTCCTTTTTCATTTCCCCAACCCGATGTTATAACCGTATTAATAGGGTTTTTAAGACCTAATGTTTTAACAAGAGTTTCGTTTACCAGCCAATTGTCAATGGTATCCGAAGCAAATTTTGGAGATAAATCGCGTCCCTGAACAATTTTTATTTTCATCATATCGAGAAAACCAAAATCCATTTCGACATTTCGGGATTGTACAAAAATACTATTGTGTGTAAATCCTGAACTGGAGTTGGTGCTATTTCCAAAAGAACCGGCAAAGGTGGATACATCTGTAACCCCTGGCATTTTTAAAAGTTCTTGTTTTGTGGTTTGATATTTAAGGAATTTCTTGTCGTATTCCTGATAATTAAAAGGAATTTTAATAACCTGATCTCCACTAAAACCAAGATCCTTATTCATCATATAACTTACCTGTGAATTCACGATTAAAGCACCAATGATAAAAAAAGTGGCAATACCAAACTGGAAAATAAGCATCGAATTTCGAATCCAGATACCGCTTTTACTTCTGGAGAAGTTTCCTTTTAAAACCTTAAGTGTTTCGAAATTTGAGATGTAAACGGCAGGAAAAACACCTGCAAGAACGATTACTAATCCAATTATAAAAAGGAGCTGCAGGTAAAATTCATTGCCATTC